>CANLXI010000001.1 GCA_947495035.1 uncultured Granulosicoccus sp.
TAGCGTGGCATTTCGTTGCTCCAACATCGCCCCCGGGTGATTCCGGGTTTGGGGAGCAACTATGCTGACGTAGGGGGACCGGGAGAAGGCAGCCGTAGACTGTTTAGGTAATAAAGGAATTGATATCAGTATTAGTACATTGAATGCAGTGGCGTGAAAGGTAAATATCCTTCCTTAGAAATGGCCGCTGCATGATGCCTGAAAAGATATTGACTCGGTATTTCAATCCAATTGCTGGAACAGTAAAGTGTATATGTGTTGATGGCGCTTGGATGATTGTCGGTATTGGCTGATGATTTAGCCTTACTTACCCCCAAACACTAACCACCCAAATCCACCCCGACAACAAGCCCCCACTAACCACCGCATACCCCCCATTCCACACCAATCCGGCATACCGCCCACTTACCCCCCCGAAATTCGCCATTAAAAGAGTCGAGGCGGTGAAAGGTGATGTGGCTCCTGCCACAGCCCAGCCGCCGGTGATCGTCACGATCATCGCGGTAGGACTGATGCCGAGCTCTATCGGTGTGGGCAGCAAGGGTGCAAACAGAGATACGGCCAGGATCGGGTTCATGCCCAACTGGCCGGCTATGGGTATCAACCAGAAGACCGACAGCAGGACAATGATTGCCGGAGCCTGGCTCAGATCAATACCTGAGGCGCTGACAACCGGCGCGAACAGGTCGGCGCCAACAGCTCCGATGAATCCCGCCATGGTCAACAGCACCAGCTCCGAGCGTAGCGCGGGCAGTTCGACTGTGGCAAAGGTCGTGGCACGTTGAGCGCTGTGCAGAGCGCGTTCGCCGAGAGACAGGTCTGTGGCCTGAATGGCTGCCCAGACCAATGCAATGGCCGGGACTACGGACATCATGATCCCGACAGTACGAACACCGGTCAGTGCATGTAAAGCCGTGGACAGGACGACCAGCAACGAGAGCAGGATCAGCAATGGTCGCAATTGCTGCAACCAGTTATTGTCGATCTTGTCGCGCCGTGGCGGTGGTGTGCTGAGCTTCGGTTTGAAGATGGTATCCAGGGCCCAACCACTGATCACCATGATGAAGGCACTGACCAGACAGGGCAGTAGCGCGTCGATCCAGCGAGCGCCTGGCACCAGGATGGTCGAAATGGCCATGGCGAAGCCCAGTGGCGTCCATGGCAGCGCTGAAATGAAACCGCGCTGAATGGCCACCAGCATGCGCCGGGTACGGTGCCGACGAATCTCCGGGTCAGGCTCGGATGAGGTGCTGTTCGTAGCCAGCGTACTGAGAAGCGAGATGGCTCCATAAGAGAGGATCAAACCAAACAGATGCCCGCCGAGCGTCAAGGCCAGATAGCGTCGCCCCGGAGGCTGGTTTGCCAGAAAATTTCCGCATTCGGTGATGGATGCCGAGCCGCTGGCAGCACTTCTGATGGAGGCGGTGGCCGTGAAGAAGGCGGCTATGAATGCGGCCCGTTGCAGGCCGTCGCGCAAGGTGTTCTGCCAGTCAGGCAGGGTTATCATGGCCAGCGCCATCATGGCGATACCGATCAGTACGAAGGCGCGGCGCGACCAACGGACATGGGCAAACAAGACCAGGACCAGCGCACAGACGCAGGCACCCGACAGCAGTGAGGCCCAGGGGGCGCCACTGTATTCGAGCGGTATGATGGCCAGCAGAGTGCAGACGGCAAGAATGCCGCCTGACTTTCGAGAAGCGAGGAACGTGAGATTTCTCCCGGACTACAAAGAGCTAGTAATCGTCAGGAACTGACCATACTGGAATCGGGCTGGCTTTGTCTCTCAACTGCTGTAATTCCTCGGCAGTTGGACGCTCTGGCATATCAGGTAATGGAGAATCGCTTACAGCCTGTGCCAGTACGGCGCAGCCGAGCCAATGGGTGCCGGGTTCCAGATGAGCAGATAATTGCGGTACCCAGCTTCTTGGATACAGAACATTGGTATTCGGGTCAGCTCGGTTGATTCGCGGGTCGCGCGGATTGTCGTAGAGGTCGACCATGGACGATACATCGGTATCAGTCACCACTCTGGCAACGCCGTTTTCCGCAAATGCTTCCAGAGGTGGCTGGTCGTTTCGTGCAACCGCGAAACCACCTTCGCGGGTATCGATAGCCACCGAATTGACCACCTTGTGGATTCGGATATGCCAGGGGGCGCGTGGCAACAGCCAGGTTTCTATCTCGACGCCCTTCATCGGTGACCAACAGGAATACAGCACGCCCTCGCCGATTCGTGCATCTGTTTCACTCAGGCGTACTCGGTAGTGCACACCATCATCCGAGCAGGCCAGCATGTTGTCGAACGGGCCTGTGCGGAAACTGCGTGGATCATTCTCGACTGAAAATCCGTAGCGTGTGGAATAGGCAAACTTGCTGTACTTCTCGGCTCCCTGTCGGAATTCGACGGCTTGCTGGCCGCCACTGAGTACCGTCAGATTGCCCGGCTCTTCCCACTTGATCATTCCGGGTTGTGTCAACGTCACTACACTTGCATCCACTTCTGGCGCTGCCTCATCGGCCTGCCAGAACGGGTGATCCTCGGCCAGTGCCAGTGGCAGGAAGGCTTTCATCGCCCAGTAGGGTGAGCCTGGAGAATTGTAGGCCTCACTCATCAGCAGGTTGGGGTAGGCGTATCCGACGGGCATGATGCCGTCACGATCGCTCATGGGTTGTTTTGACCAGTAGCGCAGATTTCTGGCCCAGTAACCGCGCGTTTCTCCCCAGGGCAAGGCTTCCACATCAGCGAGCGCCAGCGCTCCCCAGATGCCGGCATGGGCAAAACGGTAGGTCAGCGATCGGCCGAAGGGCAGGGCGGCTCCGTCGCTGGCAAACCAGTGTTTGATGGTGGGGGCAAACGCCATGGCGTCTTCCAGAAAACGATCACGTCGATCGTCATTCGCCTTGCCATGTCCGCCGCCCAGTGCCGCATAGATCAAGCCGTAGAAGTGCATGGCAAACGGGATGTAATGTTCGGCACGGCGGCGCTGTCCATCTCGAAACCAGCCTTCCTGCAACCGACAGGTTTCCAGAAAATCCAGATCGGACTCGATGATCGAGCGATCGTAGGGCACGCCAACACGGTCCAGGCCCAGCGAGACCAGTACATGAAAGAAGTGCCAGTTATTGGGAGCAGGGGTGTTCTCGAGAGAATCCGTCAGCCACTTGCCCAGGTGATCCCGGCCCTTGCCCGGCAAGCCGTCCCAGAATGTCTCGGGTGCCAGAGCCAACGCAAAGCCGATGGCTGCGCTTTCAACGATTCGTTGATCGCGGTTGGCCGTTGGTCCCCAGTAATCGTTGTGGTCCGGATTGGAACCATTGGCCAAGCCTTCAACATACAGCTCGGTCGCGTCGAATGTCGAGCCGCCGGCGATCAGTGGCGCCAGCCCCCAGAGCGGCCGAGCCAGGCCTTCCAGATCCGCCGCAGCTTCGTGAAAATGCGCACCGGCAACGCCAAGTCGCAAGCGACCTCGGCCTTCGGAAAACCAGGGTGTGAGCGGTGTCATCAGGTCGATGGCAGCGCGCACGGCATCATTGCGATCATTGAAAGGATTATCGGCTATCGGATTCAGCACTGACTGGGTTCTCGGGTGGCGATCAGAAAGGAGGAGCCTGGCTGACACTGGCGCGCGCAACCAGAGCAACGCCGGTTTGCACTTGCCGTGCGGGATACTTGTCAGAGACCAGGCCAAGATTCAATAAACGAAAGGCTTCCTGTCCCATGCCCAACCAGTCGACCCGAATGGTGCTCAGACCGGGGTCGCAGAGATCGGCAATGGGCAGGTCATCGAAGCCCATGACCGAGACATCGCCCGGTACGGAGATGCCGCGGGCCTGCAGGGTCTGCACCGTGGCCAGGGCCTGAAGGTCGTTGGAGCAGAAAATGGCGCTTGGTGGAACGACATCCTCACGAAAGGCATCAGTCAAGGCATCGGCAATGTAGCTGGCTTCGAGCCGTTCGAAGTATCGTGTGTCCACGATGGCGTTGCCGTTGCTGTAATCCTCGACGCCTTGCAGAAAGCCTTCTGTGCGTCGTCTCAGTGTCCAGCGCTGGCGACTGCTCAGGTGAAGAATGCGTCGATGGCCTCGTTCCACCAGAAAGCGTGCAACCAGCCGCCCCCCGAAATAGTTGGCTGGTGAGACTGCGTGGACTCGCAGATCCGGATCCAGCCCATTGACCAGGACGGTGGGTACCCCACTGTTCGACAGACGGGCCAGTGCATCAGGTGTCGGGTCGATACCGACAAACAATACACCGGCATCACTGCGGGTAAACACTGCTTCGGGGATTTCCTCATCGTTGTTGCGTAGCAGAAAGTGCAGTGCGATTCCGCTATCCTCGGCAGCGGCTCTGAGTCCTTCAAGGATCAGTCCGTAGATGGAACTGATCTGCGGCTGGTGGCTGTTTTCATTGAACAACAGAAACGCCGATTTGAGCTCCACACCCGTATGTTGCAACCCCGTCATGCCGCGATGCCCGAGCTCACGAGCGGCGCGCAGCACCTCGCCGCGTACTCGTTCGCTTATCCCGGCCGCACCGGAGAGCACTCTTGATACCGTGGAAACGGATACCCCGACAGCCTGCGCAATATCGGCTTGACTGACACGTGTTCGGGATGTTTCGGCAGCAGAGCTATCCGGTTTTGGAGATGCAGCGTCGTTCATGCGCCCTGATATGCCTCAAGTGATTGTGGATCGGGAGACTGAAGGCCTCGAAAGGTACGCAACTGCAACTTCGAATGCAACAAATGCAAATCAGTGCATGGGCTGGGCATCATGGCTGGAGTCCGACAGCCTCAAACAGCCCGCAGACCACGCTGACGCGGGTCCGGCCTCGGCACTGCCGAGATCAATCGCTGGGTATAGCTGTCGACAGGAGCATCGCAGACCTGATGGGCCAGGCCGGTTTCCACCACACGTCCTCGGTGCATGACGGCTACACGATCGCACAGATAGCGCACTACCCCGATATCGTGGGCAATGAAAATGATGGAGAGTCCGAGTTCGTCGCGCAAGTCCAGTAGCAGGTCGAGAATCTGGGCTCGTACCGAGCCATCCAGCGCCGAAGTGGACTCATCGGCAATGATGACTCTGGGTTCCAGTGCGATCGCACGGGCGATACCGATGCGCTGGCGCTGACCGCCAGAGAATGCATGTGGGTAACGTTCCATCATGCTGGCCGACAGGCCGACGCGTTCCAGCAGACTGGCAACCCGCCCTCGCAATTCGTTGCCGCTGGCCAGTCCGTTGATCCGCAGCGGTTCGGCAATGATCTGTTCAACCGTCATGCGTGGGTTCAATGAGGAATAGGGATCCTGGAAGATCATGCGGATCTCGCGATAGACCTGTTTGTCCCGAAAGCTGGCCGCCTGGGTCAGATCACGTTCTCGGCCTTGCCGGTCCGAATAGATGACACTGCCAGACACGGGCTTGTAGCGTCCCATCAGGACGCGTCCCAGACTTGTCTTTCCGGAACCCGATTCACCGACAATACCCAGAATTTCACCCGGCCAGAGAGACAGGCTGACTGATTCCAGAGCGACCACGGCGCCATGTACCGTCTTGCTGAACCAGCTCTTGTGTCCACCGAACTGCAGACGAATATCGTTGATCTGTATGAGCGGCGTGTCAGGTCGTGTCGGTATGGGGCGTGCTTCTGCCTGTTCCAACCCCAGAGAGGCATCGATCAGCTTGCGCGTGTAGGGGTGGGCCGGTGCATGGAAGATCTGGTCTACCTCGCCGTGTTCGACAATGCGGCCATTGAGCATGACGGCAACATCGTCGGCAATCTCCGCCACGACACCCATGTCATGCGTGATGAACATCACCGACATGCCCTTCTTGCGCTGCAGTTCGCGAATCAGCAGCAGAATCTCGGCCTGAGTCGTGACATCCAGAGCGGTCGTGGGTTCATCGGCGATCAGTATATCGGGTTCACAGGCGATGGCCATGGCGATCATGGCGCGTTGACGCATGCCGCCGGAGTACTCGAAGGGGTAGCGATCAACGGCACGTTCCGGTGAATGAATATGCACGGCTTTCAGTGCCTCGATCGCGCGCTTGCGAGCTTCCGCCTCGTTCACATCCTGATGCAACAGAATGGCCTCTATGATCTGCTGTCCGATGGTATGCACCGGTGACAGCGATGACATGGGCTCCTGAAAGATCATGGCAATGCGCGCACCGCGCACGGCACGGATCTCTTCACTGTCGGTATCCAGAGACGTCAGCTCCAAAGGCGCGTGACTCTCACTGTCGAAGATCGTGACCGAGCCTCGGGTAATGATGGCGGGGTCGACGATATTCATGATCGCTCGCGCCGTCACGCTCTTGCCGGAGCCGGATTCACCGACGAAACAGGTGGTCTTTCCGGGTAGCAGGTCGAAGTTCAATGATTCGATGGCATGAAAGGCGCCGTCCTTGTGCGGGAAGTCGACTGACAGGTCGCGAACCTGGAGAACCGGCTGTTGTGGTGATGTGTTCATGATGCTGTCCTTATCGTGCATAGGGGTCTGCCGCGTCACGCAGACCGTCGCCAACGAAGTTCATGGCCAGTACCGCGATCACGATGGCCAGGCCCGGGGCCAGCAGCCAGGGGGCGGTGGCCAGCACACGGATGTTCTGGGCCTCCTGCAGCAGTACACCCCAGGAAACCACCGGAGATTGCAGACCCAGGCCGAGAAAGGACAGGGCCGTTTCAGCCAGAATCATCCCGGGAATGGCAAGACTGGCTGCCGTGATGATGTGGCTGGTAAATGCTGGCACCATGTGCCGCATCACCACGCGTATATGGCTGGCACCGTCGTACAGAGCGGCGGCCACATAATCCTCATCCTTCAAGGCGAGAAAGCGTCCGCGAACCACTCTTGCCAGTTCTGTCCAACCCAGCAAGGACAGAATGAGAGTGATCACGAAGTAGACACGCAGCGGCGACCAGTCGCTGGGCATGGCCGATGCCATTGCCATCCACAGGGGGATGGTGGGCAGGGAGCGCAGGAATTCGATGGTGCGCTGGGTGATTGCATCGAACCAGCCACCGTAGAAGCCGGCAAGCCCTCCTATGAGAACACCGAAGAACAGTGACAGCACGACACCGACAATTCCAACGGAGAGCGAGATTCTTGTACCCAGCAGCAGGCGGCTGAGCATGTCCCGCCCCAATCTGTCGCTACCGAGCAAGTACAGAGGGTCGCGCTTGCGTTCTGGTCCGAACAGATGGATATTGCTCGGGAACAGGCCCAGCAACTTGTACTCATGGCCTTCCACGAACCAGTCCAGGTATATCTTCTTCGAGGGGTCGATGACGAACACGCGTCGCAGTGCTTCAGGCTCCACTTCCACCTTGTAGCCATAGACATGCGGTTTGAAGGACCAGTCACCGTTCTCGTCATGATCGATGAAATGCAAGCCTTGCGGAGGGGCATAGGTGTAGCGAGCCTGTACCTTCAGAGGATCCTTGGGGGCCAGAAAATTGGCAAACACGGCACAGATGGCAAACAGCATGAGTATGTAGAGCGATACGCGCGCCATCCTGTGTTGTCGGAAGCGGCGGCGGATCAACTGCCACTGACTTTCAGTGCCAGCCAGTGTGCCTCGAACTGTGCTGCTTTCTTCCGGAAGATCGGTGGCAGGTTCTGTCATTGTCGTGCTGTTCATCAGTTGGCTCCTACCATACCGAGCCGAATGCGCGGATCAATCCAGGCAAGCAGCAAGTCGGAGATCAATGTACCGATCATCGTCAACACACCCATGAACAGGATCAGGGCACCGGCCAGGTACATGTCCTGCGAGAGCAGGGCGCGTAGCAGTATTGGCGATAGTGTCGGCAGGTTCAGCACGATCGCTGTCACGAAGCTGGAAGAGATGACCGTTGGCAGTACCCAGCCAATGGTGGACACCAGAGGGTTCATGGCAACCCTGACCGGGTAGCGCATGATCACCTTGCGCTTTTCCAGGCCCTTGGCACGAGCAGTCAGCACATAGGGCTTGTTCAATTCATCGAGCAGATTGGCCCGCAGCACCCTGACCAGTTGTGCCGTGCCAGCCGTTGCAATGACCAGAACGGGAGCCCAGACGTGCTGCACGAAGTCGAGGAACCTGTCCAGGCTCCACTTGGCATTCATGTATTCGGGGGAGAACAGGCCGGTAATGGTGACACCGAACCACACATAGCAGATGTACATCAGAACAAGGGCGAACAGGAAATTGGGCACAGCCAGACCGAAAAAGCCGATGACGGTGGCGAAGTAATCCCCCAGGGAATACTGCCTGACGGCCGAGTAGATGCCGATCGGGATGGCTACGGCCCACATGACAACCACGGCCAGCAACTCGACTGCCAGGGATATGCCGATGCGTTCGGAGAAGATCTGCGCTACGGGCAACTTCATCTCGAAACTGTAGCCGAACTCGCCGTGCAGCATGCCTTTCAGCCAGGCCCAGTACTGCGTCAGAATAGGGGCATCCATCTGATAGCGTTCGCGCAGGGTATCGATGACCGCCTGATCAATGGTCTCGCCACTGCCGGACAGGCGCGCGATATAGGAGGTGATGAAGTCTCCAGGCGGCAGTTGTATTACCACGAATACCACTACCGACAGCGCCAGCAGTGTCAGCAGCATCGTGACCAGTCGACGGGCCAGATATATTGTCATGTCAGTTCTTCCAGGCAGGTGCGAGGACGCTCACTGACAGACCGTGGGCCGGCTGCCAGTGAGCAAGGAGCTACCTCAGTTCTTGTAATAGAGCTGTGCGGTGCCCATCGGCGCAGGTTGCGGATAGAGCCATGCATAAGGCTGACTGGCAGGCACATTGCCCAGATCCTTGTTGACTACCACATATCCTTCTGCGGGCAGTACGGTACCGATCACCCAGAACTGCTCGGCCGAGATATCCAGAATCTGCTTGAAGATCTCTGCCTGCTGCGCAGGATCGCCAGATGCCTTCAAATCCCTGTAGAGTTCCATCTGCTTCTTGGCAGGCTCTGAAGGCTCATTACCACCTTCGCTGTCAGGGTTGTTGAACCATTGGGCCCACTGCAGGGCAAAGGCTGACTCCCGATTGAACGGAAAGTAGTAGCGCGCATCGAGCAAGGCATCCCCCAGACCACCATCTCCCCACCAGATATGCATGTCATGCTGGTTGCCGTGGAGACGCTCGTAGACGAAGCTGCGTTCCACATTGCGTTGGTCGAGCTGAATACCGATTTCAGCCCATTGGTTGACGATCAGCTGCGCCATGTCATTGAACTCGATCTGGTCCGATGGCGTGTACAACTGAATGGTGATGGGGTCTCCGGCACTGTTGAGCCGAATACCGTCGTCGTTGCGCTCGGTCAGACCCAGACCATCCAGCAGTTCGTTGGCCTTGTCGGGATCGTACTCGGTGTATTGAGTCGCCAGCTCTTCGTGATAATACGGCGATTCGGGGCGTGGAGCGGCTTGGAAGGGCTTGCCCTGTCCGGCAAAGATGACGTCCACGATCTCTTCCCGGTCTGTGGCCAGAGACAAGGCAACCCTGAAGTCCCGTTCGTTGTACAAGGCGCGTTTGACCGGGTCTTCGTTGTTCAGGTTGAGCTGCAGGATCGCGTGGTTCATGCGAGCGTCGACTGTGGACGTCAGACGGTAGTTGCCCGATTCCTGACTGTCATAGATGACCGGCTTGTTGGTTACGGTCGCAAAATGCCGGTTGGAGAAATCCACTTCACCATTGATGACCTTCAGCAGAATGTCTTCGACGTTCTCGCTTTGCAGCATGGTCGCCTTGTCGATGTAAGGCAGTTGATTCCCAGCGGTGTCAACCTTGTAGAAGTAGGGGTTTCTTTCGAATTCTATGATCTGGTTCAGGCCATCGTAGGCGGTAGTCTGTTGCCAGGCATTGAGTGACGGCCGCTTTTCATCAGTGAAATAGGTGAAGCAGGTTTTCTCGAGAGCTTGTGACCAGGAATCGAAACCGCGTTCGGCCGCCAGCTTGTCAGCATCGGGGTTCACGCTGGGTACCAGCTGTCCACAATAGTGCTTCGGGGCAAAGGTCAGAAACGGGCCGTCGACGCTGGCAAGGCGTTGTATGAGAAGACCGTCCGGTCGTTCCAGGGTGATTCGGTAGGTGGTCTCATCAATGACTTCACCGGTCATGTTGTCCCAATCGAAATTGGGTGCTCTTTCACCCTTGTAGTCCGGGTTCTTGGCAATGCCGTTCAGGGCGAAATCGATATCGGCCGCAGTGAAGGGTTCGCCGTCTGACCATTTGTGGCCTTTGCGCAGATGAAAGGTGAACTCTGTTGCTTCATCATTCACTTCGAAGCTCTCGGCCACATTGGGAACGACCTCGGACCAGTCAAGATTGAAGGCTACCAGTGGCTGATAGGCGACCGTTCGACGAATCCAACCGTTGTCGTAGGTGCCCTTGAGGGCCGAACGCCAGACGCCGCCGTATTGACCGACACTCTCGATCGGTTCCAGTACAAAGGGTGTTTCCGGCAGGCGCTCTTCCACGGGAGGCAGGGTGCCGGCCTTGACTTGCTCGGCGAGTTGCGGAGCCTCCTGATAATCCGCAGCAAGCACTGATGCGCCGGGCACGGCAAGCAGGGTGGCACTCAGCGCAGCCATCGACAAGCGATGTCGAGATTGAGTGTGAGGGTTCAGGTGTTTCATGGCGGTGTCTTTCTCTCCTTGTAGCATGATGGGTGGTATCAACAAGCCGTACACAACTGGCGCAATACGCGCATGTCCTGTTTGAACTGCTCTTCATCGTTGTTGGCGACAAACTCGAGCATGGCCAGTCGCGGCTTCGACCAGCGGGGGCTGGTTTTCCAGTTGCTCATGAGTGAGCTCCACGAATCCCTGCCTTCCATCAGTGGTCGACGTTCATCAGCACCTTCTGCTGGTAACCAGTGAAAGACATGGACATGTCCGAGCCAGGGGGCCAGAGTGGTGATTTCTGCAAGCAGCTCTTCCTGTGCTCTTCCGGGGACCGGTTGCCAGTAGGTAAACAGGTTCACATGATCCGCGTTTTCAAGTAGCTGCACCGTGTCTGCCAGTCGTTCTGTCATCGTATTGCGATGAAACTCGATACTCACGGTAATGTCTTGCGAGGCGGCCTCTTCGGCCATGGCAGCCAGGTCGGTCACGATTTTCTGTCGCTGGGTGTCGTCAAGCTTGTCGGGTGTGTTGCGGCCCGCCCAGACGCGAATATTGTTGGCGCCCAGGGATTTTGCGCTGGCCAGAGCCTGGGCGAACTCTTCGCTGGTTTCCGCATCGCCTGCGCGCACATAGCTGCCATAGGAATCGGCATCGATTTCGTGTTGGCGGCACAGTTCGGCTACCTGTTCTGCCCGAGAGAGATCGCCGAGCGGGACATGCACGTCCGCACCCCATTCGATGGCCCTGACACCGTTCTGCGATGCCAGAGGAATGAGTTCCTCCGGGGCCAGTGAGCGGAAAGTGACAGAGCAAAGGGCCGGAATGACAGGACTTTCATTGTTCATGCGAGCATGTCCCAGTCTTCCAGTGTCACTTCGTGTTGCAAGGGCTCACCGCGACCGAACCTGTCAATCTCTTCGATCACCAGGGCTGTCATTTCGGCAACTTCCTCTCCCATCGAACCCGCAATGTGCGGGGTCAATTGCACATTGGGCAGATCCCACAATGGCGAGTTGTCCGGTAGCGGTTCAGGGTCGGTGACGTCCAGAATCGCGTGTATGGGGCGATTGGAAAGGGTTTCGATCAAGGCATCGTGATCCACCAGACGACCGCGTGCCGTGTTGATCAGCAGGGCATCGTCACGCATCAGGCTGAACTGTTCCCTGCCGATGGACTTCACCGTGCTCGGCAGTAATGGCTGGTGCAGCGAGATCACATCGCTGCGAGCCATCAGCTCGTCAAGGGATGCTGTTTCAACGCCCATCTGCGTGGCTTCTTCCGCATTGACGAAGGGATCGTGCAGGAGAATCTGTACACCGTGCGGTGCCAGAAGATCAATGACGCGGCGTCCGATGCGTGAAGCGCCGACAATGCCGATGACCTTGCTGCGAATGCCTACCTGGGCACTGAGCGCGGCGGTACGATTGTTGATCGATGAACGCTGTTCCCGGTACAGCGCTTCCCAACCGCGCACCTGCTTGCAGTGCAACAGTATGCTGGCAAGCGTGAATTCCGCTACGGGACGTGCATTGACAGAGGCTGCCTGAGTGACGCGGACGCCACTGGCAATGACATCGCGCGTGACGACTGATTTCACGGAACCGCCCAGATGTGCAATCAATGCAAGATTCGGGATTTTTTGCACCTCATTGATATCGTACAAATCAGAGCCCCAGCCAGTGATCAATACATTGGCCGAGTCGAGGAGTGTGCTGTCATCAGCGCTTGCCGGAAAGGTGTCAACGGACTGACAAACCTTGTTCAGCAGTGCTTTGGAGTTCTTGTCAAGGTGCACGTCGACACTACGTTCCGGTAGCTGGATCAAAGCGTTCAGCATGCTCGAGTTACTCCGTTCTGCCTGTTCACGGGCCAAGATCATCATCCCAGTTAATGCGAATGGTTGCAACTATACGCAAATTTGCATGAAATGCAAAAACTTTTTGCATGGAACAGTTCGGGAACACGCAGGACAGACAGAAAGGCAGGCGGCAGCGGCAGTAGGGCAGCGTGGGTGGAACAGGTGGATTGGGTGGAATGGACAGCACGGGCGGAACCGAGGCAGGACGCGCGATGACCATGGTGAGGTCAGTTCGGGGTCGGTGAGCTGGCTCAGTGGGCCCGGCAGTCCGAGTCTCATCCTGATTGTCGGTACGCACTGAGCCCGCGACCATGCAAGCTGCGAGCGCGGTAAGGTCTGGCTGCGTGTGTCTGCGCGCGGGGTCTCTGATGCCGCCTCCATGCAGGGACTTCGCCAGTCTTGAGCGCTTTCTGCGAAATCGTTGTTCAGGCAGGGCTCATGGGCACGATCTGGTCAATCGGAAGAATCGAGAGATTCGGCGGCACGCGTCATCAACCAGGTATGAAACTGTTTCTGAGCCGGGCTGGTAATGCGATGCATGCTGGTGAGCGAGCAATACCAGGCGCAACGCAAGGTGCGCTCGTCCAGCTGCACCAGCGCACCGGATGCCATTTCCCGTTTGCAGATGATGTGATCGGCGAGAATCACGCCTTCGCCGTCGACCGCGGCGTCGATGGCAAGCGCCAGATCGGAATGAATCTGCCCATCTTCCCAGGCGGTGGAATCCGGTTCGAATCGGGCAAACCATTGTCGCCAGATATTGGTGCCGTGGTCGTGAATCAGCGGTAGTGACTCTTCGTGCAACCAGCATTCGGGATCGTCCAGTCTGTCGAACAAGGCGGGTGAGCAGGCGGGAAATCCATCGATGGGAAAGAGCCGGTTCATGACGCGTTCCGAGCCGGACAGGCGTTGCTCGAAATGCACCAACAGATCCCAGTCCGTTGAGGTGCGGGCAGGTGGACTCCAGGCAGATCGCAGATTGATCTGGATGTGGGGCTGCTCCTTCTGATAGTCAGCGATCAGGCGCCGTAGCCAGCGGCTGGAGATTGCCGGTTCGGCAACCACCTCGATGATATTGCGCGACGAGGAATGGTGAAAGGCATCGCAGGCGTCCGAGAGAATCTGCAAGCCCTGGCTGATTCGCGGGGCCAGCATGCGGCCTTCGTCTGTCAGTTCGATCCAGTTCTTGTGACGAACGAACAACGGCGCGCACAACCACTCCTCCAGATTGCGCACATGCTGGCCCACCACGGTATGGCTGACATGCAGTTCGGCAGCGGCTTTCGAGAAGCTTTCATGTCTTGCCGCGGCCTCGAAGGCGCGAAGTGCGTTGAGGTGTTTCATGTTGCGCGGCATGGAATTCAGTGTAGTTAAAAGCTTCGCTGAGAGCAATAACTTTGCGCTCACGCCTCGTGGGAAGTGCTGCATATACTTTTTCGCATCAGGGGTCAGCGCTGTTCTCGAACGGCAGGAGTACGAATTGGTACACGGGCACGCAACCTCGGCGCCGGCGCTGGTCGTGCAGGACCTGCACAAGAGTTTCGGATCGCTGGAGGTTCTGAAAGGGGTCGGATTGTCGGCCTGCGAGGGAGATGTGATTTCCCTGATCGGTTCCTCGGGCTCTGGCAAGAGCACCTTTCTTCGTTGCATCAATCTGCTGGAAATGCCGGATGCCGGTGAAGTCAGGGTCAACGGCGAGCTGATCCGGATGACAAGAAACCGGGAGGGTGGGCAAGAGCCCGCAGATCCACGTCAAGTAGAAAACATCCGTGCACGTCTTGGCATGGTGTTTCAGGGCTTCAATCTCTGGAGCCACATGACGGTTCTCGAAAACGTCATTGCGGCACCAATCAGTGTGCTGAAACGTTCACGCAGCGACGCCATCGAGCGTGCCGAGTCCATTCTGCAAAGAGTCGGTCTGTATGAGCGCAGACACTTCTACCCCGCACATATATCGGGCGGTCAGCAGCAGCGTGCGGCCATCGCCAGAGCGCTGGCCATGGATCCGCAGTTGATGCTGTTCGATGAGCCAACCTCGGCACTGGACCCCGAACTGGTCGGTGAGGTGCTACAGGTCATCTGTTCGCTGGCGGAGGAAGGTCGCACGATGCTGTTGGTCACGCATGAAATGGCCTTCGCCCGTGATGTGTCCTCCGAGGTGGTCTTCCTGCATCAAGGACGAATCGATGAGCAGGGGGACCCGCATGAAATATTCACTCATCCCGAATCCGAGCGTTTCAGACAGTTTCTGTCGAACGTCAGACAGTGACTGCCGCGAAGCCCGGCCGTAGTGAGACATCCACAGAGTCATCCCTCTCAATAATGCAACGGAGAACGACAATGATCATCAGAAAACTGGTAACCCTCTGTATCGCAGGCACGCTGGCCTTTAGCGGTGCACACATCTTCGCCGCGGAGCCGCTGCGCATCGGTGTGGAAGGAGCTTATCCTCCCTTTTCCAGGAAAGAGGCCGATGGCAGTCTATCCGGCTTCGATATCGAAATCGCCGAAGCCTTGTGCAAGCAGATGGGTCGCAAGTGCTCTCTGGTAGAGCAGGAATGGGACGGTATGATACCCGCGCTGATTGCCCGCAAGTTCGACGCCATCATCGCGTCCATGTCGATCACGGATGATCGCAGGAAGAAGGTTGGCTTCAGTGAGAAATACTATGCGACTCCCACGCGCTTCATCGCCAGGAAAGGGTCGGATCTGGAGTTGACTGTCAGCGGGCTGGAAGGGAAGAAAATCGGTCTGCTCCGTGGTACGACCTATCAGTGCTTCGTCGAAAAGCACTTTCCGGATGCGGACATCATGCTCTACAACACTCAGGAAGATGTCTACGCCGATCTGGTGACAGGGCGACTGGATGCGCAAGTTTCCAACTCCATTCAGGCCATGGATGGTTTGCTGAACACCGAGGCCGGAAAGGATTTCGCGTTCATTGGAGATGATCTGGATGACGAAGCCTGTCTGGGTGAAGGCATCGGCATTGCCGTGCGCAAGAACGATAGGGCATTGGCTGACGAATTCAGTGCCGCCATCAAGGCCATTCGCGAGAACGGTGCCTATCAGGCCGTGAATGACAAGTACTTTGCCATTGATATCTACGGTAACTAGATGCATGGTCGCCGGTGATTTCGATCAGCAATGACTAAGTCAGGGGGGGCGCGGTGGATACGGTACTGGAATACAAGTCGATACTGATGCAGGGCACACTGGTGACGGTGTCGCTGGCCGTACTGTCTCTGCTTCTCTCGGTATTGCTCGGCCTGCTCGCGGCGTCTCTGAAGCTGTCCTCATCCCTGATGGCAAGGCGTATCGGCAATATCTATGTCACGCTTGTGCGCAGTGTGCCGGACCTGGTGCTGATGATGCTGATTTTCTACGGAGGGCAGGCACTGGTCAATCATCTGGGCGGGCTTACCGGTTGGTGGGACTATGTGGATCTGAATCAGTTCATTGCAGGTGTGTTGACGCTCGGGTTCATTTTCGGTGCCTATATGGCGGAAACCTTCAGAGGGGCCATACTGGCAATTCCAGCCGGTCAGCATGAGGCTGCCGTGGCTTGCGGTATGAACCGCTTCCAGGTGTTTCGTCTCGTCACCTGGCCGCAGATGGTAAGGCATGCCTTGCCCGGTTTTTCCAACAACTGGCTGGTGCTGGTCAAGTCGACGGCGCTGGTGTCAGTCATCGGGTTGCATGACCTGGTCTGGAACGCGGTCTCTGCCGGCCGCTCCACGCAGCAGCTGTTTTCCTTTCTGAGTGCCGTTCTGATCATCTATCTGTGCATCACGGCGGTATCGGATCTGTGTCTGAGAAAGCTGGACAGACGATTTTCTGCCGGTGTGGAACGGAGGTGATGTGATGGATGATGAGCGCAGCTTCCTGCAATATCTGCAGCACATCAGTGAGAATGTGTCGCCCGTCGATTTCTACCTCATTGCCGATAACCTCGATCGATTTCTTGCCGGTGCACTGGTCACCCTGCAATTGACCTTTCTGGCCCTGTTCTTCGGCGGGCTGTTCGCAGTGCCTCTGGCCGTGGCGAGGGCGGCCAGAACCCCCTGCCTGAATCCTGCCATCTGGGGATTCACCTACCTCTTTCGGGGGACCCCCTTGCTGGTCCAGACCTATCTGATCTACTACGGGTTGGGGCAGTTTGCGGTTGTTCGGGAGAGCTTCCTGTGGGATCCGATCCTCAGTAGTCCCTGGTGGTGTGTCCTGATAGCCTTCACACTCAATACTACCGCGTATACCACCGAGTTTCTGCGCGGTGCGATTCTCTCGGTACCCAATGGCGAGATCGAAGCGGCAAGGGCGTGCGGTATGTCCTGGTGGACACGATTGCGCCTCATCGTTCTGCCCGGCGCGTTTCGACGTGCCTTGCCGGCCTACTCCAATGAAGTCATCTTCACCCTGCACGGTTCTGTCATTGCCAGTGTCGTGACCTTGCAGGATCTGCTGGGTGTGGGGCGCTGGCTCAATGGGCGCTACTACCTGGCTTATGAGGGCTATCTGACAGCCATGGTCTTCTACATGATCATCGTGTTCGGTATTACCCGACTGTTTCGTCTGGCCGAAAGAAGGTATCTGGGACATCTGCGACCCAGAGAGCACGATGAGCTTCTTCCAATGACGACAAGCCACTGAACCATTTTCGCCGCAGATGCGGTGTGTCAAACCTCTCTGTCTCAACTGAAAAGGCAAGCAGCAAGCATGGCAAACAAGAATCGAACAGAACGCAAACTCATCGAAGGACAAGCGGCCCTTGTCGTCATCGACATACAGGCGAGCGCGTTCGCTGATCAGAATCCGGTGAGGGCCATCGATCACATGGACAATTACGCAGGCCGTATGGCGCTGGCCAGAAAGGCGATCGACAAGGCGCGCGAGTGCGAGATCCCCGTGATATTCATTCAGGAAATTCATCGAGCCAACCTGATCGATTTCGGCCGTGAGCTCGATGGCGATGAAGACATCCATTGTCTGGACAGCAACCCCAACACGGAACTGGCCAAGGAGCAGATGGGTTTCCAGCCGAATGACTATGTGATTCAGAAGCGTCGATACTCGGCGTTCTACGGAACGGATCTGGAGATCCTGCTGAAGGGGCTGAAGGCGGACACCCTGATTCTGTGCGGTGGCCTGACGGATGTCTGTGTGCACTACACCTTTGTTGATGGCCATCAGGGCGATTACTTCTGTCGTGTCATTGAAGACTGTGTGGCAGGGTCCAGTCAGGAGGCCCACGATGGTGCGCTGAAGGCCATGGAGTACCTGCAGACCGGTGCGGTCAGAAACCTGGACGACGTACTGACTGCGATGGAAGGTGAGCGGCGGTAGCCTTCACTCGGTCGGGAACAGAACACAGAAGCTGTTCTTTCCGAGGACGGGAAATATGAAGGTGCATACCAGGCCGTAAAATCTCGTGCTGCGTTGATAAATGGAAACGACCGCATCTTCATCAAGCTCATAGCTGGTCTGAGTGCGACAGATTTTCGGGAGGAGTGGCAATACCAGCAGCAGCACCCCACAGTTTGTGTGCCCCGTGTCGACCAGCACTTGCTCATGTTCGCCTGCTGCGCCCGCTTGCAACAGGGCGGATTCGCCGTGGTGTTCGAGAATACCTGCACGGGTACGCATCCATGACAGATTCGATTCGCGGTCCGGAATCGTTTGATCGCTGGTATGCGGAAGCATGACCCCGAGCCCGACGCAGGAACAGAGCAGGCAGGCGGAAGTCAGTACGACGAGAAGACGCAGCCATCCTTTGGCGGAAGTCATGTATACCTCACTATCCTTGTTGGTATCCAGAATATCGGCTGGCAAGGTATCAGACTATCAAGACGAGAACTGTGGAGCAGGCCTCATCGTCAAGGTCAGGGAGCAAGGCAGCCTGCGCAGCTCGCGGCTTCGTGCAGCATGAACGTGCACGCAGAGTCATCGGCGCTGCCTTTTCCCGGTGTGCGAAAGACTCGGTTGTGTCAGGCGCGGGCCCGTGATCGTGTCGGGTCGAAGAACGGGATGCCGGTCACTACGGCTGGCAGGCGTTTCATCTGTCCATCCAGGCGACCGCATTCCAGACGCGTTCCTTCACTGGCATGTTCCACGGCTACACGCGCCATGGCAATGGCGCACTGTCTCTGCGGAGAATGAATGGCACTGGTTATCACGCCAATCTGCCGCAGCTGTTGGAAAACCGGATCGCCATGGGCAGGGACCTCGTCGCCTTCGAATATCAGTCCGACCAGTGTCTGACGCGTGGCCGCAAGGTTTCTCTGCAGTGCAGCCTTGCCGATGAAGTCATCCTTTTTCATGTCGACGGCAAAATCTAGGCCGGATTCGAATGCATCGATCTGTGGGCCGAACTCGTGGCCGGCACTCATCAGTCCGGCCTCCACACGCAGCAATTCCAGGGCCTCGCTGCCCATGGGGGTCAAACCGAATGCCTCTGCGTTTTCCATGACGGCATCCCAGATGCTCATGGCATCGGCCCGGTCGCAGAACAGTTCATATCCCAGTTCGCCGGTAAACCCTGTGCGCGACAGCAGAAATGCAGGACCGTCCCTGTCATGCAATCTCGCCACGGTGAATCCGAACCATTTCAGATTGTCCAGAGCCGGCTGATGAGGCTGGGTGAATACCAGTTCCTTCAACAGCTCGCGACTCTTCGGGCCCTGTATTGCCAGGCTCGGCATGGTTGACCATAGCGAACGGACCCAGACCTTCATCTGCCATTGCGAGGCCATTTCCTTCATGTGTTCGGCACTGTGCTCGGATCCGCAGCACCAGCGAAACACCCCGGGTGCCACGCGATAGAGGGTGCCGTCGTCGAGTACCGAGCCATCGTCCGACAATATCAGAGCGTATTGACAGCGGTTGGCAGCCAGGCGACTGACATCGCGACTCATGACTCGTTGCAGGAAACGCTCGGCATCCGGGCCTGCAATATCATATTTGCGCAGCGAGGACATGTCCTGCACCGTCACGGCTTCACGGCAGGCCCAGTATTCGCCGAGTGTGCGTGATGCATCGTAGTTGACAGGAAGCCAGACATCTCGAGCGACCTGGTAATTGCTTGTCAGTCTGGAAGTTGCCTCATGAAACGCGCTTTGTTCAGTCATGACCGGTTCGTTGTGGGGAAGGGGGCGGTGGGCTATCGCATGGGAAATCGGGCGTTTGGCCGAATAGATGCGAACATGGATGTCCGTCGGATTCCAGCCGTTGATCGGATCGATGTCGTCAGGGCAGGCCGTGCTGACACAGACCAGGTCGGTCAGGGCTTTCATGATCACGTGATCCCCGGGGCGGGACCAGGCTTCATCCGACGAAAGCCTGTTGTCCGAAGGCAGGATCCATGAATTGAAGAACAGGTTGATGGCAGGCCAGGCAGCGCGTGCTTCCACCCCGAAAGGGTTCATGGCATGGGATATGTTGTCCGAACAATTCACATGACCGGGAAAGCCGCGCTCTTCATAACCGCGGGCAGTACAGGCCAGTGCAAAGGTATCGTGCCGCCCCACGGTGTCTCGCACCACCGACACCAGAGGCCGCATGTCCTGGTCGA
This sequence comes from uncultured Granulosicoccus sp., assembly GCA_947495035.1. Taxonomy (GTDB): domain Bacteria; phylum Pseudomonadota; class Gammaproteobacteria; order Granulosicoccales; family Granulosicoccaceae; genus Granulosicoccus. Next base: position 20,066 of record CANLXI010000001.1, read on the forward strand.
AGTATTTATCGGACAGGCCGGGAGCCGGGTAGGCACGCCCGACCATGCTGCGAGTGACCGTGGAGTCGATGAAGCGCTCCACCCCCCGCTCCAGAGCATCCTGGCGAAACGCGAGAAAATCCGAGCACTGCCGTCCTTCGACGTCGATGATCTCCAGGTAATCACCGGCCTTGACCTGATAGGCACCCGCCGTTGCCCTGTCGATGCGGAACTCATCGATCACGTGCCCGACCGGGTCGGGAAGCGTGGTACGGTCGCTGTTGCCACCGTGGATCTCCACCCGCAAGGTGCCGCCACTGAGACCCGTCAGCGCCAGGGGAGCTGCGTTTCCCAGCCACAGGGTACAGTCTGCCGAACATTGCAGGGTCAGTGTCTCTGGCCCTGATGCGGACTCGCTGAACAGTTGGACCCAGGGAACGGTCTTGGCCGGGACTCGGCGTTGCTGCAGCCATTCGTGCCAGTCCTGCCAGTGTTGCGGAGCGCTTGCAGCCACGTCTGCCGCAGTTCGATTCAGGCCCAGCGAGCCGATTGCCGATCGGTCAGCCTCATCGGTGGCATTGAGCAGTACCGGGCCACCTCCCTCTAGATCGATGATGTTGAGAAGCTCGCCCTGTTGCAGGCGCATGGAACGCAATTCGTTGCCGCGAATCTCTACAACTCGTGTCCCCGGATGCGACAGCCCCGGGTAGCGGGCAGGGCCCAGAAAGGAACCACCGGCAGAAGGCGTATACAGTTGCATGTGGGCAGCTTGACCATTGTAATCACCGTCAATAGTGCTTGCCGCCCAATGGGCTGTCAAGCCAGGCCACAGGCGAGATTGCAGGTGAACACGATGGGATGCCCATCGTCAGGGGCAAGCCCTGCCGGCACTGGTCGCAGGGCCGCTTGTCAGCGCAAGCGTTGTCCGGTGCGAACGTCGATGATCCGGGTCGGCTCGCTCAGTGTTCCCACCTTGCCATCGACCGTGACATCCACTTCCGTGCCGAACAGCTGTGTCGCACTTGCTGTATCGCGACAGGGCTCCTGCCCGGATCGATTGGCACTGGTCGAGACGATGGGACCTCCGAATCGCTCGCAGAGCGCTTGCACCACCGGATGGTCGCTGACACGAACTGCCAGCGTCTGACGCCCACCCGTCAGCAACTCGCTGTTGCCGGAGGTGCAGGGTACGACCATGGTAACGGGGCCAGGCCACACGGAATCGAACTGTGCCTGCCACGCCGCTTGCAGAGGAGCGAGAAAGGGCAGCAGCTGATCCAGTGAGCCGGCGATCAGGATGAAGCCCTTGTGCGCAGCTCGCCCCTTGATGCTGATGATGCGGGACAGGGCGGGCTCGTCGTGAGGATCGCAGCCAAGCCCGAAGACTGCCTCGGTGGGATAACTGATCACGCCGCCGGCGCGCAGGGCGGCGATCGCCTCGCGCAGATTGTCTTCCTTCACTCTGTCTTGGCGGTAACCGTCGAACTGGTCGAGGCGACCTTCTTGCTGGAGGCTGCTTTCTTCTTGCTCGCCGCACTCTTTTTCTTGCTGGCACTGCTCTTCTTCTTTGCAGCGCTCTTCTTCTTGGTCTTTTTCTTGGTGGCTGCCTTTTTCTTGGACTCCACCTTGGCAGCGGCTTTCTTCTTGCCACGTCCACGACGTTCCGGCGCCTCTGCCAGGAGTTTTTCGCAGGTCTCCAGATCGATGGCTGCCGGTGTTTCCTTCAGTTCCTTGGGAATCTTGGCGTTCTTGTTGCCATCGGTGATGTAGGCGCCCCAGCGACCGTTGAGAATCTGGATGTCGGTGCCCTCGAATGCCTTGACCAGCTTGTTGGCATCGGCGATCTTCTTCTCGGCCACGATCTCCAGCGCACGCTCCAGCGTGACAGTGTAAGGATCATCTTCCTTGAGAGACACGAACTTGGAGTCATACTTGATGTAAGGGCCGAAGCGTCCGATGTTGGCAGTGATCTTTTCACCTTCGGGGGATTCGCCCAGCTCTCGCGGCAGGTCGAACAGTTGGATGGCTTCCTCCAGCGTGATGGTATTCATGCGCTGGCCGGGGCGCAGGCCGGCAAACTTCGGTTTGTCTTCGTCTTCCCGGGTGCCGATCTGGACGAATGCGCCGTACTGGCCAATGCGCACGGTAATCGGCTTGCCACTTTCTTCGTCGATACCCAGTTCGCGGGCCTGAATGGCCTCATCCTTGGAGACGTTTTCCAGTTTGTCTTCCACACGATCCTTGAAGGGTTTCCAGAATTCGCCCAGAAGCGGTACCCATTCCTTCTCGCCGCGGGAGACTGCATCGAGCTCGTCTTCCAGGTTGGCGGTGAAGTCGTAGTCCACGTACTGGTCAAAGTGCTTGGCCAGAAAGGTGGCCACTACACGACCGGTATCGGTGGGGAAAAAGCGTCGACTTTCAATCTCGACATACTCGCGTGATTGCAGTGTCGAGATGATCGAGGCATAGGTGGACGGGCGACCGATACCGTATTCTTCCAGCGTCTTGACCAGGCTGGCTTCAGAGAAACGCGGCGGTGGTTCGGTGAAATGCTGGGTGAGCTTGATGTCCTGCAGTGGTACCTGATCGCCTTCCTTCATCTCCGGCAGTACCTTTTCGTCATCATCGGACTTTTTCTTGTCGTCCTCGTCTTCCTTGTATACCGTCATGAAGCCGGGGAAGCGGATGGTGGAGCCGGTGGCACGAAACAGATTGCCTTCACCACAGGCAAAATCCACGGCTACCTGATCGATGGTGGCGAAGATCATCTGGCTGGCAACGGTTCGCTTCCAGATCAGGTTGTAGAGCTTGTACTGGTCTTCCTCGAGAAACTTCTTCATGTCCTCCGGCGCGCGCATCACGGAGGAGGGGCGAATGGCTTCATGCGCTTCCTGCGCGTTCTTGGACTTGTTCTTGTAGACGTTGATCTGTTCCGGCAGGTAGTTCTTGCCGAAGCGCTGGGGAATCAGTTCGCGCAATTCGTCCAGGCATTCCTGGGAGAGGGTGATGGAGTCGGTACGCATATAGGTGATCAGACCGGTTGGGCCTTCTTCGCCGATGTTGATACCCTCGTACAGCTTCTGGGCGGTTCGCATGGTGCGCTGAGCCCCGAAGCCGAGTTTTCTGGAGGCCTCCTGCTGCAGCGTCGAGGTGGTGAATGGCGCTGTCGGATTCCGCTTGCGCTGCTTCTTTTCCACCTTGACAGCGGTCAGCGCACCGTTGGCATTGCTCATCAGCATGTCGCGGGTGCTGTTGGCCTGGTCACCATTGGTGACGGTGAACTGCTTGACTTTCTCGCCTTCGAGTAGTAACAGACGGGCCGTGAAGGGCTGGGTATCCTTTTCCAGTTCCGCCATGATGCTCCAGTATTCCTTGGGGACGAAGGCCTCGATCTCGTCTTCACGCTCGCAGATCATGCGCAGCGCAGGGGACTGCACCCGGCCTGCCGACAGGCCGCGACGAATCTTGCGCCACAGCAGCGGCGAAAGATTGAAGCCCACCAGGTAATCCAGTGCGCGCCGCGCCTGCTGGGCATTGATCAGGTCCTGGCCAAGTTCGCGCGGGTTGTCCACGGCATCCTGTACGGCCTTCTTGGTGATTTCGTGGAACACCACCCGGGCAACATGCTTGCCTTCCAGGTCGCCGGACTCCTTCAGATGCTCGACCAGGTGCCAGCTGATGGCCTCTCCCTCGCGATCCGGGTCAGTGGCGAGCAGTAGGTTGTCGGCCTTCTTCAATGCCTTCTTGATGGCATTGACGTGTTTTTCATTGCGCTCGATCATCTGATACTTCATGGCGAAGTCATGATCGGGGTCGACAGCGCCTTCCTTGGGTAGCAGATCGCGCACGTGACCGTACGAGGCCAGCACTTTGAAGTCCTTGCCAAGGTACTTTTCGATGGTCTTTCCTTTGGCAGGAGACTCTACGATGACCAGATTTTTGCTCATGAATACCAGATTGATTGTGAAGGCAGCTGTGCCGGCGCCGACTGGCGGGCTCAGCTGCTTTGGGCACTAGCGTCGTCGCTTGATCGTACTTTGTCAACGAGGCCGTGTAATTTATCTTCCGGGCAAACGGTTTGCAAACCGATTGCAAACCATGCGCAAACCGTTCGCGGAACGCCCGGAAACCGCTCGCGGATCGCTCGCGGACTGCTCGCGGACTGCTCGCGGACCGCTGGCGGCCCACCCGCAAGGCACTAGCAGCAGGCATAACGTCCACCTGCAGTAGTGGTGATCAAGCCTTTCGTTTCAAGTAGTCCCAGAACAGATGCCAGTCGTGACGTGCTCAGAGTGGCGTGCACCATCAATTCGTCGAGCGTCGCGCTGCCGGCTTTCAGTGTGTCCAGCAGAGCCTGCTCTTCCGGGCTGATCAGCACCTGATCGAGCGCCAGTTCGTGCTGTCGTGCATCGTCGCTCACGCGTTCGGTCCCGCTGGTCAGTGCCGCCTGTACCTGGCTCATCGAGGGACCGAGAACCTCGATGACATCACGGGTCTCCTCGATCAGGGCGGCTCCCTGCTTGATGAGGAAATGGCAACCTCGTGCCTGCAGATTGCTGATGGAACCGGGCACGGCCATGACTTCCCGGCCCTGGTTCATGGCGTGGGTGGCTGTGGTCAGAGTCCCGCTGGGCAGACCAGCCTCGGCGACCAGTACGCCCAGGCTGATGCCGCTGATGAGCCGGTTGCGACGCGGAAAATGCCAGGGGCGGGTGGGTGATCCGAGTGGATATTCGGTCAGTACCAGGCCGCCGGAATCGACGATGCGCGCATCCAGTTCGGTATGTCTGCCAGGATAGACCCGGTTTGCCGGGGTGGCTGCAATGGCCACGGTCGGACCCGCGTTGCCTGCTTGCTCTCTGGCCTGCAATGCGCTTTGATGGGCGGCTGCGTCCACTCCCATCGCCAATCCACTGACGATGCCGATACCCATGCTGGCCAGTTCATGACACAGGCGTCGTGTGTGCATCAGCGCCGCGTGACTGGCCTTGCGAGACCCCACGACCGCCAGCAACGGGTAGTCGAGCGCGCTCAATGAACCCCGCGCGTACAACAGGGGCGGGGCATCATCGGTATTCTGCAATAGTGTGGGGTAGGCAGGATGATCCAGGCCCAGCAGGTGATTCCGCGGGCTTTGTGCCTGCCAGGCGAGCGCTTGCTCGCAGCGCTGACTGGTGGCATCGCTGAACAGCGCAGCCAGCTGCTGCTCGTCGATGAGACCCTGCAGCAGCTCGGGCAGATCGCTATCGCGATGGTTCAGGTAGCGGTGAATCCGATCTCCGGTTGCAGCAGGTTCCGGGCAGCTTTTGCGCAGGTGCCGGCACAGTCGGGTGCTGTCGCTGAAGGCCAGGGCGAAGCGGAGCCAGGTGTCGGTGGGGACTGGGGGTACGAGAGGTGTTGCATCATCCATGACGAGTAACCGCGGGTTGCGCCCGCAGCCACTGTCATGGCGTCAGGCAGGTTAGATTCCGGTGACGATATCGTTGATCATTACCGGGCGGGTCGATTCCATGACCAGGGCATAGCTTACCTTGTCATATGTCCTGAAGACCATCATGACGCCGGTTCGCTGGTTCGGTAATGTGATGCGTTCGTTGCCGTCCTTGCCGCGGCTGTCGACAATGGTGTTGCCACGAGACTCGATGGCCAGCATGTCGCCTTCCTGAATCTTCGACTCGGAGCCGATGTTCAGCACCACGACCTGATCCCGGCCGGTTTGCGAGATGGCATTCACCAGTGACACGATGCGTCCTTCCCCTGTCAGGGCCGGCAAACGCGGCGTGTAGGTATGGGTGATGGAGCCTTCGTGACTGGGCAGCAGGATATCTCCTGCCATGGTTTCCATCTTGTTGAGGGTGATGGCCAGTGCCGATGGGTCGCCGATACTGAGCAATCTGGCATCCGCCACATGGGTCACTTCATGGCCCAGCAGTGCCCCGGTGGTCGGGTCGCGCAATTCCTTGTTGCGGCGAAAGATGCCGTAGGCTGTCTGGTCCCGGTTCAGTTCTCCGCGCACGAAGACCCGGTGTCCGACGGCGCTGATCAGTCGGTTGTCGTAGTTGCCGACGATATAAGGGGCGTTTTCCAGTGTTCTGGCATCCACTACACGCGGGTGAACAAGAAACTGCTGGATGGAGTCGCCGGCAATGGTCGGTATGGCATCATCCAGTGATTCGGTGCGGATACGTGGAGACAGGCGAATCCGATCTCCGGACAGGGTATTGCCGTCGGCATCGAGTAACACATTGCCGGTCGATCCCAGTGACTGACCATTTCGGGACAGGGTCAGCGTGGGGCGACCATTGACGTACTCCAGCGCCAACAGATCACCCGGGTAGATGAGATGCGGATTTTCTATCTGCGGGTTGTAACTCCAGATCTCGGGCCACAGCCAGGGTTCTTTCAGAAAGCGATCGGAGATATCCCACAGAGTGTCGCCTTTCACAACGGTATACGAGGACGGGGCGTCCGGTTCCAGCTGATCGGCGCGAATGGTGCTCTGCGGCTCTGTGGCCGCTGTGACGGGCTTCGTGAGGCCTTCTTCACTGAATCGATCATTGATCTGCGCAGGCGGCGCTTCCACCACGACCACCGTGGGCCCCTGATCGGATGCGCAGGCGGCAAGCAGCGTGGACAGACAGACTGCCATGGCAAGTCGAGCAGTCGGTGCAGTCAGTTGTAGTGCCATGTGCGGGAACTCTCCCTCGTTGTTTGATCGTGGTCTATCGTTGCATCGGCGGACGCACAGAAACCTTGATATGCAAGGGAGATGCCTCTCCCGTCCCTGTTAGAATTCCGGTTTGGACAATGTTTCGGAATTTCACGTGTCACTGCTAGATATTCTTTATTACCCCGATGCCCAGCTGCGCCGTACGGCGAGTGCGATCACCAATGTGGACGGCAAGATCGCGACGCTGGCCGATCGCATGCTGGAAACCATGTACGCCGCGCCGGGCATCGGCCTGGCTGCAACCCAGATCAATGTGCATGAGCGGCTCGTCGTCATCGATGTCTCCGAGGAGAACAACACGCCGCTGGTTCTGATCAATCCCGAGATCCTGACATCGGAAGGCGAGGAGGAAATGCAGGAAGGCTGCCTGTCCATCCCCGGGGTGTATGAAACCGTCAAGCGTCCGGCCGAGGTGCGGATCGCGGCCATCGATCGCGAGGGCAACCCCTTCGAAATGGACGCCGACGGCTTGCTGGCTGTGTGCATCCAGCATGAGATCGACCATCTCGATGGCAAGCTGTTCGTGGATTACCTGTCGCCGCTGAAGCGCAACCGCATCCGCAAGCGCATGGAAAAATGGATTCGTGACGGCGCAAACCTTGACGATATCCCCGAGCGTCCATGAGCACGGTGTCCACCGGTATGAACTGTGATCGTCTGAAAGTGGCGTTTGCCGGTACCCCCGAGTTTGCCGCGGTGGCACTGGATGCGCTGATTGCCAGTGAACACGAGGTGGTGGTGGTTCTGACCCAACCGGACAGGCCGGCCGGTCGTGGCCGCAAGCTGGCCCCCAGCGCCGTCAAGCAGCGCGCTGTGGCGGCGGGTATCGCGGTACAGCAGCCGGTGAGCCTGCGAGACGAGACTGCGCAGGCCGAACTGGCAGCCTGTGGGGCCGATGTGCTGGTGGTGGCTGCCTATGGGCTGATTCTGCCGCAGGCCGTGCTCGACATGCCGCCCATGGGATGCCTGAATATTCACGGCTCCCTGCTGCCGCGCTGGCGCGGAGCTGCGCCCATTCATCGCGCCATTCTGGCGGGCGATGCACGCACGGGTATCTGCATCATGCAGATGGATGCCGGACTGGATACCGGGGATGTGCTGCTGGAGCGGCAACTGGATATCGGTGAGGACGAAACGGCGGCACAGCTGCACGATCGCCTGGCAGAACTGGGAGCAACGGCACTGATGGAGAGTCTTGCGGCCCATTGTCGAGGCGAGTTGCAGGCGGTCACACAGCCTGCGGAAGGGGTCAGCTATGCCGAGAAGCTGAGCAAGGCCGAAGCACGACTGGACTTCTCCTCGCAGACGGACGAGCTGCATCGCCGCATTCGTGCCTTCAATCCCTGGCCGGTGGCTGAGGCCAGTTTGCGCGGCGAGCGCGTCAGGATCTGGAAGAGCCGTCGGGTGCCGGCAACAGAGCTTTCCGCATCGGTGCTGGCACAGTCAGGCCCCGGTACCATCGTCGCAGTCCTGCCCGATGCCGTGCGTGTACGCACCGGAGATGGTCTGATCGATCTTCTGCAATTGCAGTGGCCAGGCAAGAAAATGCAGGATGCAGCCGTGTTCTGTCAGGGTCGCGAGCTGCAGGGCGAGGCCTTCATCGCCTCATGAATGCTCCCGCGCGCAGGGGCGGCACCATCGGGCTTCGGCTGGCCTGCGTGCAGTTGATGCAGCAGTTGCTGGGCAGTAGTGGTTCCCTGACTCGCCTGTTACCGGAAGCCCAGGCACGGGTGGCCGAGCGCGAACAGGCGCAGTTGCAGGCCTGGGCCTACGGCTTTGCTCGCTACTCCGGCGAATTGACAGGCATCGTCGACCAGCTGCTGGACAAGCCACTCAAGAAGAAGGATCAGGACGTATACCTGCTGATGCAGCTGGGTGTCTTCCAGTTGCGGCATACGCCGATATCGGCGCATGCCGCCGTCGATGAGACGGTCAAGGTTGTCAAGCAACTCAAGAAACCCTGGGCGCGCGGTCTGATCAACGCCGTGCTGCGCAATTACCAGCGGCGGGCGGACGAGCTCGAAGCGGCCCTGACCGAGGTGCAGCGTCTGAGCCACCCGCAGTGGCTGTTGTCGCAACTGCAAGCCGACTGGCCAGAGCATTGGCAGGGGATCTGCGAACAGAACAATACGCAGGGGCCCATGACACTGAGGGTCAATTTGCGGCATGGCACCCTCGAGCAATACCGGCAACGCCTGCTGACGGCTGGCATCTCGTCCCGAACCCTGCCGGAATTGCCTGCGGCCTTGTGTCTCGACAACCCGGTACCGGTGTCACAGCTGCCCGGATTCGATGCCGGCGATGTCAGTGTGCAGGATGCCGCTGCCCAGTTGGCAGCGGCTTATCTGGCACGCCACGCCCCGACAGGAGGGCGCTTGCTGGATGCCTGTTCAGCCCCGGGCGGCAAGACTGCGCATGCGCTCGAAAGTGGCCTCTTTGCCGACGTGCTGGCCCTGGATCAGGATGCCCTGCGTCTGGAGCGGGTGGCGGACACGTTGCAACGCCTGGGCCTTGCCGATGCCTGCCAGCTGCAGGCCGTGGATGCGGCCGAGATCGCGCAATGGTGGGACCAGGTGCCGTTTGACGCCGTCCTGCTGGATGCGCCCTGTTCGGGCACCGGCGTCATTCGCCGTCACCCCGACATCAAGCTGCTGCGGCGTGATACCGATATCGACGCGCTGGCAGTTCTGCAAGCCGGCCTGCTGGACAGTCTGTGGCAGACACTCAGGCCCGGTGGTCTGATGCTGTATGCCACCTGTTCCATTCTCAAGCGCGAGAATGAACAGCAGATTGCCGCCTTCGTCGAACGCACCGCGGACGCAGAGCTGCTCGAACCGAGCCGGCAGATTCTGCCGGGTGAGTCAGGCATGGATGGCTTTTTCTATGCGCCCCTGCGCAAGCGGGCCGGATGAGCTTTCCGGATGGCCACTGATCCGGAGAAACGTCGCTGGGCGTTGGCAGTACTGCTGGTACCGTCAGCGACATTGCTGGTCTTCATCCTGGTGGTGAGCATCTCGACGCGCGGTCTGTCCCCGCGCGGCCTGGCAACCGGGAGCATACAGCTGGAAGATGTGTCCTTGCGTCAGGCAGAATCGGGCCAGTGGTATCTGTCGGCTGATGCCGAGATCAACCTGCCGGAACCCATCAAGGCAGGTCTGGACAGCGGTGTGCCACTGGATTTCATACTGGACCTGGAATTCCGGCATCTGCGCCATTACTGGCTGGATCAGTCACTGGCCAGTTACCGTCACCATTATCGCCTGACGTACTATGAGCTGACGCGTCACTATCGGGTGCATGCGGTGGAAACCGATGACAGTCGCAATTTTCGAAGCCTGAATGCGGCGCTGACTGGTCTGGGTGAATTCGATCGCTTGCCGGTTGTCACCGATCCTGCCGATGAGCAAGCGTTCGCCGTCAGCGACGCTCTGGCGAAGGAGGGGGCCATCGTGCTGGCGGCTCTGGATTTCAGGCTCGACTCCAAGTCACTGCCACTGCCATTGCAACCTCTGATTGCATCAAGCTGGCGACTGGCCAGCGAGGAGTATCAGTGGCAGGTCAACTGAGCCGACTGCGACGACGCACCCTGACCAGTGCCGTGCTGATGGCGCTGCTGTTCGTCGTGCTGATCGCGTCGTTGTATGTGCTGGGTACCATTGCCCTGCAGCTGGACCGCTTTGGTCAGTATTATCACTGGCTGCTACTGGGTAACGGTCTTGCATTGAGCTTCATCGCCGTGCTGATCATCATGAACGGCTGGCGGCTGGTGCGCGAGTTCCGGCAGCGCATTGCGGGTTCTCGGCTGACCGTCAAACTGGTCATCGTCTCGGTCATGCTGGCGCTGGTGCCGGTCACACTGGTGTACGGTTTTTCCATCCGTTTTCTGCGCGCCAATATCAACAGCTACTTCGATCTGGAAATCGAGCAGGCGCTGGATGATGCGCTGGAACTCAGTCGTGAATCTCTGGGGTTGCAGATGCGTACCTTGCAACGCGATACGGTCAATGTGGCGCAACAACTGGTGGGCGTCAGCGAATCGGTGGCTGTCGTGGCGCTGAACACGCTGACGGCCGAGACCGAAGCCAGTGAGATGACGCTGATCGGTCCCGATAATCGTATCGTGGCATCAACCGGCCTGCTTGACAGCATCAGCGTACAGCCGAATCGACCGGAGAACGACCTGATCGATCGAGCCCAGCAGGGTCTGTCCTATGTCGGGGTGGATCCGGTCAGAGGCGGGGAATTGTATATCCGCGTGGTGACCCCGGTGCTGTCCGAAGACCCGATCATGGAGAATTCTGTATTGCAGGCACTGTACCCCATTGCCCAGCGTTCCTCCGATCTGGCAGAGAGCGTGCAGTCCAGTTACCAGCAGTATCGGCAGCTGGTATTCCTGCGGCGACCGCTGATGCTCAGTTCCATGCTGACGTTGTCGCTGGCCTTGCTGCTGTCCGTGATGATGGCCGTCTGGTTCGCACTGTATGCAGCCCGACGCATGATGATGCCGATTCACGATCTGGTGGAAGGCACCCGGGCGGTTGCCGAGGGCAATTACGCCACGCGCATCTACAAGCGAAGCAAGAATGACGAACTGGGTTTTCTGGTGCAGTCATTCAATTACATGACACTGCAACTGGAGCAAAGCCGCAAGAATGCCGAGCAGAGCCAGCGACAGGTGGAACGGCAGCGGGCTCGACTGCAGGCGGTGCTGGGACAGATCTCGTCGGGCGTCATCACGCTGGATGCGGAAAATTGCATCCGCACGAGCAATCCGGCGGCCGTGACCATTCTCGGCGGGGAGCTGCTGCAGATGCGCGGACAGCCGCTGGAACACGACGTCAGCGACAACAGCGTTGCCTCGCAGTTCAGCGAGCAGGTCGGCAAACCTCTGCAGCAGGCCGGCGATCATGAATGGTCCTGCGAGATCGAGGTGTATGACCAGGGCGGGCGACGATTTCTGTTCTGTCGCGGTACGGTGCTGCTCGATGCGGGCGGTCAGCTGACAGGCAGGGTCATTGTCATCGATGACATGACCACCATCATCAGTGCCCAGCGGGATGCAGCCTGGAGCGAAGTGGCACGGCGTCTGGCGCACGAGATCAAGAACCCGCTGACACCGATACAGTTGTCGGCCGAACGCTTGCGGCACAAGTTTCATGAAAAACTGGAAGGGCGCGACCTCGACCTGCTGGAGCGCCTGACCCGCACCATCGAGAATCAGGTCGATGCACTCAAATCCATGGTCAATGCCTTCGCCGAGTATGCCTCCGCCCCAAATCTGGCGCTGGCTCTGACCAGCGTGAATGCGTTGCTGGCGGAGATCGCCGACCTGTATCGAGATGCCGAGGGGCTGGTCAGCATCGATCTGAGTCTGGAAGAGACTGTGCCGGATATCCAGCTGGATCAGCCACGCATGCGTCAGCTGACCCATAATCTGATCAAGAATGCGCTGGAAGCCCAGCAGTCGCAGTCACGCAAGACCGTGCGTCTGTCCACCCGCTATCGACAGCAGAAGTTGCAGAATGTGCTGGAGATCGTGGCTGAAGATGATGGTCCGGGCTTCCCGATCGAAATCATGGATCGTCTGTTCGAGCCCTATGTGTCGTCCAAGCCCAAGGGGACGGGTCTGGGCCTGGCTATCGTCAAGAAGATTGTTGAGGAGCACAATGGCAGAATACGTGCTGAGAATCGCCCGGAACGAGGTGCTGCCATTATCATCAGTTTGCCGTATCCATCCAACCTGCAACCTGCCGGAGTCGGCGTATGAATGAGTGTGCTGTGCTTGTCGTTGACGACGAGCCGGATATTCGCAGTCTGCTGCAAGAGATACTCGAGGACGAGGGTTATGCCGTTTCGACGGCCGATACGGCTGCCGCGGCCCAGGCCTGTGTCGAGGAATCCCGGCCGGATCTGGTGCTGCTGGATATCTGGATGCCCGACATGGATGGCGTTTCCCTGCTGAAGGACTGGAAACGCAGCGGCGCGCTGGATTTCCCGGTCATCATGATATCCGGCCACGGCACGGTGGAAACCGCCGTGGAGGCAACCCGCCACGGGGCGGTGGATTTCATCGAAAAACCCCTGTCGCTGGCCAAGTTGCTGCTGACGGTCGAGAAGGCGCTGGCGGAGGCGGATCAGGTGCCGCAGGTTGGCAGTAATCCGGTGGAACAGGTCGCACCACGGCGTTTGCCGCTGTTGCTGGGGGTCAGTGACTATGTCAAGCAGATGCGCGAGCAGATCGAGGCGCAGGCCCGCCGCAGTGATTCCCTGCTGCTGATCGGCGAGGCGGGCAGTGGCCGGGCATTGTTTGCACAGCATGTTCACGACCACGACCCGAATACCACCGGTCGTTTCACCCAGCTGCGCTGCGATACGCTGTCCTCGGCCAATGCTCATCGGGAACTGTATGGCGATGAAGGCTCCGGTGCCGTCAGCATGGGATTTCTGGAATCCGCGGCCGCAGGCACACTGTTTCTGACCGATGTGGAACTGCTGCCGTCCAGCGCCCAGCACTATCTGCGACAGGCGATCGAACAGCAGGGCTTCACCCGAGTGGGCGGCTCGATGCGCGTGCCATTCCGGGCTCGGCTGGTGTCTTCCAGTCGCACCGAGCTGTCACTGGCGGTGCGTCAGGGCACACTCGACGCGGCATTGGCACGACTGCTTGCCAGTGAAACCCTGTATCTCAAACCCTTGCGGGAGCATCCCGAGGACATTCCGGCCTTGCTCGAAGGTCTGGTGGACTGGCATGTCGCCGAAGAGGGGCTCATGTATCGGCATTTCACGGTGGCGGCCCAGAATCGGCTGCGTAACCTGGACTGGCCGGGCAATCTGCTGGAACTGAAGAATCTGGTACAGCGCATCCTGTTGCTGGGCGGGACGGCTGAAATCGAGGTGCCCGAGATCAATCGCGTGCTGGGCGTCGTCATCAACAGTGACACGACGCTGGCACTACGGCATGATCTGCCGTTGCGCGAGGCAAGGGCGGACTTCGAGAGACAGTATCTGCTGCGCTGTCTGGCGGAAACTCAGGGTAATATCGGTGACCTGGCCAAGCATGTGGGCATGGAGCGCACGCACCTGTACCGAAAACTGCGCAGTCTGGATATCGACCTGGACAAGGTCCGCGAATAAGCTGCCAGCACGGAATACTTCATGAAAATAATCGTATTGGGTGTCGGTCAGGTTGGCCTGACGGTGGCTCGTAATCTGGTTCTCGAAGATAACGAAGTGACGGTTGTGGATACCAATGCCGCCATACTCGAGGAACTCGAGGCCACCTCCGATCTGGCCACCGTGCTGGGGCCTGCGTCCTACCCGGAGGTTCTGCGCTCGGCCGGCGCGGAAGATGCCGACATGATCATCGCCGCGACCGATTCGGACGAGACCAATATCGTGGCTGTCCAGATCGCGTACACGATGTACCGGACACCGTACAAGATTGCCCGAATCCGGTCTGCCGAGTACATGCGGGAAAAACATCTGTTTGACAACGACAACATTCCGATCGACGTCATCATCAGCCCGGAGCAGCTGGTCACCGAGTACGTACAGCGCATCATCGAGCATCCAGGAGCGGTGCAGGTCGTCGATTTTGCCCATGGCAAGGTCCGTCTGGTCGGCATCGAAGTGCAGGAAGGCGCCCCGATGGCCGGGCGGGTCATCGGCGAACTGACTCATCTGCTGGACGATATCGAGACTCGTGTGGTTGCCGTCTACCGCGGCGATGAGGTCATCATCCCCAAGGGTGATACCGTCATTCGCAAGGAAGATATCGTCTTCTTCATGGGCAAGCGCAAGGACACCTCGCGGGTCATGGCCCAGTTCCATCACGTCGATGTGCCCTGCAAGCGCGTGATGATCGCCGGTGGCGGTAACATCGGCCTGTTGCTGGCCAAGACGCTGGAGCGACTTTACCGCGTCAAGATCATCGAGGCACGGGAAGAGCGCGCCGAGTTTCTGGCCTCGACCCTGAACAGCGCCATGGTCCTGCATGGCGATGCTGCGAATCAGGAAATGCTGATCAATGAGCACATCCAGGATATGGATGTCTTCTGTGCACTGACCAATGATGATGAGGCCAACATCCTGTCCGCGATGCTGGCCAAGCGCATGGGGGCGAAGAAGATCATGTCCCTGATCAACCGGCCTGCCTATGTCGAGCTGGTTGAAAGGGACATCATCGATGTCGCCATCTCACCGCAGCAGATCACCATAGGTGCCCTGTTGACCCTGATCCGACGTGGCGATGTGGTTGCGGTGCATTCCTTGCGTCGTGGCGAGGCCGAAGCGCTGGAAGGTGTGGCACATGGCGATCGCGACACATCGGTGCTGGTCGGGCGCACCATCGCCGAGTTGCCCTTGCCGAAGAGCGCCAGCATCGGTGTGGTCGTGCGCGGCGATGAAGTATTGGTCGCGCATCATGACCTGGTCATCGAACCCGAGGATCATCTGATCGTGCTCATCACCAACAAACAGCAGATTGCCGATGTGGAAAGACTTTTCCAGGTCGGCGTGACGTTCGTGTAGAGGGAGACCGGCACTGTGTCAGGCATTCCCATTCAGGTAAAGGTTGTACAGCGCGTCGTCGGTATCCTGCTGTCGCTGTTCAGTATCACGTTGATCACACCGGTTCTGGTGGGTTGGCTGCACGATGACCCTTTCAATTCCATCGTGCCGTTTTTCGAAGCCTTTGCTGCCACCATGGGGGTGGGGCTGCTGCTGGCCTTGCCGGTCAGGCGACATGTGGGTACCTTGCGGCCACGCGACGGGTTTCTGGTGGTGGTCCTGTTCTGGGCGGTTCTGGGAACCTTCGGTTGTCTGCCGTTCTATCTGTACAGTCCGCTGGATCTGAGTCTGGGGGCGGCCATCTTCGAGTCGATGTCCGGGCTCACCACCACCGGGGCGACCGTCATTGTCGGCCTGGACCTGTTGCCACGCTCCATCCTGTTCTACCGGCAACAGATGCAGTGGCTGGGTGGCATGGGGATCATCGTGCTGGCCATCGCGGTGTTGCCGATGCTGGGCGTCGGGGGACAACAGCTGTTCAAGGCAGAAACACCCGGTATCAGCAAGGGCAAGTTCACCCCGCGCATCGCCGGAACCGCCAAGGCCTTGTGGTACATCTATCTGGGGCTGACCGTGACCTGCGCCGTGGCCTATTTTGCCGCTGGCATGAGTGTCTTCGATGCCATCAGTCACAGTTTCTCGACCGTGGCCATCGGTGGCTTCTCGACACACGATGCCAGCATCGGCTATTTCGACAGCACCGCCATCGAGTTGATTGCCGTGGTGTTCATGCTGATCTCCGGGGTGAACTTCGCGCTGCATTTCACCGCCGCCCGACAGTACAGTCTCATGCACTACTGGCGCGACGAGGAATTCCGTACCTACATCCGCATTGCCCTGGTACTGACCATCATCACGGCCTGCTATCTGTTTCTGACCGAGACTTCGGACTGGAAGATCTCCTTGCGCAATGCCCTGTTTCATGTGGTATCGATTGGTACCACTACCGGCTTCACCTCCGAGGAGTATTTCAACTGGCCGGGCTTTCTGCCGGTACTGCTCCTGTTTGCCAGCTTCTCGGGAGGCTGTACCGGTTCGACTGCCGGAGGCATGAAGGTCATGCGCGTACTGCTGCTGTTCAAGCAGGGACAACGTGAAATGGCAAGACTGGTCCACCCGCATGCCAAGATCATGGTCAAGGTGGGTCGGCAGACCATGTCGAACCGCATGATCGATGTGGTCTGGGGGTTCTTTGCCAGTTATGTGGCATTGCTGGCCATCATGCTGCTGTTGCTGATGGCGGCTGGCCTGGATCAGGAAAGTGCCTTCTCGGCGGTGGTGGCCTGTCTGAACAACCTGGGTCCGGGGCTGGGTACGGTTGCCGCCAACTATTCGAGCCTGGGTGATTTCTCCCTGTATGTGCTCAGTGTTGCCATGTTGTTCGGCCGGCTGGAGATCTTCACCTTGCTGGTCCTGTTTACCCCGGCATTCTGGCGGCAGTGATGAGTGACACCTCCGATCGCTGGAATGCGCGCTATGGCGATGGCGATGATGTGGTCCCGCCACCTGCCAGGGTGTTGCAGTACGGTGCTAGCTGGTTGCCGGAGAGCACTTCGGGCGAGACACTGCAGGCACTGGACCTGGCCTGCGGTCGCGCCGGAAACGGCCAGTGGCTGGCGGAGCGTGGCTACCGGGTAACGGCCTGGGATATCAGTGAACGTGTCATCGAGCAGATCCGGCAGCGTCGTCCCGCCATCATCGCGCAGTGCGAAGCGCGTGATGTCAGCGCACAGCCACCGGCTGCGGAGAGTTTCGACATCATCGTGGTGGCGCGGTTTCTGGATCGCGACCTGTGTCCGGCCATCGCCAGAGCACTGAAGCCGGGTGGCGTGCTGTTCTATCAGACCTTCACCCACGGTCTGTCCAATCCCGACTACCTGCTCGAATCCAATGAATTGCTGGATCTGTTCGATACGCTGAGCATTCTTGAGTACCATGAACCCGAACCGGATGCGTCCGGCAAGGCAGAAGCGCAACTGGTTGCGCGCCGATCCTGATCAGACCGGTCTGCATCTGAAGACAAGGTAACGCCACCATGAATCAGATAGACAATTTTGAAGCCATGCTGGCACGAGGTCAGGATAACGAGATGCTGCGTTATACCCTGGGCAATGCCTACTTCGCCGAGCAGGACTTCGGCAAGGCCATCGAGCATCTGCGCAAGGCTGTGGAACTCAAGCCGGATTACTCGGCAGCGTGGCGAGTGCTGGGCCGTGCGCTGGCCGGGGATGGGCAACTGCAGGCGGCGCGAGATGCTTTTGACCAGGGGGAGAAGGTGGCCGAAGCCAATGGTGACAAGCAGACGGCCAAGGAGATCAGCGTGTTTCGCAAGCGCGTCATCAAGGCACTGGAAGCATGAGTTCGGACGGCTTCATCTGGTTGCAGAACCAGTTCTACAACCGTGTCATGGGGTCGGTGCTGCCCTTGTCCTGGTTTGCTCCGCGTGCCCCACGCCCCGAGGAGCTGTCGATGCCCGAGGGGCGGCTGTCGCTGCAGGTTGTCAGCCACTCCTGGCAATATGCACACCTGTCGCAGTTTCAGCTCAGTTCCGTGGTCAATCATCCACCGCGTGAGTGCGATCTGACTTACACCCTGTTTCATGCCGCTGAAGATACTGGTATGCGTCGGCTGATAGATCGATTCGACAAGATCGATGTACCCAATGTGAGCTGGGATTGGCAGGTATTGCCCAAGGCCGAGCTGTTTCGCCGTGCCATCGGACGTCACCGTGCCTCTCTGGCCAGCAAGGCGCACTGGATCTGGTTCGCGGATTGCGATCTGATCTTTCATCAGGGGTGTCTGGACTCGGTGGCCAGAGCGGTGGCCACGCAGCGTACCGGCTTGTGTTACCCCGACCATGAAGGCATTACGGACCTGTTGCCGGCGGATCATCCCATGCTCAACCAGCAGCTGGGTGCGGAAGGCACGGTCGATATCGACACTTCGCTGTTTCGTCACAATCCCATCAGCAAGCCCAAGGGGGCCTTTCAGATCGTGCATGGCGATGTGGCCAGGTCCGTGGGCTATTGTGGTTCGATTGCCTTGTACCAGAAGCCGACCGATGTCTGGCGCAAGACCTTCGAGGACACGGTGTTCCGGCGTGTCATCGAGTATGAGGGGGTGCCCATCGAGGTAGAGAACCTGTATCGCATTCGCCATGCGGAAAAGGGGCGTTATGCCAGCGGATCGCGCTGGGGACGTTTGCGCGGGCGGATTCGACAGGCAACGGACAGGAGCGGCGCCTGAGGGCCGATGTCGGCTTGCCTGTACTTTGACAAGGTGCGTGGTTTATCATTCACGGGCTATTTCACGCCACTCCAACGTGTCACAAACGCATGAATCTCTTCCGGTTTTATCTGAACAAGCTCACTGGCAAGCCATCGATCTTCGATTTCAGGCTGCTGGGGCAGTCGGTCACACTGGGAATCGCCGCGCCGCGCGAGATTCGTCGGGCACGTGAAATCGAGATAGAGTCCGAGCTTGTGGATCACATGCGTGAGGTTCTGCGCGAGGGCGACACGATCTTCGATATCGGTGCCAATATCGGTCTGATCAGTATCCTGTTGGCCAGCGGGGAGAAGGGGACTCGCTCGCAGATCCATTCCTTCGAGCCCGAGCCACGCAATTTCCGGCAGTTGAGCAACAATATCGGTCTCAACGATCTCCTGGAGCGCGTACACCCGCACCAGTTGGCGCTGGGTGCCGCCGAGGGGCAGGTCGAGCTGCATATTCGTGGCAGTGAAGGGGAAGGGCGTCATTCCATAGCAACCAGCAAGGGTGCCACCGGTGCCATCTCCGTGGAGCTGACCACCATGGCCATTTTCTGTGCCAGAGAGAAAGTGCAGCCGGATATCATCAAGATCGATGTTGAAGGTGCAGAAGGGCAGGTGCTGGCCGGAATGGAGGGTTTGCTGCAGGACTCTCCACCCACCGATGTCTTTCTGGAAGTACACCCCAAGGGAGACGGCGATCTGATGCCGGACGGTTCGACGATTCAGGACTGGATGCTGGCGCGCGGTTATGAGCTGGCCTGGAACAATGTGCGTGGTTCCGGCGAACATCGTCATTATCGCCACGCTGGTGCCAAGGGAGTCTGACACAGTGGGCAGGGATGTCATCTTCACCACGTATTTCACGGGTAAACCCGATCCGCAGTCCGGTGCCAAGAAGAAGAGCAACTGGTTCAAGCACTTCAAGACCTGGGCGCGCAGTCGCCGCGGTGGCGCTCGCGCAGAACTGCCCGGCATTGCTCGGGAGGACGAATACGAACGCATCGAGGTCTGGTACGAAAGCCTGTTGAAGGTGGGCTGCGAGGCCGTCATCTTCCACGATCGTCTGAGTCAGCCCTTCGTCGACAAATGGACGCGTCCAGAGGTGAAGTTCGAACGCTATACCCTGAAGACGCCGCGGTCGGTCAATGACGAGCGCTACCAGTGCTATCAGGAATACCTGCTGGCCCATCCGGATATCGAACGTGTCTTCATGCTCGATCTGTTCGACATCGAATTCTTCAGCAACCCCTTCGATCTGATGGATGACGAGACCTTCGACATCTATTGCGGCGGGGATGCCGGCGAGTACAACGACAAGCTCAACCGCAACAAGATGGTCGCCGCGTTCGGCCAGGCGTACTACGAGGATCAGATCAAACTCAATGCCGGCATCTGCGGCGGAAACCGCAAGCCTGTCATGCAACTCATGGATACCATGATCGATGTCTTCGACGGGCTGACCGAGCGTGGCGAGATTGCCAATCTGAACATGGCCATCTTCAACAAGTGTGTCTACGATCTGTTCGAGCCGTCACGTATCATGTATGGCTACCCGCTGAACAGCCGATTCAAGAAGTACGAAAAGGCAGGTAATTTCGCCTTGCGGCACAAATAGATGCTCGTTACCTGCGCGACCTTCAACTATCTGGACATGCTGTGCCTGTTGCTGGCATCGCATCGCGCCAGCAATCCGGATATCCCGCTGGCGGTTCATGCCATTGGCTGGCCGGATGAGTATCTGCAGGCCGCCAGACAGCTGTACCCGAATGCAAGCTTCCATGCGCATACCGATCTGCACGATGGTGAACCCATGGAAATGAAGGGGCCGGTGCCGCGCAGTGCTGCCATCCTGAAACTGAAGGTGCGGCTGCTTCACGAGAGCTACCATTCGAGCAATGACCCGGTTACCTGGGTCGATGCCGATACGCTGCTGTTGAAACCGATGAAACCGTTACTTGCGCGAGTGGCCGAGACCGGGGACTTTGCAGTGACCTACCGTTCCCGCAAGCGAGCTCATGCGCGCTTCGCCGTGGCAGTGTTGTGTTTCATGCGCACTGACAGAGCGGCCAGCTTGCTGGATCGATATGCCCAGCTGACACAGCAGACCAGCGGTACGACAAAACGCAAGCCTGGCAATGAAGTGGCCTGGTTTCATGATCAACTGGCCCTGTGGCAAGCCTGGCAGGAGTCGAGCCGAGGGGTGCTGGGCCTGCCTCGGCGTAACGCACCTCGAATGGTTCCGCTGACCGATGCCGAGCATTCGATCGATGGCAGCACCGATGCCATTTTCGTGAGTCGTCGAGACAAGGTTCTCGACACACAGGCCATGCTGGATGTCCTGCAGGAACGGGGAGTGGTACTCAGTTCGGTTCATGATGCCGTGGCGACATGATTGTCGTGTCGGTAACGGTGGTGTCACCGTACTGATATGACAATCATGTCACCCGGCAAGCTGGCTGTCGTCAGGCAACTTTCAGATCCTTGTCGTGTTCCACACCCGGTTGGCCTGACATGACGGTTCGTTCGATGCTGCCGCGAGTAATACCCAGGTCATGCAACTCTGCATCGCTCATGCTGTTCAGGTCCTTCATGGCCTGCCGTTTCGACGCCTGGTCGATGGTTGCCCTGAGAATGTGCTCCTGCTCTTCCATGGTGCGCCATGGCCAGGCATCGACACCCTGTGTCAACAGTTCACGTGAAAAGCCGTTGTCCGCCAGCATGCGATCATCGCATCGCAGCAGATATTCACGGGCAATATCGCGACCACGATAGGTCATGTAACGCTCATAACTGCTCGCTATTTTTCCGAATACCTTGAACATGTGTTTCTCCTGATAAGCTGCATGAAAACTGATTCATCAATCCGGGCTGTTTCTGCTCTCAGACTTCGTTGAGCAAGCCAACTGCTAGCCGTATATGGCTTGTGTTCAATTTAGGCATCGTTGCCGAGAGTGACAAACGACATTTTCTTTCGGTGGTAGTTAGTACAACTTACTCAGTGAATGACATATGGCAGGACCACTTCCACTCAATGCATTGAATGCATTCGAAGTTGCAGCCAGACACGAAAGTTTCAGCAAGGCAGCAGAAGAACTGAACGTGACTCCGGCGGCAGTCAGTCAGCAGATTCGCATGCTCGAAGAGTTACTCGGGGTGCAGTTGTTTCACCGCCTGAACCGCGGCCTGGCGCTTACCGGCGCCGGCAAGTCAGGCTTGCAGAAACTGCAACATGGTTTCCAGAGCGTCAATGAAGC
This sequence comes from uncultured Granulosicoccus sp., assembly GCA_947495035.1. Lineage (GTDB taxonomy): Bacteria > Pseudomonadota > Gammaproteobacteria > Granulosicoccales > Granulosicoccaceae > Granulosicoccus. Next base: position 41,869 of record CANLXI010000001.1, read on the forward strand.
TGTGCAGCAGATTCGGGCAGAACCCTCTGCCGACAGTCTGGATGTCTGGATGGCACCGTCCTTCGCCTCCAAGTGGTTGATGCCACGCATGCACCGCTTTGTCGAAGCGCATCCGTCCATCGATCTGCGAGTGTCGGCCAGTGGAGACCTGGTCGATACCAATGTCTCGGCGCCGTCACTGAGCGAGGAAATACTGCGAAAGCATGACATCGATGTCGCGATTCGCTTCGGTAGCGGCAATTACCCCGGATGTCGGGTGGAAAAGCTGATGAGTGTCACATCCTTGCCGATGTGCAGTCCCGCATTGCTCGAGGATCAGCAACGCCCCCTGCGCACACCGGACGATCTGGCGCACCATACGCTGTTGCATGATGAAACACCGTATGAGGGCAGGCCTGACTGGTCCAGCTGGCTCGAGGCCGTGGGGGCACAGCAGGTGGACGGTACCCGTGGAATGCGATTCAACCGGGTATCCCTGGCGCTGGCTGCGGCTGTCGAGGCGCAGGGGGTCGTGCTCAGTCTGGAGCAACTGGCAGCCAGTGATCTGGAAATGGGGCGACTGGTCGTGCCGTTCGAGCACCGGGTAAGGTTGCAGCACGCCTATCACGTCATCAGCCTGGAGAACACCACTGATGATGACCGGGTGCTGCTGTTCAAGGAGTGGCTGTTCAGGGAAGTGGAGGCGATGCCTTCCTATGCCTGAGCACGGCGATCAACGCTGAGTTTGTCAGGTGACCTTGCACACAAGTCCTCCGGGGCGTACCTGCTGGAGTTGGTTCCACAAGCAAGTCTTCCGGGGCGTCCCTGCCCCGTGAAGCCTGGGCCTTGCATCACGCAGGGGCATCCTGCCGTCTGATCGTCAGACGGGTTGACGATGGATCAGTCCTGCACTGCACCAACCTCATCGCGGCGCATTCTCATGCGGCGACGAATCAGTCCGCCGAGCAGGATGGGCAGGATGAAACCGATGATGGACACCAGCCACAGACCGATTGCCAGCGGTGAGCCCAGCAGGATGCTCCAGTCGCCATCGGAGATGGTCATGGCGCGACGCAGATTGTCTTCCATGTTGTTGCCCAGCAGTATGCCGAGAATCACCGGTACCAGAGGCACATCCAGTTTACGCAGTACCCAGCCCATCAGACCGAAGACAATCATGACCATCAGGTCGAAGGTCGAGCCCGAGATGCCGTAGATTCCCACGAAAGAGATCATGGCGACGATGGGCATCAGTATGCGTGGTGGGATCAGAAGAACCCGGACAAACAGTCCCACCATGGGAATGTTCATGGCCAGCAGCATGAAGTTGCCCAGGAACAGCGCGGCAATCAGACCCCAGACCACATCCGGATTGGAGATGAACAGCAATGGACCCGGTGTGATGTTCAGCGCCAGCAGCATGGCCAGCAAGACCGCCGTGGTACCTGACCCGGGTACACCCAGGGCCAGCATGGGCACCAGTGCGCCACCGGCCGCGGCGTTGTTACCCGCTTCAGGCGCTGCCACGCCGCGGGGGTCGCCGGTACCGAAGGTGCCTTCCTTGTCGACCAGTTTCTTTTCGATCGAATAGGAGATGAAGGAACCCAGGGAGGCGCCGGCGCCCGGCAGGACACCCGCGATGAAACCGATGAATGAGGTGCGCAACATGGTGGGCGTACAGCTCTTCAGCAACTTCCAGGACGGCGTGATGCGGCCGATGCCGACACTGGACGATTTACCTTCACCCGTGCCGTCGCCACGGTGTTCCAGAAACAGGAATACCTCTGACAGGGCAAAGAGTCCGACAATGGCGACCAGGAAATCGATGCCGTCATACAGATGGACTCCGCCGAAGGCAAAACGTGGCACACCGGTTTGCCCATCGACTCCCACCATGGCGATCATGATGCCCAGAGCGGCGGCAAACGCGGCCTTGGCCTGGTTCTTCGACGTGATGCCACCGAGGGTGGCAAAGGCCAGTGTGAACAGGGCAAAGTACTCGGCAGGTCCGAACAGCAAGGCTACCTTGACCAGTTGCGGGGCGAGAAATACCAGCCCCCAGGTAGCAAGAAAGGCACCGACGAACGAAGCCACTCCGGACAGTGACAGGGCCTCTCCGGCGCGCCCCTGCTGTGCCATCGGATAGCCATCGAGCGTGGTCATCAATGCAGGCTCATCGCCCGGGATATTGAGCAGTATCGAGGAGATGCGCCCGCCGTACATGGCACCGTAATACACCGAGGTCAGCAGGATCATGGCAGCGGTCGGGGGCAGGCCGAGAGTGAAGGCCAGAGGGATCAGGATGGCCACGCCATTGGATGGGCCCAGACCGGGCAGGGCGCCGATGATGGTGCCCAGAAAGCAGCCCATCAAGGCCAGAAAGACATGTTGCCACGTCAGAGCCACGGCGAAGCCATGGAGCAGAGAATTGAGTGATTCCATCAGAAATGGTGCTCCCTAGAATCCGAAGGGACCGCGCGCCAGCGACAGTCCGAGAATCAGATGAAATACGGTGTAGATGCCGATGGAGGTCAGCGTGCCGGATACCAGAGACCACAATGGCTGCGTGCCCAGACGCCATGTCAGAAATGCCGATGCCACGGCGGTGGCGATGAGAAATCCGACCTCCGGCAATGCCAGTGCGTAGGCCACCATGACACCGGCGGCGATTGCAATCTCCAGCAGACGCGATGCTCGGGGCCATTGCGGTCTCACATCGGGTTTGATGATGATGACCAGGCTGGCCACTGCCATGACCACGGCGAGAATGATGGGAAAGGTTCTTGGTCCGACCGGGTCAGAGATGAAGCTCAGCTCGATATGGAAGGCCGCCCAGATGAACAGTAGTGCGAACAGGAGTCCGATGCCACCGAAGATTCGGTCGCTCATGATGTATTCCTCCGATGGAACGTGGGTGATTTGTGGCGAGAGGTCGACACGCCACGCCCGAGAAAGGACGGGGCGAGGCATGCCGACCAGGGCAGGAGCGTGAGATGCTCCGGGTCAGCTACTTGATGAGACCTATCTGCCGGGACAACTCGGTGATCGAGGCAACCGAATCGGCCACGAAGGCTTCGAATTCGGCACCTTGCAGATCCAGTGGGGCCAGACCACTGTCTGCCATGGATTGCTTCCACTCGTCAGACGCGTAGACCTTGCCGATTGTCTCCACCCAGTAGTCATAAGCCTCGTCACTCATGTTGCCGGGGGCATAGAAGCCGCGCCAGTTGGCACCGACCACGTCGATGCCCTGTTCTCGCGCTGTCGGGAATGAGGCGAAATCGCCTTCGAGACGTTCAGGGGCAAGTACGGCAATGATGCGAATATCTCCTGAATCCACAAAACCCTTGGCCTCGGAGGCATCACCGGTGTAGGCCTGCAGCGAACCACCGAGTACCTGTGTGATCGCCTCACCACCCCCGTCGAAGGCAACGTATTTGACAGTGCGAACATCTTCGATACCCGCCTCGGTGGCAACCAGCAGGGCTTTCAGGTGATCCCAGCCACCCACTGCCGAACCTCCGCCAATGGCAACCGAGCGCGGATCGGCCTTGATCTGGTCGAGCAGCTCGTTCAAGGACTGTACGGGGCTGTCCTTGGCCACGGCGATGATGCCGTAGTCGGCGCCAACGGAACCCAGCCAGCGTACCTGACTCATGTCGTTGCCGGGGTAGGCTCCCTGAGCCAGACGGGTGGCTGTTGCCGAGGAGGCAGCGACGATCAGGTCGTTGTCGTCACTGCGCTTGTTGACGACCGCAGCAAATGCGACTCCGCCACCGCCACCAGACATGTTGGTGACTTGCAAAGTGCCCGGTATGGCTTTGATATCCTGCATCGTCTTGCCCACCTGACGGCAGGTGAAGTCCCAACCACCGCCCGGATCGGCAGGGGCGATGCATTCGGTGTTTTCGGGTTCGTAGGCATGCAGGGATGTACTGGCCAGCAGGGCCAGAGACGCCAGCAGCAGTCTGTTCTTGTTCCGAGTGATAGTCATTCCAGATTTCCTTTGGTGAGTCAGTTCAGCCATCCCAGCAATTCAGCTGTGACGGCTTGTCGTATGTTTTATACTTTGAACCTGTCATGAGCCTGTCACCGCAGAGACAATCCTTGCCGCATTGCTGGCGACAACCGCACTCTCGAAGCCGTTCGGAGCCCTGATCACATGCGACTGTTACTGGTTGAAGACACTGCAGATGTGGCCGAGGCGATCGCACTGAGTTTCGCCCGGGCAGGCGATACGCTGGATTGCGCCTTCGACCTCAAACAGGCACGCAGCAGTCTTTCGCTGCAGCAATACGATGTACTGATTCTCGACATCAATCTGCCCGATGGCAGTGGCAAGGATCTGTTGAGAGAACTGCGACGTGAACGCAATACCACCCCGGTATTGATGCTCACCGCAAGACTCGGCATCGAGGAGCGCGTTGCATCGCTCGATGGTGGTGCCGATGACTATCTGACCAAACCGTTCGATCTGCGTGAATTGCAGGCGCGTGTACGCGCCTTGCACCGGCGTTCGCCAACGGTGCGGGATACCGTCGTCGAGTTCGGTTCACTGGTCATCGACGTTGCCGGCAAGACTCTGGTCTGCAACGGTCAGGAGCTCACCCTGACACGGCGAGAGTTCAGTCTGCTGGAAGCGCTGCTGGATCGGCGTGGTCGTGTGGCCTCCAAGGAACATATTCTCAATCGCATGTTCTCCTTCGATGAGGCCGATGTCGGGACCAATGCGATAGAGTTGTATGTGTCACGCCTGCGGCGCAAGCTGAGTGGCAGCGGTGTGTCCATTCGCACCTTGCGAGGACTGGGATATCAGCTTGTCGATGAAGCCTGATCAGCGTACCTCGCTGACAAGACGCCTGGCGCTGTCGATCTCGCTGTTGCTGATTGCCGGTGGGGCTCTGGTCAGTCTGGCCGCACTGGCCTACGGCAGGCAGGCGGCTCAGACTGCGTATGATCGATTGCTGCTCGGGTCAGCCAGGCAGGTAGTGGCCAGTACCAGTGTGATCGATGGGCGGGTCATGGTCGATATTCCGGTTTCGGCGTTCGAGCTGCTGGCTCTGGCGCCGGAGGACCGCGTGGTCTACAGAATCATCGGACATGATGGCCAGACACTGACCGGCTACGATTCACTGGTCATTCCCGATGACGCGGCGCAGGAGCTGGCCTACTACAATCTGGAATACAACGATGAGCCGATTCGCGTGATCGCCTTGTCGAAACGGTTTGCCGAGCGTGCATTCAGCGGCACAATTCAGGTATTGATCGGCCAGACGATGCGGGCACGCAACGCCCTGGCGCAGGAGCTGGTCGGCAATGCCGTCCTGGTGGTTGCCGTGGTGGGACTCAGTATGGCCATACTGGCCATCGTTGCCGTCTACTCGGCACTGCGCCCGCTCTATCGCATCGAGCGCAGTTTCTCATCCCGGGACCCTCGTGATCTGACTCCCCTGCATGTGGCGGTGCCCAGTGAGCTGACACCTGTGGTCAATGCCATCAATCGATTCATGTCACGTCTGGAGCGGCAGATGGAGACAACCAACAATCTCATTGCCGACTCTGCACATCAACTGCGCACGCCGATTGCCGCCCTGCGAGCACAGACAGAGTTGGCCACCGAAGAGTCCGATCCGGCTGCCCTGTCGCTGTCTCTGCAGCGTATTCATGCACGCAGTCGCAGTCTCAGTCGCCTGACCGATCAACTGCTCAATCGCGCCCTGATCATCCACCGCAACGATTCCGTTGTGCGTACTCGAGTCGATCTGCGCACCGTGGCCATGGAAACAGCCGACGAATTCGATATCGACAGTCAGGGACGCGCACGTGAATTGCGGCTGCAGCTGCCGGAGTTCGCGGTGTGGGTGCGAGGGGATGCCCTGTCGCTGCGAGAAGCCTGCAAGAATCTGGTGAACAACGCGTTTGTGCATGGTCAAGCGCCGGTCACTCTGACGGTCGAGGCCGTTGGTGACCAAGTGGTTCTGGCCATACAGGACCAGGGGAAAGGCATACCGATACAGACCGAGTTGCGGGCCGGAGAGCGGTTCGTGCAGGCAGACGTGGCAACAACCAGGCCTGGTACCGGCATTGGTCTGGCGATCGTGCAGGAGGTGCTCAGGGCTCATGATGGGAAATTGCGTTTTTCCTCGGATGACAGCCGCGGATTCAGGGTGTCGATGGTATTTCCGGCTGACTGGAAGGGAAGTGATGCATAGTTGCAGAAACCTGCTTTGTCATTGCCTTGCCATGCTGACCTTGTGCCTGCCTGCGCCTCTGCCGGCGCAGGAAGAGGTGGGTGAGTTTGGACCTGACGATGCCATTCGCACCCTGGTGGTGAGGGGCAGCACCGATATCGAATTGTTTGCTCCGGTCATGCGGGCATTCCTGGACAGGAGCATCGATACTCGCATTCGCTATGAACAATGGGGTTCGAACGCGCTGTATCTTCGCTCCAGCAAGGAATGTCAGCAGTCATCAAGCAGCGCGGACGTGTTGATCAGTTCTGCGGTTGATCAGCAGGTCAAGCTGGTCAACGATGGGTGCGCCATCGCTCATCGTTCGGTCTATACGCGACGCCTGCCTGCTCACGCCATCTGGAGAGACGAGTTGTTCGGCATTACCCTCGAGCCCGCGGTGATGGTGTACAACCGGGACGAGTTGCGCGAGGAGGAGATACCGCTCAGCCGTTTCGATCTGCTGGACAGGCTGCGACCCCATGACAGCCGTTTCGCCGGACGTGTGGCCACCTACGATATCGAACTTTCCGGTCTGGGCTATCTGTTCGCCTTTGCCGATTCGCAACAGGCGACAACGTTTGGTGCCTTGCTCGAGGCCTTCGGGAGAACCGGGGCAGTTGCCACCTGTTGCTCGGCCGAGCTTATCGATGCCGTGGCTGAAGGACGTTTTCTGGTAGCCTACAACGTTCTCGGCTCGTATGCACTGGCGCAGGCGGAGCTGGATCCGCGTATCGGTATTGTCAGTCCGCAGGACTATACGCTGACATTGTCACGCGGTGCCCTGATTCCGCAAGGTGCACCGCAGGAGGATACGGCGCGAGCCTTTCTCGATTTTCTGTTATCCGATCAGGGGCGTACCATTCTGCAGAAATCGCATCTGATTGCCACCTTCGATGACAATGACATGGCGGATTTTCCTTCTCTTGAAGGGGCCGTACCTGTATTGAGGCCAATCAGCCTGTCTCCGACACTGCTGGTCGGGCTGGATCAGATGAAACGCGAGATCTTCATACGTCAGTGGCGCGAGAAGATGGTGTTGCAGTCAGGCAGACGCGAGTAGCTTGATTCGAGCAGGCCAAAGCGAGCAGGCCAACGCGAGCAGGCGAACGCGAGCAGGCGAACGCGAGCAGGTCGATCCGAGCAGGCCAGTTTGAGTCATTGAAGGCGATTGCCATGCTGTCATTGGCTGTTGCCAGGCAGTCAGCGCGGCGGCTTGTAGAATGAGGCCAACTTGCCACTGATCGATGGATGTCCTTGAAACTCTCCAGACGTTTGTTCCTTGTCATGTCCCTGTGGGTATCCGCATCGCCTGCTCAAGCTGGCCCGGCGGCGACAAGCGGCGCCCCTGCTGCCGCGAACGACGCCCTGCAGGGTGGTGGTCAGGGCAATCCTGCGCAGACAATGACGGTAGCCAGTGCCGGCTCGAAGGTGGAATTGCTGCAGTCGGGCAAGGACTGGACACTCCAGGTGGACGGCAAGCCCTTTGTCGTGCACGGTGCCGGCATGGGCTATACGGATGAGGCCGGTATTGCCCGGCTTGCCGAGGCAGGAGGCAATGCCTTTCGAACCTGGGGTACGCAGCATCTGGATGTGCAACTGGCCGCCGCGCAACGCCACGGCCTCAAGGTGCTGGTTGGCCTGGACATGCAGAAGCAGTTGCAGGGCTTCGATTATCAGGATGAGGAGGCCGTTGCCCGTCAGTTGAAGGCTCTGCAAGCCAGCATCGATCGCTACCGCTCTCATCCAGGCCTGTTGGGCTGGATCATTGCCAACGAACCCAATCTGATGATCGGTGCCGACGGTGCAGCAGTACAGCCTGACCCGGCCGTGTATGAGGCCATGGCCGATGTTCTCGATTACATTCACGAGCAGGACCCCGATCATCCTGCCACCGTGGCCTTTGCCTTCACGGCGACACTGGCCGAGGATGTCGCCCTGGCACTGCAAGCCATGCCGGCACTCGATTTTCTCTCATTCCAGGCCTATGGCGCATTACCGGTGGTGCCCGACCTGGTTCAGGGTCTGGCGGTGAATCTACCCTACATGGTGACCGAGTTCGGTCCGCTGGGGCATTGGGAGATGCCAGCCACGCAGTGGGGTCGTGAGATCGAGGAACCCAGTGGAGCAAAGGCTGTCGGTCTGGTCGAACGCATGCAGCAGGCCGGACTGCATGATCCGCAGGGGCAACTACTGGGAGGGTTTGCCTTCCTGTGGGGGCATAAACAGGAACGCACGCCCACCTGGTATGGTCTGTTCACCGAAGAGGGAGGGCGCACGGCGGCCGTGGACGAACTGAGCCGACTCTGGACCGGGCAGTACCCACGCCATCGGGCACCATCGGCATGGGGGCTGACGCTGAACGGGGAGGTCGCTGGCGCCAGTGTCTCGGTGCTTCCCGCGTCCCGGCTGACAGCCAGCCTGCAGGTCAGCGATCCGGACAGCGATGACTTGACGGTTCGCTGGCAGGTGCGCAAGGAAGTCGAGCTGCGCAGTCATGGTGGACACTTTGAAGCGAGGCCTGACAGCGTGGCAACGCAATTCAGTGACCATAGCCGTGCCGATGATCGGCATGGCGTCACCCTGCTTGCACCGGTAGACCCCGGGCACTATCGGCTTTATGCCTGGGCCAGTGATGAACAGGGTGGGGTTGCAACAGCCAATTTCCCGTTTCTGGTTCAGCCTCTCTGAGGCACGGCACGGCACGGCACGGCACGGCACGGCACGGCACGGCACGGCACGGCACGGCACGGCACGGCACGGCACGGCACGACACGACACGTTGTCGAGGCGCTTGCTGCGAGCGCCGTGCGCGAGTCCGCTTCCCGTAGTCTGATACAGTGGCTGGCTGTTCATCAGGGAATGCAGAGTCAGTGAGTACAGATTGCGAATGCATCGTCATGGGTGCCGGAGTGGTGGGGCTTGCCATTGCGGCAGAACTGGCGGCTGCCGGACGCGATGTCCTGGTTCTGGAGCGCGAATCGGCATTTGGAACCGTGACCAGTGCCCGGAATTCCGAGGTCATTCACGCCGGCATCTACTATGCCGCTGACAGTCTCAAGGCGCGCTTCTGTCTGGCCGGTCGCGAAGCCCTGTACCAGTATTGCCGTGAGCATCATGTCGATCATGCCCGCTGTGGCAAGCTGATCGTGGCAAGCAGCGAGGTACAGGTAGCGCAACTGGCATCCATCAAGTCCCGCGCCATGGCCAACGGTGTCACTGACATCCGGCAACTGAGCGCTGCCGAGGCTATCGCCATGGAGCCACAGCTGCATTGTCTGGCAGCCCTGCATTCACCTTCCACCGGTATTGTCGACAGTCACGGCCTGATGCTCTCGCTGCTGGGTGATGCCGAACGGCACGGAGCCGTGCTGGCAACGCATTCACCGGTGGTCGGGCTGGAGCATGAGAGCGACAAGGGGCAGTTTCGGGTGGAAGTCGGAGGCGAGAATGCCATGTCGCTGACCACGCGCTATCTGATCAATGCCGCTGGCCATGGTGCCTGTGAGCTCGCCGCGAAACTGCCAGGCAATGGCGCTGCAGCACAGGTGACTCCGGTACTGAGCAAGGGCAACTATTTTCGGCTCTCCGGCAGAGCGCCGTTCAGCCGCCTGATCTATCCGGTGCCCGAACCGGGTGGGCTCGGGGTTCATATCACTATCGACCTGGGTGGCCAGGCACGCTTCGGGCCGGATGTCGAACCGATCGATAGCGAGGACTATGTGGTCGACCCGGCGCGTTCAGCGGGTTTCTACGCAGCCGTGCGTCAGTACTGGCCGGGTCTGCAGGATGATGCCCTGGCATCGGACTACGCCGGCATTCGTCCGAAGATCCGTGTCGATGGAGAGCTGTATCCGGATTTTCTGATTCACACGCAGCACCAGCATGGCATGCCGGGGCTCATTCATCTGTTCGGGATCGAATCCCCGGGTCTGACCGCCAGTCTGGCCATTGCCCGAGAGGTTGGACAGCTGCTGGAGGCCTGAGCCTCAGGCAACATCTTCCTGGCGGTCGAAGATCACCAGGTGATCCAGCTGCAGGCGAATGCCGAACTGTTCACCCACCGGATGGTTGTGATGCGAGGGTGCCAGACACAGCAGACGGGTATTTCCGGGCATGCGCAGGGTGTACAGATGATCCGCGCCGCGGAAGTCACGGGCGACGACAGTGGCCTTGTTGGGACTGTTGTCGTCATGGATGATGTCATCGGGTCGTACCAGCAGCTCGATCAAACGCCCCGGGGGCACATCCTCGCTCAGCTCGCCGTGAATGGTGCCCAGTTCGGTCTGGATGACATTGTCATCGAGGGTATTGCCACACAGAAACACCCCTTCGCCGATGAAATCCGCCACAAAGCGGTCTGCCGGGGTGTGATACAGACTGTAGGCATCGTCCCACTGGCGCAGCCGGCCCTGCGAGACGACGCCGATATGGTCGGCGATGGCAAAGGCTTCGTACTGGTCGTGGGTGACCAGTACCGCAGTAATGCCGTCGCGTTTGAGAATCTCGCGCACCTCATGGGCCAGTTGCACCCGTCTTTCCGTATCCTGGCTGCTGAAGGGCTCATCGAGCAACAGCACGGGCGGCCGCGGCGCCATGGCCCTGATCAGCGCCACTCGTTGCTGCTGACCACCGGAGAGCTGGTGCGGGTAGGCATCGGCAAAGTTCTGCATGCCCACCAGTTCCAGCAGCTCATTGACACGGGCATCGATGGTCTTGCGTGGCTGGGTACTGATTCCGAAGGCGACATTGCGGCGCACGCTCATGTGGGGAAACAGGGCGAGATCCTGGAAGACCATGCCGACCCGGCGTTCCTCGGGAGAGGCCTGCCGTTCGGCACTGGCTACCGCCTCGCCCGCTATCGACAGGGACCCGGCCGAGGGGGCCTGAAATCCGCCTATCGTACGCAGCAGGGTTGTCTTGCCACAGCCACTGGGGCCCAGCAGGCAGCCGATATCGCCGGGTTCGAGTGAAAATGACACATCGTCGATGATGCGAGTACCATCGATGTCGACGCAAATGTGTTCTAGTGCCAGCTGGTTTGCCATGCCGGCATGATACCCGAACCATTCACCTTTGAAGACCAGGAAGAGGCATCGTCAGACCGTGCGCAGCGACTATTCGACACAATGGGTGACTCCTGCCGTCAAGGAGCAGGTTGAGCAGGTTCTGCAATCCCTTGAACCGGACGATGCCCAACGGGACCTGCTGCAGCGCTGGCTGCTGCTGGTCTGCGCGGCCAGCCCCTATCTGCTGCGGGTGGCTCTGCAATACCCGGCAGCCGTGCAGCGATTGTTGCAGCAGGGTGTCCTGCTGCCTGATGCGCCGTCGCCCACGCTGGAAGAGCTGCGCAGCGAAGTCCAGACCGACTGGCAGAGTGTGCTGGAGAAATCTGCCGTGACGCCGGACAGCAAGCAACGGGAAACCGCCCAGCTGCAGGTGCTGCGGCAGTTTCGGCATCGCCAGCTGTTTCGCATCCTGTGGAACGATCTCACCGGCGTGGCGGAGCTGTTCCGGACACTGGAAGATCTGTCCATACTGGCCGATGCCTGCGTCATCACCGCTGAGCAGTGGTCGCATGAGGAACTGGTCGAGCGCTTCGGCGAGCCACTTGGTGCCGATGGTCGGCCGCAGCGCCTGATCGTTCTCGGCATGGGCAAGCTGGGCGGTTACGAACTCAATGTCTCGTCCGACATCGATCTGATCTACCTGTTTGCCGATTCCGGTGAAACCACAGGGCGTGAAGGCGGCAAGGGTGTGATCGACAACTCGGAATTCTTCCGCCGACTCGGGCAGAGACTGACCCGTCTGCTCAACAATACGACCGTCGATGGCTTCGTGTACCGCGTCGATACCCGACTCCGGCCGTTTGGCGAGAGCGGGCCGCTGGTGATGAATCTCGATGGGCTGGAGAATTACTACCTGACGCAGGCGCGTGACTGGGAGCGCTACGCCATGATCAAGGCGCGTGCAATCACCGGTCTGCCGAAAGACATCGAGGATTACCAGGCACTGGTCACACCATTCGTGTACCGCCGTTATCTGGACTACAACGCTTTCGACGCCCTGCGAGATCTGAAGCGCAAGATTGCCCTGTCGGTACGGCAGAAAGGACTGAAGGACAATATCAAGCTGGGAGCCGGCGGTATTCGTGAGGTCGAGTTCATCGGTCAGGCCTTCCAGCTGGTACGCGGTGGTCGAGATACGCGACTGCGCAGCCGCTCCATCGTGGCAGTGCTCCAACAACTGGCTCATCAGAAACTGCTGGAACAGGAGGAAGTGGATGGCCTGCTGGCCGCCTATGCCTACCTGCGGCGCGTGGAAAATGCGGTACAGATGATGCGCGACGAACAGGTGCACAGCCTGCCGGACGACGATGAAGACCGACAGCGTCTGATCGCCATCATGGATGCGCCGGACTGGCAGACCTTCCAGCAGACGCTGGCAGTGCATCAGCAATGTGTCTCGGAGAGTTTCACCGGTCTGTTCGAAGTGGAAGAGGCTGTCGGCAGCAGCACGCCAGAACCCGGTGACAGCTCATCGGACGCGGCGGCCTCGGAACAGAACTCGGGACAGGCGTCCTTCGAGGTGCGCCAGGCACGTGTGGAAGAGACCTGGAGATTCATCAGTACGGCGGATGTCGACGATGAGGAACGCGGCACCGCCTTGCGCCAGTGCGGCTTCGAGCCCGATGAGGAAATGCTGAGTGCGGTGTCGGGCATCAGCCGTGGCGGTTTCTATCAGCGTCTGACAGCGGAAAGCAAGGAGCGGGTGGAGCGCGTGGTGCCGATGATCATGCTGCATTCGCTGGATACGGCGGCCCCGTCAGCGACTCTGGTGCGTTGTCTGGCTCTGGTCAGAACCGTCGCCGGTCGAAGTGGTTATCTGCAGGTGCTGGGTGACCAGCCAGCGGCCTTGGCACGACTCGTCAAGCTGTTCTCGGAGAGCCGCTGGCTGGCGAATTTCGTGCTGCGCCAGCCCATGGTCATCGACGAGCTGCTGATCGGCCCCGGCGCCGTGCTGTACCCGGACAGCGAGGCGGTGCGCACGAATGTACTGGAACAGCTGGAACGCCTGCGGGATGCCGATCTGGAGGTGCAGATGGACAGCCTGCGCCACTACAGGCAGAGCCGCGAGATGCGACTTGCCTGTGCCAGGCTCGATGGCACGCTGACCCTCATGCAGGTCAGTGACCAGCTCAGCTGGCTGGCCGAGGCGCTGATAGAGGTGGTGCTGGAGCTGGTCAAGGCACCATTGCTTGCCCGGCACGGCGCACCGCAGTGCTGTCCACACGAAGATGACGGGGCTGGTCGGCGCGATACCAGCCTGGGCATCATCGCCTATGGCAAGCTGGGTGGCCTGGAGCTGGGCTTCGGGTCCGATCTGGATCTGGTGTTCCTGCATGACAGCTGTGGCGGTTCGCAGCAGACGGCGGGTGAGAAGAGCATCGACAACTCGGTGTTCTATGCGCGTCTGGCGCAGAAATTCGTGCACTTCATGAGCACCACAACGCCCGCCGGCGTGTTGTACGACATTGATCTGCGCTTGCGCCCCAATGGCAGTTCAGGGGTGCTGGTCACTGGCGTGGAGGCTTTCGGCAACTACCAGCGCGGCGATGCCTGGACCTGGGAGCATCAGGCCCTGATGCGCGCGCGCGTGGTGCTGGGCAGCCAGTCCCTGCGCCAGCAGTTCGAGCAGATACGTCTGGGAGTCCTGGCGCAGCCCCGCTCCGAATCGGAACTGCGCGAAGCGGTGGCCAGCATGCGCGAACGCATGCGGGTTTCTCTGGGCACCAACCAGAGCGACGTCATGCATCTGAAGCAGGATGCTGGTGGGGTGGCCGATATCGAATTCATCGTGCAGTATCTGGTACTGGCGTATTCCGCCAAGTTCCCGGAACTGCTCAGCTACACTGACAACATTCGCGTACTGGACGTTGTGGAAGGGCTGCAGTTGATGGACGAAGCCGATGTTCGGCTGATGCGAGACAGCTATCTGGAGCTGCGCGATCGCCTGCACCGGCAGGCACTGCAGGAAGCGTCGTCGACAGTGCCACTGGACGATGTGCTGATCCGGCTGCGAGACGATGTCATCGAGTTGAAGACGCGCGTGCTCGGACCGGCGCCAGCGTCTATGCAGTAGACTAGCGCCCTGAATGCTTTTCACAGGTCTACAGGTTCATGCAACAGCCCAACGCCCAGACATTCGTTGAAGTCACCCGAGACGAATTGCCGATTCATTGCCCCACACCTGACAGCTCGCTGTGGAACAGTCATCCGCGCGTGTACATACCCCTGGACGATTCTCCGGAAGCCTCCTGCGCCTACTGTGGCACGGTCTATCGACTGGTTACCGAAAAGTCCGTCACAGCCGCAAGGCTTGCCGGGGATGACGGCAGTGCCGAGCGTGCGGAATCAGCACCTGACGCTTGAGCGATTCCATCGTCACGGAGTACCCTGCACGATTTCCCGGCGTCGTCTGGCGCCATTGTGCGGATTCGCCTCTGCCGTTCGACCCGATCGTCTTCGATGAGGTGCAACTGGCCCAGCGACAGTTGCTGACAGGACAGGCGGGCGCCGGCCGGGGCAATACCTTCTTCTTCACCCTGAATGACGAGCCATTGGTGTTGCGCCACTATCGCCGCGGTGGTCTGGCGCAGAAATTGAGCAGGCAGCACTATCTGTACACCGGGCTGGAGCGGACCCGGGCGATGCGCGAGTTTGCCGTTCTGGTGGAGCTTTGCCAGTTGTCATTAGCGGTGTCTCGACCCCATGCCTGCAGGGTGGTGCGGCGTGGCGCCTTCTATCAGGCGAGTCTCGTGACCCATCGCATAGACGGTCAGACTCTTGCCGAGTCACTGTCCGGCAAGGCTGGACATCGGGAGCCACAAGCACTGACGTGGAAGAATGCGGGCGACGTGATTGCCCGAATGCATGCTGCCGGTGTGCTGCACGCGGACCTCAATGCGCACAACATCCTGTTTGATGATGCGGCTCGGGTATCACTGATCGACTTTGATCGGGCGCGGCATCGCCCGCTGCCTGCCGGTGACCCGGCCAGCGGCTGGTGCCAGGCCAATATCGACCGCCTGCGCCGATCGATCCTGAAGGTGGCGGCTGATGGTGTGGATTCTGCCAGCGGATTTGCCATGCTGGAACAGCAATGGCGAGAGACCCTGCGTCAGTCGATTTCCCCGCGTTCGTAACGCAGCAGATAGTTTTTCATGAAGCGCCGGATTTCACGTGATGCGGATGTGTCCACATCCTTGCAGGCGGCCACGAACTGATCACGCAGTTCCTTGTCCAGTCGAATGACCAGCTGTGCTTCCTTGTTGCTCTTGGCCTTCTTGGTACCGTTTTCTTTGGGCATTCCGGGATCGCCTGGCTGATGTTGGCGTCACGCCAGCGGTGACGTTATCACGACTGTGCCGGTTTATGAAACGAACCTTCCATCCGGCCAGCAGGCCGGATGGCGGAGGATCAGGTCATTGGTCAACCTGATCACGGTTCAAGCAAACCGACGGCTTATTTCGCTTTCTTGGCAACTTTGCGAGCAGCCTTGCGTGCCTTGCCGTTCTTGCCTTTCTTGACGGGCTTCAGAGCAGCCTTGGTGGCTTTCTTGACGACCTTGCTCTTCTTGGACTTCACGCCAACGCTCTTGACTGCCTTGCGAGCCAGCTTCTTGGCGATGGACTTGGCTTTCTTGTTGGATACTTTTGACATGACGATTTCTCTTGTCTGATTGATGGGAGAACGAATCTTAGTGTATATACAAATGATATTCAACGTATATCGTCAGTCGGTACGTTAAATTCAGGTAATACGCCGGAGAAAGTCCGATTCGAGGCCTGCTGCTCAGTTCAGCAGCTGCAGGTAGCGTTGCAGTACCCGCCGGCTGTCTTCGGACAGTGCCAGGGCGCGTTGTCCCATGGCGCGGTAGCTCGATTGTGGATCAGCGGCGTCGAGCAGAAAGCGAATGACCTGATCGGCCGTGTCGACGACGTGAATGGCATCGGACTCACGCATCAATTGCATGACGTCATCGAAATTGCCGGTATGCGGACCGACAACGGTAGGGCAGGCGTGACGCGCAGGTTCGAGCATATTGTGTCCGCCTCGCTCGATCAGCGAGCCGCCGACGAAAGTGGAGTCTGCATGTTGATACCAGGCTTGCATTTCTCCCAGGGTATCTGCCAGATGGATTCTCTCGTCCTGGCGAGGCTGCTCACCGGCAGAACGCAGTGATACCCGAATACCCAGGGTTTGCAGATCGCGCTGAATGGCACGGCCTCTTTCCGGATGGCGTGGCGCGATGACCAGAAGCTGTTCGTCGTCGGCCTGTGCCAGCCAGGCCTCGGCCAGTTGCCGCTCTTCATCATCGTGGGTGGAGGCTGCCAGTACGTAGTCGCGTTGCAGCAGCCGATCGGCACTGTCGGGAATCGGCGAATCGGCGTACTTCAGGTTGCCCGCTACCTGTACCCGAGTGGCCTTCGCGCCCAGAGCCACGAAGCGTTCGGCATCGTTCTGCGAGCGGGCCAGCACCTGCACACCGGACAGAGCCTGTCGATAACTGCTGGCCAGCAGGCCTGTCGATTGTGTACTGGTGCGATCCGACAATCGCCCATTGACAAGGGTGAGCTCGATATTGTCATGCGCACAATGTGCATAGAGCCAGGGCCAGATCTCGGTCTCGACGATCCAGCCACGACGCGCTCGCAACTGGGCCACGAAGCGTCTGCCTGCGCCTGGGAAATCAACGGGTAGGTACTGATGCCGCAGGTCGGGAATGGCCTGTTTCTGCAGCACGGCAGCCCCGGTGGGCGTGCCCGTGGTGACCAGAAAGACCGTGTCGGGACATTGCGTCTTCCAGGCCCTGATCAGAGGCAGCACCGTCATGATCTCGCCCACCGAGGCGGCATGGACCCAGAGAGTCTCTTCAGTGTCGCGGGTGGCAGAAGAGCCGACTTCTTGCCGGTAGACGCCGAGCCGCTGCCACCAGTAACGCCAGCCACCGTCCCTGGCCGCACGCCAGGCGGTATAGGCGAGCAACAGAGGACTCAGTCCGCGTACCAGCAGCCGATAGCGCCACGGCGGTGTCATCGCTTGTAGGGGTTGGGGTGGTCAGGAGTTGGCGGCTTGAATCGCTTGTGGGCCCACAGATACTGTTCCGGTTGCGTGCGAACCTGAGCCTCCAGGTGATCGTTGACCTGCTGGGTGGCTTGGGTCAGGTCGCTGGCGTCGAGCGCCAGTGGCGGCTGGAAGGCGAAGACATAGCCGCTGCCATCCGGCTTGCGTTCGGGGATGAAGGGAATGATGGTGGCATCGGTCATGCGCAGGATGCGCGCAGTGCCACCGGTCGTCAGTACCGGCTGATTGAAGTAGCGGGTCTCGATGCCACCGTGGGAGGCGGCCACACTCTGATCGGGAGAGTACCAGACGATCTCTCCGTGCTTGAGCCGCCTGACCATCTCGCGGATCCCCTTGTTGTCGATCATGCCTTCCAGGTGGCGCGACCGGTGTTTCAGCAGATTGGCGGCGAACAGCGGATTCTTCGGGCTGTCATAGACAGCGCGTATCGGCCAGTGTGAGCCGACAACGGCCGCGCACATTTCCAGCAGGGTGAAGTGCGCCTGCAACAGGATGACTCCCTTGCCTCGGGCCAGTGCGGCATCGACATGATGCTTGCCGGTGATCTCTACCGGACTGATGTGCCGAACGGAGCGATACCAGGTCCAGGCGGTCTCGCCGATAGCCATGCCCAGATGTGCAAAGGCAGCGCGGGCCATGGTCTCACGCTCGCTGTCGGACAATTCCGGGAAGGCCAGCTGCAGATTGATCATGGTGACTCGCCGGCGACTGGCAAAGCCACGGTACATCACTCGGCCGAGACCGCGGCCGATGCGCATCACAGCCGGGTAGGGTAGCCGAGTCAGCAACCAGAAAAGAGCGAATCCCAGCCACGTCGGCCAGTGACGCGGCGCGAGGTAGTCTCGCGCTTTGAATGACAAGCGCCCGGACCCTAGTCGGACTCGGGCTCGGCCAGAAAGCGGTTGACCGACAGTAGATCGCTCTCGGACAGCGTGCCTGATGCCGCCTTCAGGTTGAGAGTGTTGATGATGTAGTCGTAGCGGGCACCGGCATAATCCGACCGAGCGCTGAAGGTGTCACGCAATGCCTGCAGCACCTCCACGGAGGTGCGCGTGCCGGCGCGGAAACCGGCTTCGGTGGCCTCGGCAGACTTGCGGGTCGATTCCAGAGCCTGGCGTAATGCCTTGACACGACTGATCGACGCCTGCACACCGCGGTAGCCATCCCGGGTCTGCTGGGTGGTGGCACGCTCCTGAGCCAGTAGCTGTTCGCCCGCTGACAGCGCCTCGGCGCGCGCCTGGGCAACCTGTGCGTTGATGCGTCCGCCGGTCAGGATGGGAACGCTCAGCTGCAACTTGATTTCTGCCACATCGGAATCGCTGCGCAGTGTCTGATCGGTCGTGTTGGACGCGGCAGTACCAACCAGATCCAGAGTCGGGTAACGACTGGCGCGCTCGATGGCGACCTGAGTGGTGCTGCTCTCCTCGGCGTAACGGGCGATCAGCAGTTCCAGGTTCTGCTCCAGGGCCTGGTCTACCCAGGCATCGATATCGGCAGGTTCCGGTGGCAGCAATGGCAGGTCGTCGGCCAGTTGCGCCAGGGATTCGGTATTCACACCACTGATCAGCACCAGTGCCTCGCGCGCTGTGGACAGCTGGTTGGAGGCAGCGATTTCCTGAGCGACGGCCAGGTCATGCTGTGCCTGGGCCGAGCGAACATCGGTGATCGGCACCAGTCCGACATCGTAGCGTCGTTCAGCCTGCTCCAGCTGACGACTGATGGCTTCCAGTTCGGACTGGCTGAACTCGACGATGGCCTGAGAGCGCAGGACTTCGAAATAGGCCGTGGCCACTCGCAGTATCAACGCCTGCCCCAGTGCAGCGTATTGTGCCTCGGCCTGCAGGACGGTGATCTCCGCCTGGTCCAGCGTCTTGCCGAAAGCGCGGTTGAACAGGGTCTGACTCAGCGACAGTGACAGCGCGGTATCCTCATAAGGGCCTTCTCCGTCATCGGCCAGGGTCGTCAAACCGGCCTCGGCGCCAAAGGCCAGCTGCGGCAGGAAAGAGGATCGGGCCGTCGGTATCAGTTGACGCGCAGCTTCCAGATCGTAACGGGCTGCGGAATACTCGGCGTCGTACTGGCGAGCCTGCTCGTAGACGTCTTCCAGATCAGTCGCACTGGCTGCACTGCTCCACAGCAGGGGCAGTGCCAGCAGGGCGGAACAGGCCAGACAGGCGGCAACTCGGGGGCGTGTCGTGCTCGGATCAATCAGTGTTTTCACAGGAATCATTCAGAAGACAAAGCGGGGAGATTCGGAGGCGAAATTGACCAGCGGGTCTACGCGGGTTTCGAACAGGCTCTCCTGGCTCCATTCCGTGTCGCGCACGCGAGTCAGCAGAATGGCTTCCATGGCCGGACTCGATTGCTCGCCGATGATGGCAAACAGGCGTCCACCGATAGCGAGCTTCCTGCGGTAGAGATCCGGGATGGAAGGGACAGCTCCGCCGAGGACGATGGCGTCATAACTGTCGCGGGCATCCCAGGGCGCCGTGGCATCCTGCTGCAGCACGGCGACATTGCTGATGCCCAGGGCCTGCAGCCGGGCAGTGGCACCCTGTGCCAGTTCCGGGATGATCTCGATGCTGTCTACCTGGCTGGCAAGCCGCGCCAGGCAGGCGGTCAGATAGCCACTACCGGTACCTATCTCCAGAACGGTGTCCGTGACCTGCAGTAGCAAGGATTGCAGCAGACGGCCGTCGACGGTCGGCTTGAACAGGGATTGGCCGTGTCCGATCGGCAGCTGGAAATCGCTGTAGGCAACGCCGGTATGGGACGGGTCGACAAAATTCTCGCGAGGGATCTGTGATAGAACATCGAGAACACGTTGATCGAGTACGTCCCAGGGGCGTACCTGCTGTTCGATCATGTTGCTGCGGGCTTGCTGTAGATCCATTGGAGTGCCAGGTAGTCTGAGATTGAATCCGAAGCGCTCGCGAAATCATCCAGCAAAGCGCCATCCGGGTCGAATTATAGGGCAAGCAGCCGCTCCAGTCGTACCATGCTGTAACAAGCTTGCTCTGTCCGTCATTCGTGAGCGGTATTCATGAATGAGGGGAGGAATACGACCTACTGTGCGATGACGCTCGTCGCCTGGGGGCCCTTGGCGCCGGCTTCGACCTCGAAGGTCACTTTCTGGCCCTCGCTCAGCGTCTTGAAGCCTTCGCCTTCGATGGCTGAAAAATGGACGAAGACATCATCGCCGCCGTCATCCTGTGTCAGAAACCCGAATCCCTTGGACTCGTTGAACCATTTGACTGTACCTGTCGCCATGTCCTTGCCTCTCGTGTTGTCGATGGAGACAGACAGGTACCTGTCTGCACAATTGCCCGTGGCGGTGCAGCTGTGCGGCGGCTGGCAATCCGGATCGATACCGACTGTCCCGGTTCAGTCTACTGCTTTTGGTGACGGGAGCCACCTTTTTTGACGTCTCGCCGATGTTCGTACAGGCGTTCTAATCCTTGTCGCCGGCCTTGCCTGCCGAGTCGGCGGGACTGGTCGTGGAGGATGTTGCGGATTCCGAGGCCGCTGCCGGTTTGCGTCGTCTGCGACGACGGCGAGGCTTGCGATTCTCTGCAGCGCCGGCATCCTGCGCCCCCGCGGCAGAGTCTGTACTCACCGTGGCCGCTGGAGCCTTGTCCTTGCCTGGCGCGGCGGTTTTCTCCGACCGTTCGGAGCGGGTGTCGCTGGAGCCGCTGCGTTTGCGGCTGCTGTTGCTGCGACCGCCCTTGCCACGGCTGTTCTGTCCGGACTTGCCACCCTTGCCGTTTCTGCCGCCCTGCGAACTGCCGACCCGATCCCGCTCGATGCGTTTGGGTGGTCTGGGTTCTATCAGTAGCTCGTCGGTGATCATTTCCAGGGGAATGCTCTGGCCGATGTACTCCTGGATTTCAGGCAGGGAAAAGGAATAGTTCTCACAGGCGAAGCTGACCGCAATTCCCTGGGTGCCTGCTCGCGCCGTGCGACCGATGCGATGCACATAATCTTCCGCCTGTTGTGGCAGGTCGTAGTTGAAGACATGGCTGACATCGTCGATGTGCAGACCGCGTGCGGCAACGTCGGTGGCAATCAGCAGCGGCAGCTGGCCGGAGGTGAAATCGGCCAGGATCTTCTGACGCTTGCTCTGCCGCACGTCGCCGGAGAGCGTGCCACAGGCGATGTCATTGCCCAACAGATAGCTTTCTATCTTCTCGGCAGCACGCTTGGTGTTGACGAACACGATGGCGCGGGCCGGTTTCAGCGTGTCCAGAAGTCCCAGCAGCAGAGGAATCTTTTCATCGGTTGCCGGCTGGTAGAGCGACTGCTTCACACCGTCCGCTGTGACACCGGTGGTCTCTGTCTTGATGGCCTCGGGGTTGTCCATGTGTTCATAGGCCAGCTCCATGACCCGATGCGACAGGGTGGCCGAAAACAACATGCTCAAACGCTCACCGGGAGGCGGCATGCGTCGCAGCAGGAATCGAATGTCGGCGATGAATCCCAGATCGAACATCCTGTCGGCTTCATCGAGCACGATGATTTCCAGTTTCTTCAGATCGAAGATCTTCTGCTTGAAGTAGTCAATCAGGCGACCCGGCGTGCCGATAAGCACATCGACACCGCCAGCCAGTTCCTTTCTCTGCTTGTCGTAATCGATGCCACCATAGACCACTGCGGATTTGAGACCGGTATGTGCGCCGAGCGAATCGGCATCTTTCTTGATCTGCATGGCCAGTTCCCGGGTGGGTGCAATGACCAGCATGCGAGGTTGATCTTTACGTCTCTCGCCTCCATCCTGTGTCAGCAGTCGGGCAAAGCTGCCGAGCAGAAAGGCGGCGGTCTTGCCGGTACCTGTCTGCGCCTGAGCGGCGATGTCCTGACCTGAAGCGATGACCGGTAGTGATAGACCCTGTATTTCGGTACAGGACTCGAAACCGAGCTCGTCGGTTGCCTGCAGCAGTTGCTCGGGCAGGCCGAGTTCGCGGAAGGTGCTGATGCCGGTGTTCTCCGGAGTGTTAGATGGTGAGTCTGCAATTGTGGTTGTCATGCGATGTGTGCGATGCGATCTGATAAAATTGAAACCCGTCGTGGGGCTGATTGTCGACCTTGCACAGACGCGCGGTGGCACGGCTGAGTGTCCTCGTTCAGCAGGGACACCTCGGACAACTCACTATAAACATTCTCGACCCGGGCTTGTAGGTATCCGGAGTCTGTCGAATTTTCCAGGCCAGTCGCGCCACTGTTGCGTGGCTGGCGCCATACATGTTTCAAGCAGAGGTGCAAATGAGCGACCATATTACTCCCATTACTGATGCGACCTTCGAAGAAGAAGTGTTGAAATCCGATACTCCGGTTCTCGTTGATTACTGGGCAGAATGGTGTGGGCCGTGCAAGGCCATTACACCGGTTCTGGAAGACGTGGCTCCTGGCTACGCCGGAAAAGTGAAAATCGTCAAGATGAATATAGACGAGAATCCCAATACACCACCCAAGTATGGCATTCGCAGCATTCCCACGCTGATGCTGTTCAAGAATGGTGCAGTCGAAAACACGAAGATCGGTGGGCTGAACAAGGCTCAGCTGACACAGTTCCTCGACGAAAACGCCTGATATCCCTTGAAGTTTCCCCATTCGAGCCTCTGCAAGGAGTGCTCGAACGGGGTGTCTGGCTTGATTTTCGCTTGTCGATCATTCAACGCCCGGAATAATCGGATCAAGACGGTTCCAGTTATTCCATCGGTTTTATCGGGAAAACGAGAATCCCGCTCCGTATCCTCGGAAAATCCACGCCAGAAGCCGGTTTGCCGGCAATCGCTGGACTCATCGACAGAAATCGTGCTAAGTTACCCACAGGACGTCTTGCTGCCCGCCATCTCCAGGCGCGCGCCACGTAACCAGTATTCTGAAATACGCCTCATCCGAGACTGATCTGCCACCCCCTGTGGCCATCCCCTTATTCGGCCTTTCTAGGCTTTCCCGCGCATTCCGTGTATGAACCTGACCGATCTCAAGAAAAAAAATCCGACCGAGCTCATTGAGCTTGCACAGACCATTGGTGTCGAGAGTGTTGCGCGTCAGCGCAAGCAGGACATGATCTTCTCGATCCTGAAGGCACAGTCGCGCAAGGGTGAGGATATCTTCGCCAACGGTGTTCTGGAAATCCTGCAGGACGGGTTCGGCTTTCTGCGTTCGGCAGACAGCTCCTACCTGGCCGGACCCGATGACATCTACGTCTCACCCAGCCAGATTCGCCGGTTTGCGCTGCGCACAGGGGACACGGTCTTCGGCAAGATCAGACCCCCGAAGGAAGGTGAGCGCTATTTCGCGCTGCTGAAGGTTGATGAAATCAATTTCAGCCCGCCAGAGCAGGCGAAGAACAAGGTCCTGTTCGAGAACCTGACACCGCTGCATGCCAATGAACGTTTCACCATGGAGCGAGGCAATGGCAGCACCGAGGACATCACCGCTCGCATCATCGATTTCGCAGCGCCCATCGGCAAGGGGCAACGTGGTCTGATCGTATCGCCTCCGAAGGCGGGCAAGACCCTCATGTTGCAGAACATCGCGCAGAGTATTGCCGCAAATTCTCCCGACTCCTACCTCATCGTGCTGCTGATCGACGAACGACCGGAAGAGGTCACCGAAATGCAACGCATGGTGCAGGGTGAAGTCATATCCAGTACGTTCGACGAACCGGCAGCACGGCATGTGCAGGTCGCCGAGATGGTCATCGAGAAAGCCAAGCGACTGGTTGAGCACAAGAAGGATGTGGTAATCCTGCTCGATTCCATTACCCGTCTGGCGCGAGCCTACAACACGGTCGTACCGTCATCGGGCAAGGTACTCACCGGTGGTGTCGATGCCAATGCCTTGCACCGTCCCAAGCGATTCTTCGGTGCGGCACGCAACATCGAAGAGGGCGGCAGTCTGACGATCATTGCCACGGCACTGGTCGATACCGGTTCCAAGATGGACGAAGTCATCTACGAGGAATTCAAGGGAACGGGCAACATGGAACTGCACCTCGACAGACGCATTGCCGAAAAGCGTGTTTTCCCGGCCATCAACATCAATCGTTCCGGCACACGTCGTGAAGAACTGATGATGGATCCCGAAGAGCTGCAGAAGACCTGGATTCTGCGCAAGTTCATCCATTCCATGGATGAGATCGAAGCCGTTGAATTCCTGCTCGGTCGCTTGCAACAGACCAAGACCAATAACGAATTCTTCGACTCGATGAAGCGCTGAACCGCGCTGCAGGCTGATCGCCGAGTTGCCGGGCAGGCGACTCGAGGCGATCGGTCAGACTCATCCGACCGGCGTCTGGCCGGATGAGTGCAACCTCACCGGTTCTACAATGCCCGGTGACCAATGTCGCGACGATAGCGACACCCTTCCCAGAAAATACAGGCTGCACCGAGTTCGGCGCGTTGCTTGGCCTGCGCCAGGGAATCACCGGTCGCTGTCACACACAGAACTCGACCACCGGCTGTCACCAGCTGCTGATCTACCAGTCGAGTGCCTGCGTGAAAGACCTTGCATTGTCCGGATTCGGCATCCTCGATGCCACTGATGGGTTTGCCGTGACTGCTGCCGGCAGGGTATTCGCCAGCTGCCATGACGATGCCGATGGCACTGCCTTCACGCCATTCGATGGAGGCTTCGGGCAATGAGCCATCTACCGCGTGGTCCAGCAGTGGCAGGAGATCGCTCTGCAGTCGCATCATCAGCGGTTGTGTTTCCGGATCGCCGAGTCTTACGTTGTATTCGACAACCCTTGCCTGTCCCTGCTTGTCAATCATCAGGCCGACATACAGGAAGCCGGTAAACGGCATGCCTTCATCGGCCAGTGCATTGATGGTCGGTTGAACGATGTCCTTCATGACATGGGTATGCACCGCATCGGTCACGACGGGTGCCGGCGAGTAGGCTCCCATGCCGCCGGTATTGGGGCCCGTGTCACCTTCATCACGTGCCTTGTGGTCCTGGCTGCTGGCCAGTGCCAGGCAGTCGCGACCGGAGACGACGGCAATGAAGCTCGCTTCCTCGCCGGCCAGAAACTCTTCGATGACAAGTTGTGCACTGGCTTCGCCGAACTGGCCGCCCAGCATGGATTCAACCGCTGTCAGGGCTTCCTGCTTGTCCTGCGCCACGACAACACCCTTGCCGGCAGCCAGACCGTCCGCCTTGATGACGATGGGGGCACCGTGCTTTTCGATGAATGCCTGTGCAGCATCGAGCTCCGTGAAGGTGTCGTAGGCTGCCGTCGGGATGTTGTTGCGTGCCATGAAATCCTTGGCGAAGGCCTTGCTGCCTTCCAGCCGGGCCGCTGCCTTGTGCGGGCCGAATATGCGCAGATCGTGAGCGCTGAAATCATCGACAATACCGGCCACCAGCGGGGCCTCCGGGCCGACCACGGTCAGGTGGACATCCTGGGTGAGAGCGAAATTGCGCAGTCCGTCGATGTCCGACACCTCCAGTGGTACCTGGGTGATCTTGGCGTCGTGCAACATGCCGGGGTTGCCTGGCGCCACACTGATACGCGACACCTCATGAGATTGCGCGAGTTTCCATGCCATCGCATGTTCGCGCCCACCACTACCGATCAAAAGAATATGCATGGCCAGTTGAGAACTCAAAAGCGTTATTCTAGCTTGGAAGAAAGATGAAATGCCGAATTGTCATGTCCGGACTGCCGGGCGTGTGCACAGATCAGCTCGTTGCCCCTTGCAGACAGGGCATGGCAGCGCGTCGATCGAGCACTGGCAGTCCAGCGCCTGAACGCAAGAGGCTATCGCAGACGATTCGCCTTTTTCACGATATCCCTGATGACTGAACTCACTTTATCTGCCGGTGGCGAACAACCTGCCGGCAAGCGTCTGGACGATGCGTCCTGGAAAGCCTTTGGCACCGGTGTGCTCGGTTCCATCGTCGGTTATACCTGCTCTTTTGCCATCGTGCTGCAGGGGCTCCGCTCGGCGGGGGCCACGGAAGCGCAGGCCATCTCCGGACTGGTTGCTCTGTCCATCGGTATGGGCATATCCGGCATCGTGCTGGCATTTCGCTTCCGCATGCCGGTAAGTGTGGCCTGGTCGACACCGGGTGCTGCACTGTTGATCGCATCGGGCGATACCCTGGGCAGTGTCAACGAGGCCATAGGCACCTATCTGTTCAGCGCGGTTCTGCTCATGATTGCAGGCTGGGTCAGACCTCTGGGCCGACTGATAGAGGCCATTCCTGCCAGTCTGGCCAATGCCATGCTGGCAGGTGTCCTGTTGCCCATCTGTCTGGCACCGGTTCATGCGCTGGCCTACGATGCCTGGCTGGCCATGCCGCTGTTGCTGACCTGGTGGTTGGTAGGCCGCGTCAATCGATTCTTCGCTGTGCCTGCTGCATTGCTGGTTCTGCTGCCATTGGTGGCCTGGCGTCTGGGCTTGCCGGATGACTTGATCACGCAACTGCGCGCCAGCCTGATACCGCATGTCGAATTCATCAGGCCGGTATTCGACCCTCAGGCACTGATCAGCATCGGTATTCCGTTATTCGTGGTGACCATGGCATCGCAGAACGTTCCGGGTGTGGCGATACTCAGAGCCCATGGCTACAAACCCAAGGCAGGCCCGCTGATTCTCAACACGGGCTTCTTTTCCCTGCTGAGCGCACCTTTCGGTGCTCTGGGTATCAATCTCGCGGCATTGACCGCAGCGATGCTCTGCAGCGAGGATGCGCATGAAAACCCGGAAAGGCGCTACTGGGCCGCCGTGTTTGCAGGCATCTCGTATCTGGGATGGGGAATGATCACCGGTGTCATGGGGCTGTTCATTGTTCTGGTGCCAGCAGTACTGGTAGAGGCCATTGCCGGTCTGGCATTGCTGGGCTCGTTCTCCGCGGCACTGGCAGCGGCTCTGGCGGATACCCGGCAGCGGGAGGCATCGGCCATCACCTTTCTGTTTGCCGGGTCGGGGCTTGCATTCATGGGTGTGGGTGGCGCTTTCTGGGGCTTGTTGGTCGGAGCATTGATGTACCTGTTGGTCGATTATCAGAAGGGGAGAAAAGCATGAGTCAGGTGGATTGCCGATCGGCCTTGTATATGCCGGCATCGGTGGAGAAGGTGCTGGCCAAGGGGCCTGTGTGTGCAGCCGATGCGGTCATACTGGATCTGGAGGATGCGGTCGCGCCGGAATCCAAGGGCAGGGCGCGTGAGCAGGCCGTCACGGCATTGACACAATACGACTATGGATATCGGCTGCGCGGCTTGCGAATCAACGCGGCTGATACCGCCTGGCATCAGGAGGATGTGGCAGCGGTGGCACGCAGTCGACCCGACGCCGTGGTGCTGCCCAAGGTGGAAAGCGTGGACGATATACGTCGTCTGAGTCAGGCACTGGATGCATTGCCTGACACCGCGGATATTGCCGTGTGGGCAATGATGGAGTCGCCACTGGCGATACTCAATGCGCAGACCATAGCGCAGAGTGCCGGGGAGTACCCACGCCTGTCCATGCTGATCGTTGGCAGTAACGATCTGGTGCGTGAGGCCGGCATGCCGATGGGGCAGGACAGGACTCTGCTGGTGCCGTGGTTGATGACTCTGGTGGCCGCAGCCAGGGCATATGGCCTGCAGATACTGGATGGTGTCTTCAATGATTTCTCGGATAATGCAGGCCTGGAGAGAGAGTGTCGGCAGGGTGTGGCCATGGGGATGGATGGCAAGACCCTGATTCATCCATCGCAGATTGTCACCTGCAACAAGCTGTTTGCCCCGTCTGATGAGGCCCTGGACGAGGCGCAAGCCATCGTTGATGCCTTCCGCGATCCACACAATGCCGAGGCGGGTGTCGTGCAGGTTCGAGGAAAGATGGTGGAACGGCTGCACCTGGACATGGCGCTGCAGCTGCTGGCACGGTCCGAACGTCTGGCCGGGCGAGGCTGAGCAAAAAAACCTCATGCAGAAGCTGGGAAAGCCGCTTGTATTCATCCTGATTGCCGTGTCGGCCATCGGTCCCCTGACCCTCAATGGCGTTCTGCCGGCAACCAGTGCCATCATGGCCGATCTGGCGACACGCTATGAAATGGCTCAGCTGGTGCTGACGGTCTTTCTGGCTGCCAATCTGCTGTCTCAACTGGTACTGGGGCCGGCGGCTGATCGTCATGGCAGACGCCCGGTCATGTTGTTCAGTCTGCTGATCTTCATTCTGGGCAGTCTGCTTTGCGCCTCTGCCACGTCCATCGAGATGCTGCTCCTGGGTCGCTTCGTGCAGGGCGTGGGTGGGGCGGTCTGTGTCTTTCTGCCACGTACCATCGTGCGGGACATCTACTCACAGGGCAAGGCGGCCAGCATGATCGGCTACATGACGACTGCCATGATGGTGGCTCCGCTGTTCGGACCTGCCGTGGGTGGCTGGATCACGGACAACACCAGCTGGCGATGGATGTATGCCGGTCTGGCTGGTCTGGCCAGTCTGCTGATACTGGCTTGCTGGCGGTACCAGCCGGAAACGCTGGACAATCATTCGGCCGGTGGTCATGGAACGCCACAGAGCAGCTTCTTATCCTCTTCCCTGACATTGTTGCGGCACAAGGGGTTTGTGGCCTGTACCTGCATGCTGGCAGGTGCCGTGGGTGTCTATTACGGCTTTCTGTCCGGAGCGCCCTATATCGCCATGGAGAGCCGCGGCATGAGTGCCTCTTCCTACGGTGCCTGGTTTGCCATGGTGGCGATCGGTTATCTCAGTGGCAATCTCGTTGCCGGCAGGTTCTCGGAAAGGGTGGGTGTCGAGAAGATGCTGCTGCTGGGCTTCATGCCCTTCATCACCGGGATTGTACTGTTCTGGGCGTTGTTGCCGATTCAGCATCCCGTGGCGCTGTTTCTGCCCATGATGATCATCGCCTTCAGCAATGGCATGTCGCTGCCCAGCATGGTCACGCTGGCCATGAGTTATCGGCCGGAACTGGCGGCATCGGCATCGGGATTGTCGGGTAGCGTGCAGACCGCCTTCGGCGTCATCCTGTCAGTGGCCATCGGCTATCTTCTGCCATCGGCCGACATCTGGTTGTTCGTTCTGCTCAGTCTGTCGTCTGTGGTGTCGGTGACAGGCTTGATCCTGATGCGTCGATATCGCTGATCCGTCATTTCGACGTCGCCGGATGTGACAGGAATCCGACATGGGGCTCGCGGGGTCGACTCGACGAACAGGAATCTGGCGTTGTTTCCGAGCCGGGCGGCAGCAGCTGCCTGAACTTGAGTCTCAAGTAACATGAAGTAACCTGCTGCAAGGGCCATTTACGGGGGCGCGCCGACAAACCGGCCTTGTGACTCGCATAAACTTTGCTTCACTCGGGTTCGGGAAGAACGCACGCTCGTTTACTGCAGGCCAGAATGATTACAACTATCAGAAAAGCTGTCGACGATCTGCACAGCTCAGTGGAATCGGCAACGGCAAACAGTGATGACTTGCATGTCATGCAGGCTCGTTTGCGCGTCCTCGAGAATCAGAACACCGAACTCGAGATGAGAGAGCAGGAACTGCACGATCAGCTTGCCAGTCATCGCGTTGCTCTGGCTGAACTGAAAGGGCGCAGTGCCGAGCTGATGAATCTGATCAACGAGCAGAAAAGCACCGAGAGTCGATACCGTCAGTTGTTCGATCTGGCACCGGTGGCCTATCTGGCCGTTGATGAAAACGGCTATATCGAGCAGGTGAATCTGGCGGCAACCTGTCTGCTGCGACAACCCAGCGTGCAGTTGATCGATACGCCATTTTCCAATTTCCTGGGGGAAGGCGATCACTCGCATCTGAATGAGCATCTGTCGTCGGTTGCCGAAACACATCTTTCCCTGAAATGGCAGGTGAACCTGCGCCTGCGCAACGGTCTGTCGCAACGCGTCATGCTGGTATCCAGCTGTATCCGGGCCAGGCAGGCATCGAGATTGAAGTACCAGATCATGATCGTTGACATCACGCAGCAGTTGAATACCGAAAAGCTGCTGCGTAATGCCAACGACTATCTGGAAAAGCTGGCCCACCACGATCCATTGACCAATCTGCCCAACCGCACCATGTTCACCGATCGTCTGCAGTCTCTGGTGGCGCAGCGTGCCATGGAAAACGGCAAGGTCGGCATCATCTATTTCGACCTGGATGGGTTCAAGCCGATCAATGATACGCTGGGTCACCACATCGGTGATCAGGTACTGTGTCAGGTGGCTGATCGTGTTCGTCAGTACCTTGGCAGCAACGATACGATCGCGAGAATGGGCGGCGATGAGTTCACCATCATTCTGAGTAACCCGGTTAATGAGTCGGCAGCTGTCGCCGTGGCGCAGAGAATTGCTCGTGTCATCAGCATGCCGATGCAACTGGCCGACAGTGAATTGAGTGTGACCAGCAGCATGGGCATCAGTCTGTATCCTGATCATGCCTTGAGAATCGACGATCTGATCAAGGGCGCTGATGCTGCCATGTATCAGGCCAAGCAGGCAGGGCGTGATCAGGTGCGCCTGTTCAGCAGGGAGTCGGTGGACTCGTTCAGCCGTCTGTCGAAACTGGAAACCTGCCTGCCGCGTGCGGTGCTCGATGAGCAACTGGAGTTGCACTATCAACCGATCTACAACACGGTGTCTTTGACCGTCGAATCCATCGAAGCGCTGATACGCTGGGATCATCCGGATCTGGGTATCATTTCACCCAACGAATTCATCCCGCTGGCCGAAAAGTCCGACCGCATTGTCGAGATTGGCAGATGGGTGCTGGAAACGGCCTGCTGGCAGGCGAACGAATGGCGAAAACAGGGATATGCCAAGCCGATTGCCATCAATGTATCGACTCGCCAATTGCTCGAGCCGGATTTCGCATCCCAAGTGCAAAGAGCACTCGATTTCTACCAGCTGCCCAGTCAGGCGCTGGAAATCGAAATCACGGAATCGGCCATCATGATCGATCATCAGCGTTCCCGGGATACGCTCAGGCAATTGCAGAATGCCGGGCATATCGTCACCATCGATGATTTCGGAACGGGTCACTCCTCATTGGCCCGGCTGGTACATCTGCCCGTGTCCAGGCTGAAGATAGACCGCATGTTCATCAAGGATCTGGATCAGTCCGAACAGATGCGCTCGGTGATTTCATCGATCATCACCATGGCTCATCGCCTGGACATGCGTGTCGTGTCAGAAGGTGTCGAGCAGGCCAGTCAGCTGGAATTCCTGTCCGCCAACCAGTGCGATGCGGTGCAGGGTTTCATGATGTCGCGAGCCGAGCTGCCCAGCGACATCTCGCGCCTGCTGAAACTGGACAACGAGAAAATCAGTGAACTTTGTCCAGATCTTCCGAGGCTTGGACTGACTCGGATCTAGTCTTGAGATCCCGGAACATGATCAGCACCCCCTGAGCAAGACCGCTTCCGGCTCGATAGGGGTGGATACCCACCTGCAGCTGATCGACGTTGTTTCTGCTGATCTCCCGGCTGATCGATTTGCCGATGGAAAGCACTCGCCGCATGTCGCTCATCAGCTCCTTGTATTGCAGCTTGTGTGCAAGATCGACAAATGGCCTGCCGATATCGGACGGCAGCAGATTGACCGTCTGTGTTGCCACGTCGGTAAAGCGACGAATGCACAGTTCCGAATCGAGAAAGATCACGCCGAGATTGGTACTGTCGAGCAGATTGTCCAGATCGTGATTGAGATCGGACAGTTCATGAATTTTCGTCTGGTATTCGAAGTTGACGGTGTACAGCTCCTCATTGACCGACTGCAGCTCCTCGTTGGTGCTCTGCAGTTCTTCATTGGCTGCCGAGAGCTGCTCGTTCACCGAGCGCTGTTCGTCATTGGATGATTCGAGATCATTGATGGCTGCCTGCAGTGCCTTCTTGGTCTCTTCCAGTTCGAGCCGCAGCTGATCGACCTCACTGCTGCTGCTTGCCGTACTATCGATGTCCGAGTTGACGATCGTTGGCGAGGCGCTGGTGGCGGGACCGATGACCACCAGCGCATACTGTGCGCTACTTTCACCCAAGGGCATGTGCGGGATGACCTCGATATCGACCATGCGTTCACCCTGACCAACCGGCTTGCACCGCAGTTGCTTGTGGCTTACCGACTTGAACTCCTTGAAGGCGCGGGAAATGGCGAAGGTCATCGACGGGCGCAGGCTCTCCGGAATCATCTTGGTGATGTCCAGTGTGGGTTCGCCGCGATGTACCTGCAGAATGCCGGCGGGGTCCGATATGACCATCATGACGGTTCGGGATCCATCCACCAACAGATTGGTGCTGCCGGTGTACTGGGACAAGGCATCCAGTGACAGTCTCAGCAGGTCGTTGCCTGGTGAATCGTTGTTCTTGACCTGCAGGGCCTGGATTCTGTGGGAAGGTTCACGCGTGACGTCGCGAAAACGTTCCACGGACAGATGCAGGGGCAGTCGCAGATTGCGCAGTTTCTTGTACTGATTCCATTCGCGCTGCACGGGATAGAACTCGCTCTGCAGATTGCCCAGTGTCTCGGACGGACCCAGAAACAGAATGCCGTGTACGTTCAGCGCAAAGTGCAGCATCTTGATGGCAATCTGCTGCAGGTCCGGCTGCATGTAGATCAGTACGTTACGGCACGTGACCAGATGCATGCGGGTGAACGGGGCATTCTTGATGAAGTTGTGCGGCGCGAAGATCACGTTTTCGCGTATCTTGCGCGAAATGAGGTAACCACCAGCCTTGCGGCTGAAGAATCGTGTCCGTCTCTCTTCGCTGACATGCTCCAGCGAGCGCTCGCTGTAGATGCCGGTGCTTGCGTGTTCCAGTGCCCTGCGTTCGATATCGGTTGCGTAGATCTTGAAGTTGATCTGCTTGTCCAGGGTCTCCAGCAGTTCAGTCAGAATGATGCCGATGGTATAGGCCTCTTCGCCGGTGGAGCAGGCAGTCACCCAGACTCGAAAGGTCTCTCCCGGCATGATCTCCGAGTTGATCAGCGGCAGTATGGAATCCTTGAGTTTTTCCCAGGCCTCGGTATCACGGAAAAAGCTCGTCACCGTGATCAGGATGTCTTCACGCAGCTCATCTCGTTCAGCCGGAGAGTTGCGAACGAAATCGATGTATTCTTCGCTGGTGGCCACGCTGGCCAGTACACGTCGGCGTTCGATGCGACGAAACAGCGTCTCGCTCTTGTATTGAGCAAAATCGACGTCGTTGTCTTCCAGCAGGGATACCACTTCGCTGACGTATTCGGCGCGTCTGGCCGGCCAGAGTACCAGCGAGTTGTGTATGTGATCGTTGCTGAGATTGTTGACGAATTCCGCGATATCGGCAGGTGCGAGAATCTGGTGAACCATGCCGGTATCGATGCTCGCAGTCGGCATGCCATTGAACTCGGCCGTGTCGGGACTTTGTGCAAGCACGACCCCACCGGCTTCGTTGAGTACCTTGGCACCTCGCGAGCCATCACTGCCGGTACCGGACAGGATCACGGCTATCGCGCGATCGCCGTATTCTCGAGCAACCGAGCGAAAGCAGATGTCGATCGGGAACTGAGGGCCCCGGCTCAGCCTGTGTTGTCTGCTGAGTACGAAGCAGCCGTTGGCCACTTCCAGGTTTTCACCCGGTGGAATGACATAGATCTTGCGGGCCTCGATACGCATGTTCTCGGCGGCGGTACACACCTTCATCGTGGTGAGTCGCTGCAGGATCATGTCCATCATCGTTTCGGTTTCAGGAGCGAAGTGCTGAATGACGACGAAGGCTGCATTCAGCTCCGGTTTCAGGCTTCGTATGATCGACTGCAGCGGGTGCAGGCCACCTGCCGATGCCCCCATGACCACGACAAAGGGTGGTTTGATGCCGATGTCAGTGTCCTTGGAATCCGGTTGCAGCAGCTCTCTGTTGCCAGTCTTTTGCGACTTGGACATCTGATCGAGCATTTCCAGAATCAGCCGGCGTGATTCCGTTTCGGCAAACGCATTACCAACGGTGGACTTCATCACGTCTTCGATCAGGTCCTGAATCCGTATATCGGGAATTCCCGCGCCAGAGATGTTGAGCATGTCCCAGCGTGAAAAGCGGCGCTGCTCGATAGGTCCGAGTCTCAACGTGCGCAGAATATTCTGTCGCTGATCGTTGTCGATCGATGCGATTGCTTCATCAATGGCATTTTCGGGCCCTTCCAGGTACTGGAAAAAACGATTGTTCTTCCAGCTGAGGTAGCCCGTCAGCCCCAGTTCGCGATTTCTCTTGACGTACTCGTCATAGAGCTCCTTCAGCATGCCCTGATCGAAGGGGGTTTTCGCTTCACTGGCACATAGTATTGCAATCATTGTCGAATGGTCGTATCCCTTTGCCCGGAATTCTTGCAAATCACCTGTACTTTCAGCCACCGCATACTAGGCTATTTTGCAGGTTTAGTTAAGCCGCTTGCTCGAGAAGAACGCTTGGGAATTTCCGCATGAACGACACTGCCAGTGCCGATTTCGGACTCGATCCAGATCTTGCCACCGTGTGCTTCGATGATCTTCTTGCTGGTCGCCAATCCGACGCCGGATCCATCGTGCGTGTCCCTGGAATGCAAGTGATTGAAAGGAATGAAGATATTCGAGAGGTTGGCCTCCGATATGCCCACCCCGTTGTCCGCGATGCGGATATGACATGACCGAGGCCCGGTTTCACAGCTGATGTGGACCTCCGGTTTTTGCTCGTTGTGGATGATGGCGTTACCAATGATGTGCTGAAAAAATGTAACCATCTGCTGTACGTTACAGTCGATTGCAGGCAGCTTTTCGCGAGTCAGTTGCAGTCCGGTCCGAAAGATCTCATCAGCCAGATTGTCCAGTGCGTCATCCAGAACATCATCCAGGCTGATGTTGCTGGCAATGCGCTTGACGCGATCCACGCGGCTGTAATGCAGCAAGTCTTCCAGAAGGCGCTGCATGCGTGTCGTGGTCTGGCGTATCAGCTGGATATCTTCCATGGCATCGGCGTTGAGTTCGGCCGCATGGTCATCCAGCAACCAGCCCGTCAGCAGATACAGATTGCGCAGAGGGGAGCGCACGTCGTGTGAAACGATGGAGGCAAACTGTTCCAGATCACGGGTGGAGCGTTGCAGTTCACCCAGCAGGACACTTCGTTCGGATATATCCCTCAGCGTTGCGAGATAGGCAGGCTGCTCATCCCACTCGATGTCGACGATACGCATCTCGGCAAGGAGGGGCTTCTGATCCGCTTTCAGGATTTCTATTTCCGTCTTTTCACCGATGAGGATGGGGTAACCGAAGGATTCCCCGGTCAGACGCTCGGCGGCATGTCCGAACAGCGACACCGCCGCCGGATTCACATACTGGATGATGCCTTCGTGATCGATGACGACGATGCCATCCGGTGAGCTGCGAACCACGTTGTCGAAACGGGCTTCGGATGCTGCCAGTCTTTTCTGCAGCGCAGTTGTATCGATGTCGTCTTCCATGCGCATGATGCCCTGCGAGTTGTCCAACCGAAGGGTCGGTCTGGTCCGATGATACAGCCTGCGGATGACTTGCCGGATCAGACGTCTTCGAACATTTCCTGCAGGCGTTCCGATTCCGGCGTCTGATGGAACTGCGGATTGCCTGTCAGAATGCCGGTGATATTGCGGAATGGCTTGCCGACGTGCATGCCCGACTCGTCGATACTGAATTCCCGGATTTCCTTTTCATGACGAGAGCCGCGCATCTTCAGGACGGCAATGCCGCGGCTGATCTCGCCGAACAGTTCGACATAGCGTAACAGGATGATGGTGTCGGTTACCGTCGAGATATGCGCTTCGGTGATCGAGGTGCCGCCCATGAGGGTAGGCGTCACGGATGTGAATACCCCGACGATTTCCTGCTGTTTGATGAAGGACGTCAGGCCGATGACGAATTCCCGGAAGCTCTTGGGAGTTGCACCGCGTTCCAGTGCCGAGAGGCTGTCGACGGCAATGCGTGTGGGCTTGAATTCCAGGATCGCTTTCTTCATCTCGATCAGATGTTCTTCAAGTCCGGTCGTCTCGGGATAGGTGCAGATGACCTGGAGTCGCTCTTCATTTTCCATCTGCTGGAAGTCGACTCCCCAGCCTTCGGCATTGCGGAACAATTGATCGCGGCTCTCTTCAAAGGCAAAGAACAGGCTGCGCTCGTCCTTGCCTGCACCTCCGATGAAGCTGGTGGCCATCAGGGTCTTGCCGGTGCCGGTGGCGCCCGAGATAAGTACGATGGAGTCGCGGAAGAATCCGCCACCGCACATGGTATCGAGCTTGTCGGTCCCCGAACTGATACGAACATGCGACGAGCGGTGATTCAGTTTGACGGTGGAAAGCGGGACACCCACGATGCCGCCATCGGCAACGATGCTGAAAGGATGCTCTCCCTTGCGATGGTCGGTGCCACGAAACTTCAGTATTTCCATGGTACGGCGCCGACTCTCGGCCTCGAGAACGTTGCGCAGGATGATGACATTGTCAGCCACGAATTCTTCGATGCCATGACGGGCAATGTTGCCGTATTCCTGATTTCTTTCCACGGTCATCAGCGAGGTGACCTCCATCTTTTTCATCGCAACCGCGATGCGCAGCAATTCGCTGCGTACCACATGGTGGTCGTCGAACTTGCTGAAAATGGCGCCCAGTGAATCGATGGAGATCCGTGACGCGCCGGTTCGGTTCACGGCGTGTTCTATGCGAGCCAGCAGGGCGGCAAGATCATAGTCGCCGCTGAGCAGCACCGGATCTTCAGGCTTCGGTGATGCATCGACAAACGCCCATTTACCGGCAGCTTCCCAGGCAGCGATGTCCCAACCGAAGCTGAGCATGTTCTGCCGAATATCATCGGGCGTTTCCTCGAAGGTCACGAATACACAGCTTTCGTCGTTCAGACGGATTCCACAGGCCAGAAACTGCACCGCAAACACCGTCTTCGAACTGCCGGCCGTGCCGGCCAGCAGGGTCGTTCTGCCTTTGGGGATACCGCCATTGGATATCGCGTCAAAACCGGTAATGCCCGTTTTCAGTTTGAGTATGGGACTCTGGGAATGAACCGTCATGTTGTCTTGGGGTCTCCAGGCAGCGATGACTCTCGAATATCAAGCCCTCGGAGCAGGGACTTTCTGTCCGACAGGTCTCCGATGATTCGACGGCTCGGCGCCGGTGCTACCTTGATCAGTGTGGGGGTGGCCAGAACGAAGTCGTCCTCTGCCAGTTGCGGATCGGCCAGTACATCGATCACCGTCAGCTCGAAATCGACATTATCGGCCAGCATCTGTTGCAGATTTTCGACAGCCGAGTCCGAGCGCGGCGAACGTCCGGCAATGAACAGCTTCATGATCAGTTTGCTCACTGCGCAGTTACTGATCGTGACCGGAAGCGGGCGTGGTCTCGTCCGCTGCAGCCAAGGGCGGGGTTGCCGGTATCTGCTTGCATTGCGACAGATAGAATGAGCACAAATGCCCGAGCATCCCGGTCAGCAGATAACGGGCTTCCTCGTTGTGCAGCCGCTGCTTTTCAGTGTTCATGACCCTGGACCTGATGTCTACCGCCAGGGTGTGGATGTTCACGATATCCCGTGGTGTGGCCTGGTAGCCACCCAGAGTGATGGCCAGTTCCCGGATCTGCTGTGAAGCATTGAATGTCGTCTTGTAGCCGAGTCTTTCCATCGCCTTGTCCAGCATTCTGGAATATTCCTCTACTGCATACCGGTGTACCGCAGGATGTTTGTCAATCAGTGGCTTGTTCGAGTGAGCGTCCGTGGACAAGGCAGAAGGCAGTTGTGCAGCGTCAGATTTCAGGCGTCGGATTTCACGTTCACGCTGAATGACTTCACGAGTCTGCTCGAGTTCTTCCAGCAGCCGATAGCGCTCGACAGCGTAGCGCAGCGTCTTGCAGATCAGGGCAGTGCTGTATTGCCCCTTCACCAGATAGTCCTGCGCGCCATGCTGGACAGCCTTCAGTGCGGTCTCTTCATCGTCCAGGCCCGAGACAACCACCACGGGAAGTCTGGTCTGTTCGGTGAACGCCTCGACAGTGGACAGCCCCTGACTGTCGGGCAGGGTCAGGTCGAGCAGGATGACGTCGAAATCGTGCCGTGCAAGTTCGCTCAGACCCTTGCGCATCGATTGCGCCCACACCAGCTTGAACATGTCCAGGCCACGCAGCTGACGTTCCAGAATGGTGAAGTCGAGCGAGTCATCTTCAATGGCCAGTACCAGCAACTCGTCAGCGAGAGGCGGTTGTTCGACCTGTGCTCGGGCAGAATGCATTGAATTCAGTGACATTACCTCTTTGGTA
The DNA here is from genome assembly GCA_947495035.1 of uncultured Granulosicoccus sp. Classification (GTDB taxonomy): domain Bacteria; phylum Pseudomonadota; class Gammaproteobacteria; order Granulosicoccales; family Granulosicoccaceae; genus Granulosicoccus. Next base: position 80,478 of record CANLXI010000001.1, read on the forward strand.
CCTGCTGCGGAAACTCACGTCGACGGCTCAGTTCACGTCAACTCGCCAGTGATAAGGTAGAGATTGTACCTATCGACTACACTGTATGCACCTGTTGCTTGCCACGATCTTGTTGATCACGGTCAAGCGGGGCTGGGGATCAGCGCTGTCCGCCGTTGATCTCCAGCACCTGTCCCGTGATGTAACCTGATAGTTCCTCGGCGGCGAAGAACAGGAAGGCCGGTGCGCAATCCTCACTGGTGCCCAGGCGCTGCAACGGTATCTGTTGACGGGTTGTTTCCAGCTTTTCCTTGCTGGAATAGCGTCCATGGAAGTCGGTGTCGATGACACCGGGCGAAACCGCATTGACCCGAATGCCGAACGGGGCGAGTTCCCGGGCAAGCCCACGCGAGTAGGTGCTGACGAAGGCCTTGCTGGCCGAGTAGATCGACGAACCCGGGCTGCCGCCAGTGGAGGCGGAAATGGATACGGTATTGATGATCGATGCCTTGTCGGCCGCCTTGAGCAGCGGCAACATGGCGCGAGTGATGCGAACCACGGCATTCTGGTTCAGCTCGATGATCATCTGGTATTGCTCATCGGTGAGCGTGTCCGCGGGGAAACGCCCGAACATGGTGCCGGCGTTGTTGATCAGAACATCGACACGCCGGGAATTCTGCTGCACATGATCGATGAAGGCCTGCTGTCCCTCGGGCGTGGTGAAATCGCTGCAGAACCAGTCGATGTCCTCCGGAAGGCCTGCGGCGTGCTCTGCCTGGCGGCCAAGATGGGCGATGATGCTGGCACCGGCGGCGTGAAAGTCCAGTAGCACCGCTCGACCTATGCCGCGACCGGCACCGGTGATCACGACGGTTCGACCGTCGAAGAGAGAACCGAACAAGGGGTGGGTCATGGTGTCTAGTTGGCCGGCAGAGGGTAGAGAAGCTCCTGATCGACATAGATCAGGGAACCGTCGATAGCGTTGATGCTGCGCAGGGTTTCCACACTGGTCCCGTGCAGGTTGGCGATGTAGGTCAGATTGTCACCCGGCTGTACGATGTAGGTACCGTACAGCTCAGCGTTGCGCTCGGCAGCATCTGCGCCTGTTGTGACATCACTGGCCACAGCATCCGGTACCGGTTGCTGCGGTTCCGACGGTGCGCTGACGCTGGTGTCTGCTGTGGGGGCCGTGGTCGCGGTATCGGTCTGACGGCTGACGGAATCGGCGGCCGTGGTGGCGGACGAGCTGCTTGTTGACGGCGAGCTGCTGGTGACCGGTGGATTGCTGTTGCTCTGCCGGACCGGGACCGGGGCCGTGACAGCGACTGGCGATCGTGTTGCCGGTTGCAAGGTGCCTTGCCAGCGATAGATACTGGTGGCCAGCAATGTGCCAGAAATGGCCAGAATGACCAGGTCGGATTTTGCTATCACCGATTCTCGCTCCCAATGTAGTCCTGCAACATCACATGATAACGACTTGAATCCTGTGAAGGTTGTCATGCTTCGCGTTAGACACGCATTTACACAGACTATCCGCTGTTGGCAAGCAGGAAACAGGTACAGGAGAGCGAAAACCCGGTCAGATATGCGTGATAATGCAGTCTGTCGGCAGGTTTCGCATGTTGGTTATGGCGTCGCAAGGCGGACCGGACTCTGGCACGCGTTGTCGATCACAGTCGATCAAGCCAGGAATAGGCGCTCATGGCCAGCGCCAGCAGGGCAGGACGACTGGCGGTACCACCAGGAAAGGCGGCGGCTGGAAGTGCCGACAATTGCCGGAATCGCTCCGCTTCCCCATTGATATGCTCCGCGATGGCTGTGCCATACATGGGGGCCAGGGCCAGGCCATGCCCCGAATACCCGCCAGCGGCATAGGTATTGGGGTCCAGCTGCCGCAGAAACGGCAGACGATTGCGGGTGATGGCCAGGGTTCCTCCCCAGGCATGGTCGATGGCCGCTGTTTCGAGTTGGGGAAAGACCTTCAGCATGGCACGCCGGACGGAACGTGCGATGTCATCGGGAAAGCGATAGGAATAGTTTTCCCCACCGCCAAACAGAAGACGGTCATCGTCGACCCGGCGGTAGTAGTTGACCACGAAGCGCGAGTCCGCCACGGCATGATCGAGTGGCAGCAGCTGTCGACCGGCATCGCCGAGTTTTTCCGTGACCACAATGAAATTGTTGATGGGCATGGACCACTTGTTCAGCGATGGCTGCAGCTCATCCAGATAGCCGTTGGCCGCCAGCACCACTTTCTCGCAAAGCACGCTGCCTGTTGCCGTGACCACGTGTCGGGCCGATCCGGCACGCGCCGGGGTGATCCGCAAAACCTCACTCGATTCGTGAATGACAGCGCCATGTTCTTCCGCGGCGCTGGCCAGTCCGTGCGCCAGTTTCAGAGGGTGGACATGCGCGGCGCCATGATCCAGTACCCCACCGTGATAGTTGTCACTGGCGACAAGCTCGCGCACGCGTTCACGCGACAGCGGCTCCATTCGATCGTATCCGTACTCGCGTGCCAGCAACTTGCAGTAATCGTGGGCAGCACTGACCTGCCGCTGTCGGTGCTGTGCATAGACAATACCGGGCGTGTAATCGATGTCGATGGAATGCTGCCTGCACAGCTGCCGAATATGCTGCTTGGCGTCTTCGGCTATCTGCCACAGTGCCCGGGCGGCCGACTGGCCGACCAGTTGCTGCAGTGCCAGCTGATCCTTGTTGAAGCCGCTGCCCAGCTGCCCGCCGTTGCGACCGGACGCACCCCAGCCGATGCGATGTGCATCGAGCACCACGGTTCGATGTCCGCTGGCCGCCAGTTCCAGCGCGGCCGCCAGGCCGGTATACCCGGCGCCGACAACACAGACATCGGCAATCACATTCTGTTCGAGAGCGGGTCTTCTGCGGGTGCTGCAGCTCGCCTGATACCAGGAGGGCGCATGCTCGCCGCGACGATCGTTCGCATGCAGGAGCTTCATGGCAAGCGATGATCTAGACGTTCAGTAGCAGGTGTTCGCGTTCCCAGGGGCTGATGACCTGCAGAAAGGCCTCCGACTCCTGATGCTTGATGGCCCGGTACAGCATGCAGAAGTCCTTGCCGAGCAGTGCTTCCACCTCCGGATTGGCGCTGAACAGTTCCAGCGCACGCAGCAGATCGCGCGGGATGTCGTGTGGCAGTGAATAGGCATCGCCCTTGACGGCATCGCGTGGCTGCAGGTTGCGGGTCATGCCGATGAGCCCGCAGGCGAGGCTGGCGGCAATGGCCAGGTAGGGGTTGCAGTCCATGCCCACCACCCGATTCTCGACACGTCGACTGCCGGGGCTGGATACCGGTACACGAATACCGGTGGTGCGGTTGTCGGTGCCCCATTCAAGATTGATGGGTGCCGAATCATCACGCCGGAAGCGACGGTAGGAATTCACATAGGGGGCAAACATGCACAGCACATCCGGTATCAGAGCCTGCTGGCCACCCAGAAATCCGTAGAAATGACTCGATGGCTGGTCATGTTCATCGTTGAACAGATTGCTGCCATCGCGCGTGTCGATGACACTTTGATGGATGTGCATGGCGCTGCCCGGTTGCTCTTCCATGGGTTTGGCCATGAAGGTGGCAAAGCAGTTGTTGCGCAGAGCCGCCTCGCGTATCAGGCGCTTGTAGAAGAACACCTGATCGGCCAGTTGCACCGGATCACCGTGTTGCAGATTGATCTCGATCTGTCCGGCACCGCCTTCCTGGATGATGGTGTCGATCTCGAAGCCCTGGGCTTCGGCAAAATCGTAGATATCATCGATGACCGGTCCGTACTCTTCCACCGCACTCATGGAATAGGCCTGGCGGGCTATGCCCTGGCGACCGGTTCTGCCGATGGGAGGTTCGATCGGCAGATCCGGGTCGATGTTCGGTTTGGTCAGGTAGAACTCCAGCTCTGGAGCCACCACCGGCTGCCAGCCTTTTTCCGCATAGGCATTCACCACGCGCTTGAGAACATTGCGTGGGGACATGCCTACCGGCGTGCCATCCTGATAGGAGACGTCGTGTACCACCTGCAGGGTCACGTCGGCCGACCAGGGAACGGCCGTGGCAGCCGAAAAATCAGGTGTCAGAACCAGATCCGATTCCGTCCACTGATCAGGCATGTCCGTCAGGTCGACATACTCCCCGGTGATGGTCTGATAGAAAATGGATGTTGGCAGGTACATGGCATCGGCACGCGCAAACTTCCGGGCGGGCATGGCCTTGCCGCGAGAGGTACCGGCAATATCGGCAATCACGCACTCCACATCGTCGACATTACGCCCATCGAGCCAGCGATGAAAGGCATCGGGCAGTTGATCCATCCACGAATCATTCGTGTTCATAAGGGTGGGGTATGCGGTGTCGAGTAGTCGGAGGGTGTGGTTGTTTCGAAGTGAATGGTCAAGCGTGGTTGCGGGACAGGAAGCGACGCAGGATCAAGGCAACGGGTTCGCGATCGATCGGTTCGTCCAGAGATTGCTCGGCGCGTGTCCTGATCGCCTCGGGCAGGATTGCTCCTCGTGTCTGCAACAGGCCTTCGATGAAGTCACGGTCGAACTCCGGATGAGGTTGCAGAGTCAGAATCCGGTTGTCGTAAATCAGGGCGGCGTGTTTGCAGAAACTGCTGCTGCCCACGTTTCTGGCGTCACTGGGTAGCTCTACCACCTGGTCCTGATGGAAGGCCAGCAGGGCGGGGGAGCTGGCGTCGGCAACGTTGCCAGTGCCGAACACGTCCTCGTCGAGCTTATACTCGACCCGACCGACCGACCAGCCTCCGGAATATTTCTCGACCTTGCCGCCCAGTGCCTGGGCGATGATCTGGTGTCCGAAGCAGATACCGACCATGGGTTTGCCGGACGCGTAGATGCCCCTGATCAGTTCTTCCAACGGCGGGATCCAGGCGTGATCCTCATAGGCACCGAAGCGCGAACCGGTGATCAGCCAGGCATCGGCGTCATCAACGCTGTCCGGGAATCTGCCGTCCAGTACCGGCCAGTGCCGATAGTCGAAAGCATCCTTTCCCAGCAGGTCCTCGAACATGAGGTTGTAGTCCTGATGATGTTCCAGCAGTTCCTCGGGGGAGCGTCCTGCCTGCAGAATGCCCAGTCTGATACCGGGTCCGGTGGGGTGCGAAGGTGTCATGGTGGTTGTTGCGTTCATGAAGCGTCTTATACTCCTGATCAAGGGCTTGCGCCATATGTCTGATGTACACAGGGTCTGGAGGGGATGCACTGATGCAGGGCAGCGTATCGTCCGCCTGCTGGCTGCGCTGTAATTTTTTCCTGCCGGTGTCCACAGGGGCTTTGCAGCCATAATGTTATGGTGCTGAGAGTCCGTCGGGCCCTGCGTTGACAACGATAGTGCACACGCCGGTCAATCACGCGTCGGCGGCAGGCAACAAGAGGGTGTTTCCATCGCACCAATCGCATCGGTTACAGGTACGGAAAAAAAGGGCTGAATGAAAACACATAAAGGATTGCATATCTGCCTGATCAGTGTGCACGGGCTGATTCGGGCGGATGAACTGGAACTGGGGCGCGATGCGGACACCGGCGGTCAGGTGTTGTACGTGGTGGAGCTGGCCCGGGCGCTGGCCGAGGCCGAGGGCGTCGCTCGGGTAGATCTGGTCACGCGCCTCATTCGCGATGACCATCTGGCCGATGACTATGGACAGGAAAGGGAGGCGTTGGCAGAGAATGCCAATATATTGCGCATCGAGGCCGGTGGCCTGAATTATCTCGCCAAGGAGCAACTCTGGGATCATCTGGATTCCTTCGTCGACAATCTGATCGATCATTACCGCGAAGAGGGTGTCACGCCGGATCTGATACACAGCCACTATGCCGATGCCGGCTATATCGGCAGTCGTGTGTCGTACCTCATGGGCTTGCCCCTGATCCACACGGGGCATTCGCTGGGCCGGGTTAAACGGCACCGGCTGCTGGCCAGTGGTCTGGACAGCCAGACCATTGATGAGCGCTACAACATGGCCCGGCGGATCACGGCCGAGGAGACCACCCTGGCATCGGCCGAGCGGGTCATCACCAGTACGCATCAGGAAATTGAAGAACAGTATGAGCTGTATGACTTCTACCGCCCGGAGGCCATGCACGTCATTCCACCGGGCACCAATCTGTCGCGTTTCCAGCCACCACAGGGCAAGGAGCACGAGTCGGAAATCGCACAGGAGGTTCATCGTTTCCTGAAAGAGCCCGACAAGCCGATGATCCTGGCGGTCTCGCGCGCGGATGCCCGCAAGAACATCGCGGCTCTGTTGCATGCCTATGGCAACGATGAGGCCTTGCAGGAACGCGCCAATCTGGTGGTGGTCATGGGCAACCGGGAAGATCTCAATGATCTGGAAGTCGGTGCACGGGATGTGCTGACCGAATTGTTGCAGCTGATCGACCGTTATGACCTCTACGGACGAGTGGCGTATCCCAAGCAGCATCGCTCGGATGATGTGCCGATCCTGTATCGACTCGCTACCTTGTCAGGTGGTGTCTTCGTCAACCCGGCTCTGACCGAGCCCTTCGGTCTGACCCTGATCGAAGCCGCAGCCAGTGGTCTGCCGATTGTCGCTACCGAGGACGGAGGGCCGCGAGACATCGTCGGCAATTGCGAGAATGGACTGCTGATCGACCCTCTGGAGCAGGAAGGCATCGCGCAGGCCATCAAGGATGTCATCGGTGACTGGGAGATGTGGCAGACGCGTTCGGTGTCCGGTCTGCAGGGGGTTCGGCATCACTACAGCTGGCCGGCCCATGCCGAGGAATACCTGAAGATGGTGTCCTCCATAACCGGCAAGGAATCCAGCGTCGAAGCGATCGATAACAGCCAATCCTATAGTGCGAGCTACACCGACAGGGCCCTGTTCACCGATCTCAATCGCAGTCTGCTGGGCGATGAAGAGTCCCTGCAGACACTGATCCGGCTGGTGCGGCAGAATCGCAAGCGCATGAAGTTCGGCATCAATACCGGTCTGCGACTGGATGCGGCCTTGCGTCTGCTGAAGAAGCACGGTATCCCCGAGCCGGATGTGCTGATCACCAGTGCCGGTACGGAAATCACCTTTGCTCCGAAGCTGACCGAGGACACCGGCTGGACACGTCATATCGAAAAGCAGTGGACGCCACAGCAGGTTCGACGGGTACTGAGTGATGTGCCCGGCATCGGCTTGCGCGACGCCGATCAGCAAAGCGATTTCAAGATCAGCTATCTGTACGATGCCGAGAAGGCGCCTTCCGTTGACGACATCAGTGCCCGTCTGTTTCAGGAAGATCAGGCCGTCAACATCATCTTCTCGCACGGTAACTTTCTGAACATCGTGCCCATTCGTGCCTCGAAAGGGCTGGCGCTGCGGCATGTCGTGGCGAAGTTCAACATACCGCTGGAGCGCGTCCTCGCCATCGGCGGATCCGGGGCCGATGAGGACATGATGCGGGGCAATACCCTGGCGGCCATTGTCGGCAATCGCGCGCACGAGGAGTTGTCGCAGCTGACCGAAGGCGCCAGCATTCACTTTACGGACAAGCCCTACGCCGCCGGCATTCTGGAAGCCATCGAGTTCTACGATTTTCTGGGGGAGTGCAAGGCACCTGAGCGCGCTGCGGAGCCTGCCTGATGAAACTGCTGTGTACGGATCTGGATCGCACCCTGGTACCCAATGGCGAGCAGCCCGAGTCGGCGCTGGCGCGGCCGGTGCTGTGGCATCTGTTGCGCAGCCACGACATGATACTGGCCTATGTGTCCGGTCGTGATCTTGATCGTGTGCTGCAGGCCATCGAAGAGCACGATCTGCAGATTCCCGATGTCATCGTTGCCGATGTCGGAACCAGCATTTACGTATCAGGGGAAAGGGGCTGGCAGTTGCATGACGGCTGGCATGACCTGATCGGCCGGGACTGGAATGGCTATGACAGCCCCGGCATTGGCGAATCACTCGGCAGCTTCACGCAGATGGAAGCACAGGAGGCCGATCGGCAGACACGCTACAAGCGCAGCTACTATCTGCCGCGAGACCTGGATGCGTCAGCGCTGGGTCAACAGCTGGAATCGCATCTGCAGGGGCTGGGGGTACGGGCTTCACTGGTGTTCAGCGACGACCCGGAGAAGAACGTGCAACTGCTGGATATCCTGCCTGTGCATGCCACCAAGCGAGAAGCCATCGAACATGTCCGGCAGATGCAGGGCCTTGCCAATGAAGCCTGCCTCTTCAGTGGTGACAGCGGCAATGACGTGACGGCCCTGGCCAGCCAGCTGCCGTCGGTCACGGTAAAGAATGCCGACCAGCCCACGCGCGAAGCCGTGCGCAAGCTGGCTGAGACCAACGGTACCCTGGATAACAGTTATCAGGCCGAGGGCGGTCTGGCTCTGGCTGATGGGCAGGCACTCAATGGCAACTACGCCGCTGGTATTGTCGAAGGGCTGGTGTACTTCAATCCTGCCTGGCGTGAACTGCTGTTGTCCACAGACTGGCTGAATGAGGCGCAGGTTCATGGTTCGCCAAGCGCAGTGAACGCAAGCCGGCGTGCCTGACAAGGTATACTTCGGGCTGCCCTGCCAGATGTCATATACCGAGTCATGTCTGCCCGAAACTATCCTGCTGTTGCCCTGCACGAACTGGACTCCCTGTCCCGCGATGATCGCGACCGACTGCTGAGTCGCGCCGAAGACGATCTGGATCGTTTCATCGAGGGCGTCGGACCCATCATCGAAGCCGTCAGGGTCGAAGGGGATGAAGCCCTGGCACGGTTCGGACGTGAATTCGACGGTGCCGAGTCGCTGGCAGTCGATGCCATTGCTGCCACCACGGCCGATATCGACCGGGCCTTCGACGAGGTCGACCGGGCCATGATCGAGACGCTGGAATACTCGGCAGACAACATTCGGCGTTTCCACGAAGCGCAGCGTCCCCCGGAAATGTGGATGAAGGAGATTCGTCCCGGTGTGCTGGTGGGTGAGCGCGCCACACCCATCGATTCCGTGGCCTGTTACTCCCCGCGTGGCAAGGGCTCCTTTCCGTCAGTAACGCTGATGACGGCGGTGCCGGCGGCGGTGGCCGGTGTACCGAACCCCATCATTCTGACGCCGCCCGGTGCGGATGGCCGTGTGGATCCAGCCACGCTGGTTGCTGCACGTCTGGCAGGGGTGGAACAGGTGTACAAGGCTGGTGGTGCGCAAGCGGTTGCTGCTGCGGCATTCGGCACGGCCACCATTCCGCGTTGCTTCAAGATCGTCGGACCCGGCAGTCCCTGGCTGGTTGCCGCCAAACGTGTGCTGGCCGGCCGTATCGATCCCGGCCTGCCGGCCGGCCCCAGCGAGACCATTCTGCTGGCTGATGAGACGGCCAATCCGCTGATTGCCGCACTGGACATGACCATCGAATCCGAGCACGGACCCGACAGCAGCGCCTTTCTCGTCACCTGGGATGCAGAGCTGGCACAGGCCATTCGCGCTGCCGTGCCCGGCTACTGGGATAGTCAGAATGACACCCTGGCTGCTTATTCGTCCACGGTTCTCAGTGGTGAACGCGGCGGCATCGTGTTGGCCAGCTCCCGGGAGCAAGCCTACGAATTCATCAACGACTACGCCCCCGAGCACTGTCAGGTGCTGTCGAAGAACCCCTACGAGCATCTGGCGCATATCCGCAATGCCAGTGAAATCCTGCTCGGTGAACACGCCGCCGGCTCCATTGCCAACTACATGATGGGGCCCAACTGCGTGCTGCCCACATCGGGTGCTGCGCGGACGCATTCCCCATTGGGCGTCCATGATTTCATCAAGACCTGTTCGGTGGGCCATATGACAGCCGGTGGTTATGCGGAAATGGCACCCCATACGCACCGTTTTGCCAGCTATGAAGGGTTTGATGGTCACGCCAATGCCGTTTCTGCATTGCGTGACGAGGCTCGGCAGAAAGGGTGACGACCGAATGGTGCCCGTTTACGTATCAAGGACGATCCGCACTGTCGAGCTGGTACCGAGCGTTTGCCCGGTAGTTGCGACGGATCGGTTTTCATTCAAGAGATACAAGGGGCGAGAGTCATGAAAGCATTACTTCTGGTGGCCCACGGCAGCCGCCGAGCCGAGTCCAATGAGGAAATCGCACAGCTGGCAATGCGTGTGGCTGCCAGAGCCGGAGACGACTTCGGGCTGGTACAGCATGCCTTTCTGGAACTGGCCGATCCGCTGATTCCGGACGGTATCGAGTTGTGTATTGCCAGTGGCGCCACCAGTGTCCAGGTAGTACCGTATTTTCTGGCCCGAGGCACCCATGTCGTCGATGACATTCCCGAGCAGGTGGCGATCAAGCAGGCGCAGTACCCGGACATGGACATTCGCATCACCAATTATCTGGGAACATCGGACGAGCTGGTGGACGTGCTGCTGAAGCTGGCCAGTTGACCCCGTGGCACGCTTGCGCCTCTTGCGCAACACTTGCCGGGCCCGACTAGCGAATACCCTTGACCATTAGACACATGAGCGCACTGATAGACACTCTGGAGACCGATCACGAAGGTTATCTGCGACGCCGCAGCGACTGGACGCCGGAGCTGGCGAACGAGCTGGCTGCCGCTGATGATATCCAGTTGACCGAGGCTCACTGGGAAGTCCTCCACTTTCTGCAGGAATACTACGAGAACTACGACATTGCGCCGGCTATCCGGATTCTGACCAAGCAGATCGGCAAGCGCTATGGACGTGAAAAGGGGAACAGCAAGTATCTGTACGAGCTGTTTCCACGGGGTCCGGCCAAGCAGGCTTGCCGGTATGCGGGTCTGCCCAAGCCCACCGGTTGTGTCTGACGTCCTGCCATCCTGGTTGTTCAGCGCCGCATTCCTGTGGTTGCTGCTGGCGACAAGCTGGCGCCTGCTGCAGTGGGCCCGGACGCCATCCCCTTTGCCCATTCCTCTGGCTCCTGCGCCACGTACGCGTCTGGCGGTGGCGGGGCGCCTGCTTCTCGAATTCCTGCTGTTCAGATCACTGGCTCGAGCCAACCCGACTACCTGGCTGGCCAGCATGGCCTTTCACTACGGCTTGTTGCTGGTGCTGATGGTGCACCTGCGATTGCTGTTCGAGCAATTGCCACTGTGGCTGCTGCCCTTCATTCGCATCAGTGGCTGGGCGACTCTGGCCATGGTGATCGGATTGAGCGTTCTGCTGCTGCGCCGTTTCCGGGTCGACCGGTTGCGCTACATTTCGGCACCCAGTGACTATCTGCACCTCGTGCTGCTGTTGTGCATCGCCTTGTCGGGCGCTGCACTGAAACGGCTCTGGCCCAGCGATCTGCATGCCGTTGGTGTGTTCCTGCGCGGTGCTCTGACCTTCAACACGGAAGGCTTGCCCGTTCAGGCCGGTCTGTGGCTGCACCTGGGACTGGCACTGCTGTTGATCCTGATCTTTCCGATCAGCAAATTGCTGCATGGCGCTGGTGTGCTGTTCAGCCCCAGCTTCAATCAGCGCGATCCGCGGGCATGAATACGGCAGAGACGCGCAACGCAAGTACGGAACCTCCGGTGGTCGGACGCTATCGGGTCATCCCCCTGATTCAGGAAGGGGCGATGGCGGAGCAGCGTGGCACCGTGGCACGGCCGGACGTGCAGGAGGCGCTTGATCTGCCCGGTACTCTGGTGCCTGACTGGCAGAACCGTGCCATCGAACGGCTCGGAGAGCTGGTGGCGTCGCGCCGTGGCCTGCGGGTGTTTCTGGACAGCTGTACTCGGTGCGGTGCCTGTACGGACAAATGCCAGTATTTTCTGGGTTCCCATGACCCGAAAAACATGCCGGTGGCAAGACAGGATCTGCTGCGTTCGGTGTATCGGCGCTACTTCACGTTCGCCGGCCGCCATTTTCCCTGGTTGGTGGGCGCCCGTGACCTTGACAAGTCCATGCTCGATGACTGGTATACCTACTTTCATCAGTGCTCGGAATGTCGCCGCTGCACGGTGTTCTGCCCCAAGGGCATCGATACCAGTGAAGTGACCATGGCCGGACGCGAGATTCTGGCAAGTATCGGCCTGGGTCAGCAGTATTCGCAGGAGATCATCGGCAAGGTCAAGCGCGTCGGCAACAATCTGGGCATGAAGGCGCCGGCGCTGGCCGATGTGCTGGAAAGTCTGGAAGAGGATATTCTCGATGATACCGGGGTTGCAATACGATTGCCGCTCGATGATGCCAGTGCCGATATGCTGGTCGTCACGCCATCGGCCGACTTCTTTGCCGAGCCTCATGTCGACGGTCTGATCGGTTATGCCAAGGTGCTGCATCAGGCCGGCATTCGCTGGACGTTCAGCTCCGAGGCGTCGGAGGCTGCGAACTTCGGCCTGTTTACCGGACACCACGAGCACATGCGCGATATCGCGATACGTGTTCGGCGGGCAGCCATTGATCTGGGAGTCTCGCGCATCGTCATCGGGGAATGCGGTCACGCCTGGCGAGTTGCCTACAGCTTTCTGGATACCCTGGTGGGACCAATGGACTTTCTCGACCCGCAGCACGCGCGCGTCGAACATGTCTGCGAGCTTACTCATCAGCTCTGGCGCAGTGGTGTCATCCAGCTGGACCCGCAGCGCAATGCGGGCAAGGTCGTGACCTTTCACGATTCGTGCAATGTGGCGCGTGGGGCAGGTATGGGAGATAAGCCGGACGGGCAGTTCACCATTCCCCGGGAGTTGCTGGCGGCCAGTGTGCCGAGCCTGGTGGAAATGAGTCGTGACACCGTTCGCCAGAAGACCTTCTGTTGCGGCGGAGGCGGTGGCCTGCTCACCGATGAAATGATGGACGTACGAATCGCCGGCTCCTTGCCCAGGGCGCAGGCGCTCAGGGCGGTGGTCGACAAGGACAAGGTGACCCATCTGGCGGCCATCTGTGCCATCTGCAAGACGCAATTGACCAGCGTATTGCCCCTGCATGATCTGAGTGAGGTAGAGGTGACCAGTCTTCACCATCTGGTAGGCGATGCCCTGGTGCTGTCTTGAGTCCTCCATTGGCAAGGCCTGTTCCGGTCGAACACGAGCTGCACGGTGTACGCTGGACCGATGACTTCCACTGGCTGCGCGCGCAAGACTGGCAGGCCTGCGTGAATGACCCCGAGCTGCTGCCGGAGGAAATCAGACAGTATCTGCTCAGCGAAAACGCCTGGTGTGAAACGCGCATGGCAGAGACAACTCAGCTGCAGGCCACTCTGCAGGCCGAGATGCGTGGGCGCATTCAGGCCGATGATGACTCACTACCGGATGCCGAAGGGCCATGGTCCTATTTCGAGCGCTATCAGGGCGATGACGAACATGCGAGCTACTGGCGGCAGAAGCGACTGGCGGATGAGCAGCCGCATCTTCTGCTTGACTTCAATGTGGAGGCGCGGGGGCATGCCTACTATTCGCCTGGTGAGGTGGAATACAGTCCGGATCATGCCTGGCTGGCCTGGACGGTGGACACAAGCGGTGCCGAGCGCCACGTCGCAAGGGTTCGCGATCTGAACAACGGTGAGGATCGCGATACCATTGCGGATGTCGACTCCCTCTGCTGGGGTGATGCGCAGCATCTGTTCTATACGAGAATGGATGAGGATCTGCGTGCCAACCGGGTATACAGGCATGTTCTGGGCAGCGACTCATCGGACGATGCACTGGTATACGAAGAACCGGACCCGCGCTTTGCCTGTTCCGTCTGGACCAGCCTGTCGGGAGACTATGTCTTCATCTCTTCCGATACGGATGACCAGAGTGAGGTCTGGTATGTCCCCTGTACCGATATCACTGCAAGCCCGGTACTCATTGAGGCACGCAGTGCATCCCTGGAATACAGTGTCGAACATCAGGCGGATCGTTTTCTGATACTCACCAACGCCGATGGAGCCAGTGATTTCAAGGTCATGCAGGCTCCCTGCGCAACCCCCTCCCGGCAGTATTGGCGGGAGTGGCTGCCAGCCAGGGATGGTTGCATGGTGCTGGATGTCTACGCCTATCGGGACTGGATCATGTGGATCGAGCGCGAAGATGCTCTGCCACGTATCTGCTACACCCGCAGTCCGGGGGCGAGTGCGTCAGGTGAGGATGTCACGCAACTCGACTCGAGTGCCTGCCGGATCGCCAGCATCGCTTTCGAGGAAGAGGCCTATTCGATGAGCCTGGAGCCGCTGCTGGAGTTCGATGAACAGCGTTTTCGCTTCGGCTACGAGTCTCCATCGACACCCGAGCAGACCTGGTTGTTCGATATGGCGTCGGGCGAACGTTGCCTGCTGAAGGAACAGAAAATACCCGGCGGTCATGATGCGTCGGCGTATGTGGTCAGGCGTCTGAATGCACCTTCGCTGGATGGTGAGCTGATTCCCGTGACGGTGCTGTACCACCGTGATACCCGCATTGATGGATCTGCACCGTGCTGGCTGAGCGGCTATGGCGCCTATGGTTCGTCCATACCTGCCTCGTTTGCCGGCAACATGCTGTCGCTGGTGGACCGCGGTTTTGTCCATGCGACGGCGCACGTACGCGGCGGTCAGGAAAAAGGCAGAGCCTGGTATGAGGCAGCGCGCTTCGGCGGCAAGCAGCACAGTATCGACGATCTGATTTGCGTCGGCCGGTATCTGGTGTCGCAGCATTACACCGCAGTCGGGAAAATCGTGTTGTCCGGAGCTTCAGCCGGCGGCTTGCTGGTGGGTGCTGCGCTCAATCAGGAAAGCGAACTGTGGGGCGCGGCGGTGGCGGATGTGCCCTTCGTCGATGTACTGCACACTCTGCTGGACGACACGCTGCCGCTGACTCCCGGTGAATGGTCGCAGTGGGGCAATCCATTGCTCGATGAGAATGCCTTCGAGGACATCCGCCGGTATTGTCCTTATCTCAATGTACAGGCCCGGGCGTATCCACCGATGCTGGTCACTGCGGGTATCAGTGACTCACGCGTGACATACTGGGAGCCGGCCAAATGGGTAGCCAGGCATCGGCAGCTGCGTTCCGATTCGACGGAACTGATGCTGAAGACCCAGATGCAGGGCGGTCATTTCGGGGAAGCGGGGCGGTATGCGTCGCTGGCCGATACGGCTCTGGAGCAGGCCTTCGCACTGAAAGTCATGGGCCTGCTACCGGACTGACACAGAGGGAATCACGGCATGAGCGAACAGAACCCAGGCATCCTGTCTCACGTATCTCTTGGAACCAACGATCCGGACAGGGCACTGCGTTTTTATGACGCGACTCTGGCGACGCTGGGCATCGTCCGTCTGGAAACGCTCGACGGTATTGCGGCCGGCTACGGCAGACAGTTCCCGGAATTCTGGATCGCGTTGCCGGGCGATGAGAAGCCGGCCAGTGCTGGCAATGGCGTGCACATTGCCTTCATTGCCGCGTCTCGAGAAGAGGTGCAGTTGTTTCATGCAGAGGCATTGGCTGCTGGAGGAACCGAAGAGGGTGCACCGGGACCCAGGCCGGAATATGGTGCGGCCTTCTATGGCTGTTTCGTGAGAGATCCCGACGGCAACAAGATCGAGGCGACATTCCGGGATGAGAATCTGCCCGGCAGCTGAGTCCTCCGTTGGCATCATGGCGGTTCGCAGGCAGTGAATTGTCAGAAGTGAGACGAGCGTAAAAGACAGCTCCGGGCCGATGTGGCTACCATGACTGGCCGCCGGGGCCATTCGCTCAGGCGGTGACTCACTCTCGTTCTCGTGAATTCCCGGAGACCGGCAGGGTGGTCGACAGATCTCATCGACACTGCCTGCAAGGCGGAATCTTTACTGGTACACGGAAGGTGACCAGGTTGCACAGTACAGGGATGGTCAATGCCATACGACAGATCTCCAGCCACAACTGGCGACGAGCGGATAGCGACAGGTGCTGTTCGATGTTTGCTGACACGTCTCTGTCTGCGTGTCCTGTTGACGGTGGCCTTGTGCGCACCCGTGCACACGATTGCCGGACCCGGTGACGAGCCGGCAGGTGCCGCACCACCGGCAAGCTGTCTGTTGCCGGATGCTGGTGCGCCTTCCTGCGGCGTCGAATCTGCTCCGGGCAGTTCCCGCCACGAACCGGATGTCCCGCACCAGGTCGGCAACCCCATCGATGTGGTCAGTGGCAACAAGTACCAATACGAGCTTGATTATCAGTCACCGAACTCGGGGCTGGCGCTGGCCCGTCACTACAACAGTTCGCTGAGCGATTACGATCTCGGTATCGGAGCGGGCTGGCGGCACAGTTATCAGGTTGTATTGTCGCGTGTCGGTGCGCAGCGGATGGATATCGTGCAGAGTGATGGTCGTCTGATCCGTTTTCACCGGGCACCCGGCACGCAAACCGACCTGTTCGTGGCCGAGCAGGCCAGCGATGGTTTTCTGCAGGTGGGAGAGCGCAGTGTCTGGTCTCTCACCGATGGACGACGTCTGATCTTTCAGGGATCGTATCTGGTGCGAATGGAGCTTGGCGAGCGCACAGGGGCGCTGACTCTCCGGTATCGGAACGGCAAGCTTGACACGGTCACGGATCGACAGGGAGAGAGTCTGAGCTTCCGTTATGTGCCCGGTGTGCCAGCATTGCCCGAGTACGGCAATGGCCAGATTGCACAGCCAGCCGGTTCTCTTGCCGCGGTGCAGCTGCCAGGTGGCGACATCATTCAGTACAACCACGGGGAGAACGGCAATCTGATTGGTGTTCGCTATCCCGATGGGGACAGCATCGGCTATGTCTACGCCGATGTGGATTGGCCCAGCCACATGACGCGACGCCAGTCCACGGCCGATGATCGCATCAGTGAGTGGCAATACGATGATCAGGGGCGAGGTATTGCGTGGGTGGAAGGTGGTGGAATCAACGGGCTGGAGATAGAACGTCACCCGGTGCCAGCTGCAGAAGTACCTGAGGACCCACTGCCTGAAGAGTCTGCGGTAGCTACCAGGCAGGCATCTGTCACTTACGCTGACGGGCGCAAGACCGAGTATCGCTGGAAGCCGGATGAGACTGCGCCTGGTAACGGGACGGCGTTCATCAGTTGCGACAACTGCTTGCCTGACGCCTCGTCACCCTGGTGGATTGATGGTTCCGGTGACAAGCCTGCGAAAGAGGATGAATCGGTATCCCTTGTCGAGTCGGCTGCAGCCGAGCAGGGTAGTCACGATTCATCGCAGGATATCCCGGACCCGGGCCTGACGCCGATGGACGACGCCGTCGTATCGCTGTTGCGCGGCATGACACTGTCGAGCGATCAACCAGAGTCAGAACCGGGGCGCACCCGCTATACGGGAATCTATCCGCATCCCAGAGGTGATGTACCAATCTCGATGAGTACGGACAGGCTGGGTGAGGTCCGCGATCTGAAGATCGGCAAGACTACTCTGGCCGACATCATCGAGCGTCAGTTTGCCGGTCAGCTGCAGCCATGTTTCGCGGGTGATTATCCGGATAATACAGACAGCTTCTCACACGACCGGATAGCTGCCTTGGGTCATGGTGATTCACCCTGCGACCTCGACCCCGCCGTCGTTGTTCAGTTCGAACACAGCGTCAAGCAGTCTCTGAAAACGGAGCGGCACGGTATTCGTTCGAAGTCATCGGATGGAGAACAACAAGGGGCGACTCTGCCTTTCTGGCATGACATGAGACGCTATTGCGGTTTGCCTGCCGGGTTGACGTGCGAACAGTTGGAAGATGATCTGGACATGGCTCTACTGTCCCGTTGCGCCTATGGTGGTCTGAGTTGTGAACCGGCGTTCCGATTGGTGTCGCCGGCCGAAGTCGGCATGAGTAATGACCGATTTGACGATGAGGGATTCAATGCGGAACTCTATCAAGACCCGGCTGATCCTGACCGGTATATTCTGGTTTTTCGTGGAACGGATAACGTGGGTGATGACTGGCCTAACAGTTTCGCTCAAGCCGCGTCGGAGAAAACCAGGCAATATGATCTGGCATTGAATTTGGGCCGGGATGTGGTCAAAGAGCTACCTGGCCGCCAAATTGAATTTTCAGGCCATTCCCTTGGTGGCGGATTGGCGTCGATTGCTGCTTTGGGAACTCAAAGACAGGCAACCATTTTCAATACCGCTGCTCTGCAGCCGGGAACTGCCGCAGCTTATGGCTTGGAGGATGAGTACAGGGAAGCGGACGCCTACATCAGACACCTGCATACCGATTATGACCCTGTAACGGTCTTGCAGGAGCGGGCAGATGAGCTGGGTGTATTTCATGATCTTCAGACAGCACCCGGAAGATTTACAGAAATTCCCAATCCTGATATTCCATGGGTCAATAATGTCCATGCACAAGCTGAGAGTTTCGGCGAGGGTTTTTTTCCACTCATCTGGCACTCAATGAACGCAGTGATTCATGTGTTGGAGTCTCTGAAAGAGTTCAATTGCTCGCCATGAAATTGAATTTACGAATCAAATAAGAGGTAAGAATGTCTGTATCGCAACTGTGCTGCGCTTTGCTGATGATCATGCTGTCCAGCGTAGGATGTGCCACAACTACAAGCAATGACCAATCCAATGATCGAATATTGCTGGAAAGTCTGAGAGCAAAGGATCTGTCAGCTGCGAAACAAGCTTTGGAGAATGGAGCTGACCCGGAAGCCATTCTGGGCCGTGATCTTGGCGATCATGCGGTATGCACCGCTATCGATGATCGCAGTAGTCGTTTTCTCGAACTGTTGATTGAATATGGTGCGTCGACGAATGCATTCTGGGACGTAGGTCACTCTGATCGCAGGACGCCACTTGCATGCGCTGTATATCTGTGGAATTTCGAGGCTTTCGAGTATCTGCTGAATCATGGAGCTGATCCGTCAGTGGACCTTGTGCCGGAAGCGAGTGAGAGATTCAGAAATCATCAAACGGCTTTCACGATGGCATTGAGAGGAAGTAAATATCCAATGGCATTGAGGCTGTTGGGGTTGTACGAGTTGCATCCAGCCGAACTTGAAGCGCTGAAGTACTACCTTGAAAACAGCCCGTACAGTGAAGCCCACCCTTGGAACTACGCCCGAGAAGCCTTGATTGATTGGACACGTGCTCGTGTGCCGGATTTCAATCCAAAGCCAGCCCATCCGTCTCCGGATGGCGTGACGCAGGAATGCCTGTTCACCTTCCGTGACCACGAAGAAGGTCTGAAGAAGGGTACCCTATGCCCACGTCCCGAAGATTTGCGCCAACATGACTGACTCCCCCACGCTATATCAAAGACTCGGCGAAGAGCGCGGCATTCAGGCCATTGTCACAAGCATGTACGAGTGGATGGAGAAACTGTCGGAAGCGGCGCATATCCACTCGCTGCATCAGATGGAAATTGACGACGTTCGCAGTCGTCTGGTCGCATTCCTCATCCGATTCTTCGATGGGCCGGACAGGTATCGAGAGCTGTACGGCGAGCCCATGATGCGGCGGCGGCACCTGCACATTCCGATCGGTCCGGCCGAGCGCGACGCCTGGATGTTGTGCATGCACAAGTCTTTGCAGGAGCATGTGGCTGACGAGGAACTACGTACAGAAGTCGAGGCAAGGCTTGCCGCCTTTGCGGATCACATGCGCAACCGCAATCCGTTGTGAGGGGGCGCACGATCACTCATTTGTCACAGACACACCCAGCCGTCCACTACCTGAACCTCGTAGACCGGCAGGTCAATCTCCGCCGGCTCATCCAGCACCTTGCCGGTACGGATGTCGAATTCACTGCCATGCAGGGGGCAGCGCAGGCGGTGTTCGCACAGCACGCCCAGTGACAGGGAAATGTCTTCGTGTGTGCAGGTGTCGTGCACGGCGTGTACGACATTGTCCACCAGGCAAAGCAACACGCCCTTGCCCTGGTGCTCCACGCGGCAGGGGATGCCGGCTTTCAGTTCGGCCAGCGGTATCAGGCGGTGTTCGCCAGCAGGCATTATCGTTGGATCGTCAGTGGCCATGAGTCTGCAGAGTTGGGTAGATGATCGGTATGGCTCAGGTACGGGTTTCGAACCAGGCAAGCTTCTCACGCAAGGAAACCACATTGCCGATGATGATCAGCGTGGGTGCCTTGACGGATTCACTGGCTGCCACCAGATCCGGCAGGGAATCCAGCGTCCCGGTGATCACCTGCTGATTGCTCAGTGTGCCCTGTGAGACGATGGCAATGGGATGAGTCGCGGGCAGCCCGTGTCTGATCAGTTGCTGGCAGATGACCGGCAAGCCTTCCAGACCCATGTAGATCACCACCGTTTGTTGTGCACGGGTCAGTGCCGGCCAGTCGAGATTCACCGAGCCGTCCTTCAGGTGGCCGGTGACGAACAGGCAGGACTGCGCATGATCACGGTGAGTCAGCGGTATGCCAGCATAGCTGGCGCAACCGGCCGCCGCCGTCACACCGGGCACCACCTGAAAGGGAATACCTTCTGCCGCCAGTGTTTCGATTTCTTCGCCGCCGCGACCGAAAATGAACGGGTCGCCTCCCTTGAGACGCAGAACACGTTTGCCGGCCCGGGCATGAGTGACCAGCAGCGAATTGATGGACTCCTGAGGTACCGCATGGTTGCTTCTCTGTTTGCCGACATACACCTTCTCGGCCGCGCTGTTGACCAGGGCCATGATCGGTTCTGATACCAGTCGGTCGTACAGAACGACATCGCACTGCTGCATCAGTCGCAGGGCGCGAAAGCTCAGCAGGTCGGGGTCGCCGGGGCCTGCGCCCACCAGGTAGACTTCGCCATCAAGCTGCTCGCCATCGTGTTCGCGTATGGCCTGTTCCAGCGCTTCGTCGATATTTGTCAGGCGCCCCTGCAGGATCAGTTCACCCAGTCGACCGTTGAGCAGGCGTTCCCAGAAACGTCTGCGCTGACGCCAGTTGCCGATCGATTCGCGGATCCGTTCCCGGTAGCGATCGGCAAGCTTGCCCAGCTCACTGTAGGTATGTGGCAGGAAGGCATCGATGCGAGCGGTCAGCAATCTTGCCAGTACCGGCGATGTGCCACTGCTGGACACCGCTATCAGCAGGGGCGAACGGTCCACCAGTGAGGGAATCAGGAAATTGCTGATCTCGGGCTGATTGGCCGCATTGACCCAGCAACCGGCCGTTCTGGCAGCTTCTGCTATGGCAACATTGCTCTGTCGGTCATCGCTGGCCGCGACCACCAGACAGGCTCCTTCGAAGTCGCTGGCCTGCCAGGTCCGTTCGACATGATTGAGCTGATGTTCCTTGACAGAAGCCATGAGGCTCTCGGACAGTTGCGGTGCAATCACATCGATGTGCGCTCCATGACCGATCAGCCGAACGGCTTTTCGCTCGGCATTGGGGCCACCGCCGACCAGCACGATACGACGTCCGCCCATGTCGAGAAAGGCGGGGAAATTCTGAGAACCCTGTTGCTCGATTTGATTCACTGTCTTTGACTCTTATGTTGCTTCGGCTCGGTTAACATGGTTTCAAGGTGTACTTTTCCGCTGCATCATTGCGGACCTTTGGTAATCCGAGAGACTTGATCACTATCATGCCAGCCTTAGAAACCGATTCCATGACCGACGCCGACATCATGCGTGAGGTATTGCAGCGCATAGCCACCGGTCCCACGCTGAGCAAGGATCTGTCAGCCGACGAGGCCAGACGCGCCATGCGACTGCTGCTGGAGAACCGGGCAGACGAGGTGCAGGCCGGCATCTTTCTGATTGCCTTGCGCATGAAGCGGGAAACCGATGAGGAGCTTACCGGAATTCTCGAGGCAATCCACGACGGAATCACCCCTATGACGGTCAAGGTGGATCAGTTGCTGACCATCGTCGATCCCTATGACGGTTACCTGCGTGGCGTGCCGGTAGCGCCGTTTCTGCCTGCGCTGCTGGCTGCCTGCTCGCTGCCGACACTGACGCACGGGGTGGATGCCATGGGGCCCAAGTTCGGCGCCTCGCACGCCATGATTCTCCGCCAGGCGGGGATGGATACGAGCATTGATCGGCAGGCCGCCGCTGTCAGGCTGGAAGATCCGGGTTGTGGCTGGGCCTATCTGTCCCAGCAGGAACTGGCGCCTGAACTGGCAGCGCTGACCGACCTGCGAACGCGCATTGTCAAACGTCCCTGCTTGACCACCATCGAGGTGGCGGTCAGAAGTCTGGTTCCCCTGTCAGCCAGCCATCTGGTGACTGGGTTCGTGCACAAGCCCTATCCCCCTATCTATGCCATGCTGGCGAAGGCTGGCGGTTTTGTCAGCTCCATTCTGGTCAGAGGCGTGGAAGGCGGTGTGGTGCCGTCGCTATCGCAGTCAGCACGATATTTCACGAGCGTGGATGGTGTGGCGCTTGAACAGGTGGACATCGAGCCGGGCGATCTGGGCATCAACCAGAAGGAGAGAGCCATTGCCCTGCCGGAACATCTGACGGACGATTCCATTCGCTCGGTCAAGGCGCCGGGTAATGAATTCGCCCGTGAAATTGCCAGTGAGGCTGCCCGCCTTGGTCTGGCGGCATTGGCGGGGGAAACCGGACCTGCCAGAGATTCCCTGATCTACGCCGGCGCGGTAATCGCGCAGGCCCGCGGACTCGCCGGCACTCTGTCGGAGGCGGGTGAACTCATGCGCGAGGCGCTGGATAGTGGTGAGGCAGAGCGTCGTTTTCGGGCTGGCCTTGGGCAGTCCTGACAACCGGCGCCTGTCTGTCAGCAGCGATGCTCATGGCTCGGCAGGCAAAGGCCGAAGGTTGCCTGCCGCTTGTCGAATCAGCGCTGGCTCAGAGCCACCGCCAGTTCGGCTGCCAGTCTGGCATTGTTGATGATCAGAGCCTGATTGGTCACCAGACTTCGGCCTTCGGTGATCTCGACGATGCGGCCCAACAGCCACGGCGTGACCGCCTTGCCACTGATGCCGGCAGCCTGTGACTCTTCGATTGCCTGCGCAATAAAGGTCTGCATCTCGGCTTGCGGAATCTCGGCCTCGGCCGGGACGGGGTTGGTGACCAGAACGCCGCCACTGATCTGCAAGGAGTCTCGAGCCTGCAGGAAGTCCACGATTTCAGACACCTTGTCGGCACGCAGAGGTGCCGCCAGGCCGCTGCTGCGTGACCAGAATGCCGGCACCTCATCCTGCCCATAAGCCAAGACGGGGACGCCGAGCGTCTCCAGAACTTCCAGTGTCTTGGGAATATCGAGAATGGCCTTGGCACCGGCACAGATGACGCTGACTGGCGTTCGACTCAGTTCCTGCAGATCGGCGGACACATCAAAACTCAGCTCGGCGCCCTGGTGAACACCACCGATGCCGCCAGTGGCAAACACCTTGATTCCTGCCAGATGTGCGATGATCATGGTCGCGGCCACGGTGGTGGAACCCATGGCCTTGCGGGCGAGAGCCATGGCAAGGTCGGCGCGGGACAGTTTCATGGCATTGCTGGACCTGGCCAGGGTTTCCAGTTGTTCTTCATCCAGGCCGACCATGATCTGACCATCAAGGATGGCAATGGTCGCCGGTATGGCACCACTGTCTCTGACCGCTTGCTCCACACCCATGGCCGTATCCCTGTTCTGAGGGTAGGGCATGCCATGGGTAATGATGGTGCTCTCCAGTGCGACAATACCCTGGTTGCTGCTCAGGGCTGTCTGTACTTCAGGACTGATGGTCAATACGGGTAGAGACATGGCGGATATGCGGATAGTCGAAGCTGAGCCTGCGAGTATAAGTTGATAAGACGATTGCAACAGTATTTCCGTGCCGGTCATGTGAGCATGACGCCGACACTGTCTTGTTCTGATCTGTACAGAGTGAAGCAGAGCGATGAACCCTTCCTGCTTCATTGGCCTGATTCGCGCAGACGCTACACGTACAACGGCAGTGCTGCCATTCATGCAGCCCTGCTCGATCGGCAACTGGAACGCGGGGCCTGTGTGCTATTGCCCGCCTATTGCTGCGGTGCCGAACTCGGGCCTTTCGAGCAGCTGGCCTGTGAATTCCGCTTTTATGACATCGGTACGGATTTCAGTATCAGTCATGACGAGATCGAACGCATTCTGAATGCGCAACCGGACATCCGTGTGATGCTGCTGACGCATTACCTGGGGTTTGCACAGCCGGAGGTCGAGGCGATCGCAGCCCTGTGTCAGGCTCGGGGTGTCACGCTGATCGAGGATTGTGCCCATGCACTGTTCACCGAGCAGGCGGGCAGGGCGGTGGGGCAGGCGGGGGATTATGCCATCTTCAGCATGCGCAAGAGTCTGCCACTGACCGAGGGCGGTGCCTTGCTGAGCAAGCACCCGTTACGCTCGGAGAGCCGCCAGCCGGCCAATGGTTTGTCGCTCCTGGCCTGGGTGAGCCGCCTGGCCTGGTCTTTCCAGCAGGGAGCTCGCGCCAGTCGGCGAGTGGGTATCCGGTCGGTGGCCAGATACCTGAGCATTGCCGGCTGGAGCATTCCGGCAGTCTTGGTCAAGCTGATGCGCCGCACAGGCATCGTACCGGCAGAGCGGTGGTTGACCCCGGATGTGGAAGGTGCCGCGGCGGTGCCGGTGTACGGGTATGGTATCTCGACCTTCAGCCAACGATTGCTGAAAACGGCGGACGGCAAGGATATTCGCCAGCGACGACGCGCCAATCACGCCCACTGGCTTCGGCTGGTGGATCAGATGGACGGCTTGAGGCCGGTGCATCGGGTACTGCCGGAAGGGGCCTGCCCCCTGTATTTTCTGGTGAGCGTGGCGAATCCCGGTGAGTGGGTGAAGCGGCTTGCCGCCGATGACATCGAGGCATTCAACTGGTGGCAGCATCTGTCATCTCGGATAGACTGGGCCGAATTTCCGGTAGCCCGGCAGTACAAGCAATCACTGTTGGCCCTGCCTTTGCATCAGCAGCTCGATGAAGTCGACATCATCCGCATGGCAAACAGCCTGTCCGCGCGCAAGCAATGAATAGCTTCCTGACGGATTTTGACAAGCAGTGTCAGCTTCGACCGGCGGCCGTTGCGCTGGTGCACGAGGAGCGGGCGATGAGTTATGCGCAGCTTGATCAGCTGAGCCGACGCATGGCAGGCCGGCTGGCTGATCGTGGCCTGCTCGCCGGGCAATCGGTGGCGTTGATGTGCCCACGCTCCATTGAAACCATTGCCGCCATGCTGGCGACGCTGCGGGCCGGTTGCGTGTTCGTTCCCATCGACACGGCCTTTCCCAACGATCGTATCGAATACATGCTGCAGGACGCCGCCGTGCGCTGCATCGTGACAGACGATGCCACCGCTGGCCGTCTGCATCATCTGGCGGCATGCCGTGATGTCATCGTGCTCACGACGGCCGATCTGGCGCGCGTGCGCTGTCCTGAGACCGAGCCCACCGCAGCGGCAGGGCCGGTAGTGCTGCATGCCGAGGAACTGCTGCAGAATGCCGAAGCCCGTCGGGAGGATCGCGACTGGCCACCGTTGGCCGAGACGGATCGGGCCTACATCATGTACACCTCGGGCTCCACCGGGCAACCCAAGGGGGTGCCGATCTCGCACGGCGCACTGCGGTGCTATTGCAGCGCCGATGTGCAGGTCTACAAGTTGCAGCCGGAAGATCGCACGCTGCAGTTTGCCACCCTGAGTTTCGACATCAGCATCGAGGAGATCTTCCCGCCCTTGAGTATCGGGAGCACCGTGGTACTGCGTCCTGCGTCGCTCAGTGACGCCCAGATCGAACTGAGTGACATCATCGAACGCTACCGAGTCAGCGCGGTGCACCTGGCCACCGGCTACTGGCATGAATGGGTGGATCTGATGGTGGCAAGCGGTGTGTCTTCGCCGGCCAGTCTGCGCCTGATGGTCGTCACCGGCGAGAAGGTGTCGCCGGAACACTACCAGCGCTGACAAGGGCTGACACGGCAGGACGTGCTCTGGGCCAATGCCTACGGACCTACCGAAACCACCGTGACGGCTACCGTGTTCGTGCCGCCAGCCGGTTGGCAGGGCGATGCCCTGCCCATTGGCAAGCCGCTGCCGGGCTACAGTGCCCATATCCTCGACCCCCAGGGCAGGGAACTTGCCCCCGGCGAAACCGGTGAATTGCACATCGGCGGGAGTGCGCTGGCCGAAGGTTATCTCAATCGTCCCGAGCAGACCGCCAGAGCCTTTGTTCCCGATACTCTTTCCGGTCAGACGGGTGCCAGACTCTATCGAACCGGGGACCTGGCACGCTGGCTGGAAGATGGCAATATCGCCTATGCCGGTCGAATCGACCATCAGATCAAGGTGGGCAGCTATCGTATCGAGCCAGGCGAGATCGAGAACGCCATCAATGCCTGCCCGGGAGTCAGTGAATCGCTGGTCTGCGTGGTCGAGCAGGAGGAACAGCGGCAGCTGTTCGCCTATGTCTCAAGCGCCGATGGCGCGCTGCAGGCCGTGGATGTTGCCATTCATCTGCAGGCCTTGTTGCCTGTCTGGATGATGCCCTCACGCTACTGCTTCATGCCACAGTTTCCGAAGACCATCAATGGCAAGATCGATCGTCAGGCATTACCTGATCCGTCCTGTGGGGAAGCCGTCAGAAGTGCCGGTCATGTGCCCCCGGGCAATGATGTGGAACGGGCCCTGTGTCAGATCTGGAGCAAGGTGCTGGGTCTGCCGGAAATCGGTGTGGATGACAGTTTCATCTCGCTGGGTGGTGATTCACTGCTGGCAGTGCGTGCCATCGCCGAGATTCAGCAACAGCTGAAGTTCAGGGTGTCCACCCGCGACTTCTTCTTTCTGGATACCGTGTCCTTGCTGGCCGGGCTTGTTCAGGGAGAAGGGGTGACTCGCCGCGTGCCACCCCCTGCGCCTGCCTTCATCAATCGTGGTGGACGGCAGTTGTATACCTTGCTGCAGAAGCCACCCCCCGACAAGGACAATGGGCGAGGCCTGTTGCTGATTCCGCCTTTGGGCAATGAACAGCGACGCACGCAGCGCCCGATGCGCAGCCTGATGCAGAATTTCTCTCGCCTGGGCTATACCCTGCTGAGATTCGACTGGACGGGTACCGGCAATTCCAGTGCTGATGCCGAGTCGCTAGACGATCTGCAAGCCTGGCTTGATGATATTCACGATGCTGCCGGTTTGCTGACGACCCAGGCGACATCGATCGATATCGTGGCCTTCCGCACCGGAGCCCTGCTGGCCGCCGGAACCAATCTGGATGAATGGCCGATCAATGTCCGCTATTACTGGGACCCGGTGTTGTCCGGTGAGCAATGGCTGGCGCAGATGCAGACTCTGCAGCAGGGCATCTGCAAGGATACCTTCCGATTCCTGTTTCCACGGAGACCCGGCAAGCAGGGTAACGGAATTCACGAATTTGCGGGTCTGCGCATGAACGAGAAGCTGCATGAGGCCCTGGCTTCGCAGAGTCTTGCAGCCAGCCTGCTCGGCGGCACTGACACCGAGCATACCCAGTTGCTGGTAGCATCCGACTGCGCGCAAGATGAACGCTTGCAGCCATTACGCACAGCGGGTGTCGATATGCAGGTGCTGGATGAGACCAACGACTGGCTGGACCCTCGAGCGACCACCCTGGACATGATCGTCACTCGCGGTGCCCGTGTGCTGGGTGACCGACTGATCCGCCGGGTGCCGGCGTCCCCTGAAGCGGATAGGCGGGTAGGGTAGAGCCATGGCAAACACGACTGTTCATGCTCGGGAAACGGCCTGCACCTTCGGTACGGATTGCCAGTTGACCGGTGTATTCACTGAAGCCTCCGGCGAGCACCATGAGCAAGCTTGTGCGCTGTTTCTGACGGCAGGCCTGCTGCACCACATCGGGCCGACACGGCTGCATGTGGAGCTTGCCCGAAGTCTGGCTGCACAGGGTGTCGCGGGGCTGCGATTCGATCTTTCGGGGGCCGGTGACAGCGAACCCAGCAGCCTGGGTGGGGACTACCGGCAACGTCCCGTTCGTGAAGTCACGCAGGCCATGGATTATCTGCAGGCACATCACGGCAAGCAGCGATTTGTACTGCTGGGGCTGTGTTCCGGAGCCGACGATGCTTTGGCCACGGCACAGCAGGATCCTCGCGTCGTCGGCGTTGTATTGCTCAACGGTTACGCCTATCCGGCCGGTCGTTTCCGGTTCTACCGGATTCTGAGATTCTATATGCCGCGGCTGTTTGTCTGGCAGAAACTGCGAAACGGTGCTGGCCGATTGTTGCGACGCCTGCTGCCGCGACAACCCGCGGCTACCGCGGTGAGCACCTCGTCGGCGTCAGTCGATGTGGAAACGCTGACAGACCAGGAGCGCCTGGAACTACTGCAGCTTGACAACGATTATCGCCACATACCCCCTCAGGCAGAAACGGCAGCGATTCTGCAGAGCCTGTGCCAGGCTGACACCGATCTGCTGTTCATCTATACCGGCAGCGAACACGACACCTACACCTACGAAGGGCAGCTGGGTGCCATGTTCCCGGACTTGCGGGACGATCCGCACCTGCAGGAGCGCTACATTCAGGAGGCAGACCATACGCTGATCCTGAAAGAGGATCGCGACAAGGTCATTGCCTGGATCAGCGAGTGGTTCCGGCAGGCGATGTTCACTCGCCATCGCCTCTAGAGACTGGAAGCTTTACGAGGATGCTGTCAGCCGTTGACCGTCGGCGGCCGACGTTCACCGCTGACCACACTGACAGATTGCTTCAATCCCACCGTGCGCACGGCATCAGCCAGTGTCAGGCCGTCGCACCAGGCAGCAAAGCAGGCACCTGCCAACGCATCACCGGCACCATTGACCGACACCCGATCTTCCGTGGCAGGGACGGGGATGCATTGTCGTGTGCTCCCGTCTTGCACCAGCACGGGATCGGTGGCATCGGTCAGGATGAACTGCCGGAAGCCGAGTTCAGACAAACCGTCAGCCAATTGCTCGATCGGCAGGTCCAGCGACACATTGCGGTCGATCAGGGCAATGGCCTCGCGGCGATTGACGAACAGCAGATCGATGTGTGATGCCAGAGGCAGCAGTCGTCGGGACTTGACTGGTGAGACGCTCATGGCCGCCACGGCGATTCCCATGCCAGCGGCCCGCCGGGCGAGCCTGGCGAGGCAGTCTGCGGACAGATTGGCATCCATCAGCAGCGCCTGGCAGGGATCCGCTTCACTACCCAGTGGAACGCAGTCGGCTTCGAGGCGCTCCGCCAGGGCAACATCGGACAGGCCGATGTGCAGTTCTCCGTCATGGTTCATGATGGCCGTGTAGCGACCCGTAGGGTAGTCCGGCAGCCGCTGCAGACAGGCGTCCAGTCCGGCGGTAATCAGGGCCTGTTCCAGTTGATTGGCCACCGCATCGTTGCCGGTGGCTGCGCAGAAACCGATCTGCCTGGCAGAGTGGGCGATTTCTCTGGCGGAAAATGCCGCATTGGCTGCCACACCCCCTATATGGTGCGCCCAGGTCACAGGGTTGGAAGCCTGGGCTATCAGTGGGCTGCAAGTTGTGGCAATGTCGTCTACATGAAGTGCTCCGACAATCATCAGGCGGTTCGGTGATGCTGAAGGCAGGTGCATGCGGTACTAAACTGCTGTTTGATGATCGGGGTGGAATGAGTGTAACCGACAAGAGTATTCTGAAGTGCTGTCGTAAACGGATGAGGCCCTCATGCTAGATCAATTCGACCGTGTGATCATTTCCATCTTGCAGACGGAGGGCCGAATAACGCTGACGGAGCTGGCGTCGCGTGTCGGCCTGACCAAGACCCCATGTGCGGCGAGAGTCAAGCGACTGGAGGCTGAAGGCTACATCCTGGGCTTCAAGGCCATCGTGGACAGCGAAAAGCTGGGGTTGGGGCATGTGGCCTTCGTGGAGGTCAAGCTCAATGACACCAAACTGTCAGCCCTGGATGCCTTCAACGAGGCGGCTCGCAAGATACCGGAAATCGAGCAGCTGCACCTGATCGCCGGACCCTTCGACTACCTGGTGAAGATTCGAACTGCCGATATCAACGCCTTCCGGCTGGTTCTGGGAGAGAAGCTGTCGGCTCTGCCACATGTCGCCCACACCTCGTCCTTCGTGGCCATGGCCACCGTGGTCGATTAGTCTGCCGCCGCAGTCACTGCCGGTCGAGGTCGAGACCCTGTAGCGTTTACCGGTTTTCGCAAACCGGGTGGCGGCCTACTACAATCCACCCGGACTCGCGACAACGACAGGCTGTAATTGATGGATTGGGTGAATTACGTTGAGGCAGTGCCGACACTGGCGCGCGAATATGGGTTGAATCTGATCGCCGCACTGCTGATCTTCTTCGTCGGCAAGTGGATGGCTCGCCGTCTGGTCAACCTGGGGAGCCGCCTCATGAGCCAGCGGGGCATCGACCCCACGGTAGGCGGCTTCGTGAGCAATATCCTGTACATGGTGTTGCTGATGCTGGTCATCATCGCTGCGCTGTCGCAGCTGGGCATTCCCACCGCGCAGTTCATTGCCGTCATCGGTGCGGCGGGTCTGGCCATCGGTCTGGCGCTGCAGGGCTCCTTGTCGAATTTTGCCTCCGGCGTGCTGCTGGTGTCGTTTCGTCCTTGCAAGGTCGGAGACTATATCGAAGCCGGCGGCGTGTCCGGCACCGTCAGGGAGATCACCGTCTTCAGTACGACCCTGGTGACACCTGACCAGCGCACCATCACCGTGCCGAACTCGAGCATCATGGGCGGGCCCATCACCAACTATTCCACATCTTCGTCGCGGCGCCTGGATCTGGTCATCGGCGTCAGCTATGACAGTGATCTGCAGCAGGTCAAGCGGCTGCTGCGCGAGATCGTCGAGAGTGACGAACGGGTACTCGAGGCCCACAAACCGGTACAGATCGGGGTGCTGGCGCTGGCCGACTCATCGGTGAACATTGCTGTCCGTCCCTGGGTTGCCACTGCCGACTACTGGCCATTGCATTTCGATCTGCATGAGCGGATCAAGCAGCGGTTCGACGAAGCGGGCGTGGGCATTCCCTATCCGCAGGTGGATGTTCATCTGCCCGAGCGACTCGATGGGGAGCCGGCGGCCGCGCTATAATCGGTGTCTGCAGTCTCGAGGCTGCGCCCACTCAGCGGAATGGATAAACGATGTTCAGGAACATTGCAGTCATTGGCTCAGGCACCATGGGCTCGGGAATCGCAGGACAGATTGCGAATGCTGGTCATCGCGTACTGTTGCTGGATCTGCCCGGTGAGTCGGATGCCAACAGTATCAGCCAGGCGGCGCTGAACCGTCTGC
This sequence comes from uncultured Granulosicoccus sp., assembly GCA_947495035.1. Taxonomy (GTDB): domain Bacteria; phylum Pseudomonadota; class Gammaproteobacteria; order Granulosicoccales; family Granulosicoccaceae; genus Granulosicoccus. The sequence goes on from CANLXI010000001.1 coordinate 111,591, forward strand.
TGAAATCCGATCCGCCGGCGCTGATGCATCCCGATGCCGCAGCGCTGATCACGGTTGGCAATACTCGCGATGATTTTGACAAATTGGCCGAGGCCGACTGGATCATCGAAGCGGTGGTGGAGCGCCTGGACATCAAGCGGGAGCTGTACCAGCGGCTGGATGCCTTGATCAGCGAGGACTGCATCGTGACCTCCAATACCTCGACGATTCCCATCAGCCTGCTGGTCGAGAACATGCCGGAGAGCTTTCAGCGGCGCTTTGCCATCACGCATTATTTCAATCCGGTGCGCTATATGCGGCTGCTGGAACTGGTACGCGGCGCTGCAACCGATGCCGCCGTCATGCAGAAACTGGCTGACTTCAACGATCGCGAGCTCGGCAAGGGCGTGGTGCGCTGCAACGATACGCCGGGGTTTCTGGGCAATCGGGTAGGCGTATTCGCGCTGCAGGTCGGCATTGACGAAGCCGTGTCCCTGAACCTGCCCATCGAGCGTGCAGATGCCCTGATGGGCCGGCCGATGGGAATACCCAAGACGGGGGTGTTCGGTCTGTACGATCTGATCGGTATCGATCTGATGAGGGATGTGGTTCGCTCGCTGCGCAGCATCTTGCCGGAGGGCGATGCCTTCCACGCGGTGGGTGCAGAGAGCGAGCTGATCAACTCCCTGATCGAGGCAGGCCTGACCGGACAGAAGGGCGGTGGGGGATTCTACCGGCGTGGCGCTGACGGACAGCGACTGGCAAGAGATCTCGCCACCGGCGATTATCGTGCCGCCAGTGACGAGCTGCCGGCCCGCGCCCTCAAGGCGGCGACTGCCATCGCCGACCAGCAGGAACCGCTGCTGGATCTGGTTGCCTCGGACGAAGGCGAGTCGGACCGCGATGCGCGCTTCTGCCAGAATGTGCTGGGCCGGGTGCTGGGGTATGCCGCCAGTCTGCTGGGCGATGTCTGCGACTCGGCGCAGGACATCGACGATGCAATGAAGCTCGGCTTCAACTGGATTCGTGGCCCTTTCGAAATGATCGACGCACTGGGTGCGGATCGCGTGGCTGCCTTGTTGCAGGCCTGTGGACAACCGGTGCCTGCTGCCTTGCAGCGTGCCAGGCCCTTCTATGCGGAAGACGAAGGTCGTCTGATGGTGCAGCATGCCGATGGCGAGATGCAGCCTGTCGATCTGCCGGAAGGCGTGGTGCGCTTTCATCTGCAACGCCGCGTGACACCGGTTCTGCAGCAGAACCGCGCTGCCAGTGTGTACGCCATCGAGAACGATTTCCGACTGGTCGAGTTTCATTCCAAGGCCAATGCGCTGACGGATGAATCGATGGAGATGGTGGCCTTTGCCGCCGAGAATGCCGGGCGCGGCATACTGATTCACAACGATGCTCAACATTACTCGGCAGGCGTCGATCTGAATGCATTTCTGGCCATGATCGATGCGGCCGACTGGACCGGAATCGATGCCTTCCTGGCGCGATTTCAGCAGGCGGTACGAGCGCTCAAGTACGCGCCGGTTCCCGTGGTCGGCGCGCCTTCCGGTCTGGCGCTGGGCGGCGGCTTCGAGGTGTTGCTGCATTGCGATCAGCGCGTGATGCACAGCAACAGCGTAGTGGGACTGGTCGAGAGCGGAGTAGGGCTGTTGCCCGCTGGTGGTGGTGTCAAGGAAACCTATTGGCGCTGGTACCAGAAAACGGGTGACTGGCAGGAGGCAGCCTGGAAAGCCTGGATGAACCTGGGCTACGGAGCCACGGCATCATCGCCGAAGCTGGCCGGGAAACTTCAATATTACAAGCCTGGAGAAGATCTCTCGGTCATGAATCGCGATCGTCTGTACCGTCGTTCGCTGCAGGCGCTGGAGGAACTGAGTGTCGATTATCACAGACCCGACGAGCCACAGTTCGAATTGGCCGGTGGTGACATTCTGGAGCGCATGACGGCTTTCATGGACGCCGGTATCGAGCGGGGGGATTTCATGCCCCACGACAAGAGCGTGGCCATGCAGATTGCCTCGGTAATCTGTCGTGCAGAGGGCGAGTCCGGTACGGCGACGGAACAGGAGATGTACGACCGGGAACGCGCCGCCTTCATCCGATTGGCTCAAACCCCGCAGACCCGTGCCCGAATCCATGCCCTGTTGCACGAAGGCGGTGTGATCAGGAACTAGCCGAAGCTCGATCAGGAGGTCGGTGAAATGTATCGCACTCGCCCGAACAGCGTTGACCGAAGGCTCGCTTGCCGTGCTGAGGATGTGCAGGAGTCACCGACGCGATTGTTGAGTGCCGCCCAGATGCAGGCCGTCGATGCTCGTGCAGTGGCACAGGGGCTCGACAGCTTCGCGTTGATGACAGCTGCCGGCGAGGCGGTTGCTGCTGCGACCATCGATCTGCTGGTTGCTCGACCGGGTCGTGTTCTGGTCATGGCCGGGCCCGGCAACAACGGCGGTGACGGTGCGGTGGCTGCCAGAGCCCTGCATGAACAGGGGCACAGGGTTTGCCTGTGGCGATTCGTGTCTCGCTCGGACCCGTCACCAGCCACGCAGGGTGACGCAGCGAGTGATGCCGAGCGCGCGTTCGCCGACTGGCAGGGAGAGACGCACCACTGTCGTCTGGATGAGTCGCAACTGCCTCCTTCGCTTGCGGAGCTGATTGCGCGGGCTGATGTCATCGTGGATGCCCTGTTCGGAGCTGGCTTGTCGCGTCCTCTGGAGGGCGTACTGGCCGAGGTAGTTGCTCTGGTCAATGCGTCGGTTGCCAGGGTGCTGGCAGTGGACGTGCCGAGTGGTCTCGACGGCAATTCCCATCAGGTGTCTGGCGCCTGCATCGAAGCGACGGCAACGGTCACCTTCTTCCTTTTCAAACCCGCGCACTTCCTGTATCCGGGACGTGCCTTGTGTGGAGACAAGACGCTGGCACAGATTGGTCTGGGTGATGCGCAACTCGATCCTGCCTGGCCTGTCTGCCAGTTGAACGAGCCGGCTGCCTTTGAGGCGGAGCTGCCGGTGCTGTCCAACGATGGACACAAGTTCGATCGTGGTCATGTACTAGTGAGAAGTGGGCCCATGGTGTCCACCGGTGCGGCCAGGCTCAGCGCGCATGCGGCGCTTTACTGTGGTGCCGGGCTGGTTACTCTGGCCAGTCAGGAGCAGGCACTGGCGGTCAATGCCGCCCACCTGACGGCGGTCATGCTCAAGCACTGCGACACGGTATCGCAGTGGCGGGAGCTGTTGCAGGACTCCCGCATCAATACCGTGGTAGTCGGCCCGGGGAATGGGGTGGATGAGCACACCCGAGGCTGCACACTGGAGTCACTGGCAGCGGGCAAGCGCTGTGTACTGGATGCCGATGCGCTGTCGTGCTGGACGGATGCCGAGGATCGGCGCTCTCTGTTCCAGCAGCTGCAAGAGGCCGCCGGCATGGCGGTATTGACGCCGCACGGCGGGGAGTTCCGTCGCCTGTTCCCCGAGCTGTCGGCAGAGGACAGGCCCGGGGAATCCGCTTCACGCCTGCATCTAGCCAGGCAGGCAGCACGGCGGACCTCTGCGGTGCTTGTCTACAAGGGGGCGGATACGGTCATCGCGGCGCCCGATGGTCGGGCCGCCATCAGTGCCAATGCTCCGCCGTGGCTGGCGACTGCCGGGGCCGGGGATGTGCTGGCGGGGGTCATCGCCTCCTTGATGGCACAGGGCATGCCGGCGTTCGAAGCGGCCTGTGCAGCCGTCTGGTTGCATGGTCAGGCTGCGAGCGATCTGCAATATCCGATCAGTGCCGAGCAGCTGCTGACACGGGTGCCCGATGTCCTGCGCAGCATCAGTCCGGTCAATCGTTGAGATCGTTTCGCTGCAGGACGAATGCCAATGGGTCGGCACCGCGATGTGTGCGGCTGCATCGGGTGGCGGTGACAGGGGCAGCTCGATCCCCGTGCCCGGCCTGAGCGTCAACCGTCCCTGGCAGGCTCGGGTGCGCTGGTTTCATCCGTGTCGGTCTCGGGTGGATCGTCCTCGGATGGCTCCGCCGTCGATTCGGACTCTGTTGCCTCTTCAGTCGCCGTGTCGGCACTGCTCTCATCGGCAACCGGCTCCGATTCTTCCTGACTGCCTGTCAGCGGCAAGGTGGCCGAGATACCCGAGCTCTTGGACTTGAGCAGGGGTTCGAGGATGCCGACCACACGACCGAAGGCATGTCGCTGGCTGTGCAGGGCACTGCCTGCGACCTGAACCGGAGGAGACTTTCTCAACATGACACTGCCGGCGATGACATAGCGACGTGGCGCGGAATCGTCGGCATAGTGAACGCCACTGCGCGTCAGCCAGGCAATCATGCCCAATTCGCCTTCCTCGATTTCCTCACGTGACAGCAAGGGGGCGCGCTGGGCAACATTGAGCGCATCACCACGGGCCAGCAAGGTCAGACGCCGTCCGTCCACCGTATCGCAATGGATGAGCATGCGGGACGCTTCGCCATCGACATTGGCGTCGATGACCGTCTTGCCAGCCTGGGCGTTGGAATCGATGGTCAGCAGGCAGGAGCTGTCGGAGTAGAAGGCTGCAGAGAGCGAGGCATCGGCAACGGTAATGGGCTCGACGGCCAGCGTCGAGACGGCAGGCCATGACAGAATGGCAGCGCTGAGCAACAGTTGGCGGAGCACGCGATACATGTCAGGGGTGTGCCGTCCCGAATGCAGACAGGCATGCGCGAGTGGCCGGGACCCGGCCGCTGCCCCGGTGGGCGGCGACTCGCAGAGTTCCTTGCAGGTGGTGCAAGTGCTGCTTCTCTGGTTCAGGCTCGGGCAGAGTGTTCACTGCTTCGACGCTGTGCTGAAACCCGGGGAAGCTGTCAGGTAGTACTGAAATGCCAACTGTCGGTGCCTCGACTGAGTTTGAACTGGCTGCCTAGCATAGCCGCTGGGCAGGAATTAGGGTTGACTTCCTGCAGTCGCCGTCGATCTTTTATACTATCGAAGCTCTGTCGGGCGCAAGCTTTGCGGGAGAGCGGCAGGCCACGGCTGCAGGCAGGGCTCGTATCATTTGAATGACTTGCGCACGGTTGCCAGTAGCTCGTCTGCCTGTCCGGGCTCGTAGGGGACCGCTGTTCCAAAGCCCCAGACAGTTCCCGGCCAGTTGGGGTCATTGTCGTCCCGTGCCACAACATGGCAATGCAGTTGCGAGACCACATTGCCCAGCATGGCCACGTTCACGCTCTTGCACTGTGTAAACCGCTGCAACACGCGACTGACCTGATTGACGTCGGCCATGAAGCGATCGCGTTGCTCATGGGTCAGATCATGCAGTTCCTCGATATGCTCCTGCAGCGGAATCAGCAACAGCCATGGCCAGCGATTGTCATTCATCAGCCGCACATGTGCGTCTGGCGTGATACACACGGGCAGCGTGTCGGCAGCGATTCTGGGGTGCAGGTTCATACGGTTGTCCGGGCGGTGGTGATGAGTGAAGTCGGGCGGGTCAGGGTCAGAACATCAGGTCGTTGGCTTCGCACAGGAATTTCATCAGTGGTGCGGTGGTTTTCATGTGAGCTGCAATCTGCGAGGTAAAGTCTGCCTTGTGAATGGCGCTTGCCGGTAGCGTCAGCACGGCGATGAAATCCTTGCGCCTCAGGTCTTCGATCTCGGGATGTTCCGGCGAGAACCCCTTTGGCGCTCGTTTCAAGGAATCTCCGGACAACGCGAAGTCACTCTTGCCGAACACCTTTTTCTTCAGGGCGCGCCATTCGCGAGGATGCTCGTCGATCAGGGTGCGGATGGCCAGCACATTGGCACTGTCGGGTTTCCAGATGCCCGCCCCGAAGAAGACGTCGCCGGGCTCGATGTGCACATAGTAGCCTGGACAGTGAACGTCCTTGCCGCGCACATGCCGGAACTGGATACCGATATTGGTCTTGTACGGGGTCTTGTCCTTGCCGAAGCGAGTATCGCGATGCACTCGCATCAGTGCACCACCGACCTTTTTCGCGGTGCAATCCAGATAGGGCGAGAGCTGCTTGACGGATGGCTCCATGGCTTCGATGAAGTTCAAAGCAGGCGTTCGCACATCATCTTCGTAGCGGGACTTGTTGAGTGCAAACCACTCGCGATTGTTGTTGCTGGACAGTTCCTTGAGAAAGCGGATGGTCTTTTTCGGAAACATGGCGGCTCCGGGAAGTGCGGTGGCAGAAGGGCAGGGCGCGGCGGCTGATCACGCCACAGTTGTTGGTTACTGTCCCGATATTCTGATAGAGACACCGGGTGCCGCAATCAGGATAGTCGGAATACACAGAGCTGCTGTCTAGTATACGGTCGGTAGCCCTTCACTGTGCCAGCCCGTTCAGCCCATGTTTCACCGTCGCCCGGAAGCGCTGAGTCAACTATCCGGCAGCACCAGCCTGAATCTGGCACGAATGTCCGCCATTGAAGGTTTCTCCCGTTCGGTGCTTGTCAGTATCGTGCCTCTCGTGGCGCTGGAGACTCTCGGCAGCAAGGAGAATGTTGCTCTGGCCTATCTGCTGGGAGGTCTGTTGACCTTGAGCATCACCCTCAATGTGGGCACCATCGAGCGCTTCCTGCACCGCCGCTGGGTGGTGACTCTGGGAGGCAGTTTCGTGATGCTGGCCGCCGTCCTGTTGTATTCGCGTTCCACCGTCTTGCTGCCGCTGGGCATCGGCTTGCGCTCGGCGGCCGCCTCGGTCTATACCGTCTGCCTGTCCCTGTACATCATGGATTACATTGGCAAGAAGGATCTGACCCTCAATGAATCCCGTCGCACTCAATACACCGGGCTGGCCTGGCTGATCGGGCCGGCCCTGGGGTCATGGCTGGTTCAACAGGGGCATGTCAACCTGCCGTTCCTGCTGTCCATTCTTGCCGCGCTGCTCATGCTGGCTTTCTTCTGGCGCCTGCGGCTGGGGGACGATCAGGTGGTACGCCAGGCGCGTTCCCAGGCTCGCAACCCCTGGTTTGCAATCAAGCGATACTGGGGACAGAAGCGCTTGCGAATCGCCTATGGCATTACGGTCAGCCGTTCCTGTTACTGGGTGGCCCTGTATGTGTACGGACCCATCTACCTGGTGGAGGCGGGTCTGCCGGTCTGGTCAGCGGGGGTGCTGCTGTCGGCGGTGTCAGCCATGCTGTTCTTCAGCCCGGTCATTCGCCGAGTCTCCGATCGCTTCGGGACGCGGCAGGTCATCTACACCGGTTTGAGCATTACCGGCATCAGCCTGGTGGGGCTGGGTCTGGTCGGCCCGCCACACCCTGTCGGCATCCTGTTCTGGGTGAGCGGGGCCGTGGGTGGTGTTCTGCTGGATGTGCTGGGCAATATTCCGTTCATGCGCTCGGTCAAGGCGCATGAACGGGTCGCCATGACCTCGGTATTCTCCACCTGGCGCGAGGCCTCCGAGCTGTTGACTCCACTCCTGGTGAGCGCCGTGTTAATGTTGTTGCCGTTCCATGCATTTTTCTTCGTGCTTGCCCTGATGCATTTTTCCTCGGCCATCTCGACAAGTTATCTGCCCAAGCGCCTCTGATTCGTCTACGACTGCCTGTGTCTGCTCTCACTCTGGGCTATAGCCTGATGCTCTTCGCCTTTCTGTGCTTTGCCGGCATGGACACCTCGGCAAAGTGGCTGGTGGCTGCCGCCATTCCTGCCCTGCAAGTGGCCTGGTTGCGCTATCTGGGACATTTCATCTGCACGGTGCTGGTGTATGCGCCGAAGCACGGCACTGCCATGGTTCGCTCCAACAAACCGGCCGTGCAGTCCTTGCGTGCATTGTTTCTGCTCGCTGCCACCTGTTTCAATTTCACGGCATTGCAGTATCTGCCGCTGACCACGGCCATTGCCATTTTCTTCGTGACGCCGCTGACCGTGTGTCTGCTGAGCATTCCCATTCTGGGTGAAAAGGTGGGCATTCGGCGATTGCTGGCCGTCATGACCGGCTTCCTCGGCGTGCTGATCATTGTCGAACCCTGGAGCCAGAGATTCGAGCCGGCGATCCTGCTGTCGCTGGCCGCGATGGGTTGTGCCAGTGGGTATTTCGTCATGAGCCGTCTGGCGGCGGGGGTGGACTCCAATGCCACCGTACAGTTCTATGTCGCCGGTATCGCCACGGTGCTGCTGGCACCGGTGGCATTGATGAACTGGGTATGGCCGGAAAACCTCCTGACCTGGGGTGTCATTGTCGTGATCGGCAGTCTTGGCATCATCGGCCACTCGTGCCTGAGCAATGCTCATCGTCATGCCGAAGCTTCGGTGCTGGCGCCAGTCGTCTATTCTCAGATAATCTACATCGCTGTGCTGAGCTGGCTTGTGTTCGGCCAGACGCCGGACCAGAAGACCATCATCGGCACGCTGATCATCGTCAGCAGCGGACTGTTCATCTGGTTTCGCGAGCGGCAGGCGGTGCAGCAAAGCCCGGCAGCTTGAGTCAGTCTCATCAAGGTCAGTCTTGTGTCTTGCCACCATGTAAAGCCATTCGGGAGCAACTGAATTTCATGTCGACACTGCAGCAGGTTCTGGTTCTGTATCTGAAAAGCTCTGCGCTGGATTCGGCCGTTATCGGCTGGGCCCGCTACGATGGAACCGGACAGCAGCCGGGCGAACCGGGCGATTCGTCGGAGCCGCCTTATGAAACCGGGTTGGCGGCCTTGCAGGATGGATGGCGTCTGATTCAGGCCAGCCCTATCGAGGCACATGTGCCGGGCAGTGAATTCACCACTTCCTATCTCAAATTCGAGTTCTTTTTCGAAAAGCTGGTCGAGCTGTAGCCGCTCAGAACAGACGAGGAAACAGACATGCAAAAACTGACCACACTGCAGATGGCGGATTTTGCCGCTACCGGTCTGCTGCGCTTTGATGCCGTGGTGCCGGATGCCGTCAATCAGCACTTCATGCAGGCCATGAGCGAATTGCCGGATGAATCCCCGCGCGATCACTCGCAGCGCCTGATGCGTGAGCGGGCGGTACCGGAAGTCTCGCCAGGGTCACCGCTGGCGCAAGCCTATGATGCCGACTCGGCCATCGGCAGGGTATTGCAGGTACCGGAAGTCGCTGGGGCCATTGCCAGCCTGGTCGGGCAGAACGCCGTGGTGGATCATCACTACCTGCACATGACCTTCCCCGGCGGACGTGCCCAGGATACGCATCAGGACTCCACCATCGACTTGCGCCGGGCCTTTGATGTGCAGATGTTCTACTTCCCGCATGCCGTTACTCCCGACATGGGCGGAACACGCTTCGTGCCGGGCACGCATCTGCGCATTGTCAGCGAGATGAGTCTGGGGCGATATCAGAATATCCTGGGACAGCAGAGTGTTGTATGTCCGGCTGGCTCGGTGTTCTTCTTCCATCACGGTATCTGGCACGGCGCCGGGGCCAATCGTGGCCCCGACACGCGCTATGTACTGAAGATCCGCATGTGTCCTCGAGAGCCGCAGGTTCGACTCTGGGACACTGCCGACTTGCCCGAATCACTGGATGAGCAGCAGCCCATCTTCTGGAAGAATCCGGATGCACCCCGGCACCCGATCCATCAACGCCTCATGGCATCACAGCCCTGGTTCGAACACGATACCGGCCGGCTTGAGATGATCAATCGCATCCATCTGTGGCGTTACCTGACCGGTGATGAGTCCTTCGACATGGATTACTGGGCGACACGCGTCGAGAATGATCCGGCGCGAGTGAGCTGAGCGGAAACCGCTCAATGCCAGCCGACACGCGGTGAAACCGGAATCTGGTCGGCCGGCCGGGAGCGGATCATGTCCAAGTGTTCCTGTCTGACTGAGGCGTATCCCGGGTCATCGAACAGATTGATCAGTTCATCGGGATCTTCCTGCATGTCATACAGTTCCCCCGTATCGGTCTTCAGGTCGGTAGACATCCGGTAGCGTCGGCTGCGTACGGTCATCAGGTCCATGTCGACAGCACTGCGCATGGCATCGACTTCGTATTCGGATAGCGCAAAGTCGCGGCTCTGAGTGCCTTCCCACAGATGCCGCCAGGAATGCCCATGGTTGGTCGCCGTGTCGATGCCACACAGATCGGCAGCGGTGGCGAGAATGTCGATACTGCCGACCGGGTCGTCGATGACCCGACCCGAGGGTACGCCGGGGCCTTGTATCAGACAGGGTACGCGCAGTAGACCGTCATACAGCATTGGCCCCTTGAGCAGCAAGCCGTGATCACCCAGCCATTCACCGTGATCGCTGACATAGACGATATAGGTATTGTCCAGTTCGCCGGCGGCCTCGAGCGCATCCAGAATACGCGTCACCTGCGCATCGACGGCCGAGATCATGCCGAAATAGATGGCAGTCAGATCGCGCAGGGCGGCTTCGTTCAGCTCGCCTTTCTGTCCCCAGTCGATCCCCCCGGCATTGTGCTCAGCCCCCTGTTTTATCGGTCTGGCGCGATCCTCCACGAACACCTTGTGCCACCACGGGCGCCGTTCCAGGTCGAGCGTTGAATGCCTGGCAATCGAGACCTCGTCGCGCTGGTACATATCGCACCACGGGCGGGGCGCCAGAAAGGGCGGATGGGGGTCGGGAAAGGATACCCAGGCCATCAATGGTGAATCTCCCTTGGCCTCGATCATGTCCACGGCGCGATCACCGATCCAGGCGGTGGAATGCCAGGGTTCCTCCAAGGCAGAACGCCAGGTCTGGAAATGCGCGGTCTCGGGAGACAGATGCTGCTTTGCCAGATCCCAGCGCTGGCCTCCCTTGCCATCCGCGTCCAGCCAGTACTCGTAATGCAAGGCCTCGGGCGGCTCGGACCAGCGGGTGTGGTGATGAGGGCGAAGCATCATCTGTACGTTGTCGAATCCCATGTAGCTGCCGCGCCAGTCGCGTGGGAAATCCTTTGCGCTGGCATAGCATTCCGGGCGTCCGGTCGGTTCGAAGGTTTGCTGGCTGGACAGGTGTGCCTTGCCGATGAAGTGTGTGTCGTAGCCGGCCTTCGAGAAACTGCCGCCAAGCCCCTGTGCCCCCAGCGATTCATCGAGATCACGGCCGTTGTCCCGCACCCCGTGACTGTAGGGGAGCTTGCCAGTGAGTATCGAGGCGCGGGCGGCCTGACACATGGGGTGTGGTGTCACACAGCGCGAGAACCTGACGCCCGCTGCGCCCAGTCGGTCAAGCCCGGGAGTGCGAACACCGCGACCTTCGGCACCGATGCAGTCACCGCGCTGTTGGTCGGAACTGATGAGGATGAAGTTGGGCTTTCGAGACATGGCTGACCTTTGCTGTTCGAGTGAAGGAGAGTGCCACGAGAATACCGAGTCTCGAATCAGATTGCACGATGAAATAACTAAAATAATGTACAATTTCAAAAAATAATGTACTATCCATGAAAATAGTGTGCAATCTGCACATCCACTCAGGAGTAAATCACCATGGTTCGTATTCTTTTGTTGGGTTCATCACTGGCATTCGCCACGGCAGCGTTTTCGCAGACGACGTTGGATGTCGTGGCGTGGAAAGGCAACGAAGCGGAGCCGGCAGGCTTGCCCGAACTGATCGAGGCCTTCGAAGCTGCCAATCCGGATATCGATGTCGAACTGAGCTACGTCGCACGCAAGGATGTCGACAAGGTGATTCCACCGCGTCTGCAATCCGGCAATCCGCCGGACGTGACCATGGTGGACAGTTCATTGGTCGATCTCTGGGGAGGCGCAGGATTTCTGACCGACCTGGGTACCGATAGTGATTGGTATGCGCGCATGCAACCCGCGGTTTCCAGTGTTCTGACGTCGGACGAGGGCATTCTGGTGTTCCCGCTGGAAGTCATCGGCATGGGCAATTTCGTGAACATGGATCTGCTGGCGAAGGTTGGCATCGAGCAACCACCGCTGACGCTCGATGAACTGAAAGACGCCTGTCAGGCTCTGGCTGCCGAAGGCATTGCACCGATGATCTTCGCCGGTGGCTTCCCGGCAATGCTGTTCGTCGGTGCCAACGGTCTGGACCCGAACGACAATCTGGCGGCCAGCTACGGCGCGGGCGAACGCAGTTTTGTCGACGATGAGAATTTCAATGCGTCCCTGGATGCTGTACGCGATCTGGTCGATGCCCAGTGTTTCGATCCGGAGCTGCAGGCGGGGCTGGACCCCTGGGCGACTGCACCGCAGGAATTTCGTGCAGGCAATGTGGCCATTCTTCCCCAGGGTGCCTGGAACATCGGCAACTTCTCGTCGATCGAGGGGCTGAACTACCAGTTCGCACCCATGCCTTCAGCGTTCACTGATGCGGGGCTGGCGCTGGACCTGGTTGGACCCGGCTGGGCCATTCCCAAGGATGCCTCGAACAAGGAGGCGGCCCGCAAATGGATCGATTTCTTCACTGTCGAGGACAACCTCAACGTGTTCCTCGAAGCCGAAGGCGCCTATAGCCCGTTCACCGGTGGCCGCTCCACCATGCCTGAACTGGCCGCACCCTACACAGAGGCGCGTGAGCAGGGCAGCCTGATTCTCTGGCCTTTCTCGACACTGGAGTTTCCCAAGCCTCTGCAATCCGAGTGGGAAGACAGCATCACCGGTTTTCTGCTGAATATCGACGAACCCAACGAAGAAACACTGCAACGCTGGGACTACACGATTGAAGACAATCTGTAATCCGATGATTGCCCGGTGAGCGTCAGGCTCACCGGGAGCCCCCTCAACCAGACAGGAGTGTCCGATGCGTGCTCGCTATTCGCTGTACCTCTTCACATTGCCGGCGCTTGCCGTTCTGTTTCTGTTCTTTGTTCATCCGATCATTCTGACGGCCGACATGAGCTTCACCAGCTTCAAGGGCATCGGTGAATCGAAGGATATCGGCTGGCGCAATTATGAGCGTATCTTCTCGCGTGTGCGCTATCTGGATTCCATCTGGATCACGCTGTTCTATACCCTGATAGTGGTACCGGCGCTGACGGTCACCGGTCTGTTCTTTGCGGCCATCCTTCATCGCTTGCCGGCCATCCGCAATTTCAGTCGTGCCGCACTCTATACACCGGCGATGATGAGTTTTGTGGTCATCGGCTATGTGTGGCAGTTCCTGTACTCGCCACTCAATGGCGGTATCAATGTGGCATTGCGCGATCTGGGGCTGGGTGCGCTCGAGCAGAACTGGCTGGGCAATCCGGACATTGCTCTGTTCTCGGTGGCTTTCGTGCAGGTGTGGATGTTCACCGGATTCACCTGCGCCATCTTTCTCGCAGGCTTTGCCGGTATTCCCGAAGAGATAGGCGAGGCGGGCCGCCTGGAAGGTGCGAGCTCCTGGCAGCGGTTCCGCTACCTTGAACTGCCACTGCTGGGGCCGTCGATTACCGTGTCTGTCATGCTGACCACCATCGGTACGCTGAAGACGTTCGAGTTGCCCTTCATTCTGACCAACGGCGGGCCGGATGGGGCCACTCGAATGCTGTCGATCGAGATCATCGACAATCTGTTTGGTCAATACAAGTTCGGCTTCGCCAGTGCGTTGTCGATCATCATGCTGATCATCGTTCTGGCGGTGGCCTTTGTACAGAACACCGTACTGCGAGATCGGGAGCACACCTCATGAATGCACTCGGAAACAGCGTCAGGTCTGTTCGGCGTCAACGTGGCCTGAATCAGGAGTATTTTCTGAAGCGCTTGAGGTCTGTGCTGGCCCACGGCAGTGTGCTCATGCTGGTGCTGATCATGTTGCTGCCATTGTTCTATCTGGTGATGATGTCATTCAAGACATCCACCGAGATTGCCTCGGACCCGCTCGGACTGCCATCGAGTCTCTACTGGGGCAACTACATGAAGGCATTGTCCTCCATGGGCTATGTACGTTCGGTGCTCAACTCGCTCGGCATCACGCTCTCGGTCATCGTGCTTGTCGTTCTGGCAGGAGCCATGGCGGCCTACCCGCTGGCGCGATTGCACAACCGGGTCAGTCGCACCATTGTCATGATCATGGCGCTGGGTCTGGCAACACCGAATTTCGTCACCATCACACCGATCTACGTCATCTTTCGTGACCTGGGGCTGCTCGACAGCTATCTGGGAATCGTGCTGGCATTCACCGCCTTGAAGCTGCCTCTGGCCGTGTTCTTCTACACCAGCTTCATTGCGGCGATACCGATGGAACTGGAAGAGGCAGCTCGCCTGGATGATTGCTCCAACTGGCAGATCTTCTGGCACATCATCCGCCCCTTGCTGACACCGGTGACGGCCACATTGAGCCTGTTCGTCATGATCATGGTGTGGAACGATTTTGTCTATCCGCTGTTGCTGCTGACCGACAAGGACAAGCTGACAGTGATGATCGCGGTGTACAAGTTCGTCGGTAACACCGGCGTCGATCCGACCAAGCTGTTCCCGGCTGCGGTGCTGGGCTCCCTGCCTTTGTTGCTTCTCTTTGCATTCTTTCAGCGACAGATTCTCTCGGGTGCAACAGCCGGAGCAGTGAAATGAGTCTGACGAATCGTCATGTCATCGTGACAGGGGCCGGTGCCGGGATCGGTCTGGGTATTGCGCGGCAGGCGCGCGCCGCCGGGGCCGAGGTCACCGGTTTCGATATCAGCGATGCCGGGAAGGCAAGACTGGATGAGATTGGCGCACGCTTCGAAAGGGTGGATGTGTGCGAGGTAGAGGCGTTTGTCGATGCCATCCATGGCGCAGCTGACAGAGTGGGTCGTCTCGATGGCCTGGTGAACAATGCGGGTGTGACCATCAAGGTGCCATTTCTGGACATGACACTCGAGCAGATGGAAACGCTCTGGCAGGTCAATCATCGTTCTGTGCTTGTTGGTTGCCAGGCTGCGGGCCGCATCATGACGGCAGCCAGGCAGGGTGCCATTGTCAATATCGCCTCGAACCATGCACGTGCGACCAATCCCGGGCATGAAGCCTATGCCGGAACCAAGGGTGCCATAGTTGCAATGACTCGCGCCATGGCCTGGTCGCTGGGGCCTTACGGTGTCAGAGTCAATGCCTTGATGCCTGGCATGACACAGACCGAGATCGTCGTCGAGGCCATGCAGGATCCGGCCAATAGCGAGAACTTTCGGTCCTGGGCGGCCGACCATGAAGTCAGCACGGTCGAGGAAATTGGTGATGCTGCCGTGTTCCTGTTATCCAATGCGTCGAGTGCACTGAACGGTGCCGACGTCATGGCTGATCGCGCGATGTCTGCGCTACTCGGCGTCAATGATTCTAGAAGGAGAAACCATGTCTGAGCTTGCGCTGAAAGAGGTTGTCAAGGTATTTGGTCAGATAGAAGTCATTCACGGCGTTGATCTGACGGTCGAGGATGGTGACTTCTGTGTATTCGTTGGTCCTTCCGGCTGTGGAAAATCGACCTTGCTGCGCATGATTGCCGGTCTGGAGGAAACCTCGGCAGGCCAGATGACCATCGGCGAGCGCGATGTCACGCACTCGGATCCGGCCAAACGTGGCGTGGCGATGGTCTTCCAGACGTACGCGCTCTATCCGCACATGACCGTGCGGGAGAACATGAGTTTCGGATTGAAGATCAGTGGTGCGGCGCCTGAGGAAATCAGAAGCAAGGTGGACAAGGCGGCCGGGATCCTGAAACTCGATGCCTATATGGATCGCAAGCCCAAGGCCTTGTCGGGTGGGCAACGACAACGTGTTGCCATTGGTCGTGCCATTGTCAGAGAGCCGGATGTGTTCCTGTTCGATGAGCCACTGTCGAATCTCGATGCCGAGCTGCGTGTGCAGATGCGGTTGGAGATCGCCAAGTTGCACAAGCAACTGGGAGCCACGATGATCTATGTCACCCATGATCAGGTAGAGGCGATGACCATGGCAGACAAGATAGTGGTGTTGCGAGACGGGCGCATCGAGCAGGCGGGAGCACCGGTGACGTTGTACGAAGACCCTGACAATGTATTCGTCGCAGGTTTCATCGGCTCGCCGCGCATGAACTTCTTCGAAGGTAGTGTGGTCAGGGTGGAGGCGGAGCATGCGCATATCAGCCTGCCTCGCCTCGGCGGTGTCGAAGTGCCGGTCAAGGTGGCTGAGCTGCCCAGGGAGGGGGATAGTGTCACACTGGGTATTCGGCCAGAGCATTTCGAAGAAGCGGCTTCGGTGCAGATCGATCTGCTCATCGACGTGATCGAGAACCTGGGCGGTGTGTCCTATGCCTACGCCTCGAGTGAAGGGGATGAATTGCCGGTCATCATCGAGCTGCGCGGCAAGGCACGTCCACGCGAAGGCGGCAGGATGACGGTAGGGTTCGACCCGAGTTCCACGCTTCTGTTCGACAGTGGGTCGGGCCGACGCATTCGTTGAGGCCGGCAAGCAGATTTCTGTTGCAGAAATCTGCTGCCATGGCTGGCTGCAATCAGTGAGGCCAGCGTGCTTCATGAGCTGGCAGGCCGGGTACCGCCATACGGGCGGCGAACAATCCGCCAGCCATTGGGTTGGCCGCCTTCTCCTGCTCACTCATGCTGAAGGTGCCAGTGGTGATGTACAGGGTGCTCAGGTCGTGTCCGCCGAAACAGCAGCTGGTAACGATCTCGCAGGGCAGGTCGAACTGCGAGGTGATGGTGCCAGAGGGTTCCATGCTGATTACGCGACCGTGATCACAGATGGCGATCCACAAGGTGCCGTTGCTATCGACGGTCATGCCATCGGGTTTGCCGGTGGTTTCATCAAAGCGATGCAACACCCGCCACTCATCATCCTCGCGTACGTACAGCACCCCCGGCACACTGTCGATGAAATACAATCGTGTCCCATCCGGGCTGAAACCCAGGCCATTGGAGATGGTTGTGCCGGACATCTGGGTGCTGGTACCGGCACCGTCGAGGCGATACAGTGCACCGGTGGGTCCACGGACGCCTTCGGACATGGTGCCGACCCAGAGCGCGCCATCGGGGCCTGCAATGATGTCGTTCAGGCGGTTGTCGGAGAGGCCCGGTTCGGGGTGCTCGAGTGGCGAGAGTTCGCCGGACCTGGTGTCCAGGCTCGCCATGCCACGCGCTGAGGCTATCAACAGACCTTCCGGTGCCAGCGCCAGAGAGCTGACCAGGCAGGGTGCATCGAACTGTCGGTTCTCCTTGTTGGCCGGATCGTGTGCATGAATGATTTCTCCGGCAATATCGACCCACCAGAGCAGGCCGCTACGATGATCCCAGAGCGGACCCTCGCCACAACCAGCCCTGGCTGCGTGAATACATTCAACTGTAATCGGCATAATCGTATGTCCCCTTTGTGTATGATTGTGGATATATCATGTGCGATAGCACTCAGTACCTGATTCCATGCAAACTCGACATTCTTGATGGTTCCGACACTTTCTCTGACAGCGCTACCGGGCACTCAGCCGTCTTCCAATGCGATCTACGAGCGTATTCGTCACGATATTCTTTCAGGAGCGCTCGAGGCCAATGAGCGTCTGAAGGTGTCAGCACTGGCAAAACAGCTCGATTCATCCACCAATCCGGTGCGCGAGGCGCTGCAGCAGTTGCGTGGTGAGGGCCTGGTGCTGTTCACACCCAACCAGGGCGCTCGGGTACGTCCCATCGACATGGAGTTCGTTCGTGATGTCGCCGAGGTGGGTTATCTGCTGGAGCCATATCTGCTGGAACTGTTCGTCGAAACGGTCAGCGATGAGGATATCGCCGAGCTGGAACGCATCCAGAACGAGATCGAGGCACTGAACTTCGAGGACAAGGCAAGACATACCCAGCTCAACAACACCTTCCATGAGAGCATGTACGAGCGACACTACAACCGTGTCGCTTTCAATGTGTGGAAGCAGCATCGTGAGGTCATCGGCTCGATCAGCACGCGCATCCCCATAGCCATCGGTCGTCAGGAAGCCATCTTGCGGGAGCATCGTGCGCTGATCGAGGCCGTTCGGAAACAGGATGTGGCCACGGCAGTGTCCGTGCTCAAACAACACATAGGCGATGCTGGCCGACATCTGGTCGACCAACTGAGAATCATGCAGACGCGCGCTGCACGCAGTGCCGGTGACTAGTCGGTCCTGTTGCACACCTCGCCGCGACGGTAGCGCGCTTGCCGAGGGCATGGTTTCTGCGCCGACTGTCCAGTCGGTGGGGGCGCATGCGCCAGATTGCGTGGCCGTGCCCGGTGGTCGAGCACTGGTCGGCACGAAGAAGCCTTTGCTTGTGGCGGACGGCGAAGGCCCGCTGGTGATACAGCGAGTTCGGGACCTGTGGTGGGAACGAGGCGCCATCAGCATCGGACAATTCAGGCGCTTTGTCGAGGCCACGGGCCATACCACGCTGGCGGAGCGTTATGGATGGTCCTTTGTGTTTCACACGCATGTGCCGGGTGGGGCAGAGGGGACTCTGGGTATCGAGGGGCTCGAATGGTGGCGCCGCATCGATGGGGCAAACTGGCAGTACCCGACAGGGCCGGAAGGGTCGCAGGGTAATGACGACATGCCGGCCACGCACATCGCTCTTGCCGATGCCGAAGCCTTCGCTGCGTGGGCCGGGGGACGGCTGCCGAGTGAAGCCGAATGGGAGCACGCCGCGCGGGGCGGACTGGGCGATGTGCCTTATCCCTGGGGTGATGAAGAGCCGGACGATATCGGCTTTTTCCCGTGCAATATCTGGCAGGGGCGTTTCCCGGATCAGGATACCGCCAGGGACGGATATGCCGGACCGGCACCCGTGACGAGTCTGACCGCCAATGGCTATGGGCTTCACCACATGGTTGGCAATGTCTGGGAATGGACCGCTGCTCCCTTTCGCTTGCGGTCATCAACAAGCGCCGCACGCAAGCGGAACCGGGAGATGAGGGGCCTGCATTTGCTGAAAGGTGGTTCATTTCTCTGTCACCGCAGCTATTGCCACCGCTACCGGATTGCCGCGCGAACCGGCAATACGCCGGACAGCACCAGTGAGCACACCGGTTTTCGCGTGGTCTATGATCAGCCGCCTCACGCCGGATGATGATGTTGCTCATCACGGCCGCGTCCGTCGATATAGCTGCCCACGGGTGGATGATGACCGGGCCCGGCCAGCCAGTCGCCTTCTTTTGACATCCAGTCGAACAGGCGTTTTTTCAATCGCGCAACCGTGTCGGCACGGGCCGGGTCATTGGCGAGGTTGAGGCGCTCTCCGGGATCGCTCTGCAGATCGTAGAGTTCCTCGATATCGTGTGGACTCCAGGCATACTTGAACCGTGCTTCACGAATGCCGCGGAAGCGGAATTGCCTGCCCTGATAGGCATCATAGACATAGAAGGCGGCGTCAGCCTCGGTTCTGTAGAAGGAACGCCCGGCATCGAGATCGCCACCGGCACGTTCGATCAGCGTGGGGAAGAGGTGGTGGAAACTGACGAATTCATCGCGTGTTGTGCCACTCTTGCAATTCGGTGTACGCAGCAGCATCGGAATGCGCATGACTTCCTCGTAGAAAAATGGCCCCTTGTCGAACCAGCCATGAGCACCGAGCATCTCGCCATGATCCGAGGTAAAGGCGAAGACCGAGTTGTCGTCGAGCCCGGCCTGGCTGGCCGCTTGACGAAAATTGCCGAACAGCTCGTCGGTGTAGGAACAGAAACCCCAATAATGTTGCGTCGTGCGTCGCCAGTCTTCGCTACTCAGATGAGAGGTATCGTGTACGGCGTGCCAGGGGCGTGATTGCGCCAGAGGTTTGTTCTCTTCAGTGAATGGCTCGCAGTAGTTGTCCGGTACGAAATCGGCGGGCAGATCGTCGTAGAGAGCAACAAAGCGCTCCGGTACGTGGTGCGGAAAGTGCGGAGCATGCAGGGAAACCACCAGACAGAAAGGTTTTTCTGCCGCAGCCAGTTGCGGCAGCATGCGGATTGCTTCCTGCACGCGAATGCCATCCAGCGGCTCACCGTCGGTGATCGTGCCATACCAGGGAGACTTGCGAGGTTCACCGATCGTCACATCGCCCTGTTCGGTCAGCGGTGTGCTGGCGCCGTCGGACAGGGTCACGTCCTTGATACCACGCTCCAGAATCGTGCCATCACCCAGATGCCATTTGCCGATGAAGGCCACATGATAGCCATCGTCCTGAAGACGCTCGAGATAGGTGGTTTGTTCGGGATGCAATTTGCCGTGCGGGTAGAAGGCCTTGCCCTGCACATTGTCCAGCGTACCGTTCTGGTGGGGTAATCGACCAGTGAAAAGGCTGCCCCTGGCCGGTGTACATAGTGGCACCGTGGTGAAGGCATTGCGGAAGTTCTCGGCTTCTTCGCGA
The DNA here is from genome assembly GCA_947495035.1 of uncultured Granulosicoccus sp. GTDB lineage: Bacteria > Pseudomonadota > Gammaproteobacteria > Granulosicoccales > Granulosicoccaceae > Granulosicoccus. The sequence continues at coordinate 131,756 of CANLXI010000001.1, forward strand.
AACGCCTGCAGATTCGGCAGCTTTGCCGGGTTGCGTGGATCGTTCAAGGTATCCCATCGCCACTGATCGGTGATGAACAGAATGATGTTGTGCTTCTTGCTCGCGATGTCTGTGCTCATGGCCCTGCCTGTGGCTGCTGCTTGCCTGATCATTCAAGTATAGAGTACTATATTTGAAAAATAATGTACGATATGGTTGAGATTGTGGATGAAGCACTCATGCCTTAGAGTCGAAGAGTGTCTTTGATGCGGGAGCCTCTCGGGTGTCGCTCGGGATTCGCGCCAAGGGTCAGTACCAAGGGTCAGTACCAAGGGTCAGTACCAAGGGTCAGTACCAAGGGGTTGCGCCCACTGTTCGCTCGGGAAGCTTCCTGCCGCAATCACGTTGAACTTCTCTGGTCATGAAGGAATTTTCGATGTCGATGTTTGAAAAGAAGATGTACATCGCCGGTGAGATGAGTGACGGCGAAGGCCGTGTCGATGTCTTCAACCCGGCAACCGAAACCTGTGTGGCCAGTGTGCCCACGGCTGGCATTGCGGACGCAGACAGGGCATTGGCGGCCGCAAAGGCAGCGTTCAAGAGCTGGTCACGAACGTCCATCACCGAACGGCAGGAGTGGATGCGCAAACTGCGCGACGCGGTGATCGAGAATGAGGAGCATCTGCGTGACTGCATTCACCATGAGATGGGCAAGCCATGGGGCGGCACCCAGGAGGATGTCGACAGCCTGAAGAACGCTCTGGCTTTCTATGCCGAGGAAATCGCGCGGGTACACGACATCAGTTTGCCGGATCGCGCTGGTACGCACTCACACCGGTTGGTGCATGAACCGGCAGGCGTGGCGCTGGCCTACCTTGCCTGGAATTTCCCGCTTCTGAACCTTGCCTTCAAGATCGCTCCGGCGATGGCCGCGGGTTGTCCCGTCATCATTCGCCCCTCGGAGCAGACACCCATCTCGGCCTACGCCGTGGGCGAGCTCTGTCATCAGATCGGACTTCCCGCAGGCGTCGTGCAGATTCTGTGTACCGATGGTTATGATGTGGCCGACCACCTCTCGGCATCGCCAGTGCCGGCGCTCATCACGCTGATCGGTTCCAGCCGGACTGGCAGGCACATCATGCAAACCGGCGCCACGTCAATCAAACGCTATTCCATGGAACTGGGGGGCAATGCACCGGTGCTGGTCTTCCCCGATGCCGATCTGGATCTGGCCGCCGATATCGTCTGTGGAGTCAAGTTCAGCAATGCTGGCCAGATCTGCGTCTCACCCAATCGCGTCTTTGTGCATGCCGATGTCCTGGAGGCTTTCACCAAGCGTGTTGTCGAGAAGGCCGTCAATGCCGGAGTCGGTTGGGACAAGGGCGCCGATATCATGACCGGTCCGGTCATCGATCAGCGTGCCTGGACACGATTGAAACGCCTTGTCGATGACGCCGTGCAAGACGGTGCGACGCTGCTGGCCGGTGGTGACAGGCCGCAGGGTCTGGATACCGGACATTTCCTGGCGCCCACCGTGTTGTCTGGCATAACCGAAGAGATGGATGTCTACCGTCAGGAAACCTTCGGACCCATCATCAGTATCGTGCCCTTTGATGAGCACACGGAGCTGGAGCGCATGGCCAATGATTGTGACGAGGGTGGACTGACTGCCTATGTATTCACCGCCGACCTTGCTCGTGCAGAGCGTTGGGCAGACACGCTGCGCTATGGTGAAATCCAGATCAATGGCGTGAAATACGATATCGATCTGCCGCATGGTGGCATTGGAGAGTCCGGCATCGGGCATGATTGCTCGTATCTGGCGCTGCGTGACTATCTGGTGCTCAAGCGCATTACGCGTGCGGTCGAAGCGGCATGAGCGGGCACTGGATCGGTGTTGACTGGGGTACCACGAATCTGCGTGCGTGGATCTTCGATGATGACAACACGCCCTGCGCAAGCTTCACCTCCGAACAGGGAGCCTCGTTGCTGACTGGCGCGGAATTCGAATCGGTTCTGCTGTCGCTGATCGGCGAACAGCTTCCGGCGCAGCCACAAATCGATGTCTTCTGCTGTGGCATGGTGGGCTCAAGGCAGGGATGGGTCGAGGCGGACTACCGCATGGTGCCCACCGAATTGCTGCCGGATGCTTCGCAACTGAAGGTCTTCGATGCTGCCTCGGGTCGTCTCAAGGTGCATATCGTGCCCGGGGTTGCACAACGCTCACCTTCGGATGTCATGCGAGGGGAAGAGACGCAGATCGCCGGTTTCTTCGCAGCGACACCGCGATCCGACACCGCATTGTGCTTGCCGGGGACGCATTCGAAATGGGTACGAGCCGATAGTGATGGGCTCAAACACTTCAAGACCTACCCCACGGGAGAGCTGTTCGCCCTGTTGTCGAAACAGTCCATCCTGCGACATTCCATGAAAGAGGGGCCCACGGACTCCAGCTCGTTCTCTGCAGCCGTGCAGGAAAGCATGGAATTTCCCGAGCGATTTCTGTCCGAATTGTTTCCGATCCGTGCGGTCGAGCTTCTCGGGTCGAGCGCAGGAGTCTCCGGTCGTGACCGCCTGTCGGGTCTTCTGATCGGGCTCGAACTCGTCAATGCACGAAACTTCCTCGATGGCAGGCCGGTTGCCGTCATCGGGGCTGACGCACTGTCAGAACTCTACCGTTCCGCCCTGGCGATTGCAGGAATCGATGCAGAGCTGCTGGATGGCGGAGAGATGGTCAGGGCAGGATTGATTGCCACCCGCCAACATTATCAGGGAAAACAGACATGAGCAGACCCCTAGTTGCCATATTGAGAGGCATCACGCCCGACGATGCCGTTACGGCCGGAGAAGTCCTGGTGGAGGCGGGCATCACGATGATCGAAGTGCCATTGAACTCGCCGCAGCCATTCGAGAGCATTCGCCGTCTTGCCGACTCCTGTGGACCCCATGTCACTATCGGCGCGGGGACGGTGCTCAGCGCCGATGACGTAGACAGAGTGAGTGAAGCCGGAGGACGTCTGATCGTCTCACCTGACTGCAATGATGACGTCATTCAGCGGACCAAGGCGCTTGGCATGCTTTCCTATCCGGGGGTATTCACACCCAGCGAATGCTTTCGAGCATTGCGGCAGGGCGCAGATGTGCTGAAATTCTTTCCCGGATCCCTGATGGGGCCGGAAGGTTTGAAGGCGATCAGAGTCGTGTTGCCGGAATCGGCGCAGGTGTTTGCGGTGGGCGGTGCCGGAACCGGGAATTTTCGGGAATGGATCATGGCGGGTGCTGCTGGATTCGGGTTGGGTAGCGCGCTGTATCGTGCCGGCGATACGATGGAAACACTGACCGCCAACGCCAGGGATATCGTTACTGCGTTCGATGAGGCTCATCGGGAAGGCCAGGCCGCGTTGACAAGCTCTTGACTCTGCAGCCTGTCGGAAGGCTGATGGCAAGGTAAACGGGCTTCGGACACGCTACCGTCCGGCAGGTGATGACCAAGCGTCCGCATTTGCGATACCACCTCGCCGGCGTCGAGTCCATTGCGTATCACGCCTTGCCGACGCAAGCCTCAATGAGACATAAGCCCACGACCAGAAACCGCCTACGGCTCGCGCTATACCGGCGTCTACAGCCGCGTACTCGTTGTTTTCGGGGCGGCCTTCCGCAAACCTCACTTGGAGTAACCAAGCCACGGTTCGGAAAACACTCCGTGCGCGACTGTATTCACCGGTCTATCGCGTTTCTGCTGCGCGTCTTTATGTCTCATTGAGGCTAGCCGAGGAATCACCGATCTTGAGGACAGGCGGAAAGATGTTGTCCGTGAATTCAGCGGCCGTGTTCGAGCCGTTCTGGCGTTGTTCTATCCGCTCCAGAATCAGCCTGGCGGTGGTTTGTGCCATGGCCTCGACAGGTTGAACGACCACGGTGATCTGCGGGCTGATCATGTGCATCCAGGGGACATCGTCGATGCCCGTCAGCGAGATATCACCCGGGCATTCGAGCCCCAGGTCGCGTATGGCCTGCAGAGCGGCCAGCGACATGACATTGCTGCAGGCCAGCAGAGCCGTCGGCGGCCTCTGCATGGTCAGCAGGCGACGGCTCTGGGCGTAACTGGCCTCGTAGGTGTAGCGGGCATCGACCATCAGTTCGCTGTCTATCTCCAGCCCGGAAGCCTGCATCCGGTCAACGAATCCTCGCTCACGCTCTCGGGCGGTGTACAGCCCTTCCACTCCTCCCAGAAATCCGATTCGTCGGTGCCCGAGTTGTATCAGATGGTCAGTCAGGGTGGCGCTGGCCAGCTGATTGTCGGTGCCGACGAAATCGCAGCTCAGGCCCTCGTGTTTCTGATCGAACAGGATGAACGGCGTCTTCAGATCGTGCAGGTGAGCTGTTTCGGCCTCGTTCAGTCCGCAAGGTGAGACGATCATGCCGGCAACCCGCATGCTGCTCATGTGCCGCAATATCTTCTCTTCCCGTTCGTGCTCTGCGTTGGAATCCGAGACGATCACCAGATAGCCCCTGGCATGCGCGTGCAGTTCGACCTCGCGCAGCAGTTTGCCGAAAAAGGCGTTGCTGATATCTGCCTGAACCATGCCGATCAGCTGGCTGCGACCGCTGGACAGGGTCTGTGCCACCGGGTCCGGACTCTGGTAGTCGACGGAGGCTGCCGCCCGGGCGATGCGCTCGCGAGTCTCGGGGCTGACCCGCTCGGGCGAATTGAAGGCAAGGGAGACGGTGGACACGGATACGCCGGCCTCGCGCGCCACATCTCGAATGGTGCTCATGGCAGAAGAAGGGCTCCTTCGGTGGTTGCGGTTCTCATCAAGTCTTGACTGATTAATGATTTATGTGCAAGGCTATTATTCCATCGAACCGGTTCGATAGCAACTCGGCAGTGTTCGATCCGGGTGGCAACACGCCGCCGACGATCAGACCAGCCACGCAGATGGCGGTCTCGGACAGGCCACAACAGGAGTCTTGACAATGATTGGACATGTGAACAACAGGAACCGGGCAGGGCTATGCCGCACACTGGTGAGCGGGGCTTTGGCACTGAGCACCCTGACAGTGGGTAGCAGCGCAGTGGCGGATGATCCCGTCACCTTGAAGATGTGGGCGCTGGTCAACGAGAATTACCCGGAGTTCATCCAGACGGCCACGGATGAATTCCGCGAGAGCAATCCGGGTATCGACATCGAACTGGAAAGCATTCCCAACGAGGCCTACAAGACAGCCATTCAGGTAGCGCTGGTCGGTTCCGAACCACCGGATATCTTCTTCAACTGGTCGGGAGAGGACGCTGCTCGCCTTGCCCGCTCCGGTCTGGCGCTGGATATCACCGATCTCGGTGCCGCAGAAGGCAATTACAGAAACGTGCTGTCCGAAGCCTGGCAACAGGCCTTCGCAGTCAATGGGCGTCAATACGGCATTCCGGTGGATGCCGTTTCCAAGTATTTCTACTACAACACGCGATTCTTCGACGAACACGAGCTCGAGGTACCGGTCACTTTCGACGAGCTGCTGGGCTTGTGTGGCAAGGTACGGGAAATCGATCCGGAAATGGTACCTCTGCCACTGGGCAATTCCGAGCGCTGGAAGCTCAATCATCTGATCACCGTGGTCAACGAGCGTGTACTGGGTCTGGATGCAGTTCGCGCCGACTATGCACTGGAGGCGGCTGACGACAAACTGTTCACCAATCCGGATTATGAAAAGGCCTGGGAAAAGGTATTGGCCATGCAGGCGGCTGACTGTTTTCAGGATGCCCCGAATGCCACGTCACCGGAGGTGTCTCGCAGCCTGTTCTCGGCCGAGATCTCGCCCATGATCTTCTGCGGCACCTGGTGCATGTCCATCTTCGACAAGGAAGGGTTTACCGACTATGCGCTCTTTCGCTTCCCACCAATGACCGATGGTGCGAGCGATGGCAGCACCAATATGGTCATCCCGCAGGGCTTGCAGATATCTGCCAAAACGGAACACCCGGAGGAAGCCGTGAAGTTTGCCAGCTTTCTGGTCACCGCCGACATGGCGAAGCTTTATGCCGAGCTTCGAGGAGCCATCCCGTCGAATCCGGAGAAAGTGGGGGAGATGGACGCTACCGACCAGTTCAAATGGGTTGCTCAGGATGTCGCCTCTCTGTCCGAGTCGTTCAGTGTTCTGGATGTGATGCTCGAAGCCGGCGTCTCGGAAGCCTATCTCGACATGGGCGTGGAAGTGCTCAATGGGACGAAGACACCGGCGCAAGCGATGGATGTGATACGTGCTGCTGCCCAGGAGGGCAAGAAGAAACTGGCGGCCGGTCAATAGGCCGCCTGGAACTGCTGACGAATCATCGGGACAAGCACCGTGTCAGACACCTCTCTTGACAAGCCCGTCACCGGGCCGGATGTCAGCACCTGGATATTGCTGACGCCGGCCCTCGGACTGGTCATCCTGTTCATCGTGATTCCGGCATTGCTGGCCATCGCGGGCTCCTTTTTCACCATTGGAATCGGTTCCACCAACTGGCAGTTTGCGGGTCTGTCCAATTATTCCCGCGCGCTGAACGACTCGATCTTCTGGCTGGCACTGCGCAACAATCTGATCATGGTGGGAGGTTCCATCGTGCTGCAGGTCGGTTTCGGTACGGTGCTGGCTGCGATTCTCGATCGTGGACTGCCGCGCGGCTCGACGATATTCCGCACGATCATCTTCGCGCCCATGGTGATGTCCACCATTGCGGTGGCCTTGATCTGGCTGGTGATCATGGATCCGAATGTGGGCGCCCTGAACTCGCTCGTCAAATCCCTGGGACTGCAACCCCCCACGCAGGGCTGGTTGGGTGATCCGGATATTGCCCTGTGGGTGATTCTGATCATTGCCATGTGGCAGTACACCGGCTTCATGATGGTATTGATTCTGGCGGGCTTGCAGGGTATTCCCCGGGAATTGTACGAGGCGGCTGCCCTGGACGGTGCCCGTGGACTGAAGGCCTTCCGATACATCACCTTGCCCGGCATACGCAATGTGCTGATCGTGGCCGTGTTGATCACGACCATTGGCGGGTTCAAGGTGTTCGATCTGATCTTTGCAACGACACGTGGCGGACCGGCCAATGCCACCCAGGTACTGGGTACCTACATCTACCAGCAGGCATTCAACCTCGGCAACATGGGATACGCCAATGCCATTTCGGTGGTCCTGCTGTGCATCGCCGTACTGCTGGGCTGGTTGCAGCTGCAAGTATCTCGAAGGAGCTGAGCGAACATGGGTTCACGATTTCGTTGGGTACTGGTGTTGCTGTATGGCTTCGTGTCGCTGTGGAGTCTGTTTGTCCTGCTGCCAACCGCGTGGATGGTCATCGGGGCATTCAAGACCAAGCGCGAGTTCTTTCTGGATCCGCTTGGTTTACCCGCAAGCTTCGCCCCCGATGCGTTCGAACGAGCCTGGGGTACCGGGGTTGGCGGATTCCTGCTGAACTCGATGTTCGTCACCGCCTTGTCCGTGCTGGTCATCGTGGTGGTGAGCGCCATGGCAGCCTATGTGCTGGCGAGAACGGACAGCCGCTGGATGCGTCTGGTCTATCTGGTCATCGTGGCGGGCTTTGCCGTGCCGGTACAGGCCGTCATCATCCCCTTGTACCAGATGGTATCCGGCGCCGGCATGCTCAATTCGCTGTTTGCGATCGTGCTGCCCTATGCCGCCTACGGCATACCCTTCACCATCATTCTGTTCTATGCCTTCTTTCTGGATTTCCCGAAGGAACTGGAAGAGGCAGCTCTGCTTGATGGATGCAGACCGGTCAAGACCTTCTTTCACATCGTGCTGCCACTGATGGGGCCGGCGGTTGCCAGCGCGGCGATCTTCCAGGCGGTATTCATCTGGAACGAGTTTCTGCTGGCGCTGCTGATGCTGACCAAACCGGCGGTAAAGACGCTGACGGTAGGGATACTGCAACTCGGGGGAGAATTCACTTCGGATTGGGCGGCCATCATGGCCGGACTGTCCATTGCGGTTCTGCCGATTCTGACCATCTTCATTCTTGCACAGAAATACTTTGTCAGATCGCTGGCGGGGCTGGGCAAGTGACCCGGCTCGGGCGCGACTGAACGAACAGGAATACCGATATGGCAAGTCTTCAAATACGCAATCTGATCAAGGACTATGGCAGCTTCAAGGCGATCCGGGATGTCAGCCTGGATGTGCCTTCAGGAGAGTTCGTGGTCATGGTGGGTCCATCAGGCTGTGGCAAGTCGACTCTGCTGCGTTCCATCGCCGGCCTTGAGAGTGTCACTTCCGGTGAGATATCCATCGATGGCAGGGATATCTCGCGGGTCGAACCCTTCGACCGTGGAGTTGCCATGGTGTTCCAGAACTACGCCCTGTACCCGCACATGACGGTTCGTCAGAATATGGGATTTGCGCTGAAGATCGGCGGTGCCTCGAAAGCGGAAGTGGAGGCGGCTGTTCAACGTGCCGCGGGAATCCTGCGGATCGAAAGTCAGCTGGACAAGAAACCGAAGTCACTCTCCGGCGGGCAGAAACAGCGCGTGGCAATAGGCCGAGCGATAACCCGTTCGCCGGATGTCTTCCTGTTCGATGAGCCCTTGTCGAATCTGGATGCGGCCCTGCGTTCGCAGATGCGTGTGGAGCTGGGACGCCTGCATGCCGAACTGGGTGCCACCATGGTGTACGTGACGCACGATCAGACCGAAGCCATGACCATGGCCAGTCGTATCGTGGTGCTGCGCGATGGTGTCATCGAGCAGGTGGGGGCGCCTCTGGAGCTCTACAACTTCCCTGCCACGCGGTTCGTTGCCGGCTTTCTCGGCTCGCCCAGAATGAATTTCATCAAGGCTTCCGTGAAGGCCTGTGACTATGATCATCTGCATCTGGAAGCTGCCGGGCTTGCCGGATGCCTGCGGGTGCCGCTGCTGCACGAGAACAATGCAACCGGCAACATGCAGGCCGGTGCCGAGGTGATCGTCGGTGTACGACCGGAAGGCTTCGTGAGTGACGATGTCGACGGCTACAGCGACTGGCGACTGGAGGGGCGTGTTGCCGTGGTGGAGAGTCTCGGGCGCGATACGCTGCTGTATCTGGATTGCGACGGCGTCCGGGCCTTCGATTCCGAGTCCCATGAAGGCTATTTCGCCATCCACCGTAGCTGCCAGTTGCCCGCTGTTCATGGGCAGAATCTGCAGATGGCGGTGGATCCTCGTGCCACCTATGTATTCGATTCCAGCGGCGCTACCTGTGTCTACCCACTGGCCCCGAATCATCTGCTGGCGGGCGCGGTCTGACGTCCTCGGACTGTCTGCCACTCGCCGCTTCATCAGCCAACATCAAGAGACAAGCCGACGCATGCGATTTCGTCAGATACATCTGGATTTTCATACCTCGGAGCTGATACCCGGTATCGGATCCCGTTTCGAAGCCGATGCCTTCGGCAAGGCGTTTTCCGATGCCCATGTCGACAGCGTCACCATCTTCTCCAAATGCCATCATGGCTACAGCTACCATCCGACCGAGGTCGGTCGCATGCATCCGCACCTGGAATTCGATCTGACTCGGGCGCAGCTGGACGCACTGCATGCACGCGGCATCAAGGCGCCTCTCTACACGACGGCCGGCTGGGATGAACTGGCTGCCCGAGAGCATCCCGAATGGCGCATCGTGTCTCCCGAAGGCGGCTCACCGAGATCCGGTACCACGCCCAATGGTGCCGGGTGGGCCTTTCTCGATTTTTCCTCACCCTATGTCGATCATCTGTGTCTGCAGATAGATGAGATGATGCGCCTGTTTCCCGATTGTGATGGCATCTTCATCGATATCGCGCTGCAGCCGCTCAATGTCTCGGTTCATGCGCAGGCACAGATGGAGGCGGACGGGCTGGACTGGACGGATCCGGAGCACCAGTTGCAGTTCAGCACCTGGGCGCTGGAAAACCTGTTCGAGAAGACACATGCAGCAGTCCGCCGTCACGATGAGAAGATGCCCGTTTTCTACAACTCCGGTCATATCCAGCGTGGTGCCCGCCAACACTATCAGCGCTTCTTCACTCATCTGGAACTGGAGTCGCTGCCAACCGCGGGCTGGGGCTATGATCATTTTCCGATGAGTGCCCGCTATGCCGATACCCTGGGATTCGATTTTCTGGGAATGACCGGCAAGTTTCATTATCACTGGGGTGAGGTGGGCGGTTACAAGAAAGCCGAAGCGCTGATCTACGAATGCGGGGCCATGCTGGCGCAAGGGGCGCGTTGTTCCATTGGTGATCACCTGCATCCTACCGGCGCCATCGACGCTTCCTCCATGGCAGTCATTGCACCGGCCTATGACTGGATACGCCAGCGTGAAGCCTGGGCCATCGACACTGTCAATTGCGCCGAGATCGGTCTGCTGTCATCCGAGGGAGTCAATGCGCGAACGCTGGCAGGTGTCATGGCGACCAGCAATCGTGCAAACCCTGCCGATACGGGTGCCGTGCGGGTACTGCTCGAAGGTCAGTTCACTTTCGATGTACTTGATCTGGACAGTCGGTTCGAGACCTATCGGCTGATCATTCTGCCCGATGACATCGTGGTGGATGCGGCGCTGGAAAAACGCCTGCTGGACCATGTATCCGGCGGTGGTCATGTGCTTCTTACCGGGAACAGTGGTCTTGATGAACAGCGCGGGCTGATCTTTGATGTCGGTGCCCGCTGGGAGTCGCAGTCTGCCAATGCCGGCGGAGACTATGTCCTGCCGATATCAGAGCTGCGCGCCGATGCCGTGAACGACCCCCTGTTCATGTACCAGCCTTGTCAGAAGATTCTACTGACCGATGGAGAATCACTGGGCGAGGTGTACGAGCCCTATATGGATCGCAGTGCCCGCCATTTCTCGGGGCATGTCAATGCACCCGGCAAGCCGGACCCGGAACAGCATGTTGCCGGTGCCAGCAAAGGGGGGTTCCATTACTTCGCCTTCCCCCTGTTTTCCTGCTATCAGCAGGCGGGTGCCGTGGCAATGCTGGAAATTGCCGAAAGGCTCATAGCCCGAGCCCTGCCGGAAGAGCGCATGATCAAGGCCGAGTTGCCCAGAGCAGGGCGGGTCACTCGTCGTCATCAGGCTGCGTCGAACCGCGATGTCGTTCATCTGCTGTACGCCACCCCGACCTTGCGTGGCAATCTGCATGGTGCCAATATCCAGCCTGTCCAGGATCTGCTGACCCTGAATGGCATCGAGGTGGATATGGCGGTCTCGGCAGATGTTGCAGAAGTGCGTACAGTGCCTGAAGGAAAGACGCTGGCATTCACCCGAGAAGGTGATCGCATCCGGTTCAGCGTTCCCGAGCTGACGGGGCATCAGATGGTGGAGGTGGTTTACGGCAATTGATCGTCACGCATCGTCAGAAAACCCGTTCGTCCGCTGTATTCTCACTCATGTCGACCTCTGGAATGACAGCCTGCCATGATCACTTATCCGGACATTCGCGACCTGCAGATGCTGCTGGCGCTGGCGCGTCGCCGGCATTTCACCCAGGCTGCGGCCGATTGCGGAATCTCGCAGCCAGCCTTCTCTGCCAGAATCAGGCATCTGGAAGAGGATCTGGGCGTTCCCATCGTGCGACGTGGCAATCGCTTTCTGGGGTTCACCCCGGACGGGGAGCGGGTGATTCGCTGGGCCAGCAAGTTGCTGGTGGATGCCGAGGGACTGCGCCAGGACATGGAGGTGGCGCGCGGCGAGTTGCGTGGCAAGCTGGTGCTGGGGGTCGTGCCCACGGCCTTGCCCTTTGCCGCTGACATATCCACCCGACTGCGCAGCATGCATCCGGGGCTGGCCATCGAGATTGCGTCGCAGACCTCCTCGCAGATTGTACGGGCGCTGGGTGACTATTCGGTGGACGCAGGCATAGTCTACCGAGCGTACATGGAGGGGAGTTCATTGCGTTTCGAGCCCATCTATGAAGAACGGTATGTATTGCTGGTCAGCGCCGAGCTGGCTCCACGCACCACGGGCACGGTCAGCTGGCGGGAAGCGGCTGGTCTGCCTCTGTGTCTGCTGGGCAAGGACATGCATTTCAGGCGAGTCGTGGATGATGCGTTTCTGGAGGCAGGAGTGCAGCCGGAGCCGGTGATGGAAACCAATGCCTTCACCGCGGTTCTGGCCCAGGTGGCCATCGGCACGGCTGCCACCATTGCCCCACAATCGCTGGCCGACAGTCTGTTGCTGTCGGAACAGACCATCAGACTGCCACTGGTCGAGCCGGAGGCGGTGCAGGAAATCGGCATTGCCGTGCAGGACCACGAACTGAGTTTGCCAGCCATTGCGGCATTGCACGAGGCGATTCGGGTTCACGATAGGCAAAACGAATTGCTTGATTGAAAAATATGATTTGTAATTATTGACGTTTTGGATTCCCATGACACAAACGTATTGGAGAGAGGTCATGACGTCGTCCAGCAGTGCAGCAGGAATCTGGAAATCGGGGAAGGGCAAGGGGCGCCATACGCCCAAGGGGCGTCAGGTCGATGATGCGGCGCTGACTGAGATCCGGCAGTTGCTGGGCGCGCGTGAGCGGCGAGCCGACCTGCTGATCGAGCATCTGCACCTCATACAGGATGCCCATGGTCATCTGTCCAGCGCGCATTTGCGGGCCCTGGCCGATGAGATGCGTCTGTCGCAGGCCGAAGTCTACGAAGTGGCGACCTTCTACGCCCACTTCGATGTGGTTCGGGAAGGGGAATCCCCCCCACCGCCGCTGACCATTCGTGTCTGTGACTCTCTGGCCTGTGAACTGGCCGGCGCGCAGCAGTTGTTGAGCCGCTTGCAGGCCGGCATGGATCCGGCGCAGGTGCGGGTGCTTCGAGCTCCCTGCATGGGACGCTGCGATAGCGCTCCGGTGCTGGAACTGGGGCACCATCACATCGATCACGCCAGCCCGGAGAAGGCAGAGGCGGCATTGGCTGCCGGCGATACCCACGCCCATCTACCGGACTATCAGACGTTTGCCGAATACCGCCATCGCGGTGGCTACGAGCGTCTGCAAGCGCTTCGCAACGGTGAACAGACGCCGGATGAGGTGCAGGATGTCATTCTCGCCGCCGGATTGCGTGGGCTGGGAGGGGCCGGATTCCCTTCCGGCAAGAAGTGGTCGTTCGTGCGTGCCGAGCAGGGCCCGCGCTATCTGGCCGTCAACGGCGATGAAGGTGAGCCAGGCACATTCAAGGATCGCTATCACCTGGAGCGTGAGCCGCACCTGTTTCTCGAAGGCATGCTGATTGCCGCCTGGGCCATAGAGGCAGACACCTGCTTCATCTACATGCGCGACGAGTACCCTGCGGTTCTGCAGATCCTGCGCCATGAAATCCTGGCCCTTGAACAGAGTGGCCTGGTAGCGCCCGGTCATATCGACCTGCGACGGGGAGCCGGGGCCTATATCTGCGGTGAGGAGAGCGCAATGATCGAGTCGATCGAGGGCAAGCGCGGCATCCCGCGACACCGTCCGCCTTTCGTGGCTCAGAAGGGAATATTCGATCGACCGACGCTGGTTCACAACATCGAGACACTGCACTGGATAGCGCGCATCTGCCGTGAAGGGCCGGAAATTCTCTCCGGTGTCGAGAAGAATGGTCGAGTCGGTTTGCGGTCGTTTTCCGTCTCCGGGCGGGTGAAGAACCCCGGGGTACATCTGTTGCCGGCAGGATCCACCATCAGCGATCTGATCGAGGCGGCGGGTGGCATGCTCGATGGTCATGTGTTCAAGGCGTATCAGCCCGGTGGTCCGTCCGCCGGGCTGTTACCGGCAAGTATCAATGAGGTACCCATGGATTTCGATACCTTGCAGCCTTACGGTACCTTCATCGGCTCGGCCGCTGTGGTGATCCTGTCGGATCAGGACAGTGTTCGCGAGGCCGCCCTGAACATGCTGCGCTTCTTCGAGGACGAGAGCTGCGGGCAATGTACACCGTGTCGTGTCGGTTGCGGCAAGGCGGTCAAGCTGATGGAACAGGAGCGTTGGGACAAGCCACTGCTGGAAGATCTGTGTACGGTCATGGTGGATGCGTCCATCTGCGGTCTGGGGCAGGCAGCTCCGAACCCGATACGCCTGACCATGAAGCACTTTGCGGATGAGGTATAGAGCATGACTGATTCGAACAATGCAGGGATGGTCACTTTCACGCTCGATGGACAGACGGTGACGGCCGCAGTCGATGAGTCACTGTGGGAAATCGCCAAACGTCAGGGCACGCTGATTCCGCATCTGTGCCACAAGGATGCCAGCGGTTACCGTGCCGATGGCAACTGTCGGGCCTGCATGGTGGAGATTGAAGGCGAGCGAACGCTGGCTGCATCCTGTATCCGCACGCCCACCGAAGGTATGGTCGTCAACACGCAGAGCGATCGGGCCAGTCACTCCCGGCGCATGGTGGTCGAGATGCTGATGGCCGATCAGCCGGCCAGGAACGAGGCGCATGACCAGTCATCGCACTTCTGGGACATGGCGGCAATGCAGGATATTTCGGTCAGTCGATTCCCGCCGATCGATGCGTCGCGGCGACCCGCACCGGATGCATCGCATCTTGCCATGAGCGTCAATCTGGACGCCTGCATTCACTGCAATCTATGCGTCAGAGCCTGTCGTGAAGTACAGGTCAACGATGTCATCGGCATGTCGGATCGAGGCCACGATGCCCGGATCACCTTCGATTTTGATGATCCCATGGGGCAGTCCACCTGTGTGGCCTGTGGCGAATGCGTGCAAGCCTGTCCCACCGGCGCACTGATGCCGGCCGTGCTGCTGGATGAGCAGGGCGTGGGCGACAGTCAGTCCTTCGACCGGGAGGTCAAGAGCGTCTGTCCGTATTGCGGGGTAGGTTGTCAGGTGTCGTTCAAGGTCAAGGAAGAGAAGATTCTCTGGGTGGACGGTATAGCCGGACCGTCCAATGAAAATCGCCTGTGCGTGAAAGGCCGGTTCGGGTTCGACTACATCTCCCACCCGCATCGGCTCACCAAACCGTTGATCAGGCGTGAGGATGCACCACCCAAGGGACTGAACGTGGATCCGGCCGATCCGCTGACTCATTTTCGCGAAGCCGAATGGGATGAGGCGCTGGCTTTCGCCGCCGGTGGCATGGCCAGATTGCGTGATGATACCGGCCAGCGTATCGCCGGCTTCGGATCGGCCAAGTGCTCCAATGAGGAGGCCTATCTGTTTCAGAAGCTGATCCGCCAGGGCTTTGGCCATAACAACGTGGATCACTGTACCCGTCTTTGCCATGCATCATCGGTAGCAGCCTTGCTGGAAAATGTCGGTGGTGGCGGCGTCACCGCGACATTCAACGAGATAGAGCATGCCGACGTGGCCATTGTCATCGGGGCCAATCCGGTGGAGAACCATCCGGTTGCCGCAACCTATCTGAAGCAGTTTGCCAGGCGCGGTGGCAAGTTGATTGTCATGGATCCGCGCGGTGTCGGGCTCAAGCGGCATGCCTCGCACATGTTGCAGTTTCGGCCGGGTACCGATGTGGCCATGCTCAATGCCATCATGAACGTGATCGTGGAGGAGGAGCTGTACGACAAACAGTACATTGCCGGGTTCACCGAGAACTGGGAAGCCATGAAGGCGCATCTGTCCGAATTTCCGGTGGCGAAGATGTCGGCCCTGTGTGGCATCGAGGAGTCGGTGCTGCGCGATGTGGCCAGGACCTTTGCCGGAGCACGGGCCGCCCTCATCTTCTGGGGCATGGGGATATCCCAGCACATTCATGGCACGGACAATTCACGTTGCCTGATATCGCTGGCCCTGATGACCGGCCAGATTGGCCGTCCTGGTGCGGGTCTGCATCCCTTGCGAGGGCAGAACAATGTACAGGGCGCATCCGATGCCGGTCTGATCCCGATGTTCCTGCCCGACTATCAATCCGTCACCGATGAGGGGGTACGGTCCGCCTTCAATGACATCTGGGGCTCGGACAACATCGATGAGCGGAAAGGTCTGACGGTGGTCGAGATCATGGATGCGATTCACGAAGGGCAGGTGCGTGGCATGTACATTCTGGGAGAGAACCCCGCCATGTCGGACCCGGATGTCACGCATGCACGGGATGCGCTGGCGAAACTGGAGCATCTGGTTGTGCAGGATATCTTCCTGACGGAAACGGCCAACTATGCCGATGTCATTCTGCCCTCATCGGCCTGGCCCGAGAAAACCGGTACGGTCACCAACACCAATCGCCAGGTGCAGATGGGACGCCCAGCCGTCTCGCCACCGGGTGAGGCGAAAGAGGATTGGTGGATTACCGTTGAACTGGCAAAGCGTCTGGGACTAAATTGGACCTATACCCATCCCTCGCAGGTCTTTGCCGAGATGAAGCGTTCCATGCCTTCACTGGACAACATCAGCTGGGAGCGACTGGAAAAGACTGCGGTAACCTACCCGTCATTGTCTCCGGACGATCCAGGTCAGCCGATCCTGTTCGCCGACGGTTATCCCAGGCCGGAAGGAAGGGCCCGCTTCACACCTGCACAGGTCACCTCACCGGCCGAAGTGCCCGATGATCAGTACCCCATGATACTGACTACCGGGCGACAGCTGGAGCACTGGCACACCGGTTCCATGACGCGTCGGGCGTCAGTACTGGATTGGGCGGAGCCGGAGGCCAATGCGTCACTGCATCCGAAGACCTTGCGTCGCCTTGGTATCGCACCCGGTGACATGATGAGTCTGGAGACGCGTCGTGGCACCATCACGATCATGGCACGTGCCGATCGGGCGGTGGCAGAGGACATGGTCTTTCTGCCCTTTGCCTACGTGGAAGCCGCCGCCAATGTGCTGACCAATCCGCAACTGGATCCCTATGGCAAGATTCCGGAATTCAAGTTCTCCGCGTGCCGGGTGTCGGCGATCGAGTCCAGAGTCACAGAACCGCTCGCCCGAGCGTGACAGATCACTGAAAAGCGTCTGGCCAGGCACTGACTGATTGGTGTCTGGACGGATTCCTGCAGGGCATTGCGCGCTCCGATAGAGACCTGACTGCTCGGCCGGAGCGCCTTCGCCATTCAGCCACGCTCCTTCAGCTTTCGCAATCATGATGACTCTGTCGAGAACGGCGGCAGCCGGCCTGCTGCTGTTCCTGTCCATGCCGCTACCGGTCTCCCCGGATGCGGCCGTATCGGCCCAGGCGGCCATTGCCTCGGGCGCGCATTGTGCAGGCGATGCATCACTGCCTGTCGACTGCCTGGCGGAGGCGGCGATGCCCGTCAGCGATGCCAGGCTCGACAGGATCCCGTCGCGCATGGACAACCTCTATCGCTACAATGTGAATTCCGATAGTGATCTTGTCACCTTCTACAACCGGGCCGAGCACAAGCTGCAGCAGGTACTGACCTTCTACAATGAGCAGCGGCGCCTGGCGATCGTGATACGTGATTTTCCGAACGGATCCTGGAGCGAGGCCGTGGACATTCACCAGCACATCGGCAATGAGGCGCTCGAATACGACAGTCACAACTACACGGCCTTCGGCGTTGCAGCCGACGGTACCCTGTTTGCCACCGCCAATCATCATGTCGATCCGCTGCGCATGGCGATATCCTTGAGACCCTATGATATCACCTCGTTCAGGCAACTGCCCGAGCGGTCGATCAACCCGCAGGACGATGACCGGGTAACCTATCCTTCATTCAGCTATCTGGGAGAGGAGTTGTATTTCTCCTACAGGGAACAGGAAGTGGGTGGTGGCAAGCCCGCCTTTCGCTGGTTGCTGAAGCGCTGGAATACGTCTTCGCGTTACTGGGAGGATGTGGCTCAACTGAACACGGGAACGCATTTGCGTCTGTATGTCAGCAACATTGCCTGGAATACGGATGGTACGCAATTGCACTTGTCGGCCTTGTGGCGTGATGATCGACCTGAGGTACTGTCGAGAAGTACCGAACAGCAGCATGACCTGTTTCATCTGTACAGCGATGACGGACGGCAATGGAAGCAGTACGGTGAGGGGGAGGTGGCATTGCCCTTGTTGTGGAGTGGTGCAGGTCAGAGTACGGTTCCGCAACTGATCTGGAACACCGGCAAGGGCGATCCCGTTCCCGGAAACGCGGGTTCCATTGCCGTAGACAGTGACTCCCATCCACACATCCTGAACACGGCCAGAGACGGAAGACTGTTTTACCATCATTTCGATGGCAGACAGTGGGTATCGCTTGGCGATGTGTTCCGATCAGGTACGGATGATGTGTTTCAACTGCCTGATGGCATGGGAGCGGTATCCGCCAGAGGGGATTCCCTGTATTTTCACCGTCTCTCTCCCGAGCTGGACAGGAAAGGCGTGTTGTTGGCCAAGGGGTATGTGACGAGGTATTACCATGCCAGTGTGGACAAGAATGCCATCGAGCATGGCTGGCTGTCGATGATGCTGACCCTGAACCAGCACCACGCTGTTGGCAGCAAGCGCGGCAATCATGCTGTCGAGGCTTACGTCTTGAGCATACCCCTGTCCGAGCTGGACGATTTTTCAACGCCCTATCTGAAGTAGATTCGGGCCTTTCCCGTAATGAGTGCCGCTGCCTTGCCAGCCAGTGTCCTGGTGGCCGTGGCAGGCTTGCAGTCGGGTTCCGCAAGCCTGCGGTCAGGTCAATATGTTATTTCCGGTTACATGCTCTGAACGGGTCTCCGAGGCTGAATGTGACTTGTCCGCGACCGTGTTGTCATGTTCCATGGCGTTGCTGCCATCGACCAGGCAGCCCTGAGCAGGAATAGTCGATACAGCAGACAGCCGATCTGCGCTCGGTGACGGTTTTTAGCGGCTCTGGCGATATAGTCAATGAAATCAGCTGTCTACAAGGCGTGGTGGGTGGTGATCCCGCGGTACTGCAGAAAACCATCTCCGACTTGTATTGATAATCTGCGCAATCCGTGTCAAAAAACAAGCGCGTTTACCGGCGTGTTTTTTCATTCGATTTCCGGATGCCGGATTCTCCAGAAGGGACGCAGATGTATTAACGCGTGAGGGCTTTTCAAGCTGTTGGCAAATTGCGTTATTGCTCAGACGCTATATGATCGGCTCGTCGTCAAGAAGCGAAAACACCTGTAAAAATAGGGGGCGACTTATTGATGATCGTTGAACCGAAGCCAACCTGGAAACCATTCATGAGACTACTTTCGGCCTCTTTTCTGTTTTTCGCATTGACAACATCTGCTCTTGCAGCCAATCAACATTACAAGTCTGGTGATCTGATATCGGTTCATTGGGACAGCAGCTACGATTATGACGACCTGCAGTCCATGCCGGCTACGCGTGAGGTATTCGATACGTATTCCGGCCTGAATGTACTTGCCATCAACGGAACCAAGAGTGATCGAAACTCCGGAATACTGAAGGGGAGCTCCGACATCATGCGAATGGTGTTTCCCGATGGTCTGGACGCGTTCCACGACAGGAGCAATACATTGCATCAGGCTGCCGACCGGTGGCAGCAGACCCTGCGCTCGGGCGGGACGGTACATGTCGCCGAGAGTGGACCCAGTGATTTCACCGCAGATGTGATTCGCGAACTCAAGGCGCGCAATGTCAGCGCACTGAAGAACATTCGTGTCGTGCAGCATTCCGAGTGGAACGAGGAACATACCAGCAGTGGCAATCTGGCACTGGTCAAGTCGGCGACCAGTTACCGCAAGATCGACGACGGCAATCGTCAGAACGCGACTGCCTGGCTCAGAACGAACCGGAAGAATGCGTCGGATTTCCAGGATCTGACCAGCAAGAGTCGCTATGCGCATGTCTGGGACACGGCATTCCAGGCGGTGACCAACTCGAACCGGGTGGTCGACTTTTCTGATGTGGTGGAAATTCTGGAGATACTCGACGTGTCCACGAATCGCGTGGCTGATGCCTTCGACTTCGGGCAGGTCTACTTCGGGGCAGCAAGCGTTGAAGTGCCGGCACCCGCTTTGCCAACCGAGCCTGAGGCACCGTCTCAACCACGGCCGAATGACGAGCAGAGTACCGGTCGCGTTGCGGTGTATGGCAGTTCGTTGGGGAACGCACGAGCACTGTATCGAAGTGCCACGTCACTGAGACGAGTTGACTGTGATCCTGCCGGCGGTGGTTATGTCTGTGCCAGTTTCCAGAATCCGACGCTGGCAGATACACAGGGCAATGCGAGCACGGACCCGGTGACGAATGACGAACCATCGCAAGTGGTGGTACCCACACAGCCTGACACAACTGTTGTCAGCAGCGGTCGGGTTGCCGTCTATGGCGGCAGTCTGTCGGCTGCCAGACGGGCCTATGCACAGATCACCAGTCTGCCACGGGTTGATTGCGATCCGAGTGGCAGTGGCTACATCTGTGCAAGCTTCCGGAATCCGACGCTGGCCGATATCGATGGTTCGGTGCAAGACAGCGCGCCATCGGAACCCTCGACTTCGCCGTCAGACAGTGCCGCCGAGACCACTACAGGAAACTCCCTTCGTATCGAGGTGGAAAATCATCCGCTGGGTAGCGGCTGGGTGAAGGACACCCAGCGTGCCGGCTATTCGGGAAATGGCTATATTCGCTGGTCCGGCGCAAATCTGTACAACGTGCGACAGGCCGGCAAGGGAATCATGTCATTTACGGTAACGCCCGGCAGCACGGGGAAATACACCTTGCAGCTACGCAGTCGGGCCCTGAACCCTGCTGCCAGTGATCTGAACAACGATGTCTGGTTGCGCATGAACGGATCTTCCTGGATGAAGATCTTCAACAAGGGCAAGGATCAATGGATCGTGGGCGGCAAGGTCGATGCACACGGCAAGCGCTATGTCCTGAAGCAGAACCTGACTGCCGGCAAGACGTATCAGCTGGAGATATCCGGCCGTAGCCATGGCTTTGCCATCGACTACATCGAACTGGTCAGGAACTGAAAACAGATGCCGGCCATCAGGACCATGGCCGGCAAGTACGAGCCGGGCAGTGCGGGTACCGCACTGCCCGCAAGGCTTCCTCAGCCGATGGCCTGAAGCAGAGCCTCACCCAGCTTGGCAGGGGAGCGAGATACGACAATGCCGGCACTTTCCATGGCCGCGATCTTGTCTTCAGCGCCACCCTTGCCACCGGAGATGACCGCACCGGCGTGGCCCATGGTACGGCCCGGAGGTGCTGTGCGACCCGCGATGAAACCAGCCATTGGCTTCTTGCGACCTTGTTTGGCCTGTTCGATCAGCCACTCGGCCGCTTCTTCCTCGGCAGACCCACCGATCTCACCGATCATGATGATGGATTTGGTTTCCTCGTCGTCAAGGAACAGGTCCAGCACGTCGATGAACTCGGTACCCTTGACCGGGTCGCCGCCGATACCGACAGCTGTTGTCTGGCCCAGACCTGCCTGTGTGGTCTGATACACCGCTTCGTAGGTCAAGGTACCTGAACGAGACACAACGCCAACGCTGCCGTCCATGAAGATGCTGCCGGGCATGATGCCGATCTTGCAGGCATTGGGCGTCAGGATGCCGGGGCAGTTGGGACCGACCAGACGGGAGCTGGAGTCCTGCAGTCGCGCCTTGACTTCGACCATGTCACGTACGGGTACACCTTCGGTGATGCAGATGATCAGTTCGATCTCGGCATCGATGGCTTCGGTGATGGCGGCAGCCGCACCCGCAGGTGGGACATACACGACAGAGGCCGTCGCACCGGTCTCGGCCTTGCCTTCCTTGACGGTTGCAAAGATGGGCAGTTCCTGACCTTCGGCATCGCCTGCGCCGCACGTCCAGACGCTACCGCCTTTCTTGGGGTGGATGCCGCCAACCATCTTGGTACCGTGATAGGCCAGCGCCTGTTCGGTGTGGAAGGTACCGGTCTTGCCGGTCAAGCCCTGGACGAGGACCTTGGTGTTTTCGTTGATCAATATTGACATGTCTGCTTATCCCTTGACCGCGTTGACAACTTTCTGGGCGGCATCGTCCAGATCGTCTGCGGCAATGACGTTCAGGCCGCTTGAATTGATGATGGCCTTGCCTTCTTCGACCTTGGTGCCTTCGAGGCGGACAACCAGAGGTACCTGCAAACCGACTTCCTTCACTGCCGTGACCACCCCTTCGGCAATGACGTCACAACGCATGATGCCTCCGAAGATGTTGACCAGAATGCCCTTGACGTTCGGGTCAGAGGTGATGATCTTGAAGGCAGCCGTGACTTTCTCCGCGGTCGCGCCGCCCCCGACGTCCAGGAAGTTGGCAGGAGAGGCACCGTACAGCTTGATGATATCCATGGTGGCCATGGCCAGGCCTGCACCATTGACCATGCAGCCGATGTCGCCATCGAGTGCGATATAGGCCAGGTCGTATTTGGAGGCTTCGATCTCCTTGTCGTCTTCTTCGGTCTTGTCGCGCAGTTCGACAATCTCGGGATGCCGGAACAGGGCATTGCCGTCAAAGGATACCTTGGCATCCAGAACACGCAGATGACCGTCCTTGAGCACGACCAGCGGGTTGATTTCCAGCAGGCTCATGTCGGTATCGACAAATGCCTTGTAGAGCAGGGGAAACAGGGTCTTGCCATCTTCGGCTGCTGCACCGTCGAGTTCGAAAGCCGAATTCAGTGCGTCGATGTCGGCGTCGACCATGCCTTTCAGGCAATCGATGGCGACGGTATGAATCTTCTCGGGGGTGTCGTGGGCAACGGTTTCGATGTCCATGCCACCTTCGGTGGATGCCACGAATGACACCTTGCTGTTGTCGCGGTCCACCAGGATGGACAGATACAGTTCACGCGCGATGTCTGCGCCGTCTTCCAGGTACAGGCGGTTGACTTGCTTGCCGGCAGGGCCGGTCTGCGCGGTAACCAGCGTCTTGCCGAACATTTCCTGAGCATTGCTGCGGGCTTCGTCCGCCGAAAAGCAGACACGTACACCGCCCTTGGCGTCGCTGGACAGCTCCTTGAAGGTTCCCTTGCCGCGTCCACCGGCGTGAATCTGGCTCTTTACCACGTAGACGGGACCAGGCAAGGTCGATACCGCAGAATCGATATCATCGAGTGACAGAATGGGCACTCCTTCGGATACGGGGGCGCCGAATGATTTCAGCAGCGCCTTTGCCTGATATTCATGAATATTCATAGAAGCAAGGTCTCATGGATGGACTGTTACAAGGGTCGGGAGCCGCAGCATCGCTGCCGGTGGCGACCGGATAATCGGTGACGGGAGTGTTCATGGACAGACACCTTCCGCCAGATAGGTGATCAGTGGAGGTCGTGCCGGGACTCCGGGTCCGTGGCCGCTCTGAAACGCGTGCGCAAGCGCTTGTTGCCCGTCGTCACTGACTAGCATGGAAGCAATTGGCCGTCTGAGCACCTGTCTCTCCGTGGGTCTTTTCCGATCAGGGACCGACTCTGGTGCCGTTGTCATCGGCTTCGAATCGGACACTGCATTGGAAATAGTGGCGGCTGAACAGCCACCAGAATGAAATTGACGCCCCAAAAATCTGCTATATGGTATACCACCGAGCGCCAAGTGTGACGAAATCGCGAATGTTGGTGGGGTGTCAGACTAGCGGGACAGCACCCGATCCAGCCACCGGGTGCTGAGGATTCGTTTCAGAATACCCGCGACGCGAGTGGGTGTCGTCACGTAGTAACGTGGGCGTGCCTGCCGGCTTTCCAGCGCGTGAACCAGCTTGTCGCTCACTGCACTGCATGGCAGCTCGAACCGGTCCTTCTTCAGCTTCGGCTCGTACAGTCGCGGGCGCAGCTGGTTTTCATAGGCGTCGCGTCGCGCAGAGGTTTGCCAGTCTATCCAGCGCTCGAAGTGAGGAATGGAATTTTCCCGTATGCGAGTGCCTATCGGGCCGGGTTCGATCAGCACGACCTGGATTCCCGTGTCACGCATTTCCAGCCGCAATGTGTCGCTCAGGCCTTCCATCGCGAACTTGCTGGCCACATACGCACCACGAAAGGGCATGGCTGCAAAGCCCAGTACTGACGAGCAATTGACGATTCGGCCGTGCCCCTGTGCCCGCATGGCGGGCAGAATGGCGTTGATCAGCTCGAACTGGCCAAACAGATTGGTCTCGAACAGTGTTCGGAGGGCATCCCTTGGCAGATCCTCCACCAGGCCGGGGATGGCGAAGGCACCATTGTTGAACAGAGCGTCCAGTCGGCCATGGGTCATATCCAGCGCCTGTCGGGCGCCCGCTTGCACGCTATCGCTGCTGGCGTAATCCAGGACAAAGGATTCCAGCCCTTCAGCGTTGAGGCGTTCACAGTCTGCGGCTTGCCTGCAGGTGGCCAGTACCCGCCAGCCGCGCGCTTGCAGAGTACGGGCTGCATCCAGACCGATGCCAGACGAGCAGCCGGTAATCAGAACGGAGCGTTGATTCATGCAACAGGCCACATTGATGGTAAGGGGGAGGTTTCGAACCCTGACAGTACTGCATCACACTGGCAGGTCGAGTGATTCTACCCGTTTGCCAGTGTCAGGGTGTCGGGCTCCTGCCACAGGGAATCGTCGCTGGTCAGCGCTGCCTGTGTCATTGGCAGCTCGATCAATGACAACAGCGACCGCACGTAGTCGCGCAGTTGATGGTGTTCCCGCATATACGCTTGCCGCTGCCGGGCTTGCTCTGGCGAATCGGTGAAAACGGCCGTGCGTAAGGCGCTGTCGATCGCGTCATTGTCGTCGATATCCGCTTGCTGCAGCAGCGACAGCAAGGGCTCATCGAATCCGGTAGCGCCTTCATGGATCACGACCGGCTTGCCCAGACTCAGGGCCTGCAGGACATCGCGCGGGTAGGCGTCAATGCGTGAGGAGAGGTACAGAGCATCGGCCGCCGATAGCCACGAGTCGGTGTATGGGGCACGATCAAGCAGATGAAGTCGCCCTTTCAGTGTCTGGCGAGGCAGGCTGCGAAACCACTGTTTCATTTCCCGTGAGCTGCCGCCAATCCAGCAGAAATGCAGGTTGTCGTGCTCGGCACACAGGCGTTGGGCAGCCATCACGAAGCGGTCGAAACCTCGTCGGCGGGTGCCGCGACCGGTGCCGATGACCAGTCGGTCTTCCTTGCGCAGACCGAGCTGGCGACGCAGGGTGTCGCTGTTGTTGCTCATCCGGCTGTCTGCATATTCCAGTCCCGGAGCCTTGACCTGCACAGAGCCGCGGATATAGGGCTCGTGGTATTCGAACTCGGTCCGCACGGTTGCCGAGGAAAAGACAAGATGCCTGGCCAGATGCGCTATCTCATTGGCCTGTGGCTGCAGGCAATCTGCCTGAATGATGGCCGATGGTTCATGCAACAGTGCCACGCAGGACAAGCCAGCCTGTTGCGCGGCTTCCAGCAGATCGCCCGTGTTGCAGCCATTGAAGATGGCATGTCGACAACCAGAGTCATGAAACAGGTTCTGCGGGTCCTGTTCGAAGTCGGCTTTCAGTACGACCGTCTCGGCGATGTCCATGAAGCGGGGCAGAAGGGCACCACCCTGCCTGAGCAGGATCCGCACGTCGATATCGAACTCTCGGGACAGCACGCGTGCCAGTGACAGCAGCAGTCGGCTAGCGTCGCTCGCATGGGCGTTCTGCCCGACCAGCAGAACCGACCTCGCGGTACCGGGGCCGAATGGTGGTCTGTCATGAACGGTTGTCGATCTGGCCAGACGACGCAGAGCCTGACGTTGTTGACAGCGGTGCCATCGGCGAACCGATGCACGAATCATTTGCTGCCCCCATTGGCGACAGATTTGCCACACCCCCTCCCTGGTGTTCGGCGTAGACAGCTTGGCAGAGTGCTTGTTCATGACAGGGAGTCGTATGTCGGGCAATCACTGGTTTTCAGGTGGATAGGCGAGATAGCGGTGTACGAAACCGGCAACTTGAGCGAATGGGTGGTCACTGGATCAGATGAGAGGTCAGCTGAAGAGCAATGATGGGATGAACAGGGAGATACCTGGTATGTAGGTGATGATCATCAGTACCACGAGGTTGGCCAGTACAAAGGGCCAGACGCCGCTGATGATGGTGGCAACCGGCTTGTTCAGCGTCGAAGAGGCGACAAAGATATCCAGGCCGAAGGGCGGTGTGATCATGCCGAGGCCTATGTTGAGAGAGACGATCATGCCGAAATGCACGGGATCCACTCCCAGGGAAGTAGCTACCGGGAACAGCGGCGGCACCAGTATCAGCAGAGCCGAATTCGGGTCGATGAACATGCCGGCGATCAGGAAGCACAGGTTGACGGCGAGCAGGAAGGTAACAGGGCCGGCGTCGATGGCGACCAGGAATTCACTGATATGCTGCGGCACCTGGGCCAGGGTCACGAAGAAGGAGAGCATGCCGCCCATGGCCAGCAACACGAAGATGATGGCGGTGGACAGCGCACTGGCTTCCACGATGTCTGCGAGCTGCCGCAGGCTCAGATTCCGGTAGACCAGCATTTCCACCACGATGGCATAGACCACACTGACGGCAGCTGCCTCGGTAGGCGTGAAGATGCCGGAGTAGATGCCACCGAGAATGATCACCGGCATGCCGAGGGCCCAGGTGGCTGATCGCAGTGCGGCAAATCGTTCGGCAGTCGTGGCCCGGCCCGCAGCGGGCAAGCCCTGGCGGCGTGCCTCCCAGGAGACCAGCAAGGCAAAGGCGATGCCCAGAACCAGGCCGATGGCCAGGCCGCCGGCAAACAGTCTGGCAATGGAGGTGCCGGTCATCCAGCCATAGATGATGAAGGTGATGGATGGAGGTATCAGCAGCGCCGTTTCGGCACTGGCGACCAGCAGACCCAGACTGAATCGTTCCGAGAATCCGTTGCTGCGCATTTCCGGATAGACCATGCGGCCCATCGCTGCCACGGTGGCAGGGGCTGAACCCGATACCGAGCCGAAAGCCATGGAGCCGCCGATGACCGTATGCCCCATACCACCGCGTGAATGACCCAGCAGGCTCTTGACCAGGTGTGTCAGACGGTTGGCTATCTGTCCCGAGCCCATGAGTTCGGCGGCCAGGATGAAGAAGGGCACGGCCAGCAGGGTCGAATGATTGATACCGCCGACCATCTTCTGGATCAGGGCAACATCCGGCAGATTGGCGTAGAACAGGGTCTTGGTGGCCAGTGCCGGTACCAGTAGCACCAGAAACATCTCGAAGCCCAGCACCAGCAGGGCCAGGGCGATCAGTACGATGAGCGCGATCATTGTGCGGCAGCGGGCGAGCTGGGTGAGGAGTCCGCCTGTGCACCTTGCGGGCGGCGATCGATACGGCTGGTGAGACTCAGACCATAACGCAGGGCCAGCAGGCAGAATCCTCCCAGTGGTGCGGCATAGATCCAGCCCATGGGAATATCCAGCGTCGGGCTGCGTTGTCCGGTGGCCAGCACGAACCGCACGAGCTTGAAGGACAGCCAGGCCATGTACAGCGAGGCCAGCAGTCCGATTGCGTCGATACACCGGTATAGCGCGCGACGCAGCGTGGGCCTCAGCTTCTCGCGCAGACTGTCGATGCTGACATGGCGCCCCCGTTCCAGCGCCAGACCGAGCCCGCCGAAGACCAGAAAGATGTTCAGCAGGCGCACGGCCTCCTCGGTCCAGGCCAGGTCACTGGCATGCTGAGGTGCGAAGGTGCGCACCAGAACATTAGCGAAGAACAGCACGACCATGCCCAGAAAGATCGTGATCAGCCAGACGCGCTCCATGCGCCTGATCAGCGAGAGGATAGTCACGGCAAGGACGGGGCTGTGGCTACAGAGTGTTGTAGGCTTCGTCGTAGACCTGCATCAGCGCGGTACCATCTTCGCCGGCGCGTTCCAGATAGGCATCGCGTGCCTTGTCGAACATCAGCGCGCGCATGCTCGAGCGTTCTTCATCGCTGATTTCACGAATGTCGATATCGCTCTGACGGATGACATCGAGAGCGGCGTTCACGGCATCGGCCTTGTGACTGCCGAGTTCGGGAATGACGGCATGAAAGGCCTCGATGATGATGGACTGGTTTTCCTCACCGATACTCTGCCACCAGCCGGGATTGAACAGCACGACATCTTCCATGGCACCGTGATTGGATAGCACCAGATATTTCTGTACCTCGTGGAATTTCATGCGCTGGATCGTATCCAGCGGGTTTTCCTGTCCGTCGACCACACCGGTCTGCAGGGAGGTATAGAGCTCGCCGAATGGCAGGGCAATGGCGCTGGCATTCAGGGCGTCGAACTGTTCGATCAGGATCTTCGAGTCCATGACACGAAATTTCTGGCCGTTGAAGGCGTCGATGCTGGCCAGCGGTTTGTTGGATGTGAAATTCTTGCGGCCGTTGGGCCAAAGCGCGATGGCCTTGACACCTTTCGCATCGAAGGAATCGAGCAGGGCTTGCCCGAAGGGACCATCACGCAGACTTTGCGCAGCAGATTCATCAGCCGGCAGCAAAAAGGGGATATCCAGAATCGATACGGCGGCATTGAAGCCGCCGAGAAAGGCAGCCGGTGACACGGTGGCTTCCAGCGTGCCCAACTGCACGCTTTCTGTCATTTCACGTTGTCCGCCCAGTTGGCCTTGCGGGAAGATCTGGAACTCCACGGCTCCAGCAGTGCGCTCCGCTACCAGGTCGGCGACTTTCTGCAGGTGCACATGACGGGATTGCTGGTCCGATTCGAGATGGCCTATGCGAGCAGTGAAGTCGGCCGCAAGGGCGCTGCCACTGGCCATCAGGCTTGCTGCAAGAATACCGGCGGTCGAGAAGATTCCCATGGCTGCCAGTGGCCTGGACAAGAGCATCCGTCGTGTGGTCATGAGTTGCTGTTCCGAAGAGGGGCGTCGGGTAATGACTGCAGATTACCCGATGGAAGTCGTGTAGTTAACCCCTGCTACCATACCAGCGCATCGGACTATTTCAAGAGAAATATGTCATGGGTATGACAGTGATTGCCGTTCGTCACAGACCAGTCGATCGCTCGAATCCGCACACCGGTGTGGTGTGCGGATTCGAGGTGGTGCAATCACACGGCCTGGCCCATGACCGCCTTGCCACGGTTGACTCGCTGCAGTTCTTCGGTCAGTTGACGATTCGCCGCACCTTTGGAGGTCGAGAATCCCGCAAGCAGACGGTAGGCTACGGGAGTCAGGAACAGGGTGAAGAAGGTGGCAATGCCCAGTCCGCCAACGATGACCCAGCCCAGGGCCGTTCTGGCTTCCGCGCCGGCACCCGATGCCAGTACCAGAGGTACGCCACCCAGTACGGTCGAGAACAGCGTCATGGCAACAGGGCGCAATCGGATCGTGGCGGCCTGCAATGATGCCTCGGCCACGCTCATGCCTTCATCACGCAGCTGGTTGGCGAATTCGACAATCAGAATGCCGTTCTTGGCCATGATGCCTACCAGCAGCACCAGCCCGATCTGACTGTAGACGTTCAGACTGGTGCCGGTCAGGTACAGCGCGAAGACCGCACTGGCCAGGCCGAAGGGCACCGTGAACATGATGATGAGCGCGCTGACGAAGCTCTCGAACTGCGCCGCCAGCACCAGGAACACGATGACAATGGCGAAGCCGAAGGTCAGGGCCAGGCCACTGGAGGTCTCGTTCAGGGAAGCCGCTTCAGCCAGCGGAATCAGACGCATGTCGCTCTCCAGCAGCGGTGTTGCAATGCTCTCGAATTCCTGCATCGCGGTACGCAATGCCATCTCCGGTGTCAGACCTGCGGTGATGGTCACTGCTCGCGATCGCTCTTCACGCGGCAGGGAAGGCGCTATGGCCGACTCGGTAAGCGAGGCGATGGTGGACATCGGTACGATGCGGCCGTCGGATGTTCGCAGAAACAGATTGGCCAGATCGGTCGGGTCGTTCACCGGCTGGGTCGTGGACAGCAACTTCACGGCCACGGCACGATCTTCGATGAACACATCGCCGATGTCACGTCCATCCAGCACCGATTGCATGGCTGCTGCCAGCCCGGTGATGTCGATGCCGAGGTCGGCAGCGCGTTCCCGGTCGATGCTGATGGAAAGCTGAGCCTGGTTGGTCTCGTAGCCCAGTTCCACCCGCCCGAAGCGCGGATCCTGTTCCAGTTGTTCGACGATGCTGTCGGCCGTGGCAGCCAGCGTCTGGTAACTGCTGCCCGCAATGGCCACTTTCAGGCCCGAGCCTGCACCGCGAATGCCCAGACTGTTGGGCTGGATGGCAAAGGCGCGCACGCCGGGAATGGTGCGCAGACCGGCGTTGATGTCATCAACGATGTCCTGCTGTGAACGGTCTCTGTCTTCCCAGGGTTTCAGTGTCACCACCATGAAGCCGCTGTTGCTGCTGCCGCCTCGACCCGCCAGTGAGAACACGTTTTCCGCCTCGCCGTTTTCCACCAGGGGCTGCACAACGTCCTCGATCTTGCGTAGCTGGGCAGCGGTGTAGTCCAGGCTGACGCCCTGCGGTGCGGAGATGCGCAGCAGGGCAACGGAGCGATCTTCGCGCGGAATGAGTTCCTCGGGGACCGATGCCAGAGTGAACCACGCCAGTGCTGCCATCAGCAGGCTGCCACCGACCACGAGCCAGGGCATGCGCAGGCAACCCTTGAGAACGCTGGCATACAGGTCGGCGCACAGATTGCCAAAGCGTCTGACGGGGTTGCGCGAGGCGCTCTCCTGGCTCCGCTGCGCCGCTTCTGCATTGCCTGGCACCGGTGTGTCCTTGAGCAGGCGGGAAGCCAGCATGGGGCACAGTGTCAGGGCGACCATGGATGAGATGGTGACTGCAATGGCGAGTACGAAGCCGAACTCGCGAAACAGACCGCCAGCCTTGCCCGGCAGAAACGACAGTGGAACGAACACCGCGGCCAGTACAGCCGTGGTGGTGATGACGGCAAAGAATACCTGACGTGTACCGATGACAGCCGCCGCCTTGGGGCCGGCACCGTCATTGCGTCGGTTGACGATGTTCTCCAGTACCACGATGGCGTCATCGACCACCATGCCGGTAGCCAGCAGCAGGGCCAGCAAGGTCAGGATGTTGATGGAAAAACCGGCAAGCCAGATACCGGCCACCGTGCCGATCAAGGCAACGGGCAGGGTGATCGCCGGGATCAGTGTGGCGCGCCAGTTGAGCAGAAAGACGTAGATGATCGAGATGACGATGGCGATGGCCAGCGAGATCGACAGCAGGACTTCCTTGATGGAGCCACGAATGAACACGGCATCATCACTGGTGACACGGACTTCCATGCCTTCAGGCAGACTCTGGTTGAGGCGCTCGGTGACGGCTCTTACACTGTCGGATATCTCCAGCGTATTGGAGCCGGCCTGACGAATGATACCCATGCCGATACCGGTGCGGCCATTGGCGCGTAGGGAACTGGAACCGATGTCGGCGCCCAGCGTTACCGTGGCGATATCCCCGATGCGGGTGCGTTCATCGATCAGCAGTGTCTCGAACTCGGCGGCTGAATTCACGGTAGCCGTGGCCCGTACAGACAGATCCTGAGTATCACTGGAGAGCGAACCTGCCGGCGTATCGAAGGCGGCATCCTCCAGTGCCCCGGCCAGGTCTGCGATGCTCAGACCGCGACTGGCCAGTTTCGTCTGGTCCACATCCACTCGAAATACCTGCTCTCGATCGCCATAGACCTGGACATCGGCAACGCCGTTGACCGCCGTGTAGTTGTCGACGATCTGGTTCTCGACGATGATGGTCATCTCCTCGGCACTCAGTCGGTCCGAGGTGACGGCCAGGCGCATGACCGCCTCGGCATCACTGTCCGCCTTGACGATACGTGGATCGTCGACATCCTCCGGCAAGTCGCGTGACACCCGCGCAATGGCATCGCGCATGTCGGAGGCGGCAACGTCCAGATCGGTTGATTCCTTGAAGTCAACGGTCACCCGGCTACTGCCGAACGAGGAGGAGGAGGAAATGGACTGCACGCCCGGTACCCGCCCCGCGGCAGATTCGATCACGGCGGTTACCTCGCGATCGATGGTCTCCGGTGACGCACCGGAGTAGGTGGTGGTCACGCTGATGACGGGGCTGTCGACAGCCGGCAGTTCACGAATTTCCACACCGACGATGGCAGCGAGACCGGCGACAATGACCAGCAGGCTCAGTACGGTGGACAGTACCGGTCGGCGTACGAACAGAGAGGTGAAGTCATTCTTGCTGGATGTCAGTGAGCTGTCATCCGATGGCGTCAATTGCCCTTGCGTGTCGTTGCTCATGGTTGTGCAGCCTGTGTCGTGGCAGCGTCGGCTGAAGCTGTGCTCTGTCCCGATGCCGGCTGGCTGCCGGGGCCCTGTCCGCCAGGCGCATTGCGCGGGGCACCCTGCTTGCGTATCCGGGAGCCGGGGCGCAAGGTCAGCAGACCTTCTGTAATCACTTCATCGCCTGCGGCCAGTTCACTGGCCACCAGCACCGACTCGGGGTTGCGTTGTATGATCTTCACCGGAACGCGCTCAGCCTTGTCCTCGCTGGCTCGCCATACGAAGGAGCCGGTGGAATCCCACTGGATGGCCAGAGGGTCGACAGCCGGGTAGGTCTCGCCATTGAATGCCAGAGACAGGTTGAACGACATGCCGGGTCGCAGGGTGTCACTCTGGTTGTCCAGTTGCGCCTCGACTGGCAGGGTTCGGCTGTCACTTTCGACACGACTGCTGATACCGGTGATGAGACCCTGGTGAACGCGTGAGGGGTTGGCTTGAGCCGTGGCCTCGATAGCCTGGCCAACCGCTATCTGGTTGGCGAATCGTTCAGGCACCCAGAATTCGAGCACGATGGTTTCACGGTTGTCGATCGTGACGATTTCGGTCTGTGTTGTGACATAGTTTCCAGAGTCCACAGCAACCAGTCCGACGATGCCGTCGATGGGGGCGGTGATCTTTCTGCGAGCCAGTGCCAGCTCCGCTTCACGCAGCGCCAGATTGGCGTCGGCCAGATCGGCGCGGCTTCTGATCAGTTCCGCCTCCGTCGTGGTGCGAGTGCGATAGAGTTGTGCCAGGCGAGCCTCATCCACAGCTGCATTTTCGGCGGTACGTGCGGCACGGTCTCGGGCGAGACTCTGTTCATCGTCATCGAGCAGGGCCAGCACATCTCCCTTGCTGACCCGCTGGCCGGACTTCACCAGTACATCGGTCAGCAGGCCACTGGACAAGGGAACGACGCTGACCGAAGCGAGTGCCTTGCCGCTGCCGACAGCCTTCAGTCGATCATTGATGACGGCGTCCACCACCGGCCGCACAACGACCAGTGCTGCCGACGGACCTCTGCCACCAGGGCCGCCTCCACCGGCTCGACCACCCGGACCCGCTTGCGCCGTTTGCGCCCCATCGGAGGGCGTCGTGCCCTGAGACTGGGACCACCAGTAAGCTGCGGCCGCAACAACGACTATCACGGCCAGGCCGCCGAATTTCCAGGATTTCATGCTGGTGAAAATCTCATGCATTTTTTGAAGATCATGACAAAACTCGCCCTTGTAAATGTAACAAGTTGTATTTGACACAATGGGGCCGCTCCCCGCGGCTTTGACAATCAGCCGTCACGATAGTTTCATTTGCAGCAGGCAGACTCCGTGCACACCCAGGCAGCACCGGTATCATGAAAAGCAGATTATCAATGGCTACGTGCATCAGCACCTTCGCCACGGTATTGACGTTATCCACGCAGGCCCATGCACAGGCCGTACCCGCGGGCCAGGCCAACAGTGCCTGGTTCACCGATGCTCAGGCCGTGCAATTGCAGCGTCTGCAGCGACAATCCAACGGCAGCGCCAGGAACGTCATTCTGTTCGTCGGAGACGGCATGGGCGTATCGACGCTGACCGCAGCCAGAATCCTGGCAGGACAACGTGAGGGTCAACCCGGGGAAGAGGGGTATCTGAGTTTTGAACGATTCCCCTACACCTCGCTGGTAAAGACCTACAACGTCGATGCACAGACTCCCGATTCCGCCGGCACCATGACCGCGATGATTTCCGGTATCAAGACCGATGTCGGCGTCATCGGCGTGGATGAGGACATCGTGCGCGGCGACTGCTCGACGGTGTCCGGCAATGAAGTGGTGACGGCGCTCGAACTGGCCGAACTCAAGGGGCTTGCCACCGGCATCATCAGTACGGCTCGCATTACGCATGCCACACCTGCAGCTACCTATGCCAAGTCGGCTGATCGGAACTGGGAAGATATCTCGGACATGCCGGAAGAGGCCGTTGCAGCGGGTTGCGAGGATATCGCCTCGCAGCTGATCAATTTCGAAGCGAATCTGGAAGCCCGTTTCACCGCTGCCGATGTCGATGGTCTGGAGGTCGTCTTCGGCGGTGGCCGTCGGCATTTTCTGCCCAAGGATGCATCAGCCAACAGTGCGGATGCCGCCAGTGAGGTGGAGGGTGATCGTAGTGATGAGCGCAACCTGATCGATGAGTGGGCGGCACAGTACCCGGCAGGCAGCTACGTTTTCGACCAGGCCGGTTTTGATGCCCTGGATGATTCTGCAACTCCGGTACTGGGTT
This sequence comes from uncultured Granulosicoccus sp., assembly GCA_947495035.1. Lineage (GTDB taxonomy): Bacteria > Pseudomonadota > Gammaproteobacteria > Granulosicoccales > Granulosicoccaceae > Granulosicoccus. The sequence goes on from CANLXI010000001.1 coordinate 166,136, forward strand.
TGTTCAATGAATCCCATATGCAATACGAGGCGGACCGCGGCAACGATATCGCTGGCGAGCCTTCGCTGAGTCAGATGACCGACAAGGCCATCAGTCTGCTCAAGCAGAATGAGGCAGGCTTCTTCCTCACGGTGGAATCAGGTCGGATCGATCATGCTCACCATGCCGGCAATGCCTACAACGCCTTGAATGACACGATCGAACTGTCCAATGCAGTCCGGGCAGCCTACGAGGCCACTGATCCGAACGACACACTGATCCTGGTAACGGCGGATCATGGTCATGTCTTCACCATCGCGGGGTATCCGAAACGCGGTAATCCGATTCTGGGCAAGGTGGTCGCGGTAGGCGAGACCGAGCCAACGCTGGCAGATGATGGTTTTCCCTATACCACTCTGGGCTACAGCAACGGACTGGGATTTCGTGATCTGGGGGCCGAGACCGATGCGGATGCCGGCTACAGCCTGGACGGTGCCGCCGGTCGACAGGACCTCAGCGCGGTGGACACGCTGACACCGGGTTTCCATCAGGAGGCTCTGATTCCTCTGGGCTCCGAAACTCACGCCGGTGAAGATGTCGCCCTGCATGCAACGGGTCCGGGCGCGTATCGCGTCAATGGTGTGATCGAGCAGAACCTCATCTTTCATGTCATCGATCAGGCTCTGGATCTGAGTACCCAGAGTTTTCCATCCAGCGTCAGCAACTGAACCGATACACAGGATATAGAAGACAATGACTATTCGATTGATCACCCTGTCCCTGTTGGCAGCGATGACTCTGGCAGCCTGCAGCGATGATGATGACCCTGTGCAACAGGACGATGCGACCGGGGATGCGGCCCTGTTGAGCAATACCACCAGCAATGACTGGTTCGTGCAGGCGGCAGCCAGCATTGCCGATGCGCAGGACTACGCAGAGACTCGCGGTGCCGCGAAGAATGTCATCCTGTTTGTCGGCGACGGCATGGGCATTTCCACCGTGACAGCTGCACGCATTCTGGAAGGGCAGCAGCGTGGTGAGCAGGGAGAGGACAATACGCTCAGCTTCGGCAACATGCCGTTTGTCGGCCTTGCCAAGACCTATAACGTTGATGCTCAGACTCCGGATTCGGCCGGCACCATGTCGGCATTGATGAGCGGCGTGAAGACGGATGTCGGTGTCATCGGTGTCGGTGAAGATGTGGTGCGCGGCGATTGCTCCAGTGTTGCAGGCAACGAGCTGGTCACGGCGCTGGAGCTGGCTGAAATGGCCGGCATGTCTACCGGCGTGGTATCCACGGCGCGTATAACCCATGCGACCCCGGCGGCAACGTATGCCAAGTCGGCGGATCGCAACTGGGAAGACGTCTCGGACATGCCAGAGGAGGCGGCGACAGTCTGCGAGGACATCGCCTCACAGATGATCAATTTCGAAGCGCGGCTGGAAGGACGTTACGACGGTCTGGATGTTGATGGCATTGAAGTCATGTTCGGCGGCGGACGGCGCCATTTCCTTCCCAGGGATGCCAGTTTCAACAGCCCGGATGCCAGCAGTGAGGTCGAAGGTGATCGCACCGATGAGCGCGATCTGACGGCGGAATGGAAGGCGCTGTATACCGATGGCAACTATGTCATGGACCAGGCGGGATTCGATGCCATCGATCCCGAAGTGACACCGCATGTACTGGGACTGTTCAACGAGTCGCACATGCAGTACGAGGCCGACCGCGGCAATGATATTGCCGGTGAGCCGAGCCTGTCCGAAATGACCGAGAAGGCCATTGCCATACTGGACAACAACGACAAGGGCTTTTTTCTGAGTGTCGAATCAGGCCGTATCGATCATGCTCACCACGCAGGTAATGCCTCCGGAGCGCTGACCGAGACGATCGAGTTTGCTGCTGCCGTCCAGGCTGCCATGGACGTCACTGACCCGGCTGACACGCTGATCATCGTGACCGCTGATCACAGCCATGTATTCACGATTGCCGGTTACCCGAAGCGGGGCAATCCGATTCTGGGCAAGGTGGTGTCGGTTGGATCCGATGAACCGGCTCTGGCAGCCGACGATATGCCGTACACCACGCTGGGGTATGCCAACGGACTCGGTTTTCGCGATCTGCAATCCGAAACAGATGCAGACGCCGGCTACGGTCTGCCTGCAGCCAATGGTCGTCAGGATCTGACACTGGTGGATACCACGGCACCCGGGTTTCATCAGGAAGCACTGATCCCGCTGGGCTCGGAGACACATGCCGGTGAAGATGTCGGTATCTACTCGCAAGGTCCGGCCGCTTCGCTGCTCACCGGTACACTGGAGCAGAACCAGATCTTTCATGCAATGGACTTTGCAGCGGATCTGATCGGCAAGGCCAATACGGCACTGGGTGTCATCAATTGAGCGGCCTGATTCATTCGCGGACTCTGTCTGCTCTGGCGGCCGGTACGGCCCTGCTTCTGGGGTTCATCTCACCGCGTGCCGTGCTGGCCGATGAATCCCAGGTGTCGTGTGATGCGCTCCGCGAGGCTCTGGGAGCCAGCTATACGATATCGTCCAATGGCCGGCAGGACGTGAGCCTGGATTTCTGGCGAGCGGGCAATCAGGTGATGTACCACTACCCTGACAGGGATGTGGCTGATCAGTGGACACGGACCCGCAACGGGTATCTGAAGCCGGTGCGTTATTTCACTGCTGACGAAAGAGCCATCGAGTACGATGCCTTCGATATCAACGGTGGCAAGGGGTCGAAGGATTGGGAGTCACGATCACGCTGGATCAGCCAGGACCGTCTGGATTCGATGCAGCTGATGGGGTCGGAAGGGGAAGGTTGCCTGAGAACCGAAACCTATGAAGTCACCCCGACGGATCGGATGGGCAAGCCTTTGCCGTTCTCGAAAACCAGCCTGACATGGTTGCCGGAATTGCAACTGGTGGAACGCTATCTGGTGCGTAGCACCGATTCACTGGGGCAGCGCCGCATCACCCAGTGGCGCATGGATGAACTGAAGACCGACAAGGCGTTGGTGCAACGCTCGTTGCAAGCCTTCGATGATTTTGCCGCAACGGACTATGCCGATGTCGGTGACAATGAGTCCGACCCCTTTCTGATGAAGATGATCAGGTTGGGATTCGTGCAACACGGTGCATCGGGATTCTACAATGCCGACGGTTCCCCGCTGTCTGGCGGGCACGTTCACTGATTCGATCCGGCCGTTCGAGCGTCATTGCCTCAATGCTCCAGCGGCCTTGACATCGTTTTTGTTTCCTATCCGGTATGCGAGTTGTTACAGCAATGTGACAGTTCCGGGCAAGTCTGTGTGCCCTGTTGAAAACTGGGTACACTGACTGCAGGCCCTTTCTGTCTGGCCGTAGCACTACCGCGGAGGTGTGATCTCCAGCTGAATGCCGTGCAACGTCTGACAGCGCCTGATTCATCTTGATCCGACGATAGTGGGAGAGGCCGTCATTCGCAGAACATTTCAACGATTCGCTTGTCTGGCAGCACTCGGCCTGAGCCTGTTCTGCTTCACGTCACCGCTACGTGCGGAATCTCTGCAAGTCAGCGTGGGAGAGCTGGGCGAGGCCATCGACAGGCTGGACAGCGAGCCTGACGCCGTGCAAAGGCTGGTTCTGCAGAAGATCCGCGATGAGTTGTCTGCTGCGGATCTGACGCTGCGCGAAGGTGAATTGCTGTTCAGCGATGTCGCCACAGATCTCGTGGCCAGCGGTAGTTGCAACCGCACCGAGGTACGCACGCTGAACACGAATGTGACGTTGGCCTCGAATACGCATCTGTATCTGTCGCTGGAGTCCATCGATCAGCCCATTACACTGGGGCTGGAGCTGGATGCGCAAATCGTGGCACAGGGGCGGGCGAAGCAGGTCTTCGGTGTTCGCCTTGGTGGCTGTCAGGAGCTGGCCAGCGACAGTTTCAGTTTCGACGCCAGTGGTACTGCCTCCTTGTCGCTGCAACTGGAACTGCAGCTCAATCCCGTGCTGGAAGCCGACAGGCAGCGCTTGATTCTGCGCCCCGACATCAACTTGAGCGGCAATCTGATCCGGCATGATATCCGCGCCGACGTGGATGATTCACTACTGCGCGATGTGCTGGAAAGTGTGCTGGAGGACGAGATCGAAGATGCGCTGGATCAGGGGGAGATCAGACGCATGGTGGATCAGTTGCAGCAGGATCTGCTCTCGGCGCTGGATGCCGAACTGGGCAACGGCTTGCTGATTGTCGATCTGCCGGACCCGTCCGATGAGCAGATCAATCGGCTGTACACCCTTCTGTCTCCGGAGGGGGACTTTTCACTGTCCCTCGGCTATCTTCGAACGCATCGTCAGGAGCTGCTGGCGGCTCTGATACTTGGTGATGACGAGCGTCTGGAAGAGCTCTTCGGCGGCGCTGCGCAGTGCGAAGCTGCCGGTATCCTGCAGGTGCCATTGTTGCATCAGCCGGTTTATGCCCTTGATGAGGCAGGGTGTTCGGCTGTGCAGATTCCCGCCACTGCAGGCCCTGATGAGGAGCTGCTGGTCGAACAGATCAACACCACCACCTGGTACGCCGACGAGTCCTGTCAATTACCTGTGGATTTCAAGGCGAGCAGCACCGTGGATTATTGCCAGGCAGTACTCGATCCGCTGCGTCTGGGCAATGCGGCCTCATTCAGTAATGAGCTGGAACGCTGGACGCTGTCCCCCGGAACGCGCTTCGACATCGGCGCCGTGCCGCTTGACGGCAAATTGCAGCCCTTCACCCAGCGTGTGAACTACAAGAGTGTCAGCACGGACATGGGCCAGTGCGAACTGGAAATGCGTATCCATGCACCACAACCCACGCCTGACGACCAGTCTGTCCAGACTTCGGCGTTGCGTCCCTTGATCGCGTTTCACGGCGGCAGCTGGCAGCGGCGTTCATCCGGTGCGCTGGGTATCGAGTCGTTTGCCACGCAGCTGGTCAACCAGGGATTTGTGGTGTTCGCACCGTTCTATCGGCTTATCGGTGATGCAGAAGGCACGATGGAGTGCAACAACGCCACGCTCGAACAGTTGCTGCAGGATGCCAGTGACGCACTGACCTGGGTGTTGCAGAACGGCTCGGCCTACGGTGTCAGTGGCAAACCGGTGCTGTTCGGTCAATCGGCCGGTGGCCATCTGGCCGGGGTGCTGGCCGTGGAACGCGCCGCAGAGATTGCCAGTGCCGTACTGTTCTATGCACCGGTGGACTTCAGTGACTTCGTGAGACAACTGCTCGAAGGAGAAATCGACACCCGGACGGGGCAGCGTATTCTGGAAGCCGTTGTCGGGCAGACGCTGGAGAACGTGGATGTGACTGCGCCCCTGATTCAACGCAATACGCTGCCGGATCGCGTGCTTATCGATTCGGCTGCCAGCCCACCCAAACCTCTACCGCCGTTCTTTCTGCTGCATGGTGAACAGGATACGGTATTGCCCTATCAGCAGTCGGTTCGACTGTGCAATGCGCTGGCAGACATCTCTCTGGATACACCGGCAGTGCTGCCATCGGCCACTGGTGAGTTGCGACGCATACGCCAGTGCGGGACCTCAGGCAGTCAGTTGCATCTGATTGCCGAAGGTGAACATGCCCTGGATTTGTGCATTGCCGACGAGCTGTGCCTGGCCGGCAGCCCTGCCAGCGCAGAGCTGACCCGGGATTCGATCGAACAGATGCTCGACTGGATCACGACAGTGGCCGAGACCTCGGTTGCCGATGATGTCCCTGCGGATGATGATGCCAGTGGTGCGGGGGCAGGGCAGTTGGCCGGTATATCCAGTGGTGGGGGGAGTCTGTCCACAGGATTGTGCGGCGGGTTGCTGTTGCTGCTTGCCGGGCGACGACTGGCTGGGCGTGGTCATCGCAGACCACCTGCCCGCAATACAGCCACCCGCTGATTTTCCAGCAGTTCTTCAGGCAGTTCTTCAGGCAGTTTTTCAGGCAGTTTTTCAGGCAGTTTTTCAGGCAGTTTTTCAGGCAGTTTTTCAGGCAGGCGCTGTGGCGCTGGCGAGATGATTGCCAGCTGCTATTTGACGGTAAGGCCACCGGGGGTGGTGCACAGGCATTCCACACCGTTCTCGGTGATGAGTATGGGTTCGGTCATTTCGATGCCACCATCGTCGAGCCACAGCGCCGGCATGAAATGAAAGACCATGCCTGCTTGCAACAGAGTGCGATCACCGCGACGAAACGACATGGTGCGCTCACCCCAGTCAGGCGGGTAGGACAGTCCGATGGAGTAGCCGCAGCGGCTGTCCTTTTCGAAACCCAGCCTGTTCAGCGTGTCATTGAAGGCATTGGCAATGTCTTCACAGTAGTTGCCCGGTCGGGCCATCGCCAGGCCGGCACTGACCGCTTCCTGCACGGCATTCTCGGCCGCTCGATATCTGGCCGGCGGTTCGCCGAAGAACAGGGTGCGTGATTGCGGACAGTGATAGCGGCGGTAGACGCCGGCGATTTCGAAGAACGTGCATTCACCGGCCTTAAGGGGGCTGTCATCCCAGGTCAGGTGAGGAGCGGTCGCATCCATGCCGGATGGGGTCAGTGGGACAATGGCCGGGTAGTCTCCCCAGCAATCATCCACGCCCTTGATGCCTGCCGCGTAGATGGACGCCACCAGTTCATTCTTGCGCAGACCCGGTTCGGCCTGTTCGACGATGGTCTGGTGCATATGCTCGACGATGCGTGCAGCGCGGCGCATGCAGTCGATCTCTGCCGTGCTCTTGACCGCCCTTTGCCAGTTGACCAGTCCGGTTGCGTCCACGAAGCGATGTTCCTTCAGCCGAGTGCTGAGGCAGGCGTGGGCGGCAGCCGAGTAGTAGTAGTTGTCCAGTTCCACCCCGATGCTTTCCGCCTTCCAGCCCCGCTCCAGAATCAGGGCGGCCAGAGTCTCCATCGGATGCTTGTCCGGGTTCTGTACATAGCTGTCTTCGTACCCGACGACATTGTCATCGCTCATGATGACGGTTCGCAATGCGCCCAGAGCATCCATGGAGCGACCCCACCAGACGGGTTCTCCCGATGGTGCGATCAGCACGGCCTGATGCACATAGAAGGACCAGCCGTCATAGCCGGTGAGCCAGGCCATGTTGGATGGGTCCGAGATCACCAGCAGGTCGATACCTTGCGCCTGCATTGCCTGGCGTGTGGCACTCAGGCGAGCAGCGTATTCAGCGGGTGTGAAAAAGGCCATGATGGTATCTCCAGGTCAGCCGCTGTGTGTGGCAGTTGCTCAGTTGGGACTGAGTCCGCGCAATCTTTCGGATCGACGCCGCAGCATTTCGAGCACGCTCAGCAAGACAATGGAGATGGCAACCATGATGGTGGCCACCGCCAGAATGGTTGGTGATATCTGCTCCCGGAGTCCGGTGAACATCTGCCAGGGCAGGGTTTTCTGCCCTGCCGACCCCAGAAACAGCACGACCACCACTTCATCGAAGGATGTGATGAAGGCGAACAGGGCGCCGGAGACGACACCGGGTATGATCAGTGGCATCTGCACCTTGAAGAAGGTCGTGACAGGGTCTGCCCCCATGCTGGCAGCAGCCCGTGTCAGGGAGCGATCGAAGCCGACCATGGTGGCCGTGACCGTGATGATGACAAAGGGTGTGCCCAGCGCTGCATGGGCCAGCACAACGCCCCAGTAGGTGCCCTGCAATCCGATGCGGGAATAGAAGAAGTACATGCCGGCGGCGGAGATGATCAGCGGCACGATCATCGGGGAGATGAGGATGGCCATGATCGCCCGGCGAAAGGGTACATGGCTCTGAGACAGACCGATGGCGGCCAGAGTACCCAGAGCCGTGGACAGGATGGTGGCAGCCGGGGCGATCAGAAACGAATTCTTCAGCGCCTGCTGCCAGTCACTGTTGGTGAAGAAGTCATGATAGTGCTTGAGCGAATAACCTTCCGGGCTCAATGACAGCATCGCCGGGGTGAATGTGAAGAAGTTCTCGGCGTTGAATGACAGCGGAATGATGGTCAGTATCGGTGCAATCAGAAAGAACAGGATGAACCCACAGATGACGTAGCGGAAGGTGTAATGCCAGATACGTTGTCCGGTCGAGGCATAGGGAGGAAGTGCGCTCATGGATTACCCCAGCTTCACGTTGTCGATGCCCACGATACGATCGTAGGTCCAGTAGAGTGCCAATACCAGAATCAGCAGAATCGAACCCAGTGCGGCTGCCAGACCCCAGTTGAGTGACGAACTGATGTGATACGCGATCCGGTTCGAGATGAAGACTCCCGTGGTACCACCCACCAGTTCGGGTGTGATGTAGTAACCGATGGACAGGATGAATACCAGGATGGAGCCGGCACCGATGCCGGGGACGGTATTGGGAAAATAGACTCGCCAGAATGCCAGTGAATCGCTGGCTCCCATGGACTTGGCGGCTCTCATGTAGGTGGGCGAGATGGTCTTCATGACCGAGAACAGCGGCAGAATCATGAACGGCAGCAGGATATGCGTCATGGCTATGATGGTGCCGGTCATGTTGTTGATCATGACCAGTCTGCCGGCTTCGTTGATCACGCCCGCCCAGACCAGCAAGTCATTGATGACCCCCTGTTGCTGCAGCAGCACTTTCCAGGCGCTGGTTCTGACCAGCAGTGACGTCCAGAATGGCAGCAGCACCAGTATCAGAACCATGTTGGATGCACGTACCGACAGATTGGCCAGAAGATAGGCCACCGGGTAACCCAGCAGTATGCAAGTGCCCGTGATGACCAGACTCATGAAAATGGTGCGCACGAAGAGCTTCAGGTAGAGGCGTTCGTTGTCCGGTTTGCTTTCGATGCCGTCTGCGGTGCGCTCGGCATCGATGGCGGCCAGAAAATAGCTGTCCACGATGGGAGGGGACAGTCGCTGCATGGCCTGCCAGTTGTCGATGTCGGCCCAGCCTTTCTCGATGTCGGCAAACTGCGCCTTGAAATCATCGCTGGGAATGGTGTCGATCTGACCGAGCAGATTCCTGAACAAGGCTGCGGCTTCGGTATTGCTGCTGTTGGCAAAGGCCTCGATAGCGGAAGCCGGCTGGCTCGCAAGATCGTGGTACAGCGCTGCGTAGGTGAACCCGTGGGGCACCGTGGTGGATGGGTCAAGAGGCTCCTTTTCCTCGGATTCGTACCAGGCATTCCAGTTTTGCCATGACTGGGCCGTGGCCGGAAATTTTCCTGGCCAGGCCTTCATGTTGCGCAGGGTGGTCCAGGCTTCAGGCGTCCCCCAGGCGGGGTCGATGGCAATGAATCCTGCCATGGCAGCTTCGTTGTCCAGGCCCTTGATTCTGCGTCCGCTCTTGCGGAATACGCTGGAAATGCCGGGTTGGTCGTAGTTGAGACGGCTGCCCAGTCGGGTATGTATCTTGACTTCCTGCGCCAGCATCATGTCATCGGCGAGGGCGGCGAAAACCGCTTCGTCGGGAAGCTCTCCGCTGTCGGCGTCCCAGCTGGCCAGCGCTCGCACGGTACCGGGAAGGGTCTGTTCCACGATCTTGTTCTCGACGGAGCGGAACAGCATGTCACCGATCGGCAGCACGAAACTGACGAGAATGAAAACCAGCAACGGAGCGATGAGTAGCAGTGCGCGAAGCTTTTCGCGGCGCAGGGCGCGGGCCAGACTGCGTTTGAGAGGTTGTCCATCCTTGGTCAGTGGGTCTGACTCCTGGCTGGATCCGGAATTTGACGATACCGTGGTAGATGCGCTCAAGGCCGGGGTTTCCTCATTCCGATTTCAGTATTGGGGCTGACCATGAAGGCATTGTCCGGTCGCCGCGGCGAGGCAGAACGACCGGTCTGGTCAGGGTGTGTATCAACTGTCGGATACACACCCTGAATCCTTCCACCAGATGGTGAGGTTTTACTGAGACAACCAGGACTGGAACTTGGCGTCCAGATCATCGCGGTTGTCAGCCCACCATTCGTAGTTGTACAGGAAGGTATTGGTCGCATTGGCCGGGTCGGTTGGCATGTGTGGTGCCATGTCGATACCCAGATCGGCATGCTGTCCTACCAGTGGTGCCGAGGATTTTCGTGCCGGACCATAGGAGATGTACTTGGACTGATCGGCCAGACGCTGCGTGTCGGTCGCGAACATGATGTAGTGCAGTGCGCGGTTTCTGCGCTCTTCACTCAGGCCTTCCGGAATGATCCAGCCGTCGAGATCGAATACCTGGGCGTCCCACAGCATTGCGACCGGTTGCTTCTGTTCCTCGATCACCGAAAACAGACGGCCATTGTAGGTGGAACCGATGACCGCTTCACCATCTGCCAGCAGTTGCGGAGTTTCCGCACCGGCGGACCACCAGATGACGTCGTCCTTGATGGTAGCGAGCTTGTCCAGTGCCTGAGTGACACCTTCATCGGTGGACAACACATCATAGACGTCGTCCTTGGCAACGCCGTCGCAGATCAGTGCCCATTCCATGTTGTTGATGGGCCGCTTTTCCAGCGCTCGCTTGCCGGGGTAGGTGGCTGTGTCGAAGACGGCACAGACATTTTCCGGAGTCTTGCCACCCCAGGCTTCGACGTCGGTTCGATAGCCGAATGTCGTGGAATAGACGATCTGTGGAATGAAACACTCGGATACCAGCAGGTCGCCGAAATCTTCCGATGCAGGGGTTCCATCCGGCGCTGCAGCCAGTTGCTCGTCCGGATCGATTTCCATCGCCAGTCCTTCATCGCACAGGCGAATGGCGTCGGAAGCCACCACGTCGACGATGTCCCAGGTGACATTGTTGGCTTCGTTCATGGCGCGCAGTTTCGGCACTGCTTCATTCGATGATTCATCGTTGATGATCTTGACGCCGGTCAGGGCCTCATACGGCTTGCTGTAAGCCTGGATCTGAGAGTTGGAGTAAGCGCCTCCCCAGGAGACGATGGTCAGTTCGTCCACACAGTTTTCGCAGGGAGGGAGCTCGTCTGCTGCCGAAGCAGTCAGAGCAACTGCACTCAGCGCAAAGGCGCCGGTGAGTCCGTATATGATCTTCATGCAGTAATTCCTCGTTGAATTCATACAAAAGCCTAACATAGCCGGCACGACTGTCGTGAATCGTGCGCACCAATCAGGGGCGTTATCGCGCCCTGAAACATTGTTTTGCGAACCCGTTTGGTGCAATCGACCAAAAAACCGGAAATTTCATATCAGTTGTTCCATGTAGCCGGCTGTCGATCAGTGATTTGGGATAGTCAGACCATCATTCAGCGGAACATCAGCTGACCGGATCCAGTGCCTTGGCATCGAGCGCACTCCAGCCCAGTTTGTAGACCTCGCCTTCCACCGGAAGCGTGCTGCGGCCCCCGTTGGGTACCTTGACAATGAATTCGTCATTGCCCGCGACACTCATGACGATGCGCAGGTGATCCCCCAGATAGAGCACTTCCTTGACCACGCCATCGACGAGATTGTCGCGGTTCTCCGACGGCTGCAGTTCGATGCGTTCCGGCCTCAGGGAAATGGTGGAACGGGAACCCGGTTCACCGATATTGACCGCTTCGGCCTCGATCTGCGTCCCGTCATCCAGCGTCAGACTGCACAGATTGCCGTTGCGTGCCGTCACCTTGCCGGAAAGCTTGTTGTTTTCGCCGATGAACTGGGCAACGAAGGAGTTCTGCGGGCTCTCGTACAGTGCATCGGGCGATGACAGCTGCTGGATGACACCATCCTGGAAGACGGCGACCCGGTCGGACATGGTCAGCGCTTCGGTCTGGTCGTGCGTGACATAGACCACGCTGACACCCAGGCTCTCGTGGATGTGCTTGATTTCATACTGCATCTGCTCGCGCAGCTGCTTGTCCAGAGCCCCCAGTGGTTCGTCCATCAACACCAGATCGGGGTCGAAAACCAGTGCCCGAGCCACGGCGACGCGCTGCTGCTGGCCCCCTGAGAGCTGGGCCGGGCGGCGATTACCGAAGGCACCGAGTTCTACCATGTCCAGGGCACGCTTGACCTTGGCATCGCGTTCGCTCTTGCCCAGTTTGCGTATTTCCAGTGGAAATGCCAGATTTTCGGCCACGCTCATGTGCGGGAACAGCGCGTAGTTCTGGAAGACCATGCCGATGCCCCGTTTTCGAGGTGGCACGTTGTTGATGGGTTTGTCGTTGAGAAAGATTTCCCCGTGGGTCGCTGGCTCGAAGCCGGCCAGCATCATCAGACAGGTGGTCTTTCCCGAACCCGACGGGCCGAGCATGGTGACGAATTCACCCGGGGCGATATCCAGGTTCAGATCCTTGACGACGAGTGTGATCCCATCGTAGCTTTTTTGCACGTGGTCGAAGCGCACCGCCGCGCCGCGTACCTCCGTGGAGGTCTGGGCTGTTGCATTCATGGTGTCTGTCAGTCTGCTATTGCTGGAATATCAGGAACTACGGGAGATACCATACCGGCTTCGAAAAGGAATTACATGCTCCCGTGTGATCCCGGACAAGTACGAATACTTGAACCGATGATGCAGTGCACTTCACCATGGGTCAAGTGCTCCAGCCACTTTGATCAGGTAACGTGTCGTTGCGCACACTCGCCTCGATGAGACATGGAGGTCAGCTCTGTCTGCTGTGGAGTGCACGGTGGACAGAGAAGCCCGGGGGACGCAGTTTTCTTATTGATGTTCCGTCACTGTACTGCCGAGTTCTCTGTCCGGGGTCTGCTCGCTGTTTACCAGGTAGTCCAGCAACTCCAGCAGATCATGGTTGTTGACCGGCTTTTGCAGCAGCAGAACATCCGGATACTCTCGGGCAACCTCTCCCTCGGCCAGAGATTCTCCGGTCACGATGGCGATCGGCAGATCGGGCCTGTGCTCATTCACCCAGTCGACGACCTTCAAGCCCGAGTCGTGGTTCTGCAGCCTCAGGTCGATCAGCATGACATCAGGGGTCTGCTGAACCAGAAACTCCAGAGTGCTGCTCGAGCTGGCCGTGATCGTCACCTTGCAACCGACCGATTGCAGGAACATCTCGACGCTTCTCTGTACGGCTTCTTCATCCTCGACCAGGTGGACCCAGATGCCCGGCTGCAAGGTGATGTCCGGGCTCGAAGGTGACTCTGCTGCCACTGCTGCCGCGACCTGGCTCTGCGTGCAGCGTTTCAGGCAGATGGTCACGTCAGTACCCTTGCCGACGCGAGACGTCAGCTTGATCGTATGGCCCAGATTGCGAATCAGACGCTCGACGATGGACAACCCCAGTCCCATGCCGCGCCCCTTGTCCCGTCCCGGGTTGGAGACCTGGTAGAACTCTTCGAAGACCTTGTCGCAGTCCGCGTCGTCAATGCCGATACCGGTATCGCTGATGGACAGAGTGACCGTTGATGGGCTGGCCGATGCCTGTATGCGGACATGACCCGTGAACGTGTACTTGATGGCATTGCCACACAGATTGCGGATGATCTGAGACAACATGGCCGCATCGGTCCTGACATACAGATCAGACGGAAGATCGCAGATGAGCTCGATACGCTTGTCGGCAGCCAGTTGCTGCATTTCCAGTTTCAGCTTGTCGGCCAGAGCGGACAGATTGACGGAGCGAATGACCGGTTTGACGGAGCCGGAGTCAAGCTCCGAGATATCCAGAAGCGCGTTGAGCTGCGAGGACAGTGACGTGACGGCGATATTCATGTTCTCGACGATATCACTGGCACGCGGACTCATCTTCTCTCTGGCAATGGCGGCGCCCAGCATATTGAGCACATGCACCGGCTGGCGCAGATCGTGGCTGGCCGCGGCGATGAATCGCGTCTTGGACTGGCTGCTGGCCTCGGCCTCGCTCTTGGCCTGTTCGGCAAGCTGCAGCGCATCCGACAGGTGTCGCGACTGTTCCTCCAGTTTGATGGATGATTCGATGGACAGGGCAAACACATCGAACATGAACTTTCCGTTCAGCAGCATCGTGAGTCCGACTATCAGCACCGAAACGCCCACGGCCACTGCCAGGGCAGGGTGCATGAGCTGATCGATATTGGCTATCCACAGGATTCCGAGGGTACCCAACAGTGGGCCGATATAGCTCAGCAGAATGGGACGATAGCCGAAGTTGGTGCTATGGGAAATGGTGCACAGGCCCAGCAGAATGGCGGTCAACATGGCTCTTTCAAAGGTGCCGACATGAGGGTAGAAGTACAATACAGACCCTATGGTGCAACCGAGCACCAGCGTCAGCAAGGTGGCTACCACCCGTTTTCCTGCCTCACTGAGATCGGCATGTCGAGTGACTGCGCGCAGCAGGATGACACGCACCACAATGACACTGCAACTGGCAAAAACCCAGAGTTGCAGAAGTCGATTGTCAACCTTGTTGGTCAGAACCAGTGACGTGAACAGGATGGCGAGCATCAGGGGGATTGCAGCTCGGGCACTGTTCCGACTGCATATCCGCAATAGCTGTTCGCTGACTCGATCGGATATCCGGAAATGGAGCATCATTGCAATACCGTGCGTATGCTGGCCAGCACTAGTATTGCACACGGCAAGCATGCTGTGGGCCGAAGCCGCCACCTGCTACTCGATTGTACAGGTGGTGCTGGCATGCTGGCGTTCAGCGGTCCCGGTCATCCGTGCCGGTTGCCGGGGCCGCTCCGGCAACATCACCTCCGTGTCATGATGCTGCCGGTCGGGCTGTCTTCTGCGCGCTGTCTAGCGCCAGTGATGGCGGTTGCCGCCGCTGAAATTCTCGCTGTCGTACCAGTCGGACGGCAACTGCTGCGAGCCGTGAGAGTAGTGTCTGGCAGAGTGGTCGCGTTTGCTGCGTTTGCCCTTGCGGCGTCTGGCCGACGTATCCAGCAGCAAGGAATCCATTTCGTCATCGAGTTCCACTTCATCCAGGTCATAGCTGGCAAAGTCGTCGATGAAATATTCGTCAGGCAGAGTCTTGTAGGTTTTTCCCATGTCCATACTCCAAGAAAATGTGCGCTCGCACGAATGCAATATCGGCTGGGGCGGGGTCGGGGTCAAGCACCCGACATGGGTTGAAAACGACAGGAGTTAGCTAACTGCGACCTTTGCGGCAAGCCGGGCGTTTCATGGGCTTGCGATACCGATGGGAAGAGGCGGGGTGCGCTCCGCCGCCGGTGATCCGTTACATGAACAGATTCATGACCACCAGGCTGACCACGAGGTACAGCACGGTCATGATGCCGCCGACGCGCATGAAGTCGGCCACACTGTAACCACCCGGACCCATGATCAGGGCGTTGACCTGATTGGTCGGAATCAGGAAAGCGTTGGACGTGGAGATGGCCACCGTCAGGGCGAACATGGCCGGGTCGGCACCGATGGTCACCGCGATATTGACGGCCAGTGGCACCAGCAGCACCGTTGCGCCGATATTCGACATCACCAGAGTGAAGAAGGTCGCAAGGCCAGCGATGACTGTCTGCATGACCCAGATGGGCACGTCGCCGATGACTGTCAACAGATGATTGGCTATCCAGATGGCCGCGCCCGAGTGATCAACGGCAATACCCAGCGGAATCAGGCAGGCGAGCAGAAAGACCGTCTGCAGGCTGACGGCATCGTAGGCTTCATCGATGGTCAGTACGCCAGACAGGATCATGCCCAGCGCACCGGCCAGCAGCGAGATGGAGAGGGTGTCCGTGAGCAGGAACAGGACCAGCGACAGAACGAAGAAGATGATGGCCGGCCGCAGCTTGTTGGTGCGGATGTCCTCGTATTTGACATCGGTGGCGACCACCACATCGCGGTTGCTTTTCAGCTTGTGCAGGTCTTTCCAGCTGGAGTGCACGACCAGCGTGTCACCTGCCTGCAGGACCGTATCGCGAAAGCCACTCTTGATGACGTGATCGGCGCGGTAGATCTGCAGGATGTTGGCGCCAAAATTGCGCCGTGGCTTGATTTCGCCAATGGCCTTTCCGACCAGCGTGGAAGCAGGGGGGATGACCACCTCTCCGATGCCGCTGTATTGCTGGTTGAGAACCTTGGCAAATCGATCCGGTTCACCGCGCAATGTCCAATGGTATTCCTTGCAGAAGGCCTCCACCTCTTCCGGATCGCCCAGCAGGCCCAGACGCGTATTCACCCAGACGGTCTCTTCCCTGTCGGGCGGGATCTTGACGACATCACCGCTGTACAGTGCCAGGATGAAGGGTGTGTTTTCGTAGGTCTCCTCGATCTGGTGGATGCTCAGGCCCACCATGGGACTGTCAACCGTTACCTGTGCCTCCAGCAGGTCTCCACTGATGCCGTACAGGCTCTGGAAATAGTCATCCGTTCGTGATGTCCGGTTGGAGTCGGGATCGTCCTTGGGTAGCACGAATCGTCCGGCCAGAACGAAGTAGAGCACGCCGGTAATGCTCAGGGCGATACCGACCGGCAAGACCGAAAACAGGCCGAAACTCTTCATCTGCTGGTCGGCAGGCAGCTGCTGGTTGGACGACAGCAGCAGATCGTTGAGCAGGATCAGTGGGCTGGAGCCGATCATGGTGGCGGTTCCACCCAGGATGATGCAGAAACCGACCGGCATCAGCAGGCGGCTCATGGGAATGCCGGTACGCGTCGAAACGCGACTGACCACTGGCAGGAACAGGGCGGCAACGCCGATGTTCTGCATGAAGCTGGAAGCCAGAGCTGCGATACCCGACATGAGCGGGCTGATACGGTTTTCGGTCTTGCCTCCGATGGAGAGTATCAGCTGGGCCAGTTTGCCCATGAGGCCGGTCTTGTCCAGACCCTTGCCGATGATCATGACGGCGATGATGGAGATCACCGCGTTACTTGAAAATCCCGAGAACAGTTCAGTCAGACTGAGGATGGGATCCAGACCGGGTACGCGGGAAACCAGTCCGAGTGTCACCATGATCATCAGGGCGGCGACATCGACCCGCACGACCGAAAATGCAAACAGATAGACCGTCGCGGCAAGCAAGAACAGCACAATTGCCATTTCTGCCGTTAGGACTACCATATCGGTCATAGTGAATTCAGGTTTCCAGATACTGTGGTTGGCAAGCGTACAGAGACAACGGACGCTGTGGTGACTGGCAGATGAAGCGTCAGTGCCACCGAATGATCAGGGCAAAAAGCACGCCATCCATGACACCGGAAGCGATGGGATAATGCCGGAGACTGGTCTATAGTCTAGCCAGAAGGACTCGCATTCCGAGATGATCGACTTGTCCGGAGCGCTTGCAGCCAGTGTACCAGCAGGGCCGGGCGGTTTGGCTACTGTCAAGTGTCAGCAATCTGTTAATTCTTACTATTGCGCCCGTATATCCTGTTTTCTTCGTCGCCCGAACATGATTGATCAGAATTCGAACTATATTCAACCCTAAGTCTGGCCCGCAACTGTCGTTCAATGACGGTAACGAACAGTCGTCTTCCGAATCGGATACATGAAAATACAACTCTCCAGTACTCTCCCGTTTACCCCGGTGCAACTCGACTCTCGGCATGACGCGCCGCGCCGGGCGGTTGGCCAGCTGTTCGGGTTCGACGGAACACGAGAATTCCGCACCGCCGTCTACGAATTCAGCCACGGAGATGACGATCGCATCCAGTACCAGATCGATCCGCGGGAACGCGTCTATCTGGATGATGTGGCCGCCAATGATGCCGATGCGCCGGCCTTGCCAGTGGACACTTCGGACAACGAGCCCGACGGTTCGCTGGAATGGGTCACGCACGACGAGTCACTCACCTACAAGCCTTACGCGTTTCTGGTCATGAACGCCATGACGAAGCTGGTCGGGCAGTGGGATGGTGTCGTCTACCAGGCGCCCAGTGGCGAACGTCTGCGAGATTCCGTCTGGAACGCTACCTTGCAGGTGGTGGACGCCTGCGTCTGCAACAAGCTGGGTCTGTGGGTCAAGGTCGACATGGCGGCCGACAAGGGGACTGCGAATGAAACGGTGCAGGCCGCATCCCGCTCACTGGGTTGGGTACCCTTGCAGGCGACTGCCAGCTGACAGTCTTGCAGCGCGCGCCGCACGAGCTGTGCGGCGACGCCTCAGCGACTCATTTTGCCGCAACGACCATCATTTCCACCCTGAACTCGGCAGTCGCCAGTCTGGGGGATTCGACACAGGCGCGAGCGGGCGGGTTCTCAGGGTCGATCCAGGCATCCCAGACTTCGTTGAGCTCGGCAAAATCGTCCATGCTGCACAGCCAGATGGTGGTTGTAAGCACCTTCGATTTGTCCGTGCCGGCCTTGGCCAGCAAGGCATCCACTTGAGCCAGAATGCCGGCTGACTGCTCGGCGACCGTCTCGCCCGAGGCGACCTGGCCTGCCAGGTAGACCGTATCGCCGTGTACCACGACCTGTGCCATGCGCTGGTTGGCGTCCATTCGGGTAATGCTCATCGTCTTGTCCCTATCCTGTCATTGCTGTTGTTGCCGAGCGGGCGATGATACACCGGGTCATGATGCTGTCACTGCGTCTCTATAGGCTGTGGACGCGAAATTGGGCATCATGTAACTTCCGGACCAGGGTCCGGCAAGCTGCGAGGGAAAAAAACGGATGAAACAGTACTACATACCGACATCGTTTCTGTTACTGGTTGCGGCCGCCTGGGTGCCATCATTGCGCGCAGCGGGTCAATGCGGTGAGGACACCGCCATCTTCGAGATCCAGGGGGCGACGCATGTCTCCGTCTTGCAGGGGCAAACGGTGGATACCTGCGGTGTGGTCACTGCCACCGCCTTCAACGGCTACTATCTGCAGGATGCAATCGGTGATGGGGATGACGCCACGTCTGATGGCATCTTTGTCCTGAACAGTGGCGAGCAGCCGCCGGTGGGAAGCGTGCTGGAACTGCGGGCCACGGTTGCGGAATTCATCGCGGGCGGCGTGTCGAGCGGAAATCTGTCCACGACCACACTGGTTGATGTCGAGGAAGTGAGCATTCAGGGCGAAGCCGAGTTGCCAGCGCCGGTGTTGCTGGGTCTGGATGGACGGCATCCTTCATCGACTGTCGTGATCAGTGACAGTGAAACGCTCACGGACATCAACCTGCAGCTGGCAAGCGATGCCGCGGAGACGCCTTTCAATCCGGATGTCGATGCCATCGACTTCATGGAGTCGCTCGAGGGCATGCTGGTCAGCGTGTCGAATCCGGTGGCTGTCTCCGGCGTGCGTCAGTTTGGCCGCTTCAGTGCCGAGGTTGTTGTGTTAGCCGATCGTGGCGCCCTGGTGGAGCCGGTGGAAGCGCTGGGCGAGCGTGGCGTTCTGTTCCTGCAGCCAGATATCGACAACCGAGGCGATCAGAACCCGGAGCGCATTCAGATCCAGTTCGACGGCACCCTCTACGGCAGTACCGATTACCCGAACATCAAGGTGGGCGACACGCTGGAAACCATCACCGGTGTCGTGGGGTACAGTTTCGGCAACTATGAAGTCAATGCACTTGGACCGGTAACGAGCGTTGATGGAGGTCTGCAGGCCGAACGCAGTACACTGGTGGGCAGCCCGTCCGACCTGTTGCTGGCCAGCTACAATGTACTCAACCTCAGCGCCGTGGAGGCCGATGCCGAGCAGCGACAGGCCATCGCCAGCCAGATTGTCGATTCACTGAACGGGCCGGATATCATTGCCTTGCAGGAAGTGCAGGACAACAATGGTGATATCGGCGATTGCAGCGGTGATGACACCTCCGACTGTGCCGGTGTGCTGGATGCCTCCGACACCTTGCAGGCGCTGGCCGATGCCATCGAGGAACAGGGCGGACCCGCCTACGCCTTTGTCAATGTCGATCCGCTGGTGGAAACCACGGATGACAACCGCGATGACATCGATACCTTCGGTGGCGCCTCGCTGGGCAATATCCGCAACGCCTTTCTATACAACCCGGAACGTGTCACCTTGCTGGACCATCAGGGCATTACCCGGGAACAGCTGGCCGAGCGAGGCTCGAGCGTGCCTGATGCCTTCGATACCTCGCGTGACCCGCTGGAGGCTGTCTTCGAGTTCAATGGTCGCCGTATCACGCTGCTCAACAATCACTTTTCCTCGCGCTTCGGGTCAAGCCCGATCTTTGGCGGACCGCAGCCCTTCGTGCAGGCCGGTGAAGAGGCGCGCGCGGCGCAGGCCCTGGCCATGCATGAACTGGTTGCCGCAGAGCTCGACGCCGATCCGGATGCCAGAGTCGTGGTTCTCGGCGATCTGAATACCTTTCAGTTCACGGATGAGCTCAGTGAGGTTCTGCCTGCTGCCAGTGATTCGCGGCTGTTGCACAACCTCATCGAGACGGTGCCCGGTGGTCAGGCGTATTCATTCAACTTCGAAGGCAATGCGCAGGCTCTGGATCATGTGTTCGTGACCGACTCCTTGTTGCAGGGCGCTCAGGCAGATTATGTCAACGTCAATGTCGATTTTGCACGGCTGTTCGATTCCGTGGTGGCCAGTGACCATGAGCCGGTGCTTGTCCGGGTCGACATGAGCGGTGCCGTGCAAGCCGAGACGCTGGCCTTGACCGGCGCGGTGTACTCCAGTACCGCCCTGGAGCTGTTCTGGAATTACGATGACCTGCAGACAAGCCCTGTTGGTGTCGACATCCTGCGAGACGGGGTTCGGATCGCGGGTAATGATGGCCGCAGTTTCTTTCAGGAGGGGCTGTCCCCGGACACGGTATATCACTATGAGGTCTCGGCCTTCGATGCCCGGGGTGACATCGTGGCGAGCGGCAGCATCAGTCTGCAAACAGCCGTGGGCTATCCCGTTGCGCCGGCAGTGCAGGTGGCCAGCCTCACCGGCCTGGTGTATTCCTCTTCCGCACTGGAACTGTTCTGGCAGCCGCCGGCGGACAGCGATGAGTATTACCTGTACCAGGTGGTGCGCGATGGTCACTTGCTGGAGACCAATGACGGACGCAGCTTCTTCGATTCCGGATTGCAAGCGGATACCGACTACGCCTACGAAGTGCTCACCGTGGATCGGCAAGGCATGGCCGGACCGGCGGTGTCCCTGTCGCTGAAGACCAACCCCTGATGCTGATGGCCGAGCCACCGTGCCTTGTTGACGGTGGCTCGGTGCTCAGGCAACCGTGGAGAAGACGGTTCCCGGTCGTGCCTTGATATCCAGGGTCAGAAATTCCAGGCCTGCCTGGAAGGTATCGCCGCCATTACCGGGCTTGCAATACCGAACCTGACAGATGGCTGTCAGGAGACTGGTTTCCAAAAGCACCTTTGCATTGCCTGTCAGTGCCTGCGCGCAGCCAATGGCACAGCCCGCCAGGGACAGGTCCTGCAGATTGCCGGTTATGGCAATATCCTTCGGCCAGCGTGTCCAGAGCGTTACCGTATCCCTGACATCGTGACGGTAGATGCGCCGAAGTTCGTCGGACAGGGATTGTGGCAGTTCTTCCATTGGCAGCGATGGAGCCGCACAGCGCAGACAGTATTTGGTGGCTCCGTAGGGCTGACGTCCAAGCGTGGCATTGGCTCGGGTGGCGCCACAGAACTGGCAGTGAGGTCGGGCGGGCAGGCTGCTGAATGTCGTTGCAGCCCGGTCTTCGTCGGTGTGCTGTCGCTGTCCGTTCGTCTGCCGGTAATGCGCCTTGCCCGAGTCTCCGGTTGGGCGGTTCGGCGAGTCATGCGGAGAGCTCGCTCGTGATTCCCGGGAGGTTTCATCGGTGGATTCGCGTGATTCGCGTGATTCGTGTGATTCGTGTGATTCGTGTGATTCGTGCGAAGCCTTGTTCGCGGAACCGCGCGACGCATCTTCCGTCGTGTGCGAGCCGGGCCGCTCCGCTGCCTGTGGGCGCGGAGTGCCGCCTGCGTTCTCCGAGGACGGTCGAGTGCCGGCAGCCGCTGGTGCGGACTGAGCTGCGGCCCGTCTGGCCATATCGCGCAGCTGCTCATCGTAGCGGGCACGGCGTTCCGGATCGCACAGAGTGTCGGCCGCCAGATTCAGCAACTGGGCCAGTGACGGATCGCCACCGAGATCCGGGTGATGTCGCAGTTTCTGCATCATTGCACGGTAGCTGGCCTTGATGACCGGCGCAGGGGCATCTGGCAGCACATGCAACAGCTGATAATAGTCTTGCCTGGTATCCACACCTCTCTAGCGGCGAATGGGGGTCTGTGCTGAAGGGCGCCTGCCGCAGATTCGGCATCATGCTGCCGGTATCCCGATTCTGGCTATACCCCCGCATGCCACCGTTTGCTAATCTGGGCAGGTTGCTATTGTGGAGTAACCAGCATGCCAGCACTCAATGCTCAAGCGTCCATCGATATTTCGGCTCCCCTGAAGGATGTCCATGATGTTCTGGTGGATTTCCACACCTGGCCAGTGTGGTCTCCGTGGCTGTACCTCGAGCCGGATACGCAGGTGAGTTATCGAGGAGAGACCGGTCAGACGGGTCATGGCTATGACTGGGTGGGCAACAAGGTGGGTGCCGGCGGCATGACGCTGACGGCAACCACGGGGGACAGGATCGAGTGCGACCTGCAGTTCCTGAAACCCTTCAAGTCCTTTGCCCGGGTGACGTTCGAATTGCAGGAAACGGCGCCGTCGAGTACTCGTGTGGTCTGGCTCATGGACAGCCGCCTGCCTTTCTTCATGTTCTTCATGAAGGACACCATGAACGGCATGATTCGCTCTGACTACCGTCGCGGGCTGGCCCTGCTGAAGGATCATGTCGAATCGGGAAAAGTGCCTTCCCACAGTGAATTCGTGGGTACCGTCACGGTTGATGGTTGTGATTACATCGGCTGCCGGTCCAACACCGACATGACGAACATCGCCGAGTCCGTGGAGCACAGCTTTCAACGCTTGTACGGGTCAGAGGCCGGCAGAAAGTTTCACAGCGGTGGCAGAGCGTTCTGCTTCTACGAGCGCATGGACTACAAGCGTGACGCCTGCGTGCACATCGCTGCACTGCCTACGCAGGGCAGGGTCGAGGTGGAGAGCCCGCTGCTCTCGGGCAAGCGACCCTCCTGCAATGCCCTGAAGGTGGTGCATACCGGTCCCTACCGACATCTGGGAAATGCCTGGTCTCTGTTGATCAGCGAGTCACGCCATCAGAAACTCAAGGCGTCCAGAACCGTGTCTCCGTTCGAATGCTATCTGAACGATGCGGAGACCACGGCAGAGGACGAACTGGTCACCGAGCTGTTTCTGCCGTTGCAGGGATGACGGCCTCTGCTTCGATCTCCACCCGGTATTCGCCGACCAGTCGACTGACCTCGATCAACGTGTTGGCTGGCATGCAGTGGCCCAGATAACGGCCATGGACACGCGATACCGTTTCCCAGTCATCTGCATTGCTCAGGTAGATGCGAGTTCGCACCACGTCATCCAGGCTGGCTCCCAGCGAGGACAGGCTGGCTGATATCTTGTCCATGACATAGGTGGTCTGGGCACGCAGGTCGTCAGCACCGATGACCCGGTCACTGTGGTGAGTGGCGGTGGTGCCACTGACAAGCACACGATTGCCGTCACGCACTGCCCGGCTGTATCCACAGATGGGTTCGAATTCGCTTCCACTGGAGATACGCCAGCGATCGTTGCGACCTGCCACAGCCTCTCTGGTGAAGACCGGCGGCAGGGAATCGAGATGGTCACTCAGATCCCCCGAGGCGGTGAGAAAGGGTGGGCGCCTGTACTCGGTGCCGCAATCCCCGGCGATCGGAGTCAGCTGACGGCTGCTGTCCGTGATGCTTGCCATGTCATCCGACGACAGATTCAGTGCCAGCAGTTTGCGGTTGTCTTCCCGGTGCTGACTGTCCGTCAGACGCGCGCCGACAATCACCCCGGTGACGGCCGCCTGCTGCATGACCCAGCGTGTCGCCACGTTGGCGATGGACACCTGGTGCCGTGCCGCGATATCTGCCAGCAGCTGCAACATCTGTTGATAGGCCTGCCAGCCACCCGCCGCCTGTATGAAGCGCTGATACTTCATCTTGCTCCAGTCGGGAACGGCCGCCGGTTCCGCAGCGCCGAGCCAGCGATCCGAAAGAAAGCCGCCCGCCAGAGTGCCGTAGGCCAGCAGACGCACGCCGCTGTCCCTGCACAGTTGGGTCATGTCGCCCAGTGCGCGAGGATCGAGTACCGACAGGCAGACCTGGTTGGAGACGATCTCGTGGCCACAGCTGAGCAATACGGCGAGATGATCGGTATCGAAATTGGTCAGACCCAGGTGACGTATCAGGCCTTCCTGACGAAGTTCCATCAGGTGATCCATGACATCGATGTATCCGGGATGATCAAAGCTCCACCAGTGCAATTGCAGCAGATCGATGGTCTCCATGCCGAGCCGCTCCAGGCGTTCCTCGATGCCGGTACGCACAGCCTCCCGCGTGCATTGGTGAGGCTGTGGGCACCATTTCGTGAAGAGTTGTATCGGGTTGTCTCCACGGTGGCTGGCATCGATCAGCTTCTGCCGGGCAAGGCCGGCAATCAGTTCGGCGCTACCATAATGATCCGCCATGTCGAAATGCGCAAAGCCTGCGGCCGCGTAATCCATGAGATCTGCGGCGGCCGCTTCTCTGTCCAGATCCTGACCACCACGCTCGAGGTCGGCGACCTGCCACAGACCGGTGATGAGGGGGGTGTCCTGCAGGCCCAGCGAGTGCAGGGCCTGCGTCTTGTTCTGATCTGTCATGTGCAGTCGTATGACTTGGCTGATTCTTCGTGCGTGTATCGAGAGAGGTCGGATTCTACTGGTTCGCCAGCGTACCGATGAAGGCGTCGACGTCAGCCAGAGGGTAATAGGCCGCTTCTTCCACACCGGTTTCACTGAACGTCCAGGCCACGGCCGGGGCGGAGACATCGCCATTGGCATCGAATACCACGGCACCGGTCGCGCCCTGATAGGAAATGTTCTCACCGGCTGCCAGCAGTTCGCGCGCCTGCTTCAGTCCTGCCACATCCGGGAAGATGGGCGTGCCATCGGGATCGGTGACCCGGGGCACACTCGCCGCAATGGTGGCACCTTCGAGCTCTGCGGCCGCGTCCATCGCCAGCAGGGAGATCATGACCGCATCAAAGCTGTTCGGCAGTCCGGGACCATTGGGCTCGGCACTGAACTTGGCCTTGTACATGTCGACAAAAGTGGTGGCCGAGTCGGTCCGCGGCGGGGCAGAATCATGGCCGATCAGTTTTTCCAGATACTGCATGCCGACGCCATCGCGAAACTCATCGGATTTGAGCGAGTTGGCTGCCACGAATTCCTGTGTGCCACCCAGTGACAACCATTCCCGAACCAGGGCGATGCCCTCGGTCGGGTACAGAGCCAGATAGATTGCCTCGGGTCCGGTCTTCAGCATCGAGGTCACTTCTGCCCGGTAGGATGGCTGTGCATCGTTGATTGCCGCAGAGGTCGTGACCTCGATACCCAGGGTCTCCAGGTCGGCGGCGACCAGCTTGCCGATATCCTGGCCCCAGTCATCATTCTTGTAGAAGATGCCGACACTCTTGTATCCGCGATCCTTGATCAGCTTGGCCGCGATGGCGGCCTGGTTGCGGGTGGTGGCAAAGGTTCTGAACCACAGGCCTTTGGTCTTGCCCTCTCTGGCGACATCGGTAAACGCGGTTGACGAGGAGCAGCAGGACATCTGCATGACACCGGAAGGCGCAGTGACCGATGTCAGGATGGGCATGGAGACGCCGCTGGACACGGCGCCAATCAGCACGGGCACCTTGTCCAGATCCACCAGCGCCTTGGCCGCATCCACACCGATCTTGGGATCGGTCTGCGTGTCTCGCAGCACCATCTCGACATCGCAGCCCTTGACACCGCCGGATTCATTGTAGAGCTCCACCGCAAACTGGGCGGTAGCAGCGATCGGTCGTCCCCAGTCCACCGAGGTCGGCAGAACGGCACCGATTTTCGTGGTGCAGTCGGCAGCCTGTGCAGAGGCAAGAGGCGCCATCAGGGACAGGCCTGCGAGCAACAGCAGGCAGGTTGAATACAGACGGGTCATGAATGCAATGCGTTTTTTCACTGTGTATTCTCGGCTGGGTGGCTTGGGGAACGGGATGAGGCTGATGACTGAGCTGCAGCATCAGGGTTGGCTGGTGGGTAGGGGTGGACACTGAGTTTCTCCGGCAGCAGGCCGCGAGGTCGCCACAGCAGGGAGAACACGATGATGGAACCCACCAGGATGTACTGGATGGAGCCGGTGTACAGCTGCAGATGGGTCGGTACGATGGCGGTCAGCAACCAGCCGCTGCCGACCCAGGCACCCCAGACCACCAGCGTACCGAGCACGGCTCCGGCATTGTTGCCACTACCACCGACAATCAGCATGGCCCAGATCTGGAAAGTCAGGATGGGGGCCAGATCCTGGGGACTGATGAAGGCGTAGAAGGTAGCGTACAGGGCACCGGACAGCCCCATGATCATGGCACCGATGATGAAGGCCGTGAGCCGTACCGCGGAGGGTGATTTACCCAATGAGCGGGCCGCCCGTTCGTTTTCCCGCACGGCCCTGAGCAAGCGGCCGAATGGGGAGCGCACCAGAATTTCCAGAAACAGGAAAACCAGACTGACACACAGCACCACGAAGAACAGAAACAGCAGGTTGTAGGCAAAGCTGTTGCCGACCAGCGCTTCGAACGGGCGTTCGAAGCCGCGCAATCCGGTGGCCCCGCCGGTCAGCCAGCTGGCATTGCGCATCAGGGATTCCATGGCGATGGCCACGCCGAAGGTGGCGATTGCCAGATAATCGTGGCGCAGCCGCGTGGTGGCCAGGCCGACGAGCAGAGCCAGCAGACCTGCGAGCGCTATACCGCCCAGCAGGGCAACAGGGTAGGGCAGGGAAAAGCCGCCTAGACCATCGATTCTGTCCGGCCCGCCCAGCAGGATGATGCCATAGGCGCCGGCCCCGAAGAAGGCAACGATGCCGCCATTGAACAGACCCGTATAGCCCCATTGCAGGTTGAGACCGAGCACGGCTATGGCCATGATCAGCGCGATGGTCAGAAAGAAGGCGAGATAGGAAATGATGCCGATCACCGTTCTTCTCCGAACAGGCCATTGGGGCGCAGATAGAGCACCAGCAGAATGATGAGGAACGGCACCGCCGGTTTGTAACCGGCAGGAATGATCAGCAATGCCAGGCTGGATGCAAGGCCGACGATCAGGCCGCCCAGGGCCGCGCCATGGATGCTGCCGATACCGCCGACGATGGCCGCGGCAAACAGCGACAGGACCAGATCACGGCCCATGACCGGGCTGAGCTGGTTGTTCAGTGCATAACAGACACCGGCGATGGCCGCCAGGGCGCCGCCGAGCAGCCAGGCCAGCCGTACCATCGACGCCAGATTGATGCCGTTGATCTGTGCCAGCACCGGATTTTCGGAAATGGCCTTGAGTGCAAAGCCCACCGAGGTTCTGGACATGAACAGGTGCAGTGACACCATCACCAGCAGTGTCAGTGCCAGGATGAACAGCTGGTCGGCCTTGATCAGCAACAGGGGATCGCTGCTGATCATCATCGCGAAGGCTATGTCGTTGTTGTAGTGAACCGACTTCAGGCCGTAGATTAGACCGATGACGTTGCGAATGATCAGACCGATACCAAAGGAGGCGAACACCATGGTCAATGGGCCGGCCTGTTCTCGCAGGCGCTTGAACACCAGCTTGTCGATGATGGCGGCAAGCACGCCAGTGATCAGCAAGGCCGCCAGCATGGCCAGCATCAGCGACACGGACACACTCAGCATCGGCAGTTTGCTGGACAGGGCACGGGAGAATGCAGTGAAAACGGCATCCAGCGTCAGGGTGAAATAGGCACCCATCGAAATCAGCTCGGCGTGAGAGAAATTGGCGAAGCGCAGGATATGCATGATCAGGGTCAGGCCTATCGCTCCGAGCGACAGAATCGAGCCCACCAGGATTCCGTCAAACAGACTTTGCAGCATGTGCCTCCACGCGTCGCGCGCCCATGTAGATTTCACCCAGAACAGGGTCATTCATCAATGCTCGGGCATCGCCCTCGTGCTGGTTGCGACCTTCGGCCAGCACATAGGCCCGGTCGGAGACTGTCAACGCTGCTCTGACATTCTGCTCCACCATCAGTATGGCAACCCGCGTGCGGGCAAGATCCGGCAGCATGCCAAGAACTTCCTGCGCGGCCTTGGGTGACAGACCGGCGCTGGGTTCATCCAGCAACAACAGGGAGGGCGAGGCAACCAGAGCCATCGCGATGGCCAGAAACTGTCGTTGTCCACCCGACAGGGAACCGGCTCTGGAGCTGTACCGCTCGGCCAGTACCGGAAAGAGTTCGAGCATCTCGTCGACCGCCTGACGCCAGGGCTCTTCACAGCGACGTGCTGCCAGTCGCAGATTCTGCTCGACGCTCATGGTGCGGAAGATATTGTCCAGCTGTGGCACCAGGGCAACTCCCGATTGCGAGAGTCGGTCCGGGCTGATGCCGGTGATGAGTCTGTCGTCGAGAGACACCGTTCCCGACTCCACCTTCAGCAAGCCTGCGATGGCTTTCAGCAGGGTTGATTTTCCGGCGCCATTGGGGCCGATGATACAGACGATCTCGCCATGCTTCATGGCCAGGCTGACATCCGAGATGATCGGCATGCCGGGAACATAGCCGGCGGTGAGCTGGTCGACCTTCAGGCCGGTGCTGAGTTGCGTGGCCATCATGCGGGAATGACGCTCATGTCGCCCAGATAGCTCTCCAGCAGTTCATCGCAGTCCATGGCCTCGGCCGCGGTGCCTGTGAAGATCACCCGGCCACTGGCCATGGCGATGATGGGCTGGCAATGCCGCATGATGAGATCCATGTTGTGTTCGATGATCAGAAAGGTGATGCCCTGATCATTCAGGGCATGAATCCTGTCCATCAGCAGGTTGGTCAATGCAGGGTTGACCCCGGCGGCGGGTTCGTCAAGCATGATCAGTTCCGGCTTGCCCATCAGCACGCGTGAAAGCTCCAGCAGTTTCTGTTGTCCGCCAGAGAGGTTCCTGGCAGCCTCGCCGGCAACCCGGGACAGGGTTGTGAATTCCAGGATCTCCTGCGCCCGCTGCAGATGTATTTCTTCCTGTCGGCGGATGGCCAGAGGACGAATCACGGGGGCCCAGAACGTTTCGCCCAGTTGGCCGGGTGCGGCAAGCAGCAGATTGTCCAGTACCGTCATTTCCGGAAACGGCTGCGGAATCTGGAAGGTACGGGCCAGTCCTGCCCGGTAGATCTGATCGGCCGACATGGCCTGAATGGCCTGGCCATTGAACAGGATGCTGCCTTCATCGGCACGTGCCTCGCCGACGATGGTTTCGAACAGAGTGGATTTGCCAGCGCCGTTCGGGCCGATGAGGCCGGTAATGGAGCCGCGCTCGATACTCAGGGAGACATTGTCGACCGCCGTCAGATCGGCAAAGCGTTTGCTCAGATTGCGCACTTCCAGGTGGGACGCATCCGGCGATGGGATGGTCGTCATTGTGGTGCGTTCAGGTTGTATTTCATGATGCGACCGTGCGGCCCATTGCGATCCTTCTCCAGCGCATAGACGTTGCCCAGTGGTCCGCGACGTTGCGATGTCACGGCTTCGATGCTGGCGTTCTGCGACTCGTCGAGACAGACAGCGGCGCTGGCCAGCGTGTTCCCGATGTTGGCTGCCGTGCGGGCGCCGATGATCGTGGCCGCCACCTGGGGCTGCTGCAGCATGTAGCTGGTTGCCACTGCCGAGAGCGGAACACCTTGTTGTCTGCCGATATCGGCCAGTGTTTCCAGAAGCGCCTGGAACAGGTCCCAGCCGCCGAAGTCCTCGATGATCAGACGATACTTGATGAGTGATCGGTTCTCGAATGCAAAGCCGGGGTCGGGCTGTCCCAGCCACCGGTCGGTCAGGAAGCCACCGGCCAGCACGCCATAACACAGGATCCGGATGTCATTGTCCGAGCACCATTGGCTGAAAGCGCCAGCGGGGCGATGGTCGAGCAGTGAGTATTGCACCTGTGCCGAGACCATGTCGAAATCCTTGTCGACGAAACCCTGCATGGCAGATTGGTCCCAGTTGGTGCAACCCAGGTAACGAATCTTGCCCTTGTCCCTGAGGGTCTTGAGCACATCCAGACTGGCCAGGGGGTCACCCAGTGAAAGGTCCCACCAGTAGAACTGCACCAGATGCAGTTGTTCCAGGTTCAGGCGCTTGAGCGATCGATCGATGATGGCTTCGATATCGCGATGAGTGATGGTGCTCAAGCTGTCAAGGTCCGGAACCAGCTTCGTATGCACCTGAATACGCTCTTCAACGGGGCCGCCGTCACGTTGTCGCAGCTGTTTGACGGCATCGCCGATCATCTCCTCGACGCCGGTGTAGATATCGGCGCAATCGAAGGTGGTGATGCCATTGTCTACGAAGCGCAACATGTCATCGACGGCCTGTTGGCGATCGAAGCTGCCATGCCCGCCAGCGAGCTGCCAGCCACCCTTGATGATGCGACTGATGGAATAGCCCGGACGCAGGTCGGTACGCGAAACACTCATGATCGATTATTGGCTGGATGAGGAATCTGCCCAGTGCGGGGTGCCGCGCTGGTCAGGCAGACCGGTGGTGCCGGCGTGGGTGAACCGGCGCTTGCCAGTACGTGTGATACGGAAGCGTCCACCGCAATGTGGATCGGGACAGGCAATGACAGCATCCGTGCTCATCCAGTCATGTTCACTGGTTTCTCGCTGCCGAGCCGGTAACAGCGGCAGCAGAGCAGCCAGCGGGTAGAGCGGAAATCGTCCTTCCGGACCGAAGACGAGATTTTCCCCGTGCATCATGAAGTATTGCCCTGGCTGGTGATCGCAGACCATGGGTCTGTCGGAACCGATGACCTCGATCTTGAGGTCGTACAACCAGAATTCTCTAGAGTCACTCATGAGACGGGGCAAGGCATGGGGGGCGGAAGGTGAGAAGTGACAATAATCTAACACGAACCCGGAGCGACCCGCGACCGGCTTGACCGGCGTCGCAGCGGTCAGCGATCCGGTCGGGGGAAGTCTGGATCAGTTCACAGTCTTGCAGTTACAGACAGTCTGCAGCCCCCGGCAGCAATCCGTCCAGCAGGAAGGTGGTGACGATCGAGTCCACACAGTCATTCTGACCGTTGAAGACGCTGGTATGTCCCTGATGGGAAGAGGCGAGATAATGCCCGCCAATGGCCCGTGCCATCTCTTCGGACCAGACCAGGGGAGTCTGGGCGTCCGAGGTTCCCCCAATGACCAGGGCGACGGGTGCCGTGCCGGTTGCAATCGGTGACAGTGGATCGATGCTCTCGGGCCAACCGGCACAACTGCCCGCTTGCCCGATGTAGGCTTCGGCGAACAGATCGGACAGTGCATTGAATGTCGGCAGACTGGCACTCAGTTGCTCTGCCGTCGGGCGGGTGGCGTCATCGGCACACAGTATGGCCTTGTGGATGAGCGTATCGTCCTCTGCACCGTCATCGATATCCAGTTCCAGCAGCTGCACCAGCAACTCCAGGCCGGAGCGATCCCCGCGCATCAGGTAGCTGACCAGAGGGGCAGTCAACAGTTCGCCCAGTGCCGGGTTCTGGCTGGCCTCGACTACCAGTTCTCCCAGCAGGGCCAGTTCGGCTTCCCGGTTCTCGCGCAGCAGCACGTCGACCTTTTCGATGAGCAGGTCTTGCAATCGTGCTGGATCGCAGTCGGGCTCACTGATGGTGCAATCCTGTAACAGGGCTTCCAGATTGCGCTGCATGGCTGACAGGGCTCCTTCCGCGAGCGCGCCTACCGAACTGTCCGGGCGCAGACTGCCGTCCAGAATCACTGCGCCACTGGTGTCAGGGTAGGTTTGCAAGTAGAGAGCGGCCAGTCGGGAACCATAGGAATAGCCGATGAAGTCAAGTCTGGGCAGGTCCAGAGACTGGCGAATCGAGTCCATGTCGCGGACCACATTCATCGAGCCCAGCTGCAGCAGATAGTCGCCTTCCTGCTCCAGGCAGCGTGCGGCCAGCTCGGCGCTTTGCTCGACGAACGCCTCAATGGCAGTGGCGTCCACCAGGTAATCACCGAGGAGGTCGACATCAGAGGTGTCACAGTCTATCGGCGTGCTCTCGCCGACGCCTCGTGGGTCAAATCCGATCAGATCATGATGTTGCCGAATGGCGTCCGGCACGCTATCGACCTCCTGCAGTATCTGCAGAACTTCGAGGCCGGAAGCGCCCGGACCTCCGGGGTTGAACAGCAGGGCTCCGGTAGAAGGTTGCTGGATGGCCGGTAATCGATTCAATGCAATGTCGATCATGCCGGCCCGATCATCACCGTAATTCATGGGCACTCTCAGGGTGGCGCAGTCGAGACTGTCATCTTCCGGGCAACTGCGCCAGGTCAGGACACCATCGGATTCCGCCACGGGATCATCGGAGGAGCAGGCGGTGAGCAGTACGCCACAGAAGGCCAGGGGCAGCAGTTTGTATCGTGTCATCATGGGGACTCCATTGACGGGGTTGATGTCGGGAATCACACGATAGGCAGGAGCCGTGTCGAATCGCGTAACGGTATGTACGCTGTGACGCTGCTGCGCTGGATTGCCAGGCGAAAGGTTGCCTGCGGGCGATGTCTGTTACGCAGCGTTACAATGCGCGAGCGGGCGATATGGGTCAATGAGGGCCAGCTTCATCACCACACGGTTTTCGACATGGAATACGGGAAAAGGATTGTATTGGCGGTGCTGGCCATGACGACGCTGGGACAGGCTCACCCTGTCTGGTCGGCGGCTTCAGCTCGCGACCGTGCACCACCGGCACCGGAGTCGGCCCGAGAGAACGGTGGTTTTCTGGAATTGGGTCTGACCGCGCAGATCGAACGCCACGCACTGGCTCACAAGAACCCAGACGACAATGGCGATGGTGATTTTTCACTCGGCGTGATGGTCAGCGCCGGCTATCAACATGATCGCTACTTCGTGGAAGCCACCGATAGCTGGTTCGGAGGCCTGAATCTGGGTGTCAACCTGTTGCAGACTCCGGAGCTCAGCGTCGATCTGCTGCTGGCGAACATTGCCGGTCATATCTCGATCGAATCAGACGAGCCGCCCGCACCCGTCACCGAACAGGAACGCAATGATGCCATTCTGGACAGGGACAGCTTGTTCATCGCAGCCGGCACGCGCATCACGGCCTACCGGGGTGACAGCCTGCTGCAATTGCGTCTGCTGTCAGACTGGTACGATGACAACGGACTGCAGGCCAGTGCAAGGCTGGGTCATCGATGGCAGGTCGGCAACTGGAATTTTCAGGGGATTGTCGGTGCGCGCTACTACTCATCCACATTCAACAACTATCTGTACGGTGTGACCGATGCAGAGGCTTCACAGCGTTTTCCTTCCCATACGACGGGTCATGCCTGGATACCGGAAGTGGAGCTGGGTGCCAGCTATCCGTTGAGCAGGGATTGGGTT
This sequence comes from uncultured Granulosicoccus sp., assembly GCA_947495035.1. Classification (GTDB taxonomy): domain Bacteria; phylum Pseudomonadota; class Gammaproteobacteria; order Granulosicoccales; family Granulosicoccaceae; genus Granulosicoccus. The sequence goes on from CANLXI010000001.1 coordinate 199,443, forward strand.
TACACATCGCGTCTGCGTTTCAAGCAATTGCCGGCGTCGGTCACGGACAGTCCCCTGGTGACGGATGATCAGGAGATATTCCTGACGACGGGAATTCACTATGTATTCTGATCAGGTTGACAGCGGAGGCTGCGTCTCGTGTGGCGATGCCGTTGGCAAGCGGCGCAGCTCGAGGCTTGCACGACGGCTGTCCCTGACGATGATGGGGGTGCTGATCTGTCTGCAGGCATCCGGCTTCCGGGGAACAGGCTTGCGTCATGCGCATGCCGAAGAGGGAAGTGGCGAGCGTTCTCCGGCAGCGACGGTGCAGCTGCAGGTGACCCCCTCAAGCTGCGTCGCGCTGCATCGAGGGCAAGTCTGCTTTCAGCGATTGCAGCTTCGCTGGAACAACCCTGAAGGTCGTCGTCTGTGCCTGTTTCATCAGCCATTGGAAGAGGCTCTGCATTGCACCACAGTCTCACCGGCAGTCTATCGACATGAGTATCGCTCGGCGGAGTCGGAAGTCTTCATCCTGCGTGAAGCGGTCTCGGGCGAGGTACTGTCCACGGCTACCGTGACCACGGCCTGGGTGTATCGCACGGGTAAACGCAGCTCCAGTGGTTGGAGGTTGTTCTGAGCCATGCACAGTGAGACGACACAGCATGTCATGGTGGTGGAAGATGATGAATCGCTTGCCCGCTGGATTGCAGACTATCTGGTTTCCCACGGCTATCTGGTGTCGATTGCAACCCGGGGTGACCTGGCTCTGCAGATGTTGCGAAACGACATGCCGGATGCACTGATTCTCGATCTCAATCTGCCGGTAATGGATGGTATCGAGGTGTGCCGCCAGGCTCGCGAGTTCTTTGCCCGGCCCATCATCATGATGACTGCGCGCGATACCGAGGCCGATGAAGTGAACGGCCTGGAGAGCGGGGCTGATGACTATCTGGCCAAGCCGGTCAGGCCCGGCATTCTGCTGGCTCGACTGCGCGCCTTGTTGCGTCGATCCAATCAGGAGCTGGCACCTGCCCTGATACGTATTGGTGGTCTGAGTATCGACGTCGAATCGCGTAGTGCCAGCCTCAACGACGAGGCAGTAGCCCTGTCGACGCTGGAGTTCGATGTACTGCAACTGCTGGCCGCCAATGTCGGAAAGTGCATGCGACGCGAGGATCTGATTGCCGAGATCAGAGGCATCGAATACGACGGCTTCGATCGTTCGGTGGATGTCTGTATCTCGCGGTTACGTCGAAAGCTGGAAGACGATGCGCAGGAGCCTCGGCGGATCAAGACGCTGCGCGGGGTCGGCTATCTGCTGGCCGCGGATGCCTGGTGATGTTCCACGGTCGACAGTCATCCATGCGACGTTTGAGTCTGTCACTGCTGCTGGTGGTGATCGTGGCGATTGTCGGTGCCGGCTGGGCAATGGACCGACTGTTTGCCAGGCTGGATCATGGGGATGATGACGACTTGCAGATCGCCGAGCAGCTTGGCTATCGCATGGTCACCTGGCTCGATGGCATCGAGACACTGCCAGCCGAGTCTGTCTTGCCAGCGTCGGACGAGGCCTACGATGCCTACCTGATTGCCCGAGACAGCATCGCCTTGCCCGAGCCGCTGGGAGTGCAGCTGGCCGACGGTCAGGTCGTGATGCTTGAATCCCGAAGGGGTGTCGCCCTGCATTTCCTGCTGCCAAAGTCGCAACGCATTCTGGTGCTGACGGTTCCGCAGCCATCCTCCGGGGGGACAGCCTTGCGTCTTCTACTGACCATTGTCTTCTACAGCTGCATTATCCTGTTGGTGCTGGTCTGGTTGTATCCGCTGATACGGCGCCTGCAGAAGCTGGCCACCGCTGCAAGATGCATAGGACAGGGAGATCTGTCGCAACGAATCGAGACCCGTCCAGCCAGTCAGTTATACGATATCGAGTCCGAGTTCAACGCCATGGCGCAACGAATCCAGGTGTTGATGGAGGATAACCGGATGCTCAGCAGTGCCGTCTCCCATGATTTGCGAACGCCTCTGGCACGTCTGCGCTTTGGTGTGGATGCACTGGATGAAACCTCACTGGATGCCAGACAAGGCGACTATGTGGCCAGAATCAGCAAGGATCTGGACAGTATGGAGCAGCTGGTGAATGTGCTGCTGGAATTTGCGCGTCTGGAGCAGCGGCTGGATGAGCTGCCGCGTCGTGCGGTGTCTCTGCTACCCATCGTTCAACAAGCCATCGACTCGCAAAGCCCTGATGCGTCGATGCGTGTCGAGACGCTGGTGATCGGGGATGTTCCAACGGTCATGGCCGATGAGCGCTACACCCTGATGCTGATCAACAACCTCATGCAGAATGCCGTTGCATATGCACGCAGCAGAATCCGGGTGTCCATCTCGGTGCAGGATGGACGCGTCAAGCTGCAGATCGACGATGACGGCCCCGGGTTTCCCGAACTGGAGGTCGAACGGCTGTTCAAGCCCTTCCAGAAGGGGAGTCTGCCGAATGTGCCTGATCAGGCAGTCCATGGCTATGGACTTGGCCTGGCCATCGTGGAGCGAATCGTACGCTGGCTGGGTGCCAGCGTGTCACTCGGCAGAAGTAGCGATCTGCAGGGAGCCAGGGTGACGGTCGGTTTCGGCATGCCGGAGATCACCGGCATGGCAGCAGCCGCAGTTGATTGATCAACGCTGGCGGTAGAAACCCGATTCCACCGCGGCATAGCTGAAGTTGACAGCCGAGAACCGGTCCTGCCAATACGCACGAGTGTCCTCATCCCAGTCGGCGTAGATGACCAGATCTATCTGGCCGGTGAGAATGCCGTTCGATAGTTGTTCGATATGATGGGCGACATGATTGCTGCCCAGATGAGCTTCCAGGGCAGCGGAATCCTCGAAAACTTCCAGCCAGCGAAAAACGGTTTCTATCTCGTTGCGACTGGATTGTGTCAGGGCGTGCACCAGCATGCCGGGTTCCTTTTCACGCACCAGGTCATCGATGATCTGGCCGAGTTCCAGGTAACGGGCAACGTTTTCGTTGGGAACATGTTCAAAGGCTTCCAGTGCCATGATCTTGTTGTCGCTGGGTACAGTCGTCTGCTGCTGGGTCACGTTTCCGGTCCTCGGTGGCTCGATCAGAAATGGTTGTGCGGCCCGTCGTCGGTGGGAAACCGCTGTTGCAGTCTATGCAACAAATGTTAGAAATACAACAAATCGCGCAAGGCTTGAACTTGAGTGGATTCAGCTGTCCGTAGCATCGAATTCGAAGGGGCCCTGTTCGGTAAGTACCAGGTCGAACTCATCCAGGGCCGCATAACGGGCTGGCAGCACCTTGCCGATCTTGCTGCTGTCCGCCACCAGAATCTTGCGAGTGGTGCTGGCCATTGCAGCCTGTTTGACACGGATTTCGTTGAAGTGGGTGCAGGTAGCGCCCAGTTCGCCATGGATGCCTGCGGCCGAGAAGAAGCCTGTGTTGATACCGAGGCGATCGAACATGGACTCGGCGCCCAGGCCATGAAAGGAGGTAGTCGGTGGATGATATTCACCACCGATCATGATCAGTTTGACGTTGGGTTTTCTGACGGCTCGATCAGCAACATTCATGGCACAGCAGATAACGGAAATCTCCAGTTCCAGAGGCAGAAGGTCCATCAGGTGTACCAGAGTTGTACCACTATCGACGAATATCATGTCTGCGTTGATGGCATGTGGCAGGCATTGCTCGCAAGCCCGGATCTTTTCGCTTTCGTGCAGATCAGCGGCGAGCCCCAGGTCGTAGGGCCGTCGGTTGGACAGTTGATTGGCCGGCACGATATGACCGCCCAGATATTCGAACTTGTCCGGATTGGCCCGGATATCACGGCGGATGGTCATCTCCGAGACATCGAGTATCTCTGCCGCATCTCGAATGTGCGTACTGGACCGGGTTGTGATCAGGTCCAGCAATCTGGAGAGGCGATTTTGCTTGCGATTGCCCACTGTGAGACTCCGACTGTTAGCGGATGGGTTGAGGAGAACCCCACCAATAATGCCTGTTTCTGGAGGTGCTTTCAAAAATATATGTAAAAAACCTAACAAATAATGTTTACATTCTGACAAAAATAGGCGACTCTTATGTGGAAAGTTCAAAGGACCTATTCTCATGTTGGTATCCAGGCGACGTCTGTCATGAGTGACAGCGCCAGAAAAGCCGAAATCGTTGCCCCCGCGCCAGAACCTTCCGACGATCATGCCGTGACGGTGCAACGCAATACAGGCATGCCGTTGGACTCGGGGTTGGTCGAAGCTGTGCGCATCAACCGCTCGGCCGCAGACCGGCGCATCAGTGCGTTGTCGGGCAGGCGCTCCATCAAGAAGGACGCTCAGGCGGCCTGGTTGCTCAAGGCCATCAGCTGCATGGATCTGACAACGCTGAACGGTGACGATACGGAAGGGCGTGTGCGGCGTCTTTGCGCCAAGGCAGTCAATCCGGTCCGTCAGGATCTGCTGCGAGCCATGGGAATGGAACAGAGGCATATCACGACCGCCGCCGTGTGTGTCTACCACCGCTTCGTGCCTGTGGCGGTCAGTGCATTGCAGGGTAGTGGCATACCGGTGGCGGCGGTATCAACCGGGTTCCCGGCCGGCCTGTCTCCCCACCACCTGAAACTGCAGGAAATCGAGGCATCCGTGGCCGCCGGCGCCCGCGAGATCGATATCGTCATCACACGCGAACACGTGCTGACTGGTAACTGGCAGGCCTTGTATGCCGAAATGAAGGACTACCGTGAGGCCTGTGGCGAGGCACATGTAAAGGCTATTCTGGCCACCGGAGATCTCAAGACACTGAACAATATCGCGCGTGCCAGCCTGGTTTGCATGATGGCGGGTGCCGATTTCATCAAGACATCCACTGGCAAGGAAGCCGTTAATGCCACGCTGCCGGTCACGATGGTCATGTTGCGCATGATCCGTCAGTACCAGTCGCTGACAGGATTTCCTGTCGGCCATAAACCGGCGGGTGGGGTATCGAAGGCCAAGGATGCTCTGTCCTATCTGGCGCTGGTAAAGGAAGAGCTGGGCGATGCCTGGCTGACACCCGAACTGTTTCGTTTCGGGGCATCCAGTCTGCTGGGTGATATCGAGCGGCAACTGGAACACCATGTCGAGGGCGCTTATAGCGCTCATCACCGCCACCCGATCGGATAACCCACGTGAACGTAGCCAACTACTTTGACACCATGTCCTACGGTCCAGCTCCCGAGAGCGACAAGGAAGCGCGGCAATGGCTGGCGACCCATCAGAATGGCTTCGGTCATTTCATCAATGGTGAGTTCACTAGCGTCGGCGATGAAAGCTTCGAGACCTTCGAACCGGCAACGGGTGCCACACTTGCACGACTATCGACGGCTCAACAGAGCGATATCGATGCGGCAGTGAAATCGGCACGCGCTGCTCAGGCAGCCTGGGCGGCGCAACCCGGGCATGCTCGAGCAAAGGTTCTCTATGCGCTGGCAAGAATCATCCAGCGACATGCACGCCTGATTGCCGTGGTGGAAGCACTGGACAACGGCAAGCCCATCCGGGAAACCCGTGATATCGACATCCCGCTGGCCGCTCGTCACTTCTACCATCATGCCGGCTGGGCGCAGCTTCAGGACAGCGAGTTTCCGACTCATTCGGCCATTGGCGTTGTTGGCCAGATCATTCCGTGGAACTTTCCCTTCCTGATGATGGCCTGGAAAATAGCTCCGGCTCTGGCGCTGGGCAATACGGTGGTGCTCAAGCCCGCTGAATACACCTCGCTGACGGCGCTGCTGTTTGCGGAACTGGCAGCTTCTGCCGGTTTACCGGATGGTGTGTTGAACATCGTGACAGGTGACGGTAAGACCGGTGCATTGCTGGTCGAACATGCCGACGTGGACAAGATTGCCTTCACCGGGTCCACGGCTGTGGGCAAGTGGATCCGTAAAGCCACGGCCGGCAGTGGCAAGTCGCTGACCCTGGAGCTGGGCGGGAATTCACCGTTCATCGTATTCGAAGATGCCGATCTGGATGCGGCCGTCGAGGGTGTCGTTGATGCCATCTGGTTCAATCAGGGACAGGTCTGCTGCGCTGGCTCACGGATTCTGGTGCAAGAGGGTGTCGCCGAGGATTTTCATGCCCGATTGCGGTTGCGCATGTCGCATCTGCGCCTGGGTCTGTCGCTGGACAAATGTATCGATATGGGCTCACTGGTGGCCCCGGTACAGTTGCAACGTGTCGAAGCCATGGTGCAGCAGGGTGTGGAGGCGGGAGCGACGCTGTTCCAGCCTGACATCGAGATACCGGCCGGTGGCAGTTTCTATCCGCCGACACTGCTCAGCAATGCCGACCCGACCTCATCCGTGGTATGTGAGGAAATCTTCGGTCCGGTGGTGGTGTCCATGACATTCCGCACTTTCGATGAAGCCATCGCGCTGGCCAATCACACGCGCTACGGTCTGGCTGCCAGTGTCTGGAGTGAATCCGTCAATCAGTCACTGGAAGTGGCTGCCGCACTGGAGGCGGGAATCGTCTGGATCAACACGACCAATGCAATGGACGCCAGCGTCGGCTTTGGCGGGCGCAAGGAAAGCGGTTTCGGCCGTGAGGGTGGGCGTGAAGGCTGCCTGGATTACCTGAAGCCCGATGTCTGGATGAAAGCGCCGAAACGTGTCGATCCTGAAGGCATGGCCATTGCCGCCAAGGGGGCATCGTTCGGCATGGACAGAACCGCGAAGCTGTTCATCGGTGGTCGGCAGGCGCGACCGGATGGAAACTACTCTCGAGCAGTGGTATCCCCGAAAGGTGAATGTCTGGGAGAGGTGGGCGAAGGCAACCGGAAGGATATCCGCAACGCGGTAGAGGCAGCGAGAGGGGCGGCCAGCTGGGCGAGCAAGACTGCCCACAACCGAGCTCAGATCCTGTACTACCTAGCGGAAAACCTGTCGATACGCGAGGCGGAGTTTGCCGTCCGTGTTCGAGACATGACCGGTGTGACGGTCAAGCAGGCGCAGGCTGAAGTGGAGGCCTGCATATCGAGGTTGTTCAGCTATGGCGCCTGGGCCGACAAGTTCGAAGGAGCCGTACACCTGCCGCCCATCAAGGGGGTGACGCTGGCGCTACCGGAAGCGCAGGGCGTGGTTGGTGTCGTCTGCCCGGCGGAAGCTCCCTTGCTGGGATTCATCAGCCTGGTCGCACCGTTGCTGGCGACGGGTAATCGTTGCGTTGTCGTTCCCAGCGAAGCGGCTCCCTTGTCCGCCACGGATTTCTATCAGGTACTGGAAACCTCGGACGTACCAGCCGGGGTGATCAACATTGTCACGGGCAATGCGCTGGAACTGGCGGATACCCTGAGCAAGCACAACGATGTGGATGCGCTGTGGGCCTTCGGTGGGCCGACCATGACCAGACTGGTCGAAGAACAGTCGGCAGGCAATCTGAAGAGAGTCTGGAGTGGATTCGACAGACAGATCGACTGGTTGGATCCTCGGGTAGGAGAAGGCCACGAGTTTCTGAACCGGGCAACGGATATCAAGAATATCTGGGTTCCCTACGGAGAATAGACAGCCGTGCAAGTGGCATTGAAGGCAGATATCAGCAAGAGGTGGGGCAATGCGTGAGCAAACGGGAGTATCCGTACTGGGGATCTTTGTCGCGGACACGGCCTACCAGGCCTCCCGCATGCCGAGCATCGGCGAAACGCTGACGGGAAGCGGCTTCTCGATGGGACCCGGTGGCAAGGGTTCGAACCAGGCTGTGGCCGCAGCTCGTGCTGGTGCCGTCACCCGCTTCATCAGCAAGCTTGGCGATGACACCTTCGGCAAGCTGGCACTGGATACCTATCGTGAAGTCGGTGTCATTCCCGAACTGGACATCATGGCGGATTTTCCGACTGGCGCAGCTTTCATTTTCGTCAATGACACCACGGGGGAGAATGCCATCATCGTCTACCCGGGGTCCGGTGGCACGATAACGGCGCAGGATGTCGAGCAACGGCGCAGTGTCATCGAATCATCGAAAGTCTTTGTCACGCAGCTCGAACAACCCGTTGAGGCCGCTGTGCGCGGTCTGGAAATCGCTCGCAATGCGGGTGTCACGACGTTGTTCAATCCGGCGCCTGCCGAGCCATTCCCCGAGCAGATGCTGACACTGTGCGATTTCATCATCCCCAATGAGACTGAAACAAGGGACATTGTCGGCTTCCCGGTCACCACGATCGATGAGGCCAGAGCCGCCGCAGTCGAGTTACGCAAGCGTGGAGCCGGGGGCGCCCTGATCACTCTGGGGGAGAAGGGGGTCTATGTGCTCACGGATGAAGTCGATGCGCATGTGCCCGCGATGTGCAATGCGCCAGTGATTGATACCAGTGGTGCCGGAGATGCATTTGTCGGTGGTTTCTCGGCGGCTCTGGCATCTGGAGAAGCGGTGCTGGAGGCGGTGCGCTTCGGTTGTGCTACTGCAGGAGTTTCCGTCACCCGGCGTGGTACTGCGCCATCGATGCCCGACCGGCAGGAGGTACAGACCTTGCTGGATCATGTTGCAGGTGCTGTCAGCTGATGACTCGCGAAGATCCCGTCAAGCATTTCTTCCTGTGGCCAGCCGTGCTGATCGTGCTGGTCATGGCCATTTTTCCGTTGATCTATTCGCTTGCGAACAGCTTCATGAGTCTGCGGCTGATTCCACCCAGACCAGCGCGTTTCGTCGGACTGGAAAACTATGCCGATCTGATGGTGGACGATCGTTTCTGGCAGGTGGTCAGCACCACAAGTTTCATTGCCTTTACCTCGGTGACCTTGCAGTTTGTCATCGGTTTTGCCATAGCGCTGTCGTTGGTCAAGCGTGTGCCGGGCGCCGATTTCTTCCGTGTCAGTTTCCTGTTGCCCATGCTGGTTGCACCGGTAGCGGTAGCGCTGGTTGCTCGACAGATACTGAACCCGACCATGGGACCGCTGAATCAGCTGACCAGCTTTTTCGGTTTTTCCAATCTGCCGTTCCTGACGGAAACCAAGTGGGCACTGGGATCACTGATCGTGGTGGAGATCTGGCAATGGACACCGCTGGTGATCCTGCTGCTGCTGGCCGGGCTGCAGAGTCTGCCGGAAGATGTCTATGAGGCAGCCGAGCTGGAGAACGCCAGCGCCTGGCAGCAATTCTGGGGTATTACCTTTCCATTGATGCTGCCCATGTCGGCAGCGGTCTATTTCATCCGGATCGTGGAGAGTTTCAAGATCATCGACACGGTCTTCGTCATGACCGGAGGTGGGCCTGGTGTATCCACCGAAACACTGACATTGTATGCCTACCAGGAAGGCTTCAAGAAATTCAATCTGGGGTATACCTCGGCTCTGTCGTTCATGTTTCTGGCGGTGGTTCTGATCATCAGTCTGGTGTATCTGGCGATACTCAAGCCCCATCTGGAGAAGTACAAATGAGCGTAAGGGACCTGAAGGGCAGCAAACGCTACTGGGTGCTGTTCGCCTGCCTCATCTGGCTGGTATTCACCCTGTTTCCACTCTACTGGGTGGCCATTACCTCGCTCAAATCTCCGGTTGATGTGGTTGGCGGGCCGACCTACATCCCCTTCGTCGATTTTCAGCCCACGCTCAAAGCCTGGAGGGAGCTGTTCAGTGGCGCGCGAGGAGGGTTCTTTTCAACGTTCTGGGCTTCCACCATCGTCGGTCTGTCGGCATCCGTGATTGCCACTCTGATCGGTAGCATGGCCGCCTATGCGCTGGTCCGGTTTCCGTTCAAGGTACGACTGGCCAGTGGCATCGGATTCTTCATCGTTGCCATGGGAGGCTATCTGCTGGGTAGAGAGGTCTTCGGGGTCAATCCTGCAATGGCTTCGATTGTGGCATTCTGTATCGCGCTGGCCTTGTCGATCTTTCTCAACCGTTTTGCGCTGCCAGGACCGGTTCTGGGCAATGACGACATCATTTTCTGGTTTGTCAGTCAGCGCCTGTTTCCACCAATCGTTGTCGCCTTTGCCCTGTTTCTGCTGTACACCGAAATGGGGAAGCTGGGTTTCAAGATGACGGATACCTATTTCGGGCTGACACTGGCCTACATCGCTTTCTCGCTGCCCATTGTGGTCTGGTTGATGCGCGATTTCATCGCCATCCTGCCGGTGGATGTGGAAGAGGCGGCATTGGTGGAGAACGTACCATCGTGGCGCATTTTCTTCGGCATCGTCCTGCCGATGGCGCGGCCCGGCCTGATAGCAACTTTCGTGATTACGCTGGCGTTCGTCTGGAACGAGTTTCTGTTTGCTCTCTTCCTGACCAACTCCAAGTGGCAAACCCTGCCAATTCTCGTTGCCGGGCAGAACAGCCAGCGCGGTGACGAGTGGTGGGCCATTTCGGCGGCCGCTCTGGTGGCCATCATCCCGATGGTCATCATTGCGGGACTACTCGGACGCCTGATGCGCTCCGGGTTGACTATCGGCGCAGTCAAATAAGACAAGCTTTACCCTGAGGAGAAAACCATGAAGAAAGTGTTGAAGCAGACGTCCCTGGCAGTTGCTGCCGTGTTGGCAGCTCCGGCTGTCTGGGCCGAGTGTTCGCCGGATTTTTCCGGTGTCGAGATCACGGCTACCACCCAGACAGGTCCCTATATTGCTTCGGCCCTGCAAAATGCAGCGAAAGGCTGGGAGGCTCAGACTTGTGGTACCGTCAAGGTGGTCGAGTTCCCATGGTCGGAGCTGTATCCGAAGATCGTCACCACGCTGGCATCGGGGGATGATGCATTCGACGTGATTGCCTTTGCCCCGGCCTGGGCACCGGATTTTACGCCCTATCTGTCGGAAATGCCGGCAAGTTACCAAGAGGGTGAAGACTGGCAGGACATCGCTCCCGTTTATCGCGAATCTCTGATGGTCTGGAACGGCAAGGTCCTGTCACAGACCATGGACGGCGACGTTCATACCTATACGTATCGTATCGACCTGTTCGAAGACGAGGCCAACAAGGCCAGGTTCAAGGAAAAGTACGGCTATGATCTGGCCATTCCCACAACCTGGACAGAGTATCTGGACATTGCTGAATATTTTCAGGACAACGTCGACGGTGTCTGGGGCACTGCCGAAGCCTTCCGCCGGGGTGGTCAGCAATTCTGGTTCCTGTTCAGCCATGCGGCTGCCTATACCAGTCACCCTGATCACCCGGGATCGATGTTCTTCGATCCTGACACCATGGATGCCCAGATCAACAATCCGGGCTGGGTGAAGGGCCTGGAAGAGTATATTCGTGCCTCTGAACTGGCTCCACCCAGCGCCCTGAATTTCTCCTTCGGAGAAGTCAATGCCGCATTTGCAGGCGGGCAGGTTGCCCAGTCCATCGGTTGGGGTGATACCGGCGTCATTGCTGCCGATCCCGAGCAATCCAAGGTGGCGGGTAATGTCGGTTCCGCGGTGCTTCCCAGTGCCAGGGAGGTCTATAACTACAAGACGGGTGAGTGGGACAAGTTCGATGAAGTGCTGAACACGCCTTTCATGGCATTCGGCGGTTGGCAGGCAGCCGTGCCCGAGATGTCCGGCAAGAAGGACGCAGCCTGGGACTTCATTTCGTACCTGTCCAGTCCTGAAGTATCCGGAGAGGCGACAGTGACTGGCGGTACAGGCGTCAACCCATACCGGATTTCTCACACCACCAACATGGAACGCTGGGCCAGCATTTTCTCCGAGCGCGAAGCAACGGAATATCTGGGCGCACAGCAGGCATCGGTCACGGCCGACAATGTTGCCTTGGACATGCGACTGCCAGCGTATTTTTCCTATACGGAAATTCTGGAGATCGAACTGTCAAAGGCCTTGTCCGGGGATGTCACTCCCCAGGAAGCGCTGGATACCGTTGCAGCGGGCTGGAACGAGCTGACGGATGATCTGGGTCGGGAAGAGCAACTGGCAGCCTATCGGGCTTCCATGGGACTCAACTGATCCGGATTCGTTTCCATCAAGTGAAGACTGCTCTTTCGGGGTCATGCCCGGAGGAGCAGTTCTGAGACTGGCGATAGCCGAGTACGGCTGAATGAACACGTAGAAATGGCCACAATAAACATCGAGAATGTCACCAAGTCGTTTGGCGAAGTGGAAGTGATTCCCGCGCTTGACCTGCAAGTCGCCGATGGCGAATTCGTCGTGCTGGTCGGACCATCAGGTTGCGGCAAGACCACGACGCTGCGAATGATTGCAGGGCTGGAAACCGCCACAAGCGGAACTGTCAGCATCGGTCCGCGAGATGTGACTCATCTACGACCGGGCTTGCGCAATTGCGCCATGGTCTTTCAGTCCTATGCGCTGTTTCCTCACATGACAGTCGGTGAGAACATCACTTATGGCATGAAGGTTCGTGGAGAGGGCAAGCGGAAAGCCGCTGCAGCGATGAAGGAGGCATCCCGCATTCTCAATCTGGACGAGTATCTGGATCGCAAGCCTGCCGAGTTATCGGGTGGGCAACGTCAGCGAGTGGCTATCGGCCGGGCGCTGGTTCGCGATCCGGACGTTTTTCTGTTCGACGAACCCCTGTCGAACCTGGATGCCAAATTGCGTATCGAGATGCGCACCGAAATCAAGCAATTGCATCGACGACTCAAGAGCACCATCGTGTACGTCACACACGATCAGGTAGAGGCGATGACCATGGCTGACCGGGTGGTAGTGATGCAGGGTGGCGTCATAGAGCAGGCCGCTGATCCCATCACGCTGTACGAACGACCACGAAATCTGTTTGTGGCATCGTTCATTGGTGCTCCCAGCATGAATATGCTGGCAGGACAGATTGCCATGGAAGATGAGCAGCCTGTGTTTGTCAGCAACAGCGGCTTCCGTGTTCCGGCACCTGCCCATCTGGCCAGCGTTGCCGGCGAAGCGATGGTTCTGGGTATTCGTCCTGAGCATACCGGTGAGGATTCAACCCTGGGACCTTGCATCAATGCGTCGGTTATCGAAATGGAACCTCTCGGCCCGCATACCCTGCTGATAGGAAAGGTGGGGGACGAGAGGTTCACCGCGCAGATGCCAGCCAGCAACAAGTCGCAACCGGACGACATCGTCGAGGTGTATCTGGATCGCAGCAAGATGCATTTCTTTCGTGCTTCAGATGGGCTGGCACTGCGCGAGTCGGACTAGACCAGCCGGGTTTCAGTCCACAGCCACCATCACATCGGATGCCTTGACGATGGCGTAGGCCGTTGCGCCTTCCGTGAGTCCAAGATCGGCCACCGCGGCATTGGTGATCATGGAAGTGATGACGGCGCCATTGCCGACATCAATGCGTACCGTGCTGTTGACAGCACCTTTTTCGATGGCGATGACAGTGCCCTTGAGTTGATTGCGTGCGCTGAGTTTCATGCCTGGTAACTCCGATAGATGCAAGAGAGAGTGAAAATTCCGGGCGAACTTTTAACATGCCAATGCCGACTCAGGCAAGATTTTGCTGGTTCCTGGGGCGCAAAGAGTGCGACAGCTCCCGTTGGCGTTACCTTGAGCCATTCAAGGCAAGGAGGAGCATTGGTGAGTGATTACCGGTGGTTTCCCGGCGATCGTGGAAAAAGGAAAAGAAAAGTCTGGACAAGCCAAACATCAGATGTTTGAATAAGGCATGTCTGAATTACTCTACTACGATCTGAAAGGTGCTTCGGGCGTTGCCCCCGGATTGGCGACGCAGATCTGTCGCGAGATCGGCCGACGAATCGTGGCAGGCTCTCCGTCTGCGGGCGAGCTGATCAGCGATGAGACCACATTCGCCGAACGCTTTGGCGTGAGCAAGTCCGTCATTCGTGAAGCCATCAAATTGCTGGTCGGCAAGGGATTGGTTGAGGTCAAACGTGGAAGTGGCACGCGAGTCAGGGATCGTTCCAACTGGATGTTGTTCGACGACGATGTACTTGCCTGGCATCAATCGGCCAAGCCAAGCCCGGACTTCCTGCGTCAGTTGATGGACATACGCCTGGTGATCGAACCCAAGGCTGCATCCTGGGCTGCCAGCGTTGGAACGCCGGATAGCCATGCCGCGATCGAAGCCGCTCAGCTGAGAATGGAGCAGGAAAAGCGCGCCGTAGAAGACTTCGTGATGGCTGATGCCTTTTTTCATCGGGCCATTCTGCATGCCGCGAATAACGAATTCCTGCGCTCGATGGAAGGTGTCATCTTTTCCGCCTTGCTGACGTCCATCCGGCTGACCAATGATGATCCTCGCAAGAACGAGGATTCCATCCCATTTCACCGAGAGGTATGCGATGCCATTCTTGCACGCGATGCCGCTCTGGCAGAACAGAAGATGTCGACCTTGCTGACAGATGCCCACCAGCGTATGACGCGGGCGGTAAGCGACTATGGCAATACCGATTGATTGAATGAAGGCCGGCATCGATCGGCCACAGCGGTGATGCTCTTGTGCCAGCCGCTCTCTGAGTAATGCCCGGACTCGACCGGTGGGTGAGCCCGGTCCACAAGCAACCCTGGATTTTCGGCCTGGGCCTCCCCGTGCCCGCAGGAAAGTACCTGGAGTTGTTACCACCAACACCGCGACGCAGTGTTGCGTCATCAATATCATGAGGAGCGAAACAGATGATTTTCAATGAATGCAGACGTGCTGTGAGTATCGCCATGGCCTCGCTGATGCTGGCCGGGGCAGGTGCAGCCAACGCTGAAGACATGGTGGCCCTGCTGCTGCCCGAGAACGTGAATCCGCGTTGGGAAAGCCAGGATGCCATGTTCTTCAAGGAATCCATGGCGAAGCTGTCACCTAGTGTCAGAGTTGAAGTATTCAACGCCAACAACGACACTACAGCGCAACAGCGTCAGGCCGAGCAGGCATTGACACAAGGTGCAAAAGTGCTGGTGGTCATTTCGATAGACGGAGAGAGTTCGGCAATCATTGCGGACAGTGCCGCCGAAGCAGGCGTGCCGACCATTGCCTATGATCGCCTGATAAACTCGGAAAACAACGCAGTCTGGATCCAGGCTGATCTGGTCGGTATGGGCTACGACCAGGCCATGCATGTCATCGACAACACGGAGGACGGAGACACACTTGTCATGTTGAAAGGCTCTCCAACCGACCCGGGTGCTCACGATATCTACAAGGGCCAGGTCAAGGCGCTGCAACCGTTGTACGACAGTGGCAAACGAGTGCTTGGCTATGAGAACTGGACACAGGGTTGGGATCCTGCCATAGCCCGTCGTTCGATGGATCAGGCCCTGACTCAACTGAACAACGAGGTACAGGGTGTCGTGTCATCCAATGACGGTAATGCCGGTGCAGCGATCGCATCCATGGAAGAGCAGGGAATGGCCGGAACTGTGCCGGTATCCGGACTTGATTGCACCGTGCAGGCACTACAGTTGATGTTGCTGGGCAAGCAGACCCAGTGCGGCTGGAGGCCTCTGTCCGAAATGGCGCACGCCGCCGCCGAAGTCACCATACGCATGCTTGAAGGTAAGGATTTCTCGGACCTGGCGACAGAGACCGTGACGGTCGGCATGGGGGCCGAGGTGCCGTTCGTGCCTGTCGGTTCCTATTCGGCGGTAGGTGAAGAAGGTGTTGGCTACGTGATCGAGCATGATTCCTCGGTCAGCAAGGAAATGGTCTGCGAAGGTGTTGCCGCAGAAACAGATTTCTGCGCGAGCTGAAATGAGTTCTACAGCAGCAGTGGTGGGGCATCAGTCCCCACCGGCTCACCTGCAGGTGACGGGAATCGGCAAGAGCTTTGGCGGTGTGGAAGCGCTGCGTGAAGTCGATTTCGAAGTAGCTCGGGGTGAGGTCATGGCCTTGGTCGGCGACAACGGTGCTGGCAAGTCCACCTTGATGAAGGTACTTGCCGGAGCCATTGCTGCTGATCAGGGCAGTTTCCGGATGGATGGCGAACCGGTGAGTGTCGCTACACCATTGGACGCGACTGCGCTGGGTATCCAGATTGTCTATCAGGATCTTGCGCTTTGCGAGAACCTGGATGTGTCAGCCAATCTGTCTCTGGGAGCGGAGCCCTTGAAACCGGGGTGGACGTTTCTGCCGAGGTTCCTGCGTCCAATCGATGAAATTGAGATGGAAGTCAAGGCGAAGGCTGCCATCGACAGACTGCAAGTGCGGACCTTGCGCTCAGTCAGGGCGAAGGTAGGAGGCCTGTCTGGTGGACAGCGACAGGCCATTGCCATAGCGCGAGCTGTGGGAGCGGAGAGTTCGGTGGTGCTGCTTGATGAACCAACCGCCGCTCTGGGTGTTGCACAGACCCGACAAGTACTGGATGTGGTCAAGCGTCTGCGCGATACCGGTCATGCGGTTGTCTACATTTCCCATAATCTGCGCGACATCTTCGAGGTGGCAGACCGAATTTGCGTACTCAGGCATGGCGCGAATGTCGCCACCTGGCGTACCTCGGACACCACGCCAGATGAAATCGTGGTGGCCATGACACGTGGTCTGGAGGAGGGGTCCGATGACGCGATCTGATTCAGGATTGTCTGTGGGGCAACGATTCAGACAATTACGTGAAACGCGGTTCGGCGCTTTCGTCCCTGTCATGCTGGCGCTGATTGCCATATGGATCTACTTCGGCATCGCGGAACCGGCCTTTCTGAGCCCTCGTAATTTCTATTTTCTGTTCATGCAGTCGGCCGTGGTGGGCACGCTGGCAGTAGGCATTACCCTGGTCCTGCTGTTGGGTGATATCGATCTGTCCGCAGCGGCGACCGCTGGTGTCTGTGCGGCCGTACTGGCGGTGCTGATCGTCATGGGCGTTCCGGGGCCGATTGCCTGTCTCGCGGCCATGCTCACCGGCATCGTTCTGGGCTTCGTGCAGGGGTGGCTTGTGGCTTATGTCGGTATTCCCTCATTTGTCGTGACACTGGCCGGGTTGCTGGGTTTTCAGGGGCTGATGCTGAAGATTCTGGGGGCGCAGGGTGCCGTGAACATGCGAGACCCTTTTGTGCGATCTCTGACCACCGTCAGTCTGCCTCCCATGCTTGGCTGGGCTGTGGCCATTGTGTGCATCGTCGTTTTTGCGGTGGTGGTCCTGCGGCGGCAGTCACAACGCAGGCAGCGCGGTGTCGAGTTGGAATCGGCTCTGGCGCTGTGGGGACAGATCGGATTCTTTGCCCTCATTCTGCTGGCAGTGGTCATGACACTCAACAGCTACAAGGGTGTTCCGTTACTGGTGATCCTGCTGGTGGGGCTGACCGCCTTGCTGGGCTGGATCACGACGTCAACCCCCTTCGGTCGTTCGCTGTATGCCGTTGGCGGCAATGCCGAGAGTGCCCGGCGAGTCGGCATGAACGTCAACTACATTCGCATTGCTGCGTTCGCGATCGTCGGCCTCATGGCAGCCGTTGCCGGGATTCTCGGTGCTTCGCGCTACGCCTCGGTGTCCTTCAACGCTTTCGCCGGCGGCCCCTTGCTGCTGGAGGCGATAGGCGCTGCGGTCATTGGTGGAACGTCTCTGTTTGGCGGGCGTGGCTCGGTCTGGAACGCGATTCTTGGCGCGTTGGTGATCGGTTCGCTTGGCAACGGTCTGGATCTGTCGGGTGCCAGTGCAGCGGACAAACTGATGTTCTCTGGCGCCATACTGTTGTTGGCGGTCGCCATCGATGCGCTGTCCAGAGCCGGCAGTACGCAGCAACGCTAGCAACAGGCGAGGAGACCATCATGGGACATCAGTTGAGCAATGAACTTGTCAACGTGCTCGAGCAGATCCTGGAGCTGTTGATTCCAGGCAATGTGACGGCGGCAATCGAGTCCGGAAATTCGCCGGGCGTCATGGCATTCCTGCAGCAAGCGCTGCAGGACGACGATGTGCTGTACGAACGGATTCGGACGTTGCTGACTGCGGCATCCGAACCCACGAGAACCTCTGCCAACGCATCGCAAGCTGTACTCACTGCCGATCTGTTGTGTCTGCTCGAGTCCGATCATCCTCAGGCGTTTGCCAGTCTGTTGCGGTTGACCTATATGGCGTATTACAGCCGCGCTGATGCTCGCAGACAATTGGGTCTGGGGCCCTGGCCGGTACATCCTCAGGGTTATACGGTAGCTGCGGAGTCTGCGGAGTTGCTGCAGACCCTGACCGCACCGGTCAGGGCTCGTGGTCCTTTCTATCGGCCCTGCTGAACCATCAAGCTCCACGAGGTATTCGATCATGTCCAAAGAACCGGTTGACGTTCTGATCATTGGTGCCGGCGCGTCGGGCGCCGCCATTGCCTGGTCGCTGCTCGAGACACGCATGCAGATTGTCTGTCTTGAACAGGGTGGGCGCGTTCATGACAAGGATTTCCCCAGTCGTCGCGAGGATTACGAGCTGGCCCGCTATGCAGAGTTCTCCTGTGACCCCAATGTGCGGGGCTTGCCGGAGGATTACCCGATCAACGTGGCTGACAGTTGCATAGCGCCGGTCAACTTCAATGGGGTCGGCGGTTCGACGATCAATTTTCTCGGTCACTGGCCGCGCATGAAACCATCCGATTTCAAGGCTTTCACGCTGGATGGTGTGGCTTCCGACTGGCCCATCGACTATGCAACGCTGGAGCCGTTCTATGCGATGAATGATCGCAATACGGGGGTGTCGGGTCTTGCTGGCAATCCTGCCTATCCACCCTACGACCCCCCGCATCCGCCTATCCCGATCGGCAAACTCGGTCAGACTCTGGCACACGGGTTCAATGAGTTGGGCTGGCACTGGTGGCCTTCGGATGTGGCCATTCTGAGTAAGGATGTCGACGGACGACAGAAATGCGTGAACGCCGGAACCTGCGACCTTGGTTGCGCTGCCGGGGCCAAGGGTGGCAGTAACTTCACCTACTGGCCAGTTCTGGAGCAGGCCGGAGTAGAGCTCAGAACCCGGAGCCGAGTCCGTGAGATTCTGGTGGATGAGCATAGTGGGCTGGCGACCGGCGTGCTGTATCACGATGCCGACGGTCAGCTGCAGCGACAGGATGCCGAATTGGTGATAGTGGCCTGCAATGGCATCGGCACACCGCGGCTGTTGCTCAATTCCACCTCGCGATTGTTCCCGGATGGGTTGGCCAATCGTTCCGGCATGGTGGGCAGGAATCTGATGTTCCACCCCCTGAAGGGTGTCTCCGGTGTATTCGATGAGCCGATGGAGGGGCACAAGGGTCCCATGGCCTGTTCGATACTCAGCCAGGAATTCTACGAGACCGATCCGTCGCGTGACTTCGTGCGTGGTTACGGCTTGCATTCCGGACGCTCGACCACTCCGATGACCTTCGCCCTTGGAGGTTATGGCATCGATCGACCCATACCCTGGGGGCAAGCGCATCGCCAGGTCATGGATGATATCTATCCCTATCTCGCCAGCCTGACCATCGTGACTGAGGACCTGCCCGAGGAACACAACTGCGTGACTCTGGATTCCGAATTGACCGACAGCGATGGTATTCCGGCTCCGAAGATACATTACCGGCTCAGTGACAATACCCGCCGTATGCTCGCGCATGGCGAGGCAAGGGCCACGGAGGTACTCTGGGCGGCAGGAGCCAGAGAGGTGTTGGCGAAGCCCGATGGTGAGGTCTGGTGGCGAGCTGGTTGGCACCAGATGGGTACTTGTCGCATGGGAGACGATCCCGAGTCATCGGTCGTCAACGGCTGGGGGCGCAGTCATGATGTCCGGAATCTGTTCATCGTCGATGGTTCCACATTCGTCACGGCCGGTGCCGTCAATCCGACCTCGACCATTCAGGCCCTGGCGTTGTATATCGGCGACAGCATCAAGCGCAATATGGCAACTCTGTTCGACTGAGAAGCCGGCGCGCATCATTCGAAATCGTTGCCTGTGAACGGCATCGAATACGGCACCGATCTGCCATACGGTGGATACGGATAATCAGGTATGGGTCACGACTGTTGTTTTCGTGCCATGGGGGGGGATCCTGCCAGGCGCATCGGGTGTGACCGGAACAGGAGCGTTGCATGAAGATTACCGCCATCAAGAGTCATGTATTGCAGTACGATATGCCCGAGGAGCTGGGGTATTCGCAGCAGTATTACGCGAAGCGTTCGGCTCATCTGGTTGAGGTACAGACCAGCGAGGGCATTACCGGTTGGGGTGAGTGTTTCGGTCCCGGCAATGTGGCCCTGGCCAATAAATGTATCGTCGAGAAAGTGATTCAACCCCTGGTGCTGGACGATGACCCTCTGGACCGGGATGTGATCTGGCACAAGGTGTACAACCTGCTGCGCGACCATGGGCAGAAGGGCATGCCGATGCAGGCCTTGTCCGGTGTCGATATTGCCTTGTGGGATATCGCCGGCAAGCTGGCCGGCCTGCCGATACACAAGCTGATTGGCGGCGCTCATCGAAGCAGCGTTCAGGCATATGGTTACGGCATGATGCTCAAGCGAGAGAGCGTCGATGAACATGTCGCGCGATTCACCGATGAAGCCGCGCGCATTCGTGAGCAGGGCTTCGTCGCCACCAAGATGAAAACCGGGTTGGGTGCACGTGATGATGTGCGTCTGTGCGAGGCGGTTCGACAGGGGGTCGGGGAAGACTTCCGCTTCATGGTGGATGCCAATCATTGTTACACGACGTCGGATGCCTTCTACGTCGGACGTGCTCTGGAAGAATTGGATGCCTACTGGTTCGAGGAACCGGTTGCTCCCGAGGATCATGATGGCTACCGAGAACTGCGAGCGGGTCTGAAAGTCAACATTTCCGGTGGAGAAGCCGAATTCGGTCGCTGGGGCTGGCGAGCCATTCTGGAGAACCGCGGCCTGGATATCGCGCAGCCGGAAGTCTGTGCGCTCGGAGGTATCAGTGAGTATCTGAAGATCATGGCGCTGTGTCATGCGCACTTCACACCTGTCATCAACCATGTCTGGGGATCAGCCATCGCCGTGGCGACCAATCTGCAATTGCTGGCAGCCATGCCCCCGATGCCCGGTGGTTTGCATCCCTGGGAACCCATGCTGGAATTCGATACCACGGACAACCGTTTTCGTGATGAGCTGTTGGTCGAGTCACTCGACATACAGGAGCAGGTCAGGCGCCAGGATGGTCATGTCAGCATTCCCGATGGTCCCGGTCTGGGCGTGGAGCCGGATGCCGACTTCATTCGGCACTACGAGATCGATCTCTGATCTTGCAGCTGACTTGCGCAACCGTTATGTTGAGCCACTGAATCTGCCGGTTGCCTGTCTTCAGCTTCTCGTTGCAGACCTTATCCACCAACACGCAAGGGGAGCGCTGCAATCATGAGCGAGCAGTTCAGCAAGATGGGAAATGATCTGTCTTCGGATTTCGACGGCAAGGTCGTTGTCGTCACCGGTGCGGCCATGGGAATCGGACGCGCCTGTGCCGAAGGCTTTGTCGAGCGTGGTGGTTCGGTGATCGTTGCAGACCTGGATGCGGAAGCCGGCGCTGCGACGGCCCGGGAACTGGGCGAGCATGCCCTGTTCATTCATACCGACATTGCGGACATGCAGTCTGTCACGAACATGGCCGAGCAATGCGTGGCACGGTTCGGCGGTATCGATGTGCTGGTCAACAATGCCGGTCAGGCCATCAAGGGCGTGGTGGACGAGATGAGCGAGGAGCAGTTCGAGCGCACCATCAATATCAATCTGATGGGCTTCTGGCGAATGATGCGAGTCTGCATTCCGGAAATGAGAAAGCGCGGCGGTGGTGCCATCGTCAACATGTCATCGGTACAAGGTGCACTCGGCTTCGACGGCTACGCAGCCTATGCGCCGGCCAAGGGTGGGATAAATGCCTTGACGTGGCAATCAGCCGTGGAAATGGCGCCCCACGGCATTCGCATCAATGCCGTGGCGCCAGGTACCATCATGACGCCGCTGAACGAGAAGCTGTTCGCCTCGATGGATGACCCCAGCGAGCTGATCGAGAGCTGGAACAAGGCGCATCCGCTGGGCCGGTTCGGCTACCCTCCCGAAGTGGCCGAAGCGGTATTGTTTCTGGCCAGTGAGCGCGCCAGTTTCATAACCGGCGATGTGCTGCGGGTGGACGGCGGCTTGTCGGTACGCGGGGCCTGAATCCGTCTGATCGATTCCGTGGCAACCCGCCGGATCAGCGGTGAAATTCGCCGGCTCGTTCCGGTTGCCAGATGATTTCCTTGATTTTCACGGTCATCTTGCCACCACCGGGTTTCGGCCAGTCGATCTGCTCGCCAACCGACAGACCCAGCAGGGCGCTACCGACCGGTGCCAGAATCGACACCTTGTCGGCACTACCGTCGGAGTCTCTGGGGTAGACCAGTGTCAGATTGAATTCCTCGCCAGATTCCATGGCAAATCGCACCGTGCTGTTCATTGACACCACATCGGGCGGCACATCCCGGGGTTCCACCACCTCGGCGCGGTCAAGTTCTTCCTGCAAGCCTGCGTGCTGCTGGCGTTCCTCACGCGGCAGGGAGCCGAGCAGGCTCTCGAGACGGTCCACATCCAGTGATGAGAGGACGATGCCGGTTTTTACAGTCATTGGTTTCTCCAGAATCTTGTTTTTCTCAGCCGTGAATCGGACGTGAGGGCATACCTGCCGCGTGTCAAGCATGACGGTCGGCGAACGGTGGAAAAGGGGGTTGTCAGCGTCGGTTTTTCGGCTGCCCGCGTCAGGTACGGCAGCGGTGCTGCAATCGGCGCAGGCGCAAAGGTGACGTGTTCAGCCTGACATTTTTGTGAAGTATAACGCTCTGTGTGCGTTCCTGCCGTGGATCATCTTGTCTGGCTGCGACAGTTCAGCCTTGTGCCGTGGAGCAATCTGACCCGGAATTGACGCTGTATCAGCTGTCCCCGAAACACTCTCACCAGATAATTGTCAGTCCGGGTTGACCTAAAGCATCTAATTCGTCATCGTTTGCCGGCTGATTCAGGCAAAATTGAATAAATTCTAGGGAATAAGGGAAAGATCGATGTCTAACAAGTCGAAAGCAGTGGTATTCGACAACAACCCCGGCCGCAACGCGCAGACCTACGGGGTCGCTCGTCTGCTGAATACCGATCCGGAGCTGATTCACGAACCGTCGGTTGGCGTGATGGGTACCAAGGGCGACAGCCAGTGTTACGTGGGAGTGCAGCGCAAGGTCGAAGCCATCCACGAGCGACTGCGCCAGGCGCTGGGCCGTGAAGAGGGCAAGATGCACATGCGTCTGGTGCAGCCGGAGTACACGGTGGCCACATCCGACGGCATGCGCAACGGCACCCGCGAGATGCGCTATTCCCTGATCGGACGCGAAGTCACTCACGACACCGTGTGTGAACACCTGTCTGCCAGCGGACTGGAAGGCACGATTGCGGTTGTTGCCTGTGACAAGCCACCGGTGGGTACACTGGCTGGTCTGCTCGAGCACAATCGGCCTGCCATCATCATGTCGGATGGCCCGATCCGCCCGGGCCGCGATTCGGTCACCGAGCAGCCCATCGACATCGTCTCGGCTTTCCAGGTAGCCGGCGATACGGATGCCGATTTCAAGAAGCGCATTGCCAAGGAAGCCTGCCCGGGTTACGGCAGCTGTGGTGGCATGTTCACCTACAACACCATGCAGACCTTCATCGGTGTGGTCGGCATGCAGCCTTTGCACATGGTGGCGCCACCGTCTGACGACCCGCGCCGCCTGAACGATTTCCCCGAAGAGCTGGTTGGCTACTTGAAAGGCATGATCGAGCGCGGTGACACGCCTCGCGACATTGTCACGCGCGATGCCATTCGCAATGCTGTCATCGTTTCCATGGCGGTCGGTGGTTCCACCAATGTTCTGCTGCACGCTCCCGAGATTGCCCGTGCCGCCGGCTTCAAGAGCTTTGCCGAGGACATCATGTCACCGGAGGAATTCAACCATCTGTCGAAGAACGTGGTGCCGGTACTCACCGATGCCCGCCCGTATGGCAAGTATTCCATGGTCGATATCGACGAGAAGGGCGGTGTGCAGGTCATCGTCAAGGCCTTGATGGATGCCGGTCTGCTCAACGGCGACACACTGACCTGCACCGGTGAAACTCTGGCCGAGCAGGTCGCTCGACTCAACACGCCCGAGCCTGATGGCGTCGTGGTCTATCCCGTTGAAAAGCCTTACAAGCCGACTGGCGGCTTGCGTGTTCTCGGTGGCAACCTGTCACCCGAATTCAGTGCTGTGCTGAAACTGGCGGGTGTCGAAGGCGGTCTGGAAAACAATCGGTTCACGGGTCGTGCGCGTATCTTCAACGGCGAGCAGGACCTGCTGAATGCTCTGGAATCAGCCCCTGACAGTTTTCAGAACCACGATATGGTCATCGTGCGTTACGAAGGCCCCAGTGGTGCTCCGGGCATGCCCGAGATGCTCGATTCCACGTCACGCATCACCACTCTGTGCCGCGAGCGCGACATCGTGGTCGGACTGATGACCGATGCGCGTTTCTCAGGCGGTTCTGTCGGCCTGGTTATCGGACATGTGGGTCCGGAAGCGGCTCTGGGTGGCCCGATTGCCTTTGTCGAAGATGGCGATGAAATCATCGTTGATCTGGACACCAATGAGCTCAACTGCCCGGCGCTGGATGACCCCGCCATTCTGGCGGCACGCAAGGCGGCCTGGGAGAAAGTGGTGGCCGACAACGGCGGCATGCACCCCTTGTGTGGCGAGGTGGATACCCGCCTGCTGAACCGCATGCGACTGTCTGCCGTATCCGCTGTCTATGGTGCCGGCATGCACCCGGATCGTGTGCTGTGGGTGCCACAGCCACGTGAAGCTCAACGAACCGGTTTCGTACCGCACAACAAATACCGCGAAGGGTCGAAGCGGGAGTTCTGATTCGGTTCCAACGACTGTCAGTCAGCAAACCCCGTCGTGGCCAGCGTGCTCCGGCGGGGTTTTTTCGTTCTGGCTGATCCTGTCCAGCCTGTTTTGCCGATGTTGTTTCCGGGTGATTGAATGCTGATTGTGAGGGGTTTTGTCACGACCTTGAGTCAGCACTGGAGCTGTTTTGCCTTCAGCAGGTACAATCTGAAATCACCGCTTGCGCACACATCGCACTGCGCAACAGACTTGCCATTGATAATGAGACCCGAAGTCTCGATAACAGGAATACTGCCGAAATGCCCAAGCCCACCGTACTCGCACCTGCAGCTCTGCCTGCGCTCATCACCGAACAGCTTTCCGATCGCTATGAACTGATCGAGCTCGCCGAAGCCGACGATGCGGCTGGCGTTCTCGCTGAATGTGCCGAGCGGGTAAGGGCGATCGTCACGCAAGGGGCGGTCGTTGACCGCGCCTATATGGAGGCTCTGCCCAATCTGCAGATTGTCGCGAATTTCGGTGTCGGATATGACAAGGTCGACGCGGCTGCCGCTGCCGAGCTGGGTGTGATCGTGACGAATACGCCGGATGTACTGAACGAGGAAGTGGCTGATACCACCCTTGGATTGTTGCTGATGACGATCCGCCAGTTGCCACAGGCAGACCAGCATGTCAGAACCGGGGCCTGGGTCAACGATGCCTTTCCGTTGACACCGTCGTCGCTGCAGGGGCGCAAGGTGGGCATCATAGGCATGGGCCGGATCGGCGAAGCCATTGCACGTCGACTCGAGGCATTCGGCGTGGTGCCGGTCTATCACACGCGCACGCAACGCTCTCACCTTGACTACACCTACTACGACAATCTGCTGGCCATGGCGTCGGACGTTGATACCCTCATCGTGATCGTACCCGGTGGGCCGGCGACGCAGAACCTGATCAATCGTGAGGTTCTGGAAGCGCTGGGAGAAAACGGCATTCTGGTGAACGTGGCCCGCGGGTCGGTGGTCGACGAGCCGGCGCTGATCAAGGCCTTGCAGGACAAGGTCATTCTATCGGCGGGTCTGGATGTGTTTGCTGACGAACCCAATGTGCCGCAGGCACTGATCGATATGGAGCACGTCGTTCTGCTGCCACATGTCGGTTCTGCCAGCGTGCCATGTCGCAATGCCATGGGTCAGCTGGTTGTGGACAACATCGTCTCGTGGTTCCAGACGGGGGCGCCTGTGACGCCAGTTGCGGAAACTCCCGTCACCGTTCTCTGAACCGACGCATGACTGGCCAGGAGCGCATGAAGTGCTCCTGCAGGCACGTGATGTATTTCCCGGTTACTACCTGAACGACTGCCTGTTTCAAGGCAATTGAACGACATTCAATAACAGTCGCTGCCGATATCCTGTCCAGTGCAACACAGGAGAGGATTTGTGGAGATTGACACCATTGAGTCGGTAGGTGGCGTGAATGATGGATCGGATGCGGTCGAGGAAGTGGAAACCGTATATCAGATTCTCTATATCAGTGCGGCGACGCATGACTTCACCGAAGAGGAGTTGCAGGAACTGCTGACATTGGCCAGGACGAAGAATGAAGAGCGGGGTGTCTCAGGCATGCTGCTCTTTCATGAAGGTTCCTTCATCCAGGCGCTTGAGGGGAAGCAGGAACATGTCGAGGAGATCTACGGCAAGATCGGTCAGGATTCGCGCCATACGGAAACGCAGATACTGTTCAAGGGTGACATCGATCACCGTGATTTCGATGGTTGGTCGATGGGCTTCTATCGGTCGAACCAGAGCAGCGCCAGGAATCTGGAAGGATTTCACCAGTTTCTGCAGCGCGGCTTTCGCAACAAGGACGAAGAGACCAACAGTAGTCGAGCCCGCAAGGCGCTGCTGTCATTCCGGGAAGGCAATTGGCGGCAACACGTCGACGTCTGAATCCCCTGCCTGAACTATGACTGCAGATCCTGCAGATAGAGCTGGTAAAGCCGGGGCTCCATGATGGAGTTGACCGGCACATCCAGCGGCTGGATGTCCTTGCCGAAGACGCGGGCAGCCTGCATGACCTCCTCGGTCATGAATCGTGTTGGCACCTGAAACCGCAGCGAATCGGGTATGGCACCGCCGGCACTGCCCATGTTGAACCCCCACAGGCCGAATGAGGGAATACTGACCTGATAGCCGGTGGTGTCGTGAAAGATGCTGTCCAGCGTATGGTGAATGCTCCAGAAGGTTCTTCGGGTAAAGAACGGCGATGAGCTTTGCGTCACCACCAGCGCCTCGGTTGCCATGCGTTTGCGGATCATGGTGTAGAACTCACGCGAATACAGCTTGTTGATCGCCTCATTGTGCGGGTCGGGCATGTCGATGATGACACGATCGTAGAGCACACCCGCCTGATTGATGAAGCTGAAGGCGTCCTCGTTGTGGATCGTGACGCGCGGGTCGTCGAGGCTGTGCTCGTTCATCTCGGCCAGCATGGGCAGGGTGCGACTGATGCGCGTCATCTCCGGGTCGATATCGACCAGGTCGATCTGCTGCACATCGTCGTATTTCAGCAACTCGCGAATGGCCAGACCATCGCCGCCACCGAGCACCAGAACACGTGCACGACTGCCCGGAGCACTCATGACGGGATGTACCAGAGACTCGTGATAGCGGTATTCATCGCGCGATGAAAACTGGATATGCCCGTCGATGAACAGGCGGGTATCCTGATGGGATGCCGATTCGGTCACGACGATGCGCTGGTACTGTGTCTGCTTCTGGTAGATTATCTGGTCGAAATACAGGTGCTTTTCGGCGAAACTGCTGAGCTGGCTGCCGAACAGGGTGAATGCAACCAGCAGAATCAGTACGGCAAGGCTCAGGAAGGTCATCAGTCGCACTGATTTCAATTGCCGGCGAAAGAACCAGATATTGATCAGAGCCGTGAATATGCTGATCAGGCCGATGGCGAAGGACGAGCGAATCAGACCCAGATGCGGCAGCAGGAACAGAGGGAAGGCGACAGCACCGATCAGTGCGCCAATGTAATCCAGCGACATGACATTGGCAATGGAATCACGAATGCCCTGCTTGTGCGTCAGGATGCCGGTGAGTATCGGGATCTCCATGCCGACCAGCGCACCGATGATGAAGATCAGGCTGAACATGGTGGTTTCGTACAGCGCACGGGCGAACGGAAACGCCAGCAGCAGCAGCAGGCTGCAGACGCCGCCGACCAGTGATATGGCGATCTCTATCGCTATGAAATTCGCGAGAAGATCCTCACTGAGCATCTTGGACAGGTAGGAGCCGACGCCCATCGCGAACATGAAGAAGCCGATGGTGAGGGAAAACTGGTAGACACTGTTACCCAGCAGATAGCTGGAGACCGTACTGATGATCAGCTGATAGGCAATGCCGCACAGGGCGACGATCAGAATCGACAGGAGCAGTACGGAGGTCTGGCGGGCACTGAAGCCGGCGTATTCGGGTTGGGTCACGTTGAGTTTGAAACGATGAGGGAATGATGAGCGAGGCCTGCGCCAGGCGAGTCGTATTTCGGCGCCGCAGGAGGCGCGTCGTCGCCCTCGTCATCGCTCCATCGGTAATCCGGTGTGGGGGAGAACCACAAGGGAAGGTGCCGGGCAGAGTCTTCCGACACGCTTGGCCTGGCACCTTCCTGCAGACGATCGATTACTTGCCGACTGAATGGCTGCCAGACCCGGCACGCGAGCGAGCGCTCGGCGCTGGACCAGCCTTGCGTGAGGCCGGGTTGACGCCGGCACTGCGCTGTCGACTCAGCATGTTGCCCAGCATCATGCCCATGAACAGCCCACCCATCGAAAAGCCACCCCCTTCCTGCACCACGCCTTCCGAAGATGCCAGCAGTCGATTGTTTTCCGTGTCCACTTCCACCTTGAACAGCTCATTCTCGCCACCGTCGTAAACGCTGTCACTGTCGGCGTCATTGAAGCCCAGCAGGGATCCATCTTCCTGTGGGACAACCCCGATGTAGCCGTCATACAGTGGCGGTTGGGCATCGTTCAGGTCGTAGCCGAGCAGGACCGAGAACTCATCCATCGCATTCTCTTCGTTTACATCACTGGCACGGGCGTCGAAGCTGTTCATGGTTTCGCCAGCGATACTCATGACGCGATCGAGATCGACGCGTGGCTCGGCTGTGGATTGCACGCCGCAACCAGCCAGCACCATGGAGGAAAAAAGAGCAATGGCGGTCAATTTGCCGCCGATAGCTGATCTAGTCATGTCCGAGTAGCAATTCCTGAGGGAAGTTGTAGGTGTAGTGTTGTTCGTGAATACCGTCTTCGAAATAGTCATCGAGTACTCCTGAGTTTCGGAAACCGGCGGCGAACAGCCGTTGATCGATATCCTTGTAGTCTGACGGAAAAGACAGGAAGACGGCGCGTCCGTGGCGTTTTTTCACCTCCTGCAAGCCGAGTTCCACATCTTCGACGGAAAAGAGTTTCTTGCCGTCATCGCTCCAGCCAAAACTGAAAGCGCCGTCAGTCTCGGCAATCTCGAATACGGCATTGAATTGTACAGGCCGTGCCTGCAGCAATGGCGACGTTCCGAGGTTTGAAAAGGTGGCGTCACCGAAATCGGCGTCCTTGAAGCCGGCATCGCCTTCTTTCAGGCGCAGGCCCAGCACGATCATGGCCTCGCCAGCGTCATAGTAGTCCTTGTGCGTCAGCTCGATGGCAAAGCCCATGCTCTGATAGAGGTGCAGGGCGGCAGCGTAGGTCTCCACTCGTTCACCCGATTCATCGATCTCGGCATAATCACTGACCTTGACGAAGACCTTGCGACCGCCCATATCCTTGAGGTGTTGCAGCATGTCATCAAGCATGCGCCGGCCGTGCCCCTGGTTGACATGATCGTCGTGGATGTAGGTCCAGGACAGCCAATGGGTCTGATCGCAGGCAGGCGGTGTCCGAAAACCACTTACCCCGATGATCTGGCCGTCGATTTCCAGCACAAAGTAGTCGTCGATACCATCGCTGCCGGTGAAACCGGCTCGTGCGTCCTCGGCGTCGTCTTCATCGTGGCTGTCTATCAGGTTCACCACGGCATCGATATCGGCCGTTCGCATGGCTCTGAGCAACTTCATGAGGCAGTCCTCTGGTTGCCGGTAGACGAGTCTGACGCGGGATTGGCCGCAGCCCCGCGTTGATGCGTGCTGAGCTGAATGGTGTCGGTGCAGAAGGCCCGGGCGAAGACGGGTACGGTCTCGTGCGGATGTGTCTCGCCACACATGAAGACATCCAGGGCGGCATAATCCCGTTCGGGCCAGGTGTGGATACTGATATGGGATTCAGCGAGTACCGCCACCCCCGACACACCGCCATTGGGGGTGAAGTGATGCAGATGGATATGCAGCAGGGTAGCGCCACTGACGGCAACAGCTTCACGCAGGGTGGCTTCGATGTGGGCAATATCGTCCAGACGGCTCGCCTGCCAGCAATCGATCAACAGATGGGTGCCGGCAAAGTCGGCTTCGCCAGCTGCCACATCTGCAGTCGCACTTGCAGTCGCACTCGTTCTGTTCAGGTCAACATGTCTTGGCCAGTCTGTGCTGCTGTCATTGCTCATATCGGAATCGATTGACTCATCTGTGTCGAGTAGGTGGGTGCCCATGTCTTGTACGATTGAACGTCAACTCGGGATTGCCTGAACCGGGTCCGGGAATGGTGGAAGTTTGCGGCTGCATGCCTGCAGACCGCAGTTCCCCATGGTAGCTGAAAAGCGTTGATGTCGTGAAGATACAGTCATCATTCGAGAGGTTGCGACAGTACATCCCAGCAGGCCCCCATGGTGTGATAATCGGTTTTTCCCAGCGGGGATTTCCGGTCATCGATGGCGGAGCCATCCCGGTTGCGCACGCGGAACCAGGCACCGTATCGGTGATCCACCAGATGTTCCCAGCTCCACTGCCAGATTCGGCGGTAGTCGTCGAGAAATCGCTGTTCTCCGGTCAGCCTGTAGAGCCGCCAGGCTGCGGCAAACGCTTCGGACTGCACCCAGAAGTATTTCTCGGCCGCACAGAAGTCGCCATCGGGGGCTACGCCATAGACCAGGCCACCGTGCTGTGTATCCCATCCCGAGCTCATGGCTCCGTCGTACAGATCGCGTGCCCTGGGTAGCCACTTCTCATCGGGTCGTTCGCCGTCCAGAATCAGCAACAGCTTGCTCCATTCCACCTGATGACCGGGCTGAAATCCCCAGGGCTTGTATCGGTCGTTCGGCTTGTCGATGTTGTACTGCATGTCGACCTGCCAGTTCTGGTCGTAGTGCTCCCAGATCTGACCACCTGACTGACTGGCCAGATCCAGGGCAAAACGTTCGGCCAGTCGTTCGGCGCGGTCGAGAAACGAGCTGTCCGCCGTTGCCTGCCAGGCTGCCAGCAAGGCTTCACACATGTGCATATTGGCGTTCTGACCACGGTAGTCGTCAAGTTGTTCCAGGCTTGCATTACGCTCGTCCGCATAGGCACAGGCCGTGTCATCCCAGAAATACCGTTCCATGAATGCATGCACCTCGTAGAGCGTCTGCCTGGCGCTCTCGACACCGGCGCGCAGGCAGGAGGCCGCAGCCAGCAGGACAAAGGCGTGTCCATAGGCCATGACACGATCGTCGACAACCTCGTCCTTCTCCAGCAGCCAGGCATAGCGGCCGTTTTCCTGCCGATGTACCTGGGTCAGGTAGTCCAGTCCGCGCTCAGCCCACTGCCGATGGTTGGTCTTGCCATACAGTCGATACGCGGTTGCGTAGTTCACCACGTAGCGGGCAGAACCCACCAGTTGCCGGCTATGCGGATCGAAACAGTCACCGTTGTCCAGAAAGCAGGAGCGCAGACCGGCTTCCGGGCCGATGACTCGGGGTTCGTAGAAATCCAGGATTGAGCGGATGTGCTGCTGCAGGAAATCCGGACTTTCGAAAGCAGGCGAATCTGGTATCGACATATCGGTAGGTGGGGATGCTTGGCTGAACGATGGGAATGGCTGCCAGCGTTGTCAATGCCGGTAGTGCGGGTATCGGCAGGCAGGGTGAGGGACAACACGAATCCAGGGGGACTTTTCACTGTGTTGATGCGCCCGATGCTACCAGAGCCATTGGTCACCGGTAAGCCGGTCATGCGCAAGACGGTTTGCCGGCCTGCGCCGGCCTGCAGTTGACAGGGATCGGTAATTCTTTATAATGGGAATCAGTATTCTCAAATATGGGAAAACCGGTGTCCAAGAACTTTGTCAGAATCCTCAGGCTGGCTGAATCCCTGTCCGATGCTCCCAGCAACGGATTCAGCAAATCCGAAATCGTCGAGCGAGTGGGCTTGCCTTCTTCCACGGTCTATCGACTGCTGAGCGAGATGGAACAGACCGGCTATGTGTACGCCACGCCGGAAGGCCGACTGCTGCCGAATTTCTCGTTTGAGAGGCGCATCGGCATCGGCAATATCTCGCCCATTCAATTGCGCCAGGCCTGTGCATCCATTTCAGCCAGTCTGGAATCGGCTTCGGAAATCATCCTGTTGCGCGGTCACAGCCTGCTTTGGCATGTCACCGATGAACACCCGCTGCAGCCGATCAAATTGCGTGCGCATCCCGGTTATGTGCGATCCACCTACGAACTGGATTCCATCTCGCGTCTGGCCCTGGCCTATTGCCGAATCGAGGACATCGAGAGTAGCTGGGATCTGTCCAGCTTTCACGAGGTGGGTGTGCAGGGCAAACGTCTGGACTGGGGCGAAGCCCGGCAACGCATCCTCGACACGGATCGACAGGCCATGCAGTTCGACATGCTCGGCAATGCCAAGGGCATACGACGTTTTTCCATCGCGATAGCGTCACCGGGGGGCGAGCTGGTCTCGCTGCTGACGGTGGCGGAAGCAGCAATTCCCGTGCGAGATGAGAAAGAGCATATCGCCCGAATACGGGAGACGCTGGAAAGTACCCGCAAGGAGCTGGAGTTGGTCAGTGCCAACAGCCAGCCACATGCGGGTTTGCAGTCTGTCTCCTCACCAAAGAAGACTGGCTAGTCTCGTTCACCCATTGGAGGAACTCATGAGGTTCTTGAAGAAAAGTTCTATCGCTCTTGCCACCGCGACGACCCTGCTGCTGAGTGGAGTCTCCGTTGCCGATGATCTGGTGCTGTCCATCGGCTCTCGTGGTTATGGAGCTGCGGTCGGTCCGGCCATCGAGAGTTTCGAGGCGGACAACCCCGACATCAAGGTCGAATGGTTGAAGATCTCCGACGTGCCCAGCGAATCGAGAAAGCTCTATGTCACCAGTCTGATGGCGCGCAGTTCGACCCCTGACGTTTTCGCGGTGGATGTCATCTGGCCCGGAGAGTTTGCCCAGCGCGGCTGGATCGCACCGATCGGAGACGCCTTCTCGGAAGAGGAACTGGCGAATTTCAATGCCTCGTTTCGGGAAGCCGCCACCGTCGATGGCCAGCTCTATGGTGTACCACTGTATGTCGATGGCACGCAGTTCTTCTATCGCAGTGACTTGCTGGAAAAGTACGATCTCGATGTTCCGTCAACCTGGGAAGAGGTCATCAGTGCCTCCAGAACCATTCTGGATGGCGAGAACAATCCGGACCTGACAGGCTTTGTCTCCATGTGGGCCAAGATCGAAGGACTGTTCATGAACTGGCTGTCATTCACCTATGGCAATGGGGCGACATTTTTCGATGAAAACGGCAATGTCAACGTGAATTCGCCGGAAGCCATCGCGGCCACACAGACCATGGTGGATATGCTTTACAAGCATCAGATCGTGCCCGAGTCCATACTCAACATGCGCCCTGACGATGCGCGTACCCTGTTTCAGCAGGGCAGAGCGGTGTTCATGATGGTTCAGGATTTCGTCTATGCACCGCTCAGTGCTGACGACAGCCCGGTGAAGGGCAAGTTCGATTTCACCCGAAACCCCTATTTCGAAGGGCATGAAGATGCGCCGGCTACCGCCATGGGTGGTTTCCTGCTGGCGGTAAATGCCAATACCGAGAACCGGGATGCCGCGATCAAGCTGCTCAAGCACATGACGAGCTATGAGATGCAACTCTCAGCTGCGGTCAATGCCTCCAAGAGCCCCGGGCTGATGAACGTCTATGACGATGCAGCCATGCAGGATGATGAAGTGCTGCAGAAGTTCGGCAAGGCCTACGCGGCGGGTGTTGTTCGACCCTCTGCCGGTACCGGCAGCCTCTACCCCAAGGTCTCCGATGTCATGCAGGTAGCCATCACCAGTGCCCTGCATCAGTCGAAAACCGTTGAAGAAGCCCTGAACGATGCACAGGCCAGCCTCGAGAAGCTGTTGGCGAAGTGAACCCTGAACCCTCTGTCCGGGCGTGTCTTGCGCCCGGCAGTGGGTCTGTGACAAGTGCCTTGCGGAACGGACCTCCGCTCCGCCTCAAACCCGTTCGCCTTCATTGGCGGACCCTTACCCGGGACCTGTTGCCTTGAACGCATTCAATACCCTGGAACGACGAACCCAGTTCGTCGGCATTGGCTTCGTGACGCCGACATTCCTGATCATCGCTCTGATACTGGTCTATCCGGTTGTGCAATCGATCGTGCTGAGTGTCGGTCAATCGAGTGTCGACGGATTCGAACCCTATCGATTTGTCGGACTGGAGCATTACGTGACGCTGATGCAGGAAGATCGCTTCTGGCGTTCTCTGTCGGTGACCCTGATATTCACGGCAATCTCGATTCCCCTTGAGTTGATTCTGGGAGTAGGGCTTGCCTTGTTGATGAACGAGTCCTTTCACGGAAAAGGCCTGGCTCGACTGGCCGTACTGTTCCCCTGGGCGTTACCGACAGCCCTGAATGCGCTGATCTGGCGCTGGATGTACAACGCCGATTATGGCCTGTTCAATGCCATCGGTCTGGAGTCCGGCATTGTCAGCGAGCCGGTCAACTGGCTGGGAGACGAGACGCTGGCAATGGCGTCCATGGTGATCGTTTCGGTCTGGAAAACCAGTTCATTCATGGCCCTGATCATACTCGCTGGTCTGCAATCGATTCCCCGCGACCTGTATGAAGCCGGGCGCATGGACGGCATGAGTCGCTGGCAGGAGTTTCGCGAAATCACCTTGCCACTGTTGAAGGGCTCCATCATGGTGGCCTTGATCATTCGCTCCATGGATGCGCTCAGGACGTTCGAACTGCCCTTCAGTCTGACCGATGGCGGTCCGGACTCCGCTACCGAAACCCTGTCCCTGTATGCCTACAAGGTGATTTTCGAATTTGTCGAGTTCAATGCCGGCTCAGCCATCGTGGTCGTGCAGTTCGCTGTCATCTTCTCGCTGAGCCTTCTCTATATCTTCACGCTGCGGAGCAAGGACTGAATCATGAGCAATCGTCCACGCATCATTCTGTATTCACTGGTCGGCCTGTCGGTGGTGATCTCGTTTTTCCCGATTGTCTGGCTGATACTGACGTCGCTGAAGAATACCGCTGGCATCTATTCCTGGCCGGTTCAGTACTGGCCCGATCCGCTGACCTTTCAGAACTACTGGTCCATTTTCA
Source organism: uncultured Granulosicoccus sp. (assembly GCA_947495035.1). GTDB lineage: Bacteria > Pseudomonadota > Gammaproteobacteria > Granulosicoccales > Granulosicoccaceae > Granulosicoccus. The sequence continues at coordinate 234,679 of CANLXI010000001.1, forward strand.
CCGAAACGCCGGAGTTGCTGCGTTATGTGCTCAACAGCTTCATCGTCGGTGTCGGCTGTACCGTACTGACCTTGTCGGTGGGTGGACTGGCAGGCTACGCCTTGTCGCGCCTGCGCATGCGCTTTGCCGGGGTGCTGATGGTCATCATCCTGTCGGTGTCGATGTTTCCACCCATTGCCTTGTTGCCGGCGTTGTTTCAGACCTTTCTGAATCTGGGTCTGCTGAACAGCTTTACCGGGCTGATCCTTGCCCATACCGGACTGTTCCTGCCCTATACCGTCTGGATGCTGGCCAGCTACTTCCGCACTTTGCCGGTGGAGATCGAAGAGGCGGCAAGGCTGGATGGCATGGGGTTTCTGCGCATCTTCTTTTCCATCATCCTGCCACTGTCCTGGCCCGGCTTCGTGGCTACGGGGTTGATCGTGTTCATCTTCTCCTGGAACGAGTTTCCGCTGTCGCTGGTGTTGATGACGCAGGACGCCATGCGAACCGCGCCTGTCGGCATTTCGCTGTATCCCGGTGAATTCGCGTTTCCCTGGGAAACCATTTCGACCGCCACGGTCATCGCAATCATTCCGGTTCTCGTCATCACCGCGATTTTCCAGAAACAGATCCTGGGCGGCCTCACGGCCGGCTCGGGCAAGTAGGAGTTCAGCTAATGGCAAATGTTTCACTTCAGCAGATCGGCAAATCCTATGGCGGCAGTGTGGCGGTCGAGGCCTTCAATCTGGAAATCCGGGACGGCGAGTTTCTGGTATTGCTTGGACCTTCGGGCTGCGGCAAGTCCACCACTCTGAGAATGATTGCCGGCCTGGAGAGCATCACCAGCGGTGAGCTTCTCATCGGCAATACCAGGATGAACAATGTCGATCCGAAAAATCGCGGTGTGGCGATGGTTTTCCAGAACTATGCCCTGTACCCGCACAAGACGGTTTCCGAAAACATGGGCATGGCCCTGAAGCTGCAGAAGATGCCCCGGGCGCAGATCGAGGAGCGTATTGCCGGTGTCGCCGACATGCTGGGTCTGACCGACTATCTGGATCGCAAGCCGGGTTCACTCTCCGGTGGGCAACGTCAGAGGGTGGCGATCGGTCGCGCCATCGTGCGAACTCCCGAGGTCTTTCTGTTCGATGAGCCTCTGTCGAATCTGGATGCCAAGCTGCGTGTCAAGATGCGCATGGAGCTGCAGGAGCTTCACGATCGCCTGGGTGTGACGTCGGTCTATGTCACGCATGATCAGGTGGAAGCCATGACGCTGGCAGATCGCATCGTCATCATGGAGGGTGGTGTCATTGCCCAGGTGGGTACACCACGAGAAGTCTATGACAAGCCTGCCACCGAATTCGTTGCCGGCTTCATCGGCAGTCCGGCAATGAATTTCATGACGATGCAAGCGGGCACTGATGGCAGCTGGCGTTCGACCGACTCGGAACTGGAACTACCCGGACTGCCGGGTTTCGATACGAAGGGGGCTGACACCGTACGGGTAGGCATCCGCCCCGAGCACCTGACGATTCTGGAGGCCTCGGCTACGGGTGATGACCCCTGGGTGCTGCCGGGCAAGGTCATGCTGGCGGAGCTGCTGGGAGCCGATGCCTTGCTGACCCTGTCGGTGTGCGGAGAGATCATGACCGCGCGCGTCAATGGTGTCGACTATCCCGAACAAGGTCAGCAGTTGGCCGTCCGGTTGAACCCCGAACAATTACATGCGTTTGATCGCGAGAGCAAAAAGGCACTGCAGGTATGAGCAAGCAACCCAATATCGTTTTCATCATGGCCGATGATCACGCCTCCAAGGCGATCAGCTGTTATGGCGCGGGTATCAATCAGACGCCCAATCTGGATCGTCTGGCGAACGAAGGCATGCGCTTCGACCATTGTTATGTCAGCAACTCCATCTGCACCCCGAGTCGGGCGGCGATACTCACGGGCACCTACAATCATGTCAATTGCGTGTCGACGCTGGATACCCATATCGACAATCGCCTGCCCAATGTGGCCAAGCATCTGCGCACCGGTGGATACCAGACGGCCATCATCGGCAAATGGCATCTGGGCGAAGGTCGACAGCATGAACCCACTGGCTTCGATTTCTGGTCGGTATTGCCGGGGCAGGGCGAGTACTTCGACCCCCTCATGATCGAAATGGGGGAAGAGATCGAGGTGCCCGGTTATGCCACGGATGTCATCACCGACAAGAGCCTGAACTGGCTGGAGCAACGGGATGAGTCGAAACCCTTCTTTCTGATGTGCCACCACAAGGCACCGCACCGAGAATGGGAGCCGCATCCGAAGAATCGGGGCCTGTATCAGGATGATATCGAGATTCCGCCAACCTTCGATGATGATTACAGCCATCGGGCGAAGGCGGCCGCGGAGGCGAAGATGCGTATAAAGGACGACATGAAATATGCTGACCTGGGGCTGGTGCAACCCGAAGGTGGCTCCGAGGTGGGAGAGCGCACCATGCGCAGCAGTACCAATCGCAAGATACCCAATCCCGAGGATGTCTCGGGTTTGCGGTTGATCGACAAGGATACCGGTGAAGTGTTCACCTTCGAGTCGCAGCAGGAACTCAGCCATTTCAAGTATCAGCGCTACCTGAAACGCTATCTGCGTACCATCGAGTCGATCGATGAAAGCGTTGGCCGGGTACTGGATTATCTGGAAGAGAACAATCTGGCTGACAATACCATTGTCATCTACACCTCTGACCAGGGCTTCTTTCTCGGCGAACATGGCTGGTACGACAAGCGATTCATGTACGAAGAATCCTTCCAGATGCCATTTCTCATTCGTTACCCGGACAAGATCAAGGCCGGTGAAGTGTGTGAGAACATCATCTGCAACGTGGATTTTGCCCCGACTTTTCTCGACATGGCAGGTCTGACCATACCCAGCTACATGCAGGGCAAGAGCATCCAGCCTCTGCTCGAAAGTGAAACTCCGCAGGACTGGTCCGAGCTGGCCTACCATCGCTACTGGATGCATCGCGATCCGGATCACAACGCCTATTCGCATTACGGCGTCCGAGACCAGCGTTACAAGCTGGTCTACTGGTACAACGAAGGGTATGAGCTGCCTGGTACCAACCATGGCGGGGAAGACCGCGAGTGGGAACTGTTCGATTGCGAGAAAGATCCGCTGGAACTGTTCAACGTCTACAACGATCCTGCCTACGCCGAAGTCGTGCAGGACATGACACGCAAGCTGGAGAGGAAGATGGCGGAAATCGGTGATGAGCCGGAGCACCCACGCGCTGCCTGAGGGTCGACGCTGCGCCGATTCGCTGTCCTGCGATCGGCTCAGCGTCGATTCGCCAGTGTCTGCCAGGCAGTGCTGCCGGAGCTCGAAGTGTGCATGGACCGATGATGGGCGACGCGGTATCCGGCATGGGGCAGCGTAAAACAATGTCAAGTGTGAACTTGATGCGGCTGCATGAAGGGTCGGATCGACTCTGCTGTTGGACCCTGCCCATCATTGTTCGTTAGAATCGGTCCGCGCGATGCGCCCTGGTTGCGCTGATGATCGCAGCAGAGCCTTTCGGCATCGCCTTTTTCCCATTGGCTGGACTCCAGAAGCATGAATACGCGTAAATTTTACATTGATGGCCAGTGGGTCGATCCCATCCTCGGCCAGCCGCTGGATGTCATCAATCCGTCCACCGAAGAGGTGTATGCCACGATCAGTCTGGGTAGTGAGGCCGATGTCGAAGCCGCTGTCACCGCGGCCAGGCGGGCCTTTGTTGACTGGTCGGTGACGGACAAGACCGAGCGCCTGGCCCTGATGAGACGCATCCTGACGATCTATCAGTCGCGCAGCGATGAAATGGGCGAGATCATCAGTCGGGAGATGGGTGCCCCCATCGATATGGCCGAAGCGTCACAATCGGGATCGGGCTCTTACCATATCAAGGCCTTTATCGATGCACTGGAAGAGTTCGAGTTCGAACGGATTTTGCGCCCGAATACACCTGAAGATCGCATCATTCACGAGCCCATTGGTGTCTGCGGACTGATCACTCCCTGGAACTGGCCAATGAATCAGATAGCACTGAAGGTCATGCCGGCTCTGGCCACCGGTTGTACCATGGTACTCAAACCCTCGGAACTCTCTCCTGTATCGGCCATGCTGTTTGCCGATATCCTGCACGAGGCCGGCGTGCCAGCCGGTGTGTTCAACCTGGTCAATGGTGATGGTGCCGGGGTGGGAACCATGATATCCGGCCATCCGGATATCGCCCTGATTTCCTTTACCGGTTCATCACGAGCGGGTATCGCCATTTCCAGAAATGCGGCCGACAGTCTGAAGCGCGTGTCGCTGGAACTGGGCGGCAAGGGAGCCAATATCGTGTTTGCCGATGCCCCCGAGGAGGCAGTTCAACAAGGCGTGGCTCGTTGTTTCAACAACACCGGGCAGTCCTGCAATGCCCCGACGCGCATGCTGGTCGAACGATCACGCTATGAAGAGGCTCTGGCGGAAGCCTGCGAACAGGCAGAGCGAACAGCGGTGGATCTGGCGGAAAAACGTGGCGGTCATATCGGTCCGCTGGTCAGTCAGACACAGTTCGACAAGGTTCAGGAAATGATCCAGCGCGGAATCAGCGAAGATGGTGCGCGTTTGCTGGCAGGTGGGCTCGGACGGCCAGACGGACTGCAGCGAGGCTACTACGTGCGGCCGACCGTGTTTGCCGATTGCCATAACAACATGAGCATCATGCGCGAGGAAATATTCGGACCGGTGTTGTCGATGATGCCATTCGATACCGAAGAGGAAGCCATCGCCATCGCCAACGACACGGCTTATGGGCTGACCAACTACATACAGACCCGCGACCCAGAAAAGGCCCGACGGGTTGCCAGACGCTTGCGTTCGGGCATGGTGGATATCAACGGCAAGGCACGCTCGGCCGGTGCGCCATTCGGCGGCTACAAGCAGTCAGGCAACGGCCGCGAAGGTGGCAAGTGGGGTCTGGAGGAGTTCCTGGAGGTCAAGGCCGTTGGCGGATGGATGGCCTGAGTCATTGATGACAGGAAGCCGCGAATCACAGTGGACCTGACAAGCCAGAGCAACACTTTCCCGTGTCGATGATCAAATCCATCATGCTGGAGCTGGGTATCACCGATATTCGTTCCCTGTTCACCAAGAGGACCTTCGTACGTGCGCAGGGAATACTGGCGAGAGATGATGTGCTGTTGGTGGAGTGGATCGACGATCTGGATACACTGATGGGCGTGGTCGAGGGCACTGCGCCCGAACCCTATGTAACGCGAATCAGTCGCGAAGGCAGGCGTCTCGTCTGTCGCTGCGACTGCCCGGTAGGCCGTGACTGCAAGCATGCAGCCGCCACTCTGCTGCAGACGCTGGCCAACGAAATCAGTGTTGCCGACCTTGCGCCAACCGCCGTAGTCGAGGCGCCGATCGATGTCTGGATGAAGCGGCTGAACGGATTCCAGACGCGGCAGGACAAGCAGCGACATGGCACTGGCGGTGGCAGCAATGAATGCATGTTGTACAGCCTCGAGCCCTTGTCGGATGTGGCAGGGTGCTGGCAAGGTGCCGAAGTCAAGGTCTATTCTTCCAGGCTTCTGCAGAACGGCAAACTGGGCAAGGGGCGTTTGTACCGGATCAGCAGCTACAGTCATTTTCACGGTTTCGGATCGCGGCCGGAAGACGATATGCTGATCGATCTGGTACGCACCATGGCCGTTCATTCCGGCAACAAGTCCAGTCTGGAAGTCTCACCACCCTATGTCCTGTCGGGACATCTGGGGGCCAGCGTGGTGCAGTTGCTGTTGAGGTCCGAACGCCTGTATCCGGGTGATCGTCGAGATGTGCCTCTGGAGCAGGGCGTTGCCCGGGAGTTGCAAAGCGAGTGGTTGCCGACAGACGATGAGTCATCGCTTCGTCTGCATCTGTTTCTGGACGATGTCGAGAACTGGTATCCGATATTCACCGATCCTCCGTATTACGTCGACATGGATCGCAACTCGGTGGGCAGCTTGCAGGTCGGAATCGATTCTCAGCTGTTGCCTTTCATGTTCGATATGCCGGCAGTGCCGCAGGATTCCGCGGTGAAACTGGCCAATGAAATGAGCGTCATGCTGCCCGATGGTGCCATGACGTTGCCTGCAGAGCCCTCGATACACCTGTTGCAGGAGCCGCTGGTGGCTGAAGTCGTGATTCGCTCTGTCAACCAATCGCCCAGTATCGATCATTGGGTGGTGGCCTGCGTGATGAGATACGGGGAACATCGGTTTGCTGTTGATCTGCGGCGTTCCGAGTTGCATGCCAGTGTGATTGATGAGGATGGCAACGAGGTTCTGGTCGAGCGAGACCACGAGGCAGAGTACCAGTATCACCAGCGGTTTCAGGAGATGCTGCCGGATTTCGAACCTTGTCTGGCGAGAGATCCATCCTTGTATCATGTGGCAGAGTACCAGCCTGTCAGGCGTGATCCGGATGGCAGGCTGGAAGCCTTCGAAAGACTGTTCAGTGTGAAGGAGCTCATTGAAAGCCGAGGGTTCACGCTCATCATCGAGCCGCCGGTGGGGGTCGATGTAAGACAGGTCAGACAACTTTCTGCCAGCCTCAAGGCCGATTCGACTGGTTGGTTCGAGGTGGGTTTGATGCTGGAGCACGATGGCGTGCGCTACGAACTCATGCCGCTGATCATCGACTGGTTGCAGCGAACGGGAGGGGATACACCCTTGCGCTTCCAGGCCGAGGATGGCAGCTGGCTGGAGGCCTCGGAGCAGATGCTGGCGCCCATTGTGGAAACGATGAGCGAGTTGCTGGATGAGCAACAGCCAGATACGAAATTGATCATCTCCCGTGCACGAGCCCTGAGCCTGGCACGACTGCGTGATGAACTTGAAGAGACGGGTGTCGATACGCACTGGCACGATAGCGAGCAGCTGCTGCAGTTGGCAGACACACTGCGCCAGTTTGCCAGTCAGGCCGAGTCGGCAATGACGTCCGCCCGGCAACCAGCAGGCATGCTGGGCGAGTTGCGGGAATACCAGTTGATCGGCATGGGCTGGTTGAACTTTCTGGCACAGGCCGGACTGAACGGTATCCTTGCCGATGACATGGGCCTGGGCAAGACCGCTCAAACCCTGGCCCACCTACAATCGCTGAAGAACCAGACGGCGAGAAAGCACCGCAAGAATCGCAATGGCCCGTTTCTGGTGGTTGCCCCAACCAGTCTGTTGAGCAATTGGGAACGCGAAGCCAGGCAATTCACGCCCGGCTTGTCGACACGTATCTGGCATGGCAGCGATCGCCATGACCGACCACTGGTGGACAACGCCGTGGATATCGTGATCACCAGCTATGCCCTGGCACTGCGCGATCATGAGCTGTTGAGTTCACACGGCTTCAGGACGCTGGTGCTGGATGAGGCGCAGACCATCAAGAACCCCAATGCCAAGATCACACAGGCACTGAAGACGATGCCGATTGCGCATCGTTTGTGTCTGACGGGTACCCCGCTGGAGAATCATCTGGGAGAGCTCTGGTCCCTGTTCGATTTTCTGATGCCCGGCATGCTGGATAGCCAGAAACGCTTCAGCCAGCATTTTCGCACGCCGATAGAACGGCAGGGCAATCAACGTCGCCAGGCCAGACTCAATGCCGTGGTGCAGCCATTCATGCTGCGCCGCCGCAAGGAACAGGTTGCCAGGGAACTTCCCGAGAAAACGGAAGTGGTTCGTACCATCGTGTTGGGCGACAAGCAGGCAAGACTCTACGAGAGCATTCGTCTGGCCATGCAGGCGCGCGTCAAGAAGTTGCTGGAGCAGCGCGGCCTGGCTCGCAGTCATATCGAGATGCTGGACGCGCTGCTCAAGCTGCGTCAGACCTGCTGTCATCCACAGCTGGTCAAGGTGCCTGCGGCACGCAAGGTCACCGAGTCGGCAAAGACCGAGTTCGTGCTCGAGATGATCGAGGAGCTGGTGGCCGAAGGGCGCAAGATTCTGTTGTTCTCGCAATTCACGGAGATGCTGGGCTTGCTGGAAGCCGAGTTGCGCAAGGCCGGAATTCCCCATGTGAAGTTGACCGGCAGGACACGCAAGCGGGATGTCGTCATTGATGCCTTTCAGGAGGGTGAAGTGCCCTTGTTCCTGATCAGCCTGAAAGCCGGTGGTACTGGTTTGAACCTGACGGCGGCAGATACGGTCATCCACTACGATCCGTGGTGGAACCCGGCGGTCGAACGACAGGCAACTGACCGCGCGCATCGGATAGGGCAGGACAAACCGGTCTTCGTCTACAAGCTGGTGGCCAGAGATACGCTGGAAGAGAAAATCGTGGCGATGCAGGAACGCAAGCAGGCACTGGCAGATGCCACGGTGGAAAAGCGTGATGGCGAGGCCTTCAGTGCGTTCTCGGCCGATGACATGCTGACCCTGTTCGAGGGTGATTGACGGTGTTGGTGGTTGTCGAGGTGGTAGCTCAGAGTACGAATTCAAAGTTTACCTCGTCGGTATCCACGCCATTGATGCGCAAGGCAATGGCATGAGTGCCGGCGTGGTAGCGACGGGTTGTCACGGGTCGAAACGTGTGAGTTCGCGAAAATGACAGGCTCTGTCCGGGGTTCAGGGTCACGGTACCGCCCTTGAACACCTTGGCGGAACGCTTGCCATTGGCCAGTCGATGAAACACCGAGTAGTCGATGATCAGTTTCTGGGGCGTGGCGGCAGTGGATATCAGCTCGGTGGATAGCTGCAGGGATTCACCGAGACTCAGCTGTTGTCTGGACAGGATCAGAGGACGGTGCTCGAGTCGAGGTGTTTCGTACCCGAACAGCGTCAGGATGTCCGGATGCCCTGCCTTGATCAAGGTGCGACAGCCATGACGTATCAAGGCGGTTCGGTTCCTGTCCGCCTGCTTCATCCAGCGTCTCGCCATCCTGATCGCCACCGCCGGATTATCTCGGGAAATATCATTGAGATGATTGGCGACCGACCGGCGAACATACTCGGACGGATCGTCTTTCAAGCCTTCCAGCAACACCAGGGTTGGCGTCGGGTCCTTGCACAATGCCTGAAGTTTCATGCCCCAGGGCAGGCGAGGTCGCGAGCCTTCGGACACCAGTCGACGCGCATGCTCGTTCGGGTCGTCGAGCCAGCCCTCCATGATCTGCAGAGCCCGTGCCTGATCGGCCAACAGGAAATGGCGTATGGCAAACTCCGATGTGCTGCGTAGGGTCATTTCACGCAACAGGTCCATGGATGCATCGAATTCATCCAGGCCGTGCTGACCCACGATCAGCGAGAGTGGCCAGATACCCCATCCGGCAATGCCCTGTTCATCGGACTCGCGAACCAGCGTTTCCGAGCGCGTGTCCGGGTGCAGCATGGCCCGCAGAATGTCATTGCGCTGACGGGTATCCACAGGAAGCACCTTGAACATCTCATCGGCAATCAGTTGTACGCGTGCCTTGAGTTCCAGCTTGCCGAGTTCCGGTAACACCGCATTGGCAAAGGATGGCGACGCAGATGAGGTCAGATGCCGGTCAAGATGCCTGGCAAGGCACGTGACCAGTTCTGGCGAAATCAGGTTCTTGAAGGCTTCAGGCATCGAGTGCTCCTGATCCGGGTTGCAGGAGAGGGGTGGTTGAGATCGAACAAATACTGTTCAATCATACAGTGTCAAGGTGGTGTTGAAAACTGCCGTGAAAAGCCGGTCAGGTGCGCTTGTGGAATTCGTCACGGTGAATCGGACAAGGTCGCTTCAAACAAGGATAATCGCGCAATATCCTTCAACCGACCACCTGCGCGGCAACCGATGACAGAGAACAAGACCCGGAACGACAATCTGCGCGGTAGTCTGTGGATGATTGCGTCCATGGCAGGATTTGCGGTGGAAGATGCCTTTGTCAAGGCTGCAGCGGTGCAGCTCCCGGTTGGCGAGGTTCTGATGATTTTCGGGCTCGGCGGAGCCATCGTCTTCGGCTGCATGGCCTTTGTGCGAAAGGAACGTCTCTTCACCACCGATGTGGTGTCGCGCGCCATGCGTATTCGAGTGGTCTTCGAGTTCGTTGGGCGTCTGTTCTACGTGCTGGCGCTTGCCATGACCCCACTGTCTTCCACCACGGCCATTCTGCAGGCAACACCGATCATCGTGGTGCTGGGCGCTGCTGTCTTCTTTGGCGAGAAGGTCGGCTGGCAGCGCTGGGCGGCTATCGTGGTGGGTCTGCTGGGTGTGCTCGTCATTCTGCGTCCATCGTCTGACAGTTTCTCGTGGCTCTCCCTGTTGGCCGTCATCGGCATGATCGGTTTTGCCGGACGAGATCTGGCCAGCCGGGCAGCCCCCTTGTCGCTCAGTACGTCCATCCTCGGACTCTACGGTTTTCTGACGATCGTGCTGGCCGGTGCCTGCTATGCCGTCTGGGAGGGCAGGCCGCTGACGATGCCCGATGTGAAGATAAGTGCCTTCATGATCGGCGCCATCGGCATGGGCGTGTTTGCCTACAGCTCCCTGATGAAAGCCATGCGCACCGGTGAGGTATCGGCCGTCACGCCCTATCGTTACACGCGCCTCCTGTTTGGTCTGAGTCTGGGCGTGCTGTTGTTCGGTGAGCAGCTCGATCTGCCGATGATCATCGGATGTCTGTTGGTCGTCTTCTCCGGATTGAGCCTGTTACTGCCTGGCTTTCGGCGTTCGGCAATCACGATTCCGGAGTGAGATTCGCAGGGCGGAATTTTCTTGCAGTCAACACCGTTCGATAAGGCCCGTACTGCCGAAGAGGTCATGACAAGGGCGTCATCCTGCTCACCAAGGTGTCATTGTCACTTGATCGATGCAGTCAATTTGTCGTATGATATACGTGTATCATCGCTGATTACGGACAACACGATGCTTTTTTCCATTCAACGACACAGGGATCAATCTTCATGACTTTCAAGGATCAGACAGCCGTCATCACCGGTGGTGCGCAAGGCATCGGTGGAGCGGTGGCCGAGCAATTGGCAAAATCGGGTGTGCGAGTTGCCCTGTGGGACATGGATGAGGCACTGGCACAGGAAACGGCCGATCGCATCGGCGGAGGCGCCATAGCCGTAGCGGCCAACGTGGCTGACTGGAGCAGCGTGGAGAAGGCCATGGCCACGACGCGCGAGGCCTACGGCCGAGTCGATATCATGGTCAATTCCGCCGGTATTGCGGGCAGCAACGGTCCCCTGGCCGACTATTCGGTAGAGGAATTCCAGCAGATCGTGAACGTCAATCTGATGGGAACCTTTCACGTCAATCGTGCTGTTGTGCCACTGATGCGTGAAAACGGCTACGGTCGAATCGTCAATGTGGCTTCGGTGGCTGGCAAGGAAGGCAATCCCAATGCATCGGCCTATTCGGCGTCCAAGGCGGCCGTCATCGGACTGACCAAGTCACTGGGCAAGGAACTGGCAGACATGGATATTGCCGTGAATTGCGTGACGCCGGCAGCCGCGCGCACCCGCATTTTCGATCAGATGGCGCAGGAACACATCGACTACATGCTGTCGAAGATCCCACGCGGTCGTTTCCTGGAACTGCATGAAGCCGCGGCCATGATCGTCTGGTTGTGCTCGAAGGAAAACAGCTTCACGACAGCAGGCGTCTTCGATCTGTCCGGTGGTCGTGCAACCTACTGATGTCCTCACCGCCACGCCAGTAGCAAGAGGCTGATGAGGCGGCGAACCATGCCACGCAAGGTTCGCCGCCGTTCTGCCTCTACGGGTCGACGCCTGCCAGCAAGGTGTCAGGCAGGTTCACCGCGGTGTTCAGATTGGCCGACGGCCGGGGTGTGCCGTAAGTCGACTCGATGGGAATGACCCCGGCCCAGTGGGGCAGGTCGAGATCCTCAGCATCGTCGATGGGGTCTCCGGTACGAATCTTCACCGAGTATTCATCCAGGGCCAGGCGGATCAGTGCCGTGCCCTTCAATTCCTTGGCAAGGTAAGGCCGATAATCGTCCAGACTTCCCGGAATCAGGCGCTCGGTAAATCGGTCCAGCAAAGCGGCCTTCTGCTCGGCAGCAACGAGCTCTCCGGCACCGAAGACCACCGCACTTCGATAATTCATCGAACAGTGAAACGCCGAGCGCGCCTTCACCAGTCCATCCACCCGACAGGCAGACACACAGACTCGCTCCCTTCTGGACAGGGCCAGATAGAGTCGGCTCTTGGGATGGCCATGCAAGTACAGATGATCTTCGATTCTGGCAATGGCGGTGGGTACCGACTGAGGCCAGCCCTCATGCACAAAGCTCACGTGACCGATGGGGCAGGCGTCGAGCACGTGGTACAGATCCTCCCGTTCGTAGCTTGCGCGGTTGGCAGACTGCCGTACCAGTCGCTTGTCGCCTCGTGGGGGTGGTGGTGTGCCTGCTTCTATCCTGCTGCTCATTGTTCCGGTTTCATCTGCATGGACTGGTCACAGATTCTCATACAATGGTTCCTTCTGACAGATACAATATGGGTCTGTTGAAGGAGCCAAAAATGCGATGAAGAATTCTCGACGGGTGACGGTGGCTGCACCGGCCATTTCCGCAGAGCTGCTGGAATCGCTACGCATTCGAGAATCGAGCCCGCTGCCCAAGCTCCGGCAGTTGTATCTGAACCTGTACGGTGTCATTGAGGGCGGGCAAATGCCGTTCGACAGTCGTTTGCCTTCCAGTCGCGATCTGGCCGCGCAACTGGATCTGGGGAGGAACACGGTCATAGGTGTCTATGAGCAATTGACTTCGGAGGGCATGCTCAAGACCGATGGTCGCCGCGGTACACGAGTGGCCAGAAGACTCGGTAGCCGTCGAGATGAAAGCGGCTTGCCGTGGCCGCATTCGGATCGCGCTGCCGGGAATCGAGTCGTGTCTTCCACCGGCAGTGCCTTGTCACCGGGAGAGCCTGATACGCGCCTGTTTCCGCATGCAGTCTGGCGCAAGGCGCAATCCAGGGCGGTTGACAGAGTGGCCGGCAAACTGGGCTACCGCAACTCGGGTCTGCCTGAAACCCGCGAGGCCATCGCTCGATATCTGGCCAATTACCGTTCGTTGTCGGTGGATGCCGAACAGATCGTGATCACCTCGGGAACTCGCCAGAGCCTGGCTCTTGCCGCACACCTTTATGCCGATCCCGGTGATTCGGCCTGGGTGGAATGTCCGGGCTATCTGGGGGCTGTGGATGCCTTCCGGCAGTCCGGCTTGTCGGTGACACCCTGCCGTGTGGATGCCGAGGGACTGGTGATGCCACCGACGGACACGATGCTGCCTCGTCTGATCTACGTGACGCCATGCTTTCAGTATCCGACTGGCGTACCGCTGGCAACCGGGCGCCGCGCCGCCTTGCTGCAGTTGTCTCGGGAACAGGGTTGCATCGTGTTCGAAGACGACTACGACAGTGAATTCAGGGATGATACCCAGCCGCGCCCCGCACTGGCTGCGGATGCCGCCGGTGCCAGAGTCCTGCACGCCGGCACGTTTTCCAAGCTACTGTTCCCGGCCATGCGAGTTGGCTGGCTGGTGCTGCCACAGCATGCCGTTGAACAGGCGGAACGCTGTCTGCGCGTCATCGGGGGAGGCTGCAACACGATTGCTCAGGCGGTCGTCACCGAACTGCTGGACAATGGTTCGATCGGTCGACATCTGCGGCAGGCACGGCATATCTATGGGCAGCGACGCCAGGCCCTGATCAGCGCATTGCAGGATTGCGATCTGTTCGAGCCGATCGACGAGGTGTCAGGCAGTCTGAGCCTGGTGCTGCAGCTGAAAGACAGTGTGTCTCTGACTGCCCTGCAGGCCGCATTCACAGAAGCGGGAATCGGTGCGCAACCACTGGAGCATCTGGACTGGCAGCTTGCTCGTCCCACTCGTTGCAAGGCTATTGTCATCGGGCTCGGCAACGTGGATACTCTGGCGATACCGGCGACCTCCCAGTGCCTGGTAAAAGCCCTGGCGTCGGTATCAAGAGCGGCGCATTGATATTCCCCCGGCGTTACGGAAACCACAAGATCATGACCTCGCTGTTCCTGAAGTCTCTCATTGGTGCAGCAGCAGTCCTGCTGATCGCCCTGTTGTCGAAAAGCAAGAGTTTCTTCATTGCAGGGCTGGTACCGCTGTTTCCCAGTTTTGCACTGATTGCCCATTACATCGTGGGTACCGAGCGTTCCATGGCCGACCTGCGCGTAACAGCATTGTTCGGACTGTTCTCGCTCTTTCCCTATGCGGCTTATCTGCTGGCCGTCTATCAGTTGAGTTATCGCTTTTCCCTGGTCATTACCTTGTTGCTGGCAACGCTCATCTGGTTGTTCTCGGCCGGATTGCTGCTGGCGATCTGGGTCAGGGCGCAGCCGATGGTGAGCTGAGCGTTTCCTGACGCGGCAGGGAATCAGTCGTTGTCGCCTCCCGCTGCGCCCGCATTGGCTCTGGACGCGGCAGAAGCGGGTACCGTTGTGCGCAGAGAGAGTTCATGGAGGAATGCCAGAGCGTCTGCTGCAACGGGGGCGGGCTCCGCCGCGGAAGACGGTTGCGCGGCCCCCTCGATTGCCGGCCTTGCATCCAGTGCGATGATCAGTGTTGCCTGCTCTGCCTGGAGCAGAGTCGACAGATTTCCCGTAACGGTTCCGCTGACATCCATACGCAGTACGTCATCATGCAGGCGCACACTGATGCCTTGTTGGCGCGCAGCCACTGCCATGGCCAGGAAGGGTAGTACCAGAGCCGGAGAGCTGACCTCCCCGACACGTAGTCCAGCGCCATCGAAGAGTGTGTCATCGACACAGAAATGATCGCTCAGGGTGGCACCCAGCGCGATCGGACACAGTGTCTGATTGTTTGATAATGCAAGCCACGCACCTGCTTCGACGACAGGGCAGATATCCGACCAGGATTTGCCCTGTGCGTTGCGCAAGTGTCGAGCCAGCATGCTGGCACCATCGTGGCCATTGGCCAGCAGCCAGCCGGCGGCATAGCCGGCCTCCTCGGCGAGCCCCCAGCTCATGCCTGCACCTCGCGCTGCCTTGGTACAAATCGACTCGACTTCGTTGCGAGAAAGTCGGAGCGTGGTACCGGGAGGTACGATCAATGGCGGCCCGCTGCGCGCAGGATCATTCACACTGCTGTTCATGTGCGGGGCTCCGAGTTCAATTCATCAGGGTAGGGGGCGCCTTTGAACAGGCTGATGCGCACCCAGCGGTCCGAGCGCGGATCAAAATGGCTGGCGCCGAAGAATGCCAATTTGCAGCGCATCAGATCGATCGGCAGAATATCTTCTGCAATCAGGTTGTCGCGAACTTCGGCGTATGGAAAGCGGGCCCCCAGTTGCGCACGGCGAACCATGAAGCGATGCTCGGGGTGTCGCAGCAGGAAATCGGCGACCGGGGTCTCCTCGCTCCATGGCTGCAGCGCAACGTGTAGTGCCTTGGCCAGGCGTGCCACGCAAAGCGGTTGTTCAAGTTCGGCACCTTCCTCCCTGGCACGATCTCCCAGCCGTGGTTCGAGTTTCTCTTCGGAGACGTACCAGAATCGTGCGCTGTTTTTCGGGTCGTCGAAATCGATGTCGAGGGCCCAGTTGTAGACCGTCTCCAACAGTGCGCGCAGTCTGGCAACACTCATCGCACCATCGAGACGAAAGGCGACCGATTCATCGGCGCTCAGACAGGCAGACAGGCCGTCGACCAGATGCCCGTGCGGTTCCAGCAGGATCGACAGCAAGGCTTCCTGACCTTCGAGTGACAAGGCTTGTTCGCCCCACTGCCAAAGTACGTTCCACGGTCTGAATACCTTGAAATCGACGCTCTCAAGATGCTCCGCCAGCTTGTCCAGGTCGGTTCGCAAGGCCGCCAGTCTCGGAACCTGCACAGGATGTTCCGAATGCCAGCTGCGGGCATTGGCACGTGCCTGTTCGAGTGCGTCACGCAGCGCAGCCACGGTGTTCGAATCCACTGTCTCGCAGGAGCGAACGCGCGAAAGAGCCTCTTCGCGAACGACCATCCAGTTGTGCAACAGAACCGGATGACGCACGATGAAAGGTGCCATACCGAGACCAGTGGAATTGCCCACACCGAGGCGATGACGCAGCCCGGGGTCAAGCCTGACGGCCTGCTGGCCACCGCGGGAAGCTGCAAGGTGTTCTGCGATATCGACCACGAACTGTCGTGTCAACCAGACCGACAGCATCTCCACCTGAAACGGCTCGGTGAATTCGGCTCGATCACACAGGTCCCGACGATCGGCGGCACCGAATTTTCCGGAACCATAGACAGCGGTGGTGCGCATCAGATAGCCCACGGCATCGATCTGCGCCACATCCGGTTGTTGCCCCTGAGACAGACACTCCACCACATGTTCGAACAGTCTCACCGAACGATTGGCGCGACTGAGAGACAGTTCTCTGGCGCTTATTCGACCTGCCTCCTGCAAGGGCACGTTGCGGGACAGGCGTTCTATATCGGCCGATGAGGGCTCGCCGTCGAACAAGGTGAAGGTTGCATCCCAGGCCGTAGCGATGACTCGGTCAGACCGCATGTCGTCTGGCAAGTCGTGGGCAAAGGCAATCAGGGAGTAGCTTCGGTCTGGACCGATGGCCCGATAGACGCCGACTCCGACACCGGTGGCGTCCACCTGCCAGAGCGGTCTGTCGAAACGCCAGGCGTCCTGCTGCATGCGGCGCAACAGGATACGCAGGAAGGACAGACGCGTCGGGTGAGCACTGCCGAGTCGATCCAGTCGCATGACCTGCTCGGGCAGGCGTCGAGCTACGGGTTCCGTGGCGCTATTGACGGGCGTGAATGCGGACATCTCATTACCCCTTGTTCAATGACAGTGTAATGCGTAGTGCGTCCCACAGCGAGGGCAGCAGTACCAGTGATACGGGCACGGCTGTCACCACAATGAAACTCTGCAGTTTTCCGATGCCGCCTGCACCCGTGGATATCAGAATAAGGGCCATGACTGCCATGGCAATGCCCCAGAAGGCGCGTAGTCCCACTGATGGGTTGTCACCCGACATGGCCGTGGCGATGACATAACTCATCGAGTCGCTGGTGGTTGCAACAAAGAACATGGTCAGCACCAGAAAGGCCAGCGACAGAAGGAAACCCGCTGGCATGTTGCGGGTGATGGCCAGCAAGCCGGCAGGCAGGTTGAATCCTTCGAAGGGACCGGAGATGACACCCGGAGTTGCCAGCTCGAAGGCAATGCCGGAGCCGCCGATGATGGTGAACCAGAAATGGGTGACCAACGGTGCAATCACTGACAGGGTGATGATGATGCTGCGAATCGAGCGTCCACGACTGACGCGCGCGATGAAAATGGCCATGAGTGGTCCGTAGCCCAGAAACCAGCCCCAGAAGAACACTGTCCACCAACCCAGCCAGCCGGGTGCACCAAACACGCCGGCATCACCGCGATACAGCGCCATGCCGAAGAAGTGCTGGAAGTAGGTTCCCAGCCCGCCGAAGAAGCTGCTGAAAATGAATTCGGTGGGGCCGGCAATCAGAATGAACGCCAGTAACAGGAAGGCGAGGATGACATTCAGCTTCGACAGGAGCTGGATGCCCCTGGACAGGCCTGAAATGGCCGAGAGGGTGAAGACCGCTGTCAGCGTCAATATCATCACCGCCTGAGTCGCAAAGGTATCGGGAATACCAAACAGCGCATTGACGCCATACGACATCTGCAGCCCCAGAAAACCGATGGGGCCGACCGTGCCCGCAACGACGGCGATAATGCAACTCGCGTCTGCGAAGATGGCAATGGGGCCATGCAGCGCACGTTCGCCGAATACCGGGTAAAGCAAGGTGCGTGGTGCCAGCGGCAAACCCTTGTCGTAGTGATAATGCATCAGCATGAGGGTGGTGAGCGAGCCCAGTATGGCCCAGGCCAGAAACCCCCAGTGCAGAAAGGATTGCGCCATGGCAATCCGTGTGCGCGCCAGATTGTCGCTACCGAGTTCACCGAACAGCGGGGGAGTGGAGAGAAAGTGTGCGATGGGTTCGCCGGCGGCCCAGAACACACCGCCACCTGCCAGCAAAGTGCACATGATCATCGAGCCCCATTGAAACGAGCTGAATTCCGGCCGTTCCAGATTGCCGAGAACGGTGCGGCTGCCTGGCAGGAAACAGATGAAAATGCCCATGAGAAACGTAGCGAGCAACAGCAGTTGCCAGTACAGGCCGAACCAGGTGGCTGCGAATTCGAATCCCCAGTCAACCGCGGCTGACAGTGCGTCGATATCGACAAGAGCCAGAGTGCAGAACAACAGGATGAACCCGCCTGTCAGGGCGAACAGAGTCTTGTCCAGAGGCTGTGCGTTTTGTGCAGCGTCCACGGTTGTGTCTCTGTTGTTGTCGGGAACTGATACAAGGGTGGACTTTGTTTCGCTCATGGGAGTTGATCTCTCCAGGGTAGTGGTCAATCAGGCGGCGCGTTACCGCCGCACCGGCTGCAGATCGGATTTTTTCTGCTGGTGCCGCTATTGCTGCTACTGCAGCTATTGCTGCTATTGCTGCTGTCGTTGCTGAATCCCGGGTATTCCTTGCTCGGTCGGATACCCCTCGGTTGAGGTAAAACTCTCCGCATAGAATCGTTGCCAGTTGCCACCCATGACGCCCGCAATGTCCGAATCGCTCATGCCGGCGTTCTTCAGGCCACTGGCTATCTGGCCGAAGTGGCGGTTGTCAGAGAACCAGTCGGGCATGTCCGGAAAGCCGGGCTCGGAGGCACTGCCTTCGCCGAAGTCGATGGATTTCGTCCAGCGCCCCGTGCGCATCCATTCGACGACACTGTCGGGCTGGTCCTGACACAGATCGCTGCCGATGCCGATACAGTCCGGGCTCATCAGTTCGGCCGTGCGACAGATCATGTCGCAGTAGCCTTGCAGGGTGCAGGCACTCCCGTGTTGCAAATGGTGCGGGTAGAGGGAAAATCCCAGCATGCCGCCAGTGCTTGCCAATGCTTGCAATACGGCATCCGATTTGTTGCGACCTGCCGCATGCCAACTCGCCGGATTGGCATGAGTGATCGCCACAGGACGGGCGGACAACTCGATGGCTTCGAGTGTGGACCGCTCGCCGGAGTGGCTCATGTCAATGACCAGGCCGACCCGGTTCATCTCGGCAATGACCTCTCGCCCCATGCGAGTGATGCCGCTGTCGACAGCCTCGTAACACCCCGAGGCCAGCAGCGACTGGTTGTTGTAAGTCAGTTGCATGAAGCGCAGCCCGAGGGTGTGCAGGATTTCCACCAGGCCGATGTCATCCTCCATGCAGGAGGGGTTCTGCGAACCGAAGAAGATGGCGGTACGCCCGGTTTTACGGGCCAACGCGATGTCACCAGCCGTTCGGCCTTGCATGATGAGTTCGGGAAACTGCTCGAACCAGCGATTCCAGCGTTCGATGTTCAGTACGGTTTCACGAAAGTTCTCGTGATAGGTGATGGTCACATGCACCGCATCAACGCCGCCTTCGCGCATTTGCCGGAAGATCTTCTCGGACCAGTTGGCATACTGCAGGCCATCGATCAATGGTGCCTTGCCTGAGCCTGCTGCCACGCCCGCAAGTTCATGAGTACTCACAGTGGATCACCCGCGGCGACATAAGCGGTCTTCACTACAGTATAGAATTCGGCTGCGTAGCTGCCCTGTTCACGAGGCCCATAGGATGAGGCGCCGCGACCTCCGAAGGGCACGTGGTAGTCGGTGCCGGCGGTTGGCAGATTCACCATCACACAGCCGGCCCGTGCGTTTGCGCGAAAGTGCGAGGCGCGTGCCAGCGATTGCGTCATGATGCCTGCAGTCAGGCCGAATTCACTGTCATTGGCCAGGCTCAACGCTTCTTCATAACTGCCGGCCTTCATGACACAGGTAATCGGTGCAAACATCTCTTCGCGGTTGATACGCATATCGTTGCGGGTGCCAGAGAAAACCGCTGGTGACATGTAGTAGCCATCGCTTGCACGCTCCAGTCGCTCACCACCACAGAGCAGGCTGGCACCTTCGGCCTTTCCAGTCTCGATATAGGCAAGGTTCTGCTGCAACTGGGCATCGCTGACCACGGGGCCCAGCTGAGTATCTGCATCCAGAGCATGGCCCACTGTGAGTGCTTCGGCAGCTTCCACCAGGCGCTCGACAAAAGCATCGTGGATCGATTCATGTACGATCAACCGGCTGGCGGCGGTACATTTCTGTCCGGTTCCACCAAAGGCCGCACCGGCAGCACAGCTTACCGCCAGGTCCAGATCGGCATCGTCCATGACCAGTAGAGGATTCTTCGACCCCATCTCCATCTGCAAGCGGGTCATGTTGCCGATGGCTGCAGCAGCAATACCACGTCCGACAGACACCGAACCGGTGAAACTGATGGCATCGACACGGTGACTCTCGATCAGTCGCTGACCGACGTCGCGTCCCGGCCCGGAGACGAGATTGAACAAACCGGCAGGGATGTCCTGATGCGTGATGATATCGGTAAGGGCGACGGCACTGGCCAATGTGAGGTTGGCAGGTTTCCAGACGACGGCATTGCCGAAGGCCAGTGCCGGTGCGATCTTCCAGGCCGGTGTGGCCACCGGAAAGTTCCAGGGACTGACGATGGCCACCACACCCACGGGTTCGCGGCGCACATCCACTTCGACACCGCTACGCACGCTTTCGGCGAGGTCGCCCTGGTTGCGCAATGCCTCGGCGGCGAACCAGGTGAAGAACTGTCCCGCGCGGTAAACCTCGCCCTTGCCCTCGGCTACCGGTTTGCCTTCCTCGCGGGCAATCAATTCACCGATTTCTGCCGAGCGGTTCATCAATTCCGTGCCGATGGCCATCAGCACATCGTGGCGCTTCTGCACGCCGGCGGCCCACCAGATATTCTGTGCCTTGCGCGCTGAATCCAGCGCTTCTTCCAGGTGCTCGCTGCTGGCCTGAGCGTAATTGCCGATCAGATCCGAGACATCGGACGGGCTGCGATTCTCGATATGAGTGGCACCGGCATCCCAGCGCCCGGCGATATGAATTCCTGTTTGTTGCATGTCAAGGCTCCACGTAGTCGATGCGCGAATGTTGACGAGAGCCTCATATTCAGTCAATCTAAAATAATTGACCCTATTTCAATAAAAGTTGAAATGATGATGAAGCTGGAAATGCTGCGTGTCTTCAGGATCGTTGCGGAGAAGGGCAGTCTGGCAGCCGCCGCCGACGCACTGCATCGAACCCCTGCAGCCATTTCGATGACACTGGCTCAGCTTACCGAGAGCATCGGCGCACCGCTGTTCGAAACCGATCGCAAGAATCGGCTGACACCACTGGGTAGACTGGTATTGCAGGAGTGTCACCGAGCCACGGATACCTTTGATCGCTGTACCGATGCCATTCAGCGACATGTGCGGGCCACGGCAGGTACGGTTCGGATCGCGGCAGTCCCTTCAGCCGCCGTGAGCCTGCTACCGTTGGCAATCGCCAGCTTTCGGCGGGACCATGCGGACGTGCGCCTCGAGATCAGCGATGTGGACAGTGCCGCCGTACGTCGCCGGATACACACAGACGATGCCGATATCGGCATCATTTCGGCAACACCGTCAGATACCCGGAAAGAGGATGTCATCCTGACAGACAGACTCGGTATCGTTCATGCAGGGAACGGCGCCATTGCCGAGGCCTTGCGCGATCCTGACGTCCGTCCCGGCTGGCATTTGTTGTCACTGGAACCGCTGATTGCCAACCCTCTGTGTGACATGATCGACCACCCACAGGTGGCGTCGCATCTCGCACGATGTACCTTGCAGGCACGCAGTACCACGGCATTGCTGACTTTTGTTCAGAATGGTCTGGGAACGACGGTGCTGCCAAGCAATGCCATCACCAGCGGCATGGTCAATGTCGCCTTCGTGCAACCCGATGATCCGCCGGCCTACCGTGAACTGCGCAAGATCCGCCATGAGGAGAAACGTCTCAGTCCGGTGGCCGAGGCGTTCTGGAATGCCTTGAGTGCATGAGATGCATGACGGCCTCATACCCGAGTCATTGGCACACTACATCAACGCGAACAAGCCTCCTTCAACGGTCACCATTCGGATCTCCGTGTCATACAGTTCCGACAACACGCCCGAATCAAGCACATCGGCTGTCTCACCGGCCCTGAAGATCTTGCCGTTCTTCATGGCCACGATGAAATCGGCATGGCGGGCGGCATGGTTCAGGTCATGCAATACCAGCGCGAAGGTCCGACCCCGGTCGGCGTGCTGGCGGATCAGCTGCATCAGCAGGCGGGCATGGCGCAGATCCAGATTGTTCAGTGGTTCATCGAGCAGCACCATGTCGGTGTTCTGGGCAAAATTCATCGCAAGCAGAGCGCGTTGCCGCTGGCCACCGGAAAGGGTTTCGAGAAAACGGGCGGCAAGGTCATCCAGGTCGAAGTCGGACAGGGCCTGATCGACGATGACATCGTCGGCGGCAGTGCTGCGCCCCTTGTTGTGAGGGTAGCGACCGAAGGCCACGAGATCGCGTACCCTCAGGCGAGAACCAATGGTGCTGTGCTGGCGTAATACCGACAAATGTCGGGCGAGTTCGTCGAAGGCGTATTCCCCGAGCAGGCGACCCGCCAGTTCGATCTCGCCGCTGTCCTGGTTCTGCAACCTCGAAAGGGTATGCAGCAGGGTGGACTTGCCTGCACCGTTCGGACCGATCAGCGCAGTGACCTTGCCGGGTGGAAGCTCGATGGAGACCTGTTCGAGAATCCGGCTGCCATCCAGCGTCAGATCGATATCGCGGGTCTTGATCATGGCCGTTTCATCAGAAGCAGGTAGAGGAACAGAAGACCACCAAGCAGTTCGATGACGATACTGATGGTGATCTCCATGTGCAGCAGGCGCTCCAGCACCAGTTGGCCGCCAAGCAGCACCAGCATGCCGGTGACAATGGTCAGTGGAATGAGGGTGGCGTGCCGGTGATCCGGGCTGAGCGCATAGACCAGGCTGCTGATGAGCAGGCCGAGGAATACCACCGGACCGACCAGAGCGGTGGCCGTTGCGACCAGTACGGCAGTGAGCGCGAGAATCTGGAATGCGCCCTTGTCATGATCGACGCCAAGGCCGATGGCCAGGTCGCGACCCAGTGCCATGACATCCAGCTTGCGCCGCAGTTGCCAGGTCAGCCACAGCGCCACGATGACAGTCATACCTGCATAGCCAAGTAGCGATTCGTCGATATCGCCGAAGCGGGCAAAGCTGGCTGATTGCACCACGGCATAGTCATTGGGCGCCAGTACGCGCGCCATGAAGCCGGATAACGAACGAAACAGCACGCCCACGATGATGCCGGTGAGTAGCAGGCGAGAGAAATCGGATTGACCACGCTTGAGCAGTGTGCTGAACAAGGCCAGTGCCAGCACCGTCATGATGCTCAGCTCGGCCAGGAATTTGGCAGAGGTGGGCAGGGCGACGTAGTGACTGCTGCCGAGAAAGAATACAACACTGGTCTGTATCAGAACGTACAGGGAATCGAAGCCCATCAGGGATGGCGTCAGTATGCGATTGCCGCTGAGGGTCTGGAACAGCAGGGTCGATATACCAATGGCCGAGGCAGTGATCAACAGGCCCAGCAGAGTGGGTAGCCTGAACGCCATGATGAAAGGCAGATTACCGTTGGCGCCTTGAAAGAGGTAGACCGCTGCAGCCAGCACGGTGGCCAGGCTCAGTACGACAAGCAAGCAGTAGAGTTGCCTGTGCTGGCTACCTCGCGTGTCCGAGAGCTTCATGAGTATCGCATCGCCGGCTTGCTGTACAGCAGCCACAGTGTGATGGCAGCGCCGACAACACCGAAGACCGTACCAACCGGGATTTCATACGGGGCGATGATCAACCTGCCGGCCATGTCGCTCAGCAGGGTCAGCAAGGCACCCAGCCAGGCCACCAGTGGCAGTGAATGACGCAGATTGTCGCCTCGCAAGCGGCTGACGATATTGGGTACCACCAGACCGATGAACGGAATGATGCCGACAGTGACGATGGTGACTGCGGTCACCACCGATATCACCAGCAGCCCCAATGCCATGATGGTGCGATAGTCCAGACCCAGATTGCGCGCATGATCGCGACCGAGGCTGGCGATGGTGAACTGATCCGCCACGAACCAGGTGAAGACGGCAAGGGTTCCGGCAATCCACAGCAGACCATAACGTCCGCGCACCATGCCGGAAAATTCACCGGTCATCCAGACATCCAGCAGTTGCAGCAGATCTGCCTGCCATGCCAGCCAGATGGCAACCGAGCCAACCACGCCACCGTAGACGATACCCACCAGTGGCACCAGATAGGTCTCCTGCGGCGGCAATCGCCGGATCATCAACAGAAAGAGCAGGGTTCCCAGCAAGGACATGATGCTGGCGGCGATCATCGTACCGGCAATGGAGCTATCAGGAACGAACAGTGTCACCAGTACGATGCCCAATACGGCGGATTGCCCACTGCCGGCCGTGGAGGGTTCGACAAAGCGGTTCTGCACCAGTACCTGCATGACTTGACCGGCTATGGCAAGCGACATGCCCGTCAGCACGACTGACAGGGTACGGGGCAATCGGCTGACACTCATGAGCCAGAGTGCTTCCGGGTCTGACAGCAGTTCTGCAGGGTGCATGTCGATGACACCGATGAACAGGCTGGCCATGACACAGAGCAGCAGCGCCGCAATGGCCAGCCCCGATTGTGCGGAGAGTCGGAACTGCGTCGGCCAGGTACTCATGAGCGATGAAGGTCAGGACGTTTTGCCGGGGATGGCGGCGTGCGGGCAGCGAAACGTCAGTTGCTGATGCCGAACGCGTCACCGATCTGGTTCAGGGTGCGGATCTGGGATTGGATGCCACCACCAGCGATGTAGACATCGGCACTGTTCAGGTAGACGAGGTGCTGGTTCTGCCAGGCTTCAGTCTGATGAATCAGTTCATTGTCCAGGGTCTGTCGAGCGCTGTCGCCTTCCTGACCAATGGCGGCGGTACGGTCGATAAGCAGCAACCAGTCCGGATCGTACTGCAACACGAATTCGAACGACACGGCGTCACCATGGTCTGCAATGGCCAGGTCATCGACCGCGGGTTCCAGTCCCAGTTCGGTGTATATCCAGCCGAAGCGCGAGCCGGGCCCGAATGCCGAAATCTTGGGACCATTGGTCATCAGAACCAGCGCCTTGCCCTTGCCGGCAACTGCTGACCGGGCCTTTTCGAGAGCAGCGTCCAGTTGTGCCAGTAGTTCACCGGCCTTGTCCTGCCTGTCGAACAGTTCGCCATATTGCAGCGTGCGTTTGCGGGTCTGCTCGATCAGGTCAGTCCCATCGATGCTCATGTCGATGGCGGGCGCCAGTTTGGCAACCGAATCCAGGGTGCCTGCGGAACGGCCACCAACGATGACCAGATCGGGTTGCAGGGTAGACAGTGCCTGGTAGTCGGGATCGAACAGGCTGCCGACCACCGAGGCGGATTCGGCAACCGGGTCCAGATAATCGACGAACAGCTTGTTGACAGTTCCCGCAATCGGCACGCCCAACGCATCCAGTGTATCGACCGCAGGAATATCAAATACTGCAAGTGTGGTGGGTGTGTGCTCGATAGTGACGGGGCCGCGAGCCGTTTCGAGTTCGAGGGCGATCGCTGTCAGCGGAGTGATCACTGCGCTCAGCATCAGCGCAATGCCGGCGCTCAGGGGTAAGGATTTCATGAGGTGCAATCCACGGTTGTTGTTGCGGACAGATGGCTGTCAGAGAAAACCGGCACGCCAATCTGATTGATGTCGATTGATTTCGGAAATTACCTGTGTATCATAATACAAATGCTAATTATTCGCATTAGCATTAACAGAAATTCAATTCACTTCACATTGCCGCGCACGGCGCGCAATTGCTCATAGGGAAATCCATGTCCGCCATACAATCTCAGACAAGACCATTGTCGCGAGCTTCGGTGTTCGTTCTACTGCCCCTGGTGCTGTCGATGCAGCAGGTTCATGCACAGGAACAAACAGATGAAGAGGAACTGACCGTGCTCGGACCTCTGGTGGTCTGGGGCACGCAGGTGCAATCGTCATCCGTCAAACTGGGGAGTGAAGGCATTGGCATCAGGCAGGCGGACCATATCAGCGACCTGTTGCGCTCGGTTCCAGGCGTGGATGTCGGCGGGGCACATTCGCTGAACCAGCGCATCACCATCAGAAGCATGGATGACAAGGATCTGCGCATCAGTATCGACGGGGCCAACCAGAATACCTATATGTATCACCACATGGGCAATCTGCAGATTCATGCGGACATTCTGGAGTCTGTCGATATCGATGTCGGCAACAACAGTGTGATCAACGGCGGACTGGGTGGTTCGGTGCGGTTCAGGACTAAATCGGCAGAGCAGTTGCTGGAGGAAGGGCAGCGTGCCGGCGGTCGCGTGCAGCTGAGCCATGGCGACAATTCCGGTTCCAGCGCTGCCATCACGGGCTATGGTCGTCTGACCGACTCGGTGGATGTCATCGCTTATTACAATGGCGTCAAGCGGGACAACCATGAGGTCGGTGGCGGTGAGATCAGGGATTTCAGTGGCAATGCCATCGAGGGTACCGATGGTACCGTTCGCGGACTGGAAGGGGACCTGAGTGATGCCCTGGTCAAGTTCGGCTGGGACATCAATGACAACCATCGTATCAGTCTGGGTGTTGAAAGCTATGTCGATGAAGGCGACTACAGCTACCGACCGGACATGGGACTGGCCACGGATCTGGCCATCACCAACAATCTCGGTGTGCCCTTGCTGTGGCCTACCGAATTCAGTCGAGATACCTTCACGCTGAACTACGAAGGAGAGTCGATGCAGGCAGGTAGTATCAATGCAACCCTGTTCCACAATGACAGTACATTGCAACGTGACGAGAGTGGTTGGGCTGACAACGAAGCCTTTGCCGATTCAGCCGCACAGGTGGAAGGGGAGGCCCTCAACACCGGGGTGAATGTCATCGTACGCAAGGATCTGGGAATGCACGGCATCACCTACGGTGCGGAGGTGACGAAGTACGAGACGGATTTCAACGCGGCCTATGACAACGGCACTCGGGACAGCGCCTCGGAGAACATCGTCGATTCCGCCATTTTCGTACAGGATCGCATCCGCCTGAACGAACGTTTTTCCCTGACACCGGGTTTGCGCTACAACGTGCAGGAAAACGATACGACGGTTAGCGATGACACCTTCGATGACGTCACGGCGGCCCTGGCAGCGGACTTCGATCTGACGCCTGCCATCCACTTGCGCGCCAGCACAACGCAACTGTTCAAGGGGCCGGAAATTGGTGAAGTGTTCACCGGTGCCGGTCTCTACGATACAGCCAATGCCGATATCCAGCAGGAAACCGGTCTCAACACCGAGCTGTCGGTGGCTTATGCCGATGCCGTATTGGGTGCGGATGAGTTCAGTGCGGGTATCACGCTGTTCAATACTCAACTGAACGATTACATCTATGATTACGCACCGATTGCGGAGGCCGATGGCGGTGGCAACTGGAAGGACAATATCGGTGACATGAATATCCGGGGGGTCGAGGCTTATGTGGGCTATGACATCGGACAGTTCGAGGCTCTGTTCAGCTATTCCATTGCCGACAGTGAGCTGGACGCCGACAGCGATTACCTGGCGCTGGATGAAGCGCGACTCGATCGCAAGCAGGGCGATACCTTCGCCATCGGGCTGGATTATCATCTGGCAGATGCTCGTCTGGCGCTTCACTGGGATACCCTGGTGGTGGATTCCCTGAGTGCCGGTGTCGATCTGGATGGTGCTACCGAGAACAATGCCAAGGATGGTTTCGCCGTTCACAATATCTCTGCAAGATGGCACCCTGCGGCTGTCGATGGGCTCTCCCTGACTGTCGGGGTCGACAACCTCTTTGATGAATACTACGCATCCCAGTCATCGCGAACTGGCCTGAGTCTGCATCCGCGTTTCGGCGAGCTCTATCTGCAGGACTACGAGCCGGGTCGTAACGTCAAGATCACGGCTGAATACACCTTCTAGCCTCAGTGAGACATAAAGACGCGCAGCAGAAACGCCATAGACCGGTGAATACAGTCGCGCACGGAGTTGTTTTCGGGGCGGCCCTCCGCAAACCGTGGCTTGGTTACTCCAAGTGAGGTTTGGAAATAACGAGTACGCGGCTGTAGACGCCGGTATAGCGCGAGCCGCAGGCGGTTTCTGGTCGTGGACTTATGTCTCATTGAGGCTTGAGCCCGCGTCCATCGTATCCTTATCCCGAGACCGACATGAACTACCGATCCAGCACCCGTGTCCATGCAGAGAAGGCGAAGCGCTATCACGCGTCTCTGGCCAGACATTTTGCACGCAAAGTGCCGGTCGACGTTACCGAAGACAGTGCCCATGTGCAGTTCGGCATGGGTAGCTGCCACATGTCGGTTACGGGAAACTGCATGCAGTTCGAGTGTACTGCCGACAGCGAGGAGGCACTGACGACAGTCAAGTTCATCATCGGCTCGCACATCATCAAATACGGCGAGTTGCAGACTGTCGAGGTGCGATGGCAGGACATGAACGATTGACTGCGGAATCAGGAGTCTGCGCTGACTGATTGACAGACAAGCTGCACTCGCGTATCGTTATTTTAACGTTAAAACCACCGAGATCCGTCAGGTTCCCACTTGAGACGCAAGGTTACACTCAGTGAAGTCGCTGAATCGGCTGGCGTGTCGGTACAGACGGTCTCCAATGTCGTCAACAACAAGCCGGTTGTCAGTGAGGAGACCCGCCAGCTGGTGCTGACACACCTGAGTCAATGCGGGTATCGCGGCAATGCCGTGGCTCGTTCGCTCAAGACCAACAAGTCCCGGCTGATCGGTCTGGTGGTGCCCAGCATGACCAATTCCATGTACGCAGAGGTGGCCGAGACCG
Source organism: uncultured Granulosicoccus sp. (assembly GCA_947495035.1). Classification (GTDB taxonomy): domain Bacteria; phylum Pseudomonadota; class Gammaproteobacteria; order Granulosicoccales; family Granulosicoccaceae; genus Granulosicoccus. The sequence continues at coordinate 263,572 of CANLXI010000001.1, forward strand.
TCGTGCGTGAAGCCGAGAGGCGCGGCTACACGGTCATGATGGCGGTGACCATGCGTGACGCCAAGACCGAGCTGGAACTGGTCAATACCGTTGTGGATCACAACGTTGCCGGTGTTCTGATGTCCTCATCCGATCCCGAGGCACAAGCCAGCAAGATGGTGCTCAATCTTGGCGTACCGTATGTCGAATTGCTGAACAGGACCGGTGAAGAGGGCTGTGATGTCTTCGAAGCCGATAATCGTCGTGGTGCCCAGGATGCCGTCGAGCATCTGATAGCGCTGGGTCATCAACGGATTGCGCATATCTGCGGCCTCCCGAATTCCACCGGCAGCCGGCGGCGTGAGGGCTATGAGCAGGCACTGGCCGACGCCGGACTCAAGGCTGAATCCGGACTGATGATCAGCGGAGAATATACCCGTCAGGGAGGGCGTGCTGCCTGTGAAAGACTGCTGCAGAGCGGACTGTCTTTCAGCGCCATCTTCTGTGCCAGTGATCTCATGGCCTATGGCGCCATGGAGGCCCTGATGGCGCATGGCCTGAAGGTACCCGATGACCTGTCCCTGGTCGGCTTTGATGACATGAGCATGTCATCCCTGCCGGGCATCAATCTGAGCACCGTCTCGTTCGACCCGGTGAAGACGGGGCAGCGAGCAATCGAACAATTGATTCGGCGCATCGAGTTTCCGACGACCATGAAACATGCCGCGGTCCATGAGATCGCTGCCTGTTCCCTGGTCAAACGCGGCACGACAGCCACCTTGTCCGATCCCGTTCGAAGGAGCCGAGCATGAAAGAAGCCATGTCCGTTCCTGAGACATCCCGTAGAGAGAATTCCGGAGTACACCCATGAAATTACGTTCTCAGCAGTGGTTTGACAACCCTGACAATCCGTCGATGACGGCGCTCTACCTCGAACGGTATCTGAACTACGGCATCACTCTGGAGGAGCTTCGTTCCGGCAAGCCGATCATCGGCATTGCGCAGACGGGCAGCGATCTGTCACCGTGCAATCGGCACCATATCGAACTGGCCAAGCGTGTGCGTGAGGGTATCGTTGCAGCCGGTGGCATCTGCATGGAATTTCCGGTGCATCCCATTCAGGAAACCGGCAAGCGACCCACCGCGTCTCTGGATCGTAACCTGGCGTATCTGGGCCTGGTCGAAAGCCTCTACGGTTATCCGCTGGACGGCGTCGTGTTGACCATCGGTTGCGACAAGACCACTCCGGCCCTGCTGATGGCTGCCGCAACCGTCAACATTCCCGCGCTGGCCTTGTCGGTAGGGCCCATGCTCAATGGCTGGGAAGGCGAGGAACGCAGCGGTTCGGGAACCATCATCTGGAAATCCCGCCAGCGGCTGGCGGTAGGTGAGATCGATCAGGATGAGTTCCTTCGTCTGGCGGCCGGCTCGGCACCCTCGGTGGGCTACTGCAACTCCATGGGGACGGCCAGCACCATGAACAATCTGGCAGAGGCGCTTGGCATGCAGTTGCCGGGTTCCGGTGCCATTCCGGCTCCATACAGAGAACGAGGGCAGATTTCCTATCTGACCGGTCGTCGCATTGTCGACATGGTGCACGAGGATCTCAAGCCATCCGATATCATGACGCGTGAGGCATTCGAAAATGCAATCGTGGTGAATTCCGCCATAGGGGGGTCTACCAATGCACCCATTCATCTGAATGCGGTGGCCGCTCACATGGGTGTGCCGTTGGACAATGCCGATTGGGAGGCGTTTGGTCACGAGATTCCACTGTTGGTGGACATGCAGCCGTCCGGGCAGTATCTGGGAGAGGATTTTCATCGGGCAGGTGGGGTGGCGGCCGTCATCGGCACCCTGTTGAAGGCGGGTGCGCTGCCGAACCCCGCAGCCGTCACGGCAACCGGCCGAACGGTTGTCGATGAGTATCAGGGTATCGAGTCCAGCAACGAGAAAGTCATTCGCGCCTATGACAAGCCGCTGAAGGGCAAGGCCGGTTTTCTGAATCTGGGGGGTAATCTCTGGGACAGCGCGATCATGAAAACATCGGTGATTACCGAGAGTTTCCGCAAGAGCTATCTGTCCAATCCCGACGATCCGGAAGCGTTTGAAGGGCGTGCCATGGTCTTCGATGGCCCCGAGCACTATCACGATCTCATTGAAGATCCGGCGCTGGAAATGGATGAGAACTGCATACTCATCATGCGTGGTGCCGGACCCATCGGGTATCCCGGCGGTGCCGAGGTTGTCAACATGCAGCCTCCGGCCTACCTGATCGAGCGTGGCATCACCGAACTGCCCTGCATTGGCGATGGTCGTCAATCCGGTACCTCCGGCTCGCCGTCCATTCTCAATGTGGCTCCGGAAGCGGCGGTGCAGGGTGGGCTGGCCATACTGAAGATGGGAGACCGTATTCGTGTCGATCTGAAGAAGCGTCGCGTGGACCTGCTGGTCAGCGATGAAGAGTTGCAGTCACGCCATGCCGAACTGGCAGCGGCAGGCGGCTATCAGTATCCGGCCGACCAGACACCATGGCAGGAGATTCAGCGTTCGCTGGTCTCGCAGTTCGACAAGGGCATGGTTCTGAAGAACGGCCCCGACTATCAACGCATTGCACAGTCCAAGGGTGTGCCGCGCGACAACCACTGATCCGATTTCACCAACCGTAGCGCGTCAATGGGCGCGTCACACCATTCTCAAGGAGTTTGCACGATGAAATTTGTAAGATTTGGAGATAGAGGGCAGGAAAAGCCCGGTCTGATCGATCCGGAAGGCAACATTCGCAGCCTGGAAGGCAAGTGCGATGACATTGCCGGCGATGTGCTGGCAAACCTGGAGCAGTTCAAGGACATCGACTGGAAATCACTGCCACAGGTCGATGCGGATACACGCCTGGGTGCTTGCGTGGGCCAGACTGGCAAGTTCATCTGCATCGGTCTGAACTATGCCGACCATGCGGCCGAGAGCGGTCTGGATGTGCCCAGCGAGCCGGTCATCTTCATGAAGGCGACCAGCGCCATCTGCGGGCCCAACGACCCGATCATCATCCCGCGTGGTTCCGAAAAGACGGATTGGGAAGTCGAGCTGGGCGTGGTCATCGGCAAGGCTGCCAAGTATGTCGATGAAAGCCAGGCACTGGAACACGTCGCCGGCTATTGCGTCATCAACGATGTGTCAGAGCGTGCCTTTCAGATCGAACACGAAGGTCAGTGGACCAAGGGTAAATCCTGCGACAACTTCGGTCAGACGGGACCGGCACTGGTGACGCGTGATGAAATTGCCGATCCGCAGAATCTTTCCATGTGGCTGGAAGTCAACGGTGAGCGTGTTCAGGATGGCTCCACCAAGACCATGGTGTACGGTGTTGCCCATCTGGTCAGCTACCTCAGCCGTTTCATGACACTGCATCCGGGAGACATCATTTCCACCGGTACACCTCCAGGTGTTGGCCTGGGCTTCAAGCCACCTCGCTATCTGAAGGCGGGGGATGTGGTCGAGCTGGGTATCGAGAACCTGGGTCAGCAGAAGCAGGTTTGCGAAAACGACGAGTAACTGCTCGCCAGTGATTCAAGGCCCGGAAACACCGTGTTTCCGGGCCTTGCGTAGCAGAGACCACCGTGTCGGAAGAGATGATTCAGCGGCTTGTCGATCGATGGCTTGCTTGCGGAGGCTGAATCAGTCCACCGTCAGCTGCAGATCCCCGACCCCTGCAACGTGAGCATGCATCCTGTCACCACGCTGAACCGGACCGACACCGGCAGGAGTTCCGGTCATGATCACATCTCCCGGCTGAAGGGTAAACAGGGTGGAGAGAATGGCAATCATTTCCGCGGTTTTCCAGATCATCTGATTCAAATCGCCGCTCTGGCGCATATCGTCATTGATCTTCAGCCAGATATCTCCTTCAACCGGGTGACCGACTTGCGATACGGGATACAGCGGCCCCGCTGGTGCCGACTTCTCGAAGGCCTTGCCGATTTCCCACGGCCGGCCGAGTTTCTTCATTTCGCCCTGCAGATCCCTGCGCGTCATGTCAAGTGAGACGCCGTAGCCGTAGACACAGTCGAGTGCATCGGCAACCGCGATATCCTCGCCTCCGGATTTCAGCGCCACCAACAGTTCCACTTCGTGGTGCACATCCTTGCTGGCCTTCGGGTACGGGAAGGAGCTTGCATCGGGGATCAGATTGTCCGGGTTCTTCTGAAAGAAGAAAGGCGGTTCCTTGTCCGGATCATGTCCCATCTCGACGGCATGAGCCGCATAGTTGCGCCCGACGCAATACACCCGATGAACCGGAAACTGCTCCTCGCTACCTGCAATGGACAATATCGCCTGGGCAGGCGGCGTAATGACATAGCCGTCTGGCCGAGACTCGGTGGCTACGGTGTTCATGGTCTTTCTCCTCGGGGGGTTGAGCGCCATGACATCATGGCGAAATGCGAAAGGGCAATGTACCCTGAACTGCTAATCCAGACTGGCATCGAATTCATACAGCTGCGCGAGTGCCAGTAGATCCTCATGCAGTGCACCATTGAGTGACAGACCGTTGCGGCGGCGCTCGGCGGCCGCTGTGGTCTTGCCATCGCCCGGCAGCCGCACGGGATCGTGACCCGGCAAAGGCTCCGAGGCGCGCATGTCGGCAAATATGCCAGCGACGGTACTTCCGAAGTCGGAGCCCATGCCGAATGCAGCGGGGTCCAGTGCCATGACGAACTGACCCGTATTGGTCTCGCTTGTCGTATCGCTGGTGAAGTCCACGACATCCGAGCCGAAAGCGGCGCCATTGAGTACTCCCGCCATCAGGCCGATGGCTACCGACAGTCCAAAGCCCTTGGGCCCTCCGATGGGCAGCATGTAGCCTTCGGATTTTCGTGCCGGATCTGTCAGAGGAGCACCGTCCCGACCGACCATCCAGCCTTCCGGCATCGATTCGCCGCGTTGTGCCAGAACCTTTATCTTCCCCATGGCTGCAACGGTTGTGGCCATGTCCAGAACGAAGGGGTCATCGCTGCCATTGGGGGCGGAGAAGGCGATCGGATTGGTACCCAGCAACAGATCCGTACCGCCGAAGGGAGGGACATGATTGGCGCTGCCGACAGAGGCCGCCATACCCAGCTTGCCGGCTTCTGCCTGTGGTCGGACATAGAGTGCCAGAGGGCCGGCGTGGTTGCCACGACGAACACCCACCCAGCCGATACCGGCCTCTCTGGCCTTGTCGATGGCCAGCTGGCTGGCCCTGGCCATGGCCAGATGTCCCAGGCCGTTGTCGCCATCGATCAGTGCCGTGGCTGCAGTTTCATGGACGAGCGAGACATGGGCTCGCGCATTGCAGCCACCGTCATGCAGACGTGCCATGTACTGACGAAGGCGGAAGACACCATGAGTCTCGTGCCCGTACAGATCGGCATCGACCATGAGCGTTGCCACGGTACGGGCATCCTGTTCGGGGACGCCCTGAGTGGCCAGTGCATTCCGAATGCAGGTAATCAGACTGTTGGTGCTGACATGTACAGTCGAGCTCTTGTCACTCATGGTTGCCTCCAACCGTATCCTTTTGCCAGAAGACCGCGCGACGCTGTGTCCAGGTTACCAGGGCATAGAGCGCCAGACCCAGCAGGCTGAGGTACAGGATCAAGGAAAAGACACGAGGGGTATGCAGTTGCGAGGCAGCGACCCGGATGAGTTCTCCGATACCCTTGCCTCCACCCAGGAATTCACCGGTGATGGCACCGGCCATCACGCCCACGGCGCCGATCTTCAGCCCGGTGAATATCTGCGGCAGGCCCATGGGCAGCTTCAACTTGATCAATGTCTGCATTCTGCTGGCGCCCATGGTCTTGAACAGCATGCGGGCATTTTCATCAGCCGCATGCAGACCGGCAGCCGTACCCACCACGATCGGAAAGGTTGCGATGAAGGCGGCCAGCGCAACCTTGGACTCGATGCCGAAACCCAGCCAGGCAACGAACAGGGGAGCGAAGGCGACCTTGGGCATGGTATCGATGGCCACCAGATAGGGCATGACGGCGCGTTCGCCGAATGCGGTTTCGCCAACCAGTACGCCGAGCGAAAAGCCGATGGTGATGGCCAGGGCAAATCCGAAAATGACCTCCTTGACCGTGATCCACAGTGCCGCCAGCATGTAATCGCCACTGAGCAGGTTCTTGCCGACAAACACCAGATCATTGAAGGTCTCGACAGGTGTCGGCAGTATGATCGGTGAGACCAGGCCGAGACTGGTTGACAGTTGCCAGGCACCGACAAAGACTGCAAACACGAAGGCCATGGAAACACTGCGAGGAATCCGGTCGATCAGGGATTCATGTTCTACCCAGATGGTCTCCTCATCGCTGCCGGGAACCGCATTGCTTGTTATCTCGCTCACAGGTCTGCTCCCTTGTCCAGTAATGCACGTATGTAATCGACAATGGCGCCGAACTTCGGTGTTGTCATCATGTCCAGTGTGCGCGGTCGGGGTAGATCGACGGTGACGACTTCGGCCAGTCGTCCCGGGCGAGGTTTCATGACGTAGATGTGATCGGACAGGATCACGGCTTCGGCTATGGAGTGTGTGACCAGAAAGGCGGTGGCGTTCTGCTCGGTACAGATACGCTGCAGCTCCATGTTCATCATGTCGCGGGACAATTCGTCCAGTGCACTGAAAGGCTCGTCCAGTAGCAGAACAGCCGGTTCGGTGATCAGCATGCGACAGATGGATGCGCGCTGTGCCATGCCGCCGGAGAGTTCATTGGGATAGACGTTTTCAAATCCCTTCAGGCCCACCACATCGAGCAGATCGTGAGCTCGTGCCTTGGCCTTCTCGGCGGCTGCACGACCGTCACGAATTTCAATCGGTAGGACGATATTTTCCACAGTGGTACGCCAGGGAAAGAGCGTGGCGTGCTGGAACATCATGCCGATGTCCCTGCGAGGGCCGGTAACCGGCTTATCCTGCAGGACCACTCGGCCTGTGCTGGGCGGAATCAATCCGGCCATGATCTTCAACAGAGTTGATTTCCCGCAGCCGCTCGACCCGATGACTGAGGAGAAGCTTCCCTTGGTCAATGTCAGGCTGACGCCTTCCAGTGCAACCACCTTGTTGCGCGCATAGGTCTTGCCGACATTCGCCAGTTCATAGACGGCTTCGTCGTTCACGGTGGAGAAATCCGGTGCGGCTGCGAGAGCATTCATTTAGTTGATTGCCTCGTTCCAATCGCTGATGAATTCGTTGGTGTAGGCCTCTTCCAGATTGTCGAGTGGTGCGGGGATCTCGCCGCCTGCCACGAGGCTTGTCTGCCATTCATCCCATACCTCCGGTGGCAGATAGCCCAGACCACTGGCCATGTCGACCGGTATGGTCTTGGAGCGAATGGCGTCGAACAGTGCTCCCTGGAATTCCGCGTCTTCGCCTTCCTGCGGGTTGCCCGCTTTCAGGTGCGCCAGGACCGCTTCCCGGTTGGCATCATCCAGTGCAAAGGCATGTCCGCGCATGAAGGCACGGCCGAATTTCTCCACGAGTTCACGATCATTGCGAATGGTGTCTCCCATGGTTGCCAGACCGTTGCCGAAGAAGCGGGCGAATTTGGGAGGTGTGATATCACGCACCTTCATGCCGCGTTGATTGAGTACCGCGGAATCGGCTGTGGAGGACGAGTAGGCGGACATCTCTCCGCTGTTGAATGCAACGGTTGCCGGACCGCCATCACCGACAGTCAGAAACTCGAAGTCCGTACCGGCGACCATGTTGGCGTCGGACATCACGTTGCGGGCAAATCCGACTTCGGCGCCATCGGCCGTTCCGGTACCGATGACCGTGCCGCGCAAGTCTTCCAGGTCCTGAATATCGGAATCTTCCCTGACCACGATGCCGAAGTTGCTGCGTGCCGCGACATTGTAGAAAAACACCGCATCGACTCCGCGTGAACGTGCGGCCAGTACCGGTCCGGGTCCGGGACGACCGAAATGCGCCTGTCCGGCTGCCAGTGCCTGCAGTACGGCGCCCGACCCATTGATGGCTTCGACGGTGACCTCGAGTCCTTCCTCCTCGAAGTAGCCTTCACCGATGGCAACGAACACCGGGTAGGAGTTGATGGCAGAAGGGCTCGGTTGAACGAAGGTGATCTCTCGCAGGTCCTGAGCCTGCGCCGGAGACCCGCTCATCAGGGTCAGTGGAATTGCCGCAGCCAGGGCGGCTGTGAACAGACGTCGGGTGATCATGGTGTATTCTCCTTGTGGTGGTCGTGGGTGCTACTGTGGTGTTATTGCAACTACTGTCCCTGTTGTCAGGCGGTACGAATCGTGTTTTCGAGCCGCCCTATACCCGCTATTTCACAGACTACCGTGTCTCCATCCTTGAGGTATTGTGGTGGATCCATGGCATAGCCAACACCTGAGGGAGTGCCTGTGGCCAGCATGTCGCCCGGCTCCAGCGTCATTCCTTCCGACAGCGATGCAATCAGGGTCGGGATATCGAAGATCATGTCAGAGGTTGAGCCGCTCTGGCGCGTCTCACCATTGACCGACAGGCCGATGGCCAGGTCATGAGGATTGTCAATGGCATCAGCCGTGACTATCCAGGGGCCCGTGGGGCATGAGCCATCCAGACCTTTGCCCTTGAAATACTGACCGCCGTGTCGGCGCTGGATGTCACGGGCCGTGATGTCATTGATGATGGTGTAGCCGAAGATGTGCTGGTAGGCGTCTTCACGAGAAATGTTTCTACCGGACACGCCGATGACCAGAGTCAATTCGACTTCGTAGTCGATGCATTCCGAAACGGAAGGGAAGATGGGTATTGGTGCGCCCTGACCGATGACAGCTGTGGGTGGTTTGGTGAAGAAGACCGGGTGCTCGGTCACGCCGACTTTCTGATTCTGCGCCTTGTCGCCTTCGGCGATATGTTCGGCGTAGTTTCTGCCGACACAGAACGTGTTCTTGCGTGGGCTGGGCAATGGGGGGAGGAAGGTCGAGCTTGACGCATCGTGTCTGGCGTCGGCATGTTGGCCCGACTCTGCTTCGCTGACCAGCTTGCGAATGACTTCGAGTAGCTCAGGCCCACCTTCTATGATGGTCTGCAGCTTGCCATCCTTGAGTGATGCGCCAGAGGCGCCAGCAACGGAGGAGGCTGCTCTGGCAATGTCCAGCAAGGAACCATCGTTGAGGCGAACCACCGCGACGGAGGACTCGTCGACGGCTATGGTGGCGAGGTGCATGGGTTATGGACTCCACGGTCTGTAACAGGGTTGATTGAAAATTGGTGTATTAATACAAACCAATCTGATGTGGGACAGACCATAATCCATTTTCTTCTCTGGCACAAGATCTTTTCCAGAAGTGGAGAGGTTGGCAAAAAATGTCCCATTTTCATATAGGCTGTTGAAATTTAAGTGAAAATATATGCTTTCAAGAAACTGGAAAGCTTTTCAGAGCGAACTTTCTTTCAATCGTCATTGTGAAGAAGCTCGTTTCTCTAACGATTGGTTTTGTTTGGTTGCAATTGAAAGATCAATTTGTAAATTGGTTGATCATTGTTTAAGATCCGGTGACAGTGGCGAAGCAGCAGACAGGCAATGAAGAGAGAAAACAGCGAAGGTGCCCTCATCCAGTTACGTGCCTACATCGCACAGGGAGAGTTCGCTACCAATGACAGACTGCCTGCCGAACGTGAGCTGTGCGAAACACTGGGTATCGGACGGTCGGAGTTACGCAAGGCCTTTGCAGTACTCGAGTCGGAAGGGGCCATCTGGCGACACGTCGGTCGGGGCACGTTTGTTGGCAATGGTCGAGGGCAGGGGCCGGACTATCTGTCAATAGCCGATATTGCCAAGCGCACCACGCCTCGGGAGGTCATGCATGCGCGCCTGGTGCTGGAACCGATGCTGGCACGTGAGGCTGCCATGCACGCCACCGCCGAGCACGTGGAGCAGATGAGTGATAGTTGCGCCAAGGCGCGTGAAGCGACAACCTGGCGGCAATATGAGTCGATCGACAATCAGTTTCACAGCCTGGTGACCGAAGCGACACAGAACACGCCGCTCATCACCATGTACGAGCAGCTGAATGCCTTGAGAAGAACGATTGTCTGGGGCTGTCTGCATCGTCGAACAGAGGTGCCCACGCCAGAGCATCACAGTTTCGTCGAGCATGAGGCCATACTCGATGCCATAGAACATCGCAATGCCGATGCCGCTCAGGCGTGCATGAAGCGTCATCTGCAGGCGGTGAGAGATGACATGTTTCCTGCGGATTGATAGTTCGTTCAATATCCCCGATGCATCTGCTGGTATGGCTACACCGGCAAGGCCAGTGTGTTGATACGCATCGAGAGAAGTGAAATGCAAGTCAGGAACAAAAAAGATGGGTGTACCTTTGTGTTGAGAGAAATCATGGTATCTGGTGTAGCAGCATATACACAGGCGTAGATTGATCCATTCATCGTCTTTTTGTTGGTGGCGACTTTGCTTCGTGTTTCGACAAGGGACGCTCTTGGCATGTTGTGGTGTGGAGTTGTATTGACGAGTTCGCTCAGGTGACAAGGTGTTAATGCAATGCGCGTTGTCTTCCCGGATAAACAGGCGTTAGTATGTTGACGCTTCACGGGCCGGACATCCGAGCGTCGGCCATATTCCCGTCACTACCATCAGAGCCCCCTGTTCAATGACTATCTGCAAGACGACGTCTGCGCGCCTGTTGTTTGCGTGCCTGTTTTTCATGCCACCCGTTTTCGCGGATACCTTCCTCGAAGAAGACGGTATAGTCGTGATGGAGGCCGAGTCTTCCCCGGCCAACGGCGACTGGAAACTCGAGAGATCGATCAGCGGTTATACGGGGCGTGGTTATCTGAAATGGAATGGCGCCGATTCCTTTGCAGTGCGAACGGCAGGCAGAGGAACCATCACGTACCGCTTCCGAATCCAGCGAGCAGGCAACTACGAACTGAGATGGCGATCACGTATTACACGCGGCAACAGTTCCAGTGAGCACAATGACAGCTGGGTACGATTTCCCTCCGGACGCAATGTCAGTGGTGAGCAGTCCCTGAACGGCTGGACGAAAGTCTTCATGAACACGCTCAACAAGTGGGCATGGAAGTCGGCGACCGTGGATCATGTCAACCGACCCGTCAGGCAGTATTTCTCTGCCGGCGAGCATACGATTCAGATTTCCGGACGGTCGAACGGTCACGCGATCGATCGCATAACGCTCTATCGTTATGCCGACGTGAAATTCTCGGATTCACGCTTTGCGAGTCTGTCGCAGTCTCGGACAGTGAATGGCTCATCACCGGTGGTCACGCCTGAAGAGCCTGAAGCGCCAGCAGTGCCGGAAGCACCCGCAGAACCGGAAGCACCCGCAGAGCCTGAAGCGCCCGCAGAGCCGGAAGCACCCGCAGAACCGGAAGCGCCCGCAGAGCCGGAAGCACCCGCGGAACCGGAAGCACCTGCGGAACCGGAAGCGCCAGCAGAGCCGGAAGCACCCGCAGAACCGGAAGCCCCCACCCAGCCCGTATCCGTCAGCGCACCGCTGGTATCCGTTTCAGGAAATACCCTGGTTTGGGATGCGGTGGATGCCATCGTCATCAACGTACATCGCGGCGATGGCTCCTGGATTGAATCGCTGCCAGCCAGCCAGACTCAGTGGCAGGCGAGCGAGGCGGGAGAATACTATCTGGTCGCAACAGGACCAGGCAGTTGGGAGAGCTGGGGACGATCGGCAACGGTCAGTGTCATTGCCCAGTCAGACCCCGATAGCGATCTTGCACTGAGCGGACAGGCCTATTCCGGAACGGCCCTGGAGCTGTTCTGGGTCTCCGATGATCCAGCTGCAGTCAGTTTCGAGGTTCGTCGTGAAGGAGAGCTGCTGGCAATCACTGATGGTCGCAGCCACTTCGACAGTGCGTTGCAGCCCGGAACCCTGTATCGCTATACAGTGACGGCAATCAGCCGTGCTGGTGACGCATTGGGGCAGGAGTCTGTCAGTATCACGACGCAGGGAGAAGAGGTCGGGCAGTCGGATTCCTCAGGAATGAACACACGTGCTTCCACGTATTCCCAGTCGGCGATCGAACTTTTCTGGGACACAGCCTGGTTGGGTAATGACCTTGCCGATTATCGCTTCGATGTCTACCTCGATGGCAACCTGCAAGGTTCAACCGAGGGGCGTAGCTGGTTCGCCGAAGGTCTGCTGGCCGGTACCAGTTATCAGGCCTCCGTGGTTGCCGTAAACCGCAACAACGGTTCGACATTTGCCGATGTTGTCGCTGTCGAGACGCTGGCGCCCGATACGCCTTGATGGGTGAGGTCGGTGGCAGGGACGCCACTGGCAACACTGATCTGTATCGGTAACGGGTTGATGATGACAGTCGAGGGCAAGAGGCCTGGTTGGTCCGATTACCCTCGACAGTCGTCAAGCCGCCTTGTCCCGAGGGATCTCTTCCGAGGACAGATCCGATGCCTGCCCTGATCCGCTGTCGTGTAGGGCAACCGGGCTGAATCGGTGAATGTAGGGCAGGCGTCGCTCCAGTTCATGCGCCGGCAGCGGCCTGCACAGAAAGTAGCCCTGTACCTGATCGCAATGGATGGAGCAGAGAAAGTCCAGCGCTGCTGCATCCTCGACTCCCTCTGCCACCATGGTCAGACCCAGGTTGCGAGCCAGTTCCAGCGTTGCGCGTACGATGACAGCATCCTTCTCACTGCTGCCCACGTGAGTGATGAAAGCCCGGTCCAGCTTGAGCTCGCTGACAGGCAGCTTGTTCAGGTAGGACAGGGAGCTGTATCCGGCGCCATAGTCATCCACCGAAAACGTGACGCCGAGACTCCGAACCTGTGAAAGAACTTCGCAGGCACGTTCGATATCGGTCATGACCGTACCTTCCGTGACTTCCAGTATGAGTGCAGAGGCCGGTAGGCCGGTAGTGCTCAGACAGTTGCTGATCAGTGTCGGCAAGGTTCCGTCGTGCAGGTTCATGGCCGACAGGTTCACCGACACGGTCAGATCGAAACCCATCTGGCGCCATCGCTGGCACTGACTTGCGGCGTTGTTCAGTATGAGCGAGGTCAGATCATTGATCAGACCGACATGTTCTGCCAGTGATATGAAGACATCCGGTGGTACGAATCCGGCGCTGGGACTATGCCATCGAGCCAGAGCTTCAACCCCTGTCATCCGACCAGTGTTCAGGCAATACTTGGGCTGGTAATGTACGTCAAGGGTGTCGTTTTCAATGGCTTCTCGCAGTTCGTCCTTCATCACGAGGTTGGAGACGGCATTGGTATCACTGGCCGGGTCATACCAGGCGAATGTCAGAGGACCGTTCTTTGCCGTGTACATGGCCACATCGGCACAACGCAACAGTTCGGACGTGCTGTGAGCATTCTCCGGAAACAGAGCCGCGCCGATGCTGACCCCCAGCGAGAGTTTGTATCCCTCAACCTCGTAGGGTTGGATGATCGAATCCGCTATCTGGCCGGCAATCGCGTTGACCTGCTCTACGGACTTGCCCGGCAGGACGACAGCAAACTCATCGCCTCCGAGTCGCGCGACAAATCCGTCAGCGGCCACCGCCTGCGCGATGCGATTGGCCCCCATGGTCAGAACCTTGTCCCCGGTTTCGTGCCCCAGCGTGTCGTTTATCTGCTTGAAATTGTCCAGATCCAGAAAAACCAGTGTTGCTGACTCACCCCGGGCCTGTTCCTCGTTCTCCATGACGAGCTCGTTCAGAGTCGATTCCAGGGCAAATCGATTCGGCAGGCCGGTCAGAGAGTCATGGTTGGCGTGAAACGCCAGTTTCTCTGTTGCTGCATGCGTTCTTGCGACATCGTAAAAGACGATGAAGCAGACACCACAGACGCCGATGATGGTGATTCCCAGCACGATGAGCAATCCATCGCGCGTCTGCTCCCTGGCCAGTGCGGCCACGCGATCGAGCGGGATCGTGATTTCGATAGCGCCCAGCAACTCATGCAATTGCCACTGATTGCCCGGTTTCACCCCACTGGCAATACGTTTCGCTATGACGTCTGCTCGTTTTTCCAGCGCATTGTGGCAGTTGACACAGGATGGGCTGGCAGCGGGATCGGCGGTGAGGTAGCGCAGAACCTTTCCCTGTTCGTCCTCGCTGATTCGCCAGACGGGTGTCCACTCGAGTGGAGTCTCCGGGGCGCGGCGGTTCTGGGATTCGAGTTGTTCCCATGCCCATTCCTGAAATTTGTTCCGAATGCCATGTTCCGGAGCCAGATTCCATTTGCTGATGGGACGAAAACTGAACAGACCGTTGTTGTCCTGTTGGCTTCTGAAGGACAGATCCTTGAGAAACTGCGCCGGCAGAGGGATATGGCCCGGTTGATCCGCGGAGAACTCAGAGGCACCCAGGCCGTCTGCCTTCAGCTTGGAGACGGCCAGGCTGGAATAGGCCGAGCGTGCAGATGCGGCCTGGTTGACGACGATATCCGCCAGCTTCAGGGCTTCGAACTGAATGACCTGTTCCTGGCTTCTCGATACGATGATCCAGGTGACAAGCGACACGACCACGACAAAAGAACAGCACATGGCTGTAATCTGTATTCGCAGGGGAATACCTGACAGTTTCCCTGTCAACCTACGGACCAGGGGTAGATTGATTGCTGTCATCGCAAAGTCGGTTGTAACAGGAGGCTATCTGACGTCGTGCATCATTGAATTTATCGGCACGACAGGGTAGACCTTGAGTCAGGCCCTCTGTCCGTTCGGGGCAGGTGCGCTTGTCATGCAGTCACGAATCATGCGTTCGCCAGGCTCTGCCTGTCTGAGGCTGGTTCGTGTGTTCATCCGTTCACATCGGGCTACGGTCCGGAGCCAGGCCGTTTCATGAAATTGCTGATTGTCCGTGTACTCATGCTGCTGCTGTCGCTGGCGGCGCCAATCGCCTCTGGCGATGTCATCGATGATCTGCTGGGTCAGGAGAGTGCTGCCGAGGCAGACGTCGAGCCGGGCAGTATCGAAGTTGAAAACGACGTGCGTTCCGATGATGCGATTCGCCAGCGGCTGCAGGGCATCTACGCTGAGCTGGAGGCGCTCGAAGGTGTGACTGTGTCGGTCAGTAATGGTGTGGTGACGCTGGGTGGCGTGGTGGTCTCCGCACAATCGGGGGAGCGGGCTTCGCGGCTGGCAGCGCAGGTGGTAGGCGTCATCGAGGTGGTGGACGAGATGACGGTCGATACGGATGTCACGCGGCGCGTGGAATCCACGGTGGAGCGATTGCAGGCAATTCTGTACAACTTCATTGGTTCGTTGCCGATACTGCTGCTGGCGCTGAGCGTCATCGCCCTGTTCTGGTGGGCGGGTCGAAGAGCAGGAGGTCACCGGCGGCTGTTTCTGCTGATAGCGCCCAATGGATTCATTGCCGAATTGCTGGCCACCCTCACTCGCATCCTGCTGACCGTGGCTGGATTGGTTCTGGCGCTGACCTTGCTCGATGCGACTTCCATTCTGGGCTCTGTGCTCGGTGCGGCAGGAATCGTCGGTCTGGCAATCGGATTTGCGGTTCGCGATACGGTCGAGAATTTCATTGCCAGTATTCTGCTCAGCCTGCGTACGCCGTTCCTTGCACGGGACCATGTGCGTATCGGTGAACACGAGGGAGCGGTCGCAAGGCTCACCTCCAGAGCAACCATCCTGATTTCACGCGATGGCAATCATGTGCGTGTGCCCAATGCGATCGTCTACAAGTCTGTCATCGTCAATTACACGAGGCAGCCGGAGAGACGCTTCGAGTTCACGGTGGGGGTGGATACGGATCTGGATCTGAACAGGGCGCAGCAGACCGCCATCAATGCGATACAGCGGGTCGATGGTGTGCTGAGCAGCCCCGCACCGGCCGCCTTGATCAAGGAACTGGGCGATTCCAGTGTTTCCCTGTTGGTGGCGGCATGGATCGATCAGACACGCAGTGATCTGATGAAAGTACGCAGTGAGGCGATCAGAGAGGTCAAGCAGGCGTTCGATAGTGCCGGTATCGTCATGCCGGAACCGATCTATCGTGTGCATCTGCGAGAAGGTTGGGGGAAGCCGATCCTGTCACAGGATGCGCCTCCGGAAGTCTTGCCTGAATCGCAGTCTGTGGCTCGGGAAGCGGGTGTCATCGGTCGCGATGTGGTCAGTGATACCACCGTGGATCAGGCAATTCAGCAGACCATTGATCGTGAACTGGCGGAGTCGGATTCCGAGAATCTGCTCGCCGGTAAATCCCGGCAGGAGTGAGGCAGGGCAAAGGGTGAAACGCCTCGACCTGAAGACATAATGCAGTATGATCGGAAGGTACGAACTCGAGACAGCAATCGTTCCTTCAATGGTCAAGAAATCACAACTGCTGCAATTCATTCTGGCGCTGCTGCTTGGCCCGCTCGGGCTGTTCTATTCAAGCGTGGCGGCTGCACTGTTCTGGTTGCTGGCGGTAATCGGTGTCGGCAGCGTCACCTTTGTACTCGGCGCGCTGCTGTTGTGGCCTTTCATCATTCTGACCGGTGTCTATACCGTCAACCGCCATAATCGAGCCGTGCGTCTCGAGCAGCGCAGACACGAAGAACTGCTGGAAGTGAGTTCCCGTTCGGCATCGCGCTGAACGCCTGCCTCCGGCGGCGAATGGTCTGTACGGCCTCTCTACTCGGCCTTCTTGACGCGAATCACCAGATCCGCAACGCTTGTGCCATTGAGCTGCTTCATCGCGGCCTTGGCTTCACCCGGCACAGGCATCTCGACGAAACCGAATCCCTTGGATACGCCTGTCTTCGGGTCCATGACGATGGTGCAGGACTGGATCCTGCCATAGGCTTCGAACATCGTTCTCAGGGTTTCTTCATCCAGGGTTCGGTCGAGGTTGCGGACAAGCAGTTTCATGGTGGTGGGCAGCTGGATAGGTGGTCGCTGAGTGTATCCGATCCCGCGACGGCACATCAGTGCTGCAGAGCGATGCCGCCTGTTGCTGGCTGCACGCCAGCTTCATTTCCTGCAGCAACCCGCTATCGCTGAACCGCTAATTGCTGACAGGAGCGCGACGCTTGAGTCGATCGCGCTGCAGTGTGTAGATGCCGGCGGCCACGATGATGGCCGTTCCGGTCCAGGTCCATCGATCGGGCAGTTGCTCGAACACCAGATAGCCGTACAGGGTGCCCCAGATGATCAAGGTGTAGTGTACCGGGGCCACGACAGCGGTTTCTGCCGTCTCGAGTGCCTTGATCACGAGGATTTCTCCAACGCCGCCGCAGAGCGCGACGCCCAGCAGTGCCAGCCACTGAAAGCGGGTTTCCGGCCACAGCCAGAAAAAGGGCAATGCCAGAGAGGCGATGAGACTGGCCGTGAGCGCAGTGTGGGCGATGGTCGTCGTACTCTTGTCCGTGTCTGCCAGCAGGCGTCCGAGCACTTGCCTGATGGCGTAGCAAGCCGCGGCCAGCACGACCAGCATGACGGCAGGGTGTACGCTGTTCATGCCGGGGCGCACGATGATCAATGCACCGAGAAATCCGACGACTACGGCCAGCCAGCGTCGCAGACCCACCTTTTCGCCCAGCAAGGTGGCGCCCAGGATCGTGAGAAAGAAGGGGGCCACGAAACTTGCGGCCACGGCATCAGCCAGTGGTACATGGCGGACGGCAAAGATGAACAGCAGGCTGGAAACGACCACGAGGGTGCCGCGGGTGATCTGCAGCAACCGTCGGCGGGTGTGGAGAATGGCGCTGCCATGAATGCTCAGCATTGTCAGCACGCCCAGCAGCAGTGCCAGCTGTCTGAACCAGAATATCTGTATTGGGTGGAAGTAGTCGGTGAGCAGCTTCGACAGGACGTCTGCTCCGGCAAAGAAGAACATGCCGCCGAGCATGAAGAGCATGCCCTTGTGGCTGTTGGCCTGTCGGGTGGGGATAGAACTGGGAGTGGCAACATCGACGCGCATGGGCTGGATGAGACTCGGGCGAAGAATGAGGGAAAGATCTGTCAGTGTTACATTCCCCTGCAACGATTGCAATTTATTGCATGGACTGGCCGAGTGGCTGACGCCTGGGGCACAATGGCGTGACAAGCAGCTGAACCCATTGGCTGTGAGCTTCCGCTTCGGATACCGAGCCTGCCGGTTCGCGAGTCGAAGTACCGCTGCCCGGTAACAGGTGAATTCACCATGAAGACATCAGATCTGCTCGTCAAGGCGCTGGAAAACGAGGGTGTTCGATATATCTATGGCATTCCCGGAGAGGAAAATCTGGATTTGCTGGAATCGCTGAGAACCTCCTCCATCGAACTCATACTGACTCGTCACGAGCAGGCGGCAGGGTTCATGGCGGCCACCTATGGACGTCTGACCGGTGAGCCCGGCGTCTGTCTATCCACGCTGGGGCCCGGTGCCACCAATCTGGTTACCGCTGCTGCCTATGCGCAGCTGGGCGGCATGCCGATGATCATGATCGGTGGGCAGAAGCCGATTCGCACAAGCAAGCAGGGGCGCTTCCAGATCGTCGATGTGGTGAATCTGATGAAGCCTGTCACCAAGTATTCCCGGCAAGTGGTGGATGGTTATCACATGCCATCGATGATCCGTGAGGCATTTCGTGTGAGC
Source organism: uncultured Granulosicoccus sp. (assembly GCA_947495035.1). Taxonomy (GTDB): domain Bacteria; phylum Pseudomonadota; class Gammaproteobacteria; order Granulosicoccales; family Granulosicoccaceae; genus Granulosicoccus. Next base: position 282,131 of record CANLXI010000001.1, read on the forward strand.
ATGGACGAGCGGCCGGGTGCGGCCTATATCGAGCTGCCAGAGGATATCGCCGAGGAGGAGAGCTCGGCGACGGTGTTCGATGTCGTTGGACATCGGCGTCCGGATGCCAGCGAGCAGTCCATCGATCTTGCCGTGGAGATGATTCGCAAGGCGCAAGCGCCTCTGGTGCTGATTGGTGCAGGTGCCAATCGCAAGCGAACGGCGGAGTCCCTGCGGGCCTTGATGGATTGCACGGGCTTGTATTTTTTCGATACTCAGATGGGCAAGGGAGTGGTGGACGAAAGGCATCCTCAATACATTGGCACCGCTGCCTTGTCGGACAATGACTATCTGCACAGTGCCATCGAACGAGCCGACCTGATCATCAATGTCGGTCATGATGATATCGAAAAACCACCGTTCTACATGCACAAGGGTGGACGGCAGGTGATACACATCAACTTCGATGCCGCCAATATCGATGAGGTGTATTTTCCGCAGCTCAATGTGGTCGGAGACATATCCAATTCGGTGAATCGTCTGGCCGACAAACTGGGCAGATTGCCACAGGAGTTCGATTTTTTCGCCAGAGTTCGTGATGAGGTGGATTCACATCTGACGCGCTACTTCAACGACACCCGGTTCCCGATACTGCCTCAGGCACTGGTCAGTCTGCTGCGTGATCATCTGGATGCGGAAGACATCGTCACGCTGGACAATGGCATCTACAAGATCTGGTTCGCCCGCAATTACGAGTGCCATGCGCCGAATACTCTGTTGCTGGACAATGCCCTGGCCACCATGGGGGCCGGTCTTGCGTCAGCCATGACGGCAAAACAACTCAACCCGGACCGGAAAGTGGTATCGGTCAATGGCGACGGGGGATTCCTGATGAACTGTCAGGAGCTGGAAACTGCTGTGCGCATGGGACTTGATCTGGTGGTGATCATTCTCACCGACAAGGCCTATGGCATGATCAAATGGAAGCAGGAGGGCATCGGGTTCGAGAACTTCGGGCTGGATTTCAACAACCCCGATTTCGTGCAGTTCGCCAACAGCTTCGGTGCGACCGGTCATCGGGCAGAAAGCCATGCAGACTTCGTCGATATACTCGAAGCAGCACTGGCAGGCAAGGGGGTGCATGTCATCGATCTGCCAGTCGATTATTCGATGAATCACGCGATCCTGAACAAACTTCTGAAAGAGAGTGCTGCTATCGACTAGGTCAGGCTGGCGGCCCCTCGCACCTCGGCCGGCCTGACGCTCTCTGAGTCACTGGCTGGCTGTCGTCCCGGTCATGACAGACCGGGACGATGGCCTTGCATCGGTGAAGATCAGGCGCTGGTGGTTTCGGGTGGCAGTTCGCCGGTCTCATCAGAGTCTGTCCCAGAGCCAAGAACCAGGACGCTATCCTCGGAACGGGACAGGAACAGGGCAATGCTGGCGGCGGCTACCACGATCGACGCGGCAAACAGATGGTTGGTGGATCCTTCGTACGGTGCCAGTATCTGGCGGTAGGATACCAGCAGAGTCACGACGTTCATGAGCATGACCAGGCCATAGGTTACCGTCTTGAACTTGCCGGCGACGAAGAGCAGCAGGATCGCTGTCTGCACGGCACCGATGAGAAAGATCAGTGATTGCCCTGCATCGAATCCGTAGAACGAGCCGAAGATGGACTGATACGCCTCAGGTCTGATGAATTTTTCCAGAGCCCAGACCATCATGAACAGAAACAGACCGATGCGCAGAGTTGCCAGGCCGATGCGGGAGGAGGATGTCATGACTGTATTTTCCTGTAGCGAGTGAGTGATTGACCCGGAGTTAAACAGCGCTCATCCGAATTGGTTCCATCGTTTTTCCCGTAGCCTGCCGCAGACGAGAAGAATGCGTGCTGCAACCGAATCTCGCTGCCTGACAGTAATGAACCATCCGTGTGTCGATGGGTCGAACCTTGGACGGAGCTACGTGTTGCGGCTTATAATCGCCTCTGGTCCGGGTTCTCGCCGATATCACGGAGTCTGCCTGCCCAATCTCCCACCAACCTGCAGAGATCGAGTCGCCATGAACCTGTCAGCCTCCCTGATTTCCATCCCTCTTGGACTGCTTGCCGCCACCGTCTCCGCGGCTACCTCGTTCGGTCCGCTGGTCAGCCCTTCCGAACTGTCGGCCGAGCTGGAGCAAGTCAAGCCGATAATACTGGACATCCGCGGAGACGATTACGCCAAGGGGCATATTCCAGGGGCGATCTCGGCTCCCTACGGGCTGTTTCGTGGACCCAAGGACAACCCGGGGCAGATGCTGGAGGTCAGCGTGCTGGAGGAACGTTTCGAATCGCTCGGCCTGTCGCTCGACAAGCCGGTGGTCATCGTACCGGAAGGCAAGACCGATACGGACTTTGGTGCGGCAGCGCGTGTCTACTGGACACTGAAATCATCGGGGTTTGCCGATCTGTCGATTCTCAACGGCGGGGCCATGGCCTGGGAGTCCGCCGGCCTGGCTACCAGTGCCGATCCGGTGGTGCCACAAGTCACCGAGCTTGATATCCACTTTTCAGATCAGTGGACGGCCGATACCGAAGAGGTCAGCGCCGTGACCCGCGGCGAAGTCGATGCCTTGCTGCTGGATGCCAGGCCTGACGACTTCTATGAGGGGCGCAAGAGCCATGCAGCGGCAGCTCGCCCGGGTACCTTGCCTGGCGCAGAGAATCACGCGTACACCGCGTTCTTCAGCGATGGGGCGTCTGCCATGTCGGAGATTCCGGATTCTGCCGGCTTGCGTGAGCAGCTGGGCATCGAAGACGGGGAAGAGGTTGTATCATTCTGCAATACGGGTCACTGGGCCGCAACCAACTGGTTTGCTCTGTCAGAGGTGGCCGGTATCGACAACGTCAAGTTGTACCCGGGCTCCATGGTTGAATATTCCAATACAGACCACGAGATGGCCAACACGCCCGGTGTCGTCGAGAATTTCCTGAACAAGCTCAAGGGGAACTGATCAACGCCGGAATTCGAGCAGGGAGGATAGGCGTGGGTCATCCGATATTGAAACGCGGCAGTCTGCTGGTCATGGCAGTGCTGCTGGTGCTGGCAGTTGCCATCTTTGCCGGTGTTCGCTACGGCCTGATGCTGATGATCGGCCTCGGCTTCGGTCTGGCGCTGGAGGGCCTGCGGTTCGGTTTTGCCGGACCCTGGCGAGCCATGATCCTGCGTCGTGACCCCTCAGGCCTGCTGGCACAGCTATTGGCCATCGGTGTCGTGGCGACGGTGGCCCTGCCACTGATCGATGCCAGTGGGGGCGAGCTGGTCGGTGCCGAAGCGCCCGTGGGATGGGCCATGGTTGGTGGCGCATTCGTGTTCGGCGTGGCCATGCAGATTGTATTGGGCTGCGGTTCAGGGACTCTGGTCAACGCCGGCTCCGGCAATCCCGTCGGACTGCTGGCATTGCCATTCTTCGCCATCGGTAGTTTTGCCGGTGCCTATCATCTGCTCGACTGGACCGCGCTGGGCGCCTTGCCCATCGTCCGTTTTACCGGTTGGAGCGGAGTGGCGATCACGCTGACGGCGCTGGCCGGACTTGCCTTTTTCTTCCTTCGTCAGGCGGATCCCGAGCACCGCCGCATACCGCGTCGATACCTGGTAGCTGCGCTTGTGATTGCGGCACTGGCCATCGCCAATCTGGCCGTTGCCGGGCAACCCTGGGGTGTCGTGTATGGTCTCGGTCTCTGGGCGGCAAAAGGGGCCACGGCCGCGGGAATGGACCTGTCAGGCTCGAGCTTCTGGGCCGCATCGGATTCGATTGCACGCGTGCAATCGAGTCTGCTGACCGATTACACCTCTCTGACCAACATCGGCATCATGACCGGCGCCTTCCTGGTCGCCAGCTGGCGTAGCGGTGGTCTGTCACAGGGCATGCCGCGATTACCTTTGCGCGCCTGGTTTGCCACCATCGTTGCGGGGTTTCTGCTCGGTTACTCCTCGCGTCTGGCGTTCGGCTGTAATGTCGGTGCGTTCTTCTCCGGCATATCGACGGGCAGCCTGCACGGCTGGGTCTGGTTCATTGCCGCGTTCATCGGTTCGATACAGGGAGTCCGACTGCGGCCGTTGCTCGGACTGGAGGCACGCGCATGACACGACGAACAACGGCTGGCATTGCCATGGTCATGCTGATTCTGCTGGTCGGCGCCGATCTGATCTCGGCACCCCCCAATCCCTACCAGCAGCCAGCCATCGTTGCGCTGGGCTCCGGAGCCGCCAGTGCCGGTGGGTTCTGCGGGGCTCTGCCCGAGTAGTGACAGTGGTCCCCGGCTGTAGTGTCCACAGAGGCGCTGCGCCGGTATGCCCCGGAATCAGCTTCTCCCTCTGCGCAGTTCCCGATTTCTCTGCAGCACATCCAGTCCCTGTTGTTTGAGCCACCAGGGCAAATCGATCAGTATCCAGTTTTCTGCCAGTTTGTCGCCTTCACGTCGGTAGATATCCACGACTTGCATTTGCGTATGTCTGGCTCCACCTGGCAAGCCCAGCCAACCACCCAGCGGGCTGTTGCTGAGATTGGGCCAACCGAAGAAGCAGGCAAAATGGCCCTCGGCAAAGCGACAGACATGGCCTTCGAATTTCTTGTCGCCAAGTTGTTCGCGGAAGGGCAACTGGTGCTGTTCCTGATAGCGTGGGATGGTGTAGCTGGCGCCGATACCTGCCGGGCCATACCAGAGCATGTCCGAATGCCAGGTTCTGGCAAGAATCTCCGGAGGGCAATCCATGGCGCCGCTGTCGTTCAGCTCACTCAGGTCCTTCACCATGGCGTTGATCAGGTCCAGTGTCTGTCTGCTCTCCCGGGGGTTGGCATCCTCATGCAGCAGGCCGTCGTGGTAGCGTGGGCCCGGATAGTTGTAGTAGACTCCGGTGGAGGGTGGCAAGGGATTGACACCGGCTTGCATCATCAGACCAATCAAATCCACGAACAGGCCCGTCTGGCTGATCCTGCCATCCTGCACGCAGCTGAACTCGGCGTAGCGAAGGTTGGCAATGCGGCGCGTAGCCGGTATGTCCAGGAAATCCGCGTCGAAGAGCCCCATGAAGTTGCCAGCACTCATGACCCACACCTCGCCGTCATGCATATTCTCCCCGGCGATGAAGAAGTCCTCGCGTCGTTGCAGCTGATTGAACGATTGCATCAGGGGCTGCCAGAAGGTTTGCGCGGCCGATTCGCTGCTGCTCTGCTCGCGAAACGGATAGACCCCGCGCCAGCGATAAGGATCGCTGGTGTACTCGGCCAGAACCCGAGCCACCGTTGAAGCGGTGGCCGTTTCCATCGCTTGCATGTAACGACGAACACATAGCTTTGCCGGCTGGAATCGGCTCATGACAGTCTCCTGGATTGGATGGGCACTGTGGGTCAGTGGGAAAGGCGATGCAAGGGGATGGCTATTCCATTCGCACCTGGAGTCGAAATATGGATTGTTTTGCATACGAATGCAAAAACTTCTTGCGTTAATCGGTTGTATGGGCGTATGGTTTTGCAAACGTATGCAAAAACCTTGTGTGGCTGAGAGGGAACGGACCTGACCATGGCCGAAATCGAATTACGTAACCTCTGCAAGCGGTGGGGTAGCTTTGTCGGTGTCGACAATTTCAACCTGACCATTGCCGATCGTGAATTCCTCGTACTGCTGGGGCCTTCCGGCTGTGGGAAGACGACCACCATGCGCATGATCGCAGGGCTGGAGGATGTCAGTTCCGGAGAAATTCGCGTTGACGGCAAACTGATCAACGATCTGGAGCCCAAGGACCGGGACGTGGCGATGGTGTTTCAGTCCTACGCGCTGTATCCGAACATGAATGTCTACGAGAACATCCGGTTTCCGCTCAAGGTGCGCAAGATTGACCCCGCCAGTCACGACGAGCGAGTCAGGCGAGCATCCGCGATGGTCGAACTGGATGATTTCCTCCAACGCAAACCTGCAGAGTTGTCCGGTGGTCAGCGTCAACGGGTCGCACTGGCACGCGCCGTGGTACGTGAGCCCAATGCCTTTCTGATGGACGAGCCGCTGTCCAATCTGGATGCGAAGCTGCGCGTTTCCACGCGGGCCCAGATCAAGAATCTCTGTCATGAGCTGGCAGTGACAACCATCTACGTCACTCACGACCAGATCGAGGCCATGACACTGGCCGATCGCGTGGTGGTGATGCAGGCAGGGGTAGTACAACAGGTGGGTACGCCGACGGAGATATACGACAACCCGAGCAATGCCTTTGTTGCCAGTTTCATCGGCTCACCTGCCATGAATCTGATCGATGGTCGGGTGGAAGGAGGCGTTTTCAAGGCCAGCCATATGGCAGTCCCTGTCGATGGCGCGCAGGATGGTCCGATAACGCTCGGTTTTCGCGCCGAAGACGCCAGCCTTGCCGAGGACGGTAGTGGTCAGATCAATGCCCCCGTGTACACGCTGGAGCTGTTGGGCGACGCCACCATGATCTCGGTACGCATCGACGGTGTGCTGGTGTCGGTCAAGGCCGACAAGAACTATCGAGCAGAGATCGGCGATCCGGTGTCGATTGTCATCGAGCCTCGATTCTGTCATCTGTTCGATGCCAGGACCGGCGCCCGTCTATCGAAGCAGTTGTAAGTAGTCCTGAATCAAGGATTGGTGCGGGCGGCAAGCCATCACCATGACCATCAACCTGGAGACAAAACCATGCTCTTGAGAAAACTGATCGTTGCCACCTCCCTGATCCTGTCCGCAAATGCAGCCTATGCGGGCTGCGGTGCGACAGCCGGGCGTGTCAATATCGTCGGCAACGAGTTTCCCGCCATTCACACCGTCGTCAATGCCGCCAAGGCCTGCGCTGACGACAATGTCAGCGTCAGTGCCAATCTCACCGCCGATCATCAGAAAATCAATCTGGCCGGGCTGCAGGGTAATCCGGCCGAGTACACCTCGGCGATCATCGCGAATTCCTCCATTGTGGCGCTCATCAATGAAGACGTGATCCGGCCATTGGATGATCTGGTAGCCAAGTACGGCCAGAACATCCCGAAGAGCAATCTTATCACTGTAGATGGAAAGATCATGGCCGTGGCATTCATGGCCAATGCTCAGCATCTGGTCTACCGCAAGGACGTACTGGCCGAGGTCGGTGTGGAACCACCTGAAACCTATGAAGAGCTGCTGGCCGCGGCGGAATTGATTCGCGAAAAGGGCATCATGCAGAACCCGGTAGGAGGCGCCTTTGCATCGGGCTGGAATCTGGCCACCGAGTTCGTGAATATGTATCTCGGTACCGGCGGTGAATTCTACAAGCCGGGAACCGCGGAAGTCACCATCAACAATCCACAAGGTGTGGCTGCACTGGAGATGATGAAAGCCCTGTCCGAATACATGAATCCCGATTTCCTGACTCATGACTCCAATGCCACGGGTGCCGAGGTCGAGGCCGGGAATGTGGCTCTGATGAATATGTGGGGTTCACGAGTGGGCGTGTTGATGGACGAAGATGGCGCCGAGGAGGTTGTCTACAGCAATGTGGCGGTAGGAGGGCCCATGACGGTAGCCGGCGGTAGTGTGCCAGCCACGACCTTGTGGTGGGACGGCTGGACCGTGGCGAAGAATATCAGCGATGAAGATGCGGAAGCCACATTTCTGGCATTGATGACTGGCACGAGTCCCGACATCCTCAATGATGAAACCATGGCGCAGGCCGTATGGATGATCGACGGTTATGAACCCGCTCCCGTCAATGAAGGCGTCTTCGCCGCCATTCAGGCCCAGGCCAAGCCTTATCCCATGCTGCCCTACATGGGACTGTTGCACACCGCGCTGGGTGACAATCTGTCGGATTATCTGCAAGGCAAGGAAAGCGCCGAGGAAGCATTGGCTGATATAGAGGCCACGTATACCACTGCTGCAAAAGAGAAGGGTTTTCTGAACTAGTCCGCCGTCGTCGGAGCGGTATTTCGTACCGCTCCAGACGATGCCTTCTTGCATCCCCCGGATAGGAACTGATGAAACACAAGACGTTTTTCTGGTTCGTGCTTCCTTCATCACTGGCCATGCTGTTGTTCATCTTCGTACCGATCGTGTCTGTACTGGTGCAGTCGGTATACGTCGATCATGAGCAAGTCATCAAGGAAGTCGAGAACTGTGGCCCTTTCGGGTGCACGACAACGACGGCGGTTGATCAGGAAGCCACCCAGGCATTGCAACAGGCGAGTCCGCTGGGGCGTTTTGCCGGTCTGGATACCTATCTGGATCGCAGCCACCTGGCCCTTGATGAAGTCGGCGCGGCCTGGAACAGCTCGAACGGCATGGCCGAGTTCTACGCCAAGGTGGTCAATCTGCCGTTCTACAAGGCCATGAGCTTTACACTGGCCTATACATTCATCGTCACGCCATTGGTCATCGTCTTCGGTTTCATCATTGCCGTTGCCGTCAACAGCGCAACCCGGAAGATACGGGGACCACTGATCTTCTTTTCTCTGTTGCCGATGATGGTAACGCCTCTGGTGGGTTCTTTGATCATCTTCTGGATGGTGGATGCGCGCGGTGTCATCGGAGCAGCCTTGCAGTATCTGGCTGGCGATCCCGATCTGTCAGTGAAGGCCTCGACGCCACTGACCTGGGTCATGCTGATGGTGTATGGCGTCTGGCATTCGGCTCCGTTTGCTTTCATTGTCTATTACGCCGGCTTGCAGACGGTCAACAGCGATACGCTGGAATCGGCCATGATCGATGGCGCCAGCCGCTGGGAGCAGATCCGCTACGTGATCATTCCGCACCTGCTTCCCTTGACGACGTTCATTGCTCTCATGCAGTTGATGGACAACTTCCGGGTGTTTGAACCGATTGTCAGTTTCTCGGCATCAGCGCACGCCACCTCCTTGTCCTGGGCCATCTACAACGACCTGGGCGGTGAAACGCGCCAGCTGAGCTCGGCAGCCGCAACCTCGGTGCTGACGATTCTCGGTATCGCCATTCTGTTGACGCCGGTGCTGGTACGCACCTGGCGTGACTTTTCACGCAAGTAGGGGGTCTCATGACTGCGCTGACGCAAAGAAGATCCACCGCTCTCAACGTATTGCTGATCGGCATTCTGGTGGCCTGGATGTTGATGGCGGCCTTTCCGTTCCTGTGGACCTTGTGGGGCTCCTTCAAGGTCGAGGGTGACTTCTTCTCCAAGGCCGATTGGATGAACGCGCTGACAGGACCTCTGACACAGACTGAAACGGGTAGCACGTTCACCGGCGCGGGCTATCACGGTGCCTGGGTCAGGGAAGCCTTCGGTCTGGCCGCAATCAATACGGTCATCGTGTGCCTGTTCGTCGTGACCATCTCGCTGACATTCGGCACCCTGGGTGGGTATGCCTTGTCCAGATCCACCTACCGCTATACCTTCTGGTTTCTGATCATTGCGCTGATCTTTCGCGCCATGCCGCCCATCACGCTTGTGTCGGGCTATCTGCCGGTCTTCTTTCAGTGGAACATGTGGGGCAAGCTGTCGACCGCCATCATCGTGCTGGTGGCCATCAATCAGCCTTTCACTCTCTGGATGTTGCACTCGTTCTTCAAGAACATACCCAAGGACCTGGATGAGAGCGCCATGGTTGATGGCTGCAATCGTTTTCAGGCCTTTCGTCACGTGATCGTGCCGGTGATGTGGCCCGGGGTGATCACGACCGGTCTGTTCTCCTTTCTGCTGGCCTACAACGATTTTGCGGTGACCGCCATGATTCTGTCCAAGGAGAATCAGACCATGGTGCCCAAGATTGCCAGCTTTCTGGGGACCACCCAGACCAAGGGCAATGTGATGTTTGCGGTCGCTGCGGTGGTGTCGGTCACCGCGCCGCTGTTCGTCATGATCATGGTTTTTCAACGTCAGATCGTCTCCGGCCTGACCGCCGGTGCCGTCAAGGGGTAGCAATACAGATGAAAGGAACAAGACCGGAACAGGCTGTCTTGAGTCGTGATACCGACATGAGCAAGACCGATCAGACCCGGCAAGTGATCGAGGGCATGGTGGATGGCCTGAATGATCACCGAATCGGCGATATCGGTGAGTTCTTCAGCGAGACCTTCCGCTGGATGGGTAATGCAGGTTGTGGAACCAAGACCGGTTTACGCGAGTTCCAGACGAACTGGCAGCAGCCTTTCCAGGCAGCGTTTTCCGACAAGGTCTGTGTCGATGAGGCACGTTTGTACATGGGGGAGTGGGCCGCTGCCTTTGGTCGCCAGGAGGCGGTACACAGTGGTGATTTCATGGGAGTACCCGCCAGTGGCAAGAAGGTCGAGATTCGTTACATGGACTTCTGGAAGGTCGTCGATGGAAAGATCGTCGACAACTGGGTCATGGTGGATTTCCCGCATGTTCTGGCGCAGCTGGGCAAGGATGTCTTTGATGGCGAAGGCTGGGAGGCGTATGACCGAGGCGAGCGTACCGCGCCGCGAGTCAGCCGCTGATCGGGCTGGTGTTGTAGCAAGTATTTCATTGGTCATGAAGCTCCGCGAGGGGCTTGAATCGGGAAAACAGTATGACGATCGAGTTTTTGAAGCGTGGCAAACCTCAGGATGAGCGCGCCGAGGATGATGCCAGGGTCAGACAAATCGTGGAAACCACGCTGGCAGATATCGAGGCGCGCGGTGACGTTGCAGTGCGCGAACTGGCCGAAAGGTTCGACAAGGATTCGCGCGACAGCTATCGGCTCGGTGATGAGGAAATACAAGAGCTGATCGCTCAGGTGGCACCGGGCGACATTGAAGACATCAAGTATGCACAGGCGCAGGTACGTCGGTTTGCCGAGGCACAGCGAGCCTCCATGAGCGATATCGAAGTGGAGACATTGCCTGGGGTGGTTCTGGGGCACAAGAACATACCGGTACAGTCGGTGGGGTGCTACGTGCCTGCCGGAAAATTTCCGATGGTGGCCTCGGCACATATGTCGGTGCTGACTGCCTCGGTGGCGGGAGTGCCGCGAATCGCTGCGACGACCGCACCGTTTCAGGGGAAACCCAACCCCGCGGTCATTGCCGCCATGCACATGGCTGGTGCCCATGAGATCTATGTGCTGGGTGGCATGCAGGGAGTGGGCGCTCTGGCGCTGGGTACGGAAACCATAGAGCCGGTGCACATGCTGGTGGGGCCGGGCAATGCATTCGTCGCCGAAGCCAAGAGGCAATTGTTCGGACGCGTAGGGATCGATCTGTTTGCCGGTCCCACGGAAACCATGGTCATCGCCGACGAAACCGTGGATGCCGAACTCTGCGCAACCGATCTGCTGGGGCAGGCCGAGCATGGCTATAATTCGCCGGCAGTGCTGTTGACCAACTCCCGGAAGCTGGCCGAAGAGACACTTGTCGAGATCGACAGACTCCTGCAGATACTGCCCACCGCAGAGACCGCCTCCGTCAGCTGGCGTGACTATGGCGAAGTGATCCTGTGCGACAGCTACGAGGAAATGCTGCAGGTGGCGGATGATGTCGCCAGCGAACATGTGCAGGTGATGACCGAGCGTGACGACTGGTTCCTCGAGAACATGACCTGTTATGGCGCTCTGTTCCTGGGGCCGCGTACCAATGTCGCCAACGGTGACAAGGTCATCGGTACCAATCACACCCTGCCGACCAAAAAAGCCGGGCGCTATACCGGTGGCTTGTGGGTAGGCAAGTTTCTGAAGACTCACAGCTATCAACGCGTGACGAGCGATGCTGCTGCTGCCGAGATGGGAGCCTATTGTTCGCGTCTTTGCATGCTGGAAGGCTTTGTCGGGCATGCCGAGCAGGCCAATGTACGTGTTCGACGCTATGGCGGGATCAATGTGCCGTACGGTGGTTCGGCACCAGGCAATGACGTGCGGGAGTGACTCGCATTGAATCGTAATCAGGCAAACAAGGCACAGGTCCTGGACTATTGGGCTGCGACCGATTCTGCCTCCGTCGAGGATTTGGCTGCCGTTACCGCAAGGTATCTGCCGGAGAACTTTCGCTGGAAAGGTCCGGCACCGCTGGGAGAGATCAAGGGCCCCACCGCACTGGCCGAACAGGTACTGATACCCCTGAAGCAGGCCATACCGGATCTGACGCGCCAGACGCACCTGTTCATGGGCGGGCAGTCGGTCGATCATGTGGGTGAAGATGCCAGGGATGCTTACTGGGTTGCCGGTAGTGGTTACCTGAACGGGACGGCCACCGGCGAATTTCTGGGGATCCCTGCCACCGAGCGTCCCTTGCGCATTCGCTGGATCGAGTTCATACGTTTCAGTGGTGATGAGATGGTGGAGTCGCAGCTCATCTACGATTTCGTGGACTGGTTCGAACAGGTGGGTATGCCAGTGCTACCACCGTCGCGTGGTATTGCACACGTTTATCCAGCCGCGACCGGCTTCGACAGCGTGCTCAGGGATGCGCAGCCTGCGCAGGATACCGAGCTGACCTTGCAGTTGGGTCACAAGTTGCTCTACGGCGGTTTGAACGGCTTCGATCAGGACAATCTGTCCAGTATGGGAATGGCAGATTACTTTCACCCCAATCTCAAATGGTATGGACCCGGTGGTATCGGCGCCTGTCTGTCGTTCAGTGAATTCGAGCAATGGCATCAGCAACCCTGGCTTGTTGCATTCCCGGATCGGAAAGTCGTCGGCCTGGAGTCCCTGTTTGCGGAAGGTCGCTTGCTGGCCTGTTCCGGCGTGGCCGGAGTGCGAGCAACCCACACAGGTCCCTATCTTGGTCAGCCGGCCACGGGTGCGTCGCTGGAGATTTCGGGCATCGATTTCTGGTTGCGTTCCGGCGAGCAATTCACGGAGAACTGGGTGTTTGTCGACATGATCGACCTGTTTGCGCAGATGGGTATCGACCTGTTCGCGCGCATGGCATCGTTGAGGGACAGGAACGGAAGTCGCGGCTGAATGAAGGACAATAGAGACTCGACAATACAGAACCCGATATAGTCACATGACGAAACTGCCTACTACTCCAAGCTTCAGACTCGATGGCCGACGCGCACTGGTCACGGGCGCCTCATCCGGTATTGGCCAGGGATGCGCGGTGGCGCTGGCAGAGGCCGGTGCGCATGTCGTGCTGGCTGCGCGCGGCATCGAACGGCTCGAGAAAACGGTCGAGGCGCTGCGTGCACAGGGCCATGCCTGTGAAGCGCTGGCGCTCGATGTGGCCGATGTCGACGCCGTGCAACAGGCCGTCAGTCGTCAAGAACCGTTCGAGATCCTTGTCAACAGCGCTGGTCTGGCCATTCACGGTCCGGCACTGGAGACCCGGCTGGACGACTTCGATACAGTGATGAATGTCAATCTGCGCGGTGCCTACTTTCTTGCCCAGGCGGTTGCACAGAGACTGATGGAGACGGACAAGCCGGGTTCACTCATCACGATATCCTCACAAATGGCGCACGTGGGTGGCATTGATCGTTCGGTCTATTGTGCATCGAAGTTCGCGGTGGAGGGTTTTACCAAGGCCATGGCCATCGAATGGGGCCGCTCTGGCATACGCATCAACACGATCTGTCCGACCTTCGTGCGTACGCCCCTGACAGAGCAGACCTTCGATCAGCCTGAACGGGTACGCTGGATCGAAGAGAAGATCAAGCTCGGCAGAACCGGAGTCGTGGAAGACATCATGGGGTCGGTATTGTATCTGGCCTCTGATGCGTCGGCACTGGTGACCGGTACGGCACTGATGGTTGATGGTGGCTGGACGGCAGATTGATGGCTGGCGAGAAAATCACGTCCTCTCAAGTGGCCAGGCTGGCAGGCGTCAGTCAGTCAGCGGTGTCCCGGGTATTCACACCCGGTGCCAGTGTGTCACCGAAAACCGCAGACAAGGTACGGGCCGCTGCAAATGAGCTTGGCTACCGACCGAATGTGCTGGCACGTTCGCTCATTACCGGCAAATCCCGGATCATCGGTCTGGTCGTGTCCTATCTGAACAATCAGTTCTATCCCGAGGTGCTGGAGAAGCTGTCCAATGGCCTGCAAGCCAAGGGTTATCATGTCCTGGTCTTCATGGCAGCACAGACAGCCGGCAACATCGATGAAGTTCTGGAGGAAATCCTGGACTACCAGGCAGATGGCATTGTGCTGGCTTCCGTGGCCATGTCCTCCGAGTTGGCGCTGCGCAGTCATGCAGCGGGTGTGCCTGTGGTGCTGTTCAATCGCACTCAGGATAACGATCTGCTGTCATCCATCACCGCCGACAATGTCGCAGGCGGACGCAAGGTGGCTGATCATCTGGTGCAGGCCGGGTATCAGCGCATTGCCTACATCGCCGGCTGGGAAGGGGCATCCACGCAACGGGATCGCGAGACAGGATTCCGCGAAGGCCTGGCCGCGGCCGGTGTTCAGCTCTTCGCCCGCGAAGAAGGTGATTTTCATTTCGAACAGGCCAAGCTGGCGGCGCGACGCATGTTTTCCGTTGACGATCGACCGGATGCCGTGTTCGTCTGCAACGACCACATGGCGTTTGCCGTCATGGACGTATTGCGCGATGAAATGCAACTGCGCGTACCGGAAGACGTTGCCGTGGTGGGCTACGACGATGTTCCCGCTGCCGCCTGGGGGGCTTACAAGCTGACCACGGTGAGGCAGCCTGCCAACCGCATGGTCGAAGAGACCATCACCACGCTGCTGACTCAGATTGAACACGACGATACGCCACCTCGGCGACTGTCGATCGATGGCCCGCTGGTGGTACGCAGCACCAGCGTCAAACCCTGACAAGAGAGAATCCACATGCAAGGCTTTGACCCCCGGTTCAAGGACTTTCCTGACTACATCATCGGCATCACCCGGGAGATCTGGGAAGATCGTGGCATCGCCACGCTGCACCAGTATTACTCGCCGGATATCATCGTGCGTTCGCCTGCATCGGTCGTGGAGGGGAACCAGGGCGTCATCGCCGCCACGCTGGCGACCTTGGCGGAGTTTCCCGATCGTACCTTGCTGGGCGAAGATGTCATCTGGAGCGGTAGCCCCGAGCAGGGCATGCTGTCATCGCATCGCCTGTTCTCCACGGCGACGCATCGGGGCGACGGTGTCTATGGCAAGGCCAGTGGCAAACAGCTTCGCTACCGCATCATTGCCGACTGCCACGCCATCGACAATCAGATCGATGATGAATGGCTGATACGTGATCAGGGGGCCATTGTTCGACAGCTGGGATGGCAGCCGGCAGACTTCGCTCGCGATCAGATTCTTCGCGAGGGCGGGCCCGACAACTGTGCTCCGCTGTTCTCCGACAGGATCGACAAGCCCGGCCCCTATACAGGGAAGGGGAATGATAACGAATGGGGGCAGCGCTATGCCGATCTGCTCGAGCGCCTCATGGCGGCGGATCTTGCCGCCATACCTGCCGAGTACGATCGCGCCTGTCAGCTGGAATACCCGGGAGGTATCACCGGTCATTCGCATGTCGATGCCGATCATTTCTGGACCTCTCTGCGAGCCAGTTTTCCCGATGCCGAATTTCGTATCGAGCATCAGATTGGGCGTGATGACCCGATGATGCCGCCACGCGCCGCGATTCGCTGGAGCCTGCAGGGCAAGCACGATGGTTGGGGTGGCTTTGGGGCCCCCAGTGGCGCAGATGTCTACATCATGGGGGCCTGTCACGCCGAGTTTGGTCCCTGGGGGCTGCGCCGGGAATATGTGCTGTTCGATGAAACCGCGATCTGGAAACAGATCGTCCTGAAAACCGGGTAGGAAGAGATGACACCTGAACAAATGGAAGCACGAATCGTCAGATACGGTGAATTGCAACCGTGTCGCACGGCCTTCATCGATGCGCACACACCGGGCTCTGATCAGAAAGAGAACTTCACCATCATCGGCAGAGGTGTCTCCGAAAGTCCCGATCAGCATGTGCACGTCAAGGAGACACCCGGCTTCAATATCGGTGCTGCCGGTCAGCCACCCAAGTGTCGCAATTCCCTGCACACCCACCGTACCGCCGAGGTGTTTTTCGTGCTCAAGGGACGTTGGCGTTTTTTCTGGGGGCGTCATGGCAATGCTGGAGAGGTGACGCTGGAGGAGGGTGATATCTTCGATATTCCCACCGGCATCTTTCGTGGCTTCGAGAATATCGGTACCGATTACGGCATGATCATGGCCGTGCTTGGCGGCGATGATGCCGGTGGTGGTGTGCTCTGGGCACCGCAGGTGATCGAGGATGCCACTGCTCACGGACTGATTCTGGGTGACAACGGCGTGCTCTACGACCGCAAGCAAGGGCAGCAGTTGCCTGATGGTGTGCAGCCGATGCCATTGATGAGTGAAGAGGAACTGGCGAAGATCAGCGAGCCGGGTGTGCAGGATGTGGTGGGGCAGTATGTTGCTCGTTATCATGACATGATGGCCTTGTCAGCGGCTTCGCCTTGTCAGGTCATCGGGGCGCAGGCGCTGATCAGGGATCGCCCGGGGTTCGAGGTCGACTTCCTCAGCCGTGATTCACAGGACGGCACGATGCGCAGCAGTGAACGCCACGAGATCCTGATGATCATGCGCGGTCACTGGCGTCTGAGTTGGGAGGGGGGTAGCAGTGTGCTCAATCCCGGGGATACCTGTGCCGTGCCACCGGGTCTGCCGCATGCCATCGTGCCCAGCATGAGCGGTGAAGCCAGTCTTTTTCGAGTACGCAATACCGATGATCCCGCAGGAATGACAGGTAGACTCTCATGAAGAAATTGCCGGTGACACATGTAGGATCCTTGCCGCGTAGCCAGGAGGTCGTGGACTTCATCTTTGCTCGCGAGCATGGCAGGGAGTATGATCAGTCAGCTTTCGATCGTTGCATGCGCGACGCTGTCTCGGCAACCGTCAAACGACAGGTCGACGCAGGTGTTGATATCGTATCCGATGGTGAGACCAGCAAGATCAGCTACGCGACCTATGTCAAGGATCGCTACAGCGGATTTTCCGGTGATAGCGAGCGCAATGCACCCGGCGATCTCAAGCTCTTTCCCGGGTTCCTGAAACGCCTGGCCGATGAAGGCGGCACGCCGCAGTACGCACGTCCCATGTGCACGGGAGAAGTCGTGTCAAAGGGGCAAGGCGAGTTGCAAAAGGATATCGACAACCTGACATCCGCGATGCGTGAGCATGGTGCCAGCGAAGGCTTCATGAATGCGGCATCTCCCGGCGTGATTTCCCTGTTTCTGCAAAACAGTTATTATCCCGATCGCGAACGCTATCTGGCGGCGCTGGCCGATGTGATGAAGGCGGAGTACGAGACAATCGTCGCGTCCGGCTTGACCCTGCAGCTGGATTGTCCCGATCTGGCGCTGTCTCGGCATATGCTCTTCAGCGATCTGAGTGATGCCGAGTTTCTGAAGATTGCTCATCTGCATGTGGAAGCGCTCAATCATGCACTGCGTGATGTCGACCCTGCCAGAGTGAGAGTACATATCTGCTGGGGCAATTATGAAGGCCCTCATGTCTGTGATGTGGACATGGCGACGGTCTTTCCGGTACTGATGGAAACAAGAGCAAGGCATGTATTGTTCGAGACCGCCAATCCGCGCCATGGTCACGAGTGGACTGTCTTTCGCGATCGCAGAAACGAGATTCCGGAGGACAAGATTCTGGTACCGGGTGTCGTTGATACCACAACCAACTTTGTCGAACACCCACGCCTGGTCGCGGAACGGCTGACGCGTTTCGTTGATATCGTGGGTGCCGAGCGAGTATTCGCCGGCTCGGATTGTGGCTTTGGCACCTTTGCAGGCTTTGGTGCTGTCGATCCGGATATTGCCTATGCCAAGCTCGGCGCCCTGTCCGAAGGGGCTGCTCTGGCGAGGTCGGAGGCTTGACACCGCTTCTGCTGTTGCCCGGCATGATGTGCGATGCTCGACTGTATCGTCATCAGATCGAACGGTTCTCGACACAGCGAACGGTACAGTTCGGCCCGTTGACCTTGCATGAGGATGTACAGAGTCTGGCCTCCGACATTCTGCGCAAGGCACCCACCGAGTTCGCTCTGTGCGGACTCAGCATGGGCGGCATCGTGGCGATGGAAGTGCAGCGCCAGACACCCGAACGGGTACGTGGTCTTGCCCTGTTGGATACCAACCCCCTTGCGGAACTGGACAGCGTGAAGCGGATACGAGGACCGCAGATGGACAAGGTGCGTGCCGGTCGCCTGCTCGAGGTCATGCGCGACGAGATGAAGCCGAATTACCTGGCAGAGGGCGACAGCAGAGATGACATCCTGCAACTGTGCGTACAGATGGCTCTGGATCTGGGCGATGAAGTCTTCATCCGACAATCTCTTGCGCTACGTGAGCGACCGGACCAGTGCGATACCCTGCGGGCTGTTGCGGTGCCCACCCTGATTCTCTGCGGCAAGGAGGATCGATTGTGTCCACCTGACAGACATCGTGCCATGCACGACATGGTGCGAGGGTCGACGCTGGCCATTATCGAACATGCCGGGCATCTGCCAGTGCTGGAGCAACCAGCAAAGACCAATGCCTTCCTGCAAGCCTGGTTGCAGGCGTGTGATTCCAGCGAGCTGGCGATCGGCTGCGGATCCAGCGCATCAGCCAGCACCTAACCACCAATACGGATTCAAGTCATGTCAGATCAGGAACTGTCGCCAACGCTGCTGGAATTGCTCAGGCAAGTGGATACACCTACCGTGTGCAATGCCATCGAGGTAGCTCAGGGGCGCCGTGGGTTCGACAACTACACCAAGGGGACGATGCATGCGTCCGACCCGACTGCGCCCGCGATGGTCGGCTTCGCGCGTACTGCCCGCATAGCCGGGCTGGAACCGCCGACAGAGTCGAAGGAGGTGATCCGAGAACGACGCCTGGATTATTTTCGACACATGGCTGGCGGGCCACGACCCGCTGTTGCCGTCATTGAAGACATGGACTATCCGCACTGTGTCAGCGCCTGGTGGGGAGAGGTTCATACCACGGTACACAAGGGACTGGGGCTGGATGGGGCATTGACCAACGGCGTCATGCGCGATCTTGGCGATCTGCAGCCGGGTTTTCCGGTGGTAGCGGGTTCGATCGGACCGAGTCATGCCTTCGTGCATGTCACGGAGTTCGGTACGCCGGTTCAGGTCATGGGCATTCGCGTCGCAGCCGGTGATCTGATCCATGCGGACCGTCATGGTGCGCTGGTGATTCCACCTGAGGTCATTGCGAAGCTGGAGGCTGCCATTCGCACCATGCAGGGCAGCGAGCACCTGATACTCGGGCCTGCTCGTGAACCCGGCTTCAATATCGAGAAACTGGAAAAGGCGTGGCGGGAGTTCGAAGAGGCTCGTACCTGATTGATTCGCGGCGCTTCGGACATGGAAGCGACAGTGTTGATGCACCAGTGAGGTAGAGCTTGACGCATTCCAGCCTCAGCGTGGCAGGCTGGAATGCGCCATGGCGTTTTGGTCAGGGCAATGGGGATACGGTGCCGTCACTGGTGAAGATGTGACCGGCGGGGATCTCGGTGCCGGCGGGCACTGCTGCACCCAGATCCACGATGGAGCCCTCACCGATATTTGCTCCTTCACCGATGCTGGCTTGTCGACCTATCAGAACACGGTCAGCGATTGTCACCTGGGAGCCGATGCTTGCATTGTTCATGATCAGGGAATTGCTGCCGATGTCGGTATAGCCGCCGATGGACACGGCGCGTTCTATGGTGGTGTAGTTTCCGACCGAGACGACAAAATCGACGGTAACGGCATTGTCGATGACCACGCCATCACCGGCATTGAATCCGCCGTTGATCCTGACCTTGTTGCCGATGGTCACGTTGTCTCCGATAACACCCCCATCATCCCAACGGCTGTCATTACCGATCTTGAACCGGTCACCAGCTTGCGTGCTTTCGCCGATCTCCACGCGTGCCCCGATGGTTGCGTCGTCACCCAGTTTGCGAATCGAGATTCTGGCTTTCTGGCCCAGGGTCAGATTATCGCCCAGGCGCATGAAGTCGATGCCGAGTCCGCCATTGACGTTGGCATTCCGGTGGAGTCGTGCATTCTTGCCGATGGAAGCCGCGAAGACTCTGGCGCCTGGCAGTACGACGGAGCCTTCGCCCAGAATGGCTTCCGCCTCCGGAGCACCCAGTGTGGCGCGATCAACATGCGAGTTGGCCCCAAGAAAAACCCGGTTCAAGCTTGATTGGACGACGGTGCTTCCGGCGCCGACGCTGCTGACATCGGCCACAGTTGATTTGACCAGCTTGCTGCCGCTGGCAACGCGGCTGTCACAACTGAGTGAGCCGCCAACGATGACCGCGTCGGTAGCGACCAGGCTGTCATCAAAACCGTCTCCATCACTGTCGACATAGCCGGAGTCCGGCTCGTCCGGGGCGCAATTGGCAGCAACGATGCCAGGTGCCAGGAGAAGCGGAGAGACTGCAATCAGGGCTGCAAGACCATGATGCTTCAGGCAACAGTGAGCAAGCCGATTGCTCGACACCTTCTGTCGCGAGCTGCTCTCGTGAGTGTGATTTTCAATGGATCCGTTCATGAAATCATGTCCCGTGAAGATGGAACATCGATGGTAGCGCAGCTCGACGCAGGCTCAATCACAGCCATCGACCGTGTCCGTGACTGTTTGGAGAGAGTCTGTTTCCGAGCGATTGCCCGGTGACCGAGTGTCAGAGTTGTCCTGTGCCGCTTTCAGATGATCGATTCAGACTGAGTCCGCGTGTATGCCGGTGATTGCGCTATGCTGACGGCATGAAACGAACTCTTGCAGGACAAGCTGTCATACCCGGCGGCACTGACGTCTTGAAGCTCTATCAGGGCAAGGACGATTGCACCATTGTCATCTCCGGCAAGGGCGAATTGATGTCCACGCGCAAGCATGCATCCGAAGATGCACTCGGTACGCTACCCTGCGGCATGCTCGAGCAGACGGATGAAGTCCGTGTGCTGATCGGTGGGCTGGGGATGGGGTTCACACTGGCAGCCGTGCTGGCGGCAACCGGTGCAAGGTCCACCGTGGTGGTGGCCGAACTGGTTCCGGAGGTCGTTGAGTGGAACCGGGGTGCTCTGGGTCGATATTCCGGCTACCCGCTCGACGATGAGAGAACCCGGGTGTATCACGGCGATGTGTGCGACCTGCTGCGTCGTGCCGATCAACAGCATGATGTCATCGCCCTGGATATCGACAATGGGCCGGAGGCATTCAGTTCCAGCAGTAACAACTGGCTCTATTCTGCCGAAGGCATCGCTTGCGCCAGCGCGCGTCTGAGTCCCGGTGGGGTGCTGGCATACTGGTCTGCAACACCTGACCCCGGCTTTCGAGGGAAATTGCGCAAGTGCGGCTTGCAGGTGACGGAGAAGTCTGTGTTCGCGCATGGCAGCAAGGGCACAAGACACACCATCTGGCTTGCCAGGCAGTGACGATTCGGCAAGGAATCGAGGTCAGGCGCGCTTTTCCCATGTTCGATGGGGTCCCTGCCTGCGGAGCACGCTGCCGCAGGACAGGGCAGTCTTCATGAACTCCCGACTTTGAACCACGCTGGCGATGGTCGGGTTGACTGCTTGTTCAGGCAGATCGGGTGTCGATCAGTCCTGTACGAAATCCTGACGCATTGGTGTGAATGTATCGATCAGCACGCCGGGCTTCAGACAGCGACAACCGTGCATGACATTGGGTTCCTTGTACATGGTGTCACCGGCCTTGACCACCCTGGTTTCATCACCGATCGTGAATTCGAATTCACCTGACAGCACATAGGTGAGTTGTTCATGCGGGTGATTGTGCATGGCACCGACAGCACCTTCTTCGAAATGCACTTCCACGGACATCATGTTGTCCGAGTGGGCCAGAACCTTGCGACTCACGCCGTCGCCCAGATCTTCCAGTGTCACTTTGTCATTGTGTACGAACATTGTCTTCTCTCTGCGTAGGTCGGCCAACTGACATGGCCGTTCAGGAGCCGCGTCCCGGATGGGACGAGAGCGCGGTCCTGTCTTCATGAATGGGTCGGCTTACTTTTCCAGTTTCAGAAAGTAATCGAAGATCTCCGGAACATTACCATCTCCCATACCCGCGTCGAAAGCCGCCTGCAGATTGGCTGAGGTGCCCTCGGCAATCTGGGCACGTGTGCCCAGGTCCTTGGCCATCTCGAGAAAATAGCCCAGATCCTTGTTGGCATTGGCGATGGAGAATCCCAGATCGCTGACGCCATCGACCGCGTAGTTCTTGCAGAATTGCATGAACGGAGAATTGGACGGGCCCGTTGACATGATCTCGAAGAGTTGCTGACGATCAACACCTGCTCGGTCCGCCACGGCGAAGGCCTGAGACATGGTGCAGACGGTGGTCATGCCCATGAAGTTGTTGATCAGTTTGGTGGTATGACCAGCGCCCAGAGCACCCAGATAGAAGATGTTCTCGCCTTGCACGTCGAGTACCGGCTTCACCTTGTCAAAGACCTCCTTGTCACCCGCTGCCATGATGTTGAGCAGACCGTCCTTGGCATGCGCCGGTGTGCGTCCGAGAGGGGCATCGACCATGCCTGCGCCTTTGCTGGCAAGGTCTGCGCCGATCTTGCGCGTGGATGCGGGAATCGACGTGCCGAAGTCGATCAGCACACTGCCTTCCTTGATGCCGGCGAGAATACCGTCTTCGGCGTAAACCAGTTTCTCCACCACCTCGGAAGTGGTGAGACAGAGCATGACGATATCACTGGCCGCGGCAAGCTCGGCGGCGGAGGTCGCCTCGGTTGCGTTACCTCGAGCAACCACAGCGGCAACTGCATCCTTGTTGAGGTCCATGACATTCAGCTCGAAGCCGTTCTTTTGCAGGCACTCAACCATGTTGCTGCCCATGAGGCCGAGGCCGATGAAACCGATGACTGGCTTCGCCATAATCTGACTCCTGTATGTGTTTGGTAAACTGGTATGGTAGATTTCGTGTTGAGAGTATACACGTGTTTGCAGACAAGTCACCCGCCAATGCGTGCCGCACACCTTGCCAGCCCCTGAATTCGGACCGGTGGCTGGTCGATACAGGGCGAACCCTGGCAATGCCGTCAGCTGACCGGCTATCGGTGAGATTCAAACCCACTCCCCAAGCGATGTTTGCGCACCACTGCGGCCTGAATCCCGAATGACATGACCGATGTGCGAGTCGAGTCTCGTCTTTCTTTCTCAACATTCTTGACACAGTACAGAATTGGTCATAGTATAAATCCATGAACATATCCGAGACCAACCACGATCAACATCCGGTTGACTTGTCAAAGGCACTCAAGAGCGCCGGGTTACAGGTGACTGCCCAGCGTTTGGCGGTCTACAGGGCAGTGTGTTCATCGCCTCATGCGATTGCTGACGATATCTGCAAGGCAGTGCGGCTGGAGCTCGGCGTCATTTCGCGGCAGGCCGTCTACGACGCGCTCAATGTGATGTCCGAGCATGGAATCATCCGGCGGATTCAACCGGCAGGCTCCGCAGCCCGCTACGAGCATCGTGTCGACAATCACCATCACCTCGCATGCCGTCGTTGCGGAAATCTGATTGATATCGATTGCGCAGTGGGTGAGGCACCTTGTCTGATAGCCGAGCACGATCATGGCTACAAGATCGATGAAGCGGAAGTGACCTACTGGGGCATCTGTCCCGATTGCCAGAAGACTGCAGACAGCAAGGCATGATGGAACGTAGTAACACATTCAAAGTCAATCACATTTCTTCAAACCAACCCACGACCTAGAACCAGGAGACTTTTATGGACAGTGATATCGGAGGGGGATGTCCCTTCGCCCACGGCGGTAACACCTCTCAGGAAAATCCGGTAACCAAATGGTGGCCGAATGCGCTGAATCTGGACATCCTTCATCAACGCGGCGCCCGTGTTGATCCGATGGATCCGGATTATGACCACCGCAAGGCGGTAAAGGCGCTGGATCATGAAGCAGTGAAGGCCGACATGAAGGCCCTGCTGACAGACAGTCAGGACTGGTGGCCAGCTGACTGGGGTCACTATGGTGGCCTGATGATTCGTCTGGCCTGGCATTCGGCCGGTTCCTACCGTATGGGAGACGGACGTGGTGGCGCCGGAAGCGGCAATATCCGTTTTGCCCCACTGAACTCCTGGCCCGATAATGCAAGCCTGGACAAGGCGCGTCGTCTGCTCTGGCCCATGAAGAAGAAGTACGGCAATGCACTGTCCTGGGCCGACCTGATCATTCTGGCTGGCACCATGTCCTACGAATCCTTTGGCTTGAAGACGTTTGGTTTCGGTTTCGGTCGTTCGGACATCTGGGGACCCGAAACGGATATCAACTGGGGACTGGAAACCGAGTGGCTTGCCGACAGTGCACAGCGCTACGGCAATCTGGAAGAGCCATCCACCATGTACAACCCTCTGGCGGCAGTCCACATGGGTCTGATCTACGTGAACCCCGAAGGTGTGAATGGCAAGCCTGACCCTGCTCTCACGGCAAAGCATGTGCGTGAAACCTTCGCTCGCATGGCGATGAATGATGAGGAAACGGTTGCGTTGACAGCCGGTGGACACACGGTCGGCAAGGCCCATGGTATGGGCGACATCCAGAATATCGGTGCCGATCCTGAAGGTGAAGGCGTCAACATGCAGGGATTTGGTTGGGCCAATGCCGGTCACGATGCCAAGGCGGCCAATGCGTTTACCTCGGGTATCGAAGGTGCCTGGACCTACAATCCCACGAAGTGGGACATGGGTTATTTCGACTATCTGTTCAACTACGAATGGGAACTGACCAAGTCACCGGCCGGTGCACACCAGTGGAAGCCAGTCGACATGCCGGAGGACAAGAAGCCGCTGAATGCTTCTGATTCATCGCTTCGTCAGGAACCCATGATGACCGATGCCGACATGGCAATGAAGGTTGATCCGATCTACAACGAGATCTGCCAGAAATTCATGGCAGATCCGCAGTACTTCGCCGATACCTTCGCACGTGCCTGGTTCAAGCTGACACATCGTGACATGGGGCCGAAGGCGAACTACCTCGGGCCAGATGTGCCTGCCGAAGACCTCGTCTGGCAGGACCCGGTTCCCGCGGGCTCCACTGCCTACGATGTTGACGCAGTCAAGGCGAAAATTGCTGCCAGTGGTCTGTCTGCGACAGACATGATAGCGACAGCCTGGGACAGTGCTCGTACTTACCGCGGCTCTGACAAGCGCGGCGGTGCAAACGGTGCTCGCATCCGTCTGGCTCCGCAGAAAGACTGGGTAGCCAACGAACCAGAGCGTCTCGGTCGTGTACTTCAGGCGCTGGAGCAGATTGCTGCCGATACCGGTGCGTCTGTGGCTGATGTCATTGTGCTGGCCGGTAATGTCGGACTGGAGCAATCCATCAAGGCAGCAGGTCAGGATGTGGCCGTCCCGTTCACTCCAGGTCGTGGAGATGCCACGGACGAGATGACTGATGCAGACAGCTTTTCGGTTCTCGAGCCACTGGCTGATGGCTTCCGCAACTTCCAGAAGGAGAAATACGCGGTAGGTCCTGAAGAGCTGCTGCTCGACAGGGCACAACTGCTGGGTCTGACGGCTGCGGAAATGACCGTGCTTCTGGGTGGCATGCGTGTGCTGGGTGTCAATCACGGTGGTTCGAAACACGGTGTATTCACTGACAGGGAAGGGCAATTGACGAACGACTTTTTCGTCAACCTGACCGACATGAGCAACAGCTGGCACCCGGTGGAATCCGATGATACCTACGAGATTCGGGATCGCAAGTCTGGCACTGTCAAGTGGACAGCCACCAGTGCGGATCTGGTGTTCGGTTCCAACTCGATTCTGCGTTCCTATGCCGAGGTGTACGCTCAGGACGACAACACGCAGAAGTTCGTTCGTGACTTCGTCGCTGCATGGACCAAGGTCATGAATGCTGATCGTTTCGATCTGCAGGACTGATCTGCATGACTGATCTGCAGGACTGATCTGGAAGGAATGGGCTGCCCGATCAGGGTGGCTCTTTCCAGAAGGTTTGACGTACAGGGAGGAGCTGCTTGTGGTTCAGGCGGCTCTTCCCTTTTTTGTTTTCTGATGTTCTGGAAACCTGCTGCCATTGCCATTGCCATTGCCATTGCCATTGCCATTGCCATTGCCATTGCCATTGCCATTGCCATTGCCATTGCCATTGCGGTCGCGCATCGCATTGTCTTGGCACATTGCGCCCAGCCAACCAGTCAACCCCTCGCGTTGCGGTGTCGTGTTGTCGCAAGCTGCATGCATTGACTCAAACATTCACCTCTGCTGCCGATAGTACCCACTGCGGGATTGACTCAGGGGCAGGGTGTTGAGCGGTATTTCACTGGTTTACATGACACAGCGCGCGGGCGAGGGCTTCAGGCGAGTCCGGGTGCTCAGGCTGTTGGGTAGTGTCTGCCTGTTCGGGTTGGCCGTGTAAGCCGTCATGCGTGACAACTGTAAACTCTCCGCGCTGCAACCTGCCGTTGAGAGCCTCGAGCATCGCCTTGCTGAACTGACGCGCGTTCACCAGCCTCTCTGGGTTTACGATTTCGACGAGGCCAGTATTGTCTGGGCCAATGCGGGAGCTTTGTCGTTGTGGCAGGCGGAATCGAATCAGGAGCTCAGTGAGCGCGACCTGGCGACAGGCATGACGCCAGTCGTGATGATGCGTCTGCAACAGTATCGCCAGGATTTCATTCGCGATGAGACTGCTCGATTCCGGGAGTACTGGACGCTGTACCCGAATGGGGATCCACAGCCAGTGGAAGTCCTGTTCAGTGCCTTTCGGCGGGATGACGGTCGCATGTCGATGTTCTGCGAAGCACAGGGTCTGGAGCGATTGGACAATGATGCGCTCAGAAGCTCGCAGGCCTTGATGCATACTTCGGTGATGATCACTCTCTACAGTGCCTCGGGGGAGCCCTTGTATCGAAATCCGGCGGCTCGTGCCTCGGTACGTGCCAGTGATGAAAAACTGCAGGATCACTTCAGCGAGCAGAGCGCCATGCAGCGGCTCGTCAGATCACGTGAGCCGGAAGTGAACCTTGTCGCCAGCGTCAACGTCGGCAATGGCAGTCGCTGGCACGATATCTCGGCACGACGCTGCCTGGATGCCGTCTCGGGGGAGTCTGCCTGGTTGATCAGTGAGGTGGACGTGTCGCAGCTGAAAGCCACCCAGGAGCGAGCTCACTTTCTGGCAGAGCATGACACATTGACCGGTTTGCCCAACCGAAATCACGTGTCGGTCGTGCTGGAACAGCGCATCGTGCAGATGAACGCACGAGGGGAGCAGGGCGCGCTGATCTTCATCGATCTGGATCACTTCAAGGATATCAACGATTCGCTGGGTCATGAGGCGGGTGATGGCTTGCTGGTGGAAATCGCGCGCCGACTCAGATGTCTGGTTGGTGATACCGATAGTATTGCTCGGCTCGGCGGCGATGAATTTCTGCTGTTGATGGGGCCGCTCACGGACAAGCAGAGCGTCGAGGGGCGAATTCGCGAGTTGAAGCACTGTCTGTCGGAGCCCATGGAACTGCGAGGTAGAAGTGTGCGTGTGACCGCCTCCATCGGTGTGAGTCTGTTTCCGGCTGACGGCAGCAACATCAATGAGCTGATGCGGCGCGCCGACCTGGCGATGTATCACGTCAAGGAACTGGGGCGTAATGAGGTTGCCTATTTCACGGATGAGATGAGTGAGGCGGTGGATAGACGCATCAATCTGGAATCGGAACTGATGGTTGCCTTGCAGGAAGAGCAATTCTCGGTCTGTTTCCAGCCACGAGTCGACGTTCAGACCGGAGCGATTCGTGGCGCAGAGGCATTGGTGCGCTGGCTCCATCCGGAGCGCGGCATGGTCAGTCCCGCAGATTTCGTCCCGGCCTGCGAGGATTCAGGTCTGATTGGCGAGCTGGGCAAGTTCGTGCTGACGCAAGCCGTATTGGCACAACGTCAATGGCTTGATAGCGGACACCGTCTCAAGGTTTCGGTCAATCTGTCTCCGGTGCAGTTTGTCGAGGAAACGCTTGTTGAAGACTTCATCGAGATTGTGCACGTCAATGGAGGCGACCCGCGGTTACTGGAACTCGAGATTACCGAGTCGGTGTTGCTGGGAAACGATCAGGCGACCGTGGGAAAGTTGCAGTCATTGGTGAATCATGGGTTTCGCATCGCCATCGATGATTTCGGTACGGGATACTCGAACCTTTCCTACCTGCACCGCTATCCGATCAGCTGCCTGAAAATCGACCGTTCGTTCATCGCCCAACTCGATTCCGCACAGCCGATCATCGAACTGATCATTTCCATGGCTCGGTTGTTCGACCTCGATGTTGTTGCCGAAGGGGTGGAAACGGCGTCGCAGTTGCAGGCCCTGAAAGCGCACGATTGCCAGGAATATCAAGGCTTTTTCTACGCTGGGGCGGTGGCACCCAGTGTGCTTGCAGCCATGCTCGATTGTGATGGGGAGGTTGCGGCCTAGGAAAAACCGGGAGTCCCCCCGCTCAGCGGGGGTGAAGGGTTATTCGAGTGCCATGGAAAACATTCGCCCCAAACCGATGACTGCTTCAAGCAAATCCTTTTCTAGCAGTGTCTTCCTGATTCTTCCTTCGGCTCCCTTCCGGAACAAGGCGCCGTGCGGCAATACGACAGCCATGCGGCCGATCCTGGGTTTCATCGACTGGATCATGTGCTGGACCCAGGCCATGTCACCGTTCCCCTTCGGTGGGACCCCGGCGATGTTGCGCCCATGCGGGTCGTTTACCCAGAGGTCAGCGCCCCATCCCTTCAAGGAGAAGGGAGGATTGGCAATGACGCAGTCATATGTCTGCAGGCCGTCGGCATCGAAGAAGGCGGGGACCGCAAGGTGTCGCCACGAGCCACGTGGAAATCTTCTACACCGTGCAGGAACATGTTCATCCGGGCTATGGATGAGGAGGTCAGGTTCTTCTCCTGTCCGTAGAGTTTGAGCGTTCTGAAATCTTCGCCTGCTTCCTTGAGATGTTCGACCGACTCGATGAGCATGCCACCCGTACCGCAGGCCGGGTCGTAGATACTCTCCCTCTCGTGAGGATCAATGATGAGCCCCATCAGGTGAACCACCGAGCGAGGTGTGTAGAACTCACCGGCCTTCCTGTTGGTGAGGTCGGCAAAGTGCTTGATGAGGTATTCGTAGGCCTGGCCAAGCATATCCCGGGCAACCAGCTTTGTAGAGAGCGTGTATTGCGAGAAATGCTCGACCAGATCGGTGAGGAGTCGGTCGGGAAGCTTCTCCTTGTTCGACCATTGTGCGTCCCCGAAAATCCCGTAGAGGTGTTCCTGGTTTGCGGCCTCGATTTCGCGGAGGCAGGTCTCGATTTTCAGTCCGATATTCGAGGTTGTCTCGCGAACGTCATCCCAATGGCAACCCTCCGGTATGGTGAACCTGTGAAATTCAGGCAAAGCGGCGTATTCCTCGTCCCCATCTGACTCCTCCAGAGCACTCTGGTACTCCTCGTCGTAGACGTCCGAGATACGCTTGAAGAAGAGCATCGGGAAGATGTCGGCCTTGAAGTCCGACGCCCCGATCGGCCCCTTCAAGATCCATGCGGCCTTGGAGAGGTATTGTTCGAGTTGTGAGAGGTTGAGTTTTGCCTGCATGGGGTATGTCTATCGCGAGCATTGGCGGTTCCGATGGAACTCACCGGCGCGAATGCCGGAGAAAACCTTGAAAGCATATATGCTATTTTTCTCTATCGCCAGTGCAGCTTGACAATAACTCGGACAGACACAGTGACAATAACTCGCGTTGGAATGATGCCTATTGAATGATGATGCTGATTCAGGCTGTAGAGAAGCTGCTCATTGCGCTTTGATACTTTACTGGTAAATTCTCTGTAACGAAGCCAGACTAACTATATAAGTGGTTTATGGAAGTATAACTACATGTGGTTATACTTTCCTAAAAAGCCTATACTCCACGAATGGATGAAATACGAAACCCATTTGCCCCCGGAGCCGGGAGTCAACCACCAGAACTTGCCGGCCGTGGTGAGATCATTCGCGACGCTGACATTGCTCTACAGCGAGCACTAAGAGGCAGGCATGCCCAATCTCTGATGCTGTTGGGTTTGCGTGGAACGGGTAAGACCGTACTATTGAATCGTTTTGAAGAGCTTGCTATCTCCCACGACATGCAGAGCTCTTTCATTGAAGCGCCTGATGACAGCAGTCTCGAAGAGTTGCTGTATCCCAGAATGCACCAAGTGCTGCGGAAACTATCCTTGGTTGAAAGCGCAAAGGAGCAGGCGTTCAAGGCTATGCGTGGGCTGAGAAGCTTTGCCAGTGCCTTCAAGATCAAGATAGGAGATGTTTCCATTGCGGTCGACCCAGCGGCTGGAGTTGCAGACTCGGGCTCGCTTGAACAGGATCTTACCGAGATGTTCGTTCTTATCGGCCAAGCCGCGCAAGCTGCAGGTACCGGCTGGGTGCTGCTGATAGATGAAGTGCAGTACCTCAGTGATCGAGAATTGCCTGCGGTCATTGTCGCCATGCATCGACTCAACCAGTTGAATCTGCCAGTGGTTTTCTTCGGTGCGGGTCTGCCACAGTTGGCAGCTTTGAGCGGGAATGCAAAGTCCTATGCTGAGAGATTGTTCAATTTTTCGACCATTGGTCCTCTGGATGCTGATGCGGCGCGAATGGCCGTGCAACAGCCCATCGAAGAGGAAGAGGAGTCGATCGAAAGCGATGCGCTGGACAGGATTCTACTGGAAACATCGGGCTACCCTTATTTTCTTCAAGAATGGGCCTATCAATCCTGGAATGCGGCTGATGAATCACCCATCTCTCTGGATGATGTCAAAGAGGCTGCGGCGAACGCTGAGCGACGCCTGGACGACAGTTTTTTCCGAGTGCGTCTGGATCGCCTGACGCCCAAAGAGCGTGACTATGCCATTGCGATGGCCAGGTTGGGGCAGGGGCCTTATCGCTCAGCTGATGTTGCAGAACAACTGGGCGAGAGCGTTCAATCACTAGGTCCCAGACGCGCTCAGATAATCAGCAAGGGGATGATATACAGCCCTGCACATGGCGATGTCGACTTCACTGTGCCAACGTTCGATGCATTTCTGCGAAGAGTTTACCCCGAAGAGTAATGGTGGGCCCGGCAGGACTCGAACCTGCGACCAAGGGATTCACTTGTACCGAGCATTTCTGCACGGAGCGGACTATCTCATCACCCTCAATCGAAGTGACTGGTGGGGCGCGGGACGCTCTAGCCTGTTATCAAGAACACTGAAGTTCTCAGGTAGTCTCTGCACCTTCCAGAAGTGTACTTCTGGCTTGGCTCAGGATTGCCATCAGCCTCAGCTATTCGCCGAGCTGTTAAGGTTTCCCTGAATTCATCCCGTTCATTCCATGTTTTACAACATGGACGCACCATTTAGATGAGTCCCCTGCTCTAACCAACTGAGCTACAGGCCCACAAGGGCGCTATTCTAACTCATGCAAGTGTATAAGTGTGTCGCTTTTCGCGAGGTGAGGACGGGTGAGCGTGTGGATGGTGGCCGATCGGAGGTACCTGGACGAGTTGCCAGAAGTGCAGGGCCGTAAGGGGCATCAGAGTAAGGCTGTTTACTCGTCTAAACACTTTCCCGTGACGCAGGTCTCACGAGCACCGAAACCGTTTACTCGTCTAAAACGCTATTTCGCGAAACAGGCCACAGCCATTCGCCGACCTCGATTGCTGTCCACTCGTGTGTTCATCAGGGGAAACTCACTGCCAGCTCGCTTTCGCCCAGCTGTTCGCAAGCACACAACACCTAGCCCCAGCAAACCCGGCACACCCGGAACACCCGGCGCACCCAGCGCACCCGGCGCACCCAGCACACCCAGCACACCCAGCACACCCAGCACACCCAGCACACCCAGCACACTAAGCCATTCATCACGCCAGCCGACCAAATATCACCAGCTCATTTTCCAGACGAAAAAAAACGCGGCCCCCTCTGCAACAAACAGAGCGAGCCGCGCTTTTCACGAAAAGCCTACTCCTGGTTGTCCAGAAAGCTTCGCAGCTGCTCTGAACGGGTAGGGTGGCGCAGCTTGCGCAGAGCCTTGGCTTCGATCTGGCGGATACGCTCGCGGGTGACGTCGAACTGCTTGCCGACTTCTTCCAGCGTGTGATCCGTGTTCATGTCGATACCGAAGCGCATGCGCAGTACCTTGGCTTCGCGCGGGGTGAGGCTGGCCAGCACTTCATGGGTGGTTTCACCCAGGCCGAGGCCGGTGGCGGTTTCAACCGGAGACAGGATATTGTTGTCTTCGATGAAGTCACCCAGATGGCTGTCCTCGTCATCACCGATCGGTGTTTCCATGGAGATGGGCTCCTTGGCGATCTTCAACACCTTGCGGATCTTGTCTTCGGGCATTTCCATCTTCTCGGCCAGCTCTTCAGGCGTGGCCTCACGACCCATGACCTGCAGCATCTGGCGAGAAATACGGTTCAGCTTGTTGATGGTTTCGATCATGTGTACCGGAATACGGATGGTACGAGCCTGATCCGCAATGGAGCGGGTGATGGCCTGACGAATCCACCAGGTGGCATAGGTGGAGAACTTGTAACCGCGACGATATTCGAACTTGTCAACAGCCTTCATCAGGCCGATGTTGCCTTCCTGGATGAGGTCGAGGAACTGCAGTCCGCGATTGGTGTACTTCTTGGCAATCGAGATGACGAGTCGCAGGTTGGCTTCCACCATTTCCTTCTTGGCGCGGCGAGCCTTTGCTTCACCGATGGACATCTTGCGGTTGATTTCCTTGATGTCCGTGATGGGCAGCAGGCTGCTGACACAGATCTGCTGGATGCGGGTCTGCAGCAGTTCGATCTCGGTACGGCGCTCTTCCAGGGCCTTGGCATAAGGCTTCTTCACCTTGATGACGGAATCCAGCCACTCGGGGTCGGTCTCGTGACCCGGAAAGCTCTGGATGAAAGCGCTGCGTGGCATCTTGCACTGCTTGACGCAGAGATCCCGAATCTGGCGTTCCAGAGAGCGAATGCGATCCACCTGACCACGCAGACCACTGACCAGTGTGACCACGAAGGCAGGGGCGTACTTGAATTCGAGGAAGATTTCGGACACGGCTTCCATCTCGGCCTTGCCGGCGGCATCCTGGATGCCACCCGCAGCATCAATGGCTTTCAGGGCCTTGCCGTAGGCTTTCTGCATTGCCATCATGCGGCGCTGGATTTCTTCCATGTCCGGCCCGGTATCGACCGGCTCGTCATCGTCATCATCGTCGGAAGGTGGCTTGGCTACCTTGATTTCGTCAGAGGTCTCCATGAAATTGACGATGATGTCGGTGAAGCGCAGCTGTTCTTCCTGAAATTGCTGGTAACGTTCGAGCAGCAGATTGATGGATTCGGGGTAGGTACCCAGAGCGCGCAGCACCTGCTTGAGGCCGTCTTCGATGCGCTTGGCAATCTCGATCTCGCCTTCTCGGGTCAGCAGCTCGACCGTGCCCATCTCGCGCATGTACATGCGAACCGGGTCGGTGGTCCGGCCGAATTCGCCGTCTACAGTGGCCAGAACGGCGGCTGCCTCGTCGGCTGCATCGTCGTCGGCACTGGAGTTCTTGTCAGACAGGATAAGGGAGTCTGCTTCTGGCGCGACTTCACCGACCGAGATGCCCATATCGGCGATCATGGCGATGATTTCCTCGACCTGTTCCGGGTCGACTATTCCTTCAGGAAGGTGGTCATTGACTTCGGCATAGGTCAGGAATCCCTGCTCTTTGCCTTTTGAAATGAGTTCTTTCAGGCTGGACTGTTGCGACTTGTCCATTGCAATGCGAGCGGTCATAGAGTACCTGCGGTCAGCGTAACCCCTTATTATACTCGGAGGGGCGCCAATTGGTAGTAGGGAAGGTCGTTTCCGACGTATTTCTGGTAAAAAAAGTGGGGTTATTCCGCCTCATGCGTCCACTGGGATCGAACATATTGCCGACTGCTTCAATTTAAAGGTGCCGCCTCGCTTATACTGCGGCCCCCGGTAACGCGTATTGGGCGATGCCAGGGACGTTATCGCAGCACTGCAACCCGCCCGACCAACCACAGGAGATCGTTTTCGCATGACCACTCGTCGCGAACTTGCAAATGCCGTCAGAGCCCTGAGCATGGACGCCGTCCAGAAGGCCAATTCCGGACATCCGGGGGCACCCATGGGAATGGCCGATCTGGCAGAGGTGCTGTGGAACGACTTCCTGCGACATAACCCCTCCAACCCGAACTGGGTTGACCGAGATCGCTTCGTGCTCTCCAACGGCCATGCATCCATGCTGCTGTATTCGCTGCTGCATCTGACAGGTTACGACCTGCCGATCGAGGAACTGAAGAATTTTCGCCAATTGCACTCGAAAACCCCGGGTCACCCCGAATATGGCTATGCGCCGGGCATCGAGACCACCACTGGCCCACTGGGGCAGGGTATCGCCAATGCCGTGGGCATGGCATTGGCCGAACGGACTCTGGCCGCGCAGTTCAACACCGACAAGCACACTATCATCGACCACCACACCTGGGTATTCCTGGGCGATGGCTGTCTGATGGAAGGTATCTCGCACGAGGCCTGCTCACTGGCGGGAACCCTGGGTCTGGGCAAGCTGATTGCCGTCTACGACGATAACGGCATCTCCATTGACGGCGAGGTAGAGGGCTGGTTCACGGATGACACCCCCAAACGTTTCGAATCCTATGGCTGGCATGTCATTCCAGGTATAGATGGACACGATGCGGATGCCATCAAGGCCGCGATCGAAGCGGCAAAGGCCGAAACCGGCAAGCCGACACTGATCTGCGCACGCACCACCATCGGCTTCGGCTCACCCAACAAGGCGGGCAAGGAAAGCAGTCATGGTGCGCCACTGGGCGATGACGAGATCAAGCTGGCCAAGGCGGAACTGGGCTGGACGCACGGTGCCTTCGAGGTTCCCGACGAGGTGTATGAAGGCTGGAATGCCTGTGATGCGGGCAGTGAGCTGGAGGCGGCCTGGGACAAGCTGTTCGACGAATACGCCGCAGCGAACCCCGAGCTGGCTGCAGAATTCGCGCGTCGCATGGCGGGCGATCTGCCCGAGAGCTGGGCAGCCGATTCGCAGGCGTTCATCCAGCAGGTGATCGACAAGGGTGAGTCGATCGCTTCGCGCAAGGCGTCGCAGAACACACTCAATGGCTACGGCCCTCTGTTGCCCGAGCTGCTGGGCGGATCGGCCGATCTGGCCGGGTCGAACCTGACCCTGTGGAGCGGTTCGAAGGTGGTACACGATGATCCTGCCGGCAACTACATCAACTACGGCGTTCGCGAATTCGCCATGACGGCCATGAGCAATGGCATCAGTCTGCATGGTGGTTTTCTGCCGTACACCGCTACCTTCCTGATGTTCTCGGAATATGCTCGCAATGCGCTGCGCATGTGTTCCCTGATGAAGCTGCCCAACATTTTCGTCTACACACACGATTCCATCGGCCTGGGCGAGGATGGACCGACGCATCAGCCGGTCGAGCAGACTGCAACACTGCGATTGATGCCCAACATGGCGCTGTGGCGTCCGTGTGACGCGGTGGAATCCGCCGTGGCGTGGAAACAGGCCATCGAACGCAAGGAGGGGCCGACGAGTCTCGTCTTCACCCGTCAGGCCCTGCCACATCAGTCACGCACCCAGCAGCAGGTGGCAGACATCGCTCGTGGCGGTTATATCCTGCATGAGCCGGATGCTGCACCGGCGGCGGTGATCATCGCTACCGGCTCGGAAGTCGGCATGGCAATGGACGCCGCGCAGGCGCTGGCCGAGCAGGGTACGCCGGTGCGGGTTGTCTCCATGCCAAGCACGGATCATTTCGATGCGCAGGACCAGGCCTATCGGGACGCTGTGCTTCCGCCGGCGCTCAAGGCGCGCATGGCCGTCGAAGCGGGAACCACACATCTGTGGGCCAGATACGTGGGCCTGGAAGGTGATGTGATGGGTATTGATACTTTTGGTGAGTCCGGACCTGCTGCCGAGGTGTTCAAGCACTTCGGATTGACTGCGGATGCGCTGGCCGAAAGAGTGAAGGCGCTGGTTGCCGCGGTTGCCTGAACAAATCAGAGTCGAGTGGCGTGCATGTTGGTGTCACAACATGCACGTACAGTGGCCTGACGATCGGCATGTCGGACGTCAGGTTTTTCAGAAGAACAAATGGAAATTCAACAGGGGTAACTCCAGATGACAGTCAAGATTGCAATCAATGGATACGGCCGCATCGGTCGAAACGTGCTCAGGGCCATTCACGAACAGGGACGCAGCAGTGAGTTCGATGTCGTGGCGATCAACGACCTGGGGGATGCCGAAACCAACGCTCACCTGACGCAATACGATACGGCGCATGGTCGTTTCCCCGGTGAAGTCAAGGTCGAAGGGGATGAGATCGTCATCAATGGCGACCGCGTCAAGGTCTTCGCCGAGCGTGATCCGTCGAAACTGCCCTGGGGTGAGCTTGGCGTCGACGTCGTGCTGGAATGCACCGGTCTGTTCAAGAACCGGGAGAAGGCCGGTATGCACCTGACGGCGGGTGCAAAGAAAGTCATCATCTCGGCGCCCGGATCGGCAGATATCGATGCCACGGTTGTCTTTGGCGTCAATGAAGGTGTACTGAAAGCGTCCGACCAGATCATCTCCAATGCCTCGTGCACCACCAACTGCCTGGCTCCCATGGCCAAGGCACTGAACGAGTCTCTGGGTATCGTCAATGGCCTGATGACAACCATTCATGCGTATACCAACGATCAGGTGCTGACCGACGTCTATCACTCCGATCTGCGTCGTGCACGGTCCGCCACCATGTCCATGATCCCCACCAGCACGGGTGCTGCCAAGGCGGTTGGTCTGGTATTGCCGGAGCTGAATGGCAAGCTGGATGGTTTCGCCATGCGTGTACCGACCATCAATGTCTCCATCGTCGACCTGACCTTCACGGCGGGGCGCGACACGACCGTGGACGAGATCAACAGCATCATGCAGAAAGCGGCAGATGGCAAGGTTCTGGCCTACAACGATGCCCCCCTGGTGTCCGTCGATTTCAATCACACCTCCACCTCCTCGAACTTCGATTCCGGCATGACTCGCGTCATGGATGGCAATCTGGTCAAGGTGTGCAGCTGGTATGACAATGAATGGGGCTTCTCCTGCCGCATGCTCGACACCACTCTGGCAGCGATGAACGCCTGATGATGAAGCTACTCAAGGAGCTGCCTCTGGCGGGTCAGAGGGTGCTGGTACGTCAGGATCTCAACGTTCCGCTGAAGGATGGCGTCATTACCTCGGATGCACGCATCCGAGCCTCTGTGCCAACGTTGCAGTACGCGATCGAGGCCGGAGCACGGGTACTGGTCATGTCACATCTCGGGCGTCCCGTTGAAGGGGAGCCCGATAGCGAATCGTCACTGGGTCCGGTGGCCCAGCGACTGAGCGAGCTGCTGGGACAGCCGGTACGGCTGGTCACCGACTACCTCGACGTGGAGCCGCAAGTGGGCGAGGGCGAAGTCGTGCTGCTGGAAAATGTCCGCTTCAACGTCGGTGAAAAGGCCGATGACGATGAACTGGGCAGACGGTATGCCTCTCTGTGTGATGTGTATGCCATGGATGCCTTCGGCACCGCGCATCGTGCCCAGGCCTCCACTCACAGCGTCGGTCTGCATGCTCCTGTTGCCTGTGCGGGACCCTTGCTGGCAGCCGAGCTCGACGCCTTGAATGCTGCTCTGGACAATCCGCGCAGACCTCTGGTGGCGATTGTTGGCGGTTCCAAGGTTTCCACCAAGCTGCAGGTGCTGGAATCACTCACGGACAAGGTCGATCAGCTGATCGTGGGTGGCGGTATTGCCAACACCTTCATTGCCGCGGCCGGGCATGAAGTGGGCAAGTCGCTGTTCGAAAAGGACCTGGTCAGTGATGCGGCGAACCTCATGCGTCGGGCGGAGGCTCGAGGGGCTGCCATTCCGGTGCCCAGCGATGTCGTCTGTGCCCCCGAACTGGCAGAGGGCGTACCGGTCAGTACGCGGGCCACGGATGCGGTGCAGCCGGATGACCGGATTCTCGATATCGGCCCTGAAACTGCAGCGTCTTATGCCGCTATCCTGCGCAATGCCGGAACAATTGTCTGGAACGGTCCGGTTGGTGTGTTCGAGTTGGATGCGTTCGGTGCGGGCACCCGTGTCGTCTCCGAAGCGGTTGCTGCCTCCTCGGCGTTCTCGATTGCCGGCGGTGGCGACACTCTGGCTGCCGTGGACAAGTATGGCATCGAAGATCAGGTGTCCTATATCTCGACCGGTGGTGGTGCCTTTCTCGAGTTCATCGAGGGCAAGACGCTGCCGGCAGTCGCGATGCTCAATTCCCGCAGTACGTGAGGACGGTTTCTCACTGACATTTCCATTGGCTTTTTGTTGAAATACTACACAGGACGAATGTTATGACCGATACGGTTTCTTTACTGGGCGATGAGGCGGAATACCTGCTTGATCACACCTGCAAGGGACTTCCCAAGGAATTGGTACAGTTGCCCGGCCCTGATTATGTCAGCCGTGTCATCGGTGTCAGCGACCGTGGTCCGGGCACCATGCGCGCCATGCAGCAGTTGTTCAACACCGGCCGTCTGGCAGGCACCGGTTACATGTCCATGTTGCCTGTCGATCAGGGCGTCGAGCACTCGGCCGGCGCGTCCTTCGCGCCAAACCCGATCTATTTCGATCCTGCCAACATTGTCGAGCTGGCCATTGAAGGTGGATGCAACTGTGTTGCCTCGACGCTGGGTGTACTGGGGTCGGTCTCGCGTCGCTATGCGCATCGCATTCCGTTCATGGTGAAGCTCAATCACAACGAGACGCTGACCTATCCCGCCATCTACGAGCAGACTCTGTTTGCCCAGGTGGAGCAGGCATTCGATCTGGGAGCCCTGTCGGTGGGTGCCACCATCTACTATGGTTCACCGGATTCTCGACGTCAGATCCAGGAAATCTCGGAAGCCTTTCATCGGGCTCACGAGCTGGGCATGGTGACCGTGCTGTGGGCTTATCTGCGAAATTCGTCCTTCAAGAAGGATGGTGTGGATTACCACGTCTCAGCCGATCTGACGGGGCAGGCCAATCATCTGGCAGCCACGATTCAGGCCGATATCGTCAAGCAGAAGCAGGCCGAGAACAACGGTGGCTACAATGCGGTCAATTTCGGCAACACGCATCCGAAAGTCTATTCCGATCTGACAACCGATCATCCGGTCGATCTGGTCCGTTATCAGGTAGCCAACTGCTACATGGGTCGTGCCGGGCTGATCAATTCCGGTGGCGGTTCAGGCGACAACGATCTGGAGCAGGCAGTACGCACGGCGGTCATCAACAAGCGTGCCGGTGGCATGGGCATGATCTCCGGTCGCAAGGCCTTCCAGAAGGACATGAAGGACGGTGTGGCATTGCTGCACGCCATTCAGGATGCATACCTCGACGAACGCGTCACGGTTGCCTGATCAGGCCTTGTCACTGATTCCAGTGCAGTAAAGCGGCGACTCGCTACGGCGGGTCGCCCTCGCTCCAGCTTCGGAGCCGATCAGCTGGTCAGACGGCTGACTGCTTCACGGTAACGCAGCAGGGTGCCCTCGATGACCTCTGCAGGCACTTCCGGACCCGGAGGCGTCTTGTCCCAGTCCAGAGTTTCCAGCCAATCTCTCACGAATTGCTTGTCATAGCTTGGCGGACTGATACCCGGCTTCCAGGTGGCGGCTTCCCAGAATCGCGAAGAATCGGGCGTCAGGATTTCATCCATCAATACCAGATTGCCCTGAGCATCCTGACCGAATTCGAATTTGGTGTCTGCGATGATGATGCCGCGCTCCAGGGCGTGACGAGCAGCATCCTTGTACAAGGCCAGGCTGACGCGACGAATGTCCTCGGCCAGTTCCCGGCCTATGGTGGCCACCATGGTGTCGAAACTGATGTTCTCGTCGTGATCGCCCAGCTCCGCCTTGGTCGCCGGTGTGAAGATCACCTCGGGCAGTTGGTCTGCCTGCCGCAAACCGGTGGGCAGGGTATGGCCACATACCATGCCGGTATTCTGGTAGTCCTTCCAGCCGGAGCCGATGATATAGCCGCGAACCACCGCTTCCACCGGTACGGCCTTGAGGCGTTTGACGATCATGCAGCGGCCTTCGGCCTGGGCGCGCTCGGCTGGATCCGGCAGGATGTCTTCCAGCGGAATATTGGCCAGGTGATTGGGCACCATGGCTCTGACCCGGTCGAACCAGAACATGGCCAGTTGGGTCAACAATTTGCCCTTGCCCGGTATCACATTGGGCATGATGACATCGAAGGCCGATACCCGGTCAGTGGCGATGATCAGCCAGTGAGCATCGTCGATCACGTAGATATCACGCACCTTGCCACGATATTGCAGCTTCAGAGAGCTGATCGTCGTGGTATGCAGGCCTTGATCAGTGGAATGTACGCTCATGCTCTGGAGGTTTTTGGCAAGCTTGGAAAGAGGCTCCAGTATACTGCGCTACAAGGACAACATTCTCTAGAAGTGGCTATGACGGATATCAAGGTAGGGGTATTGATGGGCAGCAGCAGTGACTGGCCCGTCATGCAGCGTGCAGTCGAATTGCTGGAAGAATTCGGTGTTGCGCATGAGAAACGGGTGGTGTCTGCGCATCGCATGGCCGATGAAATGTTCCACTATGCCGAGCAGGCAGCCGGTAGAGGCCTGAGTTGCATCATTGCCGGAGCCGGTGGAGC
Organism: uncultured Granulosicoccus sp.; assembly: GCA_947495035.1. GTDB lineage: Bacteria > Pseudomonadota > Gammaproteobacteria > Granulosicoccales > Granulosicoccaceae > Granulosicoccus. The sequence goes on from CANLXI010000001.1 coordinate 322,824, forward strand.
TGCTCACCTGCCGGGCATGCTGGCTGCCAAGACCACGGTCCCCGTACTCGGGGTACCGGTGCCGAGCCGCCACCTGAACGGTCTGGACTCCCTGTACTCCATCGTTCAGATGCCCCGGGGTGTTCCGGTGGCCACCTTTGCCATCGGTGAGGCAGGTGCGGCAAATGCTGCCCTGTTTGCCGTGGCCATGCTGGCCGTCGGCGATCCACAGCTGGCAGCCCGTCTGCAGGCTTTCAGAGCGGCGCAGCAAGCCAAGGCGGAAGCCATGACGCTGCCACCCGAGCAGGTCTGATCATGAGCGGGCAAACAGGAATGGAGCCGCTGGCTCCGGGTGCGACTGTCGGTGTGGTGGGTGGTGGGCAACTGGGTCGCTACTTCGTTCTGGAAGCGCGACGACTGGGCTTTCATACCTGGGTGCTCGACCCGGACGAGAATGCCCCGGCCATGCAGTTGGCTGAGCATCGCCTGGTCGCGGCCTATGATGACCAGCAGGCACTGGAAACACTCGGCGCTGCCTGCGATGCGGTAACGGTGGAATTCGAGAATGTGCCAGCGGCAAGTCTGCAGCAGTTGGCACAGCATTGCCGCGTGGCCCCGGGTGCCGACAGCATCCGCATCGCGCAGGATCGCATACTGGAAAAACGGACAGCGGAAGAACATGGCTTGCAGCCGGTTCCTTATGCGCCCCTGCAGCAACGTGGTGACATCGGCCCGGCGGTCGCTTCGGTGGGCTTGCCCGCCATTATCAAGACGGCGCGGCTCGGGTATGACGGCAAGGGTCAGGTGGTATGTAACACAGAGGCGGACGTACTGGCAGCGTTCATTGACCAGGGAGAAGTGGCGTGTGTGCTGGAGCGCCGTATCGCACTCGATGCGGAAGTGTCCGTGGTTCTGGCGCGTGGCTACGATGGCGAAACCGCTGTTTTCCCGGTAGCGCAGAATGTACACGTCAACGGCATTCTGCATACCTCTACCGTACCGGCAAGCGTGGAAGAGTCGGTCGTCGAACGTGCGCGACGCATGGCCTTGACCCTGGCCGACGGTCTGGATTATCACGGTGTTCTGGCCGTCGAATTCTTCATCGATGCCGATGCCCAGGTGCTGTTCAACGAGATGGCACCCCGTCCGCACAACAGCGGGCATTACACGCTGGATGCCACTGTATGCTCGCAATTCGAGCAGCAATTGCGTGCCCTGTGTGGTCTGCCACTGGGGAGTTCCGCACTGCTGTCACCGGTATGCATGCTGAACCTTCTGGGCGATACCTGGACGGCGGGTGAGCCTGACTGGCAGACACTGTTCCGGCGAGACGGCGTGCACCTGCATCTGTATGGCAAGTCGGAAGCCCGGCCCGGACGCAAGATGGGCCATGTCAACTGTCTGGCAGACAGTGCATCTGACGGAGAAGCGCTGGCAGATCTCGTCAACCGGGAGTTGTAGCATTCCGCTCGAAAAGCATGCGTGTGGGCATCGACCTGCATGCTCGCCCTGCGGTTTTTCGGCCTGCCTGTGATCCCGATATCACAGGCAGGCGACAGAATCGATAAGCGGAATTTCATCCGACTCTGATCTCATCTTCTGCTCTGGTACGAAACTGGCAAGTGTAGCGTTGACATTTGCCTCGGGTCCATTGGCCTGCGAAGAACAGATAACAAGATGAGCATTACTCAACTATCCACGCGATCCAACGATCATTCGTCGAGCTTCATCCCAACGGCGGTTGAATCGCTCACCAATCAGAGTAAGGCACTGTCCACCATCGCCCAGAGGCTGGGCACCGAATTCGATGATGCGGTCAGTCTGATTCTCAGTTGCAAGGGGCGAGTGATCGTTTCGGGGATGGGCAAGTCCGGCATCGTGGGCAAGAAGATCGCCGCGACGTTTGCCTCGACCGGTACGCCCAGTTTCTACGTTCATCCGGGGGAGGCCATTCACGGCGACCTGGGAATGATCACCGCCGAGGATCTCATTGTCCTGATTTCCTACAGTGGCGAGACCGAGGAGGTCGTCAAGCTGATGCCTTCGCTGAAATACTTCGGCAACAAGATCATCGGCATGGTGGGGTCTGACAATACAACTCTGGGAAAGCAGGCTGATGTGACCCTGCGAGTGGATATCGAAAGGGAGGCCTGTCCGAACAATCTGGCGCCAACCACATCGGCATTGGCCATCATGGCCCTGGGGGATGCGCTGGCAGTCTGCCTGATACGCGCACGCGATTTCAAGCCTTCGGATTTTGCACAGTTCCACCCGGGTGGCATGCTGGGTCGTCGATTGCTGTCCCGGGTGGTCGATACCATGCTGACCGAAAACCTGCCATTGATCGGTCCGGAGGAAACGGTGCGAGAGGCCATCTTCTGCATGACATCGGGTCGGCTCGGATTGTGCATCATCGTCGAGAACGATCGATTGCTGGGAATTCTCACCGATGGTGATCTGCGCCGCGCATTGATCATGGACCCCACGATGCTGGACAAGCGCGTACGGGATTTCATGACACCGGTGCCGGTGACCATCTCGGCGGATGCCATGGTCAGTGAGGCTGAAACGCTCATGCGCAAGTACAAGATACGAGCGCTGATCGTGACCGGTGCCCGGGAAGGGGAGGAGGACCAGGTGTGTGGTCTGATCGAGATCTTTGCCAACAACAAGGGCTGAGTCCTATGAAACAGGCAACACGACATGAACTGCGATGGGTGGCGCTTGTCCTGCCTCTGTTGCTGGGTGCCTGTGCCAGTGGGCGTGATACGGGTCCGGCCCTGGCCGCCGCGTATGCTGGTGATGTCAATCAGCTGCTGGTTACAGCGGAATCGAATGATCAACTGACAGTCAAGGGCGTGGGGCGCGTCAGCATTGGCCGCAGCTACCTCGCGGCAAGCGGTCGCACGTGTCGCAGACTCAACCGGCTGGATGGCACGCCCTTGCCGCTGAGAAGCTGCCAGAACGAATCGGGGCAGTGGTATACCACTCGCAGTATTTCGGCGTCGGGGGCAATGGAGATGTCGGCTGCAGAGATGTCGGTGGAATCTCGCGGTGAGAGCGTGGGAATGGAGTTGAAACAGGGGGAGTCGCTCTGGGCCTTTGCCTCGCGGGTGACGGGTAATCCTCTGAACTGGAAGCGCATAGCGTCAGACAATGAACTGTCGGATGCCGACAATGTCTGGCCCGGTCAGCTACTGCAGGTGGAGCATTCACTCCTGAAGGACGCCCCGTAACATGTCGCGAGAGGTCTCGCTGCAAACCGCTGGCAAGGGGACAGACTTCGATTCCGTGGCCGGTCAGGGCCAGGAAGACGCACGACAGGCCGAGGTTCCGTTTTCCGGCAAGCAGCTGCAATGGTCGGACATCAAGGGCGCGCTGACAACGCAATCCAGGGTCATTCATGCCCTGATCATGCGCGAGACGCTCAGCCGATACGGTGACCACAAGCTGGGCTTCATGTGGGCCATTCTCGAACCGCTGTTGATGGTCACGATGATTGCCAGCGTGCTGTCGGTCCTGCGCAATGACTCGCCGGGCGGTATGCCTCTGGTGCCGTTCATGATTACCGGCTTCGTACCGTTCTTCATGTTCAGGAACACGATGAACCAGCTCAAGGGGGCCGTCGCCTCCAATCGCACGCTACTGGGTTTTCCACAGGTAACCACCTTCGACGTGATCATTGCACGTGCACTGCTTGAAGGCGGGGTATTGCTGTCGGTATTCGTCTTCATTCTCAGCATGGCCTATCTGATCGGCTTCGAGTTCCGGGTCGAGAATCCGCTGGGTGTACTGGGCGTCTGCCTCTGTCTGTTGTTGCTGGGCAGTGGCATCGGCTTCATTCTTGCAACCCTGATACCTGTCGTCCCTTCGGTAGGGCAGGTATCCAATCTGATCTTCGGTCGTCCGTTGATGGTGAGTTCCGGGCTGTTCTTCACGGCAGATTCGGTCCCCGAGCCCTTTCGTGGCTGGCTGTTGTACAACCCGATTCTCAATCTGATGGAATTGATGCGTACCTATTTCTTCTACGAATTCGAAAGCAATCACGGCAGCTGGTTCTATGCCGGCAGCTGGGTTGTCGGCACCTTCACCTTCGGTCTGTTGATCCACCAGGCGCTCAAGCGCCGTGCCATTGTCGGTCTGTAGAGATCATCGAGTTCATTCATGATCAGACTGCAGAACGTCAACAAGCGCTACAAGACGGCGGCCGGAATACGTACCATTCTGGACAACGTCAGCATCACATTCCCCAAGGGGCACAGTGTTGGCATACTGGGCATGAACGGGGCGGGCAAATCGACCCTGATCCGCATCATCGGCGACGCCGAACCTGCCGACTCCGGGCGCATCATTCGAGATTGCAAGGTGTCCTGGCCGCTGGGTTTCACCGGTGGTTTCCAGTCGAACATGACGGCGCGCGAGAATGCTCGATTCGTGGCACGGATCTACGGCGAGAGTACCGAATACGTGGAGCAGTTCACCGAGGAATTTGCCGAACTGGGCAAGTACTTCGATGTGCCGCTGCGCAGTTACTCTGCCGGCATGCGGGGCAGATTTGCCTTCTCTGTCAGCCTGGCCTGCAATTTCGAATATTACCTGGTGGATGAAGCACTGGAAACCGGCGATGCCAGATACCGGGAGAAGTTTCGTCGTGCCTTCGAAGAGCGACGGGAGCAGGCATCGATGATTCTGGTATCCCATAACGAACAGACCATTCGCCGGAACTGCGACATGGCGGCCATTCTGTATGAGGGCAAGATAGACATGTATGACGACCTGAAGGAAGCCATGCGCTTCTACAAGCTATTACAGACCAGAGCAGCCTGAAAATTCATGAACGCTATCCTGCGAAGCCTGTTGACCGTTGTCGGAGTGCCTACGCTCCTGGCCATCGTGTACTTCGGTTTCATCGCCTCCGATGTCTATGTGTCGGAAGCTCGGTTCGCCATCACCTCGGCCAAGGGGACCGGGGGAGCAACCGGGCTTGAAGCCATCATCAGTACGCCGATCGTCTCATCGGGCGGCAAGGAAGGTCTGGTTGTCACCGATTACACGCACTCGCAGGACATGATGCTGAAGGTGCAGAAGGAACTGGATATTCGCTCGCATTTCAGCGATTCGTCCATTGATGCATTGTCCCGATTGTCAGACGATGCCACGCTGGAGGAGATGCTCGACTATTTCCGTCGACATGTGCATGTCATGCGTGATTCCCAGAGCGATGTCATTACCTTGACAACCCGCGCCTATGATCCCGAGATGGCAAGAGAGATTGCCGAGCTGGTCATCGGTCTGAGTGAGCAGTTGGTCAATGACATGTCCAGTCGCATTGAGGAGGATGCGCTCAAGACCGCACGCGATGAAGTGGCCCTGGCAGAAGAGAAGGTCAAGCAGGCCAGCGCATCAGTCGCCGCTTTTCGGCGCAACAGTTCATCACTCAATCCGGCCGCCGAATCCAGTGCCTTGCTGGGTATCGTGTCCGGTCTGGAAACTCGTCTGATCGAGGCCCGGACCCTGCTCAGCGAGAAGTCGGCCTATATGCGCGATGACTCACCGGATGTCATCAGCCTGAAGAACAAGATCCGTGCACTGTCCCGACAGATGGCGCTGGAGAAAGGGCGCCTGGCAGGCGAGAGTGATTTCGAAATGGGTGGCCTGATCGAAACCTATCAACCGCTGATTCTCGATCAGGAACTGGCCCGGCAGCAATACGCATCCGCCCTGAGTTCCCTGGAGCTGGCAAGGATCGAGGCTCAGCGCAAGAAGCAGTATCTGGTGACTTTCATCCAACCGAGCCTGCCCGATGAGGCGGTGGAGCCGCATCGTCTCAATCGCATTCTGACGGTCATGATCTTCTCGTTTCTCGCCTATCTGCTCGGTGGATTGTTGTGGTCGGCCCTGAAGGACCATATCGGTCGATAGATCCTGGTCTCTGCATGACTTGCCAGGGCCTTGTGAGCCACGGCTCGTATCCGGTGTTGTCGTTTACCGGCATGCATATTGCGAAACAGAACACATTGAGGATTCAGGGGCGATCGCAGCACCCTGAACGAAACCAATCGATGCCCAAGGCGTATACGTGAACAGACTCCATAAACTCTCTGCACTTTTCCTGTTGCTGTCGATGCTGCAGGTGTCCAACTCGCAGGCGCAGTCACTGGATGCCGCCGGCACTCAGGTGGAGCAGGCGGACCTGTCGGCAGTCGGACTGCTCAACGAACAGCAACATCAGAATGCCTTGCTGAGTCATGATCTTCCGGCACCGTTCGGTAGCAATCTGTTTACCGGCGGATTCAGCGATAGTCGGGAAGACGGTCTCAACCCCGGTTATGTGATTCAGCCCGGTGACCGGGTCAGTGTCAGGATCTGGGGAGCCATCGAGTTCAATGAAAGTCTGGAGGTGGATCCTCGTGGCAACATCTTCCTGCCATCGGTCGGACCCATCATGGTTGGTGGAGTCAAGAACAAGGATCTGAACGCGCGCGTCTCGCAGGCGGTGGGCACGGTGTTCATCGACAACGTCAAGGTCTACACCAGTCTGGACAGTTCTCAGCCAGTCGCCGTATTTGTCACCGGTAATGTCATCGCGCCCGGACGCTATGCCGGCATACCGTCCAATTCGATTCTGTACTACATCGACAAGGCAGGGGGAATCGATCCCGACAAGGGGAGCTATAGAAAGATCGAACTGTTGCGCGCCGGCCGGGTGATCGAGAAAGTCGATCTGTATCGCTTCATCCGTGATGGCAAGCTGGCAAATGTACAGTTTCAGGATGGCGATACGATTCTGATCAAGGAGCGGGGAGATGCCGTGTCGGTGTCCGGCGATGTCGTGGATACCGCCCTGTTCGAGATGGTCGGTAAACAGGCCAGCGGTCAGGAAGTCATGAACATGGCTCGCTTGCTGCCCGGCGTCAGCTATGCCGGTATTTCGGGAATACGCAATAACAAGCCGTACTCTGCCTATATGCCGATTGCCGAGTTCAAGAACGTCACCGTATCGGACGGGGATCTCATCAGTTTTCGGGCAGACCAGCATGATAGCGTCATCGTCGTGGATGTCGAAGGTTCGCATATGGGGCCTTCCCGATTCGCCGTTCCTCGCAACACGCATCTGCAGGAGTTGCTTGACTTCATCGAGGTGGATCCACAGTTGACCGACTTGAAGGCCATCTCGTTGAAGCGTCAGAGCGTTGCCATGAGACAGAAGGAAGCGCTGCAGGAAAGCCTGAAACGTCTGGAGGCCAGATACCTGACTGCCTCGTCGCAAACCGATGAGGAATCTGCAATACGAGCCCAGGAGGCGCAATTGATCAGCCAGTTCGTGATGAACGCGCGACAGGCTGAACCCAGTGGTCGCATGGTCGTTGCCCGAAAGGGGAAAATTGCGAACATCCTGCTACAGTCCGGGGACACCATTACCATTCCCGGTGTGTCGGATTCGGTATTGCTCAGTGGCGAAGTGCTCGTTTCGCAGGCCATACTGTTCGAAAAGGGACTGCGGGCGCTGGACTACATCAACCGATCCGGTGGTTTCAGTCAACAGGCACTGACGAATCGTCTGGTCGTGTTGCACGCCAATGGGGAAGTGAGTAGTGGCAAGAACCCGGTCATTCTGGCAGGCGACGAGATCATCGTGCTGCCCAAGGTGCCGGTGAAGAACCTGCAACTCGCGTCAACCATCGTTGACATTCTCTACAAGATTGCCATTGCAGCTTCGGTTGCAGTACAACTATAGGTCAGGAAACAAACGCACATGAATGGCACGTCTGCGGTTTACAGTGAAGGCAAGGAGTCAGAGTACGCCATCTCGCTGTTTCAATTCTGGGACAAGGACATCCCCGAGGCTGTAGCAGAGCTGACCCGGGGCGTTGCCCAGGTGAACGCAGCTCTGAATTATCAGCTCTTTGATGACGTCGGTGCTGCCGAATTCATCCGGGTGGAGTATGGCAGCGAGATTCTCAAACTGTACAGAAGCTGCGTGATTCCGGCCATGCGTGCCGATCTGTTCCGCTACTGCTTTCTTGCACGGTGTGGTGGTATCTACATCGATGCCGATTTTCCGGCTGTATCCAGTCTCGAACCCATGGTGCAGGCCGATTGGAAAGGTTGCCTCTATCGGCGGGAGAGAGGCCTGACCAACAGCATGATGTATTTCCGGGATGCCAGAAACCCACTGGCCGAGAAATTTCTCGAAGAAGCCCTGTATAACGTCTCGAATCGCACCTCCAACAATGTCTGGCAGGTGACCGGTCCTCATGTCCTTCAGACCGTGCACGCCGATGAGCGTTACCAGGACCTGTTCGACGGCATTCACTACGTTGATGAAGAGGAATTTGCCCGATACTTCGAGCTGGCGCGCAGTCTGGATTACAAGAGTGATGACAAGCACTGGCTGGTGGCCCGACAGAAGGGCCTGGACATCTTTCGCGATTGACCGGTTCTTGCCGCTGCGGATCTGCTCGGTGCCGATGTGACCCTTGGAGCAGATCTCGCTGGCTGGCGGCTTCAGGACTGATCGTAGCGCACGATCAGTCGATATGCAGAAGGTCGAGCAGTTTTCTCAGACTGTCCAGTTCCACGGTGAAGTCGGACAGGCGCCGCCTGTCTGCACTGGCATGATAGCGTTCACTGCCACCAGATGAAGGCAGTTCGGCATCGGCACCGCAGTAATGCACGGCGTGTCGCAAGGCTGTCAATTCGCTGGTAAGCCAATAGCAGGGCGCAATGTGATCACGATACAGCTCGATGATCGTGGTACCGGGTTCGCAGAAGACACAGTTGGTGAAACCCGCCCCGTGAGCACCGATCACGACAGCGGCTGCGTTGAACAGCCGTGCTTGCTGCCTGACGGCAAGACCCTCCAGGTTGACGCTGCGAAAGCCTCTTGTCTGCAGGAAAGCCACTAATGACTCTTCATTCTCGATCGAGCGACCTGTGGCGGTCTTTCTGCTGATATGGAGACGATCGTCATGAGTATTGGCTACCTTGTCGAGAAATGCCGATTTGAGGAAAGCAGGAGTCCACGGGGCCTGAGCCTTGCCCAGCGTATTGCTGCCGAAAACCGGCAGGAAGAGCTCATCGCAATGCAGGAAAGTGTCAAGCTTGCTGAAATGCAGTCGGCTGTCATCGATGCCGAACTGCCCGAGAGTCTCCTTCTGGAATTCGTGCTGCAGGGGATTGATCAGAAAATGATCGATGCTCTCCAGAGCAATGCCACTTTGCTGGAGCACATGCAGACGTGGCAGGATGTCATTCATCCAGTGGTAGTAGTTGCCCGAGTTCCGATTGCCCAGCACACAGGTTCTTCCGGACAAGCACTGGGCAGGGCGGCTGTCCAATGCGCAGTGAACCACATCGGGGAGTCCTCTGGAGGCATCGGCAATCAAGTAGCCCTGCTTGTCCCAGACCGCCGTATTGAATCCGTCGAACCACAGCCTTGCATCCGGCAGTTGAAAGGTATACGCCGCAGAAGAGTTCAGTTGTGTCTGTGACAGTTCATGAATGCTTGTCTCATGCAGACTGGTCGGCGGGGAGACTGGTCGTGATTCCGCTTCATGCGCCATCAGGCAGTTCAGGTTCTTCGATTGCGTGCTGTGCAGTGTCGACAGGGACTTGTCACTGAAGTACTGATCTCTGACGGAACTCGGCAGCCTGTACCGGTGACACAGGGCAGCCTCGTCAAGTCGGTTTCTGCCATGCAGGGATTTTCCCAGAATCTTCAAGGCTGCGCCGCTGCTGGGCATCTTCTTCAGCGTCCTGATGGCAAACTCCTCGGCGGTCTCCCATAACTGCTGGCGCAGGGCGATTTCACCGATCTCACGGTACAGGGCGTGAGCATAGTGCACATCGGCAGGTGCCTTGCGACAGCCGTCAAAGGCGCTGTCACCCAGGCGTTGCTGCTCTTCGGCTGCTGTCTTCAGCTGGTTCAGGGCCAGCAGTAATGCAGGCTTGCCTCGCATCAGGAGGCAACCGAGTGTGTCTGCATCAATCCATCGAGATAAACCAGCAAGTCGTCGATATCCAGATCAGGGCTCTGGTTACGGCGATCGGCAAGACTGGCCACTTTGCGCAACTGATCTTTCCTGTTGGCCTGCTGGTCAGTCGACTTGTCGGCAAAGTAGGCATGATAGTCGAGTTCAGCCAGCTCAGCGAGAGCCCAGTAGCAGGGCACGACGTAGTTGTCGAAGAGTTCCACCACGGTCGTGCCTCTCTGGCAGAATGCGATGTTGCTCAGTCCCGCACCGTGAGGGGCGACAACCAGGTTGGCGGCGGACAGTAGCCGTGCCTGTTCCGGAACCGACATGGACTCCAGTGTGATGCTGCGAATTCCTCGCTGTTGCAGTTCGCTGATCAGTCTCTCTTCCTGCAGGGGGGATCGTATACCTCGGGCCGCGCGAGAAATGTACAGCTTGAGCCTGTTGCCAGGCGCTGCGGCATTGATGAATGCCGATTTCAGCCACTGTGGTACCCACTGCGCCATGCCCAGTCCGAGACCATTGTAGAAGTGATCTCCGCGGTCGTGCTTGAGAAAGGGAACCAGCAGCTTTCGACTACGGGTGAGGCCATCGCTCCAGGGAGCCAGCAACTTGTCCTCGGGGATGCCCAGGTGCTGCAAGGTATTGCGCTGGAAGTCAGAGTGACAACAAACGACAAAGTAGTCGATGCTGTCCAGAGCAATGCCCGCTTTTGCCAGCACGGCCAGCTTCGGCAACACGTCCATCATCCAGTGATAGTAGATGGAGGAGCTTCTGGCATCCAGAAAACAGACGGTACCCTGAATAGATCGCTCAGGGCGCTGTCTTGCAATGGCCGCGATCAGGTGCGCATTGCCCTTCACATGCTCTTGCAGCAGTTTCTGTCTGCTGTCCACAACGGCTGTATTGAACCCATCGAACCAGAATGCGCCGTTGTCCATGACGCTGACGAAGCTGCCTCGAGACTCGGTCTGCGTCACCCTGAATTCCGGACGACTGCGCGGATCGGCATTGGATGCCGGGGCCTGCAATTTGATGTGTTCGCTACGGTGAGTGGTCAGGTGCTGGCAATTTGACGCCCTGCGTGCACTGACGAAACGTGACTTGTTGCTGTCCGCATCGAAGTAACGTATTTCGGCTGATTCCGGTACGACACCGCGGCGGCAGGCTGTCGCCGCGTCGGTATCTCCCATGGCCTCATAGACTGGTGCGATGGCATGCAGTACAGGACTGGCTCCGGGCTGGAGTGAGTAGGCGCGGAAAAGGGTGGCCAGTGCCGATTCATGGTGTTGCAGTCTGGCCAGCCTGTTGCCTTCATCCACCAGACATTTCTGAAGCTCTCTTGTTGCGCGGTCGCAGGTACCTTCGGGGTCGATACGGATAGCTGTCATGGCTCCCTGGCCAGTGATGAACCTTGTTGCTGATTTACCTACACAAGGCATGCCAGCGAGGAGCGCAAGGCCGATCCGGTGGCACGCTCCATGCAGAAACACATCAATGAATCCCGGTGGCTCGACAGGACCAGAGCGCAAGCCGGTGACTTCGGTTTCCTTGGCAAACACGGGACAGTACCATGATTTCCAGCAGGTATTCAGAGAGTCTACATGGTGGCATTGACCTGGCAGGTAGCTTCCGATGAGATTGCTATTCCTGTTGCAGAAAGAGGCCTGGTTCGTCGAGCACCAGCAAGCCTGGTATCGCCTTGAGGACATGAACGAGGTTGGCCTTGCTCTGAGTGGACTTGCACTGAACATGGTCAACCAGCATGAGCTGATAGAGCAGCCTCATCAGGCAGGTACGGCCAGGGTGACTCAGGCGGATGATCGCCGCTTGTCGGTTCAGTTGAGCAGTCCCGATCATCAGATCATTGCCACTGTTGACGTCGTACTTGATGAGAATACGCTGCTCAATGTCGACTGGAACACCAAGCCGTACAGAGATGGCTGGGTGAGTTCCGATGCCACGATAACCCTGGACAATGTGGGGGCCATGTATCTGGATGCCTATCTGCCGGCACGCAGCGACTCTGACGGCAAGATGTTGACCATTTCGAATCAGGTTACCGGCAACAGCCTGGAGGTGTGGGTAGCGCGAGATCAGAAGACGCGTATTCCACTGGTTCAGAATGGTAGCAAGGGCAAGGTCAGTCTGAACCTGCATTGTGAGCCCGAACTTATCGATCAGACCACGGATCCACGACAGCTGGGCTTTGTCATGATCTCCGAAGAGGCGTCACCCGTCTGATCTCGACAGTCACCGTCTGCCGGTGCTCGAGGGCAAGCCGTCAGTCACTGGCCGCTGTCGCTGCGTTGCAACGCATGCAAACCCTATACAGAAAACAAGGATCGAAAGTCAATGCATCCGAATGATGTCAAGATAACCAGGCTGACACGCAATCTGATCAATCTTTCAGAAGAGGTTGCGGCATACAGTGTATCGGAAGCCAGACGATACAAGGCCGGCATGGAGGATGCTCGCAAGGCCGCCTTGATGTCAGTGCAGGAAGAGCCCAAGGCAAAGAAGCGTGGGCGCGCGGCAGTGGTGTCCTGGGATCTGGCCCACAATCCGGCCGGTCGAGCCTATGTGCTTTACCAGTTGCTCAAGAAGGACTGGAATGTCGACCTCATCGGTCCCATGTGGCCACGCTACGGGACCTCCCTCTGGGGACCTCTGGCGAACGCCGACATGCGCATTCGCAGTTTCCATTGTGCCGACATATCCGAGTTCGTGCCGAAGGCGGAAGCCCTGGCGGCCGGACAACACTATGACATTGTCTATGTCTGCAAGCCGCGTCTGCCGTCTCTGTATCTGGGAGCCCTGATCAAGGAGGCCTGTGACTGTCCTCTGGTTCTGGATGTCGATGACTTCGAGCTGTCGTTCTTCAGGAATGAGGAATATGCAAGTGTGGATGATCTGAAATCCGATCTGCACGCCGCATTGCATCTTCCCTTCGAAGAGCTTGGCACCCGCTATGCGCAGACTCTGATTCCCGCTGCAGATGCCATCACTGTATCCAATGTCGCCTTGCGCTCCCGCTTTGGTGGTCACATGATCCGCCATGCGCGGGATGAATTGCAATTCAGGAACTCGTCGGAGAAGAGGGCTGCGGCACGACAGAAGCTCGGCATTGCCGAGACCGATTTTGCGCTGCTGTTCATCGGAACGCCGCGTCCGCACAAGGGCGTGCTGGAAGTGACCCGCGCACTGGATGAGCTGGATGATCCGGATATGGTCTTTCATATCGTGGGTAGCATCACGGATGCCTCGTTGAAGGAAAGACTGGCGAGCTACTCCCGGGCGAGAGTCGTGTTGCACCCGAACTGCTCGTTCGATGAACTGCCCGAGCTGTTGGCAGGTGCCGATCTCGTTCCATTGATTCAGGACGTCGATCATGCGATCAGCCAGTACCAGATTCCGGCGAAGGTCTCGGACGCTCTGTCTCTGGGTGTTCCCGTGATTGCGACCCGGACACCACCGCTGGAAGACCTGATTGCAAGTGGTGCCATCCGCGAGACGGATAACGAAGGCCTGCGCAATACCATCGCCGGCATCAAGGCCGCATGGGTCAAGGAAGGGGGGAGAACATCGCCGGACATCGTGAATCAGGAACGCCGCAGCTTTTTGAGTGAGCTGGGTCTGGCTGTGAATCGAACGCGCCTGGACCAGGCCATCAGTGAAGCTCGAGACACCTGTGAGCGCCGGACGGCAGCATCCGAACCGGAGTCGGTTGTTTCCCTGTTCTCCGCCAGGAAATCCGTTGATGACGAGCGCGGCATGCCGGCGGCGCTTGCCGAACTGGTGGACATCTTCCGCAATCACTATCGTGGGCTGCGTGGCGAGGTGTTCAGATCTGCAAGAGAGCGTCGAGGCGAACTCGCGTCAACTGATGTGGCGTCTGGAGCGGCTGGAAAGACGAGTCGCTTTCCGTCCCTCATTCGCTCACGATCAAGCAGTTATGACATTGCCTTCTTCTGGAAACAGAATGACAGCAACATCTACGGCAGACGTTCCGACATGATCGCCAAGGAGTTCGCGCGATCGGGTCGCATCAGGAAGATGGTGCACTTCGATGCCCCGGTGTCGACTCCGTCGATGAACGATCAGTTCGAGAATCCGAAACTGGTGAAGAACGGACAACAACAACTGATCATGACCAATCTCATCGATCGGCAGATGGGGATCTACGACACCAGCATCGTACGCCACCGAACACATGTCTTTTCCAGACAGCCGAGACCTGCACGACTGCTGGGGCAGGAAGTCCATTCCAAGGGTTCCTACGTGCGTTTCGTGAATGAGCAGCTGGAAGAGCATGGAATGCGGGCACGCAATACGGTCGCCTGGTTCTGTCCGGTCATATGGGATGCACCGGAGCTGATCGAAAAGGTCGGTTTCGGTGGGGTCATTGCGGATCTGATCGACGATCAGCGTGCCTGGGATGGCACGCCGACATTCAAGCGTCAGCTGGAGAAAAGCTATCATGACACGCTCGGCAGTGCTGATCTCGTGTTTGCCAATTGTGATTCGCTGGCGGAAGCCATGCAGGAGCACGCCAGCGACAGGATTCATGTCGTGGCAAACGGGGCAGAGAGGTTCGACCGCTTTCCGGATGCGCCAGTGCCTGATTCGCTCAAGGATATCAAGGGTCCGGTAGTCGGCTATGTCGGCAATCTGAGAGACCGGATCGACTGGACCTTGTTGCATGAAGTCGTGGCCGCGATGCCGGATGTCTCTTTCGTGTTCTTCGGACCATCCAGCGACAACCCCAATGCCGACAGTCTGGCAAAGCATGACAATGTGCACGTACCGGGTGTCGTGCGCTATGACGAGCTGGCCTTTCATCTGAAGTCTCTGGATGTGGGCATCGTCCCTCATCTGAACAATCAGTTGACCGAGCGCATGAACCCACTGAAAGTCTACAACTACTTTGCGGCAGGTCTGCCGATTGTCTCGTCTGAGGTTGCGAATCTGGAAAGCCTGGGTAGCGCCTTGAAGACAGCCACCACTGCAGCCGAGTTCGTTCTGGCAATCAGGGAGTCTCTGGAGAATCCTGTCGATACCCGTTCCGCGCAGTGGCAGTCCACCATGGATACCATTGCCTGGGAGAGCAGGGTGGGTGAAATTCTCGACATCATGGATCAATCCTTGCACCGCAAGTTACGCAAGTCTGCCTGAACTGTCCGTCCATGAAAACGCGTTGCCGGCAGACCGGTTTCGACCATTGTGGTCAGCCTGTCTGCCAATCCATCGATAAACCCTGATCGGAAGATCCCGGGTCGGACGCCTGCCGATCCAATGCTGGAGAAAAGAAAATGCTGTGGTGTGATGATTATCTGTTTGTGCACTACCCGAAAACTGCCGGTAAGACCCTGACGCGCTTTTTCGTGCAGGCCTGGCCCCGCCCCATATCGGGCTATATATCCAGAGGGCAGGTCAATGAGCTGGCTGATTGCGAACTGGAGAAGACCGGTATCGTGGTAGGTCGAGGTCATGAGAATCTGGCACAGTCCGATGAAATCGTGGCGGAACAGGGCGGCGATATCCGTACCATGAAGGGGATCTTCTGCTGCATTCGCAACCCCTATGACCTGATGGTGTCCAACTACCACTTCATGAGGCAGACTTACAAGGCGAACAAGGAGCGACCCAATTTCGTCATCGCACACGAAAACGATTTCGTCAATTTCTGCGAAAAGGTAGGTGTGAGCTCGCCGAAGAACTGGATGACCATCGATGGCAAGCAGCCGGACAATCTGCAGATAATCCGTTTCGAGCAGATGAATGATGACTTGAACCGGTACTCGGAGAAATTCGGTTTCGACATGCCGGTGCTCGGGCATCTTAATGCGTCGAAACGTGCCCATTACAGCGAATACATGTGCGAGCGCTCCGAGCAGGCCATCGCCACGAAATTTTCCTACTGGTTCGATGAAGGATATTACGAGCGCGAGACATTCGGAGACAACGCCCAACTGAAGACTGCCTGATATCCCTGACATGGTGGCTGCAACATCCCCGTCCGACTCGCTGCCGGAGGCACCGATTACAGGTCTCATCGAAAGGGTCGAAGGCAACAGGGTTCACGGCTGGGCCTTTGACAGTGCCCGACCGGACCAGGCGGTCCAGGTCGGCGTGCGTGCGGGTCGTACCTGCATCGGCTCAGGGGTGGCGGATCGGCTGCGCACGGATCTGCAGCGAGCAGGTTTCGGACAAGGCTGCCATGGGTTCAGCATCGAGGTTCGGATTCCCTTCTACAGTGGTCAACGTATAGAGCTGGAATTGTTCGATACGACATCCGGCTCGGTGATCGCGGCCGTGCCGTTCACACTGCATTGCCGTGACCCCCTGGCTGTGCAAGCCGAAGAGCTGGATTCGAGGAGTCTGCATGGCCTCGCGCCTCGGCGCAGGAGTCGCAATCGACGCCGGCTCGATGCGGTGGTGTCCCCGGTACTCAAACCGATCCGGCGAATCCGCAAACACTATCAGGCACGGGCCGAACCGCGCTTGCCCGCTGGTGCGCAGGCAAAACTGGCGAGGCTGGATTCCTGCAGCATCACCACGCTGGCCAGTCTGGAGCACTGGCCATTGTTGAGCTTGCCGGAGTTCGACCCGGAGAACCGCGAGACCAGCGTCAGCATCATCATTCCCGCCCACAATCAGTTTCAGCTGACATACCAGTGCCTGACATCTCTGGTGCTATCCGGTGACAGGGCCAATGTGGAAATCATCGTGGTGGATGATGCGTCTACCGATGCAACCAGCGCCATGGAATCCCGCGTGCTCAACCTGCGTGTCATCCGCAATGAACAGAACCTGGGTTTCCTCCACAGCTGCAACAAGGCAGCATCCATGGCTCGGGGCAACCATATCGTGTTTCTCAACAACGATACCGAAGTCGAGGCAGGCTGGATCGACCGAATGCTCGAGGTCTTCGAGCGCTTCAGCGGGGTAGGTGCGGTCGGTGCGAAGCTGATCTATCCCGATGGCAGTTTGCAGGATGCCGGTGGCATCGTGTGGGACAGCGGTACCCCCTGGAACGTCGGCCATGGCAGGCAGAGTGATGATCCCGAATTCAATTATGTGCGTGAGGTGGATTACCTGACCGGTGCTGCATTGATGGTGTCGCGTGATGCCTGGAATGCCGTGGGCGGGTTCAGTGAACAGTACGCGCCCGCCTACTATGAAGATACCGACCTGTCATTCAAGCTCAGGGCAGCTGGTTATCGGACCCTGTATTGTCCGCAAGCCACGGTCGTGCACTATGAAGGGCGCAGTCATGGTACTGATACCGCCAGTGGCGTAAAGCAGCATCAGCTTGTCAATGCCGAGCATTTCAAGGCGACCTGGAAAGCGCAGTTTGCGGGGCGGGGTACCGAAGGTGTCAATCTGGGCCGGCACAAGGACAGGAATCGTGGGCTGCGCGTGCTGATGGTGGACAACGGCTTTCCACGTCTCGGGCAGGATGCGGGCAGTTACGCGGCGATTCAGGAGCTCAAGCTCCTGCTGGCGCTGGGCTGCAAGGTTACCTTCCTGCCGCACAACCTTCTGCACCTCGGGGTGCATGTGAATTACCTGCAACAGTTGGGAGTCGAGTGTGTGCATGCGCCGTTTCACCGATCCATCCAGAAGTTCATGGAACGCCGGGCAGCCGAATTCGATGCGGTCTATGTAACGCGCTATGTCGTTGCGGAAAAGATCATCCCTCTGGTTCGGCAGTACAGTGAGGCGCGCATCATCTTCAACAATGCCGATCTGCACTTTCTGCGGGAAATGCGAACGGCCTGGGTCAGCGGTCAGGAGGACCTTTCCGCGGCTGAGGAAACGCGTCGACGAGAGCTGGCTGTCATGAAGTCGGCCGACGCGGTGCTCTCGTACAGTGATGTCGAGATCGAGATCATCGCCTCTCACATACTCGACAGGCACAAGCTGTTCCGCTGTCCCTGGGTATTGCAAGCCGAGTCGTCCGGCAAGCCCGTGGGCAAGCGCAGTGGAATCACGTTTCTGGGAGGCTTCGGTCACCCTCCTAACAGGGAGGCCGTGACCTGGTTTGTCGAGCATGTCATGCCATTGCTGATGGCGAGAAGGCCTACCCTGAGATTCCATGTCTGGGGCAGCCACATGCCAGAGGACAGTGGTTGGGACAGGCAGGAGGGGGTGGTACTGGAAGGCTATGCGAAGTCGCTGGACGATGTGTTTACAGAGACACTTGCATTTGTCGCCCCGCTGCAGGCAGGTGCGGGCATCAAGGGCAAGGTTCTGGACAGCCTCGCCTACGGAGTGCCGACAGTGTTGTCACCGGTGGCAGCGGAGGCTACGGGTCTGGTCGATGGTCGCAGTACCCTGATTGCGCATTCCCCGGAACAGTGGGTCAGTCATATCGAGCGTCTGCTGGATGATCAGGCTCTGTGGGAAGACATTCGTGCCAATGCAGTGGAACTCAGGGACAGGTGCTATTCCCGGGCGTCAGGTGTGGCGGCGATGCAAGGCGTGTTCGACAATCTGAAACTGGATACCACCGTCGCAGGACAACAGGTAGAAAAACGATGAGCCAGACTGCCAGAAGAAGATCGGTGATCGTGCATTACCATCTTTTCAAGAATGCCGGGACATCTGTCGAGAGACTGCTGCAGCTGTCCCTGGGGGACACCTGGGCCTCATGGGACAAGCCGGAGTCGGGTGCCAAGATATCGGGCCAGGAACTGCAACAGTGGCTGGAAGCGAACCCGAGGATCAGAGCCGTTTCATCACATCAGTTGGTTCCGCCGGTGCCGCAGGGCAGCTTTCACGTCACTCCTGTGGTATTCCTGCGTGAACCCTTGTCGAGAGTACGGTCAGCCTGGTTGTTCGAATGGCAGAAGCAACAAGGTCTGAGTGAACCCAAGGGTTCATTGACCGACTACATCGAGGAGAAATTCAAGCAGAAGAATACCAGCGTGATTGCCAACTTCCAGGTGTCCAGACTGAGCAATCTTGCCTACGATGATGTCAGGCAGCGTCTGCATCGATACAACCACGACCTGCTGCCGGCTGCCTGTGGATTCATTGATTCCTTGCCCTTTGTCGGCCTGGTTGATCGATTCACGGAATCTCTGCAACTGATGGCCGAGTGCACCCGCAAGCGGTTTCCGGAACTGATCGTGAAAGAGCATCGGGAAAATGTCACCGACGCCAGCAGCACTTCCATCGAGCAGAGAATAGAGCTGCTGAGACGCGAGATCGGCAACGATCTGTTCGACGAACTTTGCGTCAGGAATCGGCTGGATCTGCAGTTGTACAGCTACGCCTCCGGGCGATTTGCGGCCAGTCTGCAACGGTTGGAGCAGCGGGTGGGCAGTGCTGCTGCACGTCGTCTGACGCTGGTTCGATAGACGCGTGAGCAACTGTCCGTCGTGGAAGGCCTCCTGCTTCAACGCCATGACTGGCACCTTCGGTCAGTGGCATGTTTGCTGCTGGTCATTGACAAGCGATCGGGATGGGTAAGCGCGTGCCTCAAGCTGCTGTCGAGAAAAAACAACTGCCGGCCAATGATGCCGAGTACGGTGATGATGCCGATGTCGAGCAGGCGGGCGAGGAGGCGCGACGACCTCGTTCCACGGCCGACAATCCGGTCAAGCGTGCGGTCGAGGAATTCAGTGACCTGATCAACGAGATGGATGACATTCGAGAGATGCTGCGGGCTCACGGTGTGCCGCTGCGAACAACTCGAATGATCGTCGAATTCGGTGTTCAGAAAAAGCCCGACAAGCAGGCTGTGGCCATTGACAGCGCAATGGAACAGGCTGAGAGCGCGTTCGGACAAGGTGGTTTGTCCCGACAGGCACTGGAAAATCACATTTCCACGATTGTTAACCTTGAGCTGGATCTGAACCATGCCAGATCGGTAGCACGAGAGGAGGGCCTGGATGCCAAGGCCTTGTCCACCTTGACACAAATGGTTCAGCAAAACCCGGGAGACGGCGGCGCAAAGGCGGTCAATACCTTTCTGGCCTATGCCCTGGCGTGTGGTATCAAGACCGATCAACTATCTGATATTGCTGGAAATCTGCTGCGACAGCCAGCATCCGTACTCCCACAGATACCGCGCAGGAAAGTGGAGGCACCGTCCTGGTCCGGCAAGAGGCTGGTGCGAGACGTTCTGACAGGTCTGCTCATCGGCATAGCGGTCATTGCCTTGCTGCTGTGACAGATAAATGGCACCTGGGGGAGTTATCAGGCTCTGTGCGGGGACTGATCACTGGCTCGCTAATTGCTCGAATACGGATGAGGTGTAATTGCGCAAAAGCCATATCGCAGGCTTTAGCTCTTATAATGGCGGCCGACCTTGCAGACTCTGTTTCTTCAGGCTGTTTCCATTACACATTCATGCATTCAGGAAAATCATTTATCCGATGAACGACGCTACTTCAACGCCCGGCAGTTTGGTCCGGAAGAGAATTCTGGTTACTGGTGGGGCAGGATTCCTGGGATCACATCTGTGTGAACGTCTTCTGAATGAAGGCAATGAAGTGATCTGTATGGACAACTACTTCACCGGATCCAAGCTGAACATATTGCCCTTGATGGACAACCCCAGCTTCGAGTTGTTGCGTCATGACGTAACCTTCCCGATTTATCTGGAGATTGACGAAATCTACAACCTGGCTTGTCCCGCGTCGCCCATTCACTACCAGCATGACCCGGTGCAGACCACCAAGACCAGCGTTCACGGTGCCATCAACATGCTGGGTCTTGCCAAGCGAACGGGGGCGAAGATCTTCCAGGCCTCAACCAGTGAAGTCTACGGTGACCCCAAGATTCATCCGCAGCACGAGAGCTACTGGGGACATGTGAATCCGATCGGTTTCCGGTCCTGCTATGACGAGGGCAAGCGTTGTGCGGAAACCCTGTTCTTCGATTACCACCGTCAGCACGATCTGCGTATCAAGGTGGGTCGTATCTTCAATACCTATGGCCCACGCATGCATCCCAACGATGGCCGCGTCGTGTCCAACTTCATCATGCAGGCTCTGACCGGTGAGCCGATCACCATCTACGGTGAAGGCGATCAGACTCGCTCGTTCTGCTACTGCCTGGATCTGATCGACGCCTTCGTGCGCATCATGGGCACCGGCGACGATTTCACCGGGCCGGTCAATATCGGCAATCCGGACGAGTTCACCATTCGTCAGCTGGCGGAGAAGGTCATCGAGATGACCGGCTCCAGCTCGGAACTGGTGTTCAAGGAACTGCCCAGTGACGATCCCACTCAGCGTCGTCCGGACATCACCAAGGCACGCAATGAGCTTGGCTGGGAGCCGCAGGTGAAGCTGGAGCAGGGCCTGGAAAAGACAATCGCCTATTTCGATGGGCTTCTGAAATCAGGTGCCACAGGGCACAAGGTAGCCGGAGTAAAATAGATCATGAAGGGCATCATACTGGCAGGTGGTTCTGGAACCCGGTTGCATCCGATGACTCAGGTTGTATCGAAGCAGCTGATGCCGGTGTATGACAAGCCCATGATCTACTACCCGCTCAGCACATTGATGCTGGCGGGTATTCGCGAGATATTGCTTATCTCCACACCAAGAGATATTCCCCTGTTCGAATCCCTGCTCGGTGATGGTAGCCAGTGGGGAATCGAACTCGACTATGCCACGCAGCCAGAGCCGGATGGCCTGGCGCAGTCATTCCTGATCGGCGAGGATTTCATCGGAGATGACTCGGTTGCTCTCATTCTTGGCGACAATATCTTCTATGGGCACGATCTGAGCAGCTCATTGCTCAACGCCACCAGCCAGACGCGAGGAGCGAGCGTGTTTGCCTATCGTGTCAGTGACCCGGAACGCTACGGCGTGGTAGCGTTCGACAAGAGTGGCAAGGCTCTGGATATCGAAGAAAAACCTGCTCAGCCGAAATCCAGTCATGCAGTAACAGGCCTGTATTTCTATGACAATGATGTCGTTGATATCGCCAAGTCCATCAAGCCCTCTGCCCGTGGCGAGCTGGAGATCACCGATGTCAACAAGGTGTATCTCGAGCGTGGAGATCTGATGGTAGAGGTCCTGTCGCGCGGCTTTGCCTGGCTCGATACCGGTACTTGCGGCTCTCTGCTGGAGGCCAGCCAGTTCGTCCAGACACTGGAGAGCCGCCAGGGTGTGAAGATTGCCTGCCCCGAAGAAGTCTCCTGGCGTCAGGGCTGGATCGATGACCATGACCTGCTGGCACTGAGCCGGCCGCTGATCAAGAGCGGTTATGGCAATTACCTCGTATCCCTGGTCGAAGAACAGAGCAATCTCGTTCAACTGAAGCTGGCCAGCTAGGTTCGCTGGATCATGCACCGGTGAGTGCAACGATTGCTCGCTGGCTGATGCGGTTGGTCGGCCGCTACCATGAGGTTCGTCAACCGGTAGCGCAAGGCAACATCTCATCGGCAACGGCCCACTGCCCATCCGTCGAAGAAGCCTCTACGCCGTCCGGGACCGCAACCAGCTGGGATTTGCAGCAACTGCGACTCGAAGCCGGTTGGTACATGCTGGAAATCGAGCACTCTCTCAGCAGTATCGGCTGCGTGCTGACCCTGGAAGGCGAGGGTGGTTTGCAGGAGCATCTGCTGCTGACTTCCAAGCCGGTCTGTAAACGAATCATCAGGCTCGATCGCTCCCTGCAGTGTTGCACCATCAGCCTGGATCAACCTGGCTGTACGCTGGAGCGAGTGGTACTGAGTGGCTTGACTTCCCGCTTTGCGATCAACCGGATTCGCAAACGTCTCAGCCATCGCGGTTGTGTCGATGCAGCAGAGACGGCTGACGTGTCAGTGCTCTATGCGGATTACCGGAGCCATGTACATGATGCGATATTCCCCCGAGCCTACACACCACAAGGCGAAGCAGACACTGACGGCAGTGTAGCCGCTACCATTACCGCAGAGCGAGATGGCGTGTTGCTGCTACTGTTGTCGTCCGCAAGCGGGCATGAGAACCCGGATGAGTCGATAATTGCCGCCATGGCCCATGCGAGACGACTGGGTTGGGAGATAGCATGGGATTCGACCACTGATCCGGAGTCGGTCGATACCGCCTCACTGGCGGGAAAACGGGTGTTTCGCATGCCATTGCCACACGGCTACCGTTGTCGGCGGGAGCTGTTTCACCAGATGTTGAGTGCCGTGAATGACGACAGCATCCTGGTATATGCCGATCACGATCATGTGAGTGCTGACGGGGCGGCGTCAGACCCGGTGTTGAAACCGGCCTGGAACCCCGAGCTGCTGTTGAACCGAAACTATATCCGGTTCCCCTGGATGGTCTGTGATGCCTGGAGACAGCGCCTGGCCCTTCCGCCGGGTGAAGGGCAGCAGACTCACGACCTGATACTGCTGGCAGCCTCGGTTGGCGTGTGCGAAAACGCGCACCGGGTGGAGGATGGTGCCTTGCCGCAGCACGAGTGGTTTGACAGACTCATGGCTGTGCCACCCTTGCGGGATCATCAGGTAACACGGATTCCACGGATTCTGGCAAGTCGCTATCTGCTGTCGAATGACAAGTACGGGCACGACCTGGAAGATGCTGACCAATGGCAGCAGTGCATCAGGCTGGCCCTGGCGAGAGCCGGTATCAAGGCCCGAGTCGAAGCGGGTGTGCACGCGGATATCAGTCGGGTTCTCTGGCCCTTGCCGGTAGCCTCGCCGGCTGTCGATATCATCATACCCACACGTGACAAGGTCGATATCCTGAAAACCTGTATCGACTCGGTGCTGGAAAAAACCCGCTATCCGAACTACCGCATACTGCTGGTGGACAATGACAGCGAAGAGCCGAAAACACTGGACTACTACCGTGCGCTGTCTCGGCAATCACGTGTCGACGTACTGCATTTTGCCGGTGCATTCAATTACTCGGCAATCAACAATCATGCGGTGGCGCAGGGTGAGTCTCCGATAGTGGTGTTGCTGAACAACGACACCGAGGTCATCTCGCCAGGCTGGCTGGATGAAATGGTCCGACAGGCCATGCGGCCGGAAATCGGCTGTGTTGGTGCAAAGTTGTATTACAGCAATGGCCGCATTCAGCACGGCGGGGTCATCGTGGGCATCACGGGTGTTGCCGGGCATGCCCACCGATACAGCCCCGGACAAGCAGCAGGCTATTGTCGTCGACTGATCTGCTCACAGAACCTGACGGCGGTCACAGCCGCCTGTCTGGCACTCAGACGAACGGTCTACGAGCAGGCAGGGGGGCTGGATCAGGACGAGTTGGGCGTTGCCTGGAATGATGTCGATCTGTGCATGAAGGTGCGTCGCCTGGGGTACAGGAATCTGTGGACGCCGCATGCCGAGTTGTATCACCACGAAGGTCTGAGTCGTGGTGCTGACGATACGCGCGTCAAGACAAGACGCGTGGATGCGGAACGGCGCGTCATGATGCAACGCTGGGCACTGGAAGACTTCAGCGACCCCGCCTATCACCCCTTACTCGCTCGAGACAATGAAGGCTTCGCGTTGGGGAAAAAGATTGCCTAGCCAGCAGGCCTCCGCTTCCCAGTTGTGCCGAACAGAGCGTGCATCGTCGTCAGCATGATGATTGCCGTGGACCGCATGCTCGGTGACGCAACGGGTAAAGCCGTGACAGCTGACATCGAGATCCATTGCCTTGAGCGATGCCAGCAGCAGGGTTCCCGCGCTGGGCGGAGCCCGGAAGCAGGCAACCAGCTCGTGCCATTGTGATGCAGGACATTGACTCAACGGTTTGCCGGGGCCGGGCAGGGTCGGCCAGAAGAAGGACGGCCGCGTCAGTGAATCCAGACCGCTGACGATGATGCCTTTCGCATCCGCCGGACAGCATGATACCGGCGTCGACGGAGACATGACCCAGATATCGGTACGCCGGCCGGTGTGGCGGATCTTGTTCGGCTCCATCGATACCTTGTTGAACCTGATGACGAGGTCGGCAGAGTCGATTTCGTCTCCCCTGCCGGCAGTCAGTATGCTGGGAGAGTTCCCGACGACCGCGACCGTGGGTCGATACGAGGTGTCCTTGCCGCCTGCAGCACGCGATAGACACTCTCTGATCAGAACTTCGAAAGGTTGTGTCAGCGAGAGCAATTGCCTGGCGGCCTGGCGTCGTCTCTTGCCTACTGGAAACCCCTTTGCCACCACGGGTAGGCGCATGGACTCGCCTTGTGTCAGCAAGCAGGGGTAATGAGAAAGGCGAGACCCCAGGTATCCGGATTGCAGAACATCGCGTGCGCAGGCAATCGGATCCTGCCAGACGGGTGAGATCAGAGCGTCGTGGCGCCGTTGGCGCTCTTCGTTGCTCAGCTCGGGAAACAGCGTCGGGCTGAGAATCGAATCCAGCAGCTTGAGCCACAACTTCGGGGAGGCTCTGTCAGCTGCGAGGTAGTGGTTGGCGACATGCTGCCAGTCTCTCAGGGTAAGTCCCCTGAGTGCCTGGCAAATGTCGAAATGGATTATCCAGTCGCTGGATCGACCACTGTTCTCTGCCTGCGTCAAGGCCGAGTCCAGCAGAGAAGAATCCCAACGACCCTGTCGATAACGTGTCTCGAGTTCGCCGTTCTCCAGTACTGCCGGAGTCACCGTGCCGTGCGCCCGGCAACCAGGGATCTCAGGATGGCGCTCTGACTGTCTTCCATGAAACGGGTGGGGGACTCCTTGAACTTCTGGAACTTTCTGCGACTCGATTCCAGCCCGGACTTCAGTCTGACGGAACGGTTGGCACGGGAACACAACGATTGCTGCGTGCGCAGAATCAGGTCTTCGTAACCATCCGGTTCGTTGACCGAAGACTGTAGCCCTGCCTGGCCATGCCGATCCTGACAAGTTGAGCCCCCCGTGGCTTCCCGGGTGCTTTGCCTGCCAGCTTCTGACAACCGTGTCCGTATCAGTGTACGCAGGGTGCACTGATTGCTCATGACGTGATAGTCGGAAGTTGCGCTGTCGAGCAGATCGGCCAACGCGTCCTGCTGCTCTTCGAGCAGGCGCCGGGAATCGCCATGCTCCAGGAATCTGCTTATGCAAGCCTGGACTTCTTCGAATCCCGATGGGGTACCGCTGATGAAGGCAGCCGGAACCGAGGCGCGCAAGGCATCCACGGCAATGCCAGCGGAATCGCAGAGCACCAGATCTGCCTTGCCAATGACATTGAGACGGTGACACAGATGGGAGAGCTGGTACAGCTCTACCAGAACCTTGTCCAGTCTGCGACTTTTCAGGCTGCCTCCGGGTTCGTTCTTGCTGTCCAGAAAATGTGGAATCAGTACTTCGTGCGGCGTACGCTTGCCATAAAGCATGGGGTTCAGCGCAAGGTGCAGGCTGCGCATCATGGTGGTGTCTGTTCGCTGCAGGTTGGCCTCGTCATCCAGAATGGCGATGGCGTGCCGGCCAGAGCGATACATGAGACCGCCCAGGTAGCTGGGCAGAGGTTCCTGAAGCCTGTAGTGAAGGCTGGTGTCCACCGGGAAGTCCAGCGCGCCACCGGTCTGTCCGACAAGCTCTGCAGGCAGAAGAGCCGGCAAAGGCTCTTGCAACGGGCCCGGAAGATTCACCGCAATCTCGGTGCTCAAGAGGGAGTTGGGAAAAACGGGCCATGCCTCGAGCAGTAACGGCTGTCTGCGGGTATCGTCGTTCGTGCCCGGACGGGCACGATCATGGCGACGTTGCGTTCTCTCGACAACGATGTGCTGAGGCCTTCGGGAGCAAGGCGTCTTGCGCAACAGCGCCGAGTAGTCGGGATAGCTGCTCACGCCGATGACCGAGCTTATCGCGTTGTTGATGTCGATGTATTGCAGCGATGGCAGATTCATGGTTGTGACTGGTTCATTATCCAGGCCATTATTCGTCAAACGACGGCTTGTGATTACACCGCAACGTTCTGCAGCGACTGTGAACCTTCCTTTTTCCAGTGCGCCAGCAGGGTATCGGCTGATTTTCCGGCGGTGGCATTCTGACGAACGTAGCTTTTCATGCGACTCAGCTCCGCGCTGTCATGAGGGGGGTCCAGCGTCCGCTGCAGGGCGGCGTGCCAGTCATCGACGGTATTGGCAATGTGCAGTCCGTCGATGTCGTGCCTGCAGATGTCATGGTTGGGTGAACAGATGGCTGGTGTCCCGAATGCTGCCGACTCGATGAACTTGATGTGCGATTTCGCATGAGTGAACGGTGACTTGACCAGCGGCGCCAGCGTGACGGAACTGCTGGCAATGATCTGGGGAAGCTTGAAATAATCAATCCAGGGAGAGCGTGACAGTCGAGCTTTCGGAAATTTTCTCTCATCCGTGTTCAGCGATCCGACAATCAGCAGTCTGATGTTCTTGTCACGATTCACGAAGTCGGCCAGTACGTCGACAATTTCCGAAAAATCCCTGTTGTGGCTGTTCGAACCAGGCAGATAGGTAATGGTGCGACCTTCGTTTGCCGGATCAGTCTGCCGACTTACCGGCGTATCCAGCCAGCGCATGGACAGACCATTGGGGATGACGCTGACTCGGCTTCTGCCGGTCTGTTCGCGCCAGTGGTGGGCCAGCGGCTCGGTAGCCACCGTTATCTCGTCAAAACACAACATGGCCTGCAGATTGCGCTTGAACTGGGCGCGCACACTGAGTTCGGTCGCCTGATCATTGATGACGCTGGGTGACAAGGCAGAGTAGCGTGGAATGAACACCAGGTCATCCACATCGGCTACGGTGCGAATGCCCAGTCTTCGGCAACGTTTGAGAATCTGGTCAAGCGTCTTGCTCGGGCGAGGGCGGAGTACACAGACAGTACGGTATCTGTTCAGGTGCTCAATGCGCACATCGGTCAGCGGAGCGATGTCAGCAATATGTCCCTTCTGCCGCAGAGATTCGGCCAGGTGATAGCAACGATAGCGTGTCGACCCATCTCGCCAGGGGGTGAGTTCATGACGCGAACCATGCAGAAACAATATGTTCAAGACAACTCTGGATTCCGACCGAGAGAGCGTTTACATGCAGTTTGCAAGCCAGTAATGATCGAAATGTGAGAATCCTTCGGCGCGGCTGGCTTGAATGCTGCTTGTTCCGGAAGTCTCGGCTTATCGGAACTATTGCTAGTGAGCACGTTGGAACTGGAAGACAGTATCACCTGTGAGGAGCAGGGAAGTGACTGCAAGACATCCAGTTTCGCCGTTTCCTTCTCCAATGGCATTCGCAGAATCAGGAACATCAGTCGATTTCTGGGCGTCACCGAAGTGGTCAGCCCGGTACAGGCTGCCAGACGACATCTGCCCGTATCGAGCGTGGTTGTCTGGGGACGCAAGCAGAACAGCGAGCGAGCGCTGCGTTATGCTGCTCACCACCAGCTACCGGTGTTGTATGTCGAGGATGGCTGGATCCGGTCCTGTTCGGCCAATGCGCATTCCCGAGTCTGTTATTCGTTGTTGGTGGACGATCTCGGCGTGTATTACGACAGTACGGTGCCATCCTCGCTGGAGCGCTACCTGAACCAGCCTGACGAGCAGTTCGACCCGCAGTGCAACGCAGGCGATCTGCGCTATGCAGCCCGCTGTCGGCAGCTGATGATCGACAGGGACATCACCAAGTACAATTTCTGCAAGCAGCCTGATGGCGCGCGTCTGCACGGCGATGGCAGAGAGCTGGTGCTGGTGCTGGATCAGACCTGTGACGATGCATCCGTGAGGTTCGGGGGGCTGGATGCCGCAGGCTTCGAAGCCATGCTGGAACGTGCCATACAGGAAAATCCGGAAGCACGGATCGTCGTACGCACGCATCCGGACGTGGTTGCAGGGCGTCGTGAGGGCTATCTGCAGGCGCGGGCAAAGGAGCTGGGCATTGAGCTCAGTGCCGATGCTGACAACCCCATCCCGTGGTTGAAGCGATCGACAGTGGTATATGCAGGCACGTCACAGTTGGGCTACGAAGCCCTGCTGTGCGGATGCACCGTCAAGGTCGCCGGACAACCCTTTTACGCCGGTTGGGGCCTGACCGAAGACTGGCAGCCGATTGAACGCAGAACGGCGCGGCGAACGCTTGACCAGCTGTTTCACGCCACGCATGTACATCATGCCCGTTACTGCTGTCCTGTCACCGGCAGGATCTGGTCACTGCGTGAATGTCTCGATCACGTCTGCCTGCAGCAGGACTATTTTCAGAGGAACGCCGGCAGCCGGGTCTGTGTCGGCATCACGCCCTGGAAAAAACGTTATCTGGCGCAGTTTCTACGCTCACCCGATGGGCGACTGCGTTTTTCCAACAGGAATGATGCCGCGCCCAGTGAGATGCCCCTGTGCTGGAGCTTTACCGACTCGGCCAATGGTATCGGCAGGAAACTGTCTTCTGCAGGCTGCGACCAGCCGGGATCGGCCGGCTCCTCGGCCTTCATCCGGGTCGAGGATGGCTTCATCCGCTCACGGGGCCTGGGTTCCGATTTCGTGCCACCGGCGTCGCTGGTCATCGATGAAATGGGACTGTATTTCGATGCCGGTTCGCCCAGTACACTGGAGAGACTGCTTAACGAATATGTCTGTTCAGACGAGGAGCTACGCCGGGCAAGGGTACTTCGGCAATCGATTCTGTCGGCCAATCTGACCAAATACAATGTCGGTCGGCAGGAGGGTGAGTCCGTACCGCGCAATGCGCGAACTGCCGACAAGAAGCGGATTCTGGTCGTTGGCCAGGTCGAAGGAGATCAATCCATTCTGCGTGGCGGGAAGGACGTCAGATCCAATGGTGGACTTCTGACGGCGGTGAGAAAGGCCAATCCCGATGCCTTCATTGTCTACAAGCCGCACCCCGATGTGGTCAGCGGCAACCGCAAGGGGGAGGTCAATGACAGCATTCTCAACAGTTGTGTCGATCGTGTCGAGAGCGTTCGACATTTTCTCGATTGCCTGCATGAATGTGATGAGTTGCACACCATGACATCGCTATCCGGGTTCGAAGCCATTCTGAGGGATGTGCCGGTCGTTACCTACGGCATGCCGTTCTATGCCGGTTGGGGAATAACCACGGACACACTCACCTGCGCCCGACGCAGGGGTGAACGAACGGTGGACGAACTGGTGTATCTGTGTCTGGTGGCCTATCCGCATTACGTCGATCTGGACAGTGGCGAATTCATCTCGGTGGAACAGCTGATCGCGAAGATGGGGGCCGAAGGGAGTGATAGCCGCACCATGACCGGCATGCGCTGGATGAGCAAACTGGCCAATGTCTGCGGAGCCCTGTCCTACCGGGCATGACCGGATGCCGGAATCCTGTCTGGATACATGCCCGACCGAACAACATTCTGATCATCAGAGTTACTTGCCAGCACCATGAGAAGAGTCATACTGCATATCGGACGTCACAAGACCGGCACGACTGCCATTCAGCGATTTCTGCGCAAGAACCGCAGCTTGCTGGAGGAATGCGGCTTCTGTTATCCCGACTATGGCATACGAGGCTTCGGCCATCACGAGATAGGGGCGCCGATCACGCGTGGTGCATTGTCACGTGTGCGGCACAAGGCGGATGACATCATCGCCGGTGTTCGCAAGGGGCTGGATGCCGTCGTGCAGCAGCAGAAGAATCCCCTTGTCATCAGTTCGGAGGCATTCCAGAACTGCAACCCGGCGGATGTGCGCAAGTTGTTCGACGGGTATGACGTGGAAGTGATTGTCTATCTGCGAGAACAGGTCAAGTACCTGCTGTCGGCCTATGCCCAGAAGGTCCAGGCGAGCAACTACAGCGGTACGCTTGAAGATTTCTTTCTGGCCACGTCGCATTCCACTTACAAGGATTTTCTGGACGATTGGGAGAAGCATTTCCCGAACCGGATCAGGGTGAAGAACTATGACAGACAGGAATTGATCAAGGCCAATGTGGTGGTGGATTTCTGCCAGACCTTTCTGGGCATGGATGGCGATACCGTTGCGGCAAGGTGTCAGGACACAGATGCCAACCCGTCGCTGACCAGTGACCTGCTGGCTTTCAAGTTGCGCGTCAATCACGGGGAGCCACTGTCTGCCGAGCATTCTCGGATGCTGTTCAACGGTCTGGCCAGGCTGGCCGTTGAAGACAAGAGTGGCAGTCTGAGGATTCCCGAGGCGCTGGCCTGTCGAGTGGCACGACGCTATGCAGAGTCGAACCGCTATATCGCTGATCGCTACTTCGGCAGAGAAACGTTGTTCCGACCTTTCAGTTGTACGGCGGGTTCGACGATGGATGCCAGTCTGGATGCGCGCATGAGCCGGATACGTGAAAAGCTGATTTCCGGGACGCCGGAGCTGGCGCCGTATCTGCCGGACAGTAGGGTCGCCGAAAAGCGCTAGTTCACAGAATCGCCAGAATTCATCTGGCACGCAAGTTGTTAGATCAGTCAATGGTGGTGCAGTCGACCTTCATTGGTGATCAGGGACGGTAGGTTCTGTGCCAGCACAATATGTTCAGTATTACTGTTACTGGACGATACCCACGGTAGAGGTCGGCTAAATGCGGGTAGTCATCGAATTACCCCAATGCACATTCGGATAAAAGCAAAAATGCAGAAGAGTGCTTTACGCTCTATTGATTCAGTGTCAGGTTCGCAGGAGCTGCAGGGGGATTCTGCACAGGCCCTGTCGAGAAACGCGCTTTTACTGCAAGGGCCCATTGGTCCATTCTTCTCGCGTTTTGCCCAGGATCTGACCCGGCGTGGCTTCAACGTCACCAAGATCAACTTCAATGGTGGTGACAGCTTCTTCTACAGGAATTCCGGGGCACTCGACTATACCGGTACCCTGGACGACTGGGAGGTCTGGCTGGAGCGCGTGCTCATCAACTGCCAGATTGGTCGTATCTATCTGTTCGGTGATTGCCGTTCCTATCACCGGATCGCCAGAGAGCTGGCCAAGCGCCTGAAGATCAGGGTCTTCGTGTTCGAGGAAGGCTATATTCGTCCCAACTTCATCACGCTGGAAGAGGAGGGCGTCAACGGCCACTCCAGCATGATGTCCCGACCCTTCAGAAAGTCCGAGGTCACCGACGAATTGCCGACCGAATTGCAACAACCGAATCATGTGTTTCACCTGACTGCCGTGTACTCGATGATGTATTACCTGGCCAGTGCGGCGCAACGCGATCGATTCCGACACTATCGCCATCATCGCCCCTTCGAGTGCTTTTCTGAAGGTGCCAGATGGATTCGCTCGGGCCTGAGAAAGTGGAAGTACGGCAGACAGGAGAAACCCGTTCTGAAAGACATCCTCTCCCAGTACGACGGAAATTTCTTCCTGTGTCCGTTGCAGGTGCACTGTGACATGCAGGTGATCGTGCACTCGGAATTCAATTCGATCGAACACTTCATCGGCGATGTTCTGGCCTCATTCCGCGAGCATGCGAGCAGCAACAAGGCCATTGTCTTCAAGCACCATCCTCTGGACAGGGGCTATACCGACTACACGACCCTGTTTGCCAATCTGGTTGCCGAGCTGGGACTGCAGGGACGGGTCTTCTATGTTCACGATGTCTGTCTGCCGACGCTGTTGAAGCATGCTCAGGGGACGGTGTTGATCAACAGCACCGTCGGCATTTCATCTCTGTTCCACGGCGCACCCGTCAAGACACTGGGCAAGGCGATCTACGATATTCCGGGCTTGACGGCGCAGGAATCCCTCGATGACTTCTGGTCCTGCAAGAGGGCTGTCAACAGTGACCTCTTCAAGAGCTTTCGTGCCTTTCTGATCAATCGAAACCAGTTGAATGGCAATCTGTATCGTCGTGTCAGCGACGAAGGGGAAACCGGAATCGTCTGGTCAAGCAATCTTGCGGAGATCCACTCCTGGCAGGAAGATACCGCCGTGGTCGAGAGAGTCGCAGTACCTTCGCTCAAGGTTGTGGGAGGGACATCCGTCGCCGGTTTCAATCAGGACAAGGACGGGAGTGCCGAAGCAGCCTGATCCGCTCATGGGCGAGCAGGCATCAAGCTGCTCGCCTTGTGTCATGGTGGTCGGAAAATGATCGAACAGGCCTCGATGCCCAGAAGCGCCTTGCAATCAGGCTGGCGTGTGCCAATCCATCACGTGTGATAATCCAGCAAGGGTGAAGCGCAGTAAGGGTGAGGCGCAGAAAGGAGCGTGCGCCTCCCTCCTGATCATTCTGTCTGGCCGGGTTCTCCAGTCAGTCTTGTCGCCTCGGAGAGCGAAATGATGCCTTCCTGGGCCAGCTTCAGCAGGCTGCGTCCCAGACTCCGCTGTTGTTCCACGAGTGAAAACGCGTACCGGTAATCGGCATCGTACAGGGCATCGCGTAGTTCGCTGGTGATGGAGATGACATCGAAGATATCCAGCCAGTTGCGATGGCCGGTGCCATTGCAGCGATCGCAGCCTTCGGAACTGCTGAACGAGGAGCGCATGCGGTGCCGGAGCCAGTCGTTGATGTTTCCCGACTGAATCGGGCTGTAGCGGGCCAGCCAGGCGGTGCCTGCATCATCGGGCGAGGCTGGAACTCTGCAATACGGGCACAGGCAGCGGACGCGATGTTGCAGTACGATCGCTGTCAGACAGTGCGCCAGTGTTTCACTGCGTATGCCCAGGCCGAGCAGGCGACCGATACATCCGGCTGCGCTGTCGGCGGCAATGCTGTTGACGACGAGGGTCTGTTCGGCAGCCTGATTGAT
Source organism: uncultured Granulosicoccus sp. (assembly GCA_947495035.1). Taxonomy (GTDB): domain Bacteria; phylum Pseudomonadota; class Gammaproteobacteria; order Granulosicoccales; family Granulosicoccaceae; genus Granulosicoccus. Next base: position 356,385 of record CANLXI010000001.1, read on the forward strand.
CAATCGCCGCGCAGCCGTGTCTTCCAGTGTCTGCGCCGTGACGATGGCGTCTGCACCAAGGCGACACATGGCATTCCAGGTATCCTGCTGCGAACTGTCGGCCGGGAAGTCCATGCCCAGCTGGGTGGTGCGTGGTATCACGGGGTGTACCAGTGTGTCTGCCACAATGATTTTCATGTCAGGAGCGACCAGGCTCTGGGCAATGGCTCGACTGATTCTGCGTCTGGCCTGTGACAGCTCGCCCGCAACCACAATCAGCCCGTTTCGTTGCTGCAGGGCTTCTTTCAGGGTACTCAACTGTACGCGGTTGAGGCCGAGATCTTCCAGACGAGCCGGTTGCTGGCGCGAATCGTCCAGATGGGTCAGCAGGTAGGTTGCCCCTTTACTGCTGCGAACCACATCGAGTTGATACAGGCAGGTAGTGTTCGACACCGTGAAGTTGAACCAGCCACGCCTTGCAGTATCAGAATTGTCGGCATGCCACAGGCTGCCTTGCAGACGTGCCAGGGCATCGAGATAGGGAGTGCTGTCCTCGAGTCGGATTTCGGTGAATTCGAACAGACTCCTGAACCGCACGCGCAGGCAATCGCTCTCGGGTTCGAAATGGATCTCGAAGGCGTCCCTGCCTTCTGCCTCATGCAGCACGTTGCCGAGAGTGTCCCAGCAGGCTCTTTCCTCGACAGGGCAGACACTCATGGCCGTTGTCAGATCCACGGGAGCGATATCTGCAGCGGGAGCAGGAGAGGGCAAGGGACGAGACATGCAATGGATTTTGTGCAGTTGATTCAAGCAGCTATCGGCGCAGCTCTCGTTTTTCGTTGCAGCAAAGAGTAAGGTGAAGCGCGATCTGTGATTGGACGCGCGCTTCGAGTCAACGAACTGTGATCAGTTTATCGTGCACTCCAGCGATTCCCCAATGCGAAAGCACCGCTTGCCCGGCGCGCAGGGAATACCGGCTGGCAGGGGGCTGGAACCTGCAGGACAGACATTCCCTCGCTCTCCGGTACACCACTTGCCATTGTTGAGCTCATAACAGGCAGCGTCGTCCTGCAGACACTGACTGCTGCTGTCCACTTGAGTGTCGGTACTCTTGCAGACGTCGGCATGACCCCCATTGCCAGAAGGGCGCGGCTTGTCGTTCAGGCCACCACCGGATGCACAGGCACCCAGCAGCACAAAGAGGGTCGTGGCAAACAGGGCTCGACAGAATGTTGTTCGCATCACTTGAAATACACCGGTTTGACTTCGCCTCGGTCGAGCTTGCCTTTCCACAGGGCAGGGCCGGTGACATGCACGGACTCACCCGTGGTATCGACCGCAACCGTTACCGGCATGTCTTCGACCACAAACTCGTGAATCGCTTCCATTCCAAGGTCCTCGAAGGCGACAACGCGAGACTGGCGTATGGCCTTGGACACCAGATAGGCGGCACCACCGACAGCCATCAGATAGACAGCCTTGTGCTTGCGAATGGCATTTATGCCGGCTTCGCCGCGCTCGGCCTTGCCGATCATGCCGAGCAGACCACACTGATCGAGCATCATCTCGGTGAATTTGTCCATGCGGGTGGAGGTTGTCGGTCCGGCAGGTCCGACGACTTCATCGCGTACAGGGTCGACCGGGCCGACGTAGTAGATGAACCGGCCGTTGAAGTCGACACCTTCGGGCAGGCCTTCTCCACTTTCCAGAAGACTCTGGATACGTTTGTGTGCGGCATCACGACCCGTCAGCATGGCACCGCTGAGCAGCAGGGTCTCTCCCGGTTTCCAGCTGGCTACATCCTCGGGAGTGACACTGTCAAGGTTCACGCGTCTGGCGCCGGTGCCTGCGTCATAGGTGATCGCCGGCCAGTCTTCCAGTGACGGTGGTGTCTGCAGGGCAGGGCCGTTGCCGTCAAGCACGAAGTGGGCATGACGGGTGGCGGCGCAGTTCGGAATCATGGCGACCGGCTTGGAGGCGGCATGGGTCGGATAGTCGAGAATCTTGACATCGACCACGGTGGTAAGCCCGCCGAGACCTTGCGCACCGATACCCAGCGCGTTCACGGCCTCGAAGATTTCCAGACGAAGTTCCTCGATCCGGTTCTGCGGTCCCCGATCCTTCAATGCCTGGATATCGACCGGCGCCATCAGGGATTGCTTGGCCAGTACCGCTGCCTTTTCCGAGGTGCCGCCAATGCCGATGCCGAGCATGCCCGGCGGGCACCAGCCCGCGCCCATGGTCGGCACCGTCTTGACAACCCAGTCAACGATGCTGTCGCTGGGGTTCAGCATGGCCAGTTTGGACTTGTTCTCCGAGCCACCACCCTTGGCAGCAATCTCGAAGTCCACGGTGTCGCCTTCGACGATCTCGGTATGGATGACCGCTGGTGTGTTGTCGCCCGTGTTCTTGCGAGCGCCGGCAGGGTCAGCCAGGATCGATGCACGCAGTTTGTTGTCGGGGTGGTTGTAGGCGCGACGAACCCCTTCGTTGATCATGTCTGTCAGGCTCATGGATGCGTCCCACTGAACATTCATGCCCACCTTGACGAATACGGTCACGATGCCGGTATCCTGACACAGAGGGCGCTTGCCTTCGGCGCACATGCGGGAGTTGACCAGAATCTGCGCCATCGCGTCCTTGGCCGCCTGGGATTCCTCGCGCTGCCAGGCTTCATGCACAGCGTCGATGTAATCCTTGGGGTGGTAGTAGCTCATGAACTGCAGGGCGTCGCAGACACTGTCTATCAGGTCATCCTGGCGAATCACGCTCATTGAAGGGACTCTTGGCTGGGGTGGAAGATAGGCGGCAGTTGCCACTCACATATACTGATTATAGAGCCTGATTGCCACGAGAGGCTTGACGGGTGGCAATCGGGGCAGGCAATATCCACTTGTGATGAATGAATTCTCCCATAACAAGAGCTGCAGTACCCGGAGTTGGCGCTGGCGAAGCTGAACGACCGCATCTGCCTGCCTGTCTGTATCGGCACCGGAGAACCGGACTTGCCGATAGCCATACCAACCGATAGCCTTGTTTGAGAACCGATAGTCATGAATCCCGCCGATTTTGAGCGTTACCGCGCCGAAGGTTATACTCGCATCCCTTTGAGCTGCGAGCTCATAGCTGATCTGGACAACCCGCTTTCCACCTTCATGAAGCTGGCTGACCAGCCCTATACCTTTCTGTTCGAATCGGTGCAGGGTGGCGAGAAATGGGGCCGATACTCGATCATCGGACTCCCGGCCAGAACCGTTGTTCGTGTTCGTGGCAAGCAGATCACCATCGAACATCAGGGGGTCGAGTCGGCACCCGAGGAGGTGGCTGAGCCGCTGGACTGGATAGAAGAGTATCAGTCGCAGTTCCGGATTCCCGATATCGCCGGGCTGCCACGTATCACCGGCGGACTGGTTGGCTATTTCGGCTATGACACCGTGCGTTACATCGAACCCCGGCTGGGCGCCAACCCGCATCCGGATCCCATCGGCAACCCGGATATCCTGCTCATGGTGACCGATGAGCTGGTGGTATTCGACAACCTCAGCGGCAAGCTGACCATCATCGTGTTGGTGGACCCGGAGGCCGAGGATGCCAGGCTTGCAGGCATCCGGCGGGTCGCCGAACTGCATGATCAGATCCGGCAGCCGTTACCGGTCCGGAAAAGCAGCCACCCGACCTCCAGGGTGGCAGAGGCAGATTTCGAGAGCGGATTCACCGAGTCAGGCTACAAGCAGGCGGTATCGAAGATCATCGACTACATCACCCAGGGTGAGTGCATGCAGGTGGTTCTGTCGCAACGTCTGTCAGTGCCGTTTGCCGCGCCACCGCTGGACCTGTACCGCTCCTTGCGCACACTCAACCCTTCGCCGTACATGTTCTACCTCGACCTGGGGGATCACCACGTGGTGGGAGCCTCACCGGAAATACTGGTGCGGCTGGAGGACTCGGAGGTCACCGTTCGTCCACTGGCCGGTACCCGTCCTCGCGGTGCCGACGAGGCTCAGGATCTGGCGAATGAGGAATCCCTGCTGGCCGACCCCAAGGAGTTGGCCGAGCATCTGATGCTGATCGACCTGGGACGCAACGATATCGGCCGCATCGCCACGACGGGTACGGTAGAGGTCACCGACAAGTTCAGCATCGAGCGCTATTCCCATGTCATGCACATCGTGTCCAATGTCGTGGGCAAGCTGAAGGACAACATGACACCGATGGATGTGCTCAAGGCGACCTTTCCGGCGGGAACCCTCTCCGGAGCACCGAAGGTGCGTGCCATGGAAATCATTCAGGAACTGGAGCCTGTCAAGCGTGGGGTCTATTCGGGTGCTGTCGGCTATCTGTCCTGGAACGGCAATATGGACACGGCCATCGCGATACGCACCGCCGTCATCAAGGATGGCACGCTGAACGTACAGGCGGGTGCCGGTATCGTCTACGACTCGGATCCCGAGAGCGAATGGCAGGAAACGCATTCCAAGGCGCGCGCCATATTCAGGGCCGTCACCATGGCAGAAGCCGGGCTGGATTCACCGCCGGTGCTGTTTGACGAGTTGCCATCCGGAGGTGAGGCATGAGCATGCTGGCCGTGATCGACAACTACGATTCCTTCACCTGGAATCTGGTGCAATACGCCGCCGAACTCGGTTGCGATGTTCGCGTGTTTCGGAATGATGTCATCAGCTGCGAGGATCTGGCAGAAATGCAACCGGCGGCCATCATGGTCTCTCCCGGCCCGGGACGTCCCGAAAGCGCAGGCATATCACTGCCGGTGCTCGAGCGCTTTGCCGGGGAGATACCCTTGCTGGGTGTCTGTCTCGGTCATCAGAGCATCGGCCAGCATTTCGGTGGCTCGATCGTACTGGCAAGGCAGATCATGCACGGCAAGCTGTCGCCGGTGTATCACGACAATACCGGGGTGTTCGAAGGCCTGCCGAACCCGCTCACGGTTACCCGCTACCACTCGCTGGTCATTGATGCCGACTCGCTGCCGGAAGAGCTGGAGGTGACCGCCTGGACACAGAATGCCGATGGCTCCCGTGAGGAGATCATGGGGGTACGACACCGGGAATACCTACTCGAAGGCGTGCAGTTTCACCCCGAGTCCATCAGCAGCGAGCATGGCCATGACATGCTGGGCAACTTCTTCAAACGCGCAGGTCTCCTGCCCTGACCACAGGTTGAGCGAACATGAATATCCAGCAGGCACTCGAACTGTTGATTGAGCGGAAGGATCTGCAGGCCGCCGACATGGAGTCGGTCATGCGGCAGGTCATGACAGGCGAGGCGACGCCTGCACAGATCGGTGGTTTCCTGATTGCCTTGCGCATGAAGGGCGAGACTGTGGACGAAGTCGCCGCTGCTGCCAAGGTCATGCGAGCCCTGGCATCAGGGGTCTCGCTGGAGCATGTGGATGCCATCGACATCGTGGGCACGGGAGGGGATTCGACCAGCACCTTCAATATCTCCACCTGCAGTGCGATCGTGGCGGCAGCTGCAGGTGCCAGGGTTGCCAAACACGGCAGCCGTTCGGTGTCCAGCAAATCCGGCGCGGCCGATCTGCTCGAAGAGGCCGGTGTCAATATCGATCTGACACCCGATCAGGTAGCGCACTGCGTCGATGAGCTGCAGCTGGGCTTCATGTTCGCGCCACGTCATCACAGCGCCATGAAGCATGCGATCGGGCCGCGGCGTGAAATGGGCGTGCGGACGATATTCAATCTGCTGGGTCCTCTGACCAACCCTGCCGGAGCGCGAAGCCAGTTGCTGGGTGTCTACAGCAAGCATTGGGTCAGACCGGTGGCGGACGTACTCGAGAAGCTGGGTAGCGATCATGTCATTGTGGTCCACGGACACGATGGCATGGATGAAATCAGTATCAGCGGACCCACTCAGGTGGCTGAACTCAAGGATGGCAAGGTGACTGAATACGTGATCGAGCCGGCTCAGTTCGGTATCGAAGTCTCGCCGCTGGATGCCATCAGGGTCAAAGGGGCCGCAGAGAGTCTGAAGACCATCCAGAGTGTGCTGAGCAATGAGCCCGGCCCGGCTCGCGATATCGTCGTTCTCAATGCCGGGGCTGCACTGTGTGTGGCCGGCATCGCCGATTCGATCAAGGATGGAGTGGTTCTGGCAGACGAGGTCATCGTGAATGGCATGGCTGCGCGGAAGCTGGCTCAGCTGATCTCGGTGTCACAGTCATTCGATCAGGCCTGATCTGCAGGAGCGGTAACAAACATGAACAGCAAGCTGGAAGTGCCGGATATTCTCAAGCGGATCATTGCTCGCAAGCATGAGGAGATCGCGGAGAGAAAACGGACCACGCCACTGCACGCTCTTAAACGGCAGGCTGAACAGGCGGACGATTGTCGTGGCTTCGTGCAGGCTCTGAACGCCAGAACAGAGCAGGGACAGGCTGCGGTGATTGCCGAAGTGAAAAAGGCATCGCCGAGCAAGGGCGTGTTGAGAGATCCCTTCGATCCGGCGGCCATTGCGGCAAGCTATGAAGCCGGTGGGGCGGCGTGCCTGTCCGTTCTGACGGATGCGGATTTCTTTCAGGGCAGTGAAGCAGCCCTGCGGGACGCAAGAGCGGTCTGCAAGCTGCCGGTCATCCGCAAGGATTTCATTGTCGATTCGTATCAGGTTGCCGAGGCCAGGGCCATTGGTGCGGATTGTATTCTGCTGATTGCGGCGGCTCTGGATGATCAGACATTGTCTGACCTGCATGAAGAGGCGGTGGAGCTGGGTATGGACGTGCTGGTCGAGGTTCACGACGCGCGGGAATTGCAACGTAGCCTGGCGCTGTCGCCGATGCTGTTGGGCATCAACAACCGGGATCTGCGAACCTTCGAGGTGTCGCTGAAGACGACCGAGTCCCTGCTGGCCGATATTCCGAAGGGGACGCATGTGGTCACCGAGAGCGGAATCATGAATTCCGCTGATGTGCAGCGCATGCGCAGCGCGGGTGTTCACACGTTTCTGGTAGGGGAGGCGTTCATGCGTGCGCCGGACCCGGGGGCCGCTCTGCAGCAGATGTTTACTGCAAGGGAGTGATGTCAGTCACTGGCGGTCTTGTCGAATCGATTGCATCGGGCTCGTGCATGCGCTCTGAAAGCCGGAACTCTGTTGTCAGTGTTCCGGCTCTCTGGCTGGCCAGGCTGGCTCGGTAGTCGTGTACTGCAAGCTGCGCAATGGAGGATTGTCCTGACGTCGTGTCGAAAGGCACAGAGACATTGTCTGCTGCAAGACCGGTCGACTGTCTCTGCACTCAACGGGTTCCGTAAATGACCATGGTCTTGCCACGAGCGTGGATGAGGCCTCGGTCTTCCAGTTCCTTCAGGACCCTGCCCACCATCTCGCGTGAGCAGCCGACGATACGGGCAATTTCCTGGCGAGTGATACGGATCTGCATGCCATCGGGGTGGGTGATGGCGTCCGGCATCTTCGCCAGATCCAGCAAGGTGGAGGCGACTCGTCCGGTAACATCCAGAAAAGCCAGATCACGAACCTTGATACTGGTCTTTCGCAGACGTGCTGCCATCTGTGTTGTCAGGGCGTAGATCAGGTCGGGCTGATCAGCGGCCAAGCGACGAAACTGGTCGTAGTTCATTTCTGCCAGTTCGCATTTTGCTCTGGCGACTACCAGCGCGCTGCGCCCGGCGGCCTCATCGAACAGACCCATTTCGCCAAAGAAGTCACCGGCGCTGAGATAGGCCAGCACGATTTCCCGGCCATCGTCATCTTCAATGACAACGCTGACAGAACCGTCAACAATGTAGTACAACGTCTCGGGAACATCGCCGTGATGAATGATGGTGGTTTTTGCCGGATACTGTCGTCGGTGGCTGCTTCTCAGGAACATGTCCAACCATTCAACAGGCGGCGGTGCAATACGTGGCGCCAGCATTTTGTGATTCTCCGTACTCAAAGTTTGCGCAAGAACCGGATGAGTCTCGGTTGACCATCCAGGCTGTTTTTGTCTAACGTCAAACATTGATCGGCGGTTTTTTTAAATTCTTCAATGAAATCGACACCACTGCGCGTGGCCGGTTCAGGACACGAGGACGAATAACGTTGCACGCACGAGTAAAATGGCTTGATCATATGAGCTTTGTTGGTGAGTCCGGTAGTGGCCACTCAGTGGTCATGGATGGCTCCCCTGAGCACGGCGGCCGAAATCTGGGCGTTCGTCCCATGGAAATGCTCCTGATGGGTTTGGGTGGTTGCACTGCTTTCGATGTTGTGCTGATGTTGCAAAAGTCTCGCCAGAACGTCATCGATGTGGAAGTGGCTCTGGATGCCGAGAGGGCAGAAGACATTCCGCAGGTGTTTACCGGGATAACGGCGCATTTCAAGGTCTGGGGGAAGGATCTGAGTGCCAGACATGTGGAACGGGCGGTGAGCTTGTCGGCGGAGAAGTACTGTTCGGCTACCAAGATGCTCGAGAAGACGGCCACCATTACTTATACGTGGGAAATCATCGAAAGCTGACGGTCCCCGGGCAGGCAACGTCGGTGGCCTGAACGCGGCGATCGAGCGGCAGGCAGTATCGATTACTGCCCGGATCTCCTCCGCTGGTCACCGGCTTGCGCCGAGTCTGGCCGTTCGGCCTTCCTGTGTTAGCTGGCAGTTGTCGCAGTGTTACAGAGCCTTGCAGGTTTCGGCGTCTGTCCGCGGCAAGCATCGCGCGGTGGCGTCGTCAGGCATCGACAGGGCTTCAGTCTCATGCTCGTTCTGCCGCTGTCATCGGGCAAGTGTAGGAGGCTGCGTTACGCGGTGTGACGGTGCGCTTGTGCGCTCCTGGCGAGCGGAGGCAAGGCCCCTGGTGTATTACCGTGAGACAGATCTCGGTCTGGCCTGCCGTTTGCAATTCCGGTATCGCGCAAGTGACGTTTTCTCCTACATCATCTTTCCCGAGATGGTTTGCGGTGCGGCCGTCAGGCCGCACTGATTCTTTGCGTGTCAATGCCGGATTCATGAGTCTGTGAGCCACTACTCTGACAAGAGAGTCGCACCGGCACAGGAAATGTTCTCCCGATGCTTGAGATTCGTGCAAACCTCCATTACAATTGTGGGCTTAGTTTCGACAGTGCCCTACCGAGAAATATACGTGAACAAGACTACCGTCAGCGCAAAACCTGCAGAGGTTAAACGTGATTGGTTCGTTATCGATGCTGAAGGCAAGACGCTCGGTAACGTAGCAACAGAATGTGCGCGCCGCCTGCGTGGCAAGCACAAGGCCATCTACACCCCCCACGTGGATACGGGTGATTACATGGTTGTCATCAACGCTTCGAAAGTGGAAGTGACAGGCAACAAGGCCAAGAACAAACTGTATCGTCACCACACTGGTTACATCGGCAACCTCAAGACCACAAACTTCGAGAAGTTGCAGCAGACACATCCAGAGCGAATCATCGAGCTGGCCGTCAAGGGAATGCTCCCCAAGAATCCTCTGGGACGCGCCATGTTCGGCAAGTTGCGTGTGTTCGCGGACGACAAACACACACACCAGGCCCAACAGCCACAGCTCCTGGAACTGAAATAAAGTATGGCAGCTCAACAGTATTACGGCACCGGCCGTCGAAAGTCCTCCACAGCTCGCGTGTTCATGAACTCGGGCAGTGGCAAGATCACCGTCAACGACAAGCCGCTTGACGAGTATTTCGGTCGAAAGACAGCTCACATGGTCATCCGGCAGCCGCTGGAGCGTACCGATACGCTGAACAACTTCGATTTCAACATCACCGTCAAGGGCGGTGGTGGCAGTGGTCAGGCTGGAGCCATTCGACTGGGCATTTCCCGTGCACTGCTGTCGTATGACGAAACTCTGCGTGTGACATTGCGCGGTGCCGGATTCCTGACTCGTGATGCTCGTGAAGTCGAACGCAAGAAGGTCGGTCTTCGCAAGGCACGTAAAGCGACTCAGTACTCCAAGCGATAAGGACTTTGCGGAGCTGCTGCGGCAGCTTCGCCAAGCTATTGCAAGGAAAGCCCCGCCAGTCGGGGCTTTTTTGTTTCCGCGAATCGTCGGTCCGAACAGCTCGACAATTCGTAACATGAATTTGTGCCTGAAACTGCTTATCGCCAAGCGTCATTGAGTGTACTGTCGACGTCATGAATGCACCATTGGTCAACGATCCGATCGAACTTCCCGCAACGCAATTGCGAGAGATTCCATACAACTACACCTCGTTCTCCGACAGGGAGATCGCGTTACGCTATCTGGGTGACGATGGCTGGAAACTCATCCAGTCATTGCGCAGTGAGCGGCAGACCGGGCAATCGGCGCGCATGTTGTTCGAGGTTCTGGGTGATATCTGGGTCATTGACCGCAACCCCTTCATTCAGGAAGACTTGCTGAGCAATCGCAAGCGACGGGATGCACTGGTCGAGGCACTGCGGCACCGGGTCGCTCAGATCATCAAGCGTGCCGGGACGGACCCGCGAGTCGATGAACTGATCCGTCTTGCCAGCGAAGCGATCGAATCCTTTCAGGTTCGGCTGACGGAAATGCAGGCCCTGCGCAAACGCATGGTGCAGCAGATGCGTGGAATCACCCACGCTGACAATATCCGCTTTGATGGCCTTTCACGTGTGTCTCACGTGACCGACGCCACCGACTGGCGCGTCGAGTTGCCCTTTGTCGTACTGACGCCCGACAGCGAAGCGGAGCTGCCCGGCATCATCAAGCAGTGCATTGCCTTGTCGTTGACGATGATTCCCAGAGGTGGTGGTACCGGCTATACCGGCGGCGCCATTCCGTTGCATGCGCGAACGGCAGTCATCAATCTGGAAAAGCTGGATGCGCGTGAACCTGTCCAGGCGATAACCCTGCCGGCGGAACAGGATCTGCCGGAAAGGCAGATTCACACGATTCGAGTAGAGGCGGGCGTGGTCACGCGCCGTGTGACTGAGGATGCACAGGCCAGAGGTCTGGCCTTTGCGGTAGACCCGACATCCCAGGACGCCTCCACCATCGGCGGCAATATTGCCATGAACGCGGGCGGCAAGAAGGCCGTGCTGTGGGGGACCACGCTCGACAATCTGCTCTCCTGGCGCATGGTCGATCCCGATGGACACTGGCTGGACATCGAACGCCTGGCGCACAATCTGGGCAAGATCCATGTACAGCCCGACGTTCGGTTCCGCGTGACGCGACGCGACGCAGACACGAACGAAGTCATTGGTGAGCCCTGGATCATCGACGCGCCCGGCGCCAGTCTGCGCCAGCAGGGGCTGGGCAAGGATGTGACCGACAAGTTTCTGGGTGGTCTGCCTGGTGTACAGAAGGAGGGGTGTGATGGTCTGATCACATCGGCCGTCTTCATCCTGCATCGCATGCCGGAACACGTGCGAACCGTCTGCATGGAATTCTATGGGCGAGACCTGCGGCAGGCCGTGCTCGGAATCACCGAGGTCAAGGACTTCATCGACGCCACCGATGGAATCCAGCTGGCAGGTCTCGAGCATCTGGATGACCGATACATCAAGGCGGTTCGATACAGCGCCAAGGCGGCGCGCGGTGAATTGCCTCGCATGCTGCTGATGGCCGATATCGTCAGTGATGACGAGAATCTGCTCGGCAAGGTTGCCTCCGGGGTGGTGCAACTGGTCAACAAGCGCGGCGCTGAAGGCTTCATCGCCATCAGCGCGGAGGCGCGCAAGCAGTTCTGGGCCGCCCGCTCCCGCACCGCGGCCATCGCGGCGCACACCAACGCGTTCAAGATCAACGAAGATGTGGTCATTCCCTTGCCGCGACTGGCTGATTACAGCGAAGGCATCGAGCGCATCAACATCGAGCATTCCCTGAGCAACAAATTGCGCATGCTCGATGAGGTTCGGCGCCTGCTGAAATCGGACGAGGCACGTGCTCTGGTGGCACGTCCGTCAGATGACTCGGATGATGAAAGCAGCCTGATCGTGCACGGCAGTCTGGCAGCGGGTGCTGTCATGCTGGATGAGGTTCATGCAAAGTGGGCAGCGCTCTACGATCAGTTGCAGGCCTCCGAGCAGCAGTTTCTGCAGGCGCTGCGCGACAAGCGCGAACCGGTGGAAGAGGACGACTGTGTTCAGGCCCTGTTGAGTCGCGAAGAGGAGTTCAGCTACCGTGCGTCGGTGGAAAAACCTCTGAAGGACCGCTTCTCCGGGGAGCGCTATGTGCGACTGCGCAAGAAGATTGATGACATTCATGCACAGTGGCGGCCGCAGCGCCTGTTCGCTGCGCTGCACATGCACGCCGGTGACGGCAATATCCATACGAACATTCCGGTCAATTCGAACGACTACACCATGATGCGCCAGGCCGAAGGCATCGTGGATCGTGTCATGGAGCTGGCTCGTGTGCTCGATGGTGTCATCTCGGGTGAGCACGGTATTGGCCTTACCAAGATGCAGTACATGGACGAGAGCGTGGTCGGTGCTTTCGCCGAATACAAGCAGGCCGTTGACCCCGAGGGGCATTTCAACAAGGGCAAGCTGATGCCCGGCTCCAGTCTGGAAAACGCCTATACGCCGTCATTGCGACTGGTGCAGCAGGAGGCCCTGATACTCGAACAAAGCGAGCTGGGTGCGCTCAATGACAGCATCAAGGACTGCCTGCGCTGTGGTAAATGCAAGCCCGTCTGTACCACGCATGCGCCGGGCGCGAACCTGCTGTATTCGCCACGCAACAAGGTGCTGGGTACGGGGCTGATCATCGAAGCGTTTCTGTACGAGGAACAGACTCGGCGGGGTCTGTCCATCAGGCATTTCGACGAGATGAACGACATCGCCGATCACTGCACGGTCTGCCACAAATGCCTGGCACCCTGTCCTGTGGACATCGACTTCGGCGATGTATCCATTACCATGCGCAAGATTCTGAAGGATCGGGGGCAGAAGAACTTCAGTCTGGGTACCCGGGCATCCATGGCCTTTCTCAATGTCAAGGATCCGGCAACCATCAAGTTCATGCGCAAGGGCATGGTCGACTGGGGCTTCCAGGCGCAGCGTACGGCCAGTGCCGTGCTGGGCAAACTGCCTGTGGTCAATCAGAGCCGACAGCAGCCGCCCAATACCAGCGGGCCTGCAAAGCCGATAGAGCAGGTTGTGCATTTCGTCAATCGCAAGTTGCCGAATCGCAGCATGCTGCCGGCCAAGACAACTCGGGCCCTGCTTGGGGTCGAGAACAGGGACTATGTACCGATCATCCGCGACCCGCAAAAAGCCACGGATGACAGTGATGCCGTATTCTACTTTCCCGGTTGTGGGTCCGAGCGACTGTTCAGCCAGGTTGGTCTGGCCACACTTGCCATGTTGTACGACACGGGTAGCAAGACGGTCCTGCCACCGGGGTATCTGTGTTGCGGCTATCCGCAGACTTCAACCGGCGATGTCGACAAGGGCAAGCAGATCACGACCGAAAACCGGGTGCTGTTTCACCGCGTGGCCAATACGCTCAACTATCTCGACATCAAGACCGTGATAGTGTCCTGCGGAACCTGCATGGATCAGCTGTTGAAGTATGAATTCGAGAAGATTTTCCCCGGTTGTCGTCTGCTGGATATTCACGAATATCTGATGGAGAAGAATTACTCGCTGGACGGCGTCAGTGGTGAGCATTACGTCTATCACGACCCCTGTCACAGCCCCATGAAGACCTACCAGCCGATGAAGGTGACCGAGGCACTGCTGGGCAAGCCCGTGACCATGTCCGATCGATGCTGTGGCGAGGCAGGCACTTTTGCGGTTGCGCGTCCGGATATTGCCTCTCAGGTAAGACAACGCAAGGCTCGGGAGCTGGTAGCGAATCTGGAAGCCAATGGCGTCGCCCAGGGGCAGACGCAGCATGATGTCAAGATGATGACTTCTTGCCCGGCCTGTGTGCAGGGCCTGAGCCGCTATCGAGACGAAACCGGCATGGATACGGACTACATTGTGGTCGAGTTGGCCAAGGGCCTGTTCGGTGACAACTGGGCCAATGACTTTGTCGAGCGCGCCAATCGCGGCGGAGTGGAGCAGGTCCTGCTGTAGGCCGTCAGGCCATGGTCTGCCGGTGTCGGTGGATCATGGCCTGTCGAAAATCGAACCGGAGGTCGGGCTCAGCAGCTTGTGATACAGCTTGCCGGCTGACACATCGGTCATGCTGGACAGGTAGTCGGCGATGGCCCGGCGACCAACCTGCTCATACTGTGCGAATACCGGTATGGGGAGCAGTCGCTCCGGATTGGCGGCAAATATTTCGAACAGGCGCACGATCACCCGCTGCCCCTTGTATTGCAGCATCTGCAATTCGGGACGAAATATCACATGACTCATGACAAAGTCCTTGATCAGTCTGAGTATCCGGTAGGCGAGAGGTTCCATGACCGTCTGTAGTTTCAGCAAGGGGGCATCGAACTCTTCCTGCTCGTGTATGACGATACTGCGGATGAGGTAGCCCACGAATCGGCTGATGGCATGCTTGCGATCCTTCGCCGATGCGCTGAACAGCAGGCGATTGAATTCGTCCATATGCCGATTGATCGGGTTTTCCGGCCATCCCATCAGCGTCGCCGAGACTTGTTCCATCCAGACATCTCGGTCCACCAGACCCAGAGCCAGCGCATCTTCCAGGTCGTGTACCCCGTAGGCGATATCATCCGCCAGTTCCATGATGCTGGTATCCAGTGACTTGTAGCGTGTCCGGCCGTGTCCCCGGGGAGAGGGTACGGTCGTCAGAAATCTGTCGCGATCCGCTTGCGAAAACGGCTCCAGCAGCCATTCGAGAACATCGCGCTCGGAGTCATAGATGCATTTCGGAGGGGCCCAGTGGTCGATGTTCAGTGGGTTGTCCGGCTCGACGGGGACGTAGTTGCATACCTCGGAATAAGTCGTGGGGTACTTGATGGTCCCCAGCATGGAGCGGCGAGTCAGGTCGAGTCCGGTGTCAGGGGAGTATTCTCCCAGACGGGCGATGATACGCAAAGTCTGACCATTGGCTTCGAAGCCGCCATGATCGCGCATCATGGTGTTCATCGCGACTTCACCACCGTGTCCGAAGGGCGAGTGTCCGATATCGTGGGCCAGGCAGATTGCCTCGATGAGGCTGAAAGAGGGGATCAGAGGCTCATGGGCTGCGTTTTCCGGTTGATCTCGCAGCCATTCGCAGATCCCGGAGCCGACCTGTGCCACCTCGAGGGAATGCGTGAGACGAGTTCGGTAGAAATCGCTTTCGCCCAGACCCAGTACCTGGGTCTTGGATTGCAGGCTGCGGAACGATGCGCTGTGAATGATTCGCGCCCGATCACGCTGATACTGGCTATCTTCTCGGGTACTATTGAATCCACGCCCCGGGTGGCTCTGGTATTCTGATCGTCGTGCTAGCCAGACGCTCAAGGTGATGCTCCTGCCAGGATCAGAATGTCAGTCCCGGTCGTGGTTTGGTTACAGGTAGAGTCAGGCTGTCGAGGCAGAGTCGATTGCAGATGACAATTCCCCTGTCAGCTTGAATATGCCAACAGTGACATCATAGTGTAAGACATTGACGTCCAACGAGCGTACTTTACAAGGAACGGTTTTTCTACAGGGTCGAAACGCAAGATGCATTTGGCAGTATGGATAAGTTCAGCCGGATACAATGTATGACACATATTCTAAATACAATTGATGGCCCTGAAGAGTATTCTCGATTAACGTCTCAAAAGATTCACGAGTGTCATCAGGATGTTAGATTGATACTCGTCACCGCTCGCATGATAAACCAACACTTCAATTGACAATGGCCAGAAAACCCAGGATTCACTTCTCAGGAGCCGTCTACCATGTGACTCTCACAGGGCTCGACCAGCAACCGATATTCAAGACGGTCGCTGATCGCCGCGCGTGGGAATCTCTGGTGGAGGAAGGCGCTCAGCGCTTCGGGCACACCTTGCACGCCTACTGTTGGGCAAGGAACCATGTGCAGATGGCAATACAGGTCAGCGATGCACCCCTGTCCAAGGTGATGCAGAACCTGTCTTTCCGCTATACGCGATATTTCAATAAGCATCACAAGAGAGAAGGGGCGTTGTTTCAGGGGCGTTACAAGGCAATCCTGATCGACCCGGATGACTATCTCAACGATCTTGTGCGTTACATTCACAACAACCCTGTACGCAATGCAAAGGCAAAATCTGCCGAGGCTGCCAAATGGACCAGCCATGCCGCGTACCTGGATGCGGACAAGCAGCCAGCCTGGTTGACCACGTCCACGGTGTTGTCGACGTTTGGCAAGACCGACAAGGCTTCACGCAAGGCATTTGCAAAATTCGTGGATGCGGGTCGGGACGAGGGTGAGCGAGTCGATCTGATGCGAGGTACCGATGGCGGACGTCTGCTGGGTAACGCAAAATTTGCCAAGAAGGCACTCAAGCCGGTCAAGGTCAAACCACCATTGATGACGCTCAACCAGCTCGTGAAACGAGTCTGCAAGGAAGAGAACATCAAGGAGGCCCAGCTGAAGAGCGAGAGTCGCGCCCGGCATGAAAGCCGAATCCGGCAGACCATTACCTACCTTGCGATGGAGCTGGAAGTTGCCAGCCTGACGGCAATGGCCGACCGGTTCAATCGTGACCTGACCACCATGAGTCGCAATCAGCGTTACTTTCGAGATCGGCTCAATGATGACGCCGAGTTGCAGAAACATGTACGCAAGCTTCAGCGACTGCTGCGATCGGGCGATTGATCGTCTGTTTCAGGGTGCCTTGCCTGCTGATATCCAGCCATGACTGAATGGCTGGATATCGTGGACGACACGGATACGGTGATCGGGCGCGCCCCGCGTGACCGGATCCATCGCGAGGGGCATCTGCATCGATCCGCACACATTGCCCTGTTCAATTCCAGAGGTCAGCTGTTCGTGCAGTTGCGCAGCCGCTTCAAGGATGTGGCGGCCGGCTTGTGGGATACCAGTGCCGCCGGGCATGTCGATAGCGGTGAGTCCTACGAAGCCTGTGCGGTGCGCGAGCTGCATGAAGAGTTGGGTGTCAGGATTGCGGTGGAAAATCTGCATTCCATAGGCCGTTTGCGACCGGAAGAGCGTAACGGCTTCGAATTCACCGAAGTCTATGCCGTGCGATCCGATCAGGCGCTGGTGCTGCAGGCTGAGGAAATCGAGGACGGCCGCTGGCTCGGTCTGCAGGAGCTGGAGCAGTGGATGCAGCAGAAGCCAGCCGATTTCACGCAGGTGTTCAGGATGATCTGTCCGATGATCAAGGGTCTGGACAGACATTTCTGACTGGATCCATCCCTTGTATTGCACTGAAGGTAGAAGCGCGCGTCCGACTCTGTTACAAGTGAGGTTTGTGGTCTCAAGACCGTTCACGCAACCGAGGTAACAGATCGTGACAGATACTCTGCCAAGCCAAGCGAGCGCCGTGATCATCGGCGGTGGCGTCACAGGCGCCAGTGTGGCGTATCATCTTGCCAGGCTTGGCTGGCAGGATGTTGTTCTGTTGGAACGCAAGCAGTTTGCCTGTGGTACCACCTGGCATGCTGCCGGCCTGATAGGGACGGTCCGCGCCAACGAGAGTCATGCCCGACTGACCGAATATTCGATGCGCCTGCTGCAGGATCTGGAGGAGGAGACAGGTCAGTCCACGGGGTTTCGTCAGGTCGGCAGTCTGAGCATTGCCCACAGTACGGATCGCTGGGAAGAATTGCGGCGTGTCGCGGCGATGAACAACGCCTTTGGCGTCACCAGGGTAGACACGGTCACTCCGGAGGAGATCAAGGCCTTGTTCCCCCTGATTGACACGGACAGCCTGATCGGCGGCACCTTTGTCGAACATGACGGCAAGGGAAATCCCATCGAGATAACCAATGCCTTCATCAAGGGCGCTCGCCAGCGTGGTGCTCTTTGCCTCGAAGGAATCCGGGTCGACGAGGTGCTGGCAGACAATGGCAAGGTCACGGGCGTGCGAACCGGGCAGGGCACGATCGCCACCGATTTTGTTGTCAACTGCGGTGGCATGTGGGCGCGTGAACTGGGCCGCATGAGCGGGGTCAACATTCCGCTGCATGCCTGTGAACATTACTACGCGGTCACCGAAAAGCACGAGCTGGTAACGCCTGATCTTCCCATCCTTCGTGACCATGACAAATGTGTCTATATCAAGGAGGATGCCGGTGGTCTGCTGGTCGGGGCCTTCGAGAAGAAGGCAGTCGCCTGGGGACAAGCCGGTATCCCGGCAGATTTCAGTTTCGATGAGCTGCCGGGTCATATGGAAGAGCAGCTGATGCCGGTTCTGGAAGATGCGATGGTTCGCGTACCCATGCTGGCGGATGTAGGCTGGCGCAGCTTTTTCTGCGGCCCCGAATCCTTTACCCCGGACGACCAGTTCCATGTGGGAGAGGCGCCGGAGCTGCGAGGCTACTTCGTCGCGGCAGGACTCAATTCGGTGGGCATTCAGAGCTCGGGTGGTTTGGGCAAGGTCTGCGCGGAATGGATGCACAAGGGCCACAGCCCGCTGGATCTCTGGGGTAACGACATCCGCCGCATGTATCCGTTCATGGGTACACAGGCATTTGCCGCCGAACGTGCCGAAGAGTCACTGGGCCTTCTGTACGCCAATCACTATCCATTCAGGCAGTTCGAGACCGGTCGCAACGTTCGTCTGTCGCCAATCCATCAGCGTCTGCAGGAGCACAATGCCTGCTTTGGTCAGGTTGCCGGTTGGGAGAGGCCCAACTGGTTCGCACCTGCCGGGGTCGAGCCGAGATACCAGTACAGTTTTGGTCGACAGAACTGGTTCGAGCACTCCGCTAGCGAGCACGCAGCCGCACGCGAACGTGTAGCCTTGTTCGACCAGTCCAGTTTCTCCAAATACCTCGTACAGGGACGCGACGCGACGCGGGTACTGCAACGGATCTGTACGGCTGACATCGATGTGTCGGCAGACAGGATTGTCTATACGCACTGGCTGAACGAGCGCGGTGGCATCGAGGCCGATCTGACGGTGACACGGCAGTCGGAAAACGAATACCTGGTCATCAGTGGTGCGGCAACCACCCACAAGGACCTGCACTGGTTACGAACGCATATCGGGCCCGATGACTTCTGCACGGTTACGGATGTCACCAGCCAGTATGCGGTGTTCGGCATCATGGGGCCCGATAGTCGAGCGATGCTGGAGCCGCTGCTGCGCATGGATCTGTCCAACGAGGCATTCCCATTCGGCCGCAGTGTGCCGGGAGAGCTCGGCTATGCCCCCATACGGGTTACCCGTGTGTCCTTTGTCGGCGAGCTGGGTTGGGAGCTGTGTCTGCCGGCGGAGATGGCCATGCCGACCTTCGACCGTCTGCTGGAAGCGGGGCAGGCTCACGGGCTGAAGCTGGCTGGTCTGCATGCCCTCGACAGTTGCCGCATCGAGAAGAAGTTTCTGCATTTCGGCCATGATGTGGCTGACGAGGATACACCGCTGGAAGCGGGAGTCGGCTTCGTCTGCGCCATGGACAAGTCGGTGCCGTTCATCGGTCATGAGGCGATAGCTCGACAGAAGGAAAGCCGGTCGCATCTGAACAAGCGTCTGGTGCAGTTCGTACTGCAGGATCCGGAACCTATGTTCTATCACCATGAGCCCATTCTGGCCGATGGGGTATGTGTGGGCTATCTGAGCTCCGGCAATTACGGTCACACACTGGGTGCCTCTGTAGGTCTGGGTTATGTCAGGAGTGACGAGGCGATCACTGCCGACTGGCTGGCCGGTCAGCAGTGGCAGATCGATGTCGGTGGTCAGCGCCACGCTGCCAGCGCCAGTCTCAGAGCCGCCTACGATCCGGATGGATCGCGCATGCGCTGATTGCCCGAGTTCTGGCGCTCGTGATGAGCATGGACGTCAGAACGGCATTGGCTGACTGCAGGGGGCGACGCCGGTCCGGGAAATGGCCCGCCTCGTGCTTCTTACCGGGTTTCAAGTGGGCTACTCAAGTACCGGTATGCAAATCATCGACACAGCGCTGGAGTCTGTCAAGATTCTGGAACCGAGCGTTTTCGGAGACGACAGGGGCTTCTTTCTGGAGTCCTGGAACCGGCAGGACTTCGAAAAGAGCGGTTTGCCGGGCAATTTTGTCCAGGATAATCACAGCCGTTCGTCGCAGGGTGTGCTGCGAGGCTTGCATTATCAGGTCAGGCATCCGCAGGGCAAGCTGGTCCGCGTAACCCGTGGAGAGGTGTTTGATGTGGCCGTGGACATGCGCCGCAACTCACCGCAATTCGGGCAGTGGGTGGGTGTCATGCTGTCGGAGAGCAACAAGCGACAGTTGTGGGTGCCGGAAGGCTTTGCACATGGGTTCTATGTGGTTTCCGAGTCCGCAGACTTTCAATACAAGTGTACGGACTACTACCATCCGGAGTTCGAGCGCAGCCTGCTCTGGGACGATCCGGCGGTCGGTATCAAATGGCCGATTGCCGCCGGTACGGAGCCCTTGCTGGCCGCGAAGGATGCAGCGGGTTTGCCGCTCGCCGAGTGTGATACGTTTGATGATATCGAACGGCGACTGGCAGCCTGACTGACACATGGTCTGGACATGAAAGCATTCATTACCGGTAGCAGCCGGGGACAATTGCATTGGGAGCTATTGCGGACGGTTCCCGAGGATGTGGAACTTCTGGAACTGGGCGAGCGCCTTGATATCGGTGACGATGCGGCCGTGCAATCGGCCATCTCGATGTTGAAGCCCGATGTGATCATCAATGCCGCAGCCTATACGGCTGTTGACAAGGCAGAATCGGAACCGGAGCAGGCCATGGCGATCAATGCCGGTGCCGTGGAATCACTGGCACGCGCATCGATAGCCAACGATGCGCATCTGCTGCATGTGTCGACCGACTTTGTCTTCGGGCAGGGCAATGGGGCTCCGTTCGTGGAGGATGCGGAGGTTGCACCGGTCAGCGTCTATGGCAAGACCAAGCTTGCCGGCGAGCAGGTTCTACGCCGCCTCATGCCGGATTCCAGCCTGTGCATGCGGACCGCCTGGGTGTATTCGTCTCACGGGAACAACTTCGTCAAGACCATGCTGCGTCTCATGAACGAGCGGGGTGAGGTCGGGGTGATTGCCGATCAGGTAGGCTCACCCACCTGGGCCAGGGCACTGGCAGCTGCCTTGTGGCATGCCGCGGCCAGAAGGTCCAGTGGTACCATGCACTGGACCGGAGCCGGGGTGGCTGGCTGGTACGACTTCGCGGTGGCCATTCACGAAGAGGCTCGTGCTCTGGGGCTGATCGACAGGCCGGTGACCGTCAAGCCGCTGACCACCGAGCAATACCCGACACCGGCAGCACGTCCTCATTACAGTGTGCTGGAACTGACACGCACATGGCAGGCACTCGACCTGCGTGCAGAACACTGGCGCAATGATCTTCGAACCATGCTCAAGGAGCTTACATGAGACGCATGATGGTGACCGGCGCCGCCGGATTCATTGGCGCCAATTTTGTCCGGTACTGGCTTGAGGCCTATCCGGAAGATGTCATCGTGATCGTTGACGCGCTCACCTATGCCGGAAATCGGGCCAACCTGGAAGGCGTATTGTCCGAGCGCTGTTCATTGGTGGAGTGCGACATCAACGATACGGATACGATCAAGGGCTTGCTGCGTGATCAGCACCTGACGACCATCGTGCACTTCGCGGCAGAGAGCCATGTCGATCGCTCCATCGAAGGCCCGGATGCCTTCATCGAAGCCAACATTCTGGGTACACACAGTCTGTTGAAGGCGGCCAGACAGGTCTGGCAGATCGAAGGGCTTGCCGTGGATCAGCACCGTTTTCATCATGTGTCCACCGACGAAGTGTATGGCTCTCTGGCCAGTGACGATCCTGCCTTTACCGAAAGCACTGCCTATGCACCCAATTCACCTTACTCTGCCAGCAAGGCGTCCTCGGATTTTCTGGTGCGTGCCTATCACCACACCTACGACCTGAACGTGACGACCAGCAATTGCTCCAACAACTACGGTCCATATCATTTTCCGGAGAAACTGATACCGCTCATCATCATCAATCTCCTGCATGGAAAGTCGCTGCCGATCTACGGTGACGGCAAGAACATTCGCGATTGGTTGTATGTCGAGGATCACGCGCGTGGCATCGAACTCGTGCTGAACAAGGGGGCTGTTGGCGAAACCTACAACGTCGGTGGTGTCAACGAGTGGACCAATATCGACATCGTCAGACTCATCTGCGAGCTGATGGATGAGCGTTTTGCCAGCAATCAGGCGCTGGCAGCACAGTACCCGGCGTGTCCGGCTGCGCAAGGTCAGCGCTGTGACTCGCTGATCAGCTTTGTCACTGATCGCGCTGGTCACGACTTTCGCTATGCCATCGATACGGCAAGGATCAGGGATGAGCTCGGTTATGAACCTGCCGTCGACTTTGAAACAGGCATACGCCGAACGCTGGACTGGTATCTGTCCAACGCCGAATGGTGGAAGGCCGTGCTCGACGGCAGCTATCGCCTGCAGGGTGAGTCGGTCAGCGCCACGGCGTGACACCGTCTTTCTACCTGCTCTCGCGAGACGAGGGCAGGCCGGTACGGCTTCAGATCCCTACGAACGGTTGCATTATTCTGCCAATGACGCCGGAATAGCGGACCGGTGACTGCGTGGCAATCAAGGCGATACAGGGCTCTTCGCTGTCAACCACTGGCTGGTGTTCGATGCTGCCATCCAGGTCGGCAATATCACCTGCCTGAAATCTGCCAATGCTGTCACGGTAGGAGCCCTGCACCAGAAACGTCAGTTCCCGATCGTGATGGGAATGTTCGCTCATCACGGCTCCCGGAGCCAGATGCAACAATTGAAAGGCGCCGTGTCGACGATGCTGATCATCCAGCTTGTATTGCTTGATGCCGGGCGCGACGCGCCGCCACTTGAGTTGTTCCAGAGGGGCGGGCAACAGGCGGGCAAGTGGACGAGGAACGCCCTTGATGGCAGGCGCTGAAGCGCCATTCACAGCGGGCCGATTCGGCTCACCGGCAACCGGCCCAGAGCACCGTGAGTCGGCCGCTTCGGCTGATCGGGCAATGAGATCCAGTGCTGACACCTTGATGGGGGCCGGTTCCAGGCGCTCGAACAGTCCACCACCGACACCATCGGCCATCAGGGCCCGCTCACGACACTGCCGACAAACGGTCAGGTGGCACGCGACCAGCGTTTCCATGGGCATGCTGAGGCTACCCGTTGCATAGTCGTGTATCGTTTCATCTGTCAGATGGTGGGAAACGCTCATGTCAAACTTGTCTGGCTCTGTTGGTCAATCGGTGAGGGGCCTGTCGCTGGAGTCCGGGGGAGCAGCAGCAATGTCTTCATCCTTCAGACTTGACCTTACGGCCTGCATCGCCAATCGGATTCGTGATTTTACCGTTCCGATGGGCAAATCCAGCCATTCGGCTATATCCCCGTGCGATTGCCCCCTGAAATAGGACAGGTGCATCACCTGACGCTGTTCCTGGGGAAGTCGTTCCAGTGCGCGATGCAGACGCTCGGAAGCCTGCTGTGCATCGACGAATCCTGCCTGAGTGTCAGATTCATCGACATCGACATCCAGCATTTCATCCTCGAGTTCCACCTCGATACGTGAGTTGCCGCGCAGGAAGTCGATACGGCGATTCCTTGCAATGGTGAACAGCCAGGTGCTTGCTGCGGCCTTGGCAGGGTCATAGCTCTCGGCTCGACGCCAGACGATGAGCATGATCTCCTGCATCAACTCATCGGAGATCTCCTCGGTCATGCCCTTGCCCATGAGGAAGGATTTGACGCGTCCAGCATAATAGTTGTAGAAATCTGCAAACGCTGACTCATCGCGATCACGACCGACTCTCAGCAGATTGTCGCCCATGCGCTTGCGCAAGGCTATCGATGCCTCCGCATCCTTGTCTTGTCTGGTGTTCGCCATGTTGGTCATTGAAGAATTGTACCGTCGAGCGGAGGACAGGTCATGCTGGTTGATCCTGTTGGCCGAATAATGCGTAGCAGAGCATTCACATACCCACTATAGAGTAGACTCGAGAGCATGGTCCCAGACAGCAAAAAGCACATTGCGGTCGTTGGCAGCGGCGCAGCGGGCATGTCGGCTGCCTGGTTGCTGTCTCGATCGCACCGGGTCACCTTGCTGGAAAAGGACGATCGGATCGGTGGTCATGCCCACACGGCGACCATTCCGGGTGAACTGCACGGTGGACAAGCACTGGGCATCGATACCGGCTTCATCGTCTACAACGAGCCCAGCTATCCGAACCTGACACGCTGGTTCGAGGCCTTGCAGGTGGCCACGGAAGACAGTGACATGTCGTTTGCGGTGTCGCGCGACAATGGCAATTTCGAATACGCGGGCGGTCCGCTGCTCGGTTTGCTGGCTCAACCCGGTCTGCCATTGAAGCCGAGATTCTGGCGCATGTTGCTTGACCTGTTGCGCTTCTACCGGGAAGCTCCGAACCGCATTCCGGCTGACGGGAGCGTGACGCTGGGAGCTTATCTGCAGGCGAATCGCTATTCGCAGGCATTCATTGACGATCATCTGCTACCGTTCGGTGCCGCCATCTGGTCGACACCCAAACAGCAGATGCTCGATTACCCTGCAGCCTCCTTCATCCGGTTCTGCAGCAATCATGGGCTGTTGCAGATCAGCAACCGTCCGCAGTGGAAGACCGTCACCGGTGGTAGCCAGTCCTATGTCAGAGCGGTGGCCGATATCATCGGGCATGACGCCATCCAGACCGGGTTTGCAGTACAAAAGGTCGAGCGCCGAGTCGACGGCATCACCGTCCATGCGGAAGACGGACGCACACTGGATGCTGATGAGCTGGTACTGGCCACGCACGCCGATCAGGCGCTGGCCTGCCTGGAGTCACCGTCGGAACGGGAAGTTGCACTGTTGAGCCCGTTTCGCTATGAGAGCAACCAGGCGTATCTGCACACTGATATCAGCTACCTGCCAAAGCGACGACGAGCCTGGTGCAGCTGGAATTACGTCGAGCAATCACCTGATGATACGCAACAGGTGTCCCTGAGTTACTGGATGAACCGTTTGCAGAACCTGCGGAGCGATACGCAATTCGTGGTGACGCTCAATCCCGACAGAGTTCCGGATGACGCATGCGTACTGCGCTCGCACACGTATGAACATCCCTTGTTCAATGCTGACACCTGGCAGGCGCAACAGGCTCTCTGGTCCTTGCAGGGACAGAACCGGACCTGGTACTGCGGCAGCTATTTCGGTTCCGGGTTTCATGAGGACGCGGTCCAGTCGGGTCTGGCAGTCGCGGAGCAGCTGGGAGGTCTCGAGCGGCCGTGGAAGCTGGAAAACCCGTCCAGTCGCATTGTTCTCTCCGCAGACGCAGATGCTCCTGCAAGGCGGGCTGCTGCGTGACGTTTGCCAGTCGACTCTACGCCGGACAGGTCTTTCACTGTCGGCGCCGGCCGAAGGTGCACCGCTTGCGCTACTCCGTGTTTTCGCTGTTACTCGATCTGGATGAGATCGATGATCTGCAGCGCCAGTTGTGGTTGTTTTCACGTAATCGTTTCAATCTGTTCTCGTTTCACGACGAGGACTTCGGCGATGGGTCAGGGGATTCGCTGAAATTGCAAGTCAAGAACAGGCTGCTGGCGGCCGGTATGGCCGAGACACCGGTCAAGGTGTTGCTCAGCTGTTACCCCCGGGTGTTGGGCCATGCCTTCAATCCGCTGAGTCTCTTCTATTGCCTTGACGGGGAGGGGCGCTGCATGGCAATCGTGCATGAAGTCCACAATACATTCGGTGAGCGGCATTGCTATGTTCTGCCGGTCGATCTGCAGGCTGGCGGAACGCCCCGGTGGATCCACCAAAGGGCGGACAAGGCCTTGTTCGTCTCACCCTTTGCACAGATGGACATGCAGTATGACTTTCGACTCAATCTGCCCGCGGAGCGACAGGTGATCGTCATTCGCGCCTCAGACCCACAGGGCTTGCTGATCACGGCGAGTTATGTCGCTCACCGAGAGTGCATCACTGCCACCCGCCTGCTGCGTTGTTTTCTGGTCTATCCGCTGCTGGGTGCCAAGGTGGTTGCAGGCATCCACTGGGAAGCATTCGTTCTGTGGTGCAAGGGTGTTCCCTGGTTCAGGCACCAGCCCAAGACGTCTGCCTGAACAAACCAACGAACCGAATTCACACAGAAGCCAATGTCAGATATGGAAAACCAGACGATCAGCCGGGCGCTACCTTCGCTTCAGTGGTATCAGCAGTTGCTGGGTCATCTCATCGGTCGTCGTTTCGATCATCTGCTCGACGGCATCAGCCACGGTCAGTTGAGTCTCACCTGGCCGGATGGCCACCTGAGCCGCCACGGCAGGAAGTCGATCGATCCCTCTCGCAATGCACAGCTGACCCTGCACAACTACCGACCGATCCGTCAGATGATGCTCTCGGGTGAGAATGGTTTTGCGGAGAGCTACCTGCAGGGTGATTGGTCATCGGACAATCTGCGTAATCTGTTTACCCTGATCGTCAACAACGAGGCGGAAGTTGCCACCATGACTACGGGTAGCTGGTACGCGAGATGCCTGAACACGCTGCGCCATGGCAGAAACCGGAACTCGTTGCGAGGTAGCCAGCGCAACATCGAGTTTCACTACGATCTGGGCAACGATTTCTATGAGCTCTGGCTGGATCGAACGATGAGTTACTCCTCCGCCATGTTTCGTGGCGATGAATCCCTGGAGCAGGCCCAGATAGCCAAGCTGACCAGGGTTGTCGAAACCCTGCAGCCGGCACCGGGAGCCCGTGTACTGGAAATCGGCTGCGGCTGGGGAGCCATGGCCCGGCAGCTGGCGACTCGAGCCCACTGTCATGTGGAGGGCATTTCACTGTCTCAGGAGCAGCTGCGCTACGCACAGGAGGTCAACAGTATTGTCAGCGACGACCGGCAATCGCAGGGCAGTACCGAGTTTCGTTATCAGGATTATCGGTCAGTGCAGGGTCGCTATGACCATATCGTTTCCATCGAAATGTTCGAAGCCGTCGGCGAGAAATACTGGTCTACCTATTTCGGCAAGCTGAGTCAGCTTCTGCAGCCGGGAGGAACTGCATTGTTGCAGGTGATAACCATCGATGAAGAGCGCTTCGATGACTATCGTGCCAGTCCGGATTTCATCCAGCGCTATATCTTTCCCGGCGGCATGCTGCCGACGAAGGATCACCTGGTCGGTCTGGTTGAAGACTCCGGATTCGAGCTGGTCGACGTTGACTGGTTCGGTCCGGGCTATGCGCAGACATTGCTGCACTGGCGGGACCGCTTCGATCAGGCGATAAGCGAGGTGACCGCATTGGGGTTTGACGAGCGCTTTGTGCGTATGTGGCGTTATTACCTCGACTATTGCGAGACCGGCTTCAGGCTGGGTCGAACGGATGTCGGTCAGTTGTTACTGCGAAAATCGGGCTGACTCTGTCTCCAGGCAGCGTGCCACCGCCTCTCTGAGTGTCGCTTCGTGCTGGCGCCTGCTGATGCCCGGTGGGGGCGATAGTGTCAGGGGGTATTGCATGGCCAGTCGGCTCAGGGCTGCATACGTGTCGACCAGGCTGCGCTGAGAGCGGGAAAAACGTGTCAGCAAGCTCATATCGACCGGGTCATGAGCCGTGTGCGGGTTCGTGTCGTGCAGCCAGCACTGGTTGTCATCGTGGATGCGGGCAGCTTCCTGCAAGGCCGCATTCACAGGGCTGTCGAAGGCCTTGAGTACGGCAATGGCCTGAGTTCCCGTGCGCGGATTGCGTCGGAAGCCGGTATGAAAACGCGTGAATCCGTTGGCTGTCCAGAAGTCGAGTCTGCTCGAGTCTCCCGCAAAACTGGCACCCAGAGCACTCGATCCACCCTGCGGTACGGTGATGGACCGAGTGACCTGCTGAAGCAGTAAGGAGCCCAGTCCTCTGCGCCGCCTGGCGGGGGGAACCGCGATGCGAATGACTCTGGCCATGCGAGCCTGTAGTGGTGCCGTCTGGTTGGCACTCTGGGCCAGCAGCTGTGGCAGCAATTGATGCGGCAATCGTCTTTGCTTGCTGAGTACCGCATCGTGCAGCTCGGTGTCCAATTCGCCTTCCACCACCAGCAGCAACGCAGCTTCCAGCCGTCGCTGTTCTTCCAGCACCCAGATCTGCAGTTCGGGGCCGTCGAGCAGGTGGGCAATATCCGAGGCCGTCGTCTGGTAATGGCTGTCGCGCAGCAGCGAGAAAACCTCGGCCAGCAGCGTTTCGTCACGTGCCAACTCATCCCGGTCCAGGCGGCGTACCTGCCGGTCCGCACTGTGGCTGTCCGGCCAGTGTTGGTCCTCGCCACTCAGCTGCCCGGTCAAGGCCGAACCGGGCGCCTTGTGAGTATCGGCGTTCGTGGACTGAGTATCGCTCTGTCCGGTGAGCAGGAGAGTGTCGAGAAATTCTTCCAGAGGGTCTTGCCGGTTCCAGCGCCAGGGGGTGTGCGGATGCAAGTGCAAGACATGGTGCCGCTGCCGTTGCAGGACCTCATTGAAACGGATATCGAATGCTCTGCCGGCTTGCTCGTAGCCGTCGATCGTGGTGGCGTAGATGATTTGTGGGTGCTGCTGCAGATACCGTGTCAGCGTGTCGACCGACAGGCTGGCGGCCTCGTCCACCAGCAAGACCTGACAAGCGGCATGTACGGCGTCGGCTGCAGCGATAAACGGAATCCGGACTCCCTGATTCTCGAGGCTCTGCAGGGCGGATCGTCTGGCAGCGGTCATGGCAACCGAGATGCCCTGTTGCAGCAGTTCTTGCGCTATGCGGCCAAGCAGTACGGACTTGCCTCGCCCCCGACGTCCGGTAATCGTGATGCAGCCGCGAGGGTGCTGTCGCAGATGGGCGACTGCGGCGTCCAGCAACTCATCCTGTTCGCTGACAGCAGCGCTGTCAGGCAGGTCATTGTCCGCTGAGTGGGCTGTTGTCGTGCAATTGGCGATCCCTTGCCGGTACGTGGTCGCGTCATCGCCTCGGGCATCCGCCTTGAGCGGGCGCATGTCGGCACCACAGCCGATCCTGATCATGTTGCCGTGTCTGTGCGCCGATTGCAGCAGCAGCCTTGTCAGCCGCTGCTGAAAGCGGCCGATGGGCTGCGTGGCGGTGTTGCTCTCGGATTCCCGCAAGGCGAATGGAACTCCGAGTATCAGTAGCCCACCGGCTTTCAGGGTGCCAGCCAGGGCGGCCAGCAGACCAGCGTCGACGGCCTCGAGGGTTTCATGAATCAGGATGCCGAATTCCCGACCGAGCAGGGCAGTAATGCGATCGGCACGGTCAGCGTTATCGTTCGGGGTCAGAAACGGGACATCGAGCAGTGTTGCCAGGTCTTGCAGGTGGCCCGCAGGCGGATTTTCGATGATCAGCAGTGCCCGGTGCCGATCGATGCGGGCTCTCTCACGCAGCTCGGAGATATATTGCATCAGACCCGGGTCATTGCTGATATCAAGGCGTGACACAGATGTTCCAGTTTCACAATCAAAGGGGGGGCGTTTTTGTATGATAGAGACTCGAAAGTGTGGTGACTTTCGTTATTCCTCCTCCAAGTGGTATTGAGGCACGGAGCCCGGCGAGGCCACGGACGGCCACTTTTTTTGTCTTGTCCGTAGAGTGTAGTGCGTTTACCTGCCTTACGGGAATGACAATCAGGAGTCGAGTGATCTTGCCCGCCGTTTTCTGTTCGAAATCTGCGAACCATGCCCGGACTGCGCCTTGTTTCTCCCTCATCATGGCGAGACGGTTGTGGTGTGGGTTTCTACCGGTTGCAGCAACGACCCCTCGCTGACGGCACGATTCTGTGTCCGCAGGCGTACCGGACGCGGTAAAGGGACTGGTTATCGCAATTGCAATGGTCGTGGAGTCCATTTGAAACTATAATGGATTCAATAGTTTGAGTGTTTTATTTGATTTTGTTCCTAGGGACAGGGCTGTGGTTGCCAACTGTTTCGTTGAAATAATGCGCGCGTCCAGTAACATGCGCCTTCGTTCGGTGGCAGAGAGTTCCACGGCAGTAGACAGACCTGCGTTTCTGCGTGCTGGAGAGGTCTTGTTTTTCAGAGTTTGAATATCACTGTGGCGACGGCCATACTTGTTCATGCCTGAACAAGGGTAGTATTTGCAACGTTGCTCACGAAGCGTTGAACAGTTGGTAGTTTTGTTCGGATACACTATGCAGTGTGTTCGGCAGTTAATAATTCATGTTTTCAATCGAGGATCACCTATGATCAACAAATATTTTGCATTGAGTCTTGTTGCTGCCAGCGTGGCAGTGGCTTCTGGCTGTTCTTCCGACGATGACGACGATAACGGTGGAACGGATCCGGTATACGTATCGCCTCCAGCAACTCCTGGCGTCGGTGGCTCGGTGTACGATTACATCGTTGATGCCAATGAAGCTGGTGAGTTCACATCACTGAAAGCGGCAATCGACGCTGCGGGTCTGGCTGATACTCTGGATGATGAAACTCTGGAATTCACTGTATTCGCTCCGGATGATGCCGCATTTGCAGCACTGGACGCAGAAACCGAAGGTACTGTTGCCGCTCTGCTGGCCGACACAGACCGACTGGCTGAAATCCTGATGTACCACGTGGTACCAGGCACTCAGCTGTCCACCGATATTGCAGCAAGCGTTGCTGCAGGCCCGGTAGAAGTCGAGACTCTGCTGGAAGGCGAGAGCGTGACTCTGGCACTGGGTGAAGAAGGCCAGGGCCTGTCTGTCAACGGTGTTGCTCTGGTTGGTACCGATCTGCAGGCTGAAGTCGGCGAAGATGAGACTGCTGTTGGTGTTGTTCATCAGATCACTGAAGTACTCGACGCTCCTGAAGTTGATGATTCAACGACTGGTGGTGAGACCGGCGGCGAGACTGGCGGTGAAACCGGTGGCGAGACTGGTGGTGAAACCGGCGGCGAGACTGGCGGTGGTGAGAACACAGGTCCTGTGACTTCTTCTCTGGCTGCCAACAACAGCGCCTTCCTGAGTGCTTTCTCATCAACTTTCGGTGCTCAGAAGCTGGATGCCGAGACTGATGCAGATCCATGGACTGTCTTTGCTCCAACTGAAGCTGCTGCTGACATCGATGTTCGCAACTACCTGATCACTGGTACTGCACTGACAGCTCAGGAACTGATCGACATGGGTCAGGGCACCACTTTCGGTGGAACGACTCTGACTTTCGGTGGAACTGCTGATGCACTGACCATCAATGATCTGCCAGCGACTGTAGTTGGTGACGGTACAACTGCGTCAGTCACCTACTCTGTAGAAGGTGCGCTGTAAGTAGTTCACGACAGTTTCTGAACTGATTTCGAACGAAGTTCAGTTGTTGTAAAAGGCCGGAGGATCCGCGTGATCCTCCGGCTTTTTTTTGGGCGACAGAATGTGACTTGGCTTGCCCCGGTTTCCGGATCATCGGGAAGACGGGGATAGTCCGTTGTCATTCGCCACGCGACCACAGGTCCGATCTCTGCCTCCTCCGAGATTTTCGATTACGGAATCTGCAACTCCATGACTATCCGCATCAACAGCTGTTTCGACAGTGGCAATATCGACGTCGTCGATGCCACGGACTGTACATCCATCGATCTGCGGATCCGCAAGGACAGCAATTCCGACTTTCTGCAATGGTTCCATTTCAGTGTGGCAGGCGTTCGCGGCAAGACTTGTCGGATCAACATCGTCAATGCCGCAGACACCAGCTATCCCAAGGGCTGGGAAGGTTACGATGTGGCGACATCATTGGACAGGCAGTTCTGGTATCGGACACCGGCTGAATACGATGGACGGACCCTCAGCTGGACGTTTGAAGCACAGAACGATCTCATCTGGTTTGCCTACTTTGCACCTTACTCGATGGACCGCCACCTGGATTTCGTTGCCGCGGCGGCAACCGGGGAGAGTGTTCAGTACGAGAGTCTGGGTGTGACACACCAGGGGCGAAGCATTGATTATCTGAAAGTGACTGCCTTGCAGTCCGAAGCGGCCAACGAGCCGCACAACAGCAAGCGCAAGCAGCTCTGGGTCATCGCTCGTCAACACCCGGGTGAGTCCATGGCCGAGTGGTGGATGGAAGGATGGCTGGATCGCCTGCTGGATCAGGATGACGCACGCAGTCGGGAGTTGCGTTCACTGGCGGACATTCATATCGTGCCGAACATGAATCCGGATGGCACTTTTCTCGGCAACCTCAGAACCAATGCCCTGGGGGTCAATCTGAATCGTGAGTGGCAGTCTCCGAGTCTCGACAAGAGCCCTGAGGTCTATCATGTGCGGCAGCGCATGCAACAGACCGGTATCGATCTGGCGCTGGATGTTCACGGCGACGAAGCACTGCCCTATAACTTCATTGCCGGCACGGAAGGGGTGGAAGGGTGGACGGATGAACGGGATGCCGAGCTGCAGGTCTTCAAGCACGAATGGGCTGCCATCAATCCCGATTTTCAGTATGCGCAGGGCTATCCCCGAAGTGCAAAGGGTAAGGCCAATCTGGATATCTGCAGCAGTTATCTGGCACACCATTTCGGCTGTCTGGCGATGACGCTGGAAATGCCTTTCAAGGACACCATGGATACGCCGCGACCATTCAGCGGCTGGTCCCCCGAGCGAAGCATGCGTCTGGGAGCCTCGTTTGTGGACATGGCCCATCAGGCACTGAGTGGGCGTTTGCCACGTTGACGCAGGATTCATTGCGTTTCCCGCCGCCTTGGAACGCGCGCTGATGCGGTTCGTTCGTGCGGCGCAGCCCGCCGTCATTGACTGGCGGGCCTTGCCTGCTTCTTTCTACTCGCCTACTGGAAAGCGGTTTCGAAGAAACTTCTGAGCTTTCTCGAGTGGAGGCGCTCTGATTTCATCTCGCTGAGCTTTCGCAGTGCCAGCATGCCGATTTCCAGGTGCTGGGCGACCTGGTTCTGATAGAACTCGGACGCCATACCGGGCAGTTTCAGTTCACCCTGCAAGGGCTTGTCGCTGACGCAGAGCAGGGTTCCGTAGGGAACACGCAAGCGGAATCCGTTGGCTGCAATGGTGGCTGATTCCATGTCCAGCGCGATGGCTCGGGATTGTGACAGCCGGCGAACCGGCTCTCTCTGATCCTGCAGTTCCCAGTTGCGATTGTCGATGGAGGCTACCGTGCCGGTTCGCATGATGCGCTTCAGCTCGTAGCCATCCAGACCGGTCACCTCGGCCACGGCGCCTTCGAGTGCCTGTTGAACTTCGGCCAGCGCAGGGATCGGCACCCAGACAGGGATATCGGCATCGAGTACCTTGTCCTCACGGACATAGGCGTGAGCGAGCACGTAGTCGCCCAGTTCCTGCGAATTGCGCAGTCCGGCGCAATGGCCGAGCATCAGCCAGGCGTGTGGGCGCAGCACGGCGATGTGATCGGTGATGGTCTTCGCATTGGAAGGCCCCACACCGATATTGACCATGGTGATGCCTTTCTGCTTGCCGGCCTTCAGATGGTAGGACGGCATCTGGGGTTGGCGTGGCGGCGGCGTGCCGGAGCTGGGTTCAGACTCGCCATTGAGGGTGGTTACATTGCCCGGTTCCACGAAGGATTCGTAAGAGGTGTCGCCCTTGCGCATCATCTCGCGAGCCAGGCGGCAGAACTCATCGATATAGAACTGATAGTTCGTGAACAGAACATAGTTCTGGAAATGCTCGGGTGCCGTCGCGGTGTAATGGACCAGGCGATGCAGCGAGTAGTCGATTCGTTGTGCAGGAAAAGGGGCCAGGGGCAAGGGCAGGCCGGGCTCGATCTCGTGCGTGCCGTTGACGATGTAGTCGTTGACCTGCGCAATGTCGGGCACATCGAAGGCATCTCGCAGGGCCACGGTAATCTGTTGTGGGCGGTGTACAGCCAGCGCGGAGCCTGATTCCAGTGCGAAGTGCAGGGGAATGGGAACATCCGATTCGGCAATCTCCACCGGCTGTGCGTGATTCTCGATCAGCAGGCCGAGCTGGTGTATGAGATAACCGCGGAACAGGCGAGGCTGTGTGATAGTGGTGGTATACACACCCGGCTGGTCGACATGCCCGTAGGAGAGGCGTGAATCCACTCGCGCATAGGTACTGTTGCGAAAGCGGATTTCAGGGTAGAAGGCGCGATGCTTGTTGTCGGGCAGGTTACCGGCAAGATACTGGGCGAAGGCATCGGCAAGAAAGGCCGTATTGCGATCATAAAGGGCGATCAGGCAGTCGACTGCTTCGGTGGCGTCGGTGAAACTTGCCGAGGCTTGTCGGGGTGGGGTCGTCTGTTGTTCTGTCATTGCAGCTCCGTTCGAATTCTTGAGCAACGATATCATGCCTGTCGGTCACGTCCCGTCCGAATAACGCAGGTACAGGACGGATAACAGGGCCGCTGGCAGGTAGAGATACTGGAGTAGCAGATCATGCGGTAATGGTGTGACAAGCAATACAACCGCGAGCAGGGAAAAGCAGCCGCCAAGCCAGAATTGGGAGCTGTAGCTCTTCATCAGAAGGTAGCGCTGGCTGCCGCTTGTCCGGGCAACATCATAGAAGCGTTTGTTGAAGGCCAGGCGGAAGAAGGATGAGAAGAAAGTGATGAAGATCAGCGTCATCCAGAGGCTGGGTCCGCCCGAGTCGTCGTTCAGCGTAAAGCGCAGCAGCCAGGAGCCCAGGTACAGCCAGACGGCGGCCTGGTAGACCTGCCGGGAAGCCAGCTGATCGATTCGGTTCTTGATCAGGTAGAAAAGAGCGGCGAACGTCAGTGCCAGTACGACCACGGCAAGACCCAGCCGACCGAAGTCTTCCTGCACCACGAGAAACAGTGTCAATGTCCAGAAATGGCTTTCCAGATAAAGGAATACACCGTCAATCAGGAAAATCGGTTGGGAGCCGCGCTTGTCACGAAATGCAATGCTGTCGCGCAATGTAACTGCCGTGGATTCATCATGCCTGGCCAGTGGTTGCTGGCCTGTCGGTTTGCCGGCCAGGTGCAGATTGGCGATCAGGCTGGTGCCGGCTGACAGGGCGAGCAGCCAGACGAAGCCGCCGGTGTCCAGCAACACGCCACCGAGCAGGATGCCGATCTTCAGAAATACCATCACGAATATCTGAAAGTTGCCGTACTGTCGTCCGGTATCGTTTTTGCCGAGCAGCTGCATGAAAAGCGTGCGCTGGGTGGTCCAGAAGAAGGCGTTGTAGAGACCATTGAACAGGCCCAGTACGGCGGCAGCGACGATCATGTCCGGTGTCGACACCGACACGGC
This sequence comes from uncultured Granulosicoccus sp., assembly GCA_947495035.1. Lineage (GTDB taxonomy): Bacteria > Pseudomonadota > Gammaproteobacteria > Granulosicoccales > Granulosicoccaceae > Granulosicoccus. The sequence continues at coordinate 391,584 of CANLXI010000001.1, forward strand.
ATTGCCTGCTGCGGTAAACAGCGCCGCCCCCGGGACCGTGGTCACCAGCCCGACTGCACCAAGCAGCAGCAACTCGAGAATGAAGGTGAGGGCGACCAGATGCTTCAGCTGCCAGCGACGAGACAGGGCCTGCCACAGGCCCAGTGCGGCGGTGAAGCCGAGACCTGACAGGCCTATCATCAATGACAGGCCTGCAAGGCCGAGCCCATGCTGCCAGAGGTATACCGGCAGAAAGAAGGGCAGCAGACCGATCAGCAGTGAATGGGTTCCCAGAAACAGATAGAAGTAACCCGGGCCGGAATTGCCGGCCGGTAGTCTTGGTCTCATGGGGAGGGTCCGCCGCCAGGGCTGTTGTCAGAGGGTGGGCAGCGCGTAGCGGTTGATAGCGGCAGCAGAATCAGAAGGTATCCGAATCGGCGATGACCAGGGAGTCCATTTCGCTGTAGAACTCATCCAGGTTTTCTCGTTCGCCATAACGGGGAACACTGTGCATGCGCGTGTATGGGCGGGAGTTCACTTCGAGAAAGATGCAGCGCTGTTCGCGGTAGTCCTTTTCGATACCTTCTTCGAAAATGACATCGATGCCGAACAGCTTTGCATCGAAGGCATTGATCACTTTCAGGAAAAGTTCGCGATTGGCGTCGGGAATGGTTGATTGATCGATGATTTCGATCACGCCACCCGGCGCAAGCGCCACGCGGTTGAAGGTGTAGACGCGTTCGCCGTCATCCGGCACGCTGTCCAGCGTCTTGCCATGGCGGCGCAGATAATCGATGGTGGCCTGCGATTTCTGTATGGGGTGAATTGTCGGGTACAGACCCATCTGCTCCCGCGTGGCGTTTTCGGCATCGATCAGAGTGCTGATGGAGTCCCGGCCATTGCCATCGACAAAGGGCGGGTAGCGGCGAATCACCGAGACCAGCGAATCCCCGGTGGCCAGTACCCGGTAATTGGCGCCCAGCAGATACTGCTCGATAATGCTGGTCGGCCACCAGATCTTGACCATCAGCGCGGCTTTCCACAATTCCCGGTAGTTGTTGATCGGGAAGTGACTGCCGCGAGAGAAACCACTGACATTGGGTTTGATGCACAGCGGGAAACCGTGTTCTCTGGCAAACAGATGGGCTTTCCACGGGTTCAGAAACAGTGTGCCTCGGGCGTGAGGGATGTCATGCCGGGCAAACATCTCGCGCGCCTGCCGTTTGGACCGGCTGGCCTTTCTCACCTGCAGGGAGTTGTAGTTGCTGCAGCCAGCCATGTATTTCTGGCTGACCCAGCTGTAAATCAGCGCTTTGATGGATTTCACGGTTGTATGTAACGTTCGCCGATCTTGTGTGTCGATTTGGAATTGCTGACGGTTGCAGGCGACTTGCCACGGCCGTACAGCATCATGCGAGTGAAGATGGGTTGAGGGTTCTCGACAGGGGTGATCATGCGGGTGGCGCGTGCCAGGCTCATCATGGCCGAGCGAATGAATTTCCAGCGTTGCGACCAGGTGTAACTGCGATCCAGCAAGTTGATGGGCATCGGCAGAAACAGGTTGATCTCGATGACGTGGAAATTACCGGCAACCAGCTCTTCGTTGGAGTCGGCCCTGACACTCATGCGGCTGATGCCGAACTCGCCTACCTGGGACAGGTACTGGGCCACGATATCCTTCTGGTCTGCAGCGAATTGATGGCTGATATCCACATAGCGTGTGTGCCGGTTGTTCTTGCTGTTGATCGGAAACTGCTCTCGATCGTTGACAGCCTCGGTAATGGTGATGACATCGTGCCGCCCATCCTTGCGGTTGGCGTCGATGCTGAAAATCTCGTATTCGCGCTTTCCGGGAGCTGCTTGCTGGATCAGGTAACGCTGAGGTTCGGAACGCAGTGATGCTCGCAGACGGACCAGTTGCTCGGCGTCATCCGCACGATGAATGCCGTGGGCATTCTGACCCCACTCGGGTTTCAGGAATACAGGGTAGGTGGTTGGTGTGATCGCATCGGAATCGATGGACTGGGACAGTCTCCAGCGTTCCGGAATCAGGGCGTCCAGTGACAGTTTGGAAAAAATGCCGTGCTCGGCAGAGAAGTAGCGCGCATTGAGCTGCCAGTATCGCCAGGGCGGGGTTCCAATGCGCACGCAGCACAGGATGTAGGTTACAACCATGATTATGGTGATATGCATGTCGACCTACCACTGACTCCTTGATTCTTGGGCGGAAATCCCACAACTCGCAATATTACAGTGTCATGCCATACCACTGCCACTGCCTGAGGGCTCTGGCGGCTTGCAATATCGTTATCCGACGTGAAATTGTAGATACTGAAACTCATTGGCGATTGTGAGCAGCTGTAGCCGGGAAGGTTCCATCGTGTTACTCGCCTTGTGGATCAGAGGCTAGCGTGAGCGGAGCCCGATCGGCTGAGACTTGCAATATTCACTGTCGTGATCATTCGGACAGGCTGATGGTCAGCTCACCGCCGCGGTGCAGGATCTCGTAGTGTCGCAGAAAGTTCATGCCCAGTAGTGCTGTCGAGCCTTCCAGGCCCGGGTTGATATGGGCCGTCACGTCATGTCGTGTGAATGGGCCGATGGAGAGCGTGTCGATTCGCGTGCGATGGACGCGGGTGCTGCCATTGGCCGTCATGACGTCGAAGGCCCGGCCTCTGGGCAGATTCAGTGTCTCGGCGATGCTCCCGGGTATGCTGATGCCCGAAGCGCCGGTATCGACCAGAAATGCCACGTCCTGATCGTTGGCGCTACCGGTGACTACGAACTGGCCATACCGATCGGCCTTCAGGATCAGGGACGGTCGGCCGCTGTCATCACTTGACCATTCGGGCGCTCTGTCCGCCTGGCGAGCATCCAGCCAGCCCTGCACCAGCCAGGTGCCTCCACCGAGAACCAGCACCCAGAGCAGGGCGATCATCACGCCGGCCATGCGACGGCTCTCATCATGTACCGAATCTGACTTGCTATCTGACATTGCGTCCCAAAATTGGGTAGAATTGTGGGTTTACCGCGTCAGGCATCTTCTCGAAAGACGTTGCTTCTGATTCACGGAGTCGAGGGCAGGCAACTGCATGTCTTCGGACAGTGATCAGGGTATCGGGTTTCGGGAGCATGGCCTGTAGCGGATCCCAGCAAGGTAACGTCCGGATTGGAACAAGACACCGGGCCATCAATCCCAGACCGTGAGCATCAAGATGACTGACCTTTCACACTACCGCAACATCGGCATTTTTGCCCACGTTGATGCGGGCAAGACCACAACCACAGAGCGTATCCTGAAGCTCACGGGCAAGATTCACAAGACTGGTGAAGTGCACGACGGTGAAGCCACTACCGACTTCATGGCGCAGGAGCAGGAGCGTGGTATCACGATCCAGTCGGCTGCAACAACCTGCGAATGGGACGGCCACCGTTTCAACATCATCGATACTCCCGGACACGTGGACTTCACCATCGAAGTGTATCGCTCGCTGAAAGTACTCGATGGCGGCGTGGGCGTTTTCTGTGGTTCCGGTGGTGTCGAGCCACAATCGGAAACCAACTGGCGTTATGCCAACGAATCGGAAGTTGCGCGCGTCATCTTCGTCAACAAGCTGGATCGCATGGGCGCGGATTTCTATCGCGTTGTCAAGCAGGTGAAGGACGTGCTGGGTGCGCGCCCACTGGTCATGGTGCTGCCAATCGGCACCGAAGACGACTTCGTCGGTGTGGTCGATCTGCTGACTGAAAAAGCCTGGATCTGGGACGATTCCGGCAACCCGGAAAGTTACAAGATCGAGGACGTGCCTGCCGATATGGTCGAACAGGTTGCCAAGTATCGTGAAGAGCTGGTCGAGAGTGCGCTGGAAATGGACGATGAGGCCATGGAAAAGTACTTCGAAGGTGAAGAGCCGGACATCGAGACTCTGCAGCGCTGCATCCGCAAGGGCACCATCGACCTGGTCTGGTTCCCCACGTTCTGTGGATCTGCGTTCAAGAACAAGGGCATGCAGCCCATGCTCGACGGTGTGGTTGCGTATCTGCCCAGCCCGACTGAAGTCAAGCCACAGCCTGAAGTGGATCTGGAAGGTAACGAGACTGGCGAGTTTGCCATCGTCGATGCCAGCCGGCCGCTGCGCGCGCTGGCGTTCAAGATCATGGATGACCGCTACGGTGCACTGACCTTCATCCGAGTCTATTCGGGCAAGCTGGCCAAGGGCGATACCGTGCTGAACACCTTCACGGGCAAGACCGAGCGTATCGGTCGAATCGTGGAAATGAATGCCGATGATCGGATCGAGCTGGATTCTGCGCAGGCGGGCGACATCGTTGCCGTGCTGGGCATGAAGAACGTTCAGACCGGTCACACACTGGCAGATCCCAAGCATCCGGCCACGCTGGAGCCCATGGTATTCCCTGATCCGGTCATCTCGATCTCGGTGTCTCCTGTCGACAAGGCAGGAACCGAGAAGCTGGGTGTGGCCATCGGCAAGATGGTTGCCGAGGATCCGTCTTTCCGCGTCATGACCGACGAGGAAAGTGGTGAGACCATTCTCATGGGTATGGGTGAATTGCATCTGGATATCAAGATCGACATCCTGAAGCGTACTCACGGCGTCGAGGTTGAAGTCGGCAAGCCGCAGGTGGCTTACCGTGAAACCATCACTCAGACGATCGAAGACACCTACACGCACAAGAAGCAATCTGGTGGTTCCGGTCAGTACGGTCGTATCGATTACACCATCGAGCCGGGCGAGCCGGGCAGTGGTTTCGAATTCGAGTCCAAGGTCACGGGTGGTAACGTTCCACGCGAATACTGGCCGGCGGTCGAGAAGGGCTTCAAGATGTCCATGGAAGACGGTGTTCTGGCCGGATATCCGCTGCTCGACTTCCGCGTAGTGCTGAACGACGGTGCTTTCCACGCGGTTGACTCCAGCGCCCTGGCCTTTGAAATCGCAGCCAAGGGTGCCTACCGTCAATCGATTCCGAAGGCGGGTCCTCAGATCATCGAGCCGGTCATGAAGGTGGATGTGTTCACACCGGAAGATCACGTCGGTGATGTCATCGGTGACCTCAACCGTCGTCGTGGCATGATCAAGTCACAGGAGCCGGGTGCCACGGGTGTGCGCATCAAGGCCGATGTGCCTCTGTCGGAAATGTTTGGCTACATCGGCGATCTGCGTACCATGACTTCCGGTCGTGGCCAGTTCTCGATGGAGTTCAGCCACTACAACCCATGTCCCAAGAATGTGGCAGATGTGGTCATCAAGGAAGCTCAGGAGCGCAAGGCAGCCAAGTGATCGGCCGCATTGTGACGTGATGCAAAAAGGCGCTCCGCGAGGAGCGCCTTTTTTTGGTGTTCTGTTCGAGCTGTTCGCCCGTTGACTGGAGAATCTGCGTGAAATACGCCGTTTCCGGCGGGGTGATTTTCAGAAGTCGATGATCGATGCTTGCAGTGCCTTGGCAACCGCATGCAGGCGGTTGGCGGCGTTCAGCTTGCGTGTGGCATTGCGCAGGTGGTAGATGATGGTGCTTTCGGTCACGCCCAGTATCTGGCTGATTTCCCAGGACGTCTTGCCCTTGGCAGCCCAGTTGAGGCACTCCCGTTCCCGTGCACTGATGTGACTGTCACCAGCGGCATTGCCGGTCTCGTCATTCCTGTCGCGAACGCTGTAACGTGATATGACTCTGGGTTGACTGGTGGAGGGGTCCGCAGCGTCGCTTGGGCGGCTGTTGACGTTGTTGATCAGGTTCATGACGCGTTGCGCGGCGTCTTTCCCGACCTGCGTGAGTGGCAGTCGCAAGGTGCTCAGGGCCGGGCGGGTATGCGCTGCCTCGTAATGGTCCCCGCAGCCGATCAGTGAGATATCGTCGGGAACGCGAATACCGTTTTCCTGGCAGACGCGTAGCGCTCCGATGGCCATGCGGTCGTTGAGCAGGAAGATGGCGGTCGGGGTGACCTTCGAGGCCAGCAGGATATTCATGGCATTGGCGCCGCCTTCTTCGTCCATGGAGGACTCCAGTGTCTGCAATTCCACACCGCGTCCCTGCGGACTGTTGATGGGCTGCATGAATCCTTCGACCACATGCTGGATGCTGAAACGGTAGAGCGGTCCGGATACCAGCGCGATTCGTCTGTGCCCGTTCCTGATCAGATGGGCGGCTGCCAGTTTGCCGGTCAGCGTATTGTGGACATTGGCCAGCACCACGTTCTTGCGGGTGCTGATCAGTCGTGCGAGCTGGTCGTTGGACAGGCAGTCGGAATGCAGGATGATTCCGTCGCAGGCACTGCGGGACAGAATGTGCCAGGCGGTCTTCTCGGCACGCATGCTGCGCCCCGCCGAAACCACTACGGTTTCGAAGCCGTTGGCCTCCAGGTGGTCGACGGCGGCGTCGATCAATGGTGCCAGACTGGAAGTGCCTGTGAGTTCAGCCATAAGGCCGACACGCCGGGTCGTGGAGGGCAGAAACCTGTCAGACATCCCGGATTCAGTGGCCTGCAGGTACATGACAGGGGGACGATGACAGTCTCTGAGAGCACAAGATTTTTTTGACCGCGGAACCTTCCATGTGGGTGCCTGTACGTTGCTGTGCGTGTAGGATAACGTCTTTATCAAGCACATTGCCCAGTACCATGCTCGACACCACACTAAACGATGCGTCAGATAACCTTCTGCTACCCGATACAACGGTTTCCGTCAGGGAAGTCTTTGGGCTGGATGTGGATCTCATGGTACCTGCCTACTCGAATCATACCGAGCGTGTGCCGGATATCGATCCATCCTATCTGTTTGATTTCCGCACCACAATGGCCATTCTCTCGGGTTTTGCCAATGACTGGCGAGTGCTGATCTCCGGGTTTCACGGAACGGGAAAATCCACGCATATCGAACAGGTGGCTGCCAGGCTGAACTGGCCTTGCCTGCGGATCAATCTCGACAGTCATGTCAGCCGTATCGATCTGATCGGCAAGGATGCGATCGTGCTGCGCGAAGGCAAGCAGGTAACGGAATTTCAGGACGGCATTCTGCCCTGGGCGTATCAGCGCAATGTCGCACTGGTGTTCGATGAATACGATGCCGGGCGTCCCGACGTCATGTTCGTCATACAGCGTGTCCTGGAATCGGCCGGGCAGCTGACCCTGCTTGATCAGAGCCGGGTCATCCGGCCGCACCCGGCCTTTCGCTTCTTTGCCACGGCCAATACGGTGGGCCTGGGTGATACCACAGGGCTCTATCACGGAACACAGCAGATCAATCAGGCGCAGATGGATCGCTGGTCGGTGACCACCATCCTCAACTATCTGCCGCCGGATCAGGAGGCCAAGGTGGTGCTGGCCAAGGCGCCGCATCTGCAGGATGAAGCCGGGCAGAAACTGGTTGCCCAGATGGTTACCCTGGCAGGGCTGACTCGCAGCGCCTTTCGCAACGGCGATCTGGCCACCGTCATGAGCCCACGCACGGTCATCACCTGGACGCAGAACCTGACATTCTTCAAGGATGTCGGCCTGTCGCTCGAGCTGGCGTTCGTCAACAAGTGTGATCCGGCCGAGCGTGCATTGCTCGGTGAACTGTATCAGCGTGTGTTTGGTGAGGAGCTTCCGGACATTGGCGACTGATGATCGCAAGGCGCCGCATGGCGGAGGGCTGAAGGCCACTGCATCGCCACCCGTGCAGGTGGGGCAGGGTATCAATGCGCCCCGAGATGATGAGTCGCACATGCCCGAGTCCTTTCGGCAATCCACGGGTGCCTGCGCCCGGGCCATTGCGCGGGACACCTCCATCGACATCACCTTCGACGATGCTGCCGCCGATGTCGAAGGCATGGTGTTGCCGGGTATTCCGGATGATGCCACCGAGCTGCAACGGCGACAGACTCGTGGCCGCAGTGATGCCATCGCACTGCACAAGCAGCATCACGATGCCCGTACGCATGCCCGGCATCAACCCACCACCGATACGTCGCAACGTCTGCATGCCATGGCCGAGCAGACGCGGGTGGAACTGCTGGGCGCCAATATGTACGAAGGCGTCGGTCGCAATCTCGACGCAGCGCTGGATGGTCGTTATCGCCTGCTGCTGGATACGGTGGCCAAGCCGGTCATCGACCTGCGGGAGAACAAGTCCGAACCGCGCCTGGGTATCGAGCATGCCTTGAGCCTGTATCTGCGGGAGCAGCTCGGTAATCGGCCCTTGCCTGCCGCCGCTGCGGAAACACTGTCCGACTGGCGTGAATGGCTGTCCAGTGATGTGGCGGACAAGTTCAGACCGGGCGACTTCAACCTCGAGGATCAGGCCGGTTTTGCCCGCGCACTGGGGCAATTGCTGCGCTCTCTGGAGATGGAAAACGGCGATCCGAGTGATAACCCGGAAGACCTCGAAAACGAGGAGCAGCAATCGGAGGACATGCAATCCGAGCAGGATCAGTCCGAATCCACTGAATCCGACAGTACTTCCCTGGAAGAGGATGGTGAATCGGAATCCATGGAGGATGACGATGGCAATGCCGAGGATGGCAGCGATATCGTCGAACCCGAAGAGGACATGCCCGAGCGCAGCTCGGAATCCCCGGGCAGTGAATGGCGCGCCACCGCGGGTGAGGCTCAGCGACGCTCGCTCAACGACTATCATGTCTATACGCAGGAGTTCGATGAGGTCATCCGGCCGCTCGACCTGTGTGATGTCGACGAGCTGACTCGTCTGCGGCAGACTCTGGACAGTCATATCGGCGACCTGCAACGTCAGATTGGTCGCTTCGCCAATCGACTGCAGCGGGTGCTCATGGCCCAGCAGCGTCGATCCTGGGAGTTCGATCTGGAAGAGGGTCAACTGGATACCGCGCGGCTGACGCGAGTGCTGACGGATCCGATGATGCCATTGACCTTCAAGCAGGAATCGGAAACGCCGTTTCGCGATACGGTGGTGACCCTGCTGCTGGACAACTCCGGATCCATGCACGGTCGCTCGATCCGGGTGGCTGCCGTGTGCGCCGACATACTGTCCTCCACGCTGGAGCGCTGCGGCGTGCGTGTCGAGATCCTGGGCTTTACCACCTGTGCCTGGAAGGGCGGGCGATCCCGTGAGAAATGGGTCGCCGGTGGTTATCCGGCCAATCCCGGCAGGCTGAATGACCTGCGGCATATCATCTACAAGGCCGCAGACACTCCCTGGCGGCAGTCACGGCGCAACCTCGGCTTGATGATGCGCAAGGGGCTTCTGAAGGAAAACATCGATGGCGAGGCCCTGCAATGGGCGCATGGGCGTCTGCTGCAGCGAACGGAACAACGCCGCATCCTGATGATGATTTCCGACGGTGCCCCCATTGACGATTCCACGCTTTCCACCAACCCGGGGCGTTTTCTGGAGAAGCATCTGCGGCATGTCATTGCCCAGATCGAACGACAGGATGACGTCGAGCTGGTAGCCATCGGCATCGGTCATGATGTCAGACAATACTACTCGCGTGCCACGACCATCCACGATGTTGCGCAGTTGGCGGATGTCATGACAAGCCAGCTGGTGGATCTGTTCTCAACCAACCGCGCTCGACAGCCTCGCTGAAAATGACGTTGGCCAGGTTCCACAGCTCGTCGGAACCCTTGCCGATCTGCGCTGTACGGGATCTGACCTGAGCCAGCGATACGTCGAAGTCGTTCCAGGTGCCGCCACCGGTGAGCGCATTGAGCAACACCGGCTGAAGTCGGTCGATGGCCTTGGCGAAGCGGGCGTCAGCACTGTCGCCCGCCTCGAATTCGTCCCAGCACTGTCGTAGCAGGCTTGCCTGATCATCGGGTAGCAGACCGAACAGGCGGTCGGCGGCAGCTTGCTCCTCGGCTTCCATGTTCGGGTTCTGCTGACCGTGGATGGGAACATCGCCGGCATCGACTTCGACGATGTCATGCACCATCAGCATGAACACCACTCTGTCCACATCCACCGGCTGGTTGGCATGCTCAGCCAGGATGCGGGCAAACAGAGTCAGATGCCAGCTGTGTTCCGCACTGTTCTCGCGCCGTTCTCCCGAGGCAATCAGAGTGGCACGGTGTACCGACTTGAGCGCATCGATGGCGACCAGAAACTCGATCTGCGATTTCAGGCGAGGTGCCAGCGGTTCGGACCAGACGGGTAGAGACATGTATTTCGGGCTCGTTCGTGAAGGACAGGGCGCTGACCATAACCGATCGCTGCCAGTCAGGTAAGAGGAATTGCCGGACAGTGAAGCTGGCGGGCAGGTGATAGGTGATTCCAGGTCTCGTGACAGAACAGCGTGGCGGCAGGTTGGTCGAGTCGTCATTTAAAATTTGACCATTTGGAAAAAGATTGCTTTAATCGGATTCATCCCGTGGTCTTCCGGTCCGGATGATGCGCGGCGGCACAGTCTGTAGAGGAGTCCTCAACGATGGCGTCCAGTAGTTACGAACAACTGCAACAAGACCTGCACCCTCCACTGTCCAGGCACGAAGCGGCGGTGGAATCCGACCGTTGCTACTTCTGTCACGACGCGCCCTGCGTGACTGCCTGTCCCACGGGCATCGACATTCCCCTGTTCATTCGGCAGATCAGTACGGATAATCCGACAGGGTCGGCACGGACCATCTTCAACGAGAACATTCTGGGTGGCATGTGTGCCCGGGTCTGTCCCACGGAAACCCTGTGCGAGCAGGCCTGCGTGCGCAACACCGCCGAGGACAACCCTGTCCGCATCGGCGAATTGCAACGCTATGCCACTGACCACCTGATGGAAACCGGTAGACAGCCCTTCGAACGCGCCCCTGCCACAGGCTGCAAGGTGGCCGTCGTCGGCGCAGGTCCGGCAGGATTGGCCTGTGCGCACAGGCTTGCACTACTGGGTCATGAGGTCGATATCTTCGATGCCAGGGGTAAGCCCGGCGGGCTCAACGAATACGGCATTGCGGCCTACAAATCCGTGAATGACTTTGCCCAGCAGGAGGTGGCCTATGTCCTGTCCATCGGTGGCATCACGCTGCGTCAGGATGAAGTGCTGGGGACAGACTTCGTCCTTGATGATCTCAAGCGTGATTATCAGGCAGTGTTTCTCGGTTTGGGCCTGGGCGCGGTCAATGATCTGGGTATCGAAGGCGAAGAGCTGGCAGGTGTCGTTGATGCCATCGAATTCATTGCCGAGCTTCGCCAGAGTCAGGACTATGCAACGCTCGATCCCGGCCAACGCACCCTCGTCATCGGTGGCGGCATGACGGCAATCGATGCTGCCGTGCAGAGTCGCATGCTCGGCTGCGAAGAGGTTACGCTGGCCTACCGCCGAGGGGTCGATCGCATGAATGCCAGCCAGTTCGAACAGGATCTGGCCAAGGTCAATGGCGTGGTGATTCGCAACTGGCTGCAGCCTCTGCGCGTCATTGGCGAGAACGGTCGGGTGACGGGAGTCGAATTTGCCAGAATGAGCGAGGAAGAGGGCCGGTACGGCCCTACGGGAGAGACCGTGATTCTGCCCTGCGACCGGGTGCTCAAGGCGATTGGTCAGCAATTCGTCAACAGTGTTGCCGCAGCAGATGGCGTCACGGCAGTCGAGCTGGACGCAGGGCGCATTCGTGTGGACGAGGAAGGTCGTACCTCGGACCCTCAGGTCTGGGCTGGAGGTGACTGCGTCACCGGTGGCGAGGATCTGACCGTGGCAGCCGTGCAGGATGGCAAGCTGGCTGCCGAATCCATTCATTCAACTCTGACAAAGGGGTAGGCACATGGCTGATCTGAGCAGCGAATTTCTGGGCATCAAATCCCCCAATCCGTTCTGGTTGGCGTCAGCGCCACCGACAGACAAGGAATACAATGTCGTGCGCGCCTTCGAAGCCGGCTGGGGCGGGGTCGTATGGAAGACGCTGGGTGAGGACCCCCATGTGGTCAATGTCAATGGTCCGCGCTATGGCGCCATGTATTCCAATGATCGCACACTGATCGGCTTGAACAACATCGAGCTGATTACCGATCGTCCCCTGCAGGTGAATCTGGACGAGATCACTCGTGTCAAGCGCGAATGGCCCGATCGGGCTGTGGTGGTGTCACTGATGGTGCCTTGCGAGGAACAGAGCTGGAAGAGCATCCTGAAGAAGGTCGAGGATACCGGTGCCGACGGCGTGGAGCTCAACTTCGGTTGTCCGCACGGCATGTCGGAACGTGGCATGGGAGCAGCCGTGGGGCAGGTGCCGGAGTACATCCAGATGGTGGCCGAATGGTGCAAGCAGAATACGCAGTTGCCGGTCATCGTCAAACTGACTCCCAACATCACCGATATCCGGGCACCTGCCAGGGCGGCCATGGCCGGTGGTGCCGATGCGGTATCGCTGATCAACACCATCAATTCCATCATCAGTGTCAATCTCGACACCATGTCGCCGGAACCGTCCATCGATGGCTGGGGGTCCCACGGTGGTTATTGCGGGCCGGCCGTCAAACCCATAGCACTGAACATGGTGGCGGAAATCGCGCGGGATCCGCAAACCGCCGGCATGCCCATTTCGGGCATTGGCGGGGTGACCACCTGGCGTGATGCCGCCGAATTCATGGCACTGGGAGCTGGCAATGTACAAGTGTGTACTGCAGCCATGACCTATGGTTTTCGAATCATCGAGGAGTTGACGCAGGGCCTGTCGGACTGGATGGACGAGCAGGGTTATCGCCACACCAGTGATATCGTCGGCAAGGCGACACCGAACGTCAAGGACTGGCAGAATCTGAACCTCAACTACATCAGCAAGGCTGTCATCGATCAGGATCTGTGTATCCAGTGTGGTCGATGCCATGTGGTTTGTGAGGACACCTCACATCAGGCCATCACTTCCATGGTGGAGGGCAAGCGGCACTTCGAGGTCATCGATGAAGAGTGTGTGGGTTGCAATCTGTGTGTCAGTGTCTGTCCGGTGGTTGACTGCATCTCCATGGAACAGGTCAGTGAAGGCATGGATGTACGTACCGGCAAACCCATCGTCAATGAATATGCCAACTGGACGACTCACCCCAATAATCCGTCCGCCCAGCGTTGATGCTTCTGGGCCAGCGTCAGGCTGGCCATGGCCGGGCTGCTCGAGGGCAGGGAGACGATACGCAGCTGACGCTGCAAGCGTCCTTGCAGCGCGTCGAGGGATGCGCCGCAGTGGCGCACGAGCAGCTTCTCTGCAGCCTTGCCATTGCAGGCAATGCAGTCAAGCTGCGGATGGCGCCTGACCAGGCCGGCAATGTCATTGGCCTGTTCGCTGGCGCGCACGATGCGACTGTCCAGGCTGCCGGGTCTTTCACAGCGAGCCAGGACATCCCACAGCGCATAGCCGCCGGATGTCAGCAGGGTGCAGCGTTGGGTGTAGTCGAATGCCTGCACGGATTCGAAGCTGGCTTCCGACTGACCGCCGATGATCGCCAGCATGATGGGCCAGAAGGCGTTGCGCGGATGGGCGTAGTAGCGAGCGGCAGTCAGCGAGGCCTGACCCGGCATGCTGCCCAGTATCAGCGTGTGTGCTGCACGACCTTCCAGGGGAGCAAAGGATTCTGCCTGACTCATGCTCAGCTGGCGTCAGGCTTGAGAAAACATGACAAGTCCTGTCCCGATCGTCGTGGTTTCGGTAGGCGGCTGTAGTGGTCCTTGCCTTGCGTCATGTCGGGCTCAGGCCTCGTGTCAGTACGAGTTTCAGGGTCTGTTCGGCCTGTGCATACAGGGCTTCTTCCGAACCTTCGTGGAGTGCACTGATCTGGGGGGCAAAGTCTGCATAGTGTTGAGTCGAGGACCAGATGAGGAATATCAGGTGCAGTGGCGCGACCGGAGCCAGTTTCCCCGCATCTATCCAGTCCTGGATTATCCGGCATTTGGCGCTTACCAGGCTCTTCAGCTGATTCTCCAGAAAGGGTCGGATGACCGGACCACCCTGCAGGATTTCATTGGCAAACAGGCGTGAAGCATGTGGAGCCTTGCGAGACAGACGCAGCTTCTGTTGCGCGTACTTCCACAACTCCTCGATGGGATCACCATCGGCGTCGAGTTCTTCGAGCGGGTCCAGCCAGACGGTCAGGGTTCGTGCCAGCACGGCCGCGTAGATATCCTGCTTGGTGTTGAAGTAATACAACACATTGGCCTTGGACATGCCGGCGGTATCGGCAATCTGATCGACCGTGGAGCCGCGATATCCGTTGGAGGCAAACACGTCCAGCGCAGCGCGCACGATACGCGCTTCGTTACGTATCTGGATGCGCGTACGCTTGCGCGGACTCGAGTCTGCTGTCGACACGTCGCCACTGAGATTGATCTCGTCGTCTGCCAAGAGAGTTTCGTAAATTGTTGACCAAGTGGTCAAGGTACGATAGCGTTGAATCAATCACAAGTAAAATCAGTCGAACCCTGAGAGTCCAATCATGATCACGAATCTTGTCGGTGGCCAGCGAGTAGCGACGAGCAGCGGTAGAACGCAGCCAGTCTATAACCCGGCAACCGGAGAAGCCATTGATGAGCTCGGCCTCAGCACGGCGGACGAGGTGGCAGCGGCGGTGGACGTGGCGGCCGAGGCCTTTCCTGCCTGGGCGGCAACGCCCCCCCTGAAACGTGCTTCCATCATGTTTCGCTTCAATGAACTGTTGATCAAGCATGCCGATGACATTGCCCGCGAGATTTCACGCGAACACGGCAAGACTCACGATGATGCTCTGGGCGAGGTGCAGCGTGGTCGGGAAGTGGTCGAGTTCGTGTGTGGCATTCCGCACTTGCTCAAGGGGGAATTCTCGCGCAATGTCGGCCCGCAGATCGATACCTGGTCGGATCGGCAGGCGCTGGGTGTCTGTGCCGGTATCACACCGTTCAATTTTCCGGCCATGGTGCCCTTGTGGATGTACCCGGTAGCCATCGCCTGTGGCAATACCTTCGTGCTGAAACCTTCCGAACGTGATCCGTCGGCAGCGCTCATGGTCGCCGATCTGCTGCATCAGGCCGGCTTGCCAGACGGGGTCCTGAATGTCGTGCACGGTGGCAAGGAGACCGTGGATGCGTTGCTGGACAACCCCAGGGTGCAGGCCATCAGCTTCGTCGGTTCCACCCCCATAGCCGAATATGTCTACCACCGTGGTACTCAGGCGGGCAAGCGAGTACAGGCGCTTGGCGGCGCCAAGAATCACATGGTTGTCATGCCGGATGCCGACATGGATCAGGCGGTCGATGCGCTGATGGGAGCCGGTTTCGGGTCTGCCGGTGAGCGTTGCATGGCCATTTCCGTGGCAGTGCCGGTTGGAGAAGAAACTGCTGACAGACTGGTCGATGCTCTGCGTCCTCGGGTCGAGGCACTGCGAATCGGTCCGTCAGACGACCCCGATGCGGAGATGGGGCCGGTGATCACGGCGGCGGCCAAGCAGAAGATCACCGCGCTGATCGATTCCGGGGTCGAAGCCGGGGCCGAACTGGTTGTCGACGGGCGCGACGTCACATTGCAGGGTTACGAGAATGGCTACTTTCTGGGTGGCTCCCTGTTCGACAAGGTCACAACCGACATGCAGATCTATCAGGAAGAGATCTTCGGACCGGTGCTGGCCGTGGTCCGGGCTGCCAGCTATGACGATGCCGTGACCATGATCAACGATCACGAGTACGGCAACGGTACCGCGATCTTCACACGAGACGGCGATGCCGCACGATCCTTTACCGACAGCATCCAGGTCGGCATGGTTGGGGTGAACGTCCCGATTCCGGTGCCGGTGGCCTATCACAGCTTCGGCGGCTGGAAGCGCTCCCTGTTCGGCGATCACTCCATCTACGGACCGGAAGGCGTGCATTTCTACACGCGTCTGAAAACCATCACCAGTCGCTGGCCCACCGGCATCAAGTCGGGTGCCGTGTTCACCTTTCCAACCTGATTCCGGGCTGTATCGGATTGCCTCATGAACGCGGTGCTTCATGAGTGATCCGGGCGGTTTCGGGGCATTCACTTTTCAGGCTCGCCAAAGACGTCATTCGTTTCAACCAGCAAGAGGGCAGGACATGGCCATTACCAGCAACATGCGCATCAACAGTGAACGTCTGTGGGATTCACTCATGGAGATGGCGAAGATCGGGCCGGGGATTGCTGGTGGCAACAATCGTCAGACACTGACCGATGAGGATGCCGAAGGGCGTCGCCTGTTCGAGCGCTGGTGCAAGGAAGCGGGCTTGAGCATGGGCATCGACAGGATGGGCACCATGTTCGCCAGGCGTGAGGGCAGTGACCCCGATGCCTTGCCGGTCTACGTCGGCAGTCATCTGGATACCCAGCCCACGGGTGGCAAGTACGATGGCGTGCTGGGGGTGCTCGGTGGTCTGGAGATCATCCGTCAGCTCAACGACATGAAGGTCACCACACGACACCCGATCGTCGTGGTCAACTTCACCAATGAAGAAGGTACGCGGTTTGCCCCGGCCATGGTAGCCAGTGGGGTGTTCGCCGGCATGCATACGCTGGAATGGGCCTATGACCGGACCGATGCCGAGGGCAAGCGTCTCGGTGACGAGCTGCAGCGGGTGGGCTATCTGGGTGAAGAGGAAGTCGGTGCCCGGAAGATGCATGCCTTCTTCGAACTGCACATAGAGCAGGGGCCCATCCTGGAAAACGAAGGCAAGGACATCGGGGTGGTCACCCACGGACAGGGGCTGAAGTGGCTGGAAGTGACGCTCATCGGCAAGGAGAGTCACACCGGGTCCACGCCGATGCCAATGCGGGTCAATGCCGGCCTGGGCATGGCACGCATGACAGAACTGGTCAACGAGATCGCGCTGAGTCATGCACCCCATGCCGTGGGGGCCATCGGTCACTGCGATGTCTATCCCAATTCACGCAACATCATCCCCGGCAAGACGGTTTTTACCGTCGACTTCCGGCATCCTGAAAAGGACGTCATCACCGATATGGAAACACGCTTTCGGGCGGGTGCGAAGGAGATAGCCGATGGTATCGGCCTGCAGATGTCCATCGAAGAGGTGGGCGGATTCGATCCGGTGGCCTTTGACGAGAACTGTGTCACGGCCGTTCGCAATGCAGCGGAACGACTCGGATACAGTCATCGGGATCTGGTATCGGGCGCCGGCCACGATGCCTGCTGGATCAATCGCGTGGCGCCGACTGCCATGGTGATGTGCCCTTGTGTCGATGGCCTGTCGCACAACGAGGCCGAGGAGATCTCGCCCGAATGGGCGGCAGCGGGCACCAATGTGCTGTTCCATGCTGTTGTGGAAACAGCCGGTATCGTTGACTGAACCGTGGTGAACAGTCAGCACACAGGATTCACATTCGTCGAGTCAGCATCACAGGAGTCACAGACAACATGAGCAAGGTGATCAGGGGAGGTACGGTCGTTACTGCCGACCGGAGCTACAAGGCCGACGTCAGGATCGACAATGGTGTCATCACACGGATTGGCGAGAATCTCACTGCAGACGAAACACTCGACGCCACCGGTTGTTATGTCATGCCGGGTGGTATCGATCCGCATACGCATCTGGAAATGCCATTCATGGGCACGTATTCCTCCGACGATTTCGAGTCCGGTACCCGTGCGGCCCTGTCCGGTGGTACCACCATGGTGGTGGACTTCTGCCTGCCGGCGCCGGGTCAGTCACTGCTCGAAGCACGGCAGATGTGGGACAACAAGACCGTCAAGGCATCGTGTGATTTTTCCTTTCACATGGCCATCACCTGGTGGGACAAGCAGGTCTTCGAGGAAATGGAGAAGGTGGTCGACAGCGGCATCAATACCTTCAAGCATTTCATGGCCTACAAGGGCGCCCTGATGGTCAATGACGAAGAACTGTATTCGTCATTCAAGCGTTGCTCGGCACTGGGTGCCATGCCGCTGGTGCACGCCGAGAACGGTGATGTCGTGGCGCAGCTGCAAGCCAGCCTGATGGCTGAAGGCAACAGTGGCCCCGAGGCGCATGCCTATTCGCGTCCGCCGCAGGTGGAAGGCGAGGCGGTGAACCGGGCCGTCATGATTGCCGACATGGCTGGTGTTCCGCTGTATGTCGTGCATGTATCCTGCGAAGAAGCCCATGAGGCGATTCGGCGTGCACGGCAGCTCGGAAAACGGGTCTATGGTGAACCGCTGGTGCAACACCTGACCCTGGACGAATCCGAATATGCCAACCCGGATTGGGATCATGCTGCGCGGCGAGTCATGTCACCGCCATTTCGCAGTGCGGTCCATCAGGATTCACTGTGGGCAGGTCTGGCGGCGGGCAGCCTGCAGGTCGTGGCCACCGATCACTGCGCCTTCACCACCGAACAGAAGCGCATGGGGCTGGGTGATTTCACGCAGATTCCGAACGGCACCGGCGGTCTGGAAGATCGCCTGCCTGTGCTCTGGTCACGCGGAGTCAACACGGGTCGATTGACCATGAACGAGTTCGTGGCAGTGACCTCCACCAACATAGCCAGAATCCTGAACATGTATCCGAAGAAGGGTGCCATTGTCGAAGGTGCAGATGCCGACATCATCGTCTGGGACCCGGAGCGCACCAAGACCATCACGGCAGCCACACAGCAATCGGCCATCGACTACAACGTTTTCGAAGGTTTCGAACTGAAGGGTCTGCCGCGTTTCACCCTGACGCGTGGCCAGTGTGTCGTGACGGAAGACAGCATCGACACTCGGGAAGGGCATGGCAAATTCGTTGCGCGAGACGCCTATCCAGCCGTCAACCGTGCCTTGTCACAATGGAAGGAGCTGACAGCACCTCATCCGGTGCAGCGTGATCCATCGAAGATGCCTGCTGGTGTCTGATGCGAGCAAGGGCCGGAATCTGCCGATATGAATGACGCTTCCAGGGTCATCGAAGTCAATGGACTATCCTTGATCTTTCCCACCAGCGATGGCGATGTACACGCCTTGCAGGACATCGATCTGACCATCAACCGGGGGGATTTCGTCTCTTTCATAGGTCCCTCGGGATGTGGCAAGACGACGTTGCTGCGGGTGATTGCCGATCTGGAGCAGGCGACTGGCGGCTCCATCGAAGTGAACGGCATGAGTCCGGAGGAGGCACGCCTGGCCCGGGCCTACGGGTATGTGTTTCAGGCGGCCTCGCTGTATCCATGGCGCACCATTGCCAGCAATGTTGCACTGCCGCTGGAAATCATGGGCCTCAAGGCGGAGGAGATCCGCTCTCGTGTCGAACAGAATCTGGCACTGGTGGAACTGGCGGGATTTGGCAAGAAGTATCCCTGGCAGCTGTCCGGTGGCATGCAGCAGCGAGCATCCATTGCCCGTGCTCTGGCAGTCGAGCCCGACCTGTTGCTGATGGATGAGCCGTTCGGGGCTCTGGACGAGATCGTGCGGGATCACCTCAACGAACAGTTGCTGAAGCTCTGGGCCAAGACCAACAAGACCGTGGTCTTCGTGACCCACTCCATTCCGGAAGCGGTGTTTCTATCCAACCGGATCGTGGTCATGTCGCCGCGACCGGGACGCATCCATGAAATCATCGACAGTGACCTGCCGGTAGAGCGGGATCTGTCGATACGTGAAACGCAGTCGTTTCTGCAATTGGCCAACCGGGTACGCGATGGCTTGCGTGCCGGTCACGGCTACGACGAGGTGTCCTGACATGGTGTCACGCCATGTGAGTGCGGTGATACCGGTTGCAGTCGTGACGCTGGCCATTGTGCTGTTGTGGTATGTCGGCGCCGCGTTATTGAATCTGGCCTGGGAGAGAAGCGTTGCCGAGCGTAACGGCACCACGCCCACGACCATGCAGATGCTGCGCAACACCATGCAGCAGGAGCGTCCGGTGCTACCGGCTCCTCACCAGGTGGTGCAGGAAATCATCGATACCACCGTGCACAAGAAGATCACCTCCAAGCGATCACTGATCTACCACGCCGGCGTGACCTTGTCATCGTCGATGCTCGGCTTTCTGATGGGCACATTGCTGGGTATCGTACTGGCGGTCATCATCGTTCATGACGATGCCCTGAACAAGAGTCTGTTGCCCTGGATCATTGCCTCGCAGACCATTCCGATACTGGCGATTGCACCGATGATCATCGTGGTCCTCAATGCCGTCGGCATTCAGGGGCTGTTGCCCAAGGCTTTCATCTCGATGTACCTGAGCTTCTTTCCGGTAGCGGTCGGCATGGTCAAGGGACTGAACTCGCCCAGCAGCAGTCATCTGGACCTGATGAGAACCTACAGTGCCTCCAGCTGGCAGACATTCTTCAAGTTGCGGTTGCCGACCTCCCTGCCGTTTCTGTTCACCAGCATGAAGGTCGCCGTGGCCATTTCGGTGGTGGGTGCCATCGTTGCCGAGCTGCCAACCGGTGCTGTTGCTGGTCTGGGGGCACGCTTGCTGGCTGGATCCTATTACGGGCAGACCGTGCAGATCTGGTCGGCTCTGGTCGTGGCTTCGGTACTGGCCGCCTTGCTGGTAGTTCTGGTGGGTGTTCTGGGTGACTGGGTAAACCGTCGTATGGGGCTGGCCCATGGCTGAGTCGGTGAACCTGCATACCATTACCGGGCAGCTGCCGTCGGCCAGGCCGTACCGCTACCGCATCATGGAGCGCATCCTGTTCACCGGAGCGAGCATTCTTGCGGTGCTCGGTGTGCTGTTGCAAGGCCCTTGGCAGACCGCTCTGGCGATACTCGCCGTGGCGCTCATTGCCTTTCTGCAGATCAGGCGCTCGCGTCTGCTCGCCGCCTTTGCCACGGGGGCGATGGCGCTGGTGGCAGCCAACAGTCTGCTTGCCCTGGTGGATGAACCCGGCGCGACCAACGCCGGTTTCTGGTGTCTGGTCGCCGCTGCCTGGCTTCTGGCCTGGGGCAGTGTGGGGCAACTGGCTGCCATCCGGACACTGTCGCGTAGCTACCGCACGTTTCTCGGCGTGCTCATTCCCGTGCTGTTCGGTCTCTGGCTGCTGATCCTGTGGGAGCTGCTGACCCGTGGCCTGAATGTGCCGCAAGTGCTGCTGCCGGCGCCCAGCCAGATCGGTCAGCGCTTCGTGGAATCCAGCGCCATTCTGTGGATGGACTTCAAGCAGACCTTTCTCAGAGCGGTACTGATCGGCTATGCCATTGGCTGCGGGGCCGGTTTCATGGTGGCGATACTGATCGATCGTTCGCCGTTTCTGCAACGCGGGCTGTTACCCATCGGCAATCTGGTGTCGGCACTGCCGATCGTCGGTGTGGCGCCTATCATGGTCATGTGGTTCGGTTTCGACTGGCCTTCGAAAGCAGCGGTCGTGATCATCATGACCTTCTTCCCGATGCTGGTGAACACCGTCTCCGGGCTGGCGGCGGCGCAACCCATGCAGCACGACCTGATGAAGACCTATGCTGCCAGTTACTGGCAGAGCCTGTTCAAGCTGCGCATACCCGAAGCCCTGCCATTCATCTTCAATGCACTGAAAATCAACTCGACTCTGGCCATGATCGGCGCCATCGTGGCTGAATTCTTCGGTACGCCAACCCTGGGGATGGGCTTCCGAATTTCCACCGAAGTAGGGCGCATGAACGTGGATATGGTGTGGGCAGAAATCGCAGTGGCAGCACTGGCCGGCTCATTGTTCTATGGCCTTGTCGCCTTGCTGGAGAGAATTTTCACGTTCTGGCATCCCTCCGTTCGCAGCTAGTCTTCCGCTGGTGGAGGCGAACGGCAAGAGTGTCCCGGGCAAGCTGTAAAACCTGTACCTGAAGAGGAAATTGGAGCAAGCATGAAACGAATGAAATACGGCACGACGATGGCTGTTCTGGGTGGAACGATGCTGGGTGCATCCTTCCAGGTCAGCGCGGCAGATGATGTTGCCCTGCAGCTCAAATGGGTAACGCAGGGGCAATTCGCCGGCTACTATGTGGCTCAGGACAAGGGCTTCTACGAGGAGGCCGATCTGAATGTCACGATCAAGCCTGGGGGGCCTGACATCGCACCTCCACAGGTCATCGTGGGAGGCGGCGCCGATGTCATCGTCGACTGGATGCCCTCTGCACTGGCCAGTCGGGAAAAGGGTGTTCCTCTGGTCAACATCGCACAGCCCTTCAAGCGCTCCGGCATGATGCTGACCTGTCTGAAGGAAACCGGCATCACGTCTCCGGACGATTTCAAGGGGCGCACGCTGGGCGTGTGGTTCTTCGGTAACGAGTATCCCTTTCTGAGCTGGATGTCGGCACTGGGAATTCCGACCGACGGCGAGGAGAACGGTGTCACCGTGCTAAAGCAGGGCTTCAATGTGGATCCCCTGCTGCAGAAGCAGGCGGACTGTATCTCGACCATGACCTACAACGAGTACTGGCAGGTCATCGATGCCGGCATCAGCGAAGAACAACTGGTGGTTTTCAAGTATGAGGATACCGGCGTATCGACGATGGAAGATGGTCTCTACGTGCTGGAGGAGAACCTGCAGGATGAGGCCTTCGTCGACAAGATGGCGCGATTCGTGGCGGCCAGCATGAAAGGTTGGGAGTACGCTCGGGAGAATCCGGATGAGGCGGCAGACATCGTGCTGGAAAATGATGCCAGTGGCGCACAGACGGAAAAGCATCAGCAACGCATGGTTCGAGAGGTCAACAAACTGACAGAAGGCAGTGATGGCTCTCTGGACCCGGCGGACTACGAGCGAACCGTGCAGACATTGTTGTCCGGCGGTTCGGATCCGGTCATAACCAAAGAGCCGGAAGGTGCCTGGACATCCATTGTCACGGATAAAGCGCTGGCCATGTAGGCCGGAAGGGCGTACTTTGGTGCGCCCTGTTTCACGGAAAATCGCGTGGCATGTCAGATCAGAGTAAGTCGGGTCCCGGTGCAATCGCACCGAGGCCCAGTATCGGTCTGGTGGTGGGGATTCTGGTACTGGCATCCAGTGTCAGCATCATGTCGACGGACATGTATACGCCAAGCCTGCCGGATCTGGCCATCTGGTTCGATACCACACCCACTCATGTCAAGCTGACCATCAGCCTGAACATGCTGGCCTTCGGCCTGGCGCAGCTGATTCATGGCCCCTTGTCCGATCGTTTCGGGCGTCGGCCGGTCATGATGTGTTCTCTCGTGTCTGTCGCCGTTCTGTGTCTGGCCTGTGCCGCTGCACAGAGCATTGATCAGCTGATCGCTGCCAGAGTCCTGCTGGGATTTGCTGCGGGCGCCGAAGCCGTGGTGGGGCTGGCCATCATCAAGGATCTCTATTCCGAAAAGGAGCAGGTCAAGGCGCTGGCACTGCTGGGCATGGTGATTGCCGTGGCACCGGCCATTGCCCCCATACTGGGCGGCTATATTCATGTGGCCTTTGGCTGGCAGGCCAATTTCTTCGTGATTGCCCTGATGTCTCTGCTGGCGGTAGCCTTTGTGGCCAGGCTGCTGCCGGAGTCCACTCAGGCCGATCCTGAAGCACTGCAGCCGACTGTCGTGTTCAATGGCTACCGGGGCCTGCTGGGCAATTCGGATTTTCTGACCCATACCGCCATGCTGGGAGTGGCTCTGGGGCTCGTTTTCGTGTTTGTCACGGGCGCTCCTTTCGTCCTGATGGACTTGATGGGGGTGCCTGCTGATGAATTCGGTTATTACCAGGCCGGCATCGTGGTGGCCTTCTTTCTGGGTAGTGTGCTGGCGTCGCGATTGGCCGATCACTGGCAGGCCAGCTCACTGTTGACACTGGGGGTGACCCTGGTGGGCGGTGGGGCGGTGACACTGACTCTGGTGGTCATGCTGGGTGTGGCAAGTCCCGTGACTCTGACGGCGGCCTATTCGGTCATGACCTTCGGCATGGGGCCGTTGTTTGCGGTAGCGCCGAGTCGAGCACTGCGCTCCATCCAGGGACAGGCGGGCACCGCATCGGCCATGTTGAGCGGGATCGAGCAGTGCATGGCAGGCATGGCCGCTGTGATGATCAGTCTGCTCAACGACGGAACGGCCAGACCGATGGCCATCATGTGCATGGTGTTGGCCGTGTTGTTGATTCTGCTGTTCACGCGTTCGCGGGCAGAGGATCGTCTGCGTGAACAGGCCCTGGTGGGTATGCGGCTCTGAGACCCTGCCCTGCGAAAGAGGTCGTGTCGCTACGGGAAATCAGAGGCGGGGCATGATCGCTGCCCGAACTGCCCGAACTGCCCGAACTGCCCGAACTGCTTGAATTGCTTGAATTGCTTGAATTGCTTGAATTGCTTGAATTGCTTGAACCGGCGGAGTTGTCCGAGTTGCCGTGGATGGCCGGACGGGCGTCGGGGGCAAGGCGCGGGATCGACCACGCCTTGACCTTGGCGGCAACTACTCAGTCAGCCTGACTGTCATCACTGACATACCGTTCCATCAGGGCGATGCCGGCTGCACCGGCCAACATCAGCAGGATGGCAATCCAGGTGCTGCCGTCCGTCAGTGCCGGCAGAAACCAGTCGTAGCTGGTGACGACCTCGCGGGGCGGTTTGCCCACCCGTTCAACGGTATGGGTTATCGCGTTCTTCCAGGGCCAGATGACAACCAGAGAACCGATGACGAATCCCGTCATGACCGCCAGCGTGACGTCGGCGAAGCGCTTGAAGACCCAGGACAGGATGTGCGAGAACGCCACCAGGCCAAATGCGCAACCCAGTGCCAGCGGGATCAGTATGCTCAGGGAAAACGCGCTGATGGCACCCAGAACCAGCGCATAGTTGCCAAGCAGGATGAGCACGAAGGAACCGGACAGCCCCGGCAGGATCATGCTGCTGATGGCCAGCACTCCGCACAGGAACATATACGCCATGCCGTCATTCTGTGAAGCCGGGGCCAGCATGGCAATGCCCATGGCAACAGCTGTACCGACCAGCAGGGCCAGTATCACTGACAGATTCCACTGTCGAACTCCGCGGGCAACGTACAGGATGGACAGCAGGATCAGGCCGAAGAAGAAGGCCATCGTGTAGCGTTCATGGTATGCCAGCAGGTATTCGAAGAGTCTGGCCAGGGAGATGATGCTGACGGCGACACCAGCGAGCAGGGTGAACAGCCATTGGCCGTCGACATGTTGCCAACAGGCTTTCCACTGGCCGCTGAAGAACAGGCGAGCGGCAGTCAGATCGCAGCGTTTGATGGCATTGATCAGGCGTTCATAGATGCCGGTGATGAGGGCAATGGTTCCGCCTGAAACGCCGGGTATGACATTGGCTGCACCCATGGCGAGCCCCTTGAAAAACAGACCGAGTGCGGCATTCATGAGGGATCTACATCGTCCAGGCTGGCAAGAATCGGGAGCATCCAGGGTTTGTTCTGGCTGATCTCGTCATGGGTCAGCCCGCTGAGTTCATAGGGCATGACCAGCCAGTCGTCAGAGGTGTTCACGTAGTAGTCCGGTTTCAGGGTCGTGCGATTGTGAGCGGGTTTGTACCAGGGCACGGCGATGCGTACATCCGCTGGCATGTTGTTCTTCAGTCGAGCTGTCAGGCGTCGAATCACGGCGCTGCTGGTCAGGCCGGAACTGAACACGTCGTCGACGATCAGCAGGGAATCATCCCGGTCGAGCGTATCCAGCAGGTATTGGGTGCCGTGAATGCGAATCTCGGTTTCCGGGTTGTCGACCATCTGCTGATAGCTGGCCAGGCCCCGATAGGAAGTTCGAATGGCAATGTGATCGGTAGGAATGCCGATGTACTGCAGACACTCCTGCACGGCAATGCCCACGACACTGCCGCCACGCCACAGACCGACGATGAAGGTGGGACGAAATCCGCTTTCGGCGATCTGCACACCGAGCCGGTAGGCGTCGTGCAGCAGATCGGTTTCGGTAACGTAGTGTTTGGCTTGCACAATGGGGTGCCTGCAGTGACTCGAGGGAAGCTGGTGTCCGGTTCCGGGCGTTGTGCACAAGGCGAGACAGGAATCGGGGCATCAGGGTGGGCAGTTTAACCAATTTGGCTGTACGGTGGCGGCAACACAGTCAGGCCTGACAAGCGTGGCTCTTCAGGTAAACTCCGCCCATGAGCGAGAAACTGTATCTGAATCCCCAGCAACTGCTGGAAGACTCCTTTTCACTGGCGGCCGAGGTCTATCGCAGCGGGTTTCGTCCCAGCTTCATCGTGGCGGTCTGGCGGGGAGGCGCCCCCATGGGTATAGCGATGCAGGAACTGCTGGCCTATCGGGGGGTGCACTCAGATCACATTACCGTGCGTACCTCGTCCTACCACGCCATCGATCAAAAGGCCAGCCAGGTACAGGTCTTCAATCTGAATTACCTGGTACGCAAGATCAGCGCGGAAGATCGCCTGCTGATCGTCGATGACGTCTACGATACTGGCCGCAGTGTGCAGGCGATCATCGAGACACTGCGCGAGAGGACCCGACGTAACCTGCCTCATGATATTCGAGTGGCAGTGCCATACTACAAGCCGAGTCGCAACCAGACCGGCAAGGCGCCGGATTACTATCTGCACGAAACCGACCAGTGGCTGAAGTTTCCGCATTCACTGGAAGGTCTGTCGCATGACGAAGTCCGCAAAAGCCGACCTGAGCTGGCAGCCATACTCGACAAATATCTGACGCAAAGCGCGCCATAGTGTACAGATCTGTATCTGTTTCACGAATCGTGTTGAGCACTTACCTGCAATGATGGCAAAGCGGTACACTCTGCTGCAACGCGGTAAGGCCATTCCGGGATGATCGCCTTGCCATATCGCTGGTCAAGCTGACCTTCGCCATTGCGCAAGTTGCCACAACGTAACCCATGAGTGCACAGCCCGACAGATCACACACTGCCCAGATAGTGGACATGGTGAGATTGCTGGATTCGTCCAGTCGCCGGCGAGAGTCCTGCCAGGTCGAGCAACGGGGTTCGGCGTTGTTGTTGTCCATCCGGCAGAGCCTGCGATACCAGGCATCCGTCGGGCTCGATGACATGCCAGGACTGCAAAGCGAATACCCGAAACCACAACTCGATGCCTATCTGGGCCAGGTGCGTCGATTGCTCGATGCACAGTTCGGTCGACTGCGCGTGTATCGCTATCGACAGGCTTTCATCGTCGGTCATCACAATCTCGAGGGACTGATAGCCGGTTTGTTGCGCGTTCAGTATTACGCCAGACAGCTTCAGCTGACCGACCGGGATTCCCGTCCTGTGCCAAGCCTCGGCTGGGGAGTGGGTGCGACGGTTCTGGAAGCGGACAACGAGCGCGCAAGGCGGCGTCGTTCAAATCGCTGATTCACCGCTCGATCCGCCATTTGCGCCTTTGCGGCGTAAACGTGATTCCAGGCGTCGCAGCAGCAAGGACAGAACGATCGTGACCAGCAGGTAGATGTAGGCGACGATATTGTAGGTTTCCATGAAGCGAAAGGAGCCTGCCGCATAGATCTTTCCCAGCTGCGTGATGTCCGCCACGCCGAGCACCGACACCAGCGCCGAGTCCTTGATCATGGCAATGAAGTCATTGCCCAGTGGCGGCAGAATGGTTCGAAAGGCCTGGGGAAAGATGACGTAGCGAAACCGGCTCAGAGGCGACAGTCCCAGCGATAGCGCCGCTTCGGTCTGGCCACGTCCGACCGAGAGTATGCCGGCGCGAAACACCTCTGCAATGAATGCCGAGTAGCCCAGAGTCAGCGCCAGTATGGCCCGCCACATCAATGAGAAATCGCGGGTACGAATCGGCTGTTCCAGCCAGGGTTCCAACAGGGTGTTGGCCAGAGCCACGACTGCCGGTGCCGCGACAAAGGCAATGTAGAACAACAATACAAGCATGGGTATGCCGCGCATGATCTCGATATAGAATCGTGCGCACTGGCGGACAATCAGCCAGGGCGACAGAACCGCAGCGGCCAGCAGCAGTCCCAGAGCGCTGGCCAGGGCAAAGGCCGTTACCGTGACGAAGGCCGTGATGCCGATGCCCCTGGCCAGCACATCGAAGACTTCTGCATACAGTTCATCGTTGACTATGCGGTAGCCGAGCCACAGTCCGATTGCCAGTGTGGCCAGCAGCCACCAGGGGAAATCGCCGGCCGAGGGGTCTGTCTGATCCTTGCCTTGCTGCACGTGTTCAGTGCCTCGACAGCGGTGTCGGCAAGGCCTGTGGGGATACCGTCATCGAAGAATCATTCACCCAGCTTGTAGTCGAGAAACCAGGTGACATTCAGTTGATCCAGAGTGCCGTCCGCCTTCATGCTGGCAATGCCGGCGTTGATCGGTTCCACCAGGTCGGAACCCTTTGGAAAGATGAAGCCGAAATCTTCGCTGCCCATGGCCTCTCCCACCAGCTTGAAAGTGTCGGGGTTGGCCGTGACATAACCGTTGCCGGCTGTGCCGTCTGTCAGCACCAGATCGACATCGTTGCTGCGCAAGGCCTGAATCGAGGCGCCGAAGGTCTCGAAAAGCCTGATCCGCGGATTCTGCTCGTTGCCATCGAGTACCTCGTAGACGGCGGTGTAGAAGGGCGTGGTGCCCGCCTGAGCGCCGATCAGCCCATCTTCCAGCGCCGCGAACTCCTCGGCATTGGCAAAGCGATCCTCGTCGGCCCGTACCAGCATGAACATTTCGGAGCGCATGTAGGGATCGGAAAAATCCACCTTCTCGCGACGATCGTCCCGAATCGTGATGCCGGTCATGCCGATATCGTATTGAGCCTCGCTGACGGCCGGGATCATGGCGTCCCAGCTGGAGTTTTCGATGATCAGGGTGAAATCGAGTCGTCTGGCCAGTTCTCGCATGGCGTCGTATTCCCAGCCGATGGCCTCTCCGGTCTTCGGATCGACAAACTGCAGGGGAGGGTAGGCGTTTTCCGTGACAACCACGACTTCACGGCCTTCCAGGTCGGGCAGCTCGTCGGCACTGACCAGGCCCGGCAGCAGTGCAGCGATCAGTGTCGCAAAGATTGCGGCGGCCAAGGGGCGGCTTGCAGCTCTGGCGATGAGATGTCGGCGCAGCGGGCAGGCAGCAGTGCTGAGAATTCTGCGGCCTTGTGGTCGTTTCTTGTCTGAAGAAGTCTTGTTCATGATGGCAGGCGTTTGTCGTGGACAGGTCGTAGCGGCATTGTGATGGGCCAGCGCCGAGTGTGCAAGCCGCTCCGGAGCCTGGCTGAGCTACAGATTCCAGCCCAGCCATTGGCTGAGCAGATACAGCAGGCTGCAGGCAATCAGTCCGATGCTCCAGACCTTCATCCAGAGGATCCGGCCATGTCGCCCGGCAATGTACAGGCAGATTCCGATGACGATGGACATGACCATGGACAGCGTCAGCATGTCGTGCATGGTTTCGCCGTAGGGCACCGTCGGATCAGGAGCTGCGTTCTCGGGATATCTCATCGGGTGGCAAGCGGCTGCGATGACCATCATGATAGCGCGTTGGTATAGCCTTGCCAGCAAGCACGGCCCGATCGGCAGGACAATCCGGGTGAGGGCGGCAGTCCTGATCTGTACAGGCGGCTGTCTGTCCGAGAGTCTCGTCTGCAGATACCCTGGCGGTACGCAGGAATGCTGTTCGGCAGAAGGAATCCCGCGAAAGTGCTCTGGAGGATCACTTTCGCGGGGAGGGGCCGGATCGAATCTGCGATGCGGCCAATGGCTTGACGAGTCGAATTCTACGGTAATGCTCTCGAGCGGCGCGGACCCAGGTCGCTGTTTTGGCCAATCGACTGCGTCAAGGACAGAGAACTGTCGATCAGCCGTGTATTTGGCGTATCACCAGTGTCTGCACGGCGCGACCCACCGGACCTTGCGCATCGAACAGCAGTGCATCGGCCAGGCCGATACCATCCGGCTCCCAGTAGTTGACACTGTCAGTGCCCAGCCACTCGCCAACCGGATCCCTGTGCAGAATCAGCGTCAGGTCGGCATTCATGAAGGTCACCTCCCCGGGTTCCGCGTTGCGGCCGAAGGCATTGCCGCAGTCGGCCAATGGGCAGATGCGCTGAAACGGGCTGGCAGTCTCATTGCGTAACAGCGGTACGGTCTTCATCCAGGCTCGGGTGGGGCCGGGGCTGCTGTCCTGACCGGCCGGGTAGCGCACGCTGACCCCGTTGCCGTTGAAAGCCGGTTTGTCATGCAGGGTCTGGCGAATCGGAAAGTCGCCGGGCAAGGCGTCATCCGGCTTGCCCAGGTCCCGGTGATGCGTCGGAAAATCACAGGGCTCGGCAGGTTTCAGGTGCAGACCCGCGGCCGTGATGATGCTGCGTCCATCCTGGTCCAGCAGGCTGGCCTCGGACAGGCAGACGGTACGACCCCGGCGTACGGTGTTGGCTGTCACGCTGAATCCGGCGAATGGCACCGGACGTTGCAGATTGACCGTCAGACGACTCAGTCGGTGCTCGGGAAACAGCTGCTCGACGGCCCGCGCGAGCAGGCCGGTAGGAGGACCGGCATGACAGGCGTGTTCGTCCCAGGGCCCTCGGCTGTGCTCGGTGGGCTGAAACCACTGACCATCGTTTGTGGTGAAGAAGCAGTCACTCATGACCTGGCACCTCCTGGTACGCCTTGCGGGTCAACAGCATGCCATATACCGACACCTTCACGACTTGAACAGCTCGGCCAGATAGGGTGCCGTTCGGGAGCGTTTCGATGCCGCGATCTTCTTCGGTGTACCTCGAGCCACGATCTTGCCGCCGCCGGTGCCGCCCTCCGGTCCCATGTCGATGATCCAGTCGGCCTCGGCCATGATGTCCAGATTGTGTTCGATCACGATGACGGAATTGCCGGCTTCCACCAGACGATGCAATACGTGGATCAGGTTTTCCACATCGGCCATGTGCAGACCGACGGTGGGCTCATCGAGGATGTACAGCGTGTGCACGTTGACGATGTTCTTGCCCGAGGAATCCTTGACGGTCGGTTTTGCCTTGGCCAGCTCCGATACCAGCTTGATGCGCTGCGCCTCGCCACCGCTCAGGGTGCGACTTTGCTGGCCCAGAGTCAGGTAACCGAGGCCGACGTCCTGCAGCAGTTTCAGTGCATGATGAATGCTGACATGCGCGTCGAAGAATTCGACCGCCTCGTCCACGTTCATCATCAGCACTTCTCCGATGGACTTGTCCTTGTACCTGACCGACAGCGTCTCATGGTTGAAGCGCTGGCCATTGCAGACCTCGCACAGCACGCGGACATCGGGCAGAAAGCTCATTTCAATGCGTTGCATGCCCTGACCACCGCACTCGTCACAACGCCCATCGCCGGTATTGAACGAGAAACGACTGGCGTTGTAACCGCGAATACGTGCTTCGGTGGTATCGGCAAACAGTCGGCGAATATTGTCCCAGAAGCCGATGTAGGTGGCCGGACAGGAGCGGGAAGTCTTGCCAATGGGGGTCTGGTCGACTTCCAGCAGGCGGGAAATGCTTTCCCAGCCGGTAATCGCCTCGCAGCCTGTCAAGGGGCCCAGCTTGCGTTTTCGTTTCTGGGCATTCAGCACGCGCAGATTGTCGTGCACGACATCCCGTATCAGGGTGCTCTTGCCCGAGCCGGAAACGCCGCTGACACAGACCAGCTGGCCCAGCGGAATGTCCACCGAAACGTTCTTCAGATTGTGCAGGGTGGCGTTCTTCACCTGCAACTGCAACTCGGGTTTGCCGCGAGGAGGGTAGAGTGGATGTTGCAGGGGCTTGTCCAGCAACCGTCCGGTAACCGATTGCGGGTTCCTGCGCACCTGGGCAACCGTGCCTGCCGCAACGATCTCCCCGCCGCGAATACCGGCACCGGGCCCGATGTCGATGATATGGTCGGCACTGAGGATGGTCTCCTCATCGTGTTCGACCACCACGATCGTATTGCCCTTTTTCTGCAGTCTGGCGAGGGTATCGAGCAACATGCGATTGTCTCGAGGATGCAGGCCGATGGTAGGCTCATCGAGGATGTAGCATACACCCTGCAGATTGGAGCCCAGCTGTGCGGCCAGCCGGATGCGCTGCGCTTCACCCCCGCTGAGTGTGGGAGCAGAGCGATCCAGAGACAGATAGGACAGCCCCACTTCGTCCAGAAAGGACAGGCGCGAGTTCAGTTCCTTGAGACTGTCTCGGGCAATGGCGGCCTGCCGCTCGTCAAGTCTGATCGAGGCGAAGACCTTGCCCGCCTCGACAATGGACAAGGTGGTGTAATCAGCGATGTTCCAGTCCTGAAAGTACACCGAAAGCGATTCGGGCTTGAGCCGCTGCCCGTGACAAGCCGTGCAGATGACCGACTCCTGGTCGGCGCCTGACCAGCTGCGCTCTTCACCGGTCTGTTCCTCATCGAAGCCCGGAATGATCTCACCGGTTCCGAAACATTCCTGACACCAGCCGTGGCGTGAATTGTAGGAGAACATGCGTGGATCCAGTTCGGCGAAACTGCGCTGGCAGGAGGGGCAGGCACGCTGGGTGGAAAACAGCTTCTCGTTGCTGCGACTGGTGCCGATCTTCACGACCCCGCTGCCGAAATCGATGGCGCGCTGGATCAGCGCCTGCAGTTCGGCTTCGTTGCGCACATCCACCGTGACACTTGCCACCGGCAGGTCGATGGTGTGCTCCTTGAAGCGATCGAGCCGTGGCCAGTTGGCTGTCGGTAATGCCTTGCCATCCACGCGCAGAGTCTCGAAGCCCTTGTTCAGCGCCCACTTTGCCAGGTCGGTGTAGTAGCCCTTGCGATCGACAATCAGGGGCGCATGCAGGTGGATCGTCTTGCCGCGATGGCGCTTGAGAACCTGGGCGGTAATGGCATCGACCGATTGTGCGGATATCGCTACTTCGCAATCGGGACAGTACTGCACGCCCAGTTTGACGAACAGCAGCCGCAGAAAATGATAGATCTCGGTCATTGTGGCAACCGTGCTCTTGCGGCCACCGCGACTGGTGCGCTGTTCGATGGCGACCGTAGGCGGGATGCCGGTAATGGCATCGACATCGGGTCGGGAGGCGGGTTGGACAAACTGGCGAGCGTAGGCGTTCAGTGATTCCAGGTAACGACGCTGGCCCTCGTTGAAGAGTATGTCGAATGCCAGGGTGCTCTTGCCACTGCCGCTCATGCCGGTGATGACAGTCAACCGGTCACGCGGAATGTGGACGTCGATATTCTTCAGATTGTGTTCACGGGCCTTGTGTACCTCGATGGCGTCACCGGGTTCAGGCAGGGGTACCAGTGCCTGGGTGGGTGCAATGGGTTCGGCAACGGCCGAGATGCGCAGTCGGTCACTGGCTTCCTGATAATCACGCAACGAGGCTGCGGTGACGCTGCTTGCGTGGCTCATTATCTGTTGCGGGGTGCCTGTACACACGATTTCCCCACCCGCTTCGCCACCGGCCGGGCCCAGGTCGATGATCCAGTCTGCATTGGCAATGACGTCCAGATTGTGCTCGATGACCACCAGGGAATGACCCTGTTCCACCAGTTGTTCGAAAGCCCCCAGCAACTTGTCGATATCCTCGAAATGCAAGCCGGTAGTCGGTTCATCGAACAGGAACAGCGTCTTGCCATCAATGGTGCGCTTGGAACGTGTCATGGCAGCCTGGCCCAGATAGGCGGCCAGTTTCAGGCGTTGCGCCTCGCCACCACTGAGCGTCGGTACCGGCTGGCCGAGTTGCAGATACCCCAGGCCGACATCGCACAGGGATTGCAGGGCCGTGCGCACAGCCTTGTCGTCGATGAAGAACTCCAGGGCGCGATCCACCGTCATGTCCAGCACATCGGCAATCGATTGTCCTTCTTCCTCATGGGCATTGAACAACTTGATTTCCAGCAGTTCCGGTCGGTAGCGACGCCCCTGACACTCGGCACAGCGCAGATAGACGTCCGACAGGAACTGCATTTCCACATGCTCGAAACCATTGCCCGAACAGGCCGGGCAGCGCATGCCGGAGTTGAAGCTGAAGGCACTGGCCTTGTAGCCGCGTTCCTGTGCTTCGGGCACCTTTTCGAACAGCTTGCGAATTGCTTCAAAGGCACCGGTGTAGCTGACCGGATTGGAGCGAGCCGATTTGCCGATGGGTGACTGGTCTACCAGAATCACATCGCTGATCTCGTCGGCGCCGCTAATTCCGGCGTGCGACAGCGGCAGCTCTCCGGGTTTGCCCTTGAGGGCCGACAGGGCACTGAACAAGGTGTCCTGAATCAGGGTGGACTTGCCCGAGCCACTGGGTCCGGTCAGACATACCAGACGGTTCAGCGGAATGTCGAGTGTCACGTTCTTCAGATTGTGACCGTTGGCGCCGGTCAGGACCAGATGTTCCACCGACTCGTGATCTCGCTGTGGCGACTGGAAATGCAGGGTCTTGTCGCCCTTGAGATAGCTTGCCGTCAGCGACTTGCGGCTTTTCAGCAAGGCTGCCGGTTTTCCGTTGAACACGATATTGCCGCCGTTGCGGCCCGGGCCGGGACCGATATCGATAATGCGATCGGCCGCCATCATCAGTTGCGGATCATGCTCGACCACGATCAGCGTGTTACCGGCATCGCGCAAACGCTGCAGCACACGAATGACGCGATCCATGTCCTGAGCGTGCAGTCCGATGCTGGGTTCGTCCAGGACGAACAGGGTATTGACCAGAGAGGTGCCGAGCGCGGTGGTCAGATTGATACGCTGCACCTCGCCGCCGGAGAGCGTGCGCGATTGACGATCCAGTGTCAGATAGCTCAGACCGACGTCGTTCAGATAGCTCAGGCGAGCCCGCATTTCGCGCACAACCATGTCAGTGGGATCGTCGACATGACCTGCGGCGATGGCCTCGACGAACTGCAGCGAGGCTGATAGGGGCAGTTGCATCAGATCGACGATATTCAGGCCGGGCAGGGTCTTCATGGCTTGATCGGACAGTGGCGATTCCACCGATCTGTGGCGTGCCAGCGGGTCGATGACCAGCTGCGCGTCCGCCAGTGAGCCGACTCGCCAGTTCAGCGATTCGGGTTTGAGCCGAGCACCATGACAGGCCGGACATTCGTCGTAGCTGCGATACTTGGCCAGCATGACTCGCACATGCATGCGGTAGGACTTGCGTTCCAGCCAGTCGAAGAATCCCACAACGCCATACCAGTGATCATCGCCATTCTGGCCATCGCCGTGGATGACCCAGTCCTGTTGTTCCTGACTCAGGGACTCGAAGGGGACATCCAGCGGAATACCCTGCTTGCGGGCTGCCTTTTCCATGTCACGCTGGCAGACCGAGCTCTTTTCCGTCTGAAAAACCTTGACGGCTCCTCCCTTGAGCGTCTTGCCGACATCGGGCAGGGCAAGTCGGTAATCGATGCCGATGACACGACCAAAGCCCTTGCAGGTCTCACAGGCACCGATGGGGGAATTGAAGGAGAAGCTCGACGGCGTCGGCTCGCGGTATCGGATTCCGCAGTCCTCGCACTGCAGGGCAACAGAGTAGGTGGTCCGGGAGGCTGATTGCCGATCGTCGTCGAGCGTATGCACGGTGACCTTGCCCTGACCATAACGCAGTCCGGCCTCGATGGCTTCGATGAAGCGCCCGCGATTGTCTTCGCGGGTACTCAGCCGATCCTGAATGACGTCGATGCTGTCGTCGTTCTGCTGGTACACCCGCGTGTAGCCCTGGCGCGCCAGCCAGTCCTGGATCTCGGCAGCTTCGAAGTTCTCGGGGATGGGGATCCTGAAGGTCACCATGATACGGACAGACTCGTCGCTGTCGAACCAGTCGCTGCTGATGTTCTCGGGGGTGTCACGTTTGACCGGCTTGCCGCAGCAGCCGCAATACAGTTCGGCGGTTCGCGCAAACAGCAGCTTGATGTGATCGTTCAGCTCGGTCATGGTGCCGACGGTCGAGCGGGAGGTCCGCACCGGATTGGTCTGATCGATGGCAATCGCCGGTGGAATGCCCTCGATGCGATCCACCTGAGGTTTGTCCATGCGATCCAGAAACTGACGCGCATAGGGCGAGAAGGTCTCTACATAGCGGCGCTGTCCTTCCGCATAGATGGTGTCGAAGGCCAGTGTCGACTTGCCGCTGCCGCTGACGCCCGTGATGACGATCAGCTCGCCATGGGGCAGTTTCAGATCGAGATTCTTCAGATTGTTCTGATAGGCATTCTCGATCAGTATGTGTTTGCTCATGAACTCAGGGGCGTTGTCTGAAGGGAAGTGGGGCGCCGCACTCTGAAAACCGTTGCCAGGCCCTCACAGGCACTGTCGGTCTGATACCGATTGACGCTGATCGTATAGTGTACGGATATACGGTAGTTTGGGCCACGCAGGATCACACCTGACCGCTGCTGTAGAGTTGACACGATCCGGCAAGTTCAGGCAAGAGCCGCCGGTTGGCAAACGCCAGCATTGCCGCCTCTCCATCTGCAGGACGCCCGACTCTTCAGCAGGCAGGCCGAATGGCGGCTCTGCTGAATTATCACACCTGACGCTGATCAGGGTGTCAGGACGATGGCGTGCGTTTCTAATGATGCTATTTCTTCTGGCAAACCAGTGATGCCCAGTCCGGATTCGGTATTGCACTGCCAGCAGCTCGCAGCCAGCCTTGATGACACCGTGCCAAAGCTATCTCTGAGCGGATTGGGGTTGACATCCACTTCGAGCAAACCGTCGCCTCCCACTGCCGCCAGCAGGTTGGCCGATGCCTGCAGTCCGATACCTCCACCCAGGAAATGCGGGCAATAGCGCAGGCCGGCGTTGCGCAGCTTCATGCCGACCTCCAGACAGCCTGTAATGCCGCCCCATTTGATGATGTCAGGTTGCACCACACTCAGGTATCTGGCCGCTATCGCCTGATCATATTCTTCATGCCCGACCAGGTTTTCCCCTCCTGCCAGCGGGTAGCTGCAGGTCTGAGACAGCAGTTGCCAGTCAGACTGAGGGGCATTGGCGGGAATGGGCTCTTCCAGCCAGGACAATGGCATGGAGGAGGAACCGCTCATGAATATCGTGGCTGATTCGGTGTTCCAGGCCTGATTCGCATCCACCGCAAAAGATTCGCCACTGACGCAATCGTCCAAGACCTGCCGCAGTTGCGCGAGATCCCGTTGCATTGAAAACCCGACCTTCAGTTTGAAGTCTCTGAATCCGATCTTCCGAGCCTCGTCAACAAGGGATTGTGCCTGGTCAATGTGAATTCCGCTGGCGTAGGCCGGAACACTGTCCACCGCACTGTGGTTGATGTAGTGTCTCAATGTCAGGTCGGATTTGCGTGCAAACAAGTCCCACAGCGCGATATCGAGACCGGCAATGACCTGGCGAAACGGGCCCCATTCACCGCTTTGCAAGGCCACGATCCGTGTTTGCTGCTCCAGCGCGGGATACAGTTCACTCGGATGATTCAGTGCCAGTTCGAATGCCAGTGGACCGATGTCTCGTGCCAGCAGATTGACCCGGTGTTCAGCTGCAGCGCTTGGCCAGTTGGCAAACACCTCCCCCCAACCGAAAGCGCCATCGGCGTCTTCGATACGCAGAAAGACGGCCGGCCGATCGCGCAGAGTTCCGAAGGAGGTGGCGACTGGCCGATCGATCGGGCTTCGTAGTGAAAAGGCGTCTATGCGCTTTATTCGAAGTGTTTGAGTCATGCGAGCAGGTTCATGTCCAGCTGGATGTAGTCACCGCGGTAGATCACGTCGGCAACGTACAGGATGGTCTCATTGGCGTCACACAGAATCCGTCGCACTTCCGCTACCGGCTCACCGAGGGGGATGTCCAGGTGCATGGCGGTTTCCATGTCGCATTTGCTGACAAGCAATCGTTGTCTTGCGATTGAGATGTCGATATCCGGATCATCAAACAGAACGGGCAGTGCCAGACAGGTTCGAAATTCCGTTTCGTGCTTGTCGAAAATGGCCTTTGCCAGATACAGGGTGATCACGCAATACCGCTGCCCGTCCCTGGAATGCATGCGTTTGAGCATGTGATATTCCCCGGCGGAGGTGCCTGTCGAAACACCCTCGGGCAGCTCTGTAACCCGGTCTTCGAGGCTGACCAGATCCGGTACATCACCCCGGTAGACATCAACCAGTTCGGACAGACTGGTGACAACATGCAATGGGCGGGTCGGGGATTTATGAGCCAGAACGACTGTGCCTCGTCCACGCCGAGGGTCGACAAGTCCTTCGGATTCAAGAATCTTGATGGCTTCACGAACCGTCACCCGGGCTACCTGGAACTCTTCCACCAGTTCGTTCACTGTGGGCAGGAATTCGCCGGCTTGCCAGACCTTGCGCAGGATTCTCTGGCGCAATACTTCTGCCACCTTCAGGTAGAGCGGGGTCCGATCCTTTCGGAATTTCGAGTTTGACATAGGTTCATTCATACCTGACTTTCACACGGTTGACCATCAAAAGAACCTAAAGTCCCATGTTTGGTATTTTTGTCTTGCATCGGAATGGAATCACTGATTATACTTTGCACATTGGTCCTATATATAGGACTTTAGGTGTTGGCTTGCGGAAGAAGATGGCAGATTTTGACTACATCATCGTGGGAGCGGGGACCGCAGGCAGCACACTCGCTGCCCGCTTGACGGAGGATTCATCCTGTCGGGTTCTGGTCCTGGAGGCTGGTGGATCCGATCGAAACCTGTGGTTGAAGCTGCCAGTCGGATACTACAAGTCGATATACAACGACCGATATTCACGTTTGTACCGCACCGAGACTGATGTGGGCATCAATGGTCGTCGTATGGATTGCCCGAGAGGCCGTGTAATTGGTGGATCCAGTTCGATAAATGGCCTGATCTACATACGTGGTCAGCATCAGGATTTCGATGACTGGGCGCTGCAGGGCGCGGATGGCTGGGACTACAACAGCGTTCTGCCACACTTTCGCACGCTCGAGAACTACGCCGGTGAACCCTCACAGTATCGAGGCAACCTGGGTCCGTTGCATGTCAGTGACTTGCGCAACCGCAACTCGGCGTGTGATGCATGGATGGCCGCGGCGCGGGCAAGTGGTTTGCCGTTGAATCAGGATTTCAATGCGGAAACGACTTTCGGCATCGGATCCTATCAATTGACGCTCAACGGACGTTTCCGGGACAGTGCTGCCACCGCCTTTCTCAAGCCTGCGATAAGCCGTCCCAATCTGACGGTAAACTTGCATGCCAACGTTACGGCTTTGCATTTCGAGGGGAACCGGGTTCGCGGTGTGAAGTACCTCCACCGAGGGGAGGAAAGACAGGCGATGGCCGATTGTGAAGTCATTCTTTGCGGTGGAGCTGTACAGACCCCGCAGCTGCTGCAACTTTCCGGTATCGGCCCAGAGAAGCTGTTGCAACGACACGGTATCACCGTGCGGTACGCTTCTCCCGAAGTGGGGGAGAATCTGCAAGACCATATTCAGATGCGCACCATTGTCGAACTCTCCAGGAGAGGTGTTTCTCTGAATGACCACGTGCGCAACCCCCTGCGTCTGGCGAAGATGGGTCTGGAATGGTTGCTCGATGCTTCCGGACCATTGACAGTCGGTGCCGGTCAGGTTGGTGGTGCCTTGTGTACGCGACATGCCGATGGAGACCGACCGGATTTGCAACTGTTTGTCATGCCATTGTCAGTAGACAAACCGGGCAAGCCTTTGCACAAGTTCCCCGGGTTCACCACCTCCTTCTGGCAGTGTCACCCTGAAAGTCGTGGCAGCATTCACATAAACTCGACGAACCCGCTGCAGGATCCATCGATTCAGATGAATTACCTGAGTGCGCAACGGGATCGCGAAGTGACAGTAGAGGGTCTCAAGATGGTCAGAGACATCTATCGTCAGCCGGCTTTCCGGTCCGAATGGACTCGCGAGATAATCCCCGGGGACGGCTGCAACAGTGACGAGGAAATGCTGCAAGCCATTCGAGAGAATGCAACTACGGTTTATCACCTGGTTGGCACCTGCCGGATGGGTCGCGATAGCAACGCAGTCGTGGACCCGAAGCTGAGAGTTCTCGGCGTTGAAGGGCTTCGCGTGGTGGACGCATCGGTCATGCCGCGCATCACTTCAGCCAATACCAATGCTGCAACCTACATGATTGCAGAAAAGGCAGCCTCCATGATTCGAGCTGCCACTGA
The DNA here is from genome assembly GCA_947495035.1 of uncultured Granulosicoccus sp. Taxonomy (GTDB): domain Bacteria; phylum Pseudomonadota; class Gammaproteobacteria; order Granulosicoccales; family Granulosicoccaceae; genus Granulosicoccus. The sequence continues at coordinate 431,433 of CANLXI010000001.1, forward strand.
TACCACCAACCACCAAGGAGAATTCAGTCATGCGACTACATAAACAGGCACTCTGCCTGGCCAGTATTCTTGCGTTCGGACCGGCTCTGGCAACGGCTCAGGATACCAATCCACTCAACTGGGAATCCGTGCCGGAACTGGATGACCAGATCACCATGAAGATCGGTCATTCGGTCAATATGGAATGGTCATCTCATACGGCGACCCTGAAGCGATTCGCGGAATTGGTGGCAATCTATACCCACAACGAAATCAAACCTGAGATCTTTCCGGGCGCACAGCTGGGAGGGGAGCGCGAAATGGTTCAACAGGCGAGGCAGGGTGCATTGCATGTAACTCTGCCTGCCACCAATAATATCGCAGCCCTGGCACCTTCGCTCAATGTGTTCATATTGCCTTACCTGGCAACATCCACCGAGCAGGTCAACTATCTGCAGGATGAAATCACACCCTTTCTGGTGCCTCGTGTCATCGAAGAGGCCGGTGTTCGCATCGTGGGGTGGGAAAACTCCGGCTGGCGGGCGTTTTTCTACAAGTCGGACAAACCGATCGAGAAGCCGGCTGATCTCGAAGCCCTGAAAATGCGAGTTCCCCCCAATCCGATCATGATTGCCACCTACGAGGCCTGGGGTGGGAATCCGACGCCTATCGCCTGGGCGGAACTCTACAATGCGTTGCAGCAGGGTGTTGTCGAAGGCGGGGACAATCCGGTGACGGACGTCATCGGCATGAAATTCAATGAAGTGATCAATCGCATGACCACTTTCCACTACACCATACTGACACACCCTATCGTGGTTTCCGAGCGTTGGTTCCAGAGGCTCTCGGAAGAACACCAGAATGCGATTCTTCGGGCCGGGAAGGAAGCCACGGATTACATCCGATGGTGGCAGCCGCTGGATGAGGCCAACTGGTGGGACAAGGCTCGAGAAGCCGGTGTCGAGATCACTGCCATCGAGAATGAAGACGAGTGGTTGGAGAAGGCGCGTGCAATCTGGCCCGACTATTATGAAGTCATTGGTGATGATGGGGAAGAAGTGGCCAACAAGGCACTGGAAATCCTGGACAGCTTTTCTGGCAAGCCGTAATTGCTGGTTCCTCAGTGCCCGGCGATGTCATTCGCCGGGCAACACGACAATGGTGCTGTAAGGAGTAGGCAATGCAATTCTTGAGACATGCCCTGTTTGCGCTGGCAGCAGGAGGCCTCGGACTGATGGTGGCAGCACTGTTCCTGCAAGTGCTGTCCCGCGAATTTCGCTGGGCTGTCGACTGGACCGAAGAACTGGGCAGGTTCAGCTTCATCGTCATGGTTTTCATTGCCGCTGCCTATGGCACTCTGACGCGAACCCATTTGCGTGTTTCGGTATTCTCCGATTTGCTGGCGAAGGTTGTGGGTGTTCGAACTGTCGATTTCATGCATACCGTGATATTGCTCGGCTTTGCTGCCGTCATGACAGTATTCTCCTGGTTGAATTTCATCGACGGACTGCGCTACCCCAACACGTCGCCGGCCATGGGCTTCAATCAGAACCATCTGTTTCTGGCGATGAGTGTCGGGTTTCTCATGATCTTCATCCTGCATGTGCGTGATTTCTGGATTCTGTCACGTGGCGGTTTCCTGGATGATCCACAGCAGGAGGCAGGGGATGAATGAGGTTCATCTTGTCCTGCTGCTTGTATTCCCACTGTTGCTTTTTCTGGGAATTCCGATCTATGCCGCATTGGGTATTACTGGATTGGCTGTCAGTTATCTTACCGACGCTCCTCTTGTATTTGCCACGCAGAATGTTCTGAACGGTCTCGACAAATTTGCGCTCCTGGCCATACCGGCGTTCATTCTCGCCGGCAATATCATGGAAAAAGGCGGTATCACCGAAGACATCATCAGCATATTCAGGCATGCATTCGGCCATATACCCGGAAGCCTGGGGCTCGTCACGATATTCTCCTGTATGTTTTTCGCCGCGATTTCAGGCTCTGGTCCCGGTACGGTAGCTGCCATCGGAGCCATCATGATCCCTTCCATGATCAGGTACGGCTATCCGCCAGAGTATGCTGCCAGTGTCTCTGCGACCGGGGGCACGCTGGGGGTCATGATTCCGCCGAGTAATCCACTGATCATCTACGGCATCATTGCCAACGTCTCCATTGCTGATCTGTTCGCTGCCGGCATGTTGCCTGGACTGTTCACGGCCTTTCTCCTTGCGGGTGTCGCTTATGTGTTGGCCAGACGCTCCGGTGCCGTTACGCTGGTTGACGAGAATGTCGAGCGTGAAAACATCTGGAGATTGGTGTGGAAGGCAAAGTTCGCGTTGTTTCTGCCTGTGTTCATTCTTGGAGGAATCTATTCAGGTGTGTTTACACCGGTGGAAGCGTCGGTCTGTGCCGTGGTGTATGCGTTGCTTGTCAGCGTGCTCGTCTACAGGCAACTGACACTGCAGAAGTTGAAAGCGGCCTTCGAGAATGCAGTGCGCCTCGGTGGTGCCTTGATGATCATCGTGGCCTGTTCCACCCTGTTTGCCACGGTTATCACGCTGGAGCGCATACCGCAGGACGTAGTTGCCTCTTTTGCCGGTATCACCGACAGCGCGACAGTCATCTTGCTGGCCATCTGCGCAATGCTGATCATCGTCGGTACCTTCATGGAAACCATCAGTGCCATCATCATATTGGCTCCCATCCTGGTGCCTCTGGTGACCAGCTATGGAGTCGATCCGGTTCATTTCGGCATCATACTGATCGTCACCATCGAGATTGCATTCCTGACACCGCCGTTGGGAGTCAATTTGTTTGTTGCCAGCCAGATTGCCAATATACGGTTCGAACGCGTGGCGGTTGCCATCGTGCCATTCGTCATCACACTGATGGTCGCGATGCTGATCGTGATCTTCTTTCCGCAGTTGAGTCTGTGGTTGCCCGAAACACTGCGAAGTCTGAGGTAGTCAATGTCCATTGAAACAAGAAATCCTGCCAGCCCTGATTCGGTCGTTGCCGTGTACACGGAGACCCGAACCACGGACATCGATGCTCTGGTCATCAAGGCACAGTCAGCTCAACGCCAATGGTCGGCAATTCCACAACCGGAACGAGGCAGGCTGATCGATCAATATCTGAATGCGCTCGAAGCGCGCGGTGAGGATATTGCCAGGATAATCACACTGGAAATGGGCAAGACCCTGACTGAAAGTCGCGGTGAAGTAGCCAAATCCATTGCTGAAGGACGAATGGTGCAACAACGTGCTGCTGCTGCGATCGGAGAGTTGCTGCCATCGCAGGTGCCGGGTGTTACAGCTTATTCAATGCGCAGGCCGCGCGGTGTGGTGGTCGGTATCAATCCGTGGAATTTTCCGTTTGGCACCCCGGTCAGAAAATCGATTCCCGCCTTGGTCTATGGCAATGCGATCCTGCTCAAGCCCGCCTCGCAGACACCGGGTGCCGTACAACTGATGGCAGATATTGCTGCTGATTTACTTCCTGAGGGGCTGGTACAGGCTGTCATCGGCTCCGGCAGTATGGGGGAGAGCCTGTGTGGACACCCCGGAGTCCATGCCGTCACATTCACGGGATCCGTCGCCGTCGGTAAACGGGTGGCTGCCGCCGCCGTATCGCATCTTGCTGAAGTCAGCCTGGAGCTGGGAGGGAAGAACCCGGTCATTCTGAATGATGCCTCACGACTGGATGTTGCTCTCGATCAGATATTCACGGCCGCATTTGCACTCTGTGGGCAACGATGTACGGCGATCAGTCGGGTCATCGTGCATCGCGATTTGCTGAAACAGACCGTTGACGGGCTCGTCAGCAGGGCAACTGACATCATCCCGTCAGATGGAACTGTGGAAGGTGCCCGTATGGGGCCACTGTCCAGCCGGAGCCAGCTCGATGATGTGGATGCATTCGTGTCGCGTGCCAGAGAAGCAGGTGCGACCGTCGCGGCAGGAGGCCAGCGTCTGGAATTGGTGCAAGGTGGGTACTTCTACCCGCCGACTGTTCTATCCGGCGTCACGCCGGATATGGAGATTGCCCGGGAAGAGGTATTCGGTCCGGTTCTGAGTGTATTGAGTTTCGACACACTGGATCAGGCATTGCAGATAGCCAACGATGTGGCCTATGGTCTGACATCCTGTCTGTATTCCGAACAGGCGCCGGTGATAGAGCGGTTCCTGTCGGAAAGTGAAAGCGGCATGCTGCACGTGAATGCGGGTAGTTTTCCGGAGAACCATGTGCCGTTTGTCGGTATCAAGGACAGTGCCCTGGGAGTGGGAGGCTCGAACGGACCATCAACCATCCAGTTTTACACTACCGAACATGCGGTTTACCGGAAAGGTCAGGCATGAGCCTTGGTACCGTAACAGCCAGTTCCGAGGCCCGTACCAGTCTGCAGGTTCATCCGGACGACAATGTGGCCACCTTACTGGACAATGTTGTGGACTGCACTCTATTGGCAGATGGCATGACCATCGCTGCGGGTATCCCCTTTGGTCACAAGGTGGCGTTGCGCCGCATGGAGGTGGGGTCTGCTGTGGTCAAGTACGGGGTCACCATAGGCACAGCGACGCATGTGATTCATCCGGGAGAACATGTACATGTACACAATGTTGTCTGACGTCGGCGAGCTGATGTGCTGGGATCGGGAAGGTATGGCGCCGGGTCTGCGCAACCATGTCATTGCCTTTTCGACAGTAGCACTGACCGATCAGGTAACCCGACTGGCAGCGAGCAAAGTGCCGGGTACGTTGGCACTGACACCGCAGTTCGAGCGCGGAATTCGTGGTGCAGACGCAGGCTTGCAACAACGTGCGATCGAGGCCATCGTCAATCATCCCAACGTAGGTGCTGCCCTGATCGTGACCCATGATCGTGTTGCTGCAGAGGAATTGCTGGAGCGGTTCTCGAGCCTGTCAAAGCCCGTTGCGGTGATTGCCCTGATGGCGGAGAACGGGCTTGATGCGGCATTGCAGTCCATGACGCGACAGCTTGGTCTCTTGCTCGCGCAGACGGCCGGTGCAATGCGCCGTCCCATGCAAGCTGCAGAACTGACCGTGGCTCTGGAATGCGGAGGCTCGGATGCTTCATCGTCAGTCTGTGCCAATCCTGCAATTGGTCGTTTCGTTGATCGGCTTGTCGCCGCAGGCGGCACCGCAATCGTGTCGGAGACCGCTGAATTCCTTGGCGGTGAGGAGGTGGTACGCCATCAATCGACAACTGCGGCCGTTGCCGATGAGATCTTGCATTGCATGGCGCGAGTCGAGGCGCTGATGCTTGAATCCGGCGAAGACTATCGTGGTGTGAATCCGACACAGGAGAATATAGAGGCCGGACTGACGACATTGACCGAGAAGACCATGGGTGCATTGTGCAAGATCGGCAATAGTTCCTTCAGTGGGTGCCTGGCGTTTGGAGAAGCGCCCACAGGTGCCGGACTGTTCTTCATGGACACGCCGTTCTTCAGCCCGACATCGCTCAGTGGAATGGCCCTGGGAGGAGCGCAGATCAGTCTGTTCGCAATCGGGGTTTTCAATCCGTCCGGCATGCCGTTGATGCCAGTGCTGAAGGTATGCGGCAATCCGGCCACGGTTGACATGTGGAAGGATGGGATCGATCTGGATGTCACCGGGTTGATCGATGGCCGATACACGCTTGAACAGGCTGCAGATCAGCTCTCTGAAACGCTCTGCCGTGTCGGCAATGGTGAATTGACTGCAACTGAACGGCGGAATGAAGGTCAGTTGATAGTGCCGAGAACCATCGCCGCTTTGTAGGGCCCGAGTATCGGTCTCGGTTCAGCCTGTGGAGTGTCGTTGGCGAGAGGCGGAATCACGATTGATCGCCTGTTGTCCATGCTTCTGTTCCGCAACAACCCCCACCAGGCAAGGTTCGGTCACAGCAATCGGCTCTCACAACGCTTAGAATCCATGGGTGCAGGGCTGTTCAATCGCATGGGTCGGTGAATACGTTCCGTCGTTGTCGGTCCGATGCACGAATTCAGGTTCAATCGGTTCAGGAGTATATGCAGTTGGACGCAATCAGCGAAGCAGTCAAGGCCTTCCAGCGCGACGGGTACTATGTGGCGCGTTCCCTGTTTTCGAGCGATGAGGTGTCGGCATTGGTCGAACTGATCGACCAGTCACTGTCACCGGCGCTGGCGCCTGTGGAATTCGAGGCCGATGTGCATTACCCGGGCGCACCGCCGTCGAAAACGGCACCGGGCGGTAATACACCAAGACGACTGCTGCATGCCTTCGGGCGCGACAGGCTCTTTCAGCAGGTTGGCAGACACCCGCAGGTGGTAGCCATGCTCAAGGCTCTGATGGGCGCCGAAGGCATCCGCCTGTCCCAGAATCATCACAACTGCGTCATGACCAAGCATCCCGGGTTCAGTAGTGTGACCAGCTGGCATCAGGATATCCGCTACTGGCGGTTTGACCGGCGCGAACTGGTCAGTACCTGGTTGGCTCTGGGTCCCGAGAATGCGCGCAATGGCGGATTGCTGGTCATACCCGGCTCTCACACACTGGACTTCGAACCGGGTCAGTTCGATGCCTCGCTGTTTCTGCGAACCGATCTGGCCGATAACGAGGAGTTGCTGGCGCGGGCGGTGCCGGTGGAGCTTGAAGCCGGCGATCAGCTGTTCTTTCATTCAAGGACACTGCATGCTGCCGGGCAGAATGACTCCGATATCATCAAACGCTCGCTGGTGTTCACCTACCGGGCAGAGGACAACCAGCCGATTCCGGAAACACGCTCTGCGGTCTACGAAGATATTCCCGTGTCGTGAGTGGCATCGGCGAGTCCATCCCGAATCCCATCAACGGCTTGACCTACGCCCCGGAATGGGCGGGTACCAATGTGTATCTGGCTTGCTGCGAGGTCGGGCAGGGGCTTGACGAGTTGTATCCCGAGGAGTGGAATCTGGTCAGTGCCTCGGCGCCCCTGCGCCGCCGGACCTTTGCCAGCGGTCGCTACTGTGCCAGAGCTGCGCTGGCCGAGGCCGGCCTGCCAGCGGTGCCATTGCTGCGAGCCACCGACGGTGCCGTTGTCTGGCCCGAAGGCGTGATCGGCAGCGTCAGTCACACCAACGAGTGGGCTGTGGCAGCCGTGGCAATCCGCGACATGAGCGACGCGCTGAGTCTGGGGGTCGACCTGGAGCGCATTCAGGAGCTCGGTGCCGGCGTTCTGAAGCTGGTCGCCACTGCCGGGGAACGGGCGGAGCTTGCTCAGGCAGGCAGTGAGGATTGGCAAGCCACGGCATTGTTCAGTCTGAAGGAGAGTCTCTACAAGTGTCTGCGACCCGTGTGTGGACGTTTCATCGAATTCGCCGAGGTGGAAATCAGCGATATCGTGTCCGGCAGACCCCGGGTCAGCCTGCAGAGCGACGATCTGGCGAACCTCTTCGAGCCGTCTGCACTGAATCTGCGGATGGCCGTGACACCCGGGCATGTCTTCACGCTGGCCTGGCTGCGAACCGGCTGATTGGAGGCCGGGCGCCGGTAATCACTCCTGTGCAACGGGGCGGGTGGCAAGCCGCGGTCGCTGCTGTATATTAGGGAGTCCGGTCGTGTCCGGACAATCTTTCCCCCTATTCTCTGGCAATCCACCGAAGACATCTCATGCAGGACCAATACGACTTTCGCCGCACGGAATCCGAAGTGCAGGCCGTCTGGACCTCCAACGACGCGTTCAAAGTCACCGAGGACCCGAAAAGGCCCAAATACTATTGTCTGTGCATGTTTCCCTATCCCAGTGGCAGCCTGCACATGGGGCATGTCAGAAACTACACCATTGGCGATGTCGTTTCGCGCTACAAGCGCATGCAGGGATTCAACGTGCTGCAACCCATGGGCTGGGATGCCTTCGGTCTGCCGGCGGAGAATGCGGCAATCAAGAACAACACGGCGCCGGCCAAATGGACCTACTCGAATATCGAGGAAATGCGTGAACAGCTGCAGAAGCTGGGTATTGCCTATGACTGGTCTCGAGAGCTGGCAACCTGCACACCGGAGTACTATCGGTGGGAGCAGTGGTTCTTCACCCAGTTGGTGAAGAAGGGTCTGGCCTACAAGAAAATGGCCGTGGTCAACTGGGACCCGGTGGAAGGCACCGTGCTGGCCAATGAACAGGTGGATGCCGATGGGCGTGGCTGGCGATCAGGGGCCAAGGTGGAGCGTCGGGAGATTCCTCAGTGGTTCCTGAAGATCACGCAGTACGCCGAAGAGCTGCTGGAGGAGACCGACAAGCTGGAAGGCTGGCCGGAGGCAGTGCGGGCGCAACAGAAGAACTGGATCGGCCGCTCCGAAGGGGTGGAGTTCGAGTTTTCGCTGGCAGGCAGAGGCGACAAGCCACTGGATATCACCGGAGACGGCATGGCCGACGCCATCCGTGTCTACACCACGCGGCCTGATACGGTTGCCGGCGTGACTTACATGGCGGTTGCCGCCGAGCACCCGGTGGCGCGTGCCATGGCCAGGCGTAATTCGGAAGTGGCAGATTTCATAGCTGAATGTACCAGTACCGGAACGTCCGAAGCCGCCATGGAAACCATGGAGAAGCGTGGTGTGCCGCTGGGACTCGAAGCAATCAACCCGGTATCCGGCGAGCGTGTACCGGTCTATGTCGCCAACTTCGTCCTGATGACCTACGGTACCGGGGCGGTCATGTCGGTTCCCGGACACGATCAGCGCGACTGGGATTTTGCCAGCAAGTATGGTCTGCCGATCAAGCAGGTGGTGCAGTCGGTAGACAATCCCGTTGACGTCAGCGAAGCGGCCTTCACAGACAAGGAAAACACCATCACCATCAATTCCGGCGATTTCGATGGCCTGGATCATGAGGCGGCGTTTGCAGCCACGGCCGATCATCTGGTGCAGGTGGCCAGGGGGGAGCGCAAGGTCAATTACCGGCTGCGTGACTGGGGCGTTTCGCGCCAGCGCTACTGGGGTTGCCCGATTCCGATCATCTATGACGAGGAAGGCAATGTGCATGTCGTGCCCGAAGAGGACCTGCCGGTCCGCTTGCCGGAGGATGTCGCCTTTTCCGGTGTGAAATCACCCATAAAGGAAGATCCGGATTTCATCAACACCACAGTACCCGGCACCGACAAACCCGGACGCCGGGAAACCGATACCTTCGACACCTTTTTCGAATCCAGCTGGTACTACGCGCGCTTCTGTTCACCCGGTGCCGACAGCATGCTGGACGAACGTGCCAATTACTGGCTGCCGGTGGACCAGTACATCGGCGGCGTCGAGCATGCGGTGCTGCATCTGCTGTATGCGCGCTTTTTCCACAAGCTGATGCGCGATGCAGGCCTGGTTGTCTCCGATGAGCCCTTCACCCGACTGCTGACCCAGGGCATGGTTGTGGCCGAATCCTTCTACCGGACGGCAGACAGCGGCAAGGCGGAATACTACAACCGCAAGGAGCTGGACATCGAGTATGACGACAAGGGGCGTATTGCCAGTGCCGTACTGAAGGCCGACGGCCAGCCGGTCACGGTCGGGCGTATCGAGAAGATGTCCAAGTCGAAGAACAATGGGGTCGATCCGCTGGAAATGATCGATCGCTATGGCGCGGACACCATGCGCCTGTTCTCCATGAGCGATACACCGCCACACCAGTCGCTGGAGTGGAAAGAGGGTGGTGTGGAAGGCATGCATCGTTTTCTGAAGCGTGTCTGGCGGGAAATCGGTGCGCTGGATGACTCGTTCTCCGCGGCCGAGCTGAATGCCGATGCGCTGAATGCGGATCAGAAGGCCCTGCGTCGCAAGACCCACGAAACCATCGCCAAGGTTACCGACGATATCGAACGGCGAATGACCTTCAACACGGCCATCGCCTCCATGATGGAACTGTTCAATGACGTGACACGTTTCGATGATCACAGTGAAGCGGGCAAGGCAGTTGTCTTCGAAGCCTGTAGTGCGCTGATACGCCTGCTCAGTCCTTTCGTACCGCACATCACCCACGAACTGTGGCAGCACCTGGGATACAGTACAGCCCTGGTCAACGAGGCCTGGCCGGAATGCGATGAAGCCGCGCTGACCCGGGACGAGCTCGAGCTGGTGGTGCAGGTCAATGGCAAGCGTCGTTCCTCGATCACGGTGTCAGCCGATGCCAGCAAGGAGGACTGTGAAGCTGCCGCCAGGGCCGATGCCGGGGTGCAGCGACATATCGATGGCCTGACCGTTCGCAAGGTGATCGTGGTACCGGGGCGTCTGGTCAATATCGTCGCCAACTGAGCCTGACTGGAGTCAATGCGGTGATGTGTCCGGTTCGCGATAGAATTCAGATCCCGTCTGTCAGATTCTGGCCGATACGGTGCTCGCCTGAACCGGAAGCAGTCTCGTGACAGCACTGGTCAGGCGAGCCTTCGAAGGCACGATCGGCAACGCCTATCTGCTGCTGATCATCGCTCCGCTGCTGTGGGGTGGCAACGCGGTCGCCGGACGTCTGGCCACCGCAGACTGGCAGCCCTTCACCGTGACCAGTCTGCGCTGGCTGTGTGCATCCCTGTATCTGCTGCCGTTCGCCTATGGTCCCTTGAAACGTGACTGGCCCAGAATTCGTCCGCGGTTGTGGCTACTGATCTCGCTGGGTGCTTTCGGCATGGCGATGTTCAATCTGTTGATGTATCTGGCACTGAACTACACCACGGCAATCAATGTGAGCATCGAGCAGGCGGCCTTGCCGATGCTCATCATGCTGGCCAACTTCGTTTTCCTGTCACAGCGCGTCAGGTGGCTGCAGATCGTCGGCCTGCTGCTGACTCTGTTCGGCGTGCTGCTGACAGCAACCGCGGGTGAACCCGGGCGTTTTCTCACCGAAGGGCTCAATCGCGGTGATGCCATCATGCTGGTGGCCTGCATCTTCTACGCGGGATATTCCTTCGGCTTGCGCTGGCGGCCGGATATCCACTGGATGAGCTTCATGTGGATCATTGCCAGCAGCGCATTCGTCATGACCATTCCGTTTGCCGGCTGGGAGCTGGCTGGCAGTGGCTTCAGCATGCCGGGCTGGCGCGGCTGGCTGGTGTTGCTGTATGTCATCATCTTTCCGACCGTGGTCAGTCAGCTGGCCTTCGCGCGTGGGGTCGAGCTCATCGGCAGCAATCGTGCCGGGCTGTTCGTGAATCTGGTGCCGATCTTCGGTTCGCTACTGGCCGTGCTGATTCTGGGCGAGCAATTTCGCTGGTTTCATCTGGCGGGGCTGCTGCTGGTTCTGGCCGGAATTGCGCTTGCCGAAAAAGCGGCAGTCAAGCCGAAGCCCGAGGTCATTGACGCCGGACCCTGAATCCTTGCGGAAACCATCCGTCGTGACCGGAGCAATCGGCGCCATGCAGAAGCGAAAAACGCTGGCAGCCGCGTGGCTGCCAGAGTCTGCTGACGCTGTGCTCAGCTGCGCCAGTTGCGTTCGAACGGCAGGCGCCAGGCGCGAGGTCCGATGAGCTGGTGGATGGCATTCGGTCCCCAGGAACCCGGAGAGTAACGGGCTACCGGAGGCGGATTGTCGAGCAACGGTGACGACACTTCCCACAGGCGTTCGATACCTCGCGAGGTGGTGAACAGCGTGTGGTCTCCACGCATGGCATCCAGGATGAGCCGTTCATAGGCTTCGAGCACTTCACCGACCTGTTTGGTCTCGTCCATGGCAAATTGCAGGCTGTGCTTGTCCAGTTTCATGCCGGGCCCCGGGCGTTTTCCGTAGAAGCTCAATGAGGTGCGTGAGGAGTCCGACAGGTCGAATGTCAGGTGGTCAGGCCCATGCAGGCCGACACCGGAATCGCGCGGAAACATGCTCTTGGGGGGTTCCTGAAAGGCGATGGAGATGATGCGCTGGCCCTCTGCCAGGCGCTTGCCGGTGCGCAGATAGAACGGTACGCCTGCCCATCGCCAGTTGTCTATCGAGCATTTCAGGGCAATGAAGGTCTCCGTTTCCGAGTCCGGGTTGACGCCTTCCATTTCCCGATAGCCGTTGAACTGACCGCGCACGGCATGCCGCGGCAGAATGGGCATCATGCTGCGGAAAACCTTGTTCTTCTCCTCACTGATGGACGCCGGCTCCAGGGCGACCGGAGGTTCCATTGCCACGAAAGCCAGGATCTGGAAGAGGTGAGTGACGACCATGTCGCGAAAGGCACCGGTGGTTTCGTAGAAACCCGCGCGGTTCTCCAGCCCCAGTGTTTCCGGCACGTCGATCTGTATATGGTCGATGAAATTGCGATTCCAGATGGGCTCGAACAGACCATTGGCGAAACGAAAGGCCAGAATGTTCTGGGCGGGTTCCTTGCCCAGAAAGTGATCGATGCGAAAGACCTGCTGTTCATCGAAGACCTTGTGCACTTCACTGTTGAGTCGTACCGCCGACTCCAGGTCGACCCCGAACGGTTTTTCCATGACGATGCGAGCCCGTTCGATCAGCTTTGCCTCGCCCAGAGTGTTGATGACCGACAGCGCGGCCTTGGGTGGTACGGACAGGTAATGCAACCTGCGGCATTCCGTGCCGATGCTGGCTTCGGCTGCCAGAACAGCCTGTCCCAGTGCAGCGGCTCCCGCCGACAGCGGGACGTAGGACAGACGGTCACGGTAGGCCTGCCAGTCCGCATCACTGATGGCGCGACTGGAGAATTCATCCAGTGATGCCCGGCACACCGTCTGGAACTCTTCATCACTGAGTTCCTCGAGTGACACGCCAATGATCTTGCAGTCGGGAATGAAGCCGGCGCTGGACAGGTGAAACATGCCGGGTATCAGCTTGCGCTTCGCCAGATCGCCCGTGGCGCCGAAGAGCACGACGACCTGTGGGTATTCGGGGCCTACGCCCGGAGTCACTTTAGCCATGTTGTCTGGGTTCTCGGTGGCAGAGTTTCAGTGTGTAGTGTAAGCGGTGGACAGAGCCGCAGGCTGCCCTGTCGGGATGAAGGTAACTCAGTCGTGTCCAGCCAGCGTGAAACGAAAGCGTTTTCGTCCTTCATCATAGGATCTGACACGCAGTTGCACGGCATCGCCCAACACCCACTCGGGGCATTGCCGATTCGACGGGGTCGCAGCGATGTCTCCCATCTCGTAATCGGTACCGAACTGTTGTTCGATATCCTCGCGGTACACCTTTACATCCATGGCCAGATCCTCGAGGCTGACGTAGAGTCGGTCTCCACGCAGACCCATGATCGTGCCGGCGTGTTCCGGCGGTTCGGCCAGTGTCAGTTCATTCGAGAAGACGCTGAACAATGTGGCGAATTCGATTGTCTTTTCCAGTTTGCGCTGGACCTGGCGGGAATGGTTGGCCGACTCGATCACGGCATCTCGAAGATCGGTATCGACATCCTTGTCGTAACTGTGCCCGCCCAGGGCTTCCAGCAATTCCTTGTGAGTGAAGATACCGACAACTTCCCGCATCGGCGATGAAAAGCGGGCATAGCTGGCGGCCTTGAGGGCATGATGCTCGCCGGCGTCGGGCGTGAAACTGGATGCGCGTTGCGCCTGCATGATCTGACGTTGAATGGATAGCACCTGGCCACGATAACGCGCTGCCTGCGGTAGTTTGTCGACATAATCCGCCAGTGACTGTCCCTTTTGCCAGCGCCAGAGTGCCGGCTCGGGCTGCCGTTCGGCAAACTGCGCCAGTGTGTCGCGCAGTTCCCCCAGACTCTTGCGCAAGGGGGCTTCGTGAACCCGGAATACGGCCTGCACCGCATCGCTGACACCGGACAGCGCCAGCATCATCTCGGCTCCCTGCATGTTGCACATGAGGCTCAGCTGCTCGTTGTAGCGTTCGGTGGCGTAGCGCTTGCGTCTGGACGCTGTGAATCGGGGAGGTTGTCCTTCAACACTGATCCGGGTCTCGGTGCGATCGAAGCGAACCACGCCGCGCCGGCCAGCGGCCTGGATCAGCAGATTGCCCAGTTCGCGCAACAGCAGCAGCGATTCATCATAGGGGCGCTGTGGCTGTGGGTCACTGTCCAGCCAGGCTTGCACACCGGCATAGTCGAGTTTTGCCTGACTGTGAATTCGTGCCCGCTCGACGCAGGTTCGGCTGACGACAGCCTGATCGTCGACGATCATGTCGAACACGAGTGCGCGGCGATCGACCTGTGGATTCAATGACACCAGTCCTTCCGACAGTTCGGTGGGCAGCATGGGGACTGAGAGTATCGGTGTGTAATAGGTTGCACCTCGAGCGAGTGCGGAAGCGAACAGGGCGGATCCAGGCGGCACATAGTAGGCCGCATCCGCCAGCGCATAGCGCACCCGGTAGGTCCTGTCGTCGTGGCGTTCGATCAGCAGTGCCTGATCGAGATCGCGAGAATCGGGATTGTCGATGGTGACGAAGGGCAGATGAGTGAGATCTACCAGCGATGGATCGGTCAGCCCCGGGTTGTTCAGCCAGTGCCGCGTCTCGACCATGCTGGCCTGGCTGTGGACCGTTTCCATCTTCAGGGATTGCAGCGCGTCAGCAACGATATTGACCGGGCTGGAAGGGGTCTGTGAGGCGTCCTGTTTCATGGCGTGTCTCAGTCAGCGGTGCAGTTCGATGATCGGATCCGGGCAATGCTCCCGGCGTTTGCAATCATGGCAGTATTCTCCCAGATAGAGTTCGTCTATCCAGTCCATGAGCTGCTCCAGCTGTTCCTGATCATCGAAAACGAATCCGGCTTCGAAATTGCGTTTGTCGGCGTGCTTCGAACCCATTCCTGCGCCCGTCAGATTGGCAGATCCGACAAAGGCCCGTACCCCATCGATGACGATGGCCTTGGTATGCACACGAGGACAGAGGATACGCTCGAACAGGTCACTGTCGATCAAGGCCTCACAGCGATCGAAGTCCTCGCGAAAGCGCGGTCCAGGCTCCTTGGCGTGGATCAGACGCACGGCAACACCGGACTCCACCAGATCGTTGAGGATTTCCAGCAGGGGTTTGAAACGATTCTGGTGTTCGACATGCAGATCCTTGATGTCGGCCGTGACAATCCACAGGAACCTTCTGGCCCTGGGAAGGTCCGTTTGCAGGAATTCGGTATAGATGTCTCTGTTGAGCAGAAGCCGGTGCATGATGAGAGTGTAGCGCTGTCGTGAAAAACTGCTGACGAGGAGTACACTACCGTGGTTGTTCCATCCACTCAGGGGAAATAGTTCATGCGTGCTGTCATTCTTGCTTTGGTCACACTATTCACGGCGCAGTCTGCCTTGGCTCAGCAGGGTCTCGAAACCGTCGAGAGTCCATACGATGTGGCCACTACCATCGACCGGCTGACTGCGGCTCTGGAGAGCAAGGGCATGACCATCTTCGAGCGAGTGAATCATGCAGCCAATGCCGAAAAAGTCGAACTGTCCCTGCGCCCGACCGAGGTGCTGATCTTCGGTAATCCGAAGCTGGGTACACCGCTGATGAATTGCGCACCGACGCTGGCCATCGATTTGCCACAGAAGATGCTGGCCTGGCAGGATGAGGCGGGGCAGACCCATCTTGGCTGGAATGACCCTGCCTGGTTGCAGGCACGCCATGGTATCGAAGGCTGCGACGAGATCCTGCAGACGGTCAGCAATGCGCTGGCCAACTTTGCCAAGGCGGCTACCAGCGAGTGATGTCGGGCATGCCTCGATCGATGCGAAACAGGGTCGCGGTCATGGCTCTGCTGATGCTGCCATGGCTGCTGGCCAGCTGTGGCTTTCATCCGCGAGGCAGTGTCACCCGATTGACGGATCTGGGCAGCATCTATGTCGATGCGTCGCGCAACATGAGCATTTCCGAAGCCGTTGAAGAGGCCTTGACGGATGCCGCTTTCGAGCTGGCCAGCAATCGGGACGATGCCAATATTCTGTTGCGCCTGACCGACGAAGAGCAGTCCGAGCGGGTGGTGTCGGTCAAGAGTACCGGTCGGGTCAGCGAGCTCGAGCTCAGCCACGCGGTCAATATGCTGATCGCCGAGTCGATCGACGGTCGTGCCCCGGCCTATCAGCCCGGACAGACCTTCAACCGGGTGGAAGTGACGCGCGAGTACACGTATGACGAAACCAATGTACTCGGCAAGGAAAACGAAGCACGCATTCTCCGTTCTGAAATGGAAGAGGAGCTTGTGCGGCAGATCGTTCTCCGAATTACTGCCAGTCTGGCCCCTTCAGTAGCCGCTCTGCCGGCAGACGACGCATGAAGGAGCGTCGCCTCTGTCGATTGCCTCGATATCGTCAACTATCTGGTTGACGGATTCGTCCTCCAGGCTCTGGGCAGCAACATGCGGCGTGATGAGAATGTCGGGGTGGTCCCAGAAAGGGTGATTCTCGGGCAGTGGTTCCGTGCTGAACACATCGAGCAAGGCTCCGCTGAGCTGCCCGGTCTCCAGGGCTGACAGCAGGTCGTTTTCGACCAGATGATTGCCGCGTCCAGGATTGATCAGGAAAGCACCCTGGGGCAGGCCTTCGAACAGCTGCTGGTTCAGAATGCCGCGAGTCGCATCCGTCAGTGGCAGCAGGCAGACCAGTACCTGACAGCCTGCGAGAAACTCGGACAGGGCATCCTGACCGTGAAACATGCGGATTCTATCATCGGGTGACTGGCGGGCAGATCGGCTCCAGCAGTGGACCGGGTAGCCATTGAGTGACAGCCTGCTGGCCACGTGCAGACCGAGCGCACCGGCACCCAGTATCCCGACCTGGGTAACCGCGGTGGCGCTGGCCTTGACCTCACGCTGCCAGTGCCGACGGCGTTGCGACTTGCGCAGCTGACCCATCTGGCGCTGTGAATGGAGAGTGCCGTACAACGCGTATTCAGCCATCTGCTGAGCCATTCCGGCATCCTGCAGGCGAATGATGGTGACGTCCTCGGGCAGACCCGGATGCTGTAACAGGTGATCGACACCGGCAGAAAAGGCGTGGATCTGCTTCAGACCAACCAGTTGGTCGAAGAAGTCTTCGGGAGGCATCCAGACGATGGCTGCCGTGATCAGCTCCGGTTCGGCCAGTGGGCGCTCGCTGTTCCAGTCGATGAACCGATGCTGCGGCAGCCGTTGCCGAAACGACTGCAATACCTGGCCATCATCACCCTGGCAGTAGAAGAGGATATTCATGAGAATCCCTACAACGGAACGGGTTCCACCACGGCGAATCGACGATCCGTATACAGCAGTGGCTCGCCACTGGTGGTTCGAACATCCACGACCTTGCCGAAGAAGACTCGGTGGGTGCCCTTGACGAGGCTGGAATCCAGCTCGCAGTCCAGCGCAACCAGCGCATTGCTCAGCACGGGAGCACCCGTGGAGAGTGAGGTCCAGTGGCCGGTGTCGAACCGTGATTGCTCGGGTATCTCGCTCAGGCCAGCGAACACCATTGCCAGCTCCATGCAATGGCTGGGCAGGATGTTGACGGCAAATCGCCCGCTCTTGTCCGCCAGTGTGCAGAACTCGTTGTCCAGATTCACGCAGACCAGCAGCAGGGCAGGGTCTGCACACACGGAACACATGGAGCTGACCGTCAGGCCAGCCTCCATGTCTTCGTGCGATGTGGTTACCACCGAGACGCCATTCGCTGCCTGCGAGAGCGCCGAGGTGAAAGCCGAGGCTGTTATGCTCGGCCTGTCCGCATCATCTGCCACTCGGATAATCGCGCATGGCGGCACCGGTGTAGATCTGACGAGGTCGACCGATACGGAACTCCGGATCTTCGTGCATTTCCATCCAGTGCGAAATCCAGCCAACGGTTCGTGACATGGCAAACATCACCGTGAACATGTTCATCGGAATGCCCAGTGCACGCAGAATGATGCCCGAGTAGAAATCGACATTCGGGTACAGCTTGCGCTCGATGAAGTAATCATCTTCCAGCGTGGCGCGTTCCAGTTCCATGGCCAGTTCGAACAGGGGCTGATCGCCGCCCAGATCCTTCAGCAGTTCGTGACACATCTTCTGGATGAGTTTGGCGCGAGGGTCGAAGTTCTTGTAGACGCGATGGCCGAAACCCATGAGTCGGAAAGGGTCATCCTTGTCTTTTGCCCGGGCAATGGTCTGTTCGATGGACTCGCCCGAGTACAGGATGCGGTCAAGCATGTTGATGACCGCCTCATTGGCGCCGCCGTGAGCAGGGCCCCACAGGCAGGCTACGCCTGAAGCGATGGAGGCGAACGGATTGGCGCCGGAGCTGCCGGACAGGCGAACCGTGGATGTACTGGCGTTCTGTTCATGATCGGCATGCAGGATCATGATCAGTTCGATGGCCTTGACGGCGACCGGGTTCAGCTGGAAATCCTCTGCCGGTACAGCGAACATCATGCGGGTGAAGTTTTCCACGTAACCCAGGTTGTTGTCGGGGTACATGAACGGCATGCCGCGATGATGCTTGTAACAGTAGGATGCGATGGTCGGCATCTTGGCAATCAGTCGCTGCGCGGATATCTCGCGATGCTCGGGATTGTTGATGTCCAGGGAGTCATGATAGAACGAGGACATGGCACCGACGGTACCGACCAGCATGGCCATCGGGTGCGCATCGTAACGGAAGCCATCGATGAAATCGCGGATGTTCTCGTGCACCATGGTGTGCTGGGAGATGATGTGATTGAAGGATTCGCCCTGTTCCTTGTTGGGCAATTCGCCGTACATCAGCAGGTAACACACTTCCAGATAGGTGCTGTGTTCGGCCAGTTGGTCGATCGGATAACCGCGATACAGCAGAATGCCTTCGTCGCCATCGATGAAGGTGATGGCACTCTTGCAACTGGCTGTCGTGGCAAAGCCCGGATCGTAGGTGAACAGCCCCGTGTCCTTGTAGAGACTGCGCACGTCGGCCACATCGGGCCCGTGGGTCGGGCTGATTCGAGGCAGTACAGACTCACGTCCGTCATCGGTCGTGATGGTTATGGTGCGTTCAGTCATTTGCTTTTTCTCCAACGATATTACGTTGATTATACGTCCAAAGTGTCGTGCGCAAGATTATAGAAACTATTGTCAGCTCATTCGCCGCCCTTATCACCGGTGTGCGCGAAAGGGACTGACTATACTCAAGCCAGAGAGTATTCGCAGCCATTTTCTGGCACTTCAGTGCATATTCGGCCGGTCGAATGGCTGTCTCGCACCGTGTTGTCAGTCGCCCTCGACGCTCGGTGCCCGGCGGTGGAGCCTGGCCGTGCAACGGCGTGCATCAGAGGCGACACAACTGTTCGTGGATACAGTAACGCAGCCCTGCGAAAGCATCCATTGTTCCGGAAGGTATCGGCAAAGTCGGCCTTGAACATGAGTCCGGGTGCGTAAGCCTCCGGCTGTGTGCTAGCGATGGAGCACGATCAGGTAGAAGGCGACCAGGGTGCCGCCGATACGCACCAAAGATGATGGCAACGAACACACCGCAGGCGACCAGCAGGCTGCCCGGCTATGCCGGTCGCTGCCATTGTTCGTCCAGTATCCACCATGCGAGAAACACGGTCATGGGAGCATCGCAGGAGAACAGGATTCCGGTTCTGCGAGGGCACAGTCTGTTGAGGGTAAAGAACAGGGCCGTGTCGCCGATGAATATGCCGATGATGCCAGACAGGATCAGCAGCACCCAGTCTGCCGGTACCAAGGTTCCGCTGCCGCTGTGCATCAGTGCAGCGAGCAAGACACAGAAGACCATGACCATGCGCAGGCACGTGAAGGCGAGAGCGCCCGGTTGACGCCTCGCCGTGGCGGCGAGCAGGTTTGCCACCCCCGGCATGATGCTGCACCCAGGACCGCAAGCCGAGCAGGTACTTCAGCCAGCATATGCACAATCAACCATGAAAATTTGTGACAAATTGCCAAACCGGATCAAGACCTGTTCCATAGAGTGTAACCTTGTCGTAATGTGGTACTTTAGTTTCACTATCTAGAGTCGGCATGGACGCTGTACCTGAGTGTGGGATCTCGAGTTCTCGCATTTCCATTCAACCTGTTTAATTCGGAGCAATTAATGCATCCAGTAAAGACGATAGCGCTTTCAGTCGCTCTGGCAGCATCGGCCGGTTTGGCGCACGCTGATGAAACACTTGACGCTGTCAAGAGCAAGGGGTTCGTGCAATGTGGTGTGTCCCAAGGGCTCCCGGGATTCTCGAATCCTGATGACCAAGGTAACTGGACAGGTCTTGACGTCGACTTCTGTCGCGCCATGGCTGCTGCGATCTTCAATGATGCCGATGCCGTCAAATACACCCCATTGTCTGCCAAGGTCCGTTTTACTGCACTGACTTCCGGCGAAATTGACGTGCTGGCACGTAACACCACCTGGACCATGAGCCGCGACAGCGACTTCGGTGAGTTCATCGGTGTCAACTACTACGATGGTCAGGGTTTCATGGTGCCGACCAATCTGGGCGTCAGCAGCGCAACAGAGCTGGACGGAGCAGCTGTCTGCACCAACACGGGCACCACAACCGAGCTCAACGTGGCTGACTACTTCCGTGCAAACGGACTCAACTACACCGTTGTGGCGTTCGAGAAGGCAGACGAAGTGGTTGCCGCCTATGACGCCGGTCGTTGTGACGTCTATACAACCGACCGCTCAGGTCTGGCCGCGCAGCGTACCAAGCTGTCCAAGCCGGATGAGCATGTCGTTCTGCCTGAAATCATCTCCAAGGAGCCTCTGGGACCTCTCGTACGTCACGGTGACAGCCAGTGGGCCGATGTGGGTCGCTGGACTCTGAACTGCATGATCAATGCAGAAGAAGCCGGTATCAACATGGACAACGTGGCAGACATGGCAACGTCCACCGATCCGAACATCAAGCGAATTCTGGGCACCGATGGTGACCTGGGTGCCAAGATCGGTCTGGACAATGCCTTCTGTGCCAATGTCGTGGCAGCAGTGGGCAACTATGGTGAAAGCTACGACCGCAATGTCGGTCCGGATACCCCTCTGAAGCTTGAGCGTGGTGTCAACGCGCTTTGGTCACAAGGTGGATTGCTCTACGCCGCACCGCAGCGATAAGCGATAGTTCGCAAACGGTAGTTGAACGTGAGGGGCCGCAGCTCGGTCCGGAGAATTCCGGGCAGAACGCGGCCCCTTCTGCAATTCATGGGGTCAATGTATGGCGAAAAATTCCGATAACAGTGCTCTGGCGGCGCCGGCACCGTCCTTCTGGCGAGATCCCGAGAAAAGGGCAATCGTCTATCAGGCGCTGGTTCTGGCATTCATTGCCTGGCTGCTCTATTCGATAATCAACAACACCGCGACCAATATGGAGTCAAGGGGCCTGGCTTCCGGCTTCGGTTTCCTGACGTCGTCCGCCGGTTTTGGCATCATCTCCACCCCATTCGTGCCCTACAGCGAAGATTCCAGCTACTTCACCGTCTTCCTGGTGGGGCTGGTCAATACCATCATCATTGCCTTTGTCGGCTGTGTACTGGCGCTGCTGCTGGGCTTCATCGTGGGCATTGCGCGGTTGTCGAGCAACTGGCTGGTACAGAAAATAGCAACGTTCTATATCGAACTTTTCCGCAATGTGCCCTTGCTGCTGCAGATCCTGTTCTGGTACAGCGCCGTACTGAAGCCACTGCCAGGGCCCAGAGAGCTTCACGAGGCTGGTGAATCGGTCTTCTTCTCGATCAACAATCGCGGGCTGATCTTTGCCGAGCCGGTGGGGCAGGATGGTTTTCAGTACGTCTGGTATGCCTTCTTCGCGG
Source organism: uncultured Granulosicoccus sp. (assembly GCA_947495035.1). Lineage (GTDB taxonomy): Bacteria > Pseudomonadota > Gammaproteobacteria > Granulosicoccales > Granulosicoccaceae > Granulosicoccus. Next base: position 453,049 of record CANLXI010000001.1, read on the forward strand.
CCATCGTGATCAGTTGGCTGATCAGCAAGTGGGCAACGGCCAGGCAGATGCAGACCGGAGAGCAGTTTCCGAGTTTCATGGTCAGTCTGGGGCTCATCGTCGGTGCGCCGTTGATCACGTATTTCGTCATGGGGCGGCCATTGGACTTCGTGCCGGCCGAAATGTCGCGCTTTGCGCTACGAGGGGGTGTCACCGTGATACCGGAGTTCGTGGCCTTGTTGCTGGCGCTGGTCATCTATACGGCTGCGTTCATCGCTGAAATCGTGCGCGCCGGCATCCAGTCGGTGAGTCATGGGCAGACCGAGGCGGCCTCGGCACTGGGCATCAAGCCGACACATCGCATGCGTCTGGTCGTGGTACCACAGGCCTTGCGGGTCATCGTGCCGCCCTTGACCAGTCAGTTTCTCAACCTCACCAAGAACTCCAGTCTGGCGACGGCCATAGCCTACCCGGATCTGTTTTCGGTATTTGCCGGTACGACGCTGAACCAGACGGGGCAGGCGGTGGAGATCATGGCCATGACTCTTGCTGTCTATCTGACATTGAGTCTGCTGACCTCGGCGTTCATGAACTGGTACAACTCACGCATCAAGCTGGTGGAGCGGTAAGTCATGGCTATCAATGACAATATGAGTCCGCGGGGCGTGGTGCATGCTGGCGACCTGCCAGATCAGCCGGCGCCGATGGCAACGGAAGGTGCTGTCGCCTGGATGAGAGACAATCTGTTCAACGGTCCATTCAATTCGATCCTGTCTCTGATCGCACTTGCACTGGTGCTGTACATCGTGCCCGGAACACTGTCCTGGCTGGTGTTCGATGCCAACTGGACAGGCGGGGCAGAAGCCTGTCAGGCCAATCCGGACGGTGCCTGTTGGCCATTCGTCAGCTCTCGCTGGGAGCAGTTTCTGTACGGCTTCTATGAACATTCCGAACGCTGGCGAATCAACATCCTGCTGATCATTCTCGCTGTCGGTATTGCCTGGCTGGCCATCGAACGGTTGCCGGGGCGTGGTCTGGCAGCAATACTCATGCTGTTCGTCTACCCGGTTTTTGCCTTTTTCATGCTGTACGGCAGCGAGACCCTGGGGCTGCCCATTGTCGAAACGTCCCAGTGGGGTGGATTCACGCTGACGCTGGTCATAGCGCTGAGCGGCATCGTGGCCTCCTTGCCACTGGGTGTACTGCTGGCTCTGGGGCGGCGTTCGAAAATGCCCATCATCAGTCTGCTGAGTACCGTATTCATCGAATTCTGGCGCGGAATTCCGCTGGTGGCCGTGCTGTTCATGGCGACCATCATGTTCCCCCTGTTCCTGCCAGCCGGGGTGACCTTCGACCAACTGCTACGTGCGGTTATCGGGGTGGCTCTGTTTTCATCGGCCTACATGGCGGAGGTGGTGCGGGGCGGTCTGCAGGCCATTCCGAAGGGACAATATGAAGGGGCCATGGCTCTGGGGCTACCGTTTGGCAAGATGATGCGATTGATCATCCTGCCGCAGGCCCTGAAGATCGTCATACCCGGCATCGTCAATACCTTCATCGGCCTGTTCAAGGATACGACGCTGGTATTGATCATTGCCTTGTTCGACCTGCTCGGCGTTGTCCAGGCATCCATTGCGGATCCCAACTGGTCGATCCGATCCGTTCCCTACACCGGTTATGCGTTCGTCGCCATCGTTTTCTGGATCTGCTGCTACAGCATGGCCCGTTACAGCCGGTATATCGAAGATAAACTGCACACAGGACACAAGCGATGACGCAAGGTGATCAGAACAGCCCTGAAACGGTAGCGGGAAATCCGTCGGCCATGCAGGTGGGTGACGAGGCGGTGATCAGCATCACCGACATGAACAAGTGGTACGGTCAGTTTCATGTACTCAAGGACATCAATCTGACGGTCAGGCGAGGCGAGAGGATCGTCATCTGCGGGCCGTCAGGCTCCGGCAAGTCCACGCTGATCAGGTGTATCAATCGCCTGGAAGAGCATCAGCAGGGGTCGATCAATGTCGATGGCATCGAATTGAACAATGATCTCAAGAATATCGATGCCATCAGGCGCGAAGTGGGTATGGTGTTCCAGCATTTCAATCTGTTTCCTCACCTCACGGTATTGCAGAACTGCACCCTGGCGCCTATCTGGGTCAAGAAGATGCCACGCAAGGAGGCGGAGCAGATTGCCATGAAGTATCTCGAGCGTGTCCGCATTCCCGAGCAGGCCAACAAGTTTCCGGGGCAGCTCTCCGGTGGTCAGCAGCAGCGTGTCGCGATAGCCCGGTCCTTGTGCATGAACCCGAAGATCATGCTGTTCGACGAGCCGACATCGGCACTGGATCCGGAAATGATCAAGGAAGTGCTCGATGTCATGATCGAACTGGCGCATGAGGGCATGACCATGATCTGTGTCACGCATGAAATGGGCTTTGCCAAGACGGTCGCCAACCGTGTCATTTTCATGGATGGCGGGCAGATCATCGAGGAAAACGAACCGGAGCCTTTTTTCAACAATCCACAGTCGGAACGTACGCAATTATTTCTCAGCCAGATACTTGCTCACTGAAAAAAGCATGTACAATACGGCACTCGGTTTTCGAGACTGTGCTGCCTGAGGGCAGTCGGAGTCCCGGAAGCCGGGTGAAGTAAAAATATCCGTATAGTTGTTGACATCTACGTATTCAGGTTTCATAATTATCGGCTTGCCCGATGGAGGGATTCCCGAGCGGTCAAAGGGGGCAGACTGTAAATCTGCTGGCTCAGCCTTCGGAGGTTCGAATCCTCCTCCCTCCACCATTCGCGGCAAGTGGTAATGAGTTCATTGAAATCAGCAAGTATGTAGCACAGTCAGTAATAGCAGGTCAGTCAGTTCAAGCGTGCGGGTGTAGTTCAATGGTAGAACCTCAGCCTTCCAAGCTGATGACGAGGGTTCGAATCCCTTCACCCGCTCCATTTCCGATTCGGTATCTGGTGCGGATTTCCAGGACGATTCGGATCAGCTGTTGTTCCTGTGCGGTTTGCGGCAACTTCTGCTATTGCAAGTGATGAATCAGCGCTCATATAGCTCAGTCGGTAGAGCACTTCCTTGGTAAGGAAGAGGTCACCGGTTCAATTCCGGTTATGAGCTCCATTTGTCCTGGCTGTCTGGTAGCGGTGCTTGCGCGCAGTTGCTGGCTTCCAGTCAGAATATTACGGTAACCGCGGCGTCGCGCGGCAGAATTTTCCAAGTCGACGACAGAACACAACAATCCGGTAGAGGCAGCGCCTGATGTCCAAGGAAAAATTCGAACGTAACAAGCCGCATGTCAACGTAGGCACCATTGGCCACGTCGACCACGGCAAGACCACATTGACCGCAGCGCTGACTATCTGCCAGGCAGAGAAGTTCGGTGGGGCGGCTCGTGCATACGACCAGATCGACAACGCGCCGGAAGAGAAGGCCCGTGGTATCACGATCGCGACAGCCCACGTCGAGTACGAGTCCGACTCACGTCACTACGCGCACGTTGATTGCCCCGGCCACGCTGATTATGTCAAGAACATGATCACCGGTGCGGCGCAGATGGACGGTGCCATTCTGGTCTGTTCAGCTGCTGATGGCCCGATGCCTCAGACTCGCGAGCACATCCTGCTGGCACGCCAGGTGGGTGTCCCTTACATCGTTGTCTACTTGAACAAGGCTGACATGGTTGATGATGCCGAGCTGCTGGAACTGGTTGAAATGGAAGTGCGTGAGCTGCTGGACAGCTACGATTTCCCTGGCGACGACACGCCGATCATCACCGGTTCTGCCCTGAAGGCCATCGAAGGCGATACGTCCGACATCGGTCGTCCGTCCATCGACAAGCTGATCGAAGCGCTGGATACCTACATTCCAATGCCGGAGCGTCCGGTTGATCAGCCGTTTCTGATGCCAGTGGAAGACGTGTTCTCGATCTCTGGTCGTGGAACGGTAGCCACCGGTCGAGTCGAGCGCGGCATCATCAAGGTGGGTGAGGAAATCGAGATCGTCGGTATCCGTGACACCACCAAGACCACCGTTACCGGTGTCGAGATGTTCCGCAAGCTGCTGGATCAGGGTGAAGCAGGCGATAACGTCGGTATTCTGCTGCGTGGTACCAAGCGCGACGATATCGAGCGCGGTCAGGTACTGTGCAAGCCCGGTTCGATCACACCTCACAAGAAGTTCGAGGCCGAGATCTACGTACTGGGCAAGGACGAAGGTGGCCGTCACACGCCATTCTTCAACAACTACCGTCCACAGTTCTACTTCCGAACCACGGATGTAACAGGCGCGGTAGAGCTGCCTTCAGGCACCGAGATGGTCATGCCTGGCGACAACGTGAAAATCACTGTTGCCCTGATCAACCCGATTGCGATGGAAGACGGCTTGCGTTTCGCGATCCGCGAAGGTGGACGTACGGTTGGTGCCGGCGTCGTAGCCAAAATCATCGAGTAATAGGTTATAGTAGTCGGCTCGGTAATGTCGCAAGGCATTCCGAGCGTCTATAGTAGGTCGGCTGATACGTCAGTCCTGAGTTCGAATGAGAAGCCTGGTGCATGTCAGTTCCGGGCTTTTCATGTTCTACCCGGGAAATCACTGATTTCCTGAAGTAACCGGATTAGGCCAGTAGCTCAATTGGCAGAGCGGCGGTCTCCAAAACCGCAGGTTGGGGGTTCGATTCCCTCCTGGCCTGCCAATCCGGTATGTGTCACACGTTGAGTATTTCAACTTTAGGGTTGCCGCGAGCATATTCATGGTCTCAAAGGCCGAAGTAACTAGTAACAGCGCAGATACCATCAAACTCGCTTCCGCTGGCGCCCTTGTGCTGCTGGGGCTGGTGGCATTCTACTATTTCGCTGCGCAGTCACTGCTGCTGCGGGTGGTGGGATTGCTCGTCATTGGTGCTCTGGCAGCCTTCATTGTCTATCAGACCGATCTGGGCAAGCGAACCGTCGCTTTTTTTCGTGATGCAAGGACCGAAGTTCGCAAGGTAGTCTGGCCCAGTCGGGCAGAGACGACTCAGACGACACTGACGGTCTTCATCATCGTGGTGCTGGTCGGTATCTTTCTGTGGTTATTCGATATGCTGCTGGCATATCTCTTTCGCGCAATCACGGGAATCTAGTCAAGCATGGCAATGCGTTGGTTTGTAGTGCAGGCGTTCTCCGGCTTCGAAGGAACGGTCAAACGTTCCATGGAAGAACGGATCGAGCGCGCTGGCCTTGGTGAAAAGTTCGGCGACATTCTCGTCCCGACCGAAGAAGTGGTGGAGATTCGCAACGGGCAGAAGCGCCGTTCCGAGCGCAAGTTCTTTCCCGGTTACGTACTGGTTCGCATGGAAATGGACGACGAAACCTGGCACCTGGTCAAGGATGTGCCGAAGGTTCTGGGATTCATCGGTGGTACGGCAGACAGGCCGGCGCCCATTTCCGACAAGGAAGCCGATGCCATCCTGCAACGTGTACAGGACGGAGTCGAGAAACCTCGGCCGAAGGTTCTGTTCGATGTGGGTGAGGTGGTCCGTGTAACCGACGGTCCTTTCAATGACTTCAACGGAGTGGTTGAGGAAGTCAATTTCGACAAGAATCGCCTGCTGGTGGCTGTGCAGATATTCGGACGCAGCACGCCGGTGGAACTCGAATTCAGTCAGGTCGAAAAGGCCTGATCATTCAGTAGCAGGCCTCTGGTCTGCAAATCACGCAATATCGCGTACAACCATCGGGGAGTCGGGCAGGGCGCAAGCAGCTGTCGGACGTTTGAACCCGATCAGGAGCAATCAGTATGGCCAAGAAAGTCCAGGCTTATATCAAGCTGCAGGTGCCTGCCGGTCAGGCAAACCCCAGTCCGCCGGTTGGACCCGCTTTGGGTCAGCACGGTGTAAACATAATGGAATTCTGCAAGGCATTCAATGCCTCCACGCAGAGTCTGGAAGCCGGCTTGCCGATTCCTGTCGTGATTACCGTCTACAACGACCGTAGTTTCACGTACATCCAGAAGACTCCTCCCGCGTCTGTCCTGCTGCGCAAGGCCGCCGGACTGGCCAAGGGTAGTGGACGTCCCAACACCGAAAAAGTGGGCAAGGTATCACGCGAACAGCTGGAAGAGATCGCGACGACCAAGAACCCTGATCTGACTGCTTCCGACATGGATGCAGCCGTACGTACCATCGCTGGCACCGCGCGCAGCATGGGTCTGGAAGTAGAGGGCGTATAAGATGGCTAAATTGGGAAAACGCGCCAAGGCGATCCGTGAAAAGGTCGACTCCGAGAAGCAGTATGGTGTCGAGGAAGCCTTTGCCTTGCTGAAGGAGCTGTCCACGGTCAAGTTTGCCGAGTCTGTCGACGTTGCGGTCAACCTGGGTGTTGATCCACGTAAATCCGACCAGGTTGTTCGCGGTTCAAGCGTGCTGCCAAACGGTACCGGCAAGACGGTTCGCGTTGCTGTCTTTGCTCAGGGTGCGCAGGCCGATGCTGCTCGTGAAGCCGGTGCCGATCAGGTCGGATTCGAAGATCTGGCCGAGTCCATCAAGGCTGGCAACATGGATTTCGATGTCGTGATTGCAGCTCCCGATGCCATGCGTGTCGTTGGTGCTCTGGGTACCATCCTGGGTCCACGCGGCCTGATGCCCAACCCGAAGGTCGGCACCGTGACGCCCAACGTGGCAGAAGCGGTCAGCAATGCCAAGGCAGGTCAGGTGCGTTATCGCGCGGACAAGGGCGGTATCGTTCACTGCACACTGGGCAAGGCGACATTCGAGCCCCAGCAACTGCAGGAAAATCTGCGCACGCTGCTCAATGACCTGGTCAAGGCGAAGCCATCGGCTGCCAAGGGCGTATACATGCGCAAGGTAACGGTTTCCACCACCATGGGGCCAGGCCTGACCATCGATCATTCCGGTCTCATCTGATCCGGCTGATCCTTCGATCCTGCTTCGCTGCTGCGGGGCAGGGTCGGCAGAACTAACATACTGGCGGTATTGCCGGTAGTAGGGAATGTAGTACAGAAGAACTTTGAGTGAGCAGACGTTGTGCCATGGCTAGCCATGACTTGGTCTGTCTCATCGAAGACCGCAGGTGTCAGTCTTCCGGATTGACTTAATGGCCTGCGCAGATGGGGATGCAACTGATGATGGTGTGTCAGCTGCAGAACCGAGTGGGTAAGTTGTATTTCTGATGCAACTTGCAAGGCATGGTCTTTCGACTCGTTTGAAAGGCCGTTTAACTAAAGGTGCTCTATGGCTCTGACTTATGCAGAGAAGCAAGCCGTCGTAGCCGAAGTCGCAGATGTTGCGGGTTCAGCTTTGTCGGCAGTTGCTGCCGAGTACCGGGGACTTAGCGTCTCGCAACTGACCGAACTGCGTGCAAAAGCACGTGAGACGGGCGTTTATGTGCGAGTCGTCAAGAATTCCCTGGCACGTCTGGCAGTCAAGGGGACTGAATTCGAGTGTATGAACGATCGCCTCAGCGGTCCGTTGATGCTGGGTTTCTCGCAAGAGGATCCCGGTGCGGCGGCACGTCTGTTCCGTGACTTCGCCAAGGACAATGACAAGCTTGTCATTACCCTGGGTGCAGTTGGCGGTGAAACGATCGATGCTGGCGACATAGGCAAACTGGCCAACCTCCCGACTCGGGACGAGGCTCTGTCAATGCTGATGTCTGTCATGCAAGCGCCGGTTACCAAACTCGCGCGTACCTTGAACGAAGTTCCGGGCAAGCTCGTTCGTACAGTGGAAGCTGTGCGTTTGTCCAAAGAAGCTTAATACGAACCAGATCGTCCGGTTCACTCAACTTAGACTTACAGGTTATCCGGAGATATACCGGTAGCCGATCGGAGATAGACAGATGGCAGTATCAAAAGAAGACATGCTGGAAACCATTGCCAACATGTCAGTGATGGAGGTTGTAGACCTCATCAGTGCAATGGAAGAGAAGTTTGGTGTTTCAGCCGCTGCAGCCGTTGCTGCTGCGCCTGCTGCTGCTGGCGACGCCGGTGCAGCTGCTGAAGAGCAAACTGACTTCGACGTGGTTCTGGCAGGTTTCGGTGAGAACAAGGTTGGCGTTATCAAGGCTGTTCGTGGCGCAACCGGCCTCGGCTTGAAAGAAGCGAAGGACCTGGTTGAAAGTGCACCAGCTCCAATCAAGGAAGGCGTGCCTAAAGCCGAAGCTGAAGAGCTGAAGAAGGTTCTGGAAGAAGCCGGCGCCTCCGTCGAGCTGAAGTAATCGTTGTACCCCTCGTTGCAGCCCCGGAGCCTGGAGCTTCGGAGCAGTAACATCGACAGGCTGACAGTCGTTGTGACTGTCGGCCTGCCGTCGTTTCCGACGGAAAATATTCGAACTTGCGTGCTCGCCCGGCGCGCGACCTTCAAGACTGTGAGGAACGTTGATGGCTTTTTCGTTCACTGAAAAAAAACGTATCCGCAAGGATTTTGGAAAGCGCGCTCCAATCCTTGAGGTGCCGTACCTGCTGCAAACGCAGCTGGACTCCTACCGCAACTTCCTGCAGGAAGATAAAGATGCGGAAAATCGTGCTGAAGTGGGCCTGCATGGTGCCTTCAACAGCGTGATGCCCATTGTCAGCTACTCTGGCAACGTCGAGCTGCATTATGTCAGCTACCGTTTGGGCAAGCCTGCTTTCGACGAGCGGGAATGCAAGATTCGCGGCCTCACGTTCGCAGCCCCGCTGCGCGTTCTGGCACGCCTGATCATCTATGACAAGACTGCTCCAGCGAGCAGCAAGGTCGTCAAGGACATCAAGGAACAGGAAGTGTTCATGGGTGAATTGCCACTCATGACGGACAATGGAACATTCATCATCAACGGTACTGAGCGCGTCATCGTCTCTCAGTTGCACCGTTCTCCGGGCGTATTCTTCGACCATGATCGCGGCAAGACGCATTCGTCGGGCAAATTGCTGTTCAGCGCGCGCATCATTCCGTACCGGGGTTCCTGGCTGGATTTCGAATTCGATCCCAAGGACTGTGTCTTCGCGCGTATCGATCGTCGACGCAAGCTGCCGGCAACCATCGTGTTGCGCGCCCTGGGTTATGAAACCAGCGAAATTCTGGAAAACTTCTTCGAAACACACAAGATCTCCCTGTCCAAGAACAAGATCGAGATGGAGCTCGTTCCCGAGCGCCTGCGTGGTGAAACGGCTGCGTTCGACATCAAGGCCGGTGATGATGTGGTGGTCGAGACCGGTCGTCCGATCTCTGCCCGTCACGTCCGTGTACTGGAACAGGCCAATATCAAGAAACTGGAAATTCCCGATGACTACCTGGTAGGCAAGATCCTGTTTCATGACATCGTCGATCCGGAATCCGGAGAGATCATGGCATTCGCCAATGCCGAACTGACAGCGGAAATGATTCAGCTGATCAAGGATGCGGGCATCAAGAAGATCGAAGTACTGTATGTCAATGATCTGGATCGTGGTCCTTTCATCTCCAACACTCTGCGTATCGACCCGACCAACACGCAGCTTGAAGCGCAGGTGGAAATCTATCGCATGATGCGTCCTGGCGAGCCTCCTACCAAGGAAGCCGCGCAGAACCTGTTCAACAATCTGTTCTTCGAAGCGGATCGCTACGACCTGTCACCGGTTGGACGCATGAAGTTCAACCGTCGACTGATGCGGGAAGACACACAGGGACCAGGCACACTGGATCGGGAAGACATCCAGTCCGTGCTGAAGGTACTGATCGATATCCGCAACGGCAACGGCACGGTTGATGACATCGACCATCTGGGCAATCGCCGTATCCGAAGTGTGGGCGAAATGGCCGAAAACGTGTTTCGCGTCGGTCTGGTGCGTGTCGAACGTGCCGTGCGTGAACGTCTGGGTATGGTCGAGTCCGAAGGGCTCATGCCACAGGACATCATCAACGCCAAGCCGGTAGCAGCTGCGGTCAAGGAATTCTTCGGATCCAGCCAGTTGTCGCAGTTCATGGATCAGAACAACCCGCTGTCGGAAGTCACTCACAAACGTCGCATCTCGGCGCTTGGCCCGGGTGGTCTGACGCGTGAACGTGCCGGCTTCGAAGTGCGTGACGTACACCCGACTCACTACGGTCGTGTGTGCCCGATCGAGACACCGGAAGGCCCGAACATCGGTCTGATCAATTCCCTGGCTGTCTATGCGCGTACCAACAACTTCGGTTTCCTGGAAACGCCATACGTCAAGATCGCCAACGGCAAGGCCACGGACCAGATCGAGTATCTGTCTGCCATCGAAGAAGGCAACTACATCATTGCCCAGGCCAACACCGAACTGGATGCCGAGGGCAATCTGATCAATGAACTGGTGTCGGTGCGAACCAACAACGAATTCACCATGGCTCGTCCCGAGCAGGTGGAGTTCATGGATGTCTCGCCCAAGCAGATCGTATCGGTGGCAGCTGCGCTGATTCCATTCCTGGAGCACGATGATGCCAACCGCGCCCTGATGGGATCGAACATGCAACGTCAGGCGGTTCCGACTCTGCGTGCCGAGAAGCCCCTGGTAGGTACCGGTATCGAACGTATCGTGGCCGTGGACTCCGGTTCTGCCGTGGTTTCCAAACGCGGCGGTATCGTGGATTCCGTGGATGCGGCGCGTATCGTGGTTCGTGTGCATGACGAAGAAGCCGAAGCGGGAGCCGGTGGTGTGGATATCTACACCCTGACCAAGTACACACGTTCCAACCAGAACACCTGCATCAATCAGCGTCCGCTGGTGAAGCCGGGTGATCAGATCGAGCGTGGTGATGTTCTGGCTGACGGACCGTCCACCGATATGGGTGAGCTGGCTCTGGGTCAGAACATGCTGGTGGCGTTCATGCCATGGAACGGTTACAACTACGAGGATTCCATCCTCATCTCCGAGCGTGTGGTTCAGGAGGATCGTTTCACGACCATCCATATCGAAGAACTGACCTCGGTGGCACGTGACACCAAACTCGGGCCAGAGGACATCACGGCGGATATTCCCAACGTCAGTGAAGGGCTGCTCTCGAAGCTGGATGAGTCCGGTATCGTCTATGTCGGCGCCGAAGTTCGCCCCAGCGACATCCTGGTCGGCAAGGTAACGCCCAAGGGCGAAACGCAGCTGACGCCGGAAGAGAAGCTGCTGCGAGCCATCTTTGGTGAGAAGGCGTCCGATGTGAAGGACACCTCGCTGCGCGTGCCACCCGGCATGGATGGAACGGTCATCGATGTGCGTGTCTTCACTCGAGATGGTGTGGACAAGGACTTGCGTGCCCAGCAGATCGAGCGCGAAGAACTGAAGCAGGTTCGCAAGGATATCGATGACGAGACCCGTATCATCGAAAACGATATCTATCAGCGAATCGAGAAGCTGATTGTCGGCAAGGAGGCGGACAAGGGACCCAACGGTCTGGGCAAGGGCGACAAGATCACCAGTGAGTATCTGAATGGTCTGGAAAGAGACAAGTGGTTCCAGATTTCACTGCAGGACGAAGATCTGAACGTGCAGCTCGAGAAGATCGGGCAGAGCATCTCGGATCATCGCGACGCCTTCGAACAGCGATTCCTGGAGCAGAAGGAGAAGATCACCTCGGGTGATGACCTGGCGCCGGGCGTACTGAAGATGGTGAAGGTCTACCTGGCTGTCAAGCGTCGCCTGCAACCGGGTGACAAGATGGCTGGTCGTCACGGTAACAAGGGGGTTATCTCCATGATCGTGCCTACCGAAGACATGCCGTATTCGGAAGATGGGGCGCCGGTGGATATCTGCCTGAACCCGTTGGGTGTACCGTCGCGCATGAACGTGGGTCAGGTACTGGAAATGCATCTGGGCTGGGCTGCCAAGGGTCTGGGACACAAGATCAATCGCATGATCAAGGCGCAGAAGGCAGTGGGCGAGATTCGCGAGTTTCTCGACAAGGTCTACAACCACGAGGGCGCCGGTCAGCACGTCGACATCGACAGCCTCAGTGATGCAGAGATCAAGGAGCTGGCACATAACCTGATCCGTGGTGTTCCCATGGCCACGCCGGTTTTCGATGGTGCTGCCGAGAAGGAGATCCGGCAGATGCTGGCTCTGGCAGATCTGCCGGAGTCGGGTCAGGCACATCTGTATGACGGTCGTACCGGTGACAGCTTCGAGCGTCCGGTGTCGGTCGGTTACATGCACATGCTGAAACTGAATCACCTGGTGGATGACAAGATGCACGCCCGTTCAACCGGTCCGTACAGTCTGGTTACCCAGCAGCCGTTGGGTGGTAAGGCACAGTTCGGTGGCCAGCGCTTCGGTGAGATGGAAGTCTGGGCACTGGAGGCCTACGGTGCTGCCTACACGTTGCGTGAAATGCTGACGGTCAAGTCCGATGATGTGAAGGGTCGTAACACGATGTACAAGAACATCGTGGACGGCGATCACCGGATGGATGCCGGCATGCCCGAGTCATTCAACGTGCTGCTCAAGGAAATTCGCTCGCTCGGCATCAATATCGAACTCGAGCAGGATAAATAAGACATTGAGTTCAAGAGACACCATTGCCCGGATGATCGTGCGAAACCCGTTTTCCGCTGTAAAAGATAGGGGAATCAAAGAATGAAAGATCTGCTGAATCTGTACAAGATGCAGGGCCAGACCGAAGAGTTTGATGCGATTCGCATCAGACTGGCTTCTCCGGAGACCATCCGTTCATGGTCTTACGGAGAGGTGAAGAAGCCGGAAACCATCAACTACCGGACATTCAAGCCGGAGCGGGATGGTCTGTTCTGCTCCAAGATCTTCGGACCTGTCAAGGACTACGAGTGCCTGTGCGGCAAGTACAAGCGCCTGAAGCATCGCGGCGTTGTCTGCGAGAAGTGTGGTGTGGAAGTGACCCAGACCAAGGTACGTCGTGAGCGCATGGGTCACATCGACCTGGCCAGTCCGGTTGCTCATATCTGGTTCCTGAAGTCGCTGCCAAGCCGCATCGGCCTGCTGCTGGACATGACACTGCGCGAGATCGAGCGCGTCCTGTATTTCGAGGCCTATGTGGTCATCGATCCGGGCATGACGACACTGGAAACCGGACAGCTGCTGTCCGATGAACAGTACCTGGAAGCCATCGAGGAGCACGGTGACGAGTTCGATGCACGCATGGGCGCGGAAGCGGTTCATGATCTGCTGAAGGACATCGACATGAATACCGATGCGGAGAATCTTCGTGAAGAGATCGAAGCAACCAAATCGGAAACCAAGCTGAAGCGTCTGACCAAGCGTCTGAAGCTGGTTGAATCGTTCATCGCATCCGGCAACCGTCCCGAGTGGATGGTCATGACCATTCTGCCGGTACTGCCGCCGGACCTGCGTCCGCTGGTACCACTGGACGGTGGTCGTTTTGCCACGTCCGATCTGAACGATCTGTATCGCCGAGTCATCAACCGCAACAATCGTCTGCGTCGCCTGCTGGAGCTCAATGCGCCGGATATCATCGTGCGCAATGAAAAGCGCATGCTGCAGGAATCCGTGGATGCACTGCTGGACAACGGTCGACGTGGACGAGCCATCACTGGCTCCAACAAGCGTCCTCTGAAGTCGCTGGCCGACATGATCAAGGGCAAGCAGGGTCGTTTCCGACAGAACCTGCTGGGCAAGCGAGTCGATTACTCGGGTCGTTCGGTCATCGTGGTGGGGCCGACCCTGCGTCTGCACCAGTGCGGTCTGCCGAAGAAGATGGCACTGGAACTGTTCAAGCCCTTCATCTTCTCCAAGCTGCAGATACGTGGCATGGCGACCACCATCAAGGCTGCCAAGAAGATGGTCGAGCGTGAAGGTGCGGAAGTGTGGGATATCCTCGAAGAGGTCATCCGCGAACATCCGGTCATGCTCAATCGTGCGCCAACACTGCACCGTCTCGGTATCCAGGCGTTCGAGCCGGTACTGATCGAAGGCAAGGCGATCCAGCTGCATCCTCTGGTTTGTGCAGCCTTCAACGCTGACTTTGATGGTGACCAGATGGCCGTGCACGTGCCCCTGTCCATCGAGGCACAGCTGGAAGCGCGCGCCCTGATGATGTCAACCAACAACGTTCTGTCGCCAGCCAACGGTGAGCCGATCATCGTGCCGTCACAGGATATCGTTCTGGGTCTGTACTACATGACGCGGACACGGGTCAACGCCAAGGGCGAGGGCATGGTGTTCAGGGATATCGCCGAGTGTCATCGTGCCTATCAGAGCAAGGTTGCCGATCTGCACGCCAAGGTGACCGTGCGCATTACCGATTACGTCGAGAACGAAGCGGGTCGCTGGGTACCGGTACCACGCCGTGTCGAGACAACTGTCGGTCGTGCCATCGTGTCGGAGATTCTTCCGCCCGGACTGGAGTTCGCCAATGTCGATCTCAATCTGACCAAGAAGAACATCTCCAAGCTCATCAACCTGTGCTACCGACGTCTGGGTCTGAAGGAATCGGTCATCTTTGCCGATCAGTTGATGTATCTGGGTTTCCGTTACGCGACTCTGGCCGGTGTCTCCATCGGTATCGAGGACATGATGGTGCCGGAAGACAAGAAGAAGCTGATTGCCGCGGCGGAAGCCGAGGTCAGCGAGATTCAGGACCAGTATTCCGAAGGTCTGGTGACCAAGGGTGAGCGTTACAACAAGGTTGTCGATATCTGGTCTGCGGCCAACGATCAGGTGGCCAAGTCCATGATGGCAAGCCTGGGTACCGAGAGCGTCGTCGATCGTGAAGGCAAGACGGTACAGCAGGAGTCCTTCAACTCGATCTTCATGATGGCCGACTCGGGCGCTCGTGGTTCTGCGGCGCAGATTCGTCAGCTGGCGGGTATGCGTGGTCTGATGGCCAAGCCGGATGGTTCGATCATCGAAACGCCGATCATCGCGAACTTTCGTGAAGGTCTGAACGTGAATCAGTACTTCATCTCGACGCATGGTGCGCGAAAAGGTCTGGCCGATACGGCTCTGAAGACGGCCAACTCCGGTTATCTGACGCGTCGTCTGGTGGATGTGGCTCAGGACATGGTTGTCGTGGATCCGGATTGCGGTACCACCAACGGTCTGACCATGAAGCCGATCATCGAAGGTGGTGATGTGGTTGAACCGCTGCGTGAGCGAGTGCTGGGACGCGTCATCGCGCAGGCGATCACCAGGCCTGGCGACGACACTGCTGTCTTGCTGGAAGCCGGAACGCTGCTCGACGAGCACATGGTGGACATGCTGGAAGAGGCCGGGGTCGACGAGATTCTGGTGCGCTCCGCGATTACCTGTGAAGCCGATTACGGTGTCTGTGCGGCCTGCTACGGTCGAGATCTGGCACGAGGCCATATCATCAATATCGGTGAGGCCGTGGGTGTCATGGCGGCACAGTCCATCGGTGAGCCGGGTACTCAGCTGACCATGCGTACCTTCCACATCGGTGGTGCCGCGAGTCGTTCGGCTGCTGCCAGCAGCGTGGAAGCCAAGTCCAAGGGGTCGGTACGCCTTCACAACATGAAGGAAATCACCAACAAGGAAGGCAAGCTGATGGCCGTTTCACGCTCTGCCGAACTGGCGGTCGTGGATGATGCGGGTCGTGAGCGTGAGCGCTACAAGATTCCTTACGGTGCGGTGATCCAGGCGAAGGAAGGCGAGGCCATCGATGCCGGTGCCATTCTGGCCACCTGGGATCCGCACACGCATCCGGTCATCACCGAGGTGGCAGGTTACGCGAAGTTCTCCGATTTCGTGCAGGGTGTCACCACCAAGGAAGAGACCGATCCGACGACCGGTCTGACGGACAAGATCATCACGGATCACAAGCAGCGCGGTGGTACGAACAAGGATCTGCGCCCGATGGTGAAACTGGTGGACAAGGATGGCAAGGATCTGAACTACGCCGGTACCGAAATTCCGGCTCACTACTTCCTGCCACCGGGTGCGATCATCAATCTGCAGGATAACGATGAAGTGCAGGTGGGTGATGTTGTTGCGCGTATACCGCAGGCGTCTTCCAAGACACGTGACATCACGGGTGGTCTGCCACGCGTGGCCGATCTGTTCGAGGCTCGCAAGCCCAAGGAGCCGGCGATTCTGGCCGAGGAGAGCGGTACGGTCTCCTTTGGTACGCCGACCAAGGGCAAGCAACGCCTGATCATCACGGGTCCCGGACCGAAGCCACACGAAGAGTTGATTCCGAAATGGCGTCATATCAACGTGTTCGAAGGTGAAACGGTGGAACGCGGCGAGATGATTGCCGATGGAGAACCGAATCCTCAGGATATCCTGCGCCTGCGTGGTGTCGAGACTTTGGCTGCCTACCTGGTTCAGGAGATTCAGGACGTATACCGTCTGCAGGGTGTGAAGATCAACGACAAGCACATCGAAGTCATCATTCGTCAGATGCTCAGAAAAGTGGACATCACGGTGGCAGGGGACACGCGTCTGCTTCGCGGTGAGCAGGTGGATTACCTGCGAGTCAAGGAAATCAACGAAGCCTTGCTTGCCGAGAACCCGAATGCACAGCCGGCAGAGTTCGAGAATCTGCTGTTGGGTATAACCAAGGCATCGCTGGTTACCGAGTCGTTCATCTCTGCTGCTTCCTTCCAGGAAACAACACGAGTACTGACCGATGCGGCAGTTCGCGGTGCACGTGATGATCTGCGAGGCTTGAAGGAGAACGTTATCGTTGGACGTCTGGTGCCCGCGGGTACGGGGCTGGCCTTCCATAACGAACGCCGCAAGAGCCGGGCGAAGCTCAGTGCCGATCAGGCATTCGACAAGGTGATCGAGCAGGAGTCTGCGTTGTCTTCATCCGGTGTAGGCAGTCTGCCGGACGATGCAGCCATGCCGAGCTTGCTGGATATGGGGTCAGATAACGCCGCTGCGGGAGACGCCTGAGCGTTTGAAGACATCACCATCGCTCCGAGTTGATCGGAGCGGTGGATCTACGTTGCCGATACTGCGTGTTCATCGGTATCGCTGATGCTCAATGCCCTCCATCGTGAGGGCATTGTTGTTTCCGGGTCAGGCTTGTCCGCAGTGCGGGGGCACTGACACGGATCAGCCGGCTGCAACAACTTCCAGTGAGGTGACGGACGCCGTGGAGTGACGTTGCGCCATTGATGCCGGATCAGTCCGCTGGCGCATCGGGGTTACCCGTCGCCCGACGTTCGGCAATCCGGCGGGCATGGTATCGCTGAAAGGCTTCTTCGCTGTCATAGCCCTTCTCACGCACCCAGGTGAAGAGATCCAGAAAGGTACCCTTGCCAAACGCGCCCGGCATGGTGCCCACGGCCGCAGCGCCGACATCTTTCTCACCTTCTGCCTCTTCAGGCATGAACAGCCAGGTTGGTGTGAACATGATGTTCCATTTGGCGGCAGCCGATTTCTCGCTCAGTACTTCCCCATCAAGATCGATGACCTCTTCGTCACCATACAGATTGTATTGAACGACGATGTAGTGCTGTTTGATGTAGTCGACGACCTCAGGGTCCGTCAGTACGGTGTTGTGCATTTTACTGCAGTAAACGCAAGCAGCCTGCTCGAAGACGATGGCGAGTCGCTTGCCGTCGGCCTTCGCCTCCGCCAGGTCTTCCGCGACGTCCTTGAACGTCAGCGCAAACCACTCCTGCTTGTGCAGCCCGTCATCCCCGAGGGGGGCGGCGTCGGCCGTCGCGCTGCCGATCAGCAGTGCGACGAGGATCATCAGTCCAGTCGTTCTGATTGCCATTGAAAGGAGCCTCGAACGCGTCTCTAAACGGCTCCATGTTTCCACGAGTCTCCGGTTCGGGGCAAGTGTCAAATGCCGGAGAGGGCGGTGTAGGGCGGCGGCGGGAGCCTCTCAGCCAGTCCCTGCCACTGACAAGTCAAATAATTGACCGGAATTGTCCTCAGCGGAAGGTGGCGGGTGATTCGGGCGGTTTGAATCGGCTTCCTGTGTCTGACTGGAACAGGCGGTGTGACGTGGCAGAAAGTGACATGACGAGCGGTAATGCACTGCGATGTTTGTCCGGGGCCATCTTCAGGAAATGTAACCATCGGATTCCGACGACTGATTCATGCTTCGCCGACTGGGGCACACGCCTTGCTCCACTCAGGCTGATCACGGTAGGAGCCGAGATGAATAACTCAATCGATACAAACTCATTGTTGACGCAGCTTCGGGTGATGGCTCGGGATGCGGGAATACCCTCCTCGGAAGAAGTGTCTCCGGGGGCCAAGCCCGCGCCCGATGGCATCGATTTCTCGAAGGTACTCGAAAACTCTGTCAAACAGGTCAATAACCGCAGTACCGAGGTCAAGGCGCTGCGTGAGTCGTTCGAAGCAGGCAATCCCAATGTGGAGCTTGCGGACGTCATGATCGCCGCGCAGAAGGCCCGAATATCATTTGAAGCGATGACTCAGGTTCGTAACAAGATGGTGGCAGCCTACAAGGAAATCATGAGCATGCCCTTGTAATGCCAGCCATTGTTTCGAGCGCTTTTCCAATCCACACGCTTGCGTGTCTTTGATACTGCAGATAGCTGATACACCATGAGCGATGCCAACTTGATCAACGCCCAGCCTCAGGGGAATCCGGTGGCGGCGACTGTGCTGAGAAGTCTGGCTGCACCGCAGCTGGGTGCCTTGCTGGTCGTGGCAACGGCACTGACCCTTGGGGTCGGGCTGATCATCTGGACCATGCGACCGGACTACGTGCCGGTCGGAGGGCAGGGCAGTCGTGAAGATTCCTTGCAGATCATCGAGATGCTCAACAGTTCGCAGGTGCAATACAAACTGGATCCATCAACCGGCCTGGTACTGGTGCCTCAGGATCAGGCCATGCAGGTACAGATGAGCCTGGCTGCCAGTGGCCTGGTGTCGGATCAGAAGTCGGTCGGTCTGGAACTGCTGCAGCAGGAGCCGTCTCTTGGCACCAGCCACTTCACGGAATCTGCTCGCTATCAGCATGCATTGGAAACCGAGCTCAGTCGTACCATCAGCAGCATGCGTAATGTCGAGTCGGCGCGCGTGCATCTGGCCATGCCGAAACAGTCGGTGTTCATTCGCGACAGGGAAGAGGCGTCGGCCTCTGTCATGATCAAGGCCAAGCCGGGACGGACCATCGAAGACGAGCAAGTGGATGCTGTCATCAATCTGGTGGCTTCCAGCATTCCCTATCTGGCCAGTGGACAGGTGACCGTCGTGGATCAATGGGGACGGCTGCTGTCGACGGGCGATGATCAGACAGGCGGGGCCACTCGGGATCAGTATCAGTATGCCCGCAAGCTCGAGAAACTCTATTCAGATCGTATCGAATCACTGCTGACGCCCATTGTCGGAGCCGGGCGGGTTCGTGCGATTGTCACGGCTGATCTGGACTTCAGTCTCAATGAGCAGACGCAGGAGAGTTATGAGCCGGATGCTCAGCAGCTGCGCAGTGAACAGATCGATACCCAGATCAACCGCAATGGCGCAGGCGGCGCCGAGGGCATACCGGGAGCTCTGACCAACCAGCCTCCCGGCAATGGAACGGTGGATCCGGGGGAGGCTGCCGGTGAAGATGGTGCCAATGGCGGTATCGAAAGCGAAAACTCCAGTGCGGTACGAAACTACGAGCTGGACCGAACCATTACCCATGTCCGTCAGGTTCCGGGAAGCGTACAGCGGATATCGGCAGCGGTCATCATCGATGATCGTCTGGAAATGAGCCCGGATGGTGAACCGGTCAGAACCCCCTTGACCGAAGAGGAGTTGGCCGAGTACACCCGACTCGCACAGGAAGCCGTAGGCTTCAGTGAGCAACGCGGTGACAGTGTTGTTGTATTCAATCGCGCTTTCAAGCCGGTGGAAGAGATAATGCCGATCGAGCCACTCCCCATCTGGCAGCAGAGCTGGTTGTGGACCATGGTTCGTCAGGTGCTGACAGGTCTTTCGGTATTGCTGCTGGTGCTGCTGGTGCTGCGACCTGCGGTAAGACGTCTGGTGCCAGTACAGGACAAGGCTGCGCTGGCAGCACTGGGCGTTGACGGTGAGGAGCAGCCGAAGGGCGAGGTCACGGTTGAGGTCAATGGCAAGGCCGCACTGGAAGGGGGCTCTCCGGCATCGCTGGAGCCGCCTCCTGTCATCTACGGTGACATTCTCAACATGGCCAGAGCCATGGCAGCAGAGGATCCCAAGCGAGTTGCGAAAGTCGTCAAGGACTGGGTCGCCGAGCAGTAATGGCTGACGAGGAAAAAAAGTCGACGGGGGCGGGCGCGTCCCCTGACAAGCCCGCCCTGAGTGGCTCCTGCCAGGCTGCCATCCTGTTGATGGCGCTTGGTGAGGAGGAAGCAGCGGGCATCCTGCAGCACATGAAACCTGCCGAGGTTCAGGCTCTGGGTGAGGCGATGAGTGCCATCAATGGTGTGACGCAACAACAGATCGGGGACACACTCGATCAGTTCGTCAACCGGGTGCGCAATGAATCCTCACTGGGACTGGAGTCCGCCAGCTACTTCAAATCGACACTCACGCGCGCCCTTGGCAAGGACAAGGCATCCAGTGTCCTGTCTCGCATGCAGCCCCCGGATGAAGATCAGGGACTGACTGCTCTGAAATGGATGGATCCGCGTGTGGTTGCCAAGATCATTCGCAATGAACATCCGCAGATCATGGCTACGGTGCTGAGTCAGCTTTCCCGTGAGCAGGCGGGACAGGTTCTGGACCTGTTGCCGGAGGAACTGCGGTCGGACATCATCATGCGCATCGTTCAGCTGGACAAGTTGCATCCCGCAGCACTGGCCGATCTGAACGAAGTGATTCAGGAGCTGTTCGAGAACAACGCAACCATCGAACTGTCGGGCCTCGGTGGTGTACAGGTAGCCGCGGAGATTCTCAACGGGGTGTCGAAAGACTCGGAGGAGATGATTCTGGATGCCATTGAAACCGCAGATGCGGAAATCGTGGAGAAGATCAAGGAAGGCATGTTCATCTTCGAGAATCTGCTCAATGTCTCTGACCGGGACACTCAGACCATGTTGCGAGATCTGTCGAATGATGACCTCATCGTGGCACTCAAGGGTGCTTCCGAGGAACTGCAGGCCAAGATTTTCCGCAACATGTCATCTCGTGCAGCAGACTTGCTGCGGGATGATCTGGATGCCAAGGGACCTGTGAAACTGTCCGATGTCCAGGAGTCGCAGCGAGCCATACTGGTAACAGCGAAGCAGTTGGCGGAAGACGGCAAGATCTCGCTGGGTGGCAAAGGAGACGACTATGTTTAGAGTGCTCTCGGAGGATGAGGCGAAGCAGGTCACTCGCTGGCATGCACCTGAACTCAAGGGCTCGGTGCCGGTTGCCAATACCCGGCAGATCGCAACACCGGTGCGTCTGGGTGAAACCATGCCGGGCAGAGCTGCCCCTCCAGCGCATGGGGCAGGTGCTCAGCTGCAGTCGTCAGTGTCAGCCTTGCATTCATCGGACGGACAGGATCGGCTTGATCAAGGCATCGGATCCGCTGGCATGGCGCCGGAACATGCGACAACGACAAGCATGCCCATGGCCGGTCAATCGGCTGACATGCTGCAGGCCAGTTACGACGAAGGCTATACCAGTGGTTATGCAGAAGGTAATGCACAACTGCATCAGCAGTCGGTACAACAGCTGCAGGCCATGATCGATACGCTCGGGAAGCCTGCCTTGAAGGTGCCTGATGCGGAGCTGGAACAGGAAGTCATGGCACTGTCTCTCGAGATAGCCCGGCTGGTACTGGGTCGGGAACTGCAGATGGACAACGAGACCTTGGCCTCACTGGTCCGTCGTGGCATCGAGCAGTTGCCCAATGCCGGCAAGGCGAACGTACAGGTACATCTGAACCCGCTCGATGCGGCCATGCTGGAGGAGGTGGCTCAGCTGCCCGACAATGTCGACATCGTCGTGGATGGGGCCGTGAAACGCAGTGATTGCCGGATAGTCTCGGGTGCCAGTACCGTACACGGTGGTCTGGACGACTGGTTGGCCATCGTGGGAGCCGAGCTGGGCGTGACCTCACACACGGGACAACAGGCCTGATTCGCATGACTGACTCGCAGGTGGCGCCCCCATCGGATTCCCTGTCGGCGCGTTTGCGCAAGCGCCGCTTGTCGCTTGCCGGTGCGGAGTTGCCGGTCGAGGGACGCTTGAGTACCTTGCGAGGTCTGACCCTGGAGGCCGAGGGTTGCCAGGCAGAAATCGGTTCACGGTGTCTGCTTGAAACCACGGGCGGTAATGATATCGAAGCACAGGTTGTCGGATTCAACCGGGGTCGGACCTTGCTCATGCCGACCGGCAGTGTTGCCGGTTTGCGGTCGCAGGCGCGCGTCAAGCCGATCCCCGGTCAGCTCGGCGCTCCTTGTGGTGACGAATTGCTGGGGAGAGTCATTGATGCCAAGGCCCGCCCGATTGACGGCCTGGGTCCCTTGCGCACCTCCTACACCACGCCTCTGATGGGTGTGCCGATCAACCCCTTGCAGCGAGCAGCCGTTCGCGATGTCTTCGATGTCGGGGTGCGCTCGATCAACGGGCTGATAACGCTGGGTCGTGGGCAGCGTGTCGGTTTGTTCGCCGGTTCAGGTGTGGGCAAGAGTGCCTTGCTTGGCATGATGACGCGTCATTCCGAGGCTGAGGTTACCGTTATCGGCATGATTGGTGAGCGAGGAAGGGAGGTCAACGATTTCGTCAGAGAGACCCTGGGCAAGGAAGGCATGAAGCGGGCGATCGTTGTCGCTGTCCCAGCCGATCAGCCGCCACTGATGCGATTGCAGGGAGCCATGATGGCGACAGCCATCGCGGAGAGTTTTCGGGATCGCGGACAGCAGGTGCTGCTTCTGATGGATTCCCTGACACGTTTCGCCCAGGCCCAGCGAGAGATCGGTCTGGCTACCGGCGAACCTCCCACCACCAAGGGTTACCCGCCCTCGGTATTTGCAATGCTGCCGCAGTTGGTGGAGAGAGCAGGCAACATGGCAAACGGCGGATCGATCACGGCAATCTACACAGTCCTGGCCGAGGGCGATGATCAGAACGATCCGATCGTCGATGCGGCAAGAGCCGTGCTGGATGGTCATATCGTGCTGACACGGGCGCTGTCGGATGCCGCCCACTATCCGGCAATCGACATCGGTGCTTCCGTCAGCCGTACACGGTCGGCTGTCAATTCTGCAGAACAGGAACGACGAATACGCCGTTGTCTGCAACTGTCCGCGGCCTACCGGGCGCAGGAAGACATGCTGCGAGTCGGGCTCTACAAGGCCGGTACCGATCCTCTGCTGGATCAGGCAGTCGCTTTCTGGCCTCGCTTGCAGGCCTATCTGCAACAATCTGCCGGCTCCGGAGTCAGCATCCGCAACGCCAGAGAGCAATTGGCAGACATTCTCGGTCCGTTGACGTCTACCCAGAACTGAGTGGGGATGCACGCGTGAGGCACGTGTGCTGAGCATCCTCCATCCCGCGGTTACGCAAATCTCTGCCGTTTCCTGAATCGGGCGGTGTTGCCGTCGGCTCTACAGGCTCGAGCGAGTCTGTCGATCTGGCCTGTTGCTGCCTGTCCTTGTCATTGTGACCTTTCGTGTCAACTAACCCCGGATGGGTAATTTGTGCTGTACCAACCGGTTTTCGTGCCGACATGAGGGTATGCAATCAACAAGTACCCGTTCATGAGCTCTGGTCAGTTGTCAAAACTCGAATCTCTCTCGCAGACGCGTGTCGACCAGGCACGCAGTGCTGTCGAGCAGCAACGACTGGAACTTTCCATCATGGACAGGCAGCACCAGGAGCTGAAAGCGATCAACAGGGAATATCAGGAAGGCGTCATCGGCGAGTCCGGTATCGCTCCTCAACTGCTGGCACAGCGACGCGCGTTCGTGGCACAGCTGACGGAGAAGCTCGACATGCTGAGTTTGCAGCGCCAACAGCGTGAGCAGTTGCTGCAGAGCAAGCTGGCAGAGCAGAAGCAACATACGGCTCAAACTGCCGCCATCGGCTCTCTGGTGGAAAAACGACTCTTGCACGAGGCGCATATTGCGGCAAGGCAGGAGCAATCACAGCTGGAGCAGGCCGTACAGGGCATACAGCATGTGAACAAGTTGAATTCGGAGGATGAGCATGTCTGAACCGTCCAATACGTCGGTGCAGGGTCTGATCGGCTCGTTGAGTGCCGCTGGCAAACCTGCAGCTGCCAAGGGCCAGATCGATCCGGGTAGTGGCAATCCGGATGGCAAGGCTTTCTCCCGCGAGCTGGGTCAGGCGCTGGAGCAGCAGTCATCGCAGACATCTCTTGCCGGTGAAAAGCCGTTGGTGAAGCCGGGCAGCAGGCCGGTGACCACGCCGGATCCTGCCGTGGCTGGCGTGGCCCCTGCAGCAGATGCTGATCAGGAAGTCCCGGAGATACTGGCAACTGTCACCAGCGGCGACGCTGAACAGGAAACCGTTTCCGCTGCCGCAAGCGTCAGAAAGA
Organism: uncultured Granulosicoccus sp.; assembly: GCA_947495035.1. Lineage (GTDB taxonomy): Bacteria > Pseudomonadota > Gammaproteobacteria > Granulosicoccales > Granulosicoccaceae > Granulosicoccus. The sequence continues at coordinate 477,420 of CANLXI010000001.1, forward strand.
TCGAGTTGCCTGAGCTCTCGCCCGAGACGGACCTCGTCACTCGTGATACAGGATCGGTGGCAGCGGCTGAACGTCTTGCCGATCGGGGCAGTGAAGCTGTCGAGGATCTGAAAGCGGCGCCGACCACCGAGCGGCCGGTCTCCGCCGATGGCAAGGCGCCGACGGTTCGACCGAGCGCAGCTGTCGAAGAGCAGAGCGAGCAGTTGCCTGACAGTCTGACTGAAGAGCTGGCCAGGGACGTGAGCAAGGCGGCAAGGTCAGCGACGGTGACCGAGACTGCCGATCAGGCCATGTTGCCTGACAGCCCGGACACCCGACCCAAAGTGTCCGACGCACCTGCGTCATCGGTGCAGACCACCGCTGTGGACAAGTCCGGCAGGACTGATCTGCTGACCGGCAGTGACGAAGCAGGAATCGACAGTATTGCCAGTCCGGGCAAGCGCCCCGGCTCAGTCGCAGCACCGTTGACTCCAGCGGTGCCAGCGGCCGCGACGACTCCCCCGTTGCCTGCGCAGACCGTCGGGTTGTCCCCCGGGCAGACGCCGCCATCACCGGTGACGCCGGAAGTCGCCTCAACGACGGGCATGATCAGTGATGTCGAGACTCTACCGGGAAGCAAACCGCTGCCTGTCGTCTCCGACGAGGGTGTTTCTCTGACGAGTGAGTCAGGTGTTCGCAGTCCGGCAACGCTCAAGGCTGACCAGCGCCCTGTCGCGCAGGTGCCAGGCGCGACCGCTGGTCCGGCAGTCGCTGCGGCCCCCGACAATGAAGCGTTGCCAGCGACCAGAACGGTTCGCAGTACGGTAGCGACGCAGCCTGCAGAGGTGGGCGAGGTCATCTCGCAGGCCGCTCTGGCCGCCCGCTATCGTTTCGCGACGCAAGAGACAGGTGGTCGCCTGGCGACACCCGCTGCCGACGACTCGCAGACTCCTGTGATGTCTGCAGGTATCAGTGTTGATGGCAAGGCAGTCGCTCCTGGTCAACTGGTAGCGACGGCAGCACCGGCCGGCAATTCATTGACGGAGCAGAGTGCCGAAAGGGGCGGGGAGGCCAGGGCCGTGCAGCTATCGGCGGCCGAGATGACACTCGATGATGGCGAGCCCGTCTTGCGTCATGCCGATCTGCTCAAGGAGCTGAACAATCAACGGGCTGCTCTGAAAGACTCGATTGCTCCACCGGGAGCGCAAGCGGCGACCAATCCGGTCGATGTACTGGTCAAGACTGCGTCGACGGATAACACGTTTCTTCCCGTGACCGGCGGCATCGTTACTGCTCCTGTGATGCTGCGTAGCGACGCGGTGTCAGCCACTCCCGTCAGTGCACCCTTTGATCTGCCGGTTCTGGTCGACGACGCGGATGCCACGATGGCAAGCAATGTCAAGTGGATGGTGAAGGAGGGCGTCCAGAATGCAACCGTGACGGTGTCGCCCGCGGGGATGGGACCGATATCGGTCAAGGTCGGAATCGAGCAGGATCAGATGAGTGTGTCGATAGTGGCTTCACAACACACGACTCGAGAGGCGCTGGATGCCATGTTGCCACGCTTGCGTGAGCAGTTGGCCGGCCAGGGGCATGAGAGTGTGAGACTGGACGTGAGCGATGGTCGGGGTGAGCAGTCCAGGGGTGGCAATGGTCAGATGTTTGCAGGTATGCGTAACCCGTCCGATACATGGGCACAAAGTGAGCAAGGTAATGGTGGTGGCAACGGTAATCAGGCGGAGTATGGGGATTCCAGAGATTCGACAGGGAACACGGACGGATACATGGCTGAAGACTTGCAGCGTGTTGTACCTGGGATTGCGGGAGACGGACGAACGTCTTCTGCATTTGATGCCTATGTCTAACGGAGTTCTTGCATGAAGAAGATGATTCTCATTGGTGTGGGTGCGCTGGCGCTGGTGGGAGTGAGTGTCGGAGCATCCCTGTTTCTGACAGGAGCGCTGAACAAGGAGCCTGTAGCAGCTGCGGCAGTGGAAGAAGAACCTCTGCCCGAGGAAGTCTACTACTACAACGTGCAGCCCGAATTTGTCGTGAATTTCAAGGGCAAGACTCGGGTCAAGTTTCTGATGATCGAAATGGTGGTTGCCAGCCATGACGAGGAAGTTCCGGTGGTTCTGAGCGATCACGACCCGGAACTGCGCAATTCCCTGCTGATGTTGCTGGCAGAGCAGGACAGTGAAGTACTCAAGACAGCCGAAGGAAAGCAGGCCTTGCGTGACTCTGCGATGGCACGAATCGATGAAGTGGTCAGTAATCACTACAAGCCGGAACGCATCCTGGACGTGTTCATAACGCGTCTGGTCATGCAATAGATCAGGTAGCAGATCAGCCTTGCAGGGCTGGCAGGTTCGACAGCCGAGATAAACATGGAACAAGAGAAACAGTCGGCCACGGTGTACGATTTCGTACACCCGGGCCACAAGCTGAACCGGCAATGGCCGGTACTGGATTTGGTCAATGCCCGAATTGCCACGGCATTCGGCACAGCCTTGAGTGAGCGGCTGCAAATAAACCTGATCGGGCAGTCGTTGCAGACGACGCGTGGCACGTACATGGATTGTGTCGAGTCGATGGGTGAGACCTGTGTCGTCCACGAACTGTCCCTGAGCCCGCTCACTGGTGTCGTCTGGTTCTGCATCGATATCAGTATGGTATCGGCGCTGGTCGACAGCTACTTCGGCGGAAAGGCGACCATCACACCGCTCGAGAAGTCGCGTCAGTTGTCACGAACCGAGCAACGGGTAGTGCAACACGTGATTGCAGCACTGGCCGAATCCATTACCTCCGGTTGGTCGATGGTGCTGCCATTGAACACGGCAATGGTCGGGCCGATTGACGCGAGCAGGCTGAGTAATGCTCCGCTGGAGCAAGTCATGGTTACCAATGAAGTCAAGTTGCAGCTGGAAGAGCTGGAGCTGCCGTGCCAGATAATCTATCCCTTCGAGATGCTCAAGCCACTGAGTGCACAGTTGCAGCATGACACACCGAAGGCCTCTGCTCAGGACATCGAGTTCAGCAAGGCACTGCGTTCGGAGCTGATGAACTGCGAGCTGGACATTCGTGGCGTGCTGTCCGAAACGAAGATCACGCTGGGAAAACTGCTGGAGCTCCAGGCGGGGGATTTCATTCCGCTCAGGGACGTACGCAATGTCTCCTTCAAGACTCAGCAAATGCCATTGTTCGATGCCCGTATCGGCAATAGCAATGGACGTGTTTCCGCCAGCCTGTCTCGCTGGCATCTACCTGGTGGTCAATGAATCATGCCTGAAGATAATACAGCTGAGAACATGCATGACGATGATACCGGTAGTGCGGCAGAGTCGGAGAACACGACATCGGTGGATCCGGCCGCGAACGCTGAAGCGGCCGGTGAGCAGGGGTTCGATCAGGTGCAATCGGTAGAGACGCCGAACATGTCCAGTGATCTGACCGGTGACCCGGACAATCGGCCAACTGCCGATATCTCGATGATTCTGGATATACCGGTCACTCTGTCAATGGAAATCGGCCAGACCCGTATCTCCATCAGTGAGCTGCTGAAGCTCAGTCGGGACTCTGTCATCGAATTGCAGCGCATGGCGGACGAACCGATGGATGTATTGGTAAACGGCACGTTGGTTGCTCATGGTGAAGCAGTGGTCGTCGGCGATCGCTTCGGTATCCGTCTCACGGATGTCATCAGCCCGCAGGAACGGTTGAAGAAATTCGGCTGATACCGTTCACGGTACCAAAGCAGATCGGCAAGGGATCCAGAGCAAGACAGTAGCAAACCTGCCTGCAAGAGCGACAGGTCAAATCTGAAGGAGAAATTCATGTTTCGACTGCCCACGGCAAGTATTCTGCTGTTGTGTGGTGTCTGCCTCGGCAAAACGGCTATTGCTGCAGAATCGAGCCGTCCGGTGATTTCACCACTTGCCACACTTGGCAAGCTCGCCATTGCGCTGTTGCTGGTATTGCTGGTTTTCTGGATCTTCGCCCGAGTCATGCGGCAACTGCAGGGTACGCGAGGTGCGCTGCACAGTGGGTTGAAGATTGTCGGAACACTGTCCCTGGGCCAACGCGAACGGGTCGTTGTGGTGCAGGCTGGCGAAGAGCAACTGGTCCTGGGTGTCACTGCCAGTCAGGTCAACACACTGCATGTGCTGTCCAGACCACTGGCCGCGTCCGCTCAGGAAGAGCTGGGTGACTTTCGTCAGAAACTCAGTGCCGCACTCAAGCGTCAGGTTGCCGACTGATGCGAACCCTCCATACCGCCGGAACGGGCAGGGCAGGATGTCCACTGAGCCGAGTCGTGGCAGCCGGCAATCCATGGTGCCCGGCACTGCTGTTGCTAGCCCTGGCGTTGATGCCGGATATCGGTCATGCCCAGGCGGGCATCCCCGCCATCATTGTCGATGGTACCGAAGGCGGAGGCGAAACCTGGAGTCTGAGTCTGCAAGCGCTGGCTCTGATGACCATGCTCACCTTGCTGCCGGCAATCCTGCTGCTGATGACGTCGTTCACGCGTATCACCATCGTACTGGGCATATTGCGCACAGCCATGGGCACCCCGACCACGCCGTCGAATCAGGTGATGATCGGTCTGGCACTCTTTCTGACTCTGTTCGTCATGCGCCCGGTGTTCACGGAAATTCACGAGAACGCGGTCAAGCCGTTCATGGCCGAGCAGATCAGCGCTGAAACCGCCATCATGGCGGCTGCCGTACCGTTCCGCAAGTTCATGCTGCAGCAGACACGTGACAACGATCTCGAACTGTTTCTGGAGATTTCCGATTCGGCGCCACCGCAGGGCGTCGAGGATATTTCCTACTGGGTGCTGTTGCCTGCCTTCGTTACCAGTGAACTCAAGACCGCTTTCCAGATCGGTTTTCTGTTCTTCATTCCCTTTCTGATCATCGATCTGGTGGTCGCCAGTGTTCTGATGTCCATGGGGATGATGATGCTGTCGCCGCTGATCATTTCCCTGCCATTCAAGCTCATGCTGTTCGTGCTCGTGGATGGCTGGAATCTGGTGCTGGGTACACTGGCCGGCAGCTTTTTCATCTGATGTGTCGAACAGCTATCAGGAGGCCATGAGATGACACCGGATACGGTTATCGATCTGGGGCGTGATGCGCTGACGACCACGGTCATGCTCAGCGCACCGCTGCTGCTGGCAGCGCTGTTGACTGGTCTGGTGGTTGGTCTGTTTCAGGCGGCAACACAGATCAACGAGCAGACCTTGAGCTTCATTCCGAAACTGCTGTCGATGGTGATTGTGCTGATAGCCACCGGCCCCTGGTTGTTGCAGACAATCCTGGACTTCACTTCCCAGCTGATCGTTGAAACCGTTCCCAGAATCATAGGTGGCTGATGTCAGCCCTGACGATTACCGCAGAGCAGATCAACGGCTACGTGGGTCTCTTCATGTGGCCACTGTTCCGCGTTGCGGGATTGCTGTCGATCATGCCGGTGCTGGGTGGTGGGGAAGTACCGGTCAAGGTGCGGGTCGGGCTTGCATTCATGATCACCCTGCTCATCGTGCCATCGCTGGATTCCATGCCACAGCTGGACCCCTTGTCCGCGGACAGCGTACTGGTATCCGTACAGCAGTTGATCATCGGTGTGGCCATGGGATTGATGGTGCTGATCGTGTTCAATGCGGTGACCATGGCAGGTGAGAGTATCGCCGTAACCATGGGACTGGGTTTTGCGATGCTCAATGATCCGCAGAACGGTAGCCAGGTGCCCACGGTTAGTCAGTTCTATCTGATCCTGGCAACCCTGTTGTTTCTGGCCTTCAACGGGCATCATGCCATTCTGTTGCTGCTCACTGCCAGTTTCACGTATCTGCCCGTTGGTCAGCCCCTGGGTGAAGATGCGATATGGACCTTGCTCACCTGGGGAGGAATAGTCTTCAAGGGTGCGCTGAGCATCGCGTTGCCGGCTCTGGCAGCCATGCTGACGGTCAATATCATCATGGGTGTCATCACCAGAGCCGCACCACAGCTGAATCTGTTTTCCGTGGGTTTTCCGATAACCATGACTGTCGGGTTTCTCTCGATCCTGTTCACTCTACCGTCCTTCCAGGTGTCGTTCGAATCGCTGCTGACCCTGGTGCAGACGACCATTGTCGCTTTTCTGAGGGGCTGATACCTTGGCAGGAGCACCTGATAGCGGACAGGATCGCACAGAGGACGCGAGTCCGAAACGCCTTGCGGATGCACGCAAGAAAGGCGATGTACCGCGCTCGAAGGAGCTCAATACGGTACTGATGCTGCTGGCGTCGCTGATCGGCTTCGCCGTACTGGGCAGTGGCGGGGTCAATGCCTACCGGGATCTGGCCAGCCATCAGTGGCAGATCGATCGTGAGAGACTCTTCTCCGACCATGCCGTACTCAACGGTCTGTTGACCCCCTTCATCGAGGCATTGTGGATAGCGGGTCCGTTTCTGCTGCTCATGTTCCTGGCCGTTTTCATCGGACCCTTGTGCATGGGCGGATGGGTATTCAGCGTCTCGTCGTTGAAGGTGGACCCCGGCAAGCTCAATCCATTGAAGGGACTGAAGCGCATGGTCGGCTTGCAGGGGCTGATGGAGTTGCTCAAGTCCCTGATGAAGGTCATTCTGCTTGGCTGGGTGGCTGTCATTCTGCTGGAAGGGCATATCGATGAGTTTCGCAGCCTGGGAGTGCTGCCGCTGGAGGAAGCCGTCGACAGGATGTTCGTTCTCATCTTCACGATTCTGATGATACTGGTGCTCTCGCTCAGCCTGGTGGCCATGGTGGACGTTCCGTATCAGCGCTGGAGTCATGCCCGTAAACTGCGCATGACCAAACAGGAGGTGCGTGACGAGAGCAAGGAGCAGAATGGTAATCCGGAGGTCAAGGCCAAGGTGCGGCAGATGCAACAGCACATGGCCAACAAGCGCATGCTCACTGATGTGCCGGACGCCGATGTCATCATCGTCAACCCCACACACTTCTCGGTAGCACTGAAATACAGCGAAGATGCCGTGGCGCCCGTGGTCGTTGCCAAGGGGGTGGACCATATGGCCTTGAAAATCAGGGAGATCGGCAAGGAAGCCAATGTCTCCATCTTCCGTGCACCACCGCTGGCAAGGGCACTGTATCGGCACAGTGAAGTTGGTGAAACCATACCGTCCGAACTTTATCTTGCCGTAGCTCAGGTATTGGCCTATGTGCTGCAAGTCAAGAAGCTGAATTTCGCAGACCAGCGCCGACTGGTGCCACCGACCGATCTGGAGGTGCCACCGTCGATGCAGGACAAAAAGGATCAGTAGGCCGGACCACCCATGAAGAACATCCATGTCGAGCCAGAGGTTGACGCATCAGCGCAATTGCCTGGTGTTTCCCAGACCGGCGGGCGTCGCACCGCAGCATGTTGGCGACAACGGCGGCTTGTCGGTGCAGGCCGATGGGTGACGGGTGAGGAGTAATTCATGAGCATGCAATCGACGAGAACCTTCTTCAGGGAATTGCAGCTGACCGGGCTCGGGGCACCATTCCTGGTGTTGCTGATGCTGGTCATGATGGTGTTGCCGATACCGGCCATGGGGCTGGATCTGCTGTTCACCTTCAATATCGCCTTGTCTCTGATCGTGTTGCTGGTCACTGTCTATACCAGTCGTCCGCTGGAGTTTTCCTCCTTTCCGACGGTTCTGCTGGTAGCAACGATGCTGCGACTGTCGCTGAATATCGCCTCAACCCGGGTCGTGCTCATCGAAGGGCATACCGGCACCGCCTCGGCCGGCCAGGTCATCGAGTCGTTCGGCAATTTCGTCATCGGTGGCAACTATGCCGTCGGCTTCGTGGTCTTCGCCATACTGGTCATCATCAACTTCGTGGTGGTAACCAAGGGGGCAGGGCGTGTATCCGAGGTGAGTGCACGCTTCGTACTGGATGCCATGCCGGGGAAGCAGATGGCCATCGATGCGGATCTCAATGCAGGCCTGGTTGATCAGGAAGAGGCCCGACAACGTCGTTCGGATATTGCTCGAGAGGCCGACTTCTACGGTTCCATGGACGGTGCCAGCAAGTTCGTCAAGGGTGACGCCATTGCCGGTTTGCTGGTGCTGTTCATCAACATACTGGGAGGCCTGGCGGTGGGTGTCGGTCAGCACGGGCTGAGCTTTTCGGAAGCGGCACACAACTACACCTTGTTGACCATCGGTGATGGTCTGGTGGCACAGGTTCCGTCACTGCTGCTGTCCATGGGGACGGCCGTCATCGTGACTCGCGTCTCGGCGGCAGAAGACATGGGTGAGCAGATCACCATGCAACTGTTCAAGGATCAGCGGGCCTTGATCATAACGGCCATTCTGATCGGCTTGCTGGGCGTGGTCCCGGGAATGCCCAATCTGGTTTTTCTGACGCTCGGTGCCGGTCTGGGAGCCTACGCCTGGTATACACGCAACTCCTACGCGGAAAAACCCGAGCCCGAAAAGGAAGAAATCAGACCCGAAAAACCGGCGGAACTCAGTTGGGAGGATGTCCAGACGACCGATATCCTGGGGCTGGAAGTCGGCTTCGGACTCATCCCTCTCGTGGATGCCCGTCAGGGCGGTAAGTTGCCTGACAGGATCAAGGCGGTACGACGCAAACTCACGGAAGAACTCGGCTTCCTGATTCATGCCGTGCATATCAAGGACAACCTGGATCTGCCGGCAACCCGCTACCGCATTTCCATTCTGGGTGTCACCGAAGGGGAAGCCGATCTGCACCCCGACAAGGAATTGGCGATCGGTAGTGGTATCGAAAGCAGCATGTTGCAGGGGATCGCTACCAAGGATCCTGCCTACGGGATGGATGCAGTGTGGATTCGTATTGATCAGCGAGACAGTGCACAGGCCTTGGGTTACACGGTAGTGGATCCGGGCACGGTTATAGCGACACACATGAGCAAGTTACTCATGCAACACGCCGGCAGTCTGCTCGGTCACCAGGAAGCTCAGTCTTTACTGGATACGCTCAGCAAGAGCGCTCCACGACTGGTTGAGGATCTGGTTCCAAAGATGTTGCCTCTACCGACGGTGGTCAAGGTGCTACAGAATCTGCTAGACGAAGGAATACCGGTCAAGGACATGCGGACGATTGCCGAAACGCTGGCCGAGAAGGGCACACATACAACCGATTCCGAGGATCTGACGGCGGCCGTGCGAGTGGCACTGCGTCGACAGATTACCGGACAGTTGACGTCGTTCGAGGAAACTCTGCCAGTGATCACGCTGGATGCCGAGCTGGAGAAATTGTGTCTCAGCTCTGTGGAATCGGAGAACAGCGGCGGCCTGGGTATCGAGCCCGGACTGGCCGAGCGTCTCTATCAGTCACTGGCTGACAGTGTTCATCGACAGGAAGTCAATGACGAGCCAGCGGTGCTGCTGGTCAGTCCGAAGCTGCGGCCATGGTTGGCCGGAATGGTGCGACACACCATCCCTTTGCTGAAAGTACTGGCTTACAACGAAATTGCTGAAAACAAACGGTTGAAGGTGATTGCGAATATCGGCGGCGAAGCTGTCGTCTGATCCATCTGTCGCTGAAAACTCTGCCGCCAACCACATGCGAATCCTGACATGCAATTGAGACGATTTACTGCTGATACGACCCCTGAAGCCCTGGGAGCAGTGCGAATGGCATTGGGCGATGATGCCATTATTCTGGCGAATCGCAGGGTTGGGGATCAGGTCGAGATCATAGCGACGGCACAGATGGATGATGTGTCCGCGATGGCTGAATCCACGACCGCTGAAGTTCCCGCTGCTCTGGCAGCGCGACCTGCCGAATCGCCGCAGATGCACGCGGATGGTTCCCTGGCCGCCTTCACACCGTCCAGCCCTGTACGAATCGATGCCGACGCCGTGCCTCGGCACGACAGTGGCCAAAAGGCGGAACAGGCGATCAGATATTCGGACATCAAGGACTATGGTGATACGTCGGATATCGAGGACGACAAGGTCTCGATCTCGGGGCGGAGCACGACTGCCGGTTCCAACTCCAATGGCAGTTCGCCACTGTTGTCCGAGCGGCGCGGCGACGTCCAGCATTCACGAGACAGCCATCATGACAGTGCCAACAGCCATGTCCATGGTGGCAAGCCGGTCGTCAGGGAAGCGCCCAGCACGAGAATTGCGCCGACTCTGGAATCCGTGGCAGCGGCGCTGACAACACAGTCTCAGGTACTGGAGCAGCATTTCCGTGGGCTGGAAGTCAATCTGTGGGGCGTCAATGCGCCCAATCGCAGCCTGCATCTGCAACAGCTTCTGTCCCTGGGGATCGGAGCCGAACTGGCCGTTCGTCTGGTGGAACGCTGTGCTGCGGAGATGTCTGCCGATACCGCGATCCGGCAATCTCTGGCAACGCTCAAGTCATCGCTGAACATAGCAAGAGACAAGACCTTCGACGTGCCGGGTGTGACGATCATGTACGGACCTCCCGGCGCGGGCAAGACCACGGCGCTGATGAAGCTCGCGACCGAACATGTCAGACAGAACGATAACCAGTCCATTGTCATCATCTGTGCGGACACTCGGCGCATCGGCGCCTTCGAGGAACTTCAGGCCTACGGCAGGTTGTTGGGGGTTCCCACCGTACACGCCCACGACATGGCGGAACTGACCAGTCTGGCAACCGCTTTCCAGCACAAGAAGCTGGTTCTTGTCGATCATACATTGCCACAGGACCCCAGGGCCGTGCCACTGCCTCAATCTCTGCTGAGACCGTCCAGTGTGGATTCGGTCAGGCATCTGTTTGCCTTGCCGGCCACGATTCAGGCATCTACCGCCGAGGCACTGATCAAGGCCCATTGCGGTGGTCAGTGGCGAATGAACCTGGTACTGACGAATCTGGATACGAGTGCACGCTTCGGTGAATTGCTCAATGCCATCATCCGCCACGAGAGTCCGGTGGCCTACTGGTCGGACGATGCCAGTGTGCAACGACCACTGGAAAGGGCAGATGCCTCTGTGTTGATCGCAACGGCGGTTGCGATGCGTAAGCGTATCGAGCAGTCAGCCGACGATCAATGGCTGCATCGCCTGATTCAACCTTCGAATCAGGTTTTCCCGGGGTCAATGGGGGCTGCTGAGGGATCAGTACAGAACTGCGCATGAACGTATTGTTTCTAGTGAGTACAGGCCTGACCGCTCTGGTTCTGATCATGTGCGTGGTGCTCCATACCAGGTTGACCAGGGTGCAGGTTCAGGCAAAGGCGCAACGTGAACAGCTGGATCGCATCGAGGTCGGCATCCATTCGCTGGCGGATCTGCATGATGACATGCGCAAGCGCATGGATCAGCTGGCGACCGATGTGCTGCAACGCGAGATCTATCAGAATGCGGACGACCGCCATGAGAATGCCATCAAGGATGCACGAGCCGGCTGTGATGTGATCATGCTGGTTCAGAGGCACGGCCTGTCCTCTGACGAGGCCGCCCTGATTCACGCTCTTCACGGGAGGCCGCAGACAGCGCCACCAGTTGGTGTCGAGATGGAAGATTCGTCATCACATACCTGGTCCGGAGACATCTAATCCATGGATATCGCAACGCTACTCGGCCTGTTCGGTGGTCTCGCAGTCATTGTGTCCGCGATCTTTCTGGGTGGAAGTGTCAGCACATTCGTCAACGTACCCAGTCTCGTGGTGGTTATCGGCGGCACCTTCATGGTCACGCTGTGCCAGATTTCCCTGTCCCAGTTCCTGGGATCCTTCAAGGTGACCTTGCGCGCATTCATGCACAAGTCGATCGCTCCAGAAGCGCTCATCGAAGAGGCCATTACTCTGGCTGATGTCGCGCGCAAGGAGGGCATACTGGCATTGGAGGGACATGACATACAGGACCCCTTTCTCGACAGTGGTGTGAAACTGTGTATAGACGGACACTCGATCGATGTCGTGCAGAAGATGTTGTCCAAGGACATCAATCTGGAACTGCAGCGTCAGAACATCGGAGTCATGATGTTCAAATCCATCGCCGAGGCGGCGCCCGCCATGGGCATGATCGGAACCCTGATCGGTCTGGTGCAGATGCTGTCCAACATGGATGACCCCAAGGCCATCGGTCCTGCCATGGCGGTCGCACTGCTGACCACCTTGTACGGCGCCATTATCGCCAATGCCGTTGCCTTGCCCATCGCGGCCAAACTGAAGGCTATCAGCTCGGAGGAACGTCTCAACAAACTGCTGGTTCTGGAGTCGGTGTCAGGCATCCAGGAAGGCATCAACCCTCGGGTTCTGCAACAGCTTCTCACCGCCTATCTGCCGGAGAGCAAGCGTGAAGCAGCGGCCGCCGCGAAGTGATGCTGGCGAGACAGGGTTCATAGACAATGGATGACGATAACGAATGCGAGGAGTGTGAATCGGGGGCACCGGCATGGATGGCAACGTTTGCCGATCTGATGTCCCTGTTGATGTGCTTCTTCGTGCTGCTGCTCTCATTTTCCGAAATGGATATCCAGAAATACAAGCAGGTGGCAGGTTCGATGAAATTTGCCTTCGGGGTTCAGCGCGAAGTCGAGGCTGACACGATACCGCGAGGCACCTCGGTCATCAAACAGGAGTTCTCTCCTGGCACGCCGTCGCCATCGGCCATACCGGTCATGAAGCAGCAGACTCAGGATGATTCTCGCGATGAGCTGCGGGTCAATGCAAGTGTGTCTCCTGAACTGGATGAGCTGCTGGCGAAGATCGAAGAGGGAATGAAGGAAGAAATCGATGAGGAGGTGGTAGAGCTCGTGTTACTCTCTGACAGCGTCATGTTGCGAATTCGTGAATCGGATGCCTTCCCTTCGGGGAGCGCAGAGATGCAATCGGGTTTCCTGCCGGTTCTGGACAAACTGGAGACTCTGCTCGAGGGAGAGGAGGCTGACAGCAGAATCATCGTGTCCGGACATACGGACAATGTTCCCATTTCCACCACGCTGTATCCGTCAAACTGGGTGCTATCGGCAGCCAGGGCCGCTACTGTCGTGCATTATCTGTCCGAGGTGCGTACCATTGATCCGGATCGGATAGAGATACGTGCGTTTGCCGATACGCAGCCCGTCGCCGACAACGATACTCCGGAAAATCGAGCCAGAAATCGCCGTATCGAAATCAATATCAGTGTGCCTGAGGAGGAATACTGATGGCTGGAGATGAAAACCGCAGGGAAGGCTTCCGCATGGATGACCTGCTCAAGCTGCAGGTCAAGACTGTCGACAAGGAAGACCCAGAGGGAATTGTTGCCGACTTCGATTCCTACCGGATTCGAACCTGTCTGCAATCACATCTGCGCAATCAGAAGGAAAATCGATTATCGACGCTGCAGAGCATACGCAAGCGTGATTCGGAAATCGCTGACTACCTTGAGCATCTGGAGTCCCAGATCGCTCAGCTGGCCGCCCGTCTGTCAGACGATGACGATATGGAGCTGGGTGATATGCAGCAGGAGACACAGGTCAACATGTCTGCGTCCGGGCTGCGTTTTACCACGGATTTGCCTGACCTGGTACAAGGGCAATTGCTGGAACTGGGCATGTTGTTGTCGACAAGCGGAACCGAAGTAGTGGCTGTCGCGGAGATTCTGCGGGTGGAGCCTGCACACGAGGAGTCGCCGGAAGAGGCGGGTGCTGCCTTGCAGATATCCACGCGGTTTACCCAGATACATCCTGATGATGTCGAGGCGATCATACGTCACATGACGAAGCTGCAATTGGTGCAATTGCAGGCCAGACGCAACGAAAACGACTCACGCCGCCCGGAATGAAATGACGAGCTGCGGGGGATGACCTGGCTGAGCGGCGCCTTTCAGGGGCGCCGGGCCAAGACCGCTAGAAAGGGCTTCCGAATGAGGCCCTGAAAGGATGCGTCAGGCGTCCAGCGGCATCTGACCGATCTGTGACAATGCCACGAATCGTGCATCACGCCAGTACCCGGCAATGACGTCGGGATGCAGGGCTGTCGCCTTGCCGTCCGGATCTCGTTCAACCACCCAGTCGTCCGGCAGTCCGGAAAAACCGTACTCGAGAGCGGGAAAGCCGTCTTCGGTCTGAGAGAGATGAGCCTCACCGGTTCGCTGGTTGAAGAAGGCGGGTTGCATTCCTGCAAGAAAGTCGGGTAACAGGCTCGGGGAAGGCGTGGTGGCGGCTGTTCGGGAAGAGGCTGTATTCATGATGATGCAGTTCCGTTATGCCTTGGTGGCATTTATTATTCTTGTTATTCTGGTTGCAAGCTGCGTCAGCTGTAGCTGCGGGGCTTCATGTTACTGGTCTTTTCGTATCCTTTTTTGGCATTGACTTGTGCACGCATTCCGCGAGATTCTGTCAGGAAGGCTTCCTTGGCTGCTTCAATGGCCTTCCTGATGGCAGAATCCAGGTCCATGACTTCCTGGCTCAGTACACGATACCTGTCATCGGCAGGTACGTGATTTTCAGGAGTGCCGGCAGGGCGGGCCGAGCTTGCGGTATCAGGCAGTGAGGACGCCTTCGCGTCTGGTGTCAGAGCGAAGGGTCGCTGCCCGGAGGAAATGGCAGGTTTGGCCAGAGCAGCCGTATGCTGCTCATGGGCGTTTTCGGGGTAATTGAGTACGACTCGCCGTTCACCGTCCAGTCGAGACAATTCTGGCCAGTTGGAGTTTCTCGCCTCAAGCAGCATCATTTGCATGATGCTCTTGAGTTTCTCCAGTTGGGCGAGAGACAGGCGAGATGTCATGCAGCTACTTGTTCCGGAGAGATCGCTTGCCATGCATCCTTGAGAATTTCAATCAGTTCCAGACATGTTCGCAGTGAATCATCCTCCTTGTTCTGGTTCGCCGAGATCAGCGTCGAGGTAATGAAGCTGTAGAGCTCGAACAGATTGCCTGCCAGCTCATTGGTTTCGTAGTCCTTGAGGCTGGCCTGCAGCTCCTGAACGATGGCTATGGCCTTGTCGATATGCACATGCATCTGATAGCCCCTGTTCTGCGCCAGATGCTTTCTGGCAATGGTGATATTACTCAGAGCACCGTCGTAGAGCATGGCTATCAGCTGGTGAGGGGAGGCCCCCTCTACCAGCGTTGAGCGACGTACGGACTGATATGCTTGTAGTGTCATGTTTAATAGGTGTAGGTGGTCAGCTGGCTGGCCAGATATCCGCTGGTGTTGTTCAGGTTCGTAACGGCCAGGTCCATGGCAGTGAACTGCGCTCGAGTTCTGGCGCTGATTTTCTCCAGGCGATACTCGAGTCTGTCGATCTGATCATCAATCGTACTCTTGCGTGTATCCACGCCATCTTCCCGAATGGCGATGACACCACCAGACTCGGTATACTCTTCCACCAGGTCGTTGAACCTGGAAGCAAGACCGTTGTCATCGTCGGCAAAAGCGCTCACATAACGGTTGACGCCTGCATCGAGCGCTTCCTTGAACACGGTGTCGTCAATACTGAGCGTACCGTATCGGTCGAAAGTGAAGCCCAGATCCAGGGCAGAGGTACTGTCTCCGTTTCCAAGGTCGATAGCGCCTTGAAAGGCTGCGCGCATGCGACTGTCGATGCCACGTGGCAGCTGATCACCTTGCAGGTCGGAAGTCGAGAGGTTGGTCAAGGTGGCTGCCATGGCGTTGTAGCTGGTGACGAAGGCATCCACGGACTCACGAAGTGAGGTGGTATCACGCTCCGAACTGACAGTGGCCTTGCCGACACCCGTCAGGTTCAAGGTGATACCTTCGATGGCATCGCTGATGGTGTTCGACGAACTGGTCACCGTGAAGCCATGAACGATCAGACTCGCATCGGTAGCCTCGGTCGCTTCGGTAAATCCCGCATCCGAGTCGCCCAGCGGAAAGGTGCCTGCTCGAGTGACATCGATGATGCCGGCAGTACCCGCTTCCTTGGCGGTCAGAATCAGGCGACTACCGCCATCGACCTTGATGATACTGGCAGAGACCGATGTATTGTCTTCAAGATCGTTGATGGCATCACGAAGGCCGGTCAATGTGTTGTTGCTGTCGTCGATGACGATATCGAACTGGTTGTCGCCCGCGGAGAACTGCATGGTGCCATTTTCCACTGCCGAGTCTGCCGACGCGTAGGCGGCGCTGGCCAGGCGATGATTGCTTGCCAGAGACAGCACTTCGATATCGAGATGTTGTGCTGTCTCTCCACCGTTGGCGACGGCGGTAAAGACCTCCTCGTCGCTGCTGCTCGCCACGAAAGCACCGAACTTCTGGTCGCTACCCAGCGTCGTAACGGAATCGTTGAACGAACTCAGAGCGCTCTTGACCTTCCCGTACGCACTCAGCTCGACGTCCAGCGCTGCGCGCTTTTCGTTGAGCGTATTGACTGGCGCTCTCTCCAATTCGTTGAGCTGCGACAAGATGCTTTCGACATCTATTCCTGAGCCTACCCCGGCTGCTGTAATCATGGCTGTTTACCCCTCTCCTGGCGAGTGGTGTGAGTACCTCGGGAGCATACTCCCGAGGCTGATCTTGCTACTTTCTACTTGCTTGTACGGGCAAGTCCATTACCCGAGAAGTTGCAGAACACTCTGTGGTGCAGAGTTGGCCTGCGATACCATCGCATTACCTGCCTGTTGCAGGATCTGCGCGCGTGTCATGTTGGCTGTTTCAACCGCGAAGTCAGCATCGATGATACGACCACGTGCTGCTGCCTGGTTTTCCATGCCAACCTGAAGATTATTGATGGCGCTTTCGAAACGGCTTTGCATGGCACCGAAATCCGCGCGTGATGCTGTCACCGTATCGATCATTGCATCGATGCTGTCAATCGCACTGGCAGCCCCGGATACATCCAGAATGTCAACACCTGAAATGGTAGCGATCTGCTTCAGCTCGATGGCCAGAGTGTTGGAACTACCGTTGTTCGCACCGATCTGGAAGACAACCTCTACACCTGAGGCAGCAGACGCGTCCAGTACGGCCTGACCGTTGTAGACGGTGGTCTCTGCGATTCGTCCTATTTCCTCGTTCAGGGCGGAGAATTCGGCATCCAGGTTTGCACGATCGCTGGTCGAGTTGGTACCGTTCTTGGACTGTACCGCCAGTTCACGCATGCGTTGCAGCATGTTGTTCACTTCCTGCAAACCACCTTCAGCAGTCTGTGCCAGAGAGATACCATCGTTGGCGTTGCGGATGGCGACGTTCATGCCGCGAACCTGTGTGTTCATGCGTTCGGCGATGGCCAGACCGGCGGCATCATCCTTGGCGCTGTTGACACGCAGGCCGGAACTCAGACGTTCCATGGACGTGGACAAAGAAGACTGTGACTTGGAGAGATTTCTCTGAGCCGTCAGTGACATGACGTTCGTGTTGATTGTTTGTGCCATTGTATTAACAGTTTCCTGAAGTGACGAATATCCCTGTTTTTATGAGATGTGGCGTCTTCTCCTGAAGTAGTCCGATAGACGAACCATGCGCACATGGAACTGATATCGGATGCGCGGCACTGCAACTGTAGGGAACTGCATCAAGAATTTGCAACTGGCACCGTTAGATCCTTCGCTTTCAGTCATCACACCAAGTCATTGTGTGGAAACGCTGTCGTGTTCGACAGGATCAGGCTGAGCCTGCGGGGATGATGGACATGGATTGTTCAGCGCATCCAGGCAGAAAGGCGTGTACCGGAAAGACGTCAGTCTGGTCCGGCGGGGCAGGGTAGCGGGCTTTGATTGATCGGGAAGGGGCGGTTTCCGGACCTCACAGCGATAGCTGGAACCGAGGGTACATGAGCCATGACAAGATGCATGGCGGCCCGGTAGGTCTGGCAGCGCATCGTTCGACCATGGGCTGGCATGGTGGGCTGGGCGATGCCTCGGGAGAAGACTCTCCCGAGGCTGCTACTAGCTGTACTTACTTACTTACTTACTTACTTACTTACTTACTTACTTACTTGCTTACTTGCTTACTTGCTTATCCTGCGTGACGGGGATTACCCGAGCAGTTGCAGTACACTCTGTGGAGCCGAGTTGGCCTGCGATACCATCGCATTACCGGCTTGTTGCAGAATCTGCGCACGCGTCATGTTGGCAGTCTCAACCGCGAAATCGGCATCGATGATACGGCCACGGGCAGCAGCCTGATTTTCCATGCCAACCTGCAGGTTGTTGATGGCACTTTCGAAACGACTTTGCATGGCACCGAAGTCGGCACGTGAGGCGGTGACATCATCAATCATGGCATCGATGCTGTCTATGGCGGAAGAAGCACCACCGACAGAACTGATCGTTGCGCTGGAGATGGCCGTGATCTCCGTCAGCTTGATCGCCAGGGTGTTGGAGGAATCGTTGTTTGCTCCGATCTGGAACACGACACTGGCTGAAGATTCGTTGAGAACCGACTGACCATTGTAGACAGTGGTTTCGGCAATTCGTCCGATTTCCTCGTTCAGTGCTGCAAATTCAGCATCCAGGTTTGCACGGTCACTATCGGAGTTGGTTCCGTTCTTGGATTGCACGGCCAGTTCACGCATGCGTTGCAGCATGTTGTTCACTTCCTGCAAACCGCCTTCAGCAGTCTGCGCCAGAGAGATACCGTCGTTGGCATTTCGGATGGCGACGTTCATGCCGCGAACCTGGGTGTTCATGCGTTCGGCGATGGCCAGACCGGCGGCATCGTCCTTGGCGCTGTTCACACGCAGTCCGGAGCTCAGACGTTCCATGGACGTGGACAGAGAAGACTGTGACTGAGAGAGGTTTCTCTGAGCAGTCAGTGACATGACGTTCGTGTTGATTGTTTGTGCCATTGTATTATCAGTTTCCTGGAGTGTCGTGGGTCCCTGTTTTTATGAGATGTGGCGTCTTCTCCTGAAGTGATTCGTGATTCGAACCATGCGCACATGAAACCGTTATCGGGCGCTCTGTGCGTCAACTGAAGGGGTGTGGCGAGAAAATCGAGATAATCGCGGAACGACCCCCCATTTCCCGAACTTGTCGGTCGGATGACTGCCCTGAAACCACGACTCTGTCGCTGAACGGGAAGCACTACATGGCGTGCCGGTGCTGAACTCGAGCCGTCCTGGGGATGTCCCCGGCCACATCTCTATCGGTGGCGGGCGAGTTCATCGGCAATGTCGCCTTGCGTGGACGAGGAGGGCAGGAGGGTCGTGAAGACCAGGAAGACCAGGAGGGCAGGGCAAGCGGATTCGGGCTTACCGTGTGATGATCGGAAGAAGGATGACTCGTCTCGGAGAGGAAATCACGAGGGGCAGCTCTTCGGATCGGGTGTCGCCGTGCGGCATTGCGAGTCGAAGTGATCGGAACCTCGGGAGAGAACTCCCGAGGTTCGGGTGCTGCAGCAGTGGCTGCGTAATGAATACAGCTGTCTATCCGAGCAGCTGCAATACACTCTGTGGAGCGGAGTTGGCCTGTGAGACCATGGCATTGCCTGCCTGCTGCAGAATCTGCGCGCGTGTCATATTGGCTGTTTCAACGGCGAAATCGGCATCCACGATGCGTCCACGGGCCGCAGCCTGATTCTCCATGCCCACCTGCAGATTGTTGATGGCGCTTTCAAAGCGGCTTTGCATGGCACCGAAATCGGCGCGGGACGCGGTGACATCGTCAATCATGCTGTCGATCGCGGAGATCGCACCGGAAGCGCCGGTTACGGTCGAGACGGTTGCACCTGCAATTGACGTGATTTCGGTGAGTGCGATGGTCAGGGTGTTGGCTGCACCGTTATTGGCACCTACCTGAAAGCCGACGCTGCCACCTGCGCTGTTGATGACCGATTGTCCGTTGTAGACGGTGGTCTCTGCGATTCGTCCTATTTCCTCGTTCAGGGCGGAGAATTCGGCATCCAGGTTTGCACGATCGCTGGTCGAGTTGGTACCGTTCTTGGACTGTACCGCCAGTTCACGCATGCGTTGCAGCATGTTGTTCACTTCCTGCAAACCACCTTCCGCAGTCTGTGCCAGGGAGATACCATCGTTGGCGTTGCGGATGGCGACGTTCATGCCACGGACCTGAGTGTTCATGCGTTCGGCGATGGCCAGACCGGCGGCATCATCCTTGGCGCTGTTGACACGCAAGCCGGAACTGAGTCGTTCCATCGAAGTTGACAATGAAGACTGCGACTGCGAGAGGTTTCTCTGAGCAGTCAGTGACATGACGTTTGTATTTATTGTTTGTGCCATTGTTTTCTATTTTCTCTCTATTCCTGAAGTCCTTTGAATGGGTGGATGTGGCGTCTTGTCGTGAAGTGGATCTGCGAACAGAACCATGCACACATGTGTTATTTATCGGAAGGCACGCGGCTCGAATAAACGGAACTACCACAAATATCAGGAAGAAAACGAATGACTTTTGTAAACCTGTGAGTTGTTGAACGTTGTTTGCCGGTATTACCGGGCGATCATCAGCCTATGTAATTGAACAGCGACAGACTTTCGACCTTGCCATAGGTCTGTTGCAGTACCTGCAGCGACGTCATTTGCGTCTGCAGGGACGTAATGGCCTCCGCGATGTCGATATCTTCGACTTCCGCACGTGTTCGTTCTATCTGCAGTGTGATATCGGCATTCTCTTCCCGGCTGCTGTCGATATTGTTCAGGCGAGTACCCACCTGGGCACGGACGGTATTGATATGGTCCAGGCTCAGGTCGAGGTTGCCGATCAGAACATCGATATCCTGTTGCATGCGCGCTCGCTCTGCCTCCGAGCTCGGTGAGCTGTCGAGCATGTCGACGAAATTCGATACAGTGGTGAAGATGTCCTGATTGCTGCTGGGTGCAACATGGAATACGTCACCTGTTTGCGGATTGCCCGAGATGCTGGTCGTGATGCCGTTGAATTCGATGGAACCTCCAGACTCGTATGCACCCGATTGCAACGTCGTTCCGGTGGAGGTGTCGATGATGTCGTAGGTACCGGGCGTAGAGAAGGTGATGTCGAATGGCTTGTTCTCATATTCACTGCGATTCAGTACCGATCCCTGGGCAATGGTGCCTGTGCCGGTGTTGGCCGCATCCATCTCGACCTGGAATGTGCCGTTGCCGTTGCGAATGCGCATGAAGGCATCAGCTCCCGAATCCCCGGTCTGAATCTTTCTGCCCAGACCGATGGACGTCAGTTGCGCGTCGTCGCTGCCGTTGTACCTGACCTCCGGATCGCGGGTGAAGGGTTGCGTCTGTGTATTGGATCCGCTGAACAGATAGTTGCCGAGCGTATCCTGCGCGTTGGCCATGTCGTAGAGCTCATCCAGCCGCAATTTGACTTCCGCATTGTGAGCGGCCCGCGTCGTATCGTCCACCGCGCCACTGTTGGCAGTCAACGCCAGTTCACGTATGCGTAACAGGGTGTTGGCAGTGCCTGTCAGAGCGGCCTCTTCCAGTGAGAGTTGTGATTCGGCGATCGATGCATTGCGCTGGTACTGACTCAGCTGGCTTTCCGCTTCCTGCATCTTGACTATATGAGCCGACTGCGCAGGATCATCCGAAGGGGTATTGATCCTCCTTCCGGTACTGATCTGTTCCTGGACACGCGCCAGTTCATTCTGTTTCTGGACCAGATCGGTGGCGATTCTCGAGGCCAGAATATTGGATGACATTCGTGTACTGATCATCGGACTGCTCCCAGTATGGTCTGAAACATATCGTCGGCTGCCGATATGATCTGTGCTGAAGCCTGGTACGCTTGCTGAAAGCGGGTCAGGTTGATGGCTTCCTCGTCAAGGCTGACCGATTGCGTTGCCTGCTGTCGTTCAATGGCGTTGTCCCTGAGCGATTCCAGTGCGGTGGCGCGGGTTTCTGCCGAATTCGTCTGAGCGCCGATCCGGGACACCATCGAGCCATAGGCTTCATTGAAGGTCTGGTTGCCGCCGATACTCAGCGAATTCTGCAGTTCGGCCAGGGCCATGCCATTGCTGTTGTTGCCGATTCCCGACAGATTGGCTTCCACACGATGGGAATCGCCCTCCTGGATGTCACCACTGATGGAGACTTGCCAGCCATTGAACTCGATGGCATCGCCTTCGGAATAATCCGTGGCGCTGGCGAGTGTCGCTCCGGAACCCGAATCGATGATGTCGTAGCTGCTGTTCGAGGTAAATACGATGTCGACCGAATCGGTCAGGGACGAGTTGCCTGTATCGACAACTCTGGCGCTGCTGATACGCGAATCCCCGAGATTGCTGATGTCACTGCGCGTGCTCAGCTGACCGGAGAGGGCGATATCTTCGGCATTGTTCAGTACCGTGTTCATCGTCGCGGCCACTCTGCCCGTTGCGGACAGCACGAAGGTGTCGCCGACGTCAGGTGAACCGCTCAGACTCAGGGACACGCCATCGAGTTCCAGTGGCATGGGCCCACTGACCGCCTTGCCGTCGGAATTGCGGGTTGCCGTGAAGTTCGCACCATCGAAGCGAAGCAGGTAGTCGGAGGCTTCCAGAGCGCTGGTGTCACTGATTTCAGCACTGAGTACGCCGGATCCGGTGTTTCTGCTGCTGGCGTATGTCTGTGGTGCGGCCAGTTCGAATATCGGCTCACCGGCTTCTCCATTGATGTCGATTCCCAGAGCGTGCTGCTGATTGACTGCGTCACTGATACTCAGGGCGAGTCGGCCCAGTTCTGCCATCGCGGGCTGCAGTGTCTGATTGGCAAACTCACTCAGACCACCGATTTCTCCGCCCTGCAAGCGTGCCGAAACGTTCTGTTCGCTACCCTCGCTGCCAACCTGGATCTGCATGCGATCAGGGTAGGTATCATCAGGTACGGCCTTGACTTCCTGAGCGACGTTGTCGATGACCAGACTGATGCCTTTGCCCATGAACACGTTGAGAGCGCCGTTTTCCTGCAGATTCGTGTCGATGTCGATATAGGCGGACAATTCCTTGACCAGTTGATCCCGTTGGTCCAGCAGATCATTGGCAGCCTCGGTATTTCTGGAATCGGAGATGCTGGTGATTCGCTTGTTCACATCCGCGATCGATCGTGCCAGGTCGCTGACTGATTCGGTCGCCGCCTGTATGCGTTCACTGACTTCACTACGAGTATCATCGAACTGGCCTTGCAGACTCTGGAATCGCTGCGCCAGTTGCTCGGCACGATCCAGTACGACCTCGCGCGTTGCCACGGAAGAGGGGTCGGCGTTGGCGTCCTGCAGCGCGTTGAAGAAATCGTTCATTGCCGGGGCGACGCTGCCGCTTTCGGATGCCATCAGATTATCCAGACGGCTGGCCATTGCATGATAGGTGTTCTGTTCCTCGAAGGCGCTGGTGCTGGAATTGACACGGGCGGTCGCGAACTGATCCTGCAGACGCTCTATGGAGACAATCTGAACTCCGCCTCCCGGTTGGTTTTGCAGGCCGGTGTTGGCAGGCACCGCCTCCATGTCCACTCTCTGGCGGGAATAGCCCTCGGTGTTGACATTGGCAATGTTGTGAGAGGTGGTCGCCAGTGCTCGTTGAAACGCGAACAGGGCTGATTTTCCGGTGTTCAGTAAGTCATTCATGGCTGTAATCTATGTTGTTCGACCTGATGCATGACCGAGATGGCCTTGTCGGCGTAACGGGGATCTGTGGCGTAACCGGCGTCATGCAGTTCCCTGAGAAAGCGCTCAGGGTTGCCGGCGTGTTGCAGAGCGGTCGAATAACGGGGGTTCTCCAACAGGAAATCCGCGAATCCTTCAACGGAATCGGCAGTCGTGTTGTAGGACTTGAATCTGGCTTCCACGTTTTGTGACTTGCCATTGAAGTATTCGGTGGTGGTGTTGCTGGTGAAGTTCTGGTCATCTGCACCAGCCTTGATGCCAAAGTAGTTGTTGGAGGACTGGCCGGAGGCGTCCTTCAGCATGGATTGCCCCCAGCCGGTTTCCAGTGCGGCGATTGCCAGTATGGCGCTGGGTGAGGTGCCCAGCCGGCGAGCGCTGCGTTGGGCGTGGGGTGCCAGTGATTGCAGAAACTCCGTCTTGCCGGAACCGCTGTCGGCCGGAGAATCATCCCCTTGTCCCCATAGCCTGGATAACAGCTTGAGGCGAGCCAGCCCCTTTTCCGGAGCGCTCATTGCCTGGGTTGTGGAAACGGCAGTCTGCGTCTCCTTGCCAGAGTCGGGCGGTGACTCCTTGAGTGACAGGGCCAGTTCACGCAATTTCAGTCGATCCCGCGTCAGGTTGGCATGATTACCGGTATGAACGCTGCCATCTGTGGATGACTTGCTGGTCTTGCCGCCCAGCTGACCCATCAGTTGGTCGGCAATGCCGAGACCACCGGCCTTGATCATGGAATCGGCAAGGTTCTTGTCCAGCATGTCGTCGTACAGGGCTTGCTGATTCGAGGTGTTCTCGGCCATGGTCGTCTTGCGCATGCTCTTCAGCATGCTGTGAATCAGCAGTGATTCGAACTTGTTCGCCGCGTCGCGGGCCTTGGCCTGCTCGGCATCGTCCGCCACCCGAGAGTCGGATGCCTGCAGTCTGCCGATGTCGGCAGAGCTGCGCTGAACCTGTATCAATGCGCTCAGATCAGTCATCAGATGATGATCAGTTGCGCCCGCAGCGCACCTGCCTGTTTCAGGGCCTCGAGTATGGCGACCAGATCGCCGGGGGCAGCGCCGACACTGTTGATGGCCTGTACGATATCCGACAAGGTGGTACCTCGCGGGAGCTCGAACATGCGGGACTGTTCTTCAACCACATCGATTTCCGTGTCCGGAACCGCAGCAGTGACACCGTCCGTGAAGGGTTCGGGCTGCGAGATCTGGGTGTCTTCCCGGATCGTGACGGTCAGGCTGCCATGCGTAACGGCTGCCGGGCCCACGGTGACGTGGCTACCGATGACGATGGTACCGGTGCGCGAATTGACGATGATCTTGCCTGCACCTTCACCCGGATCGATGGTCAGTTCTTCCAGGTAGCCGATGAAGGCAACGCGTTTGGATACTTCCATGGGGGCGTTGACAGCAACGGACACTGCATCCAGGGCCTCGGCTTCGGGTGTGCCCAGTGCGGCGTTGATGGCTTCGACAGCGCGACGGGCGGTCGTGAAGTCCGGGTCATGCAGATTGAAGACGACCCGCCGGGAGTCGGCGAAGGGGTTCGGAACAGCGCGTTCCACTGTGGCACCGCCGGGAATTCTGCCCACACTGGGTACATTGATGGCGATGGATGAGCCGTCCGCGCCGGAGACTCCCAGACCACCGACGGCCAGATTTCCCTGGGCGATGGCATAGACTTCTCCATTGGCTCCTCGCAGCGGCGACATGAGCAGGGTGCCACCACGCAGTGATTTGGAATTTCCCAGGGAGGATGCGGTAATGTCGATCTTCTGCCCGGGTTTGGCGAAGGGGGGCAGCACGGCATGTATCGATACCGCGGCGACGTTCTTCGAGGAGATATTGACTGAAGGTGGGACCGTGACACCGTACTGAACCAGCATGCTGCGCAGGCTTTGTTCGGTGAATGGCGACGTCGTATCACCCGTGCCATCGAGCCCGACCACCAGACCATAGCCCAGTAGAGGGTTATCCCGGACGCCAGCCACACTGGCCAGATCCTTCAGGCGTTCTGCATGAGCCGGTGCGCAGAGCAGCGGCAGGAACAGTGCCAGCAAGGCAAGGCTCAGGCCGCTTCGGGTACGGGCGCGCCGGGCGCAGTACTTGTATCGTTGTCGCGAATCCATCGTTCGTTTTCCTTGTCGTCTCAGGCGTTCAGGCCTTTGGTCTCCCGGTCAGCCGGGAAGGGCACCGCTTGTCGCTCTAGCCTCATTGAGGCTAGAATGGCCAGATCGGACTGGTAAACAGGCGAGTCATCCAGCCGGCCCGGTTACTGTCTGCCAGCAGACCCCGGCCACCGTAGGTGATGTTGGCATCGGCAATCTGGTTCGATTGAATGGTGTTTTCCGGGGTGATATCCACAGGTCGTATCAACCCGGATACCTGAACCACTTCGCTCCCCTGATTCAGAGTGAGGCGTTTCTGACCTCGGATCCACAGATTGCCATTGGACAACACCTTGTCGACGACGACGGCAATACTGCCGGTCAGCTGATTGCTCTGACTGCTGTCAGCGCTGCCGGCGAAGTCGGAACTGGCCGTTATCTCATTGGCCAGCAGGTCACGACCCATGGCGGTAACGGTACCGCCAAACAGTATCGGGCTGGGCAGGCCTACCGAGCTGCCCTTGGCGGCATTGGTGGAAGCCGTCTTGCTGGCGTTGGTCTGCTCATCCAGAATGACATTGATCACATCGCCGACACGTCGGGCGCGAATGTCTTCGAAGAAGAATCGGTTCGTTGCCGACTGGTAGATGGCCCCGCTGGCCTTTTCTTCGTGAATGACAACCGGCGGATCTGCCGGCGTGAAATCCATGTCATCGCCTGGCGTGAGGGAGCAGGCGGACATGCTCGTCAGTGTGAGTATTGCCAGCGCCTTGCTGATGTTATCCATGGGCAGGTACATGATCAGCCCCTAGAGGTTGTTGTTGATGTATTGCAGCATTCCGTCCGTGGTGGAAATGGCCTTCGAGCTGATTTCATAGGCGCGCTGTGTTTCGATCATGCTGACCAGTTCCTCGACGATGTTGACGTTCGATGTCTCCACCGAACCCTGTATCAGGCTGCCCAGACCACCGACTCCAGCCGTACCCTGGAGGGGGGCGCCGCTGGAAGCTGTCTCCTGGTACAGGTTTCCACCCTTGGCTTCCAGTCCTGCAGGATTGATGAAGTCGGCCAGACCGATGACTCCCAGTTGTTGCGGAGCGGCATTGCCGGGCAGGGATGCGGTTACCGTGCCATCCTGACCAATCGTGATGCCCGTGGCGTATTCCGGAATGTTGATTCCCGGTTGCAGGGTATAACCGATCGAGGTCACCATCTGACCTTCGGAGTCGATCTGAAAGGAGCCATCGCGGGTATAGGCCAGTGTGCCATCCGGCGTCAGCACTTCAAAGAAGCCACGGCCCTGGATGGCAAGATCCAGGGGGTCTTCCGTCTGCGACAGATTGCCTTGTGAATGCAGCTTTTCGGTACTGACCACCCGCACACCGGTACCGGTACTCAGTCCCGATGGCAGCTGTGTATTCTGCGATGACTGTGCACCTGGCTGTCGGACGGTCTGATACAGCAGATCCTGAAAGACGGCACGATCTCGCTTGAATCCCGTGGTATTGGTATTGGCCAGGTTGTTCGAGATGACCTGCATGCGCGTCTGCTGCGCATCAAGGCCGGTCTTGGCGGTCCAGAGTGCTCCGTTCATTGTTTATCCTTTCTCGTGTTCGGTTTTCAGCCGATGACTATCAGCTGATCTTCAGTAGTTGGGCGGCCGAGACGTCGTTCTCCTTGGCCGTGCTCATCATCTTTACCTGCGTCTCGTACTGTCGTGACAGCTCGATCATCGTCACCAGAGCCTGTATGGAGTTCACATTGCTGGTCTCCAGTGACTCGGTTGCCAGTTTTACTTCGGCATCAGCAGGTTCTTCTTCGTTCGGCGTCGTGAACAAGCCGCGCTCGTTGCGCTTGATCTCGTCGCGTTCCGGGTTGACGAGCTTGATTCGGTCAAGTACTGCAAGTTCGCCACCATCCTGACCCAGGGGCTGAATCGTGACGGTTCCATCACGACCAATGAGGATGCTGTCATAGGGGGAGAGGGTGATCGGACCCCCTTCACCCAGAACCGGTTGACCGCTGGAAGTCACCAGCAGGCCCTGTTCGGTGACACGCAGGCTACCGTTTCGGGTATAGGCCTCCGAGCCATCCGTGTCCTGAACGGCGATGAATCCATCACCGTCCAGGGCCACGTCCAGCGGTACTCCCGTGCTGATGAGTTGCCCGGGTGAATGATCGATCCCCGAGCGATGATTCTCACCATAGACGCGACCGGGCATGCCTGGTCCGTAGACGGGCATTGCCTTGAAGTTGTCGATATCGGCCTTGAACCCATTTGTGTTCAGGTTGGCGAGATTGTGGCTGTTGCTGGCTTGCTTCAGCATCACCTGCCGCGCACCGGACATCGCCACATACATCATTCTATCCATCAGCGTCTACTCGTATTAACGTCGAATGTTGATAACGGTCTGCGTCAGAGTGTCACCGGTACTGATGACCTGTGCGTTCGCCTGGAAGCTGCGCTGGGCACCGATCATGGACACCAGCTCTTGCGTGATATCAACGTTGCTGCCTTCCAGCGCACCCGATTGCAGCTTGCCAAGACTGGCACTGCCCGGGGCACCCGTTGCAGGTTCACCAGAGGTGAATGTTTCCGTCCAACTGGTGGTGCCAACCTGACGCAAGCCGGATTCATTGGCAAAATTGGACAGGGTTACCTGACCCATGGTCTTTGCCTGGCCATTGGAGAATCGACCGAAAATGATGCCGGTGGAATCCACATCGAAGTCTTCCAGACGACCCGCGGAAAAACCATCCTGGGAGATGCGATTGACACCGAATGCGTCATCGAACTGTGTGATGTCACCGAAGTTGAAACTCAGGGTCATTGCCGCAGCGCCGCCGGAAGCCGGCGTGTACTGATTGGACTCGAACGTGGTGGAACCACCATCGATGTTGGTCAGCATGCCTGATTCATCGAAGTTCAGTTGCACGCCACCAGCATCACTCACTTCCTGGTCGCCGACAAAGGTATAGGCATTCCAGCTGGTGTCGGTTCCTTTCTGAAAGTAGACGTTGGCCACTTCAGCCGAACCGAGGGAGTCATATACCAGCGTCGATGTCGAGAAGTTGTAGGTGCTCGAGTCGTTGACGTCGAAGGGCACGAGTGTCTGATTGCCCAAGTCGTCCGTGATCACGGGTGCCTGCGCCTTGGAATCCAGGTTGGCAATCAGTTCGACATTGGTCGAGCGGTTGGGTTGCAGATCGGTGTAGTCGATCTGCAGATCCGTGACAATCGGCACGATCTCGGCGTTCGAGTCAACACTGTAGCCCTGCAGCCGGTTGCCCTGTGTGTTGACGAGATAGCCATCCTGATCCAGACCGAAGTTTCCCGAGCGGGTGTACAGGGCAGTGCCATCGTCATCCAGGCGGAACATGCCGAGACCTTCAACCGCAAGGTCGAGATTTCGTTCGGTGAACAGCATGTCACCCTGAGTATGTTCCTGTCGGATGTTGGCAACACGCACGCCCTGGCCCACGGTCGAGCTGCTGGAACTGGAAGCGCTGGTTGCATAAACATCGGCAAATTCAGCGCGAGAGCGTTTGAAGCCGGTTGTGGCGTTGTTGGCGATATTGTTGGATATCGTATTCAATTCGGTCGACGCGGCATTGATGCCGGTCAGTGCTATCTGGAAGGTCATGCTGTTTCCTCAACGTTTATTGTTCTGATTCGCTGGCCGTGTCGGGCGCGACGGAGCGAATCTGTCTGATGTCAGCCAATGTCAATATTTCTCCTTGTCTGGTGTTCAGGGTTGCCGCACCGCCTGCACCGAATTCGACTGAATCTATGATTCGTGTCGACAGCACCGAAGCGGATACGAATTCTTCTCCTTGTTGAGCAGTTACCACTGCCTGATAGGAACCGGGCGAGACACGCTCGCCGAATTCATTCAGGCCATTCCACGTGAAATCATGTCGTCCAGCAGGGTACTCACCCAGGTCGATCTGTCTGACCACGGTGCCGCTGGCATCCGCGATATCCACCCGTACCTTGCCGGAGCCGGCATCCAGTTCAAAGGAGCCACCAATGGGACCCGAATCGGGCAGCTCCATGTAGCCGCTCTCGATCATGACTTCCTGACCAACCAGCTGCACTGACTGCAAGGTCTGGCCGGTGGCGTAGGTGGCACTCAGATTGTCGAGTGACTCCTGCATGGCCTCGATTCCCGATACGGTACTGAACTGCGCCATTTGTCCAAGAAACTCACCGTTGTCCATGGGAGCCATGGGGTCCTGATTCTCAAGCTGTGCAGTCATGAGTTCCAGAAACTCATCCTGACCCAGCTCCTTGGTGTGGTTCGTGGTTGTCGCTTGGCTGAGCGTGTACTGATCATTCAGCGTTGCCGCGGAAACGGTAGCCATCAGGAGTCTCCCATCTTCAGCGTCTGCAGCATGAGCTGGCGTACGGTCGAGATCATGTCGACATTGCTCTGATAGCTGCGAGAGGCGGACATCATGTTGGCCATTTCCTCGACGTTGTCTACATTGGAGCCGAAGACATAGCCCTCTTCATTGGCCATCGGGTGACCGGGTTCGTAGCGCATTTCAGGGTCGCGAGTGGATTCCACAACCCCGCGACTGCGTACTCCGCCAATCTCGTTTTCAAGTACTGCGGCAAACACCGGATGACGCGCACGGTAGGCCTCCTCTGGTGTACTGGCCACAGAGCTGGCATTGGCCAGGTTGCTCGCGGTCGTGTTCAGGCGCAGGCTTTGCGCGCGCATGGCGCTGCCGGCAATATCAAATATGCTTTGTGCCATGATCATTCACTCCTGAGTGCGCGAATCAGACCGTTGACTCGGCTTTTGATGAATTCCAGACTGGCCTGGTAGCGGACATTGTTCTCCGCAAAGCGGGCCTGTTCGAGGTCCTTGTCCACGGTATTGCCATCCAGAGAGGCCTCCTGAGGTTGACGATACATGAGGGGGACTGATGTGCCGCCTGTCTGGCGGGTGGACAGATGCCGAGCGTTGGTAACCGCCATCCTGCCGTTACTTCCGTTCACGCCCTTCAGGGCCAGCCTTGTGCTGGAGAAGCGTTGTGTGCCACCAGCGTCCCGCAGTACCTCAGCGAATGCCATGTCACGCGCCTTGTAGTTCGGTGTATCGGCATTGGCGATATTGCTGGCCAGCACCTTGGTTCTCTGTGATCGCAACTTCAACGCGTTTGCGTGAGTCGACAGGTAATCATCAATCATGAGAGCTTCGACTCCTTTTTTTCGAATGCCTGATACAGATCTCGGCCTGCCTTCTGTATTCGTGAGACCGAATCGCGGTTGTTACCGTTAGCTTGCGTCGTGGTGTCATGGTTGCACCGGAATGTTGACGAATCTGGGGTTCCAGCGTGGCACGGGGCTGTCCTGATAGAGAACCAGCGAGAGTTCGTTGAGAGTGGTTGGAGTGGCCGCGTTCTTGGAAAAGATGACTGATCCGTTCACGGCGTAGCCGCCGTAGGCCTCGTTGATGATTTTCTTGTAACCGATAACGCTACCGAGAGTATGTGTGCGGCCCTGGAACCGTACACCTGAACTGCTCATTGCGACGGCACCTTCATCCAGTGCAATGAACATCGACTCCGAAGGCAGCACTGTGAAGGTCGTGCTCAGCTGACCGTTGGTCGAGTAACCACCTGCGGTGGTCAGCGTGATGGTGACGTCGCCATCGGGCGTATTCCACACGCAGGGGAGGACGTCTTCACAATCGGCGTAGGCGCTTGTCACCGTACCCACGGGAATGTTCGTGAATGCCGGCTGACGGGCAATTCCACCGTCGAGTACCGTCAGGGACCATTCACTGAGCGTGTTGCTGCCCGATTCCTGGTCAAAGACGATCGAGCCGTCCATGGAAGCACCCGCCATCAGCGTTCTGGCGGTGCCACTGGCACCTGCGCCAAGCAATTGTTCGGAAGGCTGGTACTGGTCACCGCGACTGTCCACCGCCTGACCGCCGCCGGTGACGGACACCTGAGTGTCATGCAGGGTGTCGATGGTGTAGTTGAGTTGCAGTCGGTCAAGGGATCCGATGTTGTCTGCATTGGTCACCGTGAGCGAGAACTGTGAGTCCTCACTGGTCCAGCTGCAAGGAACGGTTCTGTCGCAATCCACCGTGGCACCCGGATCGCCGATCACCGAATCTCCACCAGATTGCACCGGATCCTCAAGCAGGTCGGAATCTGCATCTGCATCTGCATCTGCATCCGTGTCCGCGTCACTGTCCGCGTCACTGTCCGAGTCGCTATCCGAGTCGCTATCTGAGTCGCTATCTGAGTCGCTATCTGAGTCGCTATCCGAATCCGAGTCACTATCCGAATCCGAGTCACTATCCGGATCGACGTCAGCGTCTACCTCTGTGTCGGTGTCCGAATTGGCATCGCCGGTTCCCGTGTCGGAGTCGTCATCCGTATCCGTATCCATATCGGTGTCGGTGTCGGTGTCGTCAGTCACCATGTTGGAGTCGCCATCGGTATCGGCGTCGGTATCTGTATCGCCGGTTACCATGTTGGATTCGTCATCGGTATCGGCGTCGGCATCCGTATCGCCGGTTACCATGTTGGAGTCGTCATCGGTATCGATGTCGGTATCCGTGTCGCCAGTCACCATGTTGGAGCCGTCGTCGGTATCGGCGTCCGTGTCCATTTCACCACTGTCCACATCGGCCTCGCTCTCATCGGCGTCGGTATCCGAACCGTCGGTCGTGTCAGGGGTGTCCGTGGTGATGCCATCATCCAGTTCATCCTCCGAAGAGCCGGATTCCGATGACGCTGCAGGAACTTCTCTGATAATCGTTTTTTCTGTACACCCACCGATGGCCAGACAGCCAATCAACAGGATCCAACGTCGCTTGATGCGTATAGACATGATGTCTCTCCTTTCCGAAATATGTCCACGTTGTCGACCGCCATCGGGTTTAGTGAAGCACCTCTCAAACTTGTTACCGTTAACTACAGTTTGGAGTGCCGTGATTCCGCTGTATGGACCGATGCTTGCGCTAACGGAAGAATGGATATACGAATCAACCGGCTTTGCAGCTGGCACAGCAGTATTCTGTGCAGCCTCTTGTTGTTGGCACTGCCAGGTACAGGCGGTGCGGCAGAACTCCAGTCCCTCGAGGCGATATCCCAGGCCGTCAGGGAATTTGTCGTTGCCGAGCAACCTTCGGACAGAGGTATCCAGGTTGAAGTCAATTCCGTTGACAGTCGACTCCGACTGGCGCGTTGCGAGGGTCCGTTGCAAACGTTCTGGTCGCCCGGTAGCCGCAGCATCGGACGGGTGACAGTACAGGTCGAATGTCCTGGTCCGAAGCCCTGGCGTCTGCATGTTCAATCAACCGTGACTCTGGAAGGAGAGGTGTGGGTACTGTCCCGAGGTGTGCAACGCGGTGACTTGCTGGATGAAAGCGTGTTGGTCAGGCAGGCGGTGACACTGGGCGCCAACAATGCCGCATTCACTTCCCTGGGAGCCCCGATCACGGATCTGGCGCCCTGGATGGGTTATTCATTCACTCAGCGAGTGTCTGCCGGCAAGGTTCTGAACGAACGCATGCTGAAGCCGGCCAGGCTGGTGCGCAAGGGGGAGGCAGTACTGATTCGAATGGAGACTGCGGGCCTGAAGCTGCAAACCAAGGGTGTCGCCCTGAAAGATGCTGCGGCCGGCAAGGCTGTTCAGGTCAGGAACAGCAGGTCAGGCAAGGTGATAGACGCGATTGTGGTCGGCAAAGGCGTCGTCGCCGTTCTGAACTGACGACGGGAAATTCTACTTTCAAGCTAATCTGAACATCACGAATATGAAGAACAACAAGTCGATAGCCACTGTCCGTGAATTTGACAGGCCGGATATTCAGTCACGTCTTGCCGAGGTGCAGGACAGGATCGAGCAGTTCAGGAGACTTCTGGCCGATGAGGCTGCCTTGATGAAGGTGCGCAACGCTGCCGACCTGCCGGTTCTTGTGGAGAAGAAGAATCAGGCCATTGCCGAATTGTCGCGAAGCGAGGCGTTCCTGATTCACCTGTTCGAGGCCCACATGGATGAACCTTCGGTGGTGGAGCTTCGTGAGCAGTTGAATGCCTGCCGCGAGTTGAATCGAATCAACAAGGCGGTTGCGATGTCAGAGCTGAATGCCACGCGCAAGAGCCTGGACCTGCTGCGTTCCCTGCAGAGGATGGACGATCTGCCGCTGTATGGCGCGGCGGGCAAGATCAATGTCGTTCGCGAAAAACGCAGGCTTGGAGAAGCCTGAACCTCAAGCCGGAGACGTCATTGTGAGCCTTGCGGACAGGGCTCATTGATTGTACGGGTTGAAGGGATCCACAACGGCTGTTGCTGCGGAATGTGTCGCGACCGGGGCATCCGGTCCGCCATCCCGACCTGCCAACCCGTGACGCTACAGAGTGTTCGCCGCTTGCGCGAAGACGTGGACGAGACTCCGGGAGTCAGCAGGTTGGCTTTTTCGTAGGCAATCGGGTCGGCCTCAGGCTACCTTCGAGGCAGTCTTGTATGCCTGCCAGAGTTGGTTGATACCGGTGTTTCTGTCCGACTGATTCTCGGTGACAGCGTCATTGGTTTCGCCTTGTGGTGCAGGACTCGAGGTAGTCGTCGAGGTGTGTGGGGCCGTGTCCTGGTAGCTGGGTGCTTGCTGGGCGGTTGGTGATTTCTTCATTTCGCTGCGCAGCAGAAATTTTGGCACGTAGGAGCCCGGCTTCATCTCGATGAACACGGTGGTGTCCGGATTCTGCACGTAATAGGTCTCCAGAGAAGAGCGCAGGCGTTTGGCCAGCACACGAACTGAAGGGTCGGTCTGGGGGTCGAAGCTGGCTGGTTTTCCGAGGGCTTCGATTCCGACAGTGAATGCCTTTATCCGTCTGGTGTTGCCAATGAGTGTCTGTTCGACAACATATTTCAGGAATGCCGACATTTGCGGGGAGGCCGCGAACTTGTCGGTGGTCAGTATGCCGTTGAGTGCAAGAGTCACTTCTTCGGCGCTGATAGGGGATACGGCTTGTTCGCTGTCTTGAATCATCATGGTTTCGCTTTGCTCCCTGGTGAATTTGCCGAAATTGGCACGGGTATGAAGGAAGGAGCAAGAATGGGACGCAATCGGCATGTTATGTAACGTGGGAGGCGCAGTGGCCGGTAGTTTCAAGGCCATGAAACCCCGTTAAATGGGGCTTTGGCAGCCTCGAAAAGTAACAGTTACAAATTGGATAAATTTCGGATTGCTGCTTCGAGTAACGTGCCAAAACGTGATTTGTGTCTGATTTCTCACACGCCGACAAATACATGACGGATTGGTTCCCGCGTTGTGTTGGAAATTTGGCGTTTGCTCGGCGCGGTGTCATGGATCAGAGACACTGTACTGCGTATTACCCTATGTACGACGTCAGGGGTTCAGTCGTGGTCGCAGCCAGCCGTCAACGTAGGGAAGACGAAAGCATGCAAAAACCCACACAGAGAACGAGCAGATGCTGATATTGACAAGAAGGGTAGATGAAAGGATCTTCATTGGTGAGGACATCACACTGTGTGTGCTCGATATAGAAGGCAATCGTGTTCGCCTGGGTCTCGAAGCGCCCAGAGATATTGCCATACTGCGTGAAGAGGTACAGCAGCGTTATGATGTCGAGGCATCCAATGATGCCCACCATTCTGCAGAGATGGATTCCAAGCGATCAGCCTGACGTTCCATTCTGGCACTCGGAGTCGTCCACGCTGAATCTCTCCGGATTGTCAGATTCAAGGCCTTCCTCGTGGACTCTTCAAGAGACGCACTGGTGAAAATGGCACAACTGTGAGGAAATCCACCCGCGAGTAGCCACCCGATGTGAAAATCTCTTGCGTAGCTGTTGACACCCCAGCTCACCGACCTTACAATTCCGGAGCTCGATAGCAGGCCAATCATTTTGTTGGTCTGTCTTTCGTTCAGGCCCTCGAAATTTTCTCCGGATCAGCTCCGGGGTCTGATCAGTTTTCAACGGAATTCCCGACCCATGTCCGGGTGCAGGGCTGTGCTGCGAAGCATGCCTGACCAGGCCGGACCAACGACAGCATTGTATGGCGACGATCAATCAACTTGTCCGCAAGCCGCGTAAGCGCAAGGCGGAGAAATCCAATGTACCGGCTCTGCAAGCCTGCCCGCAGAAGCGTGGGGTTTGCACTCGTGTGTATACCACTACACCGAAGAAGCCGAACTCGGCGATGCGTAAGGTCGCCCGTGTACGCCTGACCAACGGTTACGAAGTCACTTCGTACATCGGTGGTGAAGGCCACAACCTTCAGGAACACTCTGTTGTGCTCATTCGTGGCGGTCGAGTCAAGGATTTGCCGGGTGTTCGATATCACACCGTTCGCGGCAGTCTTGATACCCAGGGTGTAGATTCACGCCGTCAGGGTCGTTCCAAGTACGGCGCCAAGCGTCCCAAGGGTTAAGCCAGTATGTCAAGAAGAGTTCAAGCACCCAAGCGAGATATCCTGCCAGACCCCAAGTACGGCAGTGTTCGATTGGCGAAGTTCATCAATATCATGATGCTGGACGGCAAGAAGGCCGTTGCAGAGCGTGTCATCTATGGCGCTCTGGATGTCATCAAGGAAAAAGGCGCATCAGAGCCTGTCGAAGTGCTCGAGCAAGCGCTTGAAAATGTCAGTCCTGCGGTAGAGGTAAAGTCACGTCGAGTGGGTGGTGCTACCTATCAGGTGCCTGTTGAGGTTCGTCCGGTTCGTCGTAGTGCTCTGGCCATGCGCTGGATCATCGATGCCGCTCGCAAGCGTGGTGAAAAATCCATGATGCTGAAGCTGGCCGGTGAGCTGAGCGATGCGGCGGAAAAGCGTGGAACCGCTGTCAAGAAGCGCGACGACGTGCATCGTATGGCGGAAGCCAACAAGGCGTTTTCTCACTACCGCTGGTAAGCGGATCTGGTGTGAAGCTAATTTAGTCTGGACCCGAGTCTGTCTGTGGCACGCATCACGCCTATATCTCTGTATCGCAACGTCGGCATCATGGCTCACATCGATGCCGGCAAGACGACCACGACCGAACGTATCCTGTTCTATACGGGTGTGTCTCACAAGATAGGTGAGGTGCACCACGGATCAGCCACCATGGACTGGATGGCGCAGGAACAGGAACGTGGAATCACCATCACGTCTGCGGCGACAACCTGTTTCTGGAAGGGAATGGATGGTTCGCGCCAGCAGCACCGCATCAATATCATCGATACACCCGGCCACGTCGATTTCACCATTGAAGTCGAGCGTAGTCTGCGCGTGCTCGATGGGGCGGTGGCTGTGTTCGATTCCGTCGGTGGGGTGGAGCCTCAGTCGGAAACGGTCTGGCGTCAGGCGAACAAGTATTCGGTGCCCCGAGTCGCCTTTGTCAACAAGATGGATCGTGTTGGTGCGGATTTCGATCGGGTGCTGAAACAGATCAGGGAGCGTCTGGGTGCGAATCCGGTTGCCATTCAGATTCCCATCGGCGCTGAAGAAACCTTTGCCGGTGTCGTGGACCTGCTCGGCATGAAGTCCATTCTGTGGAACGAGGCGGATCAGGGGCTGACTTTCACCGTTGGTGACATTCCACCGGAGCTGCTGGAGAAGGCGCAGGCGGCCAGAGAGTTTCTGGTAGAGGCAGCCGCCGAGGCCGATGAAGCTCTGATGGACGAATACCTGGAATCCGGCGAATTGTCGGAATCCGATATTCGTCGAGGTCTGCGTCAGCGCACGCTGTCCAACGATGTCGTGCCGGTGCTGTGTGGCTCTGCCTTCAAGAACAAGGGTGTGCAGTCCTTGCTGGATGCCATCATCGATTTCATGCCGGCGCCCGACGATGTGGCTGCCGTGGAAGGTGTGTTGCCCGACGAGTCGATCGGTGAGCGACCCGCCAACGACGAAGCGCCATTCTCGGCGTTGGTGTTCAAGATCGCCAATGACAGTTATGTCGGCTCATTGGCGTTTCTGAGGGTGTATTCCGGGGTCGTGAAAACCGGGGACATGGTCTTCAATCCGCTGCGCGGCAAGAAGGAGCGCATTGGTCGCCTGTTGCAGATGCATGCCAACAACCGCGAAGAGATCAAGGAAGTGCGCGCTGGCGATATCGCCGCTGCGGTCGGTCTGAAGGAAGTAGGCACCGGTGACACCTTGTGCGAGCAGAAACATTCCATCGCCCTGGAGAGAATGGAGTTTCCCGAGCCGGTCATTGCAGTGGCTGTCGAGCCGAAGACACTGGCAGATCAGGAAAAGATGGCATCTGCTCTGGGGCGACTGGC
Source organism: uncultured Granulosicoccus sp. (assembly GCA_947495035.1). Lineage (GTDB taxonomy): Bacteria > Pseudomonadota > Gammaproteobacteria > Granulosicoccales > Granulosicoccaceae > Granulosicoccus. The sequence continues at coordinate 515,228 of CANLXI010000001.1, forward strand.
GAAGGAAGACCCGTCGTTTCGTGTTCGAACCGATGACGATTCGGGGCAGACAATCATCAGTGGTATGGGTGAGCTGCATCTGGACATCATCGTTGATCGCATGAAACGCGAGTTCAATGTGGAGGCCAATGTCGGCAAGCCGCAGGTGTCCTATCGTGAAACGATTCGCCAATCTGTCGAGGCGGAAGGCAAGTTCATTCGTCAGACAGGTGGAACAGGTCAGTATGGTCATGTGCTGTTGCGCATGGAGCCGCTGGAGCGTGGTGCCGGTTTCGAATTCGTCAGCGAAATCGTTGGCGGCAGCGTGCCGAAGGAGTATATTCCTGCGGTCCAGAAGGGAGTCGAGGATGCACTTGCCAACGGCGTGCTGGGTGGCTTTCCGATGGTTGACCTGAAGGTGACGCTGTATGATGGGTCCTATCATGATGTGGATTCGAACGAGATAGCCTTCAAGATTGCTGGCTCGATGGGATTTCGTAATGGTGCCAACGAAGCCAGTCCGGCATTGCTGGAGCCGGTCATGAAGGTAGAAGTGGTGACTCCCGAGGAATACATGGGAGACGTCATGGGAGATTTGAACCGACGTCGGGGTGTTGTCGTCGGTATGGACGAGCAACCGGGCGGCAAAGTCATCCGGGCTCAGGTACCATTGGCAGAAATGTTCGGTTATTCAACCGACTTGCGCTCTGCCACGCAGGGCAGAGCAGTGTATTCAATGGAATTCGAGAGTTATGAAGTACCACCTCAGGCGGTGGTTGATGCAGTACTGCATCGTTAGCCTTACTAAATGTAGTCATTAATACTGTATCATCCGCAGCCCAGACCCGATTCAAGACCTGACGTCGGTCTGTGAAACCAGGGATCGCATGGGCGATCAATCGAAAACGAGGCCAGAACTTAAGTGTCTAAGGAAAAATTCGAACGTAACAAACCGCATGTCAACGTAGGCACCATTGGCCACGTCGACCACGGCAAGACCACATTGACCGCAGCGCTGACTATCTGCCAGGCAGAGAAGTTCGGTGGAGCGGCTCGTGCATACGACCAGATCGACAACGCGCCGGAAGAGAAGGCCCGTGGTATCACGATCGCGACAGCCCACGTCGAGTACGAGTCCGACTCACGTCACTACGCGCACGTTGATTGCCCCGGCCACGCTGACTATGTCAAGAACATGATCACCGGTGCGGCGCAGATGGACGGTGCCATTCTGGTCTGTTCAGCTGCTGATGGCCCGATGCCTCAGACTCGCGAGCACATCCTGCTGGCCCGTCAGGTGGGTGTCCCTTACATCGTTGTCTACCTGAACAAGGCTGACATGGTTGATGATGCCGAGCTGCTGGAACTGGTTGAAATGGAAGTGCGTGAGCTGCTGGACAGCTACGATTTCCCTGGCGACGACACGCCGATCATCACCGGTTCTGCCCTGAAGGCCATCGAAGGCGATACGTCCGACATCGGTCGTCCGTCCATCGACAAGCTGATCGAAGCGCTGGATACCTACATTCCAATGCCAGAGCGTCCGGTTGATCAGCCGTTTCTGATGCCAGTGGAAGACGTGTTCTCGATCTCTGGTCGTGGAACGGTAGCCACCGGTCGAGTCGAGCGCGGCATCATCAAGGTGGGTGAGGAAATCGAGATCGTCGGTATCCGTGACACCACCAAGACTACCGTTACCGGTGTCGAGATGTTCCGCAAGCTGCTGGATCAGGGTGAAGCAGGCGATAACGTGGGTATTCTGCTGCGTGGTACCAAGCGCGACGATATCGAGCGCGGTCAGGTACTGTGCAAGCCCGGTTCGATCACACCTCACAAGAAGTTCGAGGCCGAGATCTACGTACTGGGCAAGGACGAAGGTGGCCGTCACACGCCATTCTTCAACAACTACCGTCCACAGTTCTACTTCCGAACCACGGATGTAACAGGCGCGGTAGAGCTGCCTTCAGGCACCGAGATGGTCATGCCTGGCGACAACGTGAAAATCACTGTTGCCCTGATCAACCCGATTGCGATGGAAGACGGCTTGCGTTTCGCGATCCGCGAAGGTGGACGTACGGTTGGTGCCGGCGTCGTAGCCAAAATCATCGAGTAATTCATTATGGCAGCCAGTCAAACAATCCGTATTCGTCTCAAGGCTTTCGATCATCGTTTGATCGACCGTTCTGCGAAGGAAATTCTTGAAACCGCCAAGCGTACCGGCGCCCGAGTTCTGGGTCCGATTCCTTTGCCAACCAAGAAAGAGCGCTTCACTATCCTGGTTTCTCCACACGTCAACAAGGACGCGCGAGACCAGTACGAGCTGCGTACTCACAAGCGTCTGATGGATATCGTTGATCCAACAGAAAAGACGGTAGACGCCCTGATGAAGCTGGACCTGGCCGCCGGTGTGGACGTTCAGATCAAGTTGAACTAATCAGTCGGTAGTAAGGTAGTACCTTCCGGAAAGGCTCGCTCAGGCGGGCCTTTCCTGTTTTCGTGGCTCCGGAATGATCTGATCAGGGAAAGCTGACCGATGTTGATGCTGGCAGCATTGCTGCTCGAGTTGCTGCTGGGCTGGCCACGCTGGCTGTTTGCTCGTGTTCGTCACCCGGTCGTCTGGTTGGGGGCACTGATCAGCTTGCTGGAGCAACGCTTCAACAAGCCTTCAGCCAGCGATCGCCAACGCTACATTGCCGGCGCCCTGGGTTCGTTGCTGCTCATCGGGCTCAGTGCTGCAGTTGCCGGCTTGCTGGTTCGCCTGTTGCCGGACAATCCGTTCGGTTTTCTGCTGGAGGCCATGCTGGCTTCCAGTCTGCTGGCGGCAAGGAGTCTGTACCAGCATGTCGCGGCAGTATTGGCGCCCTTGCGTTGCCAGGATGTACCGGCAGCCCGGCAGGCCGTATCGATGATCGTTGGCCGGGATACACGAGAGCTGGAAGAATCCGGCATCTGCTCGGCAGCATTGGAGAGTCTGGCCGAGAATGCCTCGGATGGGGTCATTGCCCCGCTATTCTGGGGCGTTCTGTTGGGCTTGCCGGGAATGGCTGCCTACAAGGCCATCAACACCCTCGACTCGATGATCGGGCACAGGAGTGAGCAATACAAGGATTACGGCAGATTTGCGGCACGCCTGGACGACGTGGCCAATTTTCTGCCTGCCAGAGTCTGCGCGGCTCTTTTCTGGCTGGCCGCTGCCGGTCGCATTTCGTTTGCCGCCGTTGCCCGACAGGCCGATCACCACCGGTCACCCAACGCCGGCTGGCCGGAATCGGCCATGGCATTTGCGCTGGATGTGCGTCTGTCCGGTCCGCGTGTCTATCAACACACGATCAGTGACGAGCCGTGGTTGAATCCGACGGGTGCGGCACCTGGAGTGTCTGCGTTGCAGCAGGGGCTGCGACTGTATGCGACGGCGGTGATGCTGAGCGCGGCATTGCTGCTTGCCGCCCTGTTGGGGATGATGCTGCTGCGTTGATGTTGCTTGCCATCATGCCGCAGTGACCGATGCGTCTGCGTATGGGTGTATCTCTGCATCGACCTGCGCTGCGCTGCTCTGCGTCGCTCGAGGCAATCGAACATTGACGTACCTGCACTGAAATGCAACCATATCGGTGTTCGGGTTCTCTGGCGGAGTGTTCCTTGCCAGGGTGAAAAGGGAAGTCCGGTGACAATCGTTCGCGAGAATCGATTCATTCCGGCGCAGCCCCCGCTGCTGTAAGCCAGACGGTTACGTCTCATGCCACTGAGGTTCGCGATAGCGACTTGACTCGGGAAGGTGACGCAAACCGGAAGATGGTAAGCCAGAAGACCTGCCTGACACTGTGTTTCATCTGGTATCTGCTCCGGGGTGAGAGCATGACCGACGATCCGCTTCAGGCGTCGGGATGGTTGAATGATCGATTCTGTTTCAGGCAGCAGCGTTCAACTCTCCAACAACGATATCTGAGCTCTTTGTCCGTCAGTTCGTTCTCTTCCCCATGCAGATCGTTTGCGTCAGCGGGAGTCGGGAATGGAAGAGCAAGGCAAACAGAAGCATGCGGAACGCATGCAGCGGAAGAAAGCCGTTGTCGATGCCGGGATCGAAAAGGCACAGATCGAGCGCGGTATCGTCATTCTGATCACCGGTAATGGCAAGGGCAAGACGACATCCGGGTTCGGCACTCTCTACCGTGCACTGGGACATGGACACCGCTGTGGAGTCGTGCAGTTCATCAAGGGCACGCAGTCAACCGGCGAGGTGATATTCCTGCAGCAGCGGCTGGGGCTGGACAGTGTGCAATACCACGCCATGGCCACAGGCTTTACCTGGAACACACAGAACTGGGATGCGGACAAGGCCGCAGCCGATGAAGCCTGGGCGCATGCGGAGAGGATGCTGCAGGATGACAGCCTGAACCTGGTACTGCTCGATGAACTGACGTACATGCTCAAGTACCGTTTTCTGGAAACGGACGCCGTCATCGCTGCCATTAAGGCGCGTCCGGCGCATCAGACGGTAGTCGTGACCGGGCGTGCTGCCAAGCCCGAGCTGCATGATGTGGCGGATACGGTCAGCGAGATTGCCGACAGGAAACACGCCTTCAAGGCAGGGGTCAAGGCACAGGCCGGTATCGATTTCTGACGAGCCGACAGACGTGTCGGAAACAGAGGGAGCGGACCGGCCGATGCCAGGCAGAGGCCTGTCGTTGAGGCAGGCTTCAGTCTATCTGCCTGTCCTTGCGCAGTCGGGTCGGGGGCGCAGTGGCGGCAATTCTTCCGGGTGCCCTGCTCATTGCCAGTTTGTTGCCGGAGTTGCATTGTTGTGCATCACTGCCTTTAGCTCGATGGTAGAGGCGGGGAACGATGCCGCTGAAGAGGATTCTTCAGCAGCTGTCCTCAACTCGAACCCGTCGCCTGCCACTTCCGGCCACGCATTACCGCGCGTCATGTCGACCAATCTGTGCGCCGACATGCTGCTGTTGGGCCTGGCCGATGAGTCACAGATCACGTCGGTGTCGCAACAGGCTCAGGATCCGAGGCGGTCGTCGTTTTCCGCTGCGGCCTTGCGCTATCCGGCAAACCGCGCCAGTGCCGAAGAAGTCATCATGCAACAGCCCGACGTGGTGCTGGCGTCACGGCGCTGGCAGGCACAACATCAGTCCGATCTGTTTGCCAGGTTCGGTATCCGCGTTGTGAATGTTCCGTATCCGAATGACTGGCCGGGAATCTTCAGCAGTCTTCTGCAGGTGGGGGAGCTGATCGGCCGGCGTGATCGGGCCGAAGAGATATTGCGGCAGACAAGGGCAAGATTGCAGCGGATCCCGTCACCGCAGTCAGCTCTCAGCGTTCTGTACTTGCGTGGCAATGGCGGAACGGCAGCTGGCGGCACCTATATCGATGCGTTGCTGCAGGGGCTGAACGTCAGCAACAAGGCGGAAGACTATGGTCTGACGGGGTGGAGCCATGTGTCGCTGGAATCGATACTGCTGTCACCCCCTGATGCCTTTCTTGTCAGTCAGACGCGACATGATGTCGCACCGGGTGGTTCAGCCGTCACGCGCCACCCTCTGTTACGCCAACTGCTGGAGGATCGCCCGGTTCTCACCCTCAGCAGTCTGGATAGTGGTTGCAGCAACTGGGGGCAAGTGGACACCGTCGAGCAGCTTGCCGTGCGACTGGAGAGCCGTTCGCAGGCCGTTCCGGCTAGAGGCAGGCCATGAAGTTGCGCCAGGATCTGTGGCTCAATACCATCCTGCTGCTCAGTCTGGCTGGTCTGATGGTTCTGTCCCTGACTGTCGGTCCTCTGCAACTGTCGACGCAGGAGGTGCTGGCAGCGCTGTTCCACGCGGACTCGGCCAGTTCCTTGCCGGAATCCCTGGCCGGCATCGACAGAGCGTCTCGCCTTCATCTGATCGTGACCGAAATTCGGCTACCGCGGGTTCTGCTGGCCATCATTGTCGGTGCATCCCTGGGTGTCTCGGGTGCTGCCTTGCAGGGTCTGCTGCGCAACCCTCTGGCTGAACCGGGTCTGCTTGGTGTCAGTGCCAGTGCCAGTCTGGGAGCGGTGCTGTGCCTGTATTTCGGTCTGGCCGGTATCAGCGCCTGGTTGCTGCCGCTGTCGGCGATGGCCTGTGCTGCCCTGTCGACACTGATACTGGCCCTGTTCGCCCGGCGGGCGGTCGGTAACCTGACCCTGATTCTGGCCGGTATCGGCCTGTCCTCACTGGCTGCGGCCCTGATCTCCCTGGCCATCAATCTGGCGCCGACTCCGGCTGATGTACAGGATATCGTGCTGTGGCTGATGGGCTCCATAGCCGATCGCAGCTTTGATGACATACGCCTGTGCCTGCCGTTCGTTCTGGCGGGTACCGGTCTGCTGTTCTCCTGCGGCAGGGAGCTGGATGCCTTGACGCTTGGCGAGGAGGAGGCGTGCAGTCTGGGCGTCAGCCCATCTCGGCTTCGCCTGAAGGTCATCATCGGGACAGCCTTGTGTGTGGGAGCCAGTGTTGCAGTTGCGGGTGCCATCGGATTCATTGGCCTGGTGGTTCCCCACATGTTGCGTCGCGCCACGGGCTATCATCCGGCTCGGCTGTTGCCGGCCAGCGCTCTGGGTGGTGCATTGCTGTTGCTGTCTGCCGATATTGTTCTGCGCCTGGTCAGTCAGGACTTCGAACTGATGCTCGGTGTGGTGACCGCACTGATCGGGGCACCCTTTTTCCTGTTGCTTGTCATGCGCAGCCAGACGGAGATGCTGCGATGATTGATCTTGACCTGCAGAACATGACGGTGCAACGCAATGGGCGCTGTCTGGTGAATGACGTCAGTCTGCTGATCCCCGGTGGCTCCCTGTGTGGATTGACAGGACCCAACGGTGCCGGCAAGAGCAGCCTGTTGCGAGCAGTGGCTCAGCTGCTGCCCCATACCGGGCATTGCCGGCTGGGGGCGCAGTGGCTGGAGCAGAGCTCTGCAGACTGGCGTGCCCGAAGCCTGGCCTATCTGGCGCAGACCGGAGAGCTTGCCTGGCCCATGGCTGTCAGGGACTTCGTCTCCCTGGGTCGCCTGCCGCATCGACGACGCGGTGTGTTGCTCAGGCGACAGGCGGTCGATGACAAGTCGGGTTCGAGTCAAGTTCGAACAGACACGGAGGCGGTTGCGCTGGCGCTGGACCAAACCGGTCTCACAGAGCTGGCCACACGACCGCTGAATCAGCTTTCCGGTGGCGAACTGGCACGAGTGCGGCTGGCACGTGCACTGGCAGTGGATGCCGATGTCTTGCTGGCGGATGAGCCCTGCGCTTCGCTTGATCCCCATCATCAGCTCAAGGTGATGGAGTTGTTGCACGCGCAGAGTCGTCGCGGGCGGGTCGTGCTGGTTGTATTGCACGACCTGACCCTGGCCAGCCGATTCTGCGATCAGTTGCTGCTGCTGCATGAAGGGGTCGAAGTGGCCAGTGGGGAGCCACGTCGCGTGCTGACCCCTGACAATCTGCAAAGCGTCTATCAGTTGCAGGCCATCCACGGCGAGTTTCGCAATCAGTCCTATATCGTGCCTTGGCAAAGCTCTCATGCGGCGCCGCATGCTCATTCCATGAACCAGTCAGGTTGCGGCCTGCAAGAAGAGGTTTCCGTTCGATGATAACCGTCGTTGTGTGTACGACCTGCGGGCAGCAGGAGGACAGTGTCGATGGCCTGCGTCCGGGTGAACACTTTGCCAATCGCGTCGAAGAGGCATTGAAACAACATGCCCTTGCCGATGTCGGCGCACCGGTCGTGCAGTTGCAACGCACACGCTGCCTGATGTCATGCAAGCGCTCCTGTTCGGCAGCCCTGCACCAGAGTGGGAAATACAGCTACGTGTTCGGTGAGTTCAGTCCCGATGTCGACAGTGCCGAGGCCCTGCTGGATTTCACAGCCGGGTATCGGGTATCGGAAACGGGACAAGTGCCATTCAAGCAGTGGCCGCAGGGGATCAAGGGGCATTTCGTTGCACGTATACCACCCTTGCAGTTCTCCGAGGTGGCAGATCGCAGGGAATCATCAGACACCAATGACAACACCGAGGTATCCCATGGCTGACGTACGGAAAATTCCTGCCACGATCGTTACCGGTTTTCTGGGCAGTGGCAAGACCACCCTTGTTCGCAACATGCTCGAATCGGCTGCGGGACTGCGAATTGCGGTGATCGTCAATGAATTCGGCGAACTCGGTATCGACGGCGACATTCTGGAGCGCTGCAGTCTGGGTTGCGAGGAGGACGTTGCAGGCATGGAGACTTCCGGCAACGTCTACGAGCTGGCCAATGGCTGCCTGTGCTGCACCGTGCAGGAGGAATTCTACCCGGTCATGCGCCAGTTGCTGGAACGCAGCGATCGGATAGATCATGTCGTGATCGAGACCTCCGGCCTGGCTCTGCCGAAGCCATTGGTACAGGCATTCAACTGGCCCGAGATACGCAATGCCTTTACCGTTGATGCGGTTGTGACCGTGGTCGACACACCGGCAACGGCTGCGGGTCAGTTCGCCAGCAATCCACAGGCGGTTCAGCAGCAACGCCTGGCCGATCCGAATCTGGATCATCAGTCGGCTCTGCACGAATTGTTCGAGGATCAGTTGCTGGCCGCCGATCTGGTGGTCCTCTCCAAGACGGATCTGGTGGGCGAGCCGCAATGCCGGCAGGTCGAGGAGGTGGTGAGGCAGGAGCTGCCGGCACAGGTCAAGATCATCCGAAGCGAACAAGGCAAGGTGTCCAACAGCCTGTTGCTGGGCCTGGGGAGTGCCAGTGAGGAGACGATCGATCAGCGCAGGGGTCATCACGAGCACGACGAGGGTCATGAGCATGACCATGATCACGATCAGTTCGATTCCATGGTCGTGACGCTGCCGGTAGTGGATCGCAGTCGTCTGATGGAGGTGCTGGACAGACTGGTAGAGGAGCACACCCTGTTCCGGATAAAGGGATTCGTGGCAATCGACGGCAAACCGATGAGACTGGTGGTGCAAGGCGTGGGACGGCGCTTCGACAGTTATTACGATCGTCGCTGGCGCGACGCTGAAACTCCCCATACCCAGCTGGTGCTGATCGGGCAGCAACTCGACGAGAAATTGTTGCAGGATGCCCTGATGACGGCCAGCGTTCAGGGCAGCGAAGTGTCTGCCGTGGTCAGTAGTGGTGGACATGCCGGACAGGCCGAGCTCATCTGATGCATCTGCTGTCCTCACAACCCGGTGCCTACGTCGACGATGCATCGGTCATCACCCGGATTGATCAGGATCCGGGTGAGCTGGTCATCCTCAGTGCCGCAGACACGACGCTGGCCTTGTTGTCGGCAGCCCATCCGAGCCTCGGTGCAGAGGCCTCCGCGAACGCCTACCCGACTGTGCGCCTGACCAATCAGATGCACTTGCGACAACCGGCGTCGGTGGATCTGTACATCGAACAGATCCTGCAACATGCCCGAGTCATCATCATTGATCTGCTTGGCGGTGAGAGCTATTGGCCCTATGCCGTGGATCGCATTGTCGAATTGTGCGAGGCGCGCGGCATTCATCTGGTCATGTTTTCCGGTGACAATGCCGAGGACGGCAATCTGCTGATGAAAAGCACTGTCGAGGCCGAAGTTTGTCGGCAACTGTGGCGCTATCTTCGTGAAGGCGGGATGCATAATGCCCGCAATTTCTACCGTTTGCTCGGCGACAGATTCTTCGGGCTGCCGGCGCAGCTGGATGAACCTGAGCCACTGCCCGCCTTGAGCATCCTGCCGCCGACTGCCGGTGAAGAGAGCGACTGGCCGAGTCGCTGGCTGCCGGGAGCCCCTTGCGTTGCCGTGATCTTCTACCGGGCGCACCTGCAATCGGGTAATACCTCGGTGTTTCTGCAACTGTGCGACGCACTGCAGACTCAGCAACTCAACCCCCTGCCTCTGGCGGTGGCCTCATTGAAGGATCCGCATTGCATGAGTGGCATCCAGCTACTGTGTGACCGACATGGTGTGGACCTGATACTCAATACCACTGCCTTTTCACAATCATCCATGGAAGATCCTGGCGATCATGCATTGATGGGGGATATTCCCGTGATGCAGGTGATTCTCTCCGGCAGCAATCAGGATAGCTGGGAGTCCGACACGCAGGGGCTGACCCCGAGTGATATTGCCATGCACGTGGCCTTGCCGGAGGTCGATGGCCGAATCATCAGTCGGGCGGTCAGCTTCAAGGGACTGCAAAGGCGCTGTGAGTTGACGCAATGCGATATCGTGGGATATCAGGCTCATGGCGAACGCCTGCGGTTCGTCGCCGAGTTGACTCGACGCTGGTGCCGGTTACGCTCAATGAACAACGGCGACAAGCGATTGGCTCTGATTCTCGCGAATTATCCGACCCGTGAGGGGCGACTGGGCAATGGCGTGGGCCTGGATACGCCGGCTTCAGTCATCAACATACTGCGACGACTGAGCGATGAAGGCTATCGCACGCAGGATATTCCTGACGATGGCAATGCCCTGATGAAGGCCCTCAGGGAAGGCATAACCAACGATCCCTCGCAATGGCTGTTGCGCCCGGCTCGCCAGAGTCTGGACCTGTCGGATTATCTGAATTTCTTCTCTCGCTTGCCGGCATCCGTTCGCTGCGCCCTGGATGAGCGCTGGGGACCGGCGGATACTGACCCGATGCTGCGGCAGGGGCGCTTCATGATCGCCGGCTTGCGATGCGGTCAGGTCTTCGTCGGCATACAGCCTGCGCGGGGTTACGAGCTGGATCTGATGGCCAGCTATCACGATCCGGACCTCATCCCGCCGCATCATTATCTGGCTTTCCATGTCTGGTTGCGTGAGCAATGGCAGTCGGATGCCGTCGTGCATGTGGGCAAACATGGCAATCTGGAGTGGCTGCCAGGCAAGAGTATTGCCCTGAGCGGGGAATGCTGGCCGGATCTGGTTCTGGGGCCCATGCCACATCTTTATCCGTTCATCGTCAATGACCCCGGAGAAGGTTCACAAGCCAAGCGTCGGGCCCAGGCGGTCATCATCGACCACCTGATGCCTCCATTGACTCGTGCTGACAGCCATGGACCGCTACGTGATCTGGAACGGCAGATCGATGAATACTACGAGGCTCTGCTGCTGGATCGTCGCCGTGCCGATGTGCTGCGCCAGCAGATTCTGGGACATATCGTCGAGCACGATCTGCATCGCGATGTCAATCTGCCTGCTCCTGCCGATGCCGAACAGGAGCAGGCTCTGCTCAACAGCATCGATGCCTATCTGTGTGAATTGAAGGAGAGCCAGATCCGGGACGGCTTGCATGTATTCGGTGAGTCCCCGACCGGACGTCTGCGACGCGATACGTTGTTGGCCTTGGCACGTCACCCGGTCGGTAGCGGTGAGGCATCGGACAACAGTCTGATACGGGCCCTGTCGCAGGATCTGCAACTGGGTGGCTTCGACCCGCTCGTGATGGACGACTGGAGTGCCGAGTGGTCGGGCAATCGACCGTTCCTATTGCAAGCCTGCTCGTCCGAACCATGGCGAAATGTGGCTGATACCCGGGAACGGCTCGAGATTCTGGCCTTGCAGCTGATCGATCCGGACACACCGGATCAGGGCGACTCGGTTCTGAGGGGGCTGGATCCCGAGGCCGTGCAGCAGCACCTGGTCCAATGGCCGAAGACGCAGGCAGTCATGTCGCGGTTGCGACTGCAGCTGCGTCCGAGTCTGGATGCCTGCGGGGAGCAGGAGTTGTATCAGTTGACTCGCGGCCTGTGCGGTCGATTCGTGCCGGCGGGCCCGAGTGGCGCGCCTTCGCGCGGGCGACCGGATGTGTTGCCGACCGGCAGGAATTTCTATTCGGTGGATACCCGTTCCATACCGACCATGACCAGCTACGGCCTGGGCTCGCGCTCGGCCGAGCAACTGCTGGTTCGCTACATGCAGGAACACGGTGATTACCCGAAAAGCATTGGCCTGTCGGTCTGGGGAACATCCACCATGCGTACCGGCGGTGATGATATTTCGCAGGCCCTCGCCCTGATGGGTGTTCGTCCTCGATGGGCTGATGGCAGCCATCGCGTCAGCGGTTTCGAGATTCTTCCCATGTCGGTGGTGGATCGGCCTCGTGTGGACGTGACCCTGCGTGTATCGGGCTTTTTCCGTGACGCCTTTGCCTCGGTGATGCGCCTGTTCGATGCAGCCGTGCAGGCGGTTGCAGAGCTTGATGAACCGGAATCGCTGAATCCGATACGCGCCCGCATTCAGCGGGATGCGCAGCGTCTGCAGGCACAGGGTCTGTCGACAGAGGAAGCGCGTCGTCTGGCCGGTCATCGCGTGTTCGGATCAGCTCCCGGCAGTTACGGTGCCGGTCTGCAAGGGCTCATCGATCAGAAGCACTGGACAGATGACGGGGATCTCGCCACAGCCTATCTGAACTGGGGAGGATATGCCTATGGTCAGCATGACCATGGCACGGAAGCAAGGGAGCAGTTTTCAACCCGGCTGCAGAATCTGGATCTGGTCATGCAGAACCAGGACAATCGAGAGCACGATCTGCTCGATTCGGATGACTACTATCAGTTTCAGGGCGGCATGACAGCCGCAGCAAGGCATCTCAGTGGCAGGCAACCGAGTGTCATGTTCGGTGATCACAGCAATACACTGGCGCCAGCCATTCGTACGCTGGAAGAGGAGATCAGTCGAGTGGTACGTTCTCGAGTCACCAATCCCAAGTGGATTGCAGGTGTCATGCGCCATGGCTACAAGGGGGCGTTCGAGATGGCCGCAACGGTCGACTACCTGTTTGCCTATGACGCAACGGCTCATGTGGTTCGTGATGATCAATACGCGCGAGTCACTGATGCCTACGTCGAGGACGATGAGGTCCGGCAATTCCTGAAGGAGCACAACCCGGATGCCTTGCGAGAGATCTGCGAGCGCTTGCTGGAGGCCATGCAGCGGGGCCTCTGGCAGGAGCCCGGAGACTACCAGGCACGTATCGAAGCACAACTGCTGGCCATTGAGGAGTCGCTGGAGGGTGTCTCGCTCGGCGCTGGCAGAGCGTCCAGTCAAGTCGACGACAGTGGAGTCCCTGCATGAACAAGTCGAACCGACAGTCTGCATCGCTGAATACTGTGCCGGTTTATCCGTTTTCCGCCTTGCAGGGGCAGCCCAGGCTGCAATTGGCCCTGAAACTGGTGGCTGTCGATCCGCGTCTGGGAGGCGTGCTGATCGAGGGCGCGCGCGGGACGGCGAAAACAACCAGCGCGCGAGCACTGGCCGATATTCTGCCGGAGGGCGAGTTCGTCAACCTGCCGCTGGGAGCCAGTGAAGAGCAGCTGGTGGGGACGCTGGATCTCGAGCTGGTCCTGCAAGAGGGCAAGACGGCGTTCCAGCCGGGGCTGTTGTCACGGGCGCACCGCGGTGTGCTGTATGTGGACGAGGTCAATCTGTTGGCAGACAGCCTGGTTGATCTGTTGCTGGATGTCTGCAGCAGTGGGGTCAACCGCATGGAACGGGATGGCATCTCTCATCAGCATGCGGCCGATATCGTGCTGATCGGAACCATGAATCCGGAGGAAGGCGAATTGAGACCTCAGCTGCTGGATCGTTTCGGTCTGTATGTGGCAGTCGAGGATACGATGGATCTGAATCTGCGACAGACGATCGTGCGTTCGAGGCTGGCCTTTGATGACGAGCCGCTGGCCTTTCTGCAAGCACATGCACAGCGTCAGCAGGATCTGCTTGAGCAGCTGTTGCAGGCCAGACAGCGCAAGTCAGGTATCGCGTTCACTGACCAGGCTCATGATCTGGTATCCCGGCGCTGCCATGACGCCGGCGTCGACGGGGTGAGGGCCGACCTGGTGATGCTACGAGCCAGTCGTGCCATGGCTGCATTGCAGGGACGCACATCGATAGAGCCCAGCGATATCGAGACAGTCGCCGAATTGGTGTTGGCGCACCGGCGTCGCGCGGAGTCGGCGAGCGCGGGTCCCCGGGGGGCTGCGGAATCCGGCCGATCGGATCGCGATGCACAGCCAGGTGACGAGGCGAATTCACAGAAACAAGGCGAGTCGTCGTCGGCATCTCAGGACTCTACCTCGAACCCGGCACAAGGCAGCAGACCATCGATGAATTCCTTGCCTGAGGGGCAGGGCGACGGGGTCGAACCGGGTTCGACAGCACCGCATGAAGCCACGCCGGGGCAGTCGTTGGAGACTGAAATCAGTCAGGAGATGTTGCAGGCTCTGGCGACTTCCTCGACATCGACAAGCAGGGATGCCGGCGACCGGCAGTGGGGTGCCTTGCCTGCGCAGCCTGTGCCGGTGCTGCCGCTTCGGCATGCGGGAGATGCAATGCGAAAAAAGCCGTGATGCGTTCGGTGGCTGACGCGGAGTCAGTTGCCGGGCGCACCGACAGGCTACGATGGCAGCGTCACCAGGTGGAAGCAGAGACCCGTCGTATCCACTGGCCGAACACGCTGAAAGCGCGCCGCAATGCCCGGTTGCTGCATGAGCATCTGCGATTCAAGGCGGTGCGCAAGAGTATTTCCGAGTTGCATTGTGTGCTGCTGGATTGCTCGGCTTCGATGATGACTGCCGGGCAGCTGGCAGCGGCCAAAGGCGTTCTGCTGGACCTTGGCCAGCAGGCCTATCGCCGGCGAGATGCCCTGGCTGTCATCAGTTTCGCTGGAAACAAGGTGCAGGTGTTGCACGACCCGCACAAGGCCGGCGCGCATGCCCGTGCCTGGATTGAACCTATCAGCGGTGGTGGAGGCAGTCCCGTCCACCTCGCCATACAACGTGCCGAGCAGTTGATGTTGCATCAGCAGAAACGCTTCCCGGATCGACGTCGGGTGCTGTGGCTGCTCAGTGATGGGCGATACGAGCCGCTGCCTGCCTTGCCCCGCCACGTGCATGAATGCCATGTGGTGGATTTCGAATCCGGCTTCCTGACCTTGGGACGTATCAGGCAGCTGGCTGAACTCTGGCAGGCGACCTATACGCCAGCCAGTCATTGGGTCGGTGTCAGGGACAAGCAGTCTCCCGGCAATCGTACCTTCCGCTAGCCTTTCAGGAGTCAGCAAACATGCATATGGAACCGGGTATTGTCGAAGGATCAAAGATCCTTCTGAGTCATGCAACAGCGGCCACCGCCCTGGTGCTGGGTGTCAGCCACGTCAGGGACGCAATCAGACAGGCAGGCGTCTTGCCACTGGCGATACGTTCGATGGTTGCCAGTGTGCTGGTATTCCTGTTTTTCGAGGTGTTTCCCCATGTCGCCGTAGGTATATCCGAAGTCCATCTCATACTGGGTACGACCTTGCTCCTGCTGTTTGGCGTAGCGCCAGCGGCTATCGGACTGATGCTGGGTCTGTTGTCGCAGGGACTGCTGTTTGCACCGGCGGATCTGCCGCAATACGGCATGAACGTGACGACTCTGTTGTTGCCCCTGTTTGCCACCCATGCCATTGCACAACGAATCATTCCGGCCAATACGGCCTATGTCGATATCGGTTATGCCCAGGCTTTCAAGTTGTCGCTGGCGTATCAGGGAGGCATCGTTCTATGGGTCGGCTTCTGGGCGATTTACGGCAATGGTATTGGCGCGGAGAACATGGCTCAGGTCACCACGTTCGGATTGGCGTACATGACGGTGGTTCTGATAGAACCACTGATCGACCTGGCCGTACTGGCGGGAGCCAGGATGTTCAGGGGACGCCTGGCAAGTTCGTTGTTGCATCATCGTTTGCACGCGCCGCTGGCTGAATAGGGACACCGCAGGACGCTACTCACCCCGCTCAGGCGGCTGGTGGGTAGTGTCTGGCAAACAGCCTTTCCAGGTTCTCGCGCGATTGCGCTCCAACGACCGTATCCAGCAGGTTCCCCCTGCCATCGAACAGCAGCAGAGTGGTTTTCTGAACCCCGTATTGCCTTTGCAAGGCCTGTCCTTCGCCGGTTGCGATATCGGCTATCCGGAACCGGATGTGCGGATGATCCGCGATGACCTTGGTCGTGATGGACTTGAGGCTCCGGCAGATGGGGCAACTGGTATCGTGTACCTGCACGACCACCGGTTCGCCGGCACCGACGCTGGTCAGATCATGCAATTCACGTTGTCTGCTGTCGTAATCCGAGATGGCTCCGGCACCGATTCCCAGAATACCGAGGCCCACCGCTGACTTGAGCAGCAATCGACGTTTTCTCTCGGCCGGCAATCGGGCAAAGCGTTCCAGGGTGTTGCCACTGTGGCTGTTCTGCTTTTTTCTCTTCATGAACGCTGGGTGTGTTCTCAGGGTGTCTGGACGTGAGGCTGCGGCGGCGAATCCTGAGCGCTCGCATCACCGGATGGACAGTCAGTTCGATCAATCGTTCACCGGGCGGCTGCCGCGGCCGTTGTCGAGTTACGGATGCTATGCTCGTCACCTGTCTGTCCGGCGAACAATAGCGAGTACGGTTGATGAATACAGAGAAGGCTGAAGGCAATGCACGAGGGCGGGTATTCGATGGACATAACGACATACTCACGCGATTGATGCAGGCAGGTGGAGCTTCGGCGGCAGAGTTGTTTCTGCAATCCGGTGATTTTCATATAGATCGGCTAAAGGCCAGAGCCGGAAATTTTGGCGGTGGATTCTTCGCCATGTGGGTGTCCTCGCCGTCCAGTGGTGACTACCAGACCATGATGACGCAGGCCGAGTACGATGTTCCGCTGCCCGAGCTGGTTGATCGACGAAGCGCACTGGATGTGGTCATGCGCGAGGCGGCCATTCTGATCAGGTTGCAGGAGATGGGCGTGGCCGAGATCTGCACCACTGTGCCTGCATTGAAAAAGTGTTTCTCCAGTGATCGGCTGGCGACCATTCTTCACCTGGAAGGGTGCGAAGCCATCGACCCCGAATTCCATGCGCTGGATGTGCTTTACGAGGCCGGTCTGCGCTCACTGGGGCCGGTGTGGAGTCGTCCGACCATCTTCGGAGAAGGGGTTCCGTTTCGCTTCCCGGCAACGCCCGACATCGGTGCAGGTCTGACTGATCTGGGATTGGAGCTGGTACGTCGCTGTAATGAGAAAGGCATCCTGATCGATTTGTCGCACCTCAACCAGAAGGGGTTTGACGACGTTGCCCGCCATAGCCGACACCCTCTGGTAGCGACGCATTCCAATGCTCATGCATTGTGCAATCATGCACGTAATCTGACCGATGCGCAGCTGGAGCAGGTCAAGGCAAGTCGTGGCATGGTCGGTCTCAATTTTGCCTCGGCCTTTCTGCGTAGTGACGGTCGCATGCTGACCGATGTGCCGGTCGAGCAGATGCTGCGACACCTGGATTACCTGATTGAGTTTTTGGGCGAGGACAGTGTAGGCTTGGGGTCGGATTTTGATGGTGCCGAGATTCCCGATTTCATTGGCGATGTCAGTGGCCTGCCTCGATTGGTAGCGGCCATGCAAAGCCATGGCTACGGTGAACAGCTGATCGACAAGCTGTGTCACGGTAACTGGTTTCGGGTACTGGAAGAAACCTGGCACAGCAACGATTCATGACACAGGTCGACCGTCGGTCGACGTTTTCGAACACAGGAGATCATTCAAGATGACAGGAAATTCGAGCCGTTCACTGAAGCGGCGAGTATTCTTCAAACGCTCATTGGCCTCCCTGGCATTGGGTGCCGCGATAGGTCTGGGTGGTCTGGCGGAAGCCAGGACACCGGACAACATGCTGGTCATTGCGCACCGCATCGATGACATCACCACGCTCGACCCGGCTCAGTCCTTCGAATTCGCCGGTAGTGACGTCATCATGAATGTCTACCGCAAGCTGGTCAATTTCGACCCGCTGAATCTTGAAGCCGGATTCCAGCCCGATCTTGCCGAGAGCTGGGAGGTATCCGAAGACGGACTGTCGATCACGTTCACCATGCGAGAAGGCGTGACCTTCCACTCAGGCAATCCGGTCACGGCGGAAGACGCAGCTTTCTCCCTGCAGCGCGCGGTCAAGCTCAACAAGACTCCCTCGTTCATCCTTACGCAATTCGGTTTCACTCCCGAGAACGTCGAGGAAACCATCGTGGCCGACGGCAACACGCTGACCATCACCACCGACAAGAAATACGCGACTTCCTTCATACTGAACTGTCTGACAGCCACGATCGGCGGTATCGTGGACAAGACGCTGGTCCTGGAAAACGAGCAGGATGGCGATCTGGGAAATGCCTGGCTGGCAACCAATTCGGCGGGCTCCGGAGCCTACGAGATCGTCAGCTGGAAGCCGTCCGAGTCCTATACCCTGGCTGCCAATCCTGATTTCTATCTGGGTGCGCCAAGCATGAAGCGCGTTATCGTCCAGCACATTCAGGAGTCGGCCACACAGCGCCTGCTGCTCGAGAAAGGGGACGTTGACATCGCTCGCAATCTGAATCCCGAAGATATCGCCGGACTGGAAGGGCAGGAGAATCTCGCCGTCGACACGGACCAGAAGGGAAACCTGATGTACGTCTCCTTCAATCAGAAGCACCCGCAACTGTCGAATCCCAAGGTGGTGGAAGCGCTGAAATACCTGATTGACTACAAGGGCATGGAAGGCAGTTTTCTGAAGGGTCAGTGGCGTGAACACCAGAGTTTTCTGCCGGCAGGTTATCTGGGCGCCATCGACGACAAGCCGTACAGTTACAACCTCGAGAAAGCGAAGGAGCTGCTGGCAGAGGCAGGTGTCGAGAATCTCGAGTTCGAAGCAGGTGTCCGCGAAGCGCAGGAACGAATCGAAATCGCCCAGTCATTGCAGAACACCTTTGCGCAGGCCGGTGTCACGATGAACATCACGATCGGTACGGGCAAGCAGATTCTGACCCGTTATCGGGCGCGCGAACTGGACATGTATCTGGGTGCCTGGGGACCGGACTATCCCGATCCACAGACCAATGCGGGTACGTTCGCGTTCAATCCCGACAACTCCGATGAAGCCCAGGC
Organism: uncultured Granulosicoccus sp.; assembly: GCA_947495035.1. Classification (GTDB taxonomy): domain Bacteria; phylum Pseudomonadota; class Gammaproteobacteria; order Granulosicoccales; family Granulosicoccaceae; genus Granulosicoccus. The sequence goes on from CANLXI010000001.1 coordinate 534,136, forward strand.
CACCGGTCTGCTGGCCTATCGAAATGCCTGGGATCCGGGCCCGCTGACGGCAGCTGTTGAAGCCGCTGTCATCGAGGGTGATACCGACAAGCGTCGCGAGATGTATGAACAGATGCAGCGTGACTTTCAGGCGGTGGCACCCTTCGGCATCATGTTCCAGAAAACGGAACAGACTGCACGGCAGGCCTCCGTCAAGGATTTCACCATCGGTGGGGCTGTGACGGCCACGGCGTACTGGCCGGTCACCAAGTAATATTGCTTATGTGGATCAACCGCAGGTTGTCGCATCGCGCGACGAGGACAACGCGCCGATGAGTCAACCGGCGGCCGATCCATCGGCAACGCTGGCACATCGTCCACCACGTTCCCTGTGGTGGGCGAAGGCCGGCATCAGTGTGCTGCGCACACTGGGCATGATCGTCGTGACCATGCTGGGCCTGCTGTTCGTCACCTTCATCATCGGCCGAGTGATGCCCATCGATCCGGTCATCTCGGTTGTGGGGGAGCGGGCCAGCAAGGAGGTATACGATGCCGCCTTCATCAGCATGGGCCTGGACAAGCCGCTGCTGGTTCAGTTTCTGGTCTATCTCGGCGATGTCATTCAGGGGGATTTCGGGCAATCGCTGCTCAACTCGCGACCCGTCATCGACGATATCAAGCGCGTCTTCCCGGCCACGCTGGAGCTGGCCACGCTGGGCACTCTGGTTGGCGTGTTCATCGGCGTGCCGCTGGGTGTGATCAGTGCGGTCAAGCGCGATTCCTGGATCGATCAGATCACTCGGGTCATTGCTCTCGTCGGCTATTCGATGCCCATCTTCTGGCTCGGACTGGTCGGTTTGCTGGTGTTCTATGGCGTGCTGGGCTGGGTGGGTGGTCCGGGCAGGGTAGGCATCTTCTACGTGGATGTCGTGCCGGTGGTGACCGGCATGATTCTGGTGGACAGTGCTCTGGATGGCCAATGGGACGTGTTTCGCGATGCGCTGAGCCATATCGTCCTGCCAGCCGGAATTCTGGGATATTACAGCCTTGCCTACATCAGTCGCATGACGCGTTCGTTCATGCTGGAACAGCTCGGATCCGAGTACATCACCACGGCGCGCGTCAAGGGACTTTCGGAGTGGACCGTCATCACCCGGCATGCCTTCGGCAACATCAAGGTGCAGCTGATCACGGTGATAGCCCTGAGTTACGCCAGTCTGCTGGAAGGCTCGGTTCTCACCGAGATCATCTTTGCCTGGCCGGGCATCGGCAGTTACATCACGACAGCACTGTTGTCAGCTGACATGAACGCGGTTCTGGGCGGCACGGTCGTCATCGGTCTGGTCTTCGTCTGTCTCAATGTCTTTTCCGATTTGCTGTATGCCTTCTTTGATCCTCGGGCCCGGGACAATGCCTCGTGAGTAGTCTCAGAACGTGGCTCAACAGCGAAAGCCCCGAGTCGAGAATGCAGGCTCGGGCAGCAGCCATCTACCATGGCTGGCTGGAGTTTCGTACCAACCGATTGGCGCTGCTGGGCCTGTGGATTCTGATTCTTCTGGTACTCATTGCCATCTTCGCGCCGTGGCTCAGCCCGCATGACCCCTTCGAACAGAATCTTGCCAATCGCTTGCTGCCGCTGGGCACCGAGGGTCATCTGCTGGGCACCGATTCACTGGGTCGGGATATTCTCAGCCGCCTGATTCATGGTTCACGCATCACGCTGTACATCGTGGGACTGGTGGCCTTGATCGCGCCGGTGCTGGGTCTGTTCATCGGTACCGTGGCCGGTTATCTCGGTGGATGGACAGACACCGTGCTGATGCGCTTCACCGATATCTTTCTGGCCTTTCCCAGACTGGTTCTGGCGCTGGCATTCGTGGCGGCTCTGGGTGCTGGTATCGAAAATGCCGTACTCGCCATCGCACTGACTGCCTGGCCACCTTATGCACGCATTGCGCGTGCCGAGACATTGAGCATTCGACGCTCCGACTACATCAGCGCAGTGAAACTGCAAGGCGCGGGCGCCTTGCGGATCATCACCCGACATATCTGGCCGCTGTGCATTGCATCGCTGGTGGTACGGATCACACTGGACATGGCGGGCATCATTCTGGCAGCAGCCGGTCTCGGATTTCTTGGACTGGGCGCTCGCCCCCCATCACCGGAGTGGGGCGCCATGATCGCCGAGGGCCGACGCTTCATACTCGACTACTGGTGGGTGGCCACGATCCCCGGCATTGCCATCTTCATCGTCAGTCTGGCGTTCAATCTGCTGGGCGACGGCTTGCGTGATCTGCTGGATCCCAAGAGTGGTGGTAGCTCATGAATCTGCTGGAAGTGGAAGATCTGAAGGTCTCATTCCCGACGCGGACCGGCGTGTTCGAGGCCGTCCGGGGCGTGTCGTTCTCGCTGGGACAGGAACGGCTCGGCATTGTAGGTGAGTCCGGTTCCGGAAAGTCCCTGACCGGACGCGCCATCCTGCGCCTCATACGACCACCGGGTCGGGTTTCCGCCGGGCGCATGGCACTGGGTGACGAGGATCTGCTGGCAAAGAGCGACAGGCAGATGCGCGAAGTTCGTGGACAGCGTATTTCCATGGTGATGCAGGACCCGAAGTTCTCGCTGAACCCGGTCATGACGGTCGGGGAACAGATCATGGAAGCCTATGCGCAGAGCCGCCGTGGCAATCGACGGGAGCGTCGGCAGAAGACCATCGAGATGCTGGAAGCGGTTGCGATCCGTGACCCGGAGCGCGTGTTCAAGGCCTATCCGCATGAACTGTCGGGCGGCATGGGGCAGCGCATCATGATCGCCATGATGCTGATTCCGAACCCGAGCATTCTCATTGCCGATGAGCCGACCTCGGCGCTGGACGTAACCGTGCAGATGCAAGTCCTCAACATCATGGACAAGCTCGTATCCGAACGCGGCATGGGTCTGATCTTCATCAGTCATGATCTGAACCTCGTGTCATCGTTTTGCGATCGTGTTCTGATCATGTATGCCGGACGTGTTGTGGAATCGTGTCGTGCCGACGAGTTGTATCAGGCAAGGCATCCCTACACTCAAGGTCTGCTCGAGTCCATGCCCCGGCTGGATGCGCCCAGTGAGCGTTTGTCGGTGCTCGAACGGGATCCGGCGTGGCGAGAGACTGATCCGGATCAAGGCTCATGACTGATCTTTCCAACCCGGTACCGTCCGGGCTTTCCCTGGAGGCGTTTACCGTGCCGACGGCTTTCATTTCATGAAGCAGGGTATCGTTGTCGAAGGGCTTGACGTCTGGTTCGGTGAACATGCCGATCGAGTTCAGGCCGTCAGGGATGTCAGTCTTCAAGTGCCGGCCGGAGAGTCCGTGGGTCTGGTGGGGGAGAGTGGTTCGGGCAAGTCCACGATTCTGCGAGCATTGACAGGACTGGTCAGCTCCTGGTCCGGTCACATGGAAGTGGATGGCGAAACGCTCGGCAAGCGCCGAACCCGCGCCTTCTACGACAAGGTGCAGATGGTCTTTCAGGACCCCTATGCCTCATTGCATCCACGTCATTCCGTTGATCAGGTTCTCAGCGAGACACTGGCCCTGCACAAGCTCGGTGATGTCGATCGGCGTATCGTCAACCTGCTCGAGGATGTCGGTCTGGGTCGGCAGTTCCGCTTTCGCTACCCGCATCAGCTGTCCGGGGGGCAGCGACAACGAGTGGCGATAGCCAGGGCGCTGGCGGCAGAGCCGGCCATTCTGCTGCTGGACGAGCCGACGTCGGCGCTGGATGTCTCGGTACAGGCGGAGATTCTCAATCTGTTGAGTGATCTGCGAGAGCAGCGTCAACTGACGTATCTGATGGTGTCGCACAATCTGGCCGTCGTGGCCCACCTGTGCGAGTCGATTGCCGTCATGCAGAACGGGCGTCTGGTGGAAAACCTGAGTGTGCAGGATCTGCGTGCGATGCGGGCCAGCGAGCCGTATACGCAGCAACTGCTGAAGAGTTCACTGGGCTATGTCCGTTCAGACACCCCGGCTGACGACTGAGAGCCGATGTCAGCCGGGTTGCTGTCAAGCCCGGCTAGTTCAGAATGCCTCGATGAAGGCTCTGATACGCGCTGCATTGACGCCTCTGTCACTGCGCCCGATGCGTGACACGCTGCGTATGTCGACCCGGCTTGCGCCATCTTCAGGTGTCACGACGACAACGACATCGTCGGCGAATTGGAATACCGGGGTGCGTGCGGTCGCTTCGAATCGCAGATTGTCGTCATCCTGTGACACGATTTCCCATTTCATGGAGTGCGCAACGTCAAGCGCTCGGGCGAACGCGGCCTCGGCGGTTGATTGCGATTGTATGGGGGCGATATCCGGATAGGCGGATTGCTGTTGTGCTGCTATCTCCGGTCCGCCATGGACAAGGGTGTTGCGCGCGCCTTCTCGGCTGTCATCCAGTACCAGGAACCGGGGCGGGTTGTCGGTATCGGTCGTGATGTCATGGATGGGAGGTACAGGCGCCGGTGGTGAGATGCGGTCTTTCAACGTCGGGTAGAGCAAGGCCAGACCGAGAATGCACGCCAGACCGGTCTTGACGATACCCGCAGAGTTTCGTTTTACCAGCATGAAGAGCAGGCCGGCCAGGCTCAGTCCGCTGACTGCATAGGCCAGCGGAGCGGCATACTCGCGGTAGTAGCCGAAGCCGACAATGGGCTCCCAGAGACCCAGACGTGCTCCGAACATCATGATGGCGGTAGCCAGTGCGGCACATACGGCAATTATCAGTAGCAGGGTAGCTGTACGGGAAGATCTGGTGCTCATGGTCTGGTGTCCGGGATTGAGTCGGGATTGAGTCGGGATTGAGTCGGGATTGAGTCGGGATTGAGTCGCATTCTGCGACAGATGGATACCGCTGAGGTTCGACGTTCGGCGGCACAGTCATGATTGTCGGCAGTTGTCAGGTGCCGGGTCGAGTGAAAGCCTGACGAGCGCGTTGCACGGTCAGGCGTGCAGAGCAGCCGCTGACGTGGTCGTTGACCAGCCCCAACGCCTGCATCAGTGCGTACATGTTGGTCGGGCCAACGTAGGTCCAGCCGCGCTTTTTCAAGGCCCCGGCAAGTGCGCTTGACTCCGGCGTTGTCGGGTTGTCATTCAGCCAGCTGCAAGACATGCTGGCGGGTCGTGTGGCAGGGGCGGGCTCGTATTGCCAGAAGAAGGCAGCCAGACTGCCGTAGTCACGTTGCAGCTCCAGGGCACGGCGGGCATTGTTGATGGCCGAGCAGATCTTGCGCCGATTGCGAATGATGCCGGCATCCTGCATCAGTCTGTCGATATCAACGTCATCGAAGTCGGCAACGGCAGGAATATCGAAATCGGCAAAGGCGCGGCGCAGGGCAGCACGGCGATGCAGAATCGTGCGCCAGCTGAGCCCGGATTGAAATCCTTCAAGGCAGACCTTCTCATAGAAGGTCTGGTCGGAGTCTGTCGGAATGCCCCATTCGGTGTCGTGATAGGCCTTGTACAGGGCATCATCAGCAGGTATGGGGCAACGGTCGGTCTCGCACATGAGCCGATGTCTCTGAAGTGAGCTGATCGAGCAGTGATATCATCCAGTATGGCGCATCCGTCAGTGATTGCCGAATTGAAACCTGTGTTCGAATTTCACAAGTTACGTGGTCAAGCTCAAGTTTATCGACTGCATGGCCGAAAGAAGCCGGTCTGACTGCGGTTTGTCTGGTGTTTTCGCTGTGGTCAGAAGCGCCATGTACGACATTTCGTGACACCCGAATGAACAAAAACCCGTCGAAGGGGTAGCAATCGCAAGATTTGGGTGTTATTATGGTGCGCTAACCAACCCGGCGTGGATACCCCGTCGGGTTTTGTTTATTTCGGTTTTATTACTTCGTTCCGAGCTGCACTGCTCGGCTGCAAATCAACCTCCGATAAACAGTTCGCCGCCAAGCGTTCTGCACCACATGGGGGGATGGCAAGCGGTCCCACTGTGCGTGCTGTTCTGGGCGTGATTAGAGTGTGTGGGAGAAAACGATGACTCTTGGTGTAGTTGGCCGCAAACTGGGCATGACGCGCGTATTCGATGACGCGGGCGTTTCAACGCCTGTTACGGTTATCGAAGTAGCAAAGAACCGAATCACTGCCAGGAAGACCGTCGAACGTGACGGCTATGTCAGCGTCCAGGTCACAACTGGTGACAAGAAAACCAATCAATTGAGCAAGGCAGAGGCCGGGCATTTCGCCAAGGCGGGTGTCGGTGCTGGTCGTGGTCTGTGGGAATTCCGCCTCGAAGGTGAAGAAGGCAGCGATCTCGAGGTTGGTGGTGAATTCGGTATGGAAATGTTTGAAGCCGGCCAGAAGGTCGATGTCACCGGTACCAGTATCGGTAAGGGCTTCGCAGGTGGCGTGAAGCGTCACAACTTCCAGATGCAGGACGCGACTCACGGTAACTCTCTGTCCCACCGTGCGCCAGGTTCCATTGGTCAGAACCAGACGCCGGGACGAGTGTTCAAAGGCAAGAAAATGGCAGGTCACATGGGTGCTGTGAAGCGCACTACCCAGAACCTCCAGGTAGTTCGAATCGATGAGGGTCGCGAGGTCATTCTCATCAAGGGTGCAGTGCCCGGCGCCGATGGCAGCGACGTCATCATCAAGCCGGCCGTCAAGCAGAAGAACGCGAAGAGCTAAGACGATGGATTTGAAAACACACAGCGGCGGATCGGTATCCGTTGCAGATTCCGTATTCGGAGTCACTTATAACGAAGGTCTGGTTCACCAGATCGTGACTGCCTATCTGGCGGCGGCTCGTGCCGGTACTTCAGCGCAGAAGACGCGTTCGGAAGTGCGCGGTGGCGGTGCCAAGCCATGGCGGCAGAAAGGTACGGGCCGTGCGCGTGCCGGTACTTCACGCAGTCCAATCTGGACTGGTGGTGGTGTGACATTCGCTGCCAAGACTCGTGACTACTCACAGAAGGTCAACAAGAAGATGTACCGCGGAGCCATCCGTTCCATCCTGTCTCACGCAGCGGCCGAAGGTCGTCTGATCGTGGTTGACAGCCTGGAGCTGGACGCCCCCAAGACCAAGCTGATGAAGGCGAAGATGGCCGAGCTGGGTGTCGAGAAGGTGCTGTTCCTGATGGACGATGTCACCGAGTCTGTCTATCTGGCCAGCCGCAACATCCCTTACGTCCAGGTGCTGGATGTCGAAGGTGTTGATCCTGTCAGTCTGGTGCGATTTCCGCACATCGTCGCCACGGCTGCTGCCGTGAAGCAACTGGAGGAGCGCTTCGCATGAATGACCAACGTCTCTATCAGGTGATTCTGGCACCTCATATTTCCGAGAAGACTGCCACAGCCTCTGAAATGGAAGGTCGTCACACATTCCGTGTTGCCAATAACGCAACAAAGCTGGAAGTGCGCAAGGCGGTTGAAAAGCTGTTCGACGTTACCGTTCGCAGCGTGCAGATCGTCAACGTTCACGGCAAGACCAAGCGTTTCGGTCAGAGTGAAGGTAAGCGTTCCGATTGGAAAAAGGCCATCGTCCGCCTGGCTGAAGGGCAGGACATCGACTTCATGGGTATGGAGGGTTAGATCATGGCTCTGGTAAAGTCAAAACCGACATCGCCCGGAAAGCGATTTCAGGTCCGCGTAGTCAACAAGGAGCTTTCAAAGGAAGGCCCTTACGAGCCATTGGTCGAAAGCCTGTCCAAGTCCGGTGGTCGTAACAACAAGGGTCGCATCACGACTCGCCACGTAGGTGGTGGTCACAAGCGACGCTATCGTGTCATCGACTTCAAGCGCAACAAGGACGGCATTCCTGCCGTTGTCGAGCGCGTCGAATACGATCCGAACCGCACGGCACACATCGCACTGCTGAAATATGCAGACGGTGAGCGTCGTTACATCCTGGCGCCCAAGGGTGTCGCAGCCGGCGCTGCGTTGATGTCCGGTCGCGAATCGGCCATCAAGCCCGGCAACTGCCTGCCACTGGCCAACATTCCGGTGGGTTCGACAGTACACGCCATCGAGCTGAAGCCTGGTCGTGGTGCTCAGGTTGCACGAAGTGCCGGTGCTGCGGTACAGCTGGTTGCCCGTGAAGGCATGTATGCAACCCTGCGTCTGCGCTCTGGCGAGATGCGTCGGGTACAGAGCGATTGCCGCGCCACCATCGGTGAAGTCGGTAACGGTGAGCATTCCCTGCAGAAGCTCGGCAAGGCTGGTGCGAAGCGCTGGCGCGGTGTTCGTCCTACCGTTCGCGGTGTGGCCATGAACCCGGTCGATCATCCGCACGGTGGTGGTGAAGGTCGTACGTCGGGTGGTCGTCATCCGGTCAGTCCATGGGGTACCCCTACCAAGGGTTACAAGACTCGTTCAAACAAGCGCACCGATAACATGATCGTGCGTCGTCGCAGCAAGAAATAGGAGGTAGAGACTCGTGCCACGTTCCCTGAAAAAAGGCCCGTTCGTCGACTATCACCTCGTCAAGAAGGTCGATGAAGCTCGCGCCGCAAATAGCAAGCGTCCAATCAAGACATGGTCGCGTCGTTCAATGATCCTGCCGGACATGGTAGGTCTGACCATCGCCGTGCACAACGGTCGTGTACATGTGCCGGTGCTGGTTTCCGAAAACATGGTAGGGCACAAGCTGGGTGAGTTCGCGGCAACGCGTACTTACAAAGGCCACGTCGCTGACAAGAAATCGAGATAGTCATGCAAGTCGAATCAACATTGAAGATGGCCCGCATCTCTCCGCAGAAAGCGCGCCTGGTGGCTGATCAGATCCGTGGTCTGCCGGTTGAAGGTGCGCTGGAAGTCCTCACGTTCAGTGAGAAGAAAGCGGGTGCACTCATCAAGAAGCTGGTTGACAGTGCGATTGCCAACGCCGAGCACAATGAAGGCGCTGATATCGACGAGCTGAAGGTGTCGGCCGTTCAGGTCAATGCAGGACCGGTCATGAAGCGTCTGCGAGCCAGAGCCAAGGGCCGAGCCAACCGAATTCTCAAGCGTACAAGTCATATTACCGTGACCGTTTCGGACGGCAGGAGCTAAACGATGGGTCAAAAAGTACATCCGATTGGTATTCGTCTGGGTATCTCCCAGGACTGGAATTCAACCTGGTATGCCGGCAACGAAGACTATGCCGATTACCTGAATGACGATATCAAGATCCGTCAGTTCCTGAAGAAGGAGCTGTCTCACGCATCTGTCAGTCGTATCCAGATCCAGCGACCTGCCAAGTCCATCATCATCACGATTCACTCTGCACGTCCTGGTATCGTCATCGGCAAGAAGGGTGAAGATGTCGAGCGTCTGCGTCGCGCTCTGGCACCCATGCTGGGCATCAATATCAACAATGTGAAGATCAACATTGCCGAGATCCGCAAGCCGGAACTCGATGCTCAACTGGTCGCTGAAGGCGTTGCACAGCAGCTCGAGCGTCGTGTCATGTTCCGTCGTGCCATGAAGCGCGTGTTGACCAACACCATGCGTCTGGGCGCTCAGGGCGTGAAGATTGCGGTATCCGGTCGTCTCAATGGTGCAGAGATTGCCCGTCGCGAGTGGTACCACGACGGTCGTGTGCCATTGCACACCCTGCGTGCCGACATCGACTACGGTGTTGCCGAAGCTCATACAACCTACGGTGTCATCGGCATCAAGGTCTGGATCTGCCACGGCGAAGTGTTCGACCTCGAAGAAAAACGCTCCAAAAGCGTTGCTAACACCGCCAGCAAGTAAGGCTGACGAATTCAATCAAGAGACCTGGCTGAGATCGCATCCTCTGAAGGATGCGGGCTCTGCAAAACAACGAGTCTCGGCAGTAATCAGAGCAACGAGAAATGCTTCAACCAAAACGAACGAAATTCAGGAAACAGCACACGGGGCGTAACCGTGGTCTGGCCCAGAACGGCAACAAGGTGAGCTTCGGCGAGTACGGCCTGAAGGCAACCGGACGTGGCCGTCTGACTGCTCGCCAGATCGAATCCGCGCGTCGTGCCATGACACGTCACATCAAGCGTGGCGGCAAGATCTGGATCCGCATCTTCCCCGATACACCGGTCACCAAGAAGCCTATCGAAGTACGTATGGGTAAGGGTAAGGGTAATGTCGAGTACTGGGTAGCCAAGATCCAGCCCGGCAAGATGCTCTACGAGATGGAAGGTGTGACCGAAGAGATTGCGCGCGAAGCATTTGCTCTCGCTGCTGCCAAGTTGCCGATTGCCACTAGTTTTGTTGTGAGGACTGCAGCGTAATGGCTGATTCAAAAGCATCAGAGCTCAAGACCAAGTCGGTCGATGAGCTGAACACCGAGCTCAGCGGACTGTTCCGTGAACAATTCAACCTGCGTATGCAGCGTGGATCCGGCCAGGACGTGAAGCCACATAATTTCAAGCGTGTACGTCGCCAGATTGCGCGTATCAAGACCATCATCCACCAGAAGCAGTCTGCAGAGGCCTGATCATGAGTGAGCAGAACGAATCAGCCGCAGTAGGCACAAGTACACGTACCGTTACCGGTCGTGTTACCAGCAACAAGATGGAACAGACTGCAACTGTGCAGGTCGAGCGTCGCATCAAGCACCCCATCTACGGCAAGTACATGCGTCGTAGCAAGAAGTACCATGTGCATGATGAAAAGAACGAACTGAACGTTGGCGATACGGTTCAGATCAAGGAGTGCCGCCCGATGTCCAAGACCAAATCCTGGACTCTGGACAAGGTACTCGTCGAAGCGGCTGAATAAGGCCGTTGTCGACAATGAACATTAACAAGCGTGGCTGGAAAAAGAGTAGCGTCCGATGATTCAAATGCAAACTGTCCTGAATGTGGCAGATAACAGTGGCGCGCGCCGAGTACAGTGCATCAAGGTACTGGGCGGCTCGCACCGTCGATACGCTCGAGTAGGCGATGTCATCAAGGTCAGCGTGAAAGACGCGATTCCTCGAGGCAAGGTAAAGAAAGGCGAGGTCTACAACGCAGTGGTTGTTCGTACTGCCAAGGCCATTCGTCGCGGTGATGGTTCTGCCATTCGTTTCGACGCCAATGCGGCGGTCATTCTGAATGCAAAACTGGAGCCGGTAGGCACACGTATCTTTGGCCCCGTGACGCGTGAACTTCGCAACGAGAAGTTCATGAAGATCGTCTCCCTCGCACCAGAAGTGCTGTAGGGACCGGATAGCCAATCGGCGAATAGGCAAGAATATGCAACGTATCAAGCAAGGCGACGACGTCATCGTACTCGTCGGTAAAGACAAGGGTCGACGCGGCAAGGTGGAAACCGTGCTGGAAGATCGTGTGATTGTTGACGGTATCAACCTGGTCAAGAAGCACGCCAAGGGCAACCCTCAGATGGGCGATCCGGGCGGCATCCAGGAAAAGGAACTGTCGATTCACATTTCGAATGTTGCGCTGTTCAACCCGGCTAGCAAGAAGGGTGAGCGCATCGGTTTTCGCACAAACGACGAAGGTCAGAAGGAACGTTTTTTCCGTTCTGACGCTTCTTCAGTGGACGGTTGAAGGTCATGGCCAGGCTAATAGCAGAGTATCGCGAGAAAATCGTTCCTCAGATGATGGAGGAGCACAAGTACCAGAGCGTCATGCAGGTACCTCGCATCGAGAAGATCACCATCAACATGGGTCTCGGTGAGGCCATTGGTGACAAGAAGGTGCTGGAGCACGCTGTCAACGACATGACCGCCATCAGTGGTCAGAAGCCTGTCGTGACGGTTGCACGCAAGTCGATTGCGGGCTTCAAGATCCGTGACGGCTACCCGATCGGTGCCAAGGTGACACTGCGTCGCGAGCGCATGTACGAATTCCTGGATCGTCTCGTTGCGGTATCCATTCCGCGTATCCGTGACTTCCGTGGTATCAACGCTCGTTCATTCGACGGCCGTGGCAACTACAGCATGGGTGTGAAAGAACAGATCATCTTCCCGGAAATCGATTACGACAAGATCGACGCCGTGCGCGGTATGGACATCACCATCACCACCTCAGCGAAGACGGACGCAGAAGCCTTGTCACTGTTGAAGAAATTCAACTTTCCTTTCCGCCAATAGGAGCGCGACATTCATGGCAAAGAAATCAATGATTGCTCGCGAGACAAAGCGCAGCAAACTGGTAAAGCGACACGCTGACAAGCGTGCGGCACTGAAGAAGACCATTGCTTCGGAAGAAGTGGGCTTCGACGAGAAAATGGAAGCGGTCACCGCTTTGCAGAAACTGCCGCGTGATTCTTCACCGGCTCGTCAGCGTAACCGCTGCCGTATCACTGGTAGGCCTCATGGCTATTACCGTAAATTTGGCCTGAGCCGTAACAAGCTTCGTGAAGCAGCCATGCGCGGAGATGTTCCGGGCCTGGTCAAGGCGAGCTGGTAGGAGATCTAACACATGAGTATGTCTGACCCCATAGCCGACATGCTGACCCGTATTCGTAACGGTCAGCAGGCACGTAAGGTATCGGTATCCATGCCCGCAGCGAAGCTGAAGTCCAGCGTCGCGCAGGTATTGCAGGACGAAGGCTATATATCCGGCTTCAATACTGAAGTCGTCGATGGCAAGCCCACTCTGACCGTTACATTGAAGTATTTCGATGGCAAGCCCGTTATCGACAAGATCAAGCGCATCAGTCGCCCCGGTCTGCGTCAGTATTCGGGTGCCAACTCTATCCCTGAAGTACTCGGTGGGCTGGGTATTGCGGTGGTTTCCACGTCCCATGGTGTGATGACTGGCAAGCAGGCCAGTGCTCAGGGCTTTGGTGGCGAAATCATCTGCACCGTCAGTTAATCGGCGAGCCGGAGAATAAAACAATGTCACGCGTAGCAAAACAACCGATCGAGGTGCCCAAGGGCGTCGAGGTCACAATCAATGGTCAGGCGGTCAGTGCCAAGGGACCCAAGGGGCAAGAGTCACTGACTCTGCACGAGGACGTTACCGCTTCTCTGGAAGACGGTGTCCTGGGTGTCAAGTCCACCCGTACCGACCAGAAGTCCGTTGCCATGACCGGCACCATGCGTTCATTGCTGAACAACCTGGTAACAGGCGTCAGCACGGGTTTCCAGAAGAAGCTCGAATTGCGTGGAGTGGGTTATCGTGCGCAGGCTCAGGGCAGCAATCTGAACCTGACACTCGGTTTTTCACACCCGGTTGTTCACAAGGTGCCAGCCGGCATCACTGTTGAAACACCAAGTCAGACCGAGATCGTGGTCAGTGGTACCAACAAGCAGGTCGTTGGTCAGGTCGCCGCTGACATTCGTGGTTATCGTCCACCAGAGCCTTACAAGGGCAAGGGTGTGCGGTATGTCGACGAATACGTCGCCATGAAAGAAGCCAAGAAGAAGTAGAGCAGCGCAGAAGAGCAATCGAGAATGGATAAGAAAACTAGTCGTCTGCGTCGTGCCAAGCGCACACGCGCCAAGATCCGCGAGCTCAGCGTGCCTCGCCTGACGGTTCATCGCACACCTCGGCATATCTACGCCCAGGTCATCGATGCCGATGGCGGACGCGTACTGGCTTCTGCTTCATCAGTCGGCAAGGACCTGCGTGGTTCTCTGTCGAACGGTGGAAATGTCGATGCCGCAGTCACTGTCGGCAAGAGCATCGCCGAGAAAGCGACAGCAGCTGGCGTCAGCCAGGTCGCCTTCGACCGCGCTGGCTTCAAATACCATGGTCGTGTGAAAGCGCTGGCCGATGCAGCCCGTGAAAACGGTCTGAAATTCTGATTACGGCGCAGATTGCGGCAAGGCTGCCCTGGTGCAGCCAGAACCCCGGGACTCGGTAAAAAAGTATGGCACAGAACGATTACAATCAAAGCAGTGACGGCTACATCGAAAAGCTGGTCACCATCAACCGCGTGGCGAAGGTCGTCAAGGGCGGTCGTCAGTTCGGTTTCACCGCACTGACAGTTGTCGGCGACGGCAATGGAAGAGTCGGGCTTGGCTACGGCAAGGCACGAGAAGTACCTTTGGCTATCCAGAAGGCCATGGAGAAGGCCCGTCGTGACATGAAGACGGTTTCTCTGAACGACGGCACTCTGCAGTACCCCCTGAAAGGCCGACACGGCGCTGCCCGGGTTTACATGCAACCAGCTTCTGAAGGTACCGGAATCATCGCTGGCGGCGCCATGCGCGCCGTTTTCGAAGCGGTCGGTGTGCGTAATGTTCTGGCAAAGATCATCGGCACCAACAATCCGATCAACGTTGTTCGCGCCACCATCAATGGCCTGAGCACCATGCAAAGCCCTGAGACTGTTGCTGCAAAGCGTGGCAAGACAGTCGCAGAGATCAAGGGAGAGTAAGATGAGCGGCAAAACTCTCAAGGTCACGCTGGTCAAGAGCATGAACGGCCGCCTGAAGAATCATCAGGCAAGCGTTCGTGGTCTGGGACTGCGCCGTATGCACCAGACGGTCGAGGTCATCGATACGCCTGAAAACCGCGGCATGATCAACAAGGCGTACTACATGTTGCGCGTCGAAGAAACTGCATAAGGCAGTTCTTCATATCAATTTTCCGGCGGGGCGACCTGACGTCGCCTGGCCTTATCGAAATGACAGACAAGAGCTTACGTCATGAGTCTCAATAATCTGAAACCAGCGGCTGGCAGCCGCAAGGTCGGTAACCGTGTAGGTCGCGGCATCGGATCTGGAAGCGGCAAGACCTGTGGCCGTGGCCACAAGGGTCAGAAGTCACGTTCCGGCGGCTGGCACAAGGTCGGTTTTGAAGGTGGACAGATGCCTATCCAGCGTCGTCTGCCGAAGTTCGGCTTCACGTCTCGCATGGCTCGGCATTACGCCGAAGTTCGCCTGCACGAGCTCGACGGTATCGAAGGCGGCAACGTCAACGTCGAGACACTGATCGCCGCTGGCCTGGTGCCACAGCAGACCAAGACGGTAAAGATCATCCTGTCTGGTCAGGTCAACTCGGCTTGCACAGTGACTGGCTGCCGTGTAACGAAGGGTGCCAAGGCAGCAATCGAAGCTGCTGGCGGATCCGTCACGGAACCTGCTGCATCGGCTGCCAGCTAAGATCATGGCCGCTGACAAGAACAAGCCTGCGTTGTCCGGTCTCGGCGGTACTGCCGAACTGCGCTCGCGCCTGTTGTTCGTCCTGTTTGCGATGATTATCTTTCGCACTGGCTCGCACATCACCATTCCCGGTGTTGACCCGCGAGTCATGGCGGATCTGTTTGATCAGCAGAGTGGTGGCATTCTGGGCATGTTGAACATGTTCGGAGGTGGCGCCCTGTCGCGAATGTCATTGTTCGCGCTGGGTGTCATGCCCTACATCTCTGCCTCGATCATCATGCAATTGATGACTCATGTCATTCCCCAGCTGGAGCAGCTGCGCAAGGAAGGCGAGAGTGGTCGACGTGTCATTACCAAGTACACGCGTTACGGCACACTCGTGCTGGCATCCGTACAGGCGGTGGGAATCGCCATTGCCTTGCAGAACCAGGGAGCCAATGGTCAGAGTGTGGTATTCCTGACAGGACCCGGCTTTGTACTGACAGCTGCCATCACGCTGGTCACCGGCACCATGTTCCTGATGTGGCTGGGCGAGCAGATCACCGAGCGAGGCATTGGTAACGGAATATCCATCATCATCTTTACAGGCATTGTTGCAGGATTGCCGGCTGCCATTGGCGGAACCCTGCAGCTGGCCCGTACCGGTGAGCTGGGTTATTTCGTCGTCATCCTGTTGTTCACGATGGTCGTTGCAGTCACGGCATTCGTGGTGTTTGTCGAACGTGGACAGCGGCGCATCACTGTCAACTACGCCAAGCGACAGCAGGGTCGCAAGATGTTTGCAGCCCAGACAAGTCATCTGCCATTGAAATTGAACATGGCTGGGGTCATTCCTCCCATCTTTGCCTCGAGCATCATTCTGTTCCCGGCAACTCTGGGAGACATCGCCACCAGCAATTCGAATTCATTTCTCAACACCATCGTGTCGACGCTGCAGCCCGGTCAGCCGGTCTATATACTCTTGTATGCATCGGCAATAATCTTTTTCTGTTTTTTCTATACCGCCCTGGTGTTCAACGCCAAGGAAACAGCGGATAATCTGAAGAAATCGGGTGCGTTCATTCCCGGTATCCGCCCAGGCGAAAAAACAGCCCGATACATCGATGGTGTGCTGACAAGGTTGACCTTTTACGGTGCGTTGTATATAACGCTCGTTTGCCTGTTGCCCGAGTTCCTGATCCTGTTCTGGAATGTTCCCTTCTACTTTGGTGGGACGTCCTTGCTGATCATTGTCGTGGTGGTCATGGATTTTGTCGGGCAGGCACAAGCACACATGATGAGCCATCAGTACGAAGGCTTGATGAAGAAGCAAGGTACCAAGGGAGTTCCGAAAGGAGCACGCTGAGGCAGGCGTGCCCCTGTCAGCGTTATTCGGTCGGCATTTCCTTATCTGGAGAGAAGCACAATGAAAGTCAGAGCATCAGTGAAGAAGATCTGTCGCAACTGCAAGGTTGTCAAGCGCAAGGGCGTGATTCGCGTCATTTGCACTGACACCCGGCACAAGCAGCGTCAGGGTTAGTTAAAAATACTTAGGCGGAGATAAGCATGGCACGTATTGCCGGCATTAACATTCCGGTCCAGAAGCACACCTGGATCGCATTGACATCGATTTACGGTATCGGAAGAACACGAGCACGCCAGATCTGTGAGGCAGCGAGTGTGGCACCGGATGTCAAGGTTCGGAATCTCTCGGAAGTCGAGATCGAGAACCTGCGAACGGAAGTAGGAAAATTTACAGTCGAAGGCGACTTGCGTCGCGATGTTTCGATGAACATAAAGCGTCTGATGGACCTCGGTTGTTACCGTGGAATTCGCCATCGTCGGGGCTTACCCCTTCGCGGTCAACGTACGAAGACCAATGCGCGCACGCGCAAAGGTCCGCGTCGGCCGCTCAAGCGTTAATAGAGAAAGTTATGGCAGCTAGTAGCACCAAGAAGAAGGTTCGCCGTACCGTCACTGACGGTATCGCCCATATTCATGCATCGTTCAACAACACGATTGTCATGATCACCGATCGACAGGGCAACGCCCTGTCATGGGCCACTGCTGGTGGTTCAGGTTTTCGTGGTTCCCGCAAGAGCACACCCTTTGCCGCCCAGGTGGCAGCAGAGCGTGCTGGTGAAGCAGCCAAGGAATACGGTCTGAAGAACATCGACGTCCACGTCAAGGGCCCCGGTCCTGGTCGTGATTCAGCGGTTCGTTCGCTGAACAATGTCGGCTTCAAGATCAGCAGCATCCTTGATGTCACGCCAATCCCACACAACGGTTGCCGTCCGCCGAAAAAGCGCCGTGTGTGAGATGACTCGCGTAATCAACCGACAAGACTTGAAGAAATCCAGGAGTGTGAACCGTGGCTAGATATATAGGCCCCAAGTGCAAACTGAGCCGCCGAGAAGGCACCGACCTGTATTTGAAGTCGGGCATTCGTCCGCTTGAGTCCAAGTGCAACCTGGAGACTCCTCCAGGCATGCAAGGCGCCAAGCGTGGCCGTCCTTCAGACTACGCGATCCAGCTGCGTGAAAAGCAGAAAGTACGTCGCATGTATGGTGTGCTGGAAAAGCAATTCCGCAACTACTACAAATCTGCTGCAGCACGCAAGGGATCAACCGGTGAAAACCTGTTGTCACTGCTGGAACAGAGACTGGACAACGTCGTATACCGCATGGGTTTCGGTTCTACACGTGCTGAAGCTCGTCAGCTGGTGTCGCACAAGTCAGTCCTGGTAGACGGCAAGATCGTCAACATTGCTTCTTACCAGGTTCAACCGAATCAGGTTATCACGATCCGCGAGAAAGCCCGAAAGCAAGCCCGTATCGCCGATGCACTGCAACTGGCTCAGCAGCGAGGTCTGCCTGGCTGGATTGAAGTCGACGCGAAGAAATTCGAAGGCATGTTCAAGGCAGTCCCTGATCGTGCTGATCTGCCAGCCGAGATCAACGAATCTCTGGTTGTGGAGCTGTACTCGAAGTAAGCGATTGTCTGCTTGCTTGTTACAGCTTTAGGGTGGAGCAGCGATCTGGCTGCTCCACTAACATATAGGGGTTGAATTACGTTGAATGCCATGCAAACTGAATTCTTGAAGCCACGTATCGTCGATGTGTCGGCGTCCAACGCTAATCATGCGAAGGTCACGCTCGAGCCATTGGAACGTGGGTTCGGCCATACGCTGGGTAATGCGTTGCGCCGTATCCTGTTGTCATCCATGCCCGGTGCTGCCTTCTACGAGGCGGAAATCGAAGGTGTACTGCATGAGTACACCACCATGGAAGGCGTTCAGGAAGATGTACTCGATATCCTGCTGAACCTGAAAGGTGTATCCATCGTGATGCATGCCAAGGATGAAGCAAATCTGAAGTTGGTCAAGCAGGGACCTTGCGTGGTTACTGCTGGCGATATCACTCTGGATCACGACATCGAAATCATCAACCCGGATCACGTTATCTGTCATCTGACAGGTGATGTCAATCTGAACATGACACTTCGTGCGCGCGTCGGACGAGGCTATGAGCCCGCTTCACATCGTACTCTGGAGGAAGGCGAGAGCCGTCCCATCGGTACCTTGCAGATCGATTCCTCATTCAGCCCTGTTCACCGTGTTGCCTACAACGTGGAAAGTGCCCGTGTAGAGCAACGCACCGATCTGGACAAACTGATTGTCGATCTGGAAACCAACGGTACCATCGATCCTGAAGAAGCCATCCGCAAGGCGGCGACCATTCTGCAGGAGCAGCTTTCTGTCTTCGTTGACCTGAAAGCCGAGACCCAGACTCCGGAAGAGGAGCAGGCGTCGGATATCGATCCGATTCTGCTGCGTCCTGTAGACGATCTGGAACTGACCGTACGTTCAGCCAATTGCCTGAAGGCAGAAAACATCTATTACATAGGTGATCTGATTCAGCGCACTGAAGTTGAACTGTTGAAAACGCCAAATCTGGGCAAGAAATCCCTGACAGAAATCAAGGATGTGCTGGCTCAGCAGGCACTATCATTGGGCATGCGCCTGGAAAACTGGCCACCACCCGAGTTGCAGAAGCAACGCGAGATGGTCAAGTAGGAACGAGACAAGAACATGAGACATCGTAAGAGCGGGCGCAAGCTCAACCGTAATTCCAGCCATCGCAAGGCCATGTTTCGCAACATGGCAGCATCCCTGGTAGAGCACGAGTCGATCACGACTACCGTGCCCAAGGCCAAGGAGCTGCGCAAGGTCATCGAGCCGATGATCACCAGCGCCAAGCAGGACAATGTTGCAAAGCGTCGTCAGGCATTCGACCGTTTGCGTGACAAGGCTGCCGTTGGCAAGTTGTTCAGCGATCTGGGTCCTCGTTTTGCCAACCGTCCCGGCGGTTACACACGTATCCTCAAATGCGGCATGCGCCCGGGTGACAATGCACCCATGGCCATCATCGAATTTGTCGAGCGCGGCGAAGCGTAGTTTTTTGATGAAATGTACGGTCATCGGCAGATGACCGGCAGACAGGAAGGGTCCGTTGCTCGCAGAGCACGGGCCCTTTTTTCGTTGATGGCATGGGCAAAGGTACCAGGGCGTTCAACGGATTCGATGTACGATGAGGGCCGTAACGGTCAGCGACAGTGCAACCGCATGGTGATTTCATGAGCAAAGCAGCGTCAGAACGCGATGGACTCGAGAACGGGTCGTCGGCGGCCGCACAGCCACCCATTACCGTTATTGGTGCCGGTTCATGGGGAACAGCCCTGGCCATTCAGCTGGCCCGAGCTGGCAATGACGTCACCTTGTGGGGGCGCGACGAGTCATTGATGCATCAATTGCAACAGGATCGTTGTAATGAGCGCTATCTGCCCGGTAGCGTCCTGCCCGAGAACCTCACGGTTGAATCGGACTGGATTCGTGCGGCCGGTACGGCAGATCGCGTCCTGATTTCCGTTCCCAGTCATGCCTTTCGTCGTGTGCTGGAGCAATTGAAAACGGCACAGGGTGAGAAACTGAAGGATCTTGAACTGGCATGGGCAACGAAAGGGTTCGAGCTCAGTACCGGTCTGCTACCGCACCAGCTGGCCCACCAACTGTTACCGGAATGTGGCAATTACGCGGTGGTTTCCGGGCCTACCTTTGCCCTGGAGGTCGGCGCAGGCTTGCCGACAGCCATCACCGTTGCCGGGTCCAACCCCGGTTGGTCGGCGCGCATGGCCGCTGCCTTGCGGACCCGGAATTTCATTGCCTATACCTCGGAAGACATGGTCGGTGTGGAGATTGGGGGCGCGGTCAAGAATGCCCTGGCCATTGGTGCCGGTCTTTCAGACGGCCTCGGTTTCGGTGCCAATGCCCGCATTGCCTTGATCAACCGAGGGTTGCGTGAATTGTCTCGCCTGGGTCTGGCCATGGGGGCTCGAGCCGAAACCTTCGTCGGGTTGGCGGGTATGGGGGATCTGGTACTCACCTGTACGGACAACCAGTCCCGTAATCGTCGAATGGGACTCGCCTTGGCCTCCGGCAAGAGCATCGATGAAGCGGCCGAGGAGATTGGTCAGGTCGTGGAAGGGGTGGGAGCTGCTCGAGCTGTTTATGAGCAGGCACAACGGCTCGATGTGCGCATGCCGATCATCGAACAGATATACCGTGTGGTGGTTGACGGGGTCGATCCGAAGGATGCCGTCGAAGCACTGTTGAGTCGGGAGCTGGGGGCGGGGGGCGAGCACGGTTGAGCCGGGTGCCGGAAGCCGGAAGCTGGGTGCTGGGTGCTGGGTGCTGGGTGCTGGGTGCTGGGTGCTGGGTGCTGGGTGCTGGGAGCCGGGAGCCGGGAGCTGGGAGCTGGGAGCTGGGAGCTGGGAGCCGGGAGCTGGGAGCCGGGAGCTGGGAGCTGGGTGTCGGAGGCCGTGGGCCAGCACGGTTGAGGAACATGGAACCCGAGTGAGATTGGTGTAGTCTATCGACATGAGCCATATACCATCAGCATTGCCTGCCGAGCTCGCCATCGGCATCGTCCATCTCGGTCTTGGTGCCTTTCACCGCGCACACCAGGCGGTATATACCGAAGACGCCATCCAGCAGGCAGGTGGTGACTGGGGTATCTGCGCAGTCGCCATGCGTAGTCGAGAACTGGCAACCGTGATGTTGGAAAACAACGGTCGCTACTCGCTGATCGAGCAACAGGCAGATGGCCCTGAGCTGCGTGAGCTATCCGTCATACGTGAGGTACTCTGCCTGCCGGATTCACCGGGCATGGTGATCCAGCGCATCTCCGACCCTGCTGTTCATCTGGTGAGTGTCACGGTGACCGAAAAAGGCTACTGTTTCAGCGGTCCGGATCGGCACCTGAATACAGACGATCCACTGATCATGCATGATCTGGCGAATCCCTCTCAAGCCCGTTCGATGCCTGGCATTCTGGTGGCCGGTCTGCGCCAACGTCGCGAATCCGGTGGAACCGGACTGTCGATTCTTTCCTGTGACAACCTGCCCGCCAACGGCAAGTTGCTGCGCCAGATCGTGCTCTCCCATGCTGCGCTGCTGGATGCCGAACTGGCGCAGTGGATCGAGCAGAACTGTCGATTTCCGGACTCCATGGTGGACCGAATCACGCCAGCTGCCACGGTTGCCACCCTGACGCTGGCAAGCGATCTACTGGGGCGTGCGGATCCTGCTGCCATTGAAACCGAGCCCTTCAGACAGTGGGTCATCGAGGACGATTTTGCCGGACCACGCCCGGCGTGGGAGAAGGCCGGTGCTCAATTCGTTGCGGATGTTGCACCATTCGAAGACATGAAACTGCGCATGCTCAATGGCGCGCACTCGTTGATTGCCTATCTGGGCGCTGTGTCTGGTCTGCCGGCGGTTCGCGACGTCATGCAAGTGTCTGCCTACCGGACACTGCTCGATCACCATATGGCCATGGCGGCAGAGACGCTCGAAGGCATGGACAAAGAGGACGCCGCTGGCTATCGTGCGCAATTGCTGGAACGCTTCGAAAACCCCGCTATCGATCACCGGTGCCTGCAGATCGCGATGGACGGCAGTCAGAAGATGCCCCAGCGAATACTGACTCCTGCATCGATACGTCTGGCGCGCGGGATGACTGTCGATACCTATGCGCTCGCCACGGCCTTGTGGGTCCGCTATCTGATGGGTCGAGATGAGCAGGGCGCAGCAATCGACTGCAGTGACCCGCTGATTGGCCAGTTGCAGCTGATCTTCAATGCCAGCGATGCAATGAGTCAGCGTATAGCCGGTCTTGGCAGAATTCCGGGTGTTCCGCAAGATCTGTTCAATCAGGCGCACTGGGTCGACCAGGTAGCGGATCTGGTGAACGCATCCAATACACACGGTGTACGTGCCGTGGTGTCGGAACTGGTCGATTCCATTTGACCGGAAGCTGATTCGACGCGCAGAGGATCATCCTTTCCGGCCCGTGATTTCCTAACCTGTTACATCTCCAGTTATTTCGCCATTGCGTCGTTATGTCAGTGTAGCCGCAGGTATATCGCAGATCATTCACTGCGAAAACCGGTAATGCTCGACACACCGTCGATTGGAGATTGACACAATGACAAGCATGTTTGGTGTTGTCCGCAGAATCAGACGACGCCACGGCCGATGGCTTCATGTCATTGTTCTGCTGTCGTTGTCTGCCTGTGATCAGAATGATGACTGGCAGAAGTTCTCTCGTCTGGCTGCACAGCCGACAACGCTCAGTACCTTGCAGCGCGAGGCCATACCCCTGTCCGAGCCAGTCAGAGCATTACAGGCTCAGAATCCGGATTTCATCAATTCAGAGCTGGTGAGTCTGGGCAGGCAGCTCTTCCACGACAAACGGCTGTCGGGTGACGGGACGATCTCCTGTGCCTCTTGTCACAATGTCCAGGCTGGCGGCGACGATGGCCGGGCGACTTCCGTTGGCATGAAAGGGCAGATTGGCAATATCAATGCACCGACGGTGCTCAACAGTGGTCACAATTTTCGCCAGTTCTGGGACGGACGGGCGGATTCCCTTGTCGCACAGGCATTGGGGCCCGTCGTCAACCCGATTGAAATGGGGGCAAACTGGCCTGAAGTATTGGAGAAGCTGTCAACCGACAAGGTACTGCTCTCCCGATTCGAGACGGTGTTCAACACACGGGAACTGACGCCTGAATTGCTGGCGGAAGCCATTGCAGCTTATGAAAGAACGCTGATTACGCCATCGCCATTCGATGATTACCTGAATGGCAACACTCGCGCCATCAGCGCTCAGGCAGCTGCCGGCTATGAATTGTTCAAGGGCTATGGTTGCACTGCCTGTCATCAGGGAGTGAATCTCGGTGGCAATGTCATGCAGTACTTCGGTGCCTTTCATGCGGTCGATGTCGGCCATGGCCAAAGAGCAGGTAATGCCGACAAGGCTGGGACAATACCCGTGTACAAGGTGCCAACCTTGCGCAATGTGGCCATGACCTCACCCTATTTTCATACCGGTTCTGTCACCTTGTTGAGTGATGCCGTGAAAGTCATGGCCGCGGCTCAACTCGGCCGTACGATCGGCGATGAGGATGTCGAGCTGATCGTGGCGTTTCTCGAGTCGCTGACCGGCGAAGTGCCCACTCACGCAATGAAGCCAACGCAAGTCACCTTTGCAGAATGAAAACTTTCGAAGCTGGATCATCGTGGGTGAAGTGGGCGATAGGCGGGCTGATCTGCCTGCTACTGATTCTGGTCATTCTCAAACCGAGAGTGGAGAATGAATTCAATACCCGGTACCTGAACAACATCGCCGATATGCAGGCGCTGACAGGGCAGTTGCTGAGGGATCACCTGCTTGTCAGGCAGGGATTGGTCAAGCACTACGATTACCTGGAGGCCGATCTGGAGATGATGGAAAGAACTTCTCGTCTCGCCAGATATGTACCTGCCTATGTCGGTCAGGAATACCGGGAGAGAAGCAGTGCATTGCTGGATGACTATACTTCGGCCGTTGTTGAACTGCGCAAGCAGGTAGACAAGAGCAAGCGTGGTGTCGGACTTCTCGAGAACGCCAGGGCTGCGTTCAGACGCTATCTTGGCGAACTGGCCAGTGTCACCACCAACCATGCGAACCCGGTAGTGAACGGATTGATGAATGACCTGGTTTTCGATGTGGTCTATCAGGAACCCGATGAGCAATGGCTGGGCAAGCTCGAGCAACTGCAAGGCGAGCTGCCGGTGACTGCCTCCGTCATCAATCCCCTGAGTCTTCATGCACGAATGATCATCGAGCAGCGTCACCAACTGGCAAGCTCATCCACGCGCCTGTATGAAGAACTCGAAGAGCTCGACCAGCCATTGCAGCTCAAGGCTCTCTTTGTCGATCAGTATGTGGGCGTTGCCTCGTTTACAGCGGCACTACTGTGGGCCAGCTACGCCATTGTTGCAGCATTGCTGGTCTTGTGCGGAATTCTGACGGTCGGTAGTCGAAAGGCACAGGAGCAGGCTCAACGCCTGACGCTGGTAGCGCAGCAGGCGCAGGCAGGGTCGGAAAAGCGGGTACAGGAAACCCAGATTGCAGTATCCCAGTGCAACGAATTGCTCTCGAAGATTGCCGAGGGAGACTTCGGTAGTCGACTGCAGGGCCCGTTTGACGAAGAGCTCGAATTGTTGCGCACGGGTATCAATCAAACGGCAGACAGCGTCGAATTCACCATGTCCGAACTGACACGCGTCATGCTGGCCATACAGGAAGGACGCTTCGATGTGCGCCTGGATTCTCGAGTACAAGGTGATATCGGTCAGCAGGTTGATCAGACCATTACCGTGCTGGACACGACATTCGACACCATCTGCAGTGTCATGGACGATATGCGAGACGGTTGTTTCGGTGCGCGTGTCGATGTGCAGTGCCAGGGGCGCCTGGATGAGCTCAAGCAGTCCATAAACAGTTCCATGAGTGTCATGGAGGGGGCCATAGCGGCGGTCGTGGAAGTTGCCGAATATCAGTCGCAGGGAGATTTCAACCGGCAGATACGGACCGGTGGGAAGGGCCAGATCGAACTGTTGGCCAATTCGATCAATGCAACTTCGGCCAAGGTTCACGAGATGGTGCAGCAGATCAGGCAGGCGTCGAGCACCGTGGCGACTTCCTCGGACAGCATGCAAGTCAATTCCCGGCGTCTGCAGGAACACACGACCGTACACAGTGACGGTGTGTCTCAGCTGCTCGAGAAAGTGGATCTGGTCAGGCAATCGATTCAGACCAACCGCGATTCGGTCCAGCAGGCCACCAGACTGGTTGACCGTTCCAGACAGGCGGCAGACGAAGGCAGCAACATCGCCAGTCAGGCCATCGGATACATGGACGACATCAATGAAAAGAGTCGGGAAATTGCCAGCAATACCCAGGTGCTGGACACCATAGCGAAGCAGACCAATCTGCTGGCGTTGAATGCAGCGGTGGAGGCTGCGCGTGCCGGAACTCACGGCAGTGGTTTCTCGGTGGTGGCCAATGAAGTCAAGGAGCTGGCCAGACAATCGGCGCAGGCATCGACCCATATCACGGCACTGATCGCGGCGATCTCGAATGACATCCTGCAGGGAGCCGAATCAGTCTCGAATACCGGTCAGTCCCTGCAGGCGATCAACCAATCGATCAGCAATGTGGAGCAGGCGACTCGTATCATCGTGGACGAATCCCTGCTGCAGGAGAGGGAAATGGATACGATCGTGGACATTGTGGAAGATGCGCGACGGATGATGGTCTCTGATTCGCAATTGGCAGAGACCAATATGGCGACCTCGGTGTCCCTGGGCGAGCTAGCCCATCGAGTGTCGGAATTGCTGGCCTTCTTCAAGGCCGGAGACAGAGACCTGCCGGTTGGTCGAGAATCAGCTGCCGTCGCTTCTTCCAGTGAGGCGGACAGCAGCTACCGCAAGGTAGCCTGATTTTGTCAGGAAATCGTTATGATTTCGTGATAACTCCACGGCCTGAGGTGTGTCTACCTGTGCAGTTGCCATCGGGAATCGCCTTTTTGCGAATCCGACGGCACGCTATCCCAGCTGCTCAGGAGAATACTCATGCATTTCCCACATTTGACGGTAGCCGCCACCGCTGCCTTGCTTGCGGTTACCGCCACACCGATCCTCGCCGCCGATTACGAGGTCACCGTCACCAATCTGACTCGAGGTCAGCATTTCACACCATTGATCGCCGCTGCTCATGATTCAGGTACGAGGATGTTTCATGCCGGCGAGCAGGCATCCGCGGAACTGCAGGCTATGGCCGAAGGTGGCGATATCGGTCCCCTGATCGACCTGCTGAGCAGCCTCGGAGCCTCATTCAGTGCCGGTGAAGGTCTGCTGGCTCCCGGCATGAGCACGACTCTGCAGTTGACAGACGTTGCCAGCAGCAATTCTCTGTTGTCACTCAGCGGCATGTTGTTGCCGACCAATGATGGCTTTGTGGGGCTGGACTCAGTCAATCTGCCCGAGCAGCCCGGCAGCACTGTCACACTGTTCGCCCGCGGCTACGATGCCGGTACGGAAGCCAATGACGAGCTGCTGGGAGGAGGTGCGCCTGGAGTACCCGGATTTCCGGCACCACCGCCGGTCGTCGCAACTGGAACCGGAACCGGGGGAACTGGCATCAACACCGTGGCTGAAGGCTATGTACACGTACATCCGGGTGTTCTGGGCGATCTGGATGAGACGGGTGGTGTCAGCGACATCAACGCCGCGACTCATCGTTGGCAGAATCCCGTGGCTCGTGTTGTCATTACCCGAACAGGGGATGGCAGTGATACCGGCAATGGTGTCAGTGCCGTGAGCAATCTGTCCGGCGCTGTCTATTCGTCATCCGCTCTGGAGTTGTTCTGGGAGCCCGCTCAGGCAGCGAATTCCATTATTTCAGCGTATCGAGTAACGCGCGACGGTGTCACGCTCGACACCCTGGATGGTCTCAGCTTCTTCGATCAGAATCTCGCTGCAGGGACTCATTACACCTATACCGTCAGCGCGATCGACGCCAATGGATCAGAAGGTGAATCGCGTGATATCCAGCTGACAACCAATGCCCGTTGATGGGTACTGTTCAACGCTGTCGGTTTCGCGCCTGAATGTGAGCTGCAGCCGTGAACTTCAAAACGGGTTCCGGCTCCAAGTGGCATGAATCGACTTCCTGATCCGATACGTCCGGGCTCCCTGCCACAATCGGGGAGCCCGGGCATGCCTGTCAACAGACGTATTCTGCTGGTGGAAGATGATGCTGACATCGCAGCTCTGCTGGTGGTACACCTGTCCGATTACGGGGCCGAGATCGTGCATGTCACAGATGGTGTCGATGCTCTGACGTATGCGCTTCAGGAACAGTGGGACATGCTCATCCTCGATCTGGGTCTGCCGGGTATCGATGGCGTTGTCATTGCACGGCAGATCCGCCGTCTCGATTCTGCCATTCCGATCCTGATGGTCACTGCCCGTGGGACCGAGGCTGACAGAGTACAGGGCCTGGATGCCGGGGCGGACGACTATATCGTCAAACCCTTTTCCATGGCAGAACTGGTGGCACGTGTGCGGGCCTTGTTCCGACGCTCGGAGACCAGTCACAGAGGGCTCGAGCAACAGGCTCTGGTGGCTGGAGACCTGATTCTGGATGCCAACACCCGGACCGTGAGCGTGACCGGCGATACAGTTGAGCTGACTTGTCGCGAATTCGGGTTGCTGGCGGCGTTCATTGCACAGCCCGGCAAGACCTTCAGGCGGCGCGAGTTGCTGGAAAGCGTCTGGGGGACGCAGTACGAGGGTTACCAACATACCGTCAATACACATATCAATCGGTTAAGAGCCAAGATCGAACCGGACCCGGCAAACCCGAGATATATCCTGACGGTCTGGGGTGTCGGCTACCGATTCAATTGCTGACCGATGCTGTCCTCGCTGTTTGTTCGCCTGTGTCTGGTTTTCACGGCGATACTGCTTTGTCTGGGCCTGCTGACTCTGGCCATTGCCAATCGTAATCAGCAACGCTATTTCGAAGAATTCACGCAAGAGCTCAATCGTCCGGTGGCGATGTACATTGCCACACAGAAGCGGCTGTTCGTGGATGGTGAGCCGGATCATCAGGCTCTGCGTGAACTGGCCGCCCATGTCATGGTCATCAATCCCAGTCTGCAGGTCTACCTGCTGGATCGACAAGGGCGAGTACTGGACTCGCTCGCAGGCGAGCCTGATGCAGTGCAGCGACATGTGGACCTGGAACCGATTCAGCGATTCGTCGCAGGAACAGCGCACCTGCCTCTGTACGGAGACAATCCGGCGGTACCTGGTCAACAGCGCGTCTTCTCGGCTTATCCGGTCTCTGGTGGCCAGGCCGGGAACAGTGGCTGTGAGTCATGCGGCTATGTCTATGCGGTTCTCGGGGGAGAACGACACAGTTCACTCTGGCAGTCTCTGGCAGGCAGTTATGCATTGCGGGACAACGTGGCGATGTTCGCTGTCGTACTGGCACTTGCACTGGTAGCAGGCATGGCCCTTTTCTTCCTGATGACGCGTCCCTTGCGAGCGATGACGGCTTCACTCGGACAATGGCGGCTCGCAGCGGATCGGGCAGCCGATAGCTCCCCGGTCGTGGGCCGATCAACTGTCGTCAAGCGCGGCAACGAGCTGGAGGATCTGGAGAGCACCTG
Source organism: uncultured Granulosicoccus sp. (assembly GCA_947495035.1). GTDB lineage: Bacteria > Pseudomonadota > Gammaproteobacteria > Granulosicoccales > Granulosicoccaceae > Granulosicoccus. Next base: position 562,725 of record CANLXI010000001.1, read on the forward strand.
TCACGCCATGCTTGAGCGACTGGATCAGCAATATCAGTTTCTGGATAGCGCGGATCGGCGCCGACGGGAATTTCTGACCAGTGTCTCTCACGACCTGCGAACTCCGCTGACCAGTCTCAGTGGTGCCGTCGAGACCTTGTTGCTCAAGCACGATTCACTGAGTGATGAGGAGCGGCAACACTATCTGTTGCTGGCACAGCGTCAAGGGGGTCGTTTGTGGCGACTGATCGCTCAGGTTTTCGAGTTGGCTCGACTGGATTCCGGTGACATTGACGTGCATGTGGAAAGGATTCCTTTCTCGGAGCTGGTCTTTGACACGGCTCAGGATTTCGAGACACTGGCGCGGGAGCGTTCGATCACACTGCAGGTGAGCGTGCTGTGCAAGGACAAGTCACTGTGGGTGATGGCTGACATGGGCCTGTTGCAGCGAGTCATCGAAAACCTGTTGGCCAACGCCATTCGACACACCGCTCGTGGCGGCCAGGTGGCGATCAGACTTGATCGCAGCGGTGACTCGATGGTGCAATTCGAAATTGAAGACTCGGGCTGTGGTTTTTCCCGCCCGCTGGCCGGCTGTTCTCTCGCTGCCATCCGGGATGTCTCTGCTACGGCCGACAAGTCCGCCAATCATCGTGCGCCGAACATCGAGCGCGGAGGTTCTGATCCGGGTGGCAAGGTCATATTGCGAGGCAGTGGCCTGGGTCTGGGCATCGTGCAGCGCATTCTGACCTTGCATGACAGCGAAGCCCTTGTGTGGAGTCGACCGGGCGAAGGGTCGCGTGTGTGTTTCGAACTGGCTGCCGACTGAGCAGGCAGGGGCAGAGCAGGCTGTAGCGGCCGTCTGAACGATTATCGGTTTGCGCGGCAGTTTACGCGACTCGGCTATCTGCCGACAAAGTGGATGAGGGCCTGTTCAGGAGGGCTGAGTGCTGGCTTCGACAGCACGGGAAATGGACGCCAGCGAGTCTGACGGCAGAAGTTCAAGCGAATGCGCATGGGTGGCAGCCGCGAGCGTGTCGGGTACCAGCAACATGTCTATTTCGCGCTCACGCAGCTGACTGATCAGCTGCTGGATCGATGCGCGTTTCCAGGCATGGCCGACGTCACGAATATAGATGGCGCGAACCTGTTCCGGAAACTCTTCGGCAATGGTGGCATAGATGGATGGATCATCCTGACCACTGTCGCCGGCGAGAATGAACGGCAGTTCGGGGTAGAGAGACAGTACCGTGCGTATCTGTTGCAGTTTGTGATCGCCATGGGACCCGGCAATGAATTTGGTCTCATCGATGCCGAAGTCGCGCAGCATCAGCGGTCCCGGCACGATCTGGTTGATCCGCATGAAGTCGCTCAGGAATTCATACAGATTCCAGGGGCTGCTGGAAACATAGAAGAATGGGTTACGACCGGCATGCAGTGCCTGATAGAACTCGGCAACACCGGCAAAGGCCAGGCGACTACTGGGGGATTCCAGCAGTGTCAGTCTCATCATGTCGCGCAGGGACGTGGCCTTGGTCAGCAGCAATGTGTCATCGACATCGCTGATGACACCGAATCGGGCATCACGCGCGGGCAGGCTGATGACCGGGTCACCGTCTATCTGCACGCTGGAATAGCCGGGCAGGGAGAGCTCTACCGACTGGGTCAGCTCTGTTGGTCCGGTACTGCTGGTATCGAAGTTCAGCTGGAAGTAGCCTTCTTCATCGGTCGTGGTGCGTGCCATGAGTTCGCCGACCTGGCCCGTCACGCTGACTCCCGGCAATTCTCGTGTTCCAAAGCGTGCGTAGCTGGCGCGCAGGTTGTTCCACAGTTCGGATCGGCTCGGCAATGCGGGTTGCCGGTAGCGCAGAACTCGCCCCTGGAGACGGCCTCGCCAACCGTCGTCTGTCAGGACACCGAAGCCGCGATAGGCAATGATATGCATCGGTATTTCAGGGTGCAGCTTCTGACGGGCACGGCCGGACACGTATCCAAGCGCGTTTTCCGTTCGCATGCCCAGACGGTGAATCAGCGTTTTCCAGCGACTGTCTCTCATCGGCTTGCCTTCAGTCGTTTCAGGTAGGCTCCGGTGTAGGATGCCTCGCAGCGCATGATGTCTTCGGGTGGACCGGCAGCCACGACATTACCGCCTCCCTGTCCGCCTTCCGGTCCCATGTCGATGATCCAGTCAGCGGTCTTGATCACGTCCAGGTTGTGTTCGATGATGATCACGGTATTGCCGGCGTCACGCAGGCGTTGCAATACGCCAAGCAATGCCCTGACATCCTCGAAATGCAAGCCTGTGGTTGGCTCGTCCAGTATGTAGAGTGTATTGCCGGTGTCTCGTTTGGACAGTTCGCGAGCCAGCTTGATGCGTTGCGCCTCTCCTCCGGACAATGTCGTCGCGTTCTGACCGAGGGTGATGTAGGAAAGGCCCACATCCATCAGGGTGGCCAGTTTGCGATGCAGAACGGGGACCGCAGCGAAGAACTCATGCGCCTGCTCCACGGTCATGGACAGCACCTGGTGAATGTTCTGTCCCTTGTAGCGGATATCAAGCGTTTCCCGGCCATAGCGTTTGCCCTGGCAGACATCGCAGGCGACATAGACATCAGGCAGGAAGTGCATCTCGACCTTGATCAGACCGTCACCCTGGCAGGCCTCGCAGCGGCCCCCCTTGACATTGAAACTGAATCGCCCGGGCTTGTATCCACGAGACCGTGCTTCATGCGTACCGGCAAACAGGTCACGAATGGGAGAGAACAGGCCAGAGTAGGTGGCCGGGTTGCTGCGCGGGGTTCGGCCTATCGCACTCTGGTCGATGTCAACGATCTTGTCGAAGACCTTCAGGCCGCTGATGCTCTTGACCGGTGAAGGCGTATGACGTGCATGGTTGATCAGATTGGCGGCATGCTTGTACAGCGTGTCATTGATCAGCGTGGACTTGCCTGATCCCGAGACCCCGGTGATGACGGTGCAGAGGCCTGTCGGGATCTTCACATCGATATTCTTCAGATTGTTGCCGCGAGCCTGTCTGATGCTGATGAATTGCTTGCCGGGTTTTCGGCGTTCCGGGATGTCGATTTGCCGCTTGCCCGACAGGTACTGACCGGTAATGGAGGCTGCGCTCTTGACGATCTGTGCCGGGGTGCCGGATGCGACGATGGTGCCGCCGTGAACACCGGCGCCCGGGCCTATGTCCAGCACATGATCCGCAGCCCTGATGGCATCCTCGTCATGCTCCACCACAATCACGGTATTACCCAGATCACGCAGGTATTTCAGGGTACCCAGCAATTTGTCGTTGTCACGCTGATGCAGGCCGATGGAAGGCTCGTCCAGCACATACATGACGCCTTGCAGGCCGGCACCGATCTGGCTGGCCAGACGGATTCGCTGGGCCTCGCCTCCGGAAAGTGTATCGGCGCTGCGATCCAGCGACAGATAATCCAGGCCGACATTGACCAGAAAGTCGAGCCGCTGCAGGATCTCGTTGGTGATCTTGTCGGCAATCTCGCGGCGCTGGCCAGTCAGTGCCAGTGAGTCGATCAGTGTGCGGGTCTCGCCAATGGAATGTCTGACGATGTCGGGCAGGTTGTGTCCATCGACCAGCACATGGCGTGCGGCTTCATTGAGTCTGGCTCCCTTGCAGTCGGGGCAGATGCGAGAACTGAGCAGCTTGCCCAGTTCTTCACGCACGGCGTTGGATTCGGTGTCCTTGTACCGTCGATTCAGGTTCGGAATGATACCTTCGAAGGGGCGTTTCGATTCATAACTTGCCTGGCCTTTCTCGCTCTGGTAAGTGAAGGTGATCTCTTCACTGCCCGACCCGTTCATGATGATCTCTCGTATCGCCTCCGGCAATTCGTCAAACACCGTATCGACGTCGAAATCGTAATGACGTGCCAGCGACTTGATCATCTGGAAGTAGTAGGTGTTGCGCTTGTCCCAGCCGCGAATGGCGCCGCCGGCCAGGCTGACCGAGGCGTCGGCGATGATGGTGTCCGGATCGAAGAACTGGCTCAGGCCCAGCCCGTCGCAGCCGGGGCAGGCACCGTGAGGGCTGTTGAAGGAAAAGGCACGCGGCTCCAGCTCCGGCAGTGAGTAACCGCACTGGCTGCAGGCGAAGCGGGTCGAGAAGACCATATCTTCGCCTTCACCACTGAGCAGGGTCACGATCGCATTGCCTTCGCCCAGAGTCGTCGCCGTTTCGAAGGACTCTGCCAGCCGCAGGCGCAGATCATCCCGCACCTTGAAGCGGTCAACGACCACTTCGATCGTGTGCTTGCGTTTCGCCGGCAGGCTGATTTCACCTTCGAGTTCGGTAATCACGCCATCGATGCGGGCGCGCAGATAGCCCTGGGCACGCAGGCGTTCGATCAGCGGGGCGTGATCACCCTTGCGATCGCGGATCACCGGGGCCAGCAGGGCCAGTGCCGTGCCGGTGTTCATGCTCATGACCTGGTCCACCATCTGGCTCAGGGTCTGTGCTTCGAGTACCTCACCGTGCCGAGGGCAGGTAGGGGTGCCGGCCCGCGCATAGAGCAGGCGCAGATAATCGTAGATTTCCGTGATGGTACCCACTGTGGAGCGCGGATTGTGGGAGGTGGATTTCTGCTCGATGGAGATTGCCGGCGACAGACCGTCGATCAGGTCGACGTCAGGTTTGTCCATGACCGACAGGAATTGGCGGGCGTAGGCGGACAGCGACTCGACGTAACGACGCTGACCCTCGGCAAACAGGGTATCGAAGGCCAGCGAGGACTTGCCACTGCCGGACAGACCGGTGATGACGATCAGGGCATCCCGGGGCAGATCCACGTCGATGTTCTTGAGATTGTGGGTGCGAGCACCCCGGATACGGATGGTGTCCATCACTGGGTTTCTGTCGGGCTTGAGATTGGCGGTAGGGCAGCTGCCCGATTGACGTTGCGCCTGATACTATACATCGCTTGAAACGCTGCTCCTGCCGGGCCACTTGAACCAGACAAACTCTACATCCTCGTCGGCTTTGCTGCCCCGTGAGCGGCGGGCAACCTGGTCACTGTCACTGATCTACATGGTCAGAATGATCGGCCTGTTCATCGTTCTGCCGGTATTCAGCCTGTTTGGTGACCATTACAGCGGTAGCACCCCGCTGCTGATCGGTCTGGCCATCGGCATTTATGGACTGTTGCAGGCCTGCCTGCAGATTCCGTTCGGCATGCTCAGTGACCGGATCGGGCGCAAGAAGGTTATCACTCTGGGTCTGCTGCTGCTGGCCGCGGGCAGTATCGTGGCTGCCACTTCCGATTCCATTCATGGTGTCATCGTGGGGCGTGCCCTGCAAGGAGCCGGGGCCATTGCGGCGGCGTTGATGGCTCTGGCGGCGGATCTGACGCGCGATGAACAGCGCACCAAGGTCATGGCGAGCATGGGGGCCAGCATCGGCTTTGCCTTCATTCTGGCGCTGATTCTCGGTCCGGTACTGATTGGCTGGTTTTCCCTGGATGGTCTGTTCTGGCTCACGGCAGCCTCGGCTGTGCTGGCCATCATCATTCTGCACACGCTGGTACCCACACCCGAGCGATGCCAGTACAGTGCCGATACCGGAGCCAACCTGGCAACCATGAAGCGTTTGCTGGGTCACCGACAGCTGTTGCGGCTGGATATGAGCATTTTCATGCTGCACCTGATCATCACCGCCGTCTTCTTTGCCGTGCCACTGGGCTTGCGGGATGCAGGCATAGCTTCGGAGAAACAATGGCTGGTTTATCTGCCAGCGGTGCTCGTCGCTTTCGGTGTCATGATTCCATTGATCATCTGGGGGGAGCGCAAGGCCATGAGGGCGGTACTGCTGCTCTGTGTCGCAGGTTTGACGCTGACCCAGATGCTGTTCGCCGGTCCGCAGCTGCTCGGCTTCGATGCGGGGGCCGTCTGGCTGTTCATCGGCATCACCACTTTCTTCTGCTTCATGAATACACTGGAGGCCTTGTTGCCTTCACTGGTCTCACGCCTGGCGCCGGCTGCGGCCAAGGGCAGTGCCATGGGCATCTACAGTACCAGCCAGTTCCTGGGGGCGTTTGCAGGCGGCGCAGGTGCCGGCTGGTTGTATGGGCTGGTTGGACAGTCCGGACTGTTCGCTGTCGTGGCCTTGTTGTGTCTGGTATGGGGGCTGGTGTTACGCGGTTTTCAGCCACCCAGGAAAATGACGACCCATCGCCGCGCGCTGAGTACGGAGGAACGCAGCCGCGGCAAGGGCCTGATGGTCGAGCTGGAATCCATCCCCGGTGTGGAAGAAGTCGTGATTGCAGTGGACGAAGGTGTGGCCTACCTGAAGGTCGACAAAACGAGATTTCAGGAAGTCAGTTCCGGGGGCTGAAGTGGCAAGGAGCTGATCTACCGGTTCAGTTTTTCGCGACAGCGGCGCACGGCGATGCGAACTCGACCACCAGTCATCGGCGAACACTTTTGACGGCAGGATGCTGAATGCGTGTCGGACGATCTGACGAAAGAAAGGGTGATGCGCCTTCCGCTGGCGACACCCCCCTTCCTCTCATTCACTTGTTGGTCGCGAGGGAATCATCTGGCTGGCAATGGCATCCAGTCACTCATGGCCACGTCAGCATGGCGGAACTGAGGCATGTTTGCACCCAGTTCATCCATGTTGTTGATGTCATTGTCGTTCAGGAAATCCTGTGTGATCAGCGTGGGCGGCACGATGACACTCGCTCCCGGGTCCTCGCCAGCGAGCAACAGTGCCAGTGTTCGTACGGATACTTCCCCCACGACCGATGGGTTGGTGGCAACGGTCGCTACCCAGGCAGAGCCGGGCTCGCGCATGGCAGAGATGTCGGCGGTTGATACATCGGCAGAGTAGATGTCGATGTCATCTGTCAGACCTGCTTCATCCACGGCGATCTTCACGCCTTTGGCAAATTCGTCGTACGGTGCAAACACGACATTGATCATCGGGTTCGCCTGCAAGACCGAGCGCGCCTGATTTGCCACGGAATTCGCTATGGGGTTATCCAGTGTGCCAAATGCTGCAGCTTCCGTTATGCCGGGGTTGGCTTCCTTGGTTTCCTGCCAGGCTACATCCCGCCGATCAAGCGGTGCGATGCCGGGTACATAGACATAACCGGCGGTAAAGCTGTCGCCGTTATCCGCAATGGCTTGATCCAGTGCCATTTTTCCCAGCAGATAATCGGATTGTTCGATCTGTGGAATGGCCTCGTTCTCCACGTTGACATCAAAGGCCACCACCTTGATTCCTGCGTCCACGGCGCGCTGTGCGGCTTCCTTCATGGATTCGGTCAGTCCGTGCTGAATGATGATGCCATCGACACCCAGAGCAATGGCCTGGTCAACCATGTCAGCCTGTAGTGCAGCATCCTGACGACTGTCGAAGATTCGTAGGTCCAGACCGATGGCTGCTGCCTGGGTTTCGACGCCCGACAGGTAGGACTGGAAGAAGTCTCCAGTGGAAAGGTAGCGGACCAGCGCGATTTTCACGTCTCCGGCATTATCCAGTGGAGCTGGCATGTCGGCTGCCGACACGGTGCCTGACAGTCCAACGATCAGGCTGGTAGTCAACGCTGAATATTTGAGTAGTTTTCGTCGCAACATTGTCAAGATCCTCATCAAGTATTGTTATGAGATTTTCCACCCACGCTTTGGCGAGAGCTGAGGTAGAAGGTGAAAACAAGAGCTGCTACCAGAATGGCCCCTTTGACGAAATCCTGGGTGTAGTAGGGTGCATTCATCATGGTCAGGCCTTGCAGGAGAATGCCGACGAACAAGGCGCCGATGGCCGTACCAAATGCATTGGGCCGTGCTGCTCCGAGGACGGCGAAACCGATGAGTGCTGCTGCAACACTGTCCAGAAGCAGATTGTTGCCGCTGGCGATATCGCCTCGGCCGAGCCGTGCTGCCAGCAGAATTCCTCCTATGGAGGCGGTAACACCCGAGATCATGTAGGCCACGATCCTGTAGCGGTTGACGTTTGCTCCAACCAGCGATGCTGCTCGCTCATTGGAACCGATGGCATACATCAGTCGACCGTGTCGCGTGAAGCCGAGAAAGATCCAGATGCCCACGGCAATCAGCAGAAAAATGACGACCGGCACAGGTACAAGTCGCTCCAGAAACAGATCGAAGCGGTGTCGGCCAAGCCACAGAAAGGCGGCTGAAAATGTCCCTTCTGCGGTCGTGCCATCAGGCAATCGCATACCGGCAGAAATGGAATTGCCTTGTGTAGGTATCCGTTGCAGGCCTATGAGCAGAAACATCATGCCAAGCGTTGCCAGCAGATCCGGCACTCGAAACTTGACGATGAGCAATCCGTTGATCAAGCCAACCAGCGCTCCCATGCCAAGGCACAGCAGTACTGCAACCACAGCGGAGAGCTTCAGAATCACCATGGCGTAGGCCGACAGCATGAGAGCGGTGGTGGCAACTGAACCGATGGACAGATCGAAACCATCAACCACCAGCGTGCAGGTCACGCCCAGGGCCAGAATCCCGGTAATGGCGACCGATTGAAGGATGAAAGCCGCCGAACGTGGCGAGGCGAATCCTGTCGCTGCCACACTGAAATAGACGATGAGCAAAACCAGCAGTAGCAGGAATCCATAGCGGATTGCAAAGTCGAGAAAGCGATCGTTTTTCATGATGCTGCGGACATGGAGGCAGAATTCATCGCGCCGGATACCTGTGCGATCAAAGTGTTGAGGTTTATGTCGTTATTGATGTGTTCACCGACGATCTGGCTTTCGTGCAACACCACGATTCGATCCGCAATCTCGAGAGCTTCATCGATCTCGGCGACGAACACGATGGTCGCACGGCCGTTTGCCGATGCTCTGATATGTCTGCCTATGTCTCGCCGCGCGCCGATATCCACACCCTGAAAGGGTTCATCCAGCAATAGCAAGCGACACGGCTCGACCAGCCAGCGACCTATCATGACTTTTTGCTGATTTCCTCCCGAGAGGGTATTGATGCCATCTTTCGCCGACTGACAAACCACACCCATCTGACTGATCATTCGATCGGCGGTTTGTCGTTGTCTGTAACCGCGCAGCAAGCCCAGTTGGCAGAATGAACGCAGAAATGGCAGGCAAATGTTGTCAGTGATATTGAAGGTGGGAATGACGGCATTCAGTGATCGGTCCTTGGGTGACATGTGCACACCCGAATTGACTGCGTCGCTGGCATTGGCGGGAGCATAGGGTTCTCCGTCGATGAACATGTTGCCGCCGTGGGCAGGGCGCAAGCCAAACAGTATCTCGGCCAGGGCACTCTTGCCACTGCCGAGCAGCCCGGTCATGGCAATGACTTCACCGTCGTGTGCCACCAGATTGATGGGGGCGCTGTGCTTGCCCAGCTTGAGGCCGCGAATGTTCAGTACCGGCTTGATGCCGGTGACAGGGCTGATGTCTACATCGGTCATCGCATGCCCGAGCATCGACGTGACGGCACTGTCATAGTCCAGAGGCTGCTGATCGAATACTCCGGATATCGCACCATCACGCATGCAGACGATGCGATCGGCCACTCTGCGAATATCCGACATGCGGTGGGAAATGTAGAGTATGGCCACGCCCTTGGCGCGCAAGCTGTCCAGCAGAGTGAAGAGTCGGTCTGCTTCGGTGGCCGATAGCGATGAAGTGGGTTCATCGAGAATCAACACGTCAGGGGAGCGTGCCATGGCGCGAGCGATGGCGATCATCTGTCGGTCGGCGACTCCGAGGTCCGCTACCCGGGTGCGAACATCTGTCGTGATTCCCATGCTCTGTGCCACCCTGGCGGCTTGCTGTCTCAGTTGCCGATCCCTTGTCCACAGGCTCGCATCGGGTCGAGTCAGATGATCGAGCATCAGGTTGGTTGCTATGTCCAGATCCGGTACCACGCCATCGTCGATGGACTGGTGGACGGTCACGATTCCCGAGGCAATGGCAGCGGCCGGGTCCATCGGGCGGTAGTCTTTACCATTCAGTTCCATCGAGCCCGAGTCCAGCCGGTGGTAACCACAAATCAGCTTCACAAGCGTGGACTTGCCGGCACCGTTGGCCCCCATCAAGACGATGATTTCTCCGGCGATGAGATCCAGATCAATGCGACGCAATACATTGTTTGTACCGAAGGACTTGTTGATTCCTTTCAATCTGCAAACGGTCTTGCGCATGGTAATGAGTTTTGATCCGAGCGTTTCGAGTTTACTATTCGCCTAAAATGTACATTTGTCAAATGTAATGACTATTGACTAATTCTCTGACAAATCGGATAGTCGGTAGTGAGATTGGAGGAGCCTCTATGTCGAACCGTGTTGCTTATGAACCACTCACGCCGGAAACTCTGGCAGAACGTCTGGGGCAGCTGGAACCTGTGGTCAGCCATCTCGGACCCGACTACAGTCAATGGCAGGTGCAGGAGATTGGCGACGGCAATCTGAACCTGGTGTTCATCGTCACCGGTAGCACCGGCAGCGTCATCGTCAAGCAGGCCCTCCCCTATGTACGACTGGTCGGCGACAGTTGGCCGTTGCCGCTGTACCGGGCCTACTATGAGAACTGCGCACTGACACGTCAGGCGAATCGCAGCCATGGTTGCGTTCCTGAAGTCTTTCATTTTGACGATAGGCAGGCCTTGATTGTCATGGAGCATCTGACGCCACACGTGATCTTGCGGAACAAGCTGATAATGGGTGAGCGTGTGGAAGGGCTGGGCAGATTCGTCGGTGAGTTCTGTGCCAGAACTGCCTTTCGCGGTTCCGAACTGTGCATGAGCAGTGCTGCGAAGAAGGCCGATGTGGGGGTGTTCTCGGGCAATGTGGAAATACCTGCCATTACGGAATCGCTGGTTTTTACCGATCCCTACTTCAACGCCGAAATGAACAGTCATAACAGCCTGCTCGATCCGGTAGTTGCGTCACTGCGAGCCAACGTCGAACTGAAGTGCCGCGTACAGAGAATGTTGATGAAATTCGCATCCAATACCGAAACGTTGCTGCACGGTGACTTGCACTCGGGTTCCATCATGTCGACCGACCGTGAATCGAAGGTGATCGATCCCGAATTCGCGCAGTACGGTCCCATGAGCTTTGACCTGGGCATGGTGACGGCGAACTTTCTGATGGCCTATTTCAGCCAACCGGCTCATCGTGCCGAAGATCTTGTTGACTATCAGCAATGGATTCTGAGCGTCATTGGCGAGAGTCTGCAATCATTTCGCAGCGAATTCAGGCGATTGTGGGGCACGGAAAGAACGGGCATGCTGTTTCCGGCCGCGTTGTTCGAGCATCAGGGCCATGATTCGTCACCGGCATGCGAACAACTGCTGGAGGAAATCAACCGGGATGCAATGCGCTTCTGTGGTATTGAAATGCACCGGCGCTGTTTGTCCCTGGCGCATAATGCGGACTTCGAAGTCATTGAAGACGTGGAGGTACGAGCTTCTCTGGAAGCACGCAATCTGGAAATGGGGGCCCAACTGATTCTCGAGGCAGACAGGCTCCCTGACGAATTCGCGTTGATCAGCATGGCGGAAGACTACAACCAGAGGAACATCCTGTGAAGATTGGCAACCAGCATTTTCGCTCCTTGTGGTGGAACGAGCAGCACCAGGTTCTGCAGATCATTGACCAGCGTCTGCTGCCCCATGAATTCCGGATTCAGGATGTTGAAACCCTTCAGGATTACCTGAATGCCATTTCACAGATGCGAGTGCGCGGCGCACCACTGATTGGTGCAACTGCTGCTTATGGCATGGCACATGCCATGATGCAGGATCCGTCAGACAGCGGCATGGAGCTTGCCCGGCAGGCGTTGCATGACACGCGGCCCACGGCGGTGAACCTGCGTTGGGCGCTTGATCGTTGTCGACAAGTGCTGTTGCAGACTCCGATTTTTGATCGCGCAAGGGTTGCATTGCAGCTGGCGCATGAGCTGGCCGACGAGGACGTCGCCATCAACAAGCGTATCGGGGAACACGGTCTGACGTTGATACGTGAGATTGCCGCGCGCAAACCGACGGGCGAGCCGGTGCAGGTGCTGACTCATTGCAATGCCGGCTGGCTGGCAACAGTCGATTGGGGGACCGCAACCAGCCCCATGTATCACGCGCATGATGCAGGCATTGCCCTGCATGTCTGGGTGGATGAGACACGACCTCGCAACCAGGGGGCGCTAACCGCCTGGGAGTTGGGCAATCATGGCGTTCCGCATACCTATGTGACCGACAATGCCGGCGGCCATCTGATGCAGCATGGCGAAGTGGATCTGGTGATTACCGGTACGGACCGCACGACGCGCCGCGGTGATGTCTGCAACAAGATCGGTACTTACCTGAAAGCGCTTGCTGCCCGGGATAATCAGGTGCCATTCTACGTGGCTCTGCCATCACCGACCATAGACTGGAGCATCGATGATGGTGTGGCGGAGATTCCCATCGAGGAACGCGATGAGTCAGAGACTACCCACATACAGGGTACGGATGGCGACGGAATGATCCGAACTGTCCGGGTTTCACCGGAGACTACCCGTGGTGGTAATCCGGCCTTCGATGTCACGCCGAACAGGCTGGTGACAGGGCTCATCACCGAGCGAGGTATCTGTGCGGCCTCGGCAGAAGGGCTTGCAGAGCTGTTTCCGGAACACGCGCAAAACGAGTAGGCACGCATGAGCCCGACAACGTCAACCACTGCCAAGCCCGGAACCGATGCAGGCGGGCGCATGTCTCGTCAGGATGATGCCATTGTGGAGGCCGCGTGGTGCTACTACCATGAGGGTTTGAATCAGAGCGCAATCGCAACGAAGCTGGGTGTCAGTCGTGCCTCGGTGGTCAATTATCTCGCAGAATCCCGGCGGCGTGATTTCGTACGAGTGACGTTGGACAGCAATGTGTTCCTGTACAACCAGTTGGCTGCTGAATTGCGTCACGCCTTCGACCTGACTCAGGCCCTGGTAATACCAGCAGACGAAGCATCATCGCAGCGTTCCTTCGAAAGAGTGGTCAGGGCTGCTTCGGACTGGTTACCACAGCTGTTGGACAGTGGTGACATGTTGGGAGTAGCCTGGGGTGAGACGATATACCGTCTGTCCGAGATTGCACCCAGACTGACGCTGGAAGAACTCGTCATCGTTCAACTGGTGGGGTCTCGACCTTCGGCACTGGGGTTTGCTGCAGAAAATTGCTCTGCAACTCTGGCACAGCGCTTTGGCGCACAATGCATCAACCTGCACGTGCCACTGTTATTGTCCAACTCGGCGCTGTGCCGGCAACTGATCGCCGAGCCGGTGGTCGCAGAGCAGTTGCAACGGGTAGCAGACTGCTCAAAGGTCATATTCGCTGCAGGTACCTGTTTCGACGATAGTCATATCGTGCGAACGGGGATTATTTCACCGAAGGAGATCGCTGGATATCGGCGCAAGGGTGCGGTAGGCGTCATCTGTGGACGACTTATCGACATCGATGGCAACGCGATGGCCATACCCAGCGAAGACAGGATGATTGGTGTGACGCTGGAGCAGATGCGAGAAAAGGAGCTGGGTCTGCTGGTCTGCGCAGAGCCGGAGAGAGCATCCGCAGCTCGGGCCGCGATAGCCGGTGGCTACGTCACGCATTTTGCCTGCTGTTCAACCACGGCACGCCTGCTGCTGGAAGGGATAGCTTGATGAACTGCGAGCGAATTTTCGGTATTCGTCGACGCTCTGAATTTCATTCGGGTGTGAAGTTCCTGGCAGATTATCTTTCTTTCTGTCCGTAGTCTCTGAACTTGTCCATGACCTCGCTCATTTCGTCATCGGACAGCAAGGTCATGGTTCCAGCCAGTCGAGCGTAGTAGAACTGCTTCGCCAGAGTCTCCAGCTCGACCGCTGCCCACATGGCGTTGTTCAGATCCTTGCCAGCGGCGATCATGCCATGATTGGCCAGCAGGCAGGCGCTGCGTCCTTGCATGGCCTGCAGAACAGCTTCGGACAACTCCGGTGAGCCAAACGTTTGATAGTCTGCACATCGGACCGAGTTTCCTCCAAAGGCCGCAATCATGTAATGACAGGCGGGGATGCTCGAACGCGAAATGGATAGTACGGTCGCGAAGGTCGAGTGTGTGTGCACGACTGCATCGATTTCCGGTTTCTCCCTGAGTATGGCCTTGTGAAAGTGCCATTCCGACGAGGGTTTGAACGGCCCCTCCCAACGCAGGTCCGCATGTTCCAGCGATACGCGCGCGATATCGTCGGGTAGCAGCCTTTCGTAAGCAATGCCGCTGGGTGTGATCAGCATCGACGCCTTGTGACGTGCGCTGATATTGCCAGAGGTTCCCTGGTTCAGTCCGGAGGAGTTCATCTGCAGACACAGTTCGATGATCCTTTCGCGTTTCTGGTTTTCAGTCATTGATGTCTTGTCCGTAACCGGTATCTCAACGGAAGTCGGGCAATCGATGGATTCGATTTCTCTGTTCATGATAGCCGATACTGCGTGTTCCATTTCGAGTAAACGGGCGAGCCCTGACTGACGATCTCTGTTCGTTGGAATGCCTGACGGTGTCTTGCATCGTTCGCTGCTCCGAAACCGAATCCTGTTGTTGAAGAGGAATTCACACAGGTGTGTCATTGCCAGGTACGCTGATCAATATGCAGCCATGGCACTGATGGCCGGTCTCGAATCGTGTGCAAGGCTGTAGTCTGCGGATCGTTGAAGGTTCGTTGGAATCCTTGTCAAGTTCAGAGCAGGGAGCGAAGTTCCATGGCTCGATATCCGCGGACAAAACGCAGTGCAAATGTGTTGCAATCTGGTAATACGTGGGAGCGGTAATGGCCTGCACGGGGTTCGCTTTCATCGTTGGATACAGGTTCCGGAGAGAGTAGGGCGGTTGACGCTGTGCACACCACTCCGTCTGGAAACGGGGGAATACGCGTAATGGGGCGGAGAGATTGATGTTTACAGGGTCATCGGGTGCAATCCACTGTTGTATTGTCCAGTAGTAAAACAGACTTTTTACATCGGTTGAATCAGTGGGGATTGTCAATCGACAGGAATCACTTTTCGAGAATATTCACGATCTTTCACTGAATGCTGCGCTGCAGCATGGTCGGTTCGATTTTATCGTGTTCATTCGACGGAATTACGGTATTGCAGTGACATGGCGTTCTCGTGGATATTCATGTAACAGGCATGAAACGCGAATACAGGAGGCCGATTGATGTCCGACAGCACAGTTTCCGATTACCGACGCAAGGTACTCATCACCGGTGGTTCAGGCACGGTCGGTCAGGCATTCATCAAGCAGTACCGAGACGAGTTCCAGTTCTTCAATGTCAGTCGCAATGAGTCCTATATCGAAAAGCTCAAGAACGTCTTTCCCGACGTTCATTCTTACGTATCCGACATTCAGGACCTGGATCACCTGACCACGATCTTCCTGAAGGTGAAACCCGATATCGTCATACATGCGGCGGCCCTGAAGCATGTGAACTTTGCCGAGCTGAATCCTTCTCGTACAACTGAAATCAACATATCGGGCAGCTTGAACATCATCAAGGCGAGTGTGCGTGCCGAGGTGCCTATCGTGGTCGGTATCAGCACCGACAAGGCCTGTCAGCCTGAGAACATCTATGGATATTCAAAGAAGATCATGGAGCAGATGTTTCTTGAACACTACAATGAGAAAACCCGGTTTGTCTGCACACGATTTGCCAATGTCGCCTGTTCAAATGGATCAGTCATACCGTTCTGGATCGACAGCGCCCGGAAAGGTGAATCGCTGAAACTGACCGATTCACGCATGAATCGACTGATGTTCACCAGTGACGAAGCAGCGCTTCTCATTCGTCAGAGTATCGATCACGCTGAAAATTCCACTCGTCCCTTCGTGCTCTGCAGTCGCATGAAATCGGTAGGTATGCTCGACCTTGCCATCCAGTTGTCTGCTGAATTCGGGGATGGAGGTAAGCCCGAGATCGTCGGTATGCGACCCGGTGAGAGACTCTTCGAGATACTGGTCAGTCAACAGGAACTGCCTCATGCATTCTATTCCGATGATGGGCGCTATATCGTTCTGCATTCCGATGAGTTCGGCAATGAACACGTATCGGAACCCTTGTCGTCTCTGACTGCCGATTACATGAGCGAATCGGAAATGCGTTCCCTGTACAGTGAGTACACGAAACTCAGCGAATACTCCCTGAAACTGGCATCCAGCCGTTAGGCAGACGTGGCGCAGATATTCTCATGACCATTCTGTTTCTGGTTTCCGCCTTGTTTGTCGTATACACGTATGCGCTATTCCCGCTTTTTCTACATCTGAGGGCAAAGGGGAAGTCACTGCCGTCGATAGTCACGCCGACTGACTGGCCAACCGTCAGTATCGTGATCGCGGCACACAATGAAGCGAAGAACCTTCCGACCAAGCTGACCAGCCTGGAGGCGCTGGATTATCCAGCCGAGCTGGTGGAGTGGATCATCGTTTCCGATGGTTCGACAGATGGTACTCATGCGCTACTGCAGGAGGCATTCGACGGCCATCCGAGACGACATGTCAGACATCTGGAATCAGCGCTCGGAAAATGTGGTGCTCTGAACGCAGGTGTGTCCATGGCCAGTCATGACATCATCCTGTTCATGGATGCCCGTCAACCCGTGTCGGAAAATGCCATCAGGAAGCTGGTTCCCTACTTTTCGCATGAGCAGATTGGTGCCGTCAGTGGCGAACTGGTTCTGTCGGAAGACGGTAGTCTGGAAGCGGCAAACTTCGGACTGTACTGGCGATATGAAAAATGGATTCGGGATAACGAGAGTCGCCTGTTTTCCACCACGGGTGCCACCGGTGCCCTGTACGCCGTTCGTCGGGCAGACTTCACGCCCAATGCGGTGGGAACTCTGCTGGATGATTTCAATACGCCGGTAGAGCAGTTGAAAAAGGGCAAGAGGACGCTGTTCGTACCGGGTGCCTACGCCTTCGACGAGGCGGCAGATGATATCAAGCAGGAGTTTCGGCGAAAGGTCAGAAATCTGGCGGGCAACTGGCAATCATTCCAGACTCATTCATGGCTTTTCAACCCTGCGCGCAATCCGGTGTGGTGGCAATTTCTGTCTCACAAGTTTTTCCGACTGCTGGTGCCCTATGCGTTGATCATCGCCTTCTTGTCGGCATGGTTCGGAGATGGGCTGTTTCTGGAGCTGATGTTCTACAGTCAGTTGGCATTCTATGCAGCTGCTGCCGCAAGCTTTGCTGACCTGCCAGGCACGGGCAATAAAGTCTTCACCATGATCAAGATATTCACCCAACTCAATCTGGCGGCGTTCATTGCAACGGCTCGCTTTTTCCTGAGCGGTAAGGCCATCAGCTGGCGCTGAATCGCTGAATCCACGATAAGCCGGAGGTCCGGGCTCCATCAGTCTGACGAACCCCGGGGCTCCGGAAGGCGCCGCTTCTACATCGCTGTCATTGCATGTCAATTACAGCCATGCTTTAGCGAATGTGGCTTTCCGGTACATCATCGGGGCATCGGTGTGCTGGCACTGTATCTTCAAGAACAGGAAAGGTCAGGACGTCGTGCAGGCCGACCGTGGGTCGGCCTGACGCTGACTACACCGGTTCCGCCACCTTCGGTTTCTCCGAGGGAACGGTGGATGTGCTGGAAACCGCTTCGGCAGTCAGTTCGTTGACTGGCGTGACGGAGGGCTCCTCGAGTGGCTTGATGGTCCAGCCCGTATAGCCGAACAATATCGTGACCAGAGGTGAGATCCAGCAGAAAACGGCGAAGGGAGCATACAGAATGGTGGGGACTCCCAGAGTGGCCGATTGATAGGCGCCACCTGAACCCCATGGCACGAGAGGATCGACAACTGTGCCAGCATCCTCGGTGACACGCGACAGGTTCTCGGGGGCAAGACCTTGATCACGGTAGGCTGTTCCGTACATTCTTCCTGTCATGACCAATGACATGTATTGGTCACACAACAGGAAATTGGAGCCGATTGCCGTGAGTGCGGTTGTCAGAATCAACGATCCGGTGGAACGCGCATATGACAGGATCGCGTTTGCAATGACCTGAATCTGTCCGGTGGCCTGCATGACGCCGCCAAACATCATGGCCACGATTATCAGGCTGACCGTGTATGTCATTGATTCCAGCCCGCCACGACTGAGCAGGGAATCAACATCGGCATTGCCTGTTTCGGCAACGTAGCCGGACATGGCGGCGCTCATGGTGGTTGCATAGTCGGCGCCTTGAACCATCATGGCGCAGACGAGTCCCGCGATGGCGCCAATGGCGATGCCTGGTACTGCCGGAATCTTGCGGAAACTCAGGATCATGACGAGAAACGGCGGGACGAGCAGCAATGGGTGTATGACGAACGTCGATTGCAGCATGTCCAGTATGCTGTTTATGCGTGATGTATCCGTGGTTTCCGGAGTGTAGATCATGCCCACCACGGCATAGATGATCAGAGAGATAGCGAATGCCAGGCCCGTTGTGCTGGCCATGTGACGAATATGGACATAGAGGTCGACCCCTACCATTGCAGGCGCCATGTTGGTCGTATCGGATAATGGTGACATCTTGTCACCGAAATAGGCTCCGGAAAGGACAGCTCCTGCCACCCAGGGAAGCGGTATTCCCAGTCCGGCACCGACTCCCATCAGGGCGACGCCGATGGTGCCGGTTGTGCCCCAGCTCGTGCCGGTTGCGGAAGAGGCGATAGCACAGATGACGGCACAGACCAGCAGAAATACCGATGGTGAAAATATCTGCAGACCATAATAAACCAGCGTTGGCACGACCCCACCCAGTATCCAGGTGCCGATGAGAATGCCGACCAGCAAGAGAATGATGATGGATCCCAGCGCGTGGGTGATCCCGGTAATCATGCCGTTCTGAATGGCATTCCAGTTGTAGCCGCAATACAGTGCCACTATGCTGGCAACGGTGACCCCGAACAGCATGGGTAAGTGAGGGGCGAGACCGAAAATGGCAATCGATATGCCAATACCGATGATCAACGAAAACAGCGAAATCAGTGCCAGTCGAAGACTGGGAGGATTTCCCTGACGTTCATGACTGCTCATGCAAATCTCCTTTTTGAATGGGTTCAGGCCCTGAGAATGGCAATGAGCTCGAACGACTCAGGATCCGGTGGTTATCAGATCACTGTATCAATAATAAATCAATACTTCTGGCGTAATGATTTCGACCCTGTTCAGGATGGCTGTTTCTGAATGACCGGCAAGGAGAGTCATCGGTTTGATCCAGCATTCGACAATGCAAGCACGTGCAGTCGATAATGCAACAAAGTGGGGCGGTTGGTTCTTTCATGGTGCGACGCTGCCACGTGACGACGTAGCTGCTGGATCGCGCACAGCACCGTTGCAGAAACGCTGATCATCAGCAGCCCCGGCGTTCGAATCCCTGCTTGTACAGGCAATGGCGACGGTTCGTCACCAGGTGGAGGGTGTTTGCGTCAGTGATCGTTCATGGGCAATCAGGCCGCTTCAGCCGCTGGATCGGATTTCAGTATCGGCAGGTATATTTTGAATGTGCTGCCTTGTCCCGGATTGCTCTCGACGACAATTGTCCCATCGTGATCGGTGATGATGCCGTAGGAAATGGAAAGACCCAGCCCCGTACCTTCCCCGACAGGCTTGGTAGTGTAGAAGGGGTCGAACAGCTTGCCGATGTTTTCGGGTTCAATGCCCCGGCCGTTGTCCGTGATGGAGAGTACTACCTGTTCATCCAGAACGTCTGTGCTCACCAGAACCTCACCGAAATCGCTCATTGACTGTCCCGCATTGACCAGCAGATTCATGATGACCTGATTCAGTTCTCCACGATTGGCAAGAACCGGCGGAATCGGCTTGAATGCTGTTCGGACCTCGCAACGGGTTTTCAATTCGGCGGTAAGAATCCGCAGTGTGGATTCGGTACATTCGATGACATCACAGGGCATTTTCGTGTCGTGATTGGTATGCGAGAAATCACGCAGTCCCTTGACGATCTCCTGTACTCTCACGGCCCCTTCAATCGTATCGGTAATCAGTGTGTCAATGTCTTCGGTCACGAAGTCGATATCCTCGGCAGCCTCGAATGCGGCAATGCGGTCCCTGATCGCTGCTGCCGCTTCAGTATCTGCCATGGATACGCTTCGGTACATGGCCAGCAATTTCTGATAGACGGCGATGTACTTCGCCAAGGAGTGTGCATTGCTGTTGACGAAGGAAATGGGATTGTTTATTTCATGCGCGATACCGGCTGACAATTGACCAATGGACGCCAGCTTTTCTGCCTGCAGCAGTTTGGCTTGTGCGTCGGCCAGTTGTTGATGCGCGATTTTCAGCTCTTCATATTGCGCATTGATCTGCTCGGTCCTTCTGAGGACACGCTGTTCCAGTGTCTGATTGAGCTCCACAAGCTCACTCTCATAGCGGTCCCTGGTCTGGCGGGATTCCTTCAGGACGCTTGCCATCTGATTGAAGGCCAGGGCGACATCACCGACCTCATCGCCGCTATCGACTTTCGGGATCAGAGAATAGTCGCCTCGCGATACTCTTCGCGCCGCCTGACGCAGCACTTTCAACTGGCGTGTCAGATAAGTCCCGAGTGCGAAGGAGAAGATGGCGACCAATACCATTTCGACCACGGCAATCAGCGTGGACAATTGCCTCGATTCGGCCAGGCTGTCTTCAATGCTGGCAATGTCGAAGCCGATCTCGACGCGACCGTATTCGACGCCACTGACTGCAATCGGTGCCGAGACGTCATACACGCCGTCAACCACGGACTCCAGACCATGATCCTCGATGAACGGCTCGTCCACGGTTGCCGAGTCACCTGCACTCGCCAACAGGAAGCCGTCAGGACTTCGTGTGCGAACATGGACGATATCGACATTACCTGCAAGCTCCGCACTGAAGGTCTCCAGGGAGGCCAGATCATAGGCCAGTACTGGATCCTTTGCCGTGGATGAAAACAGCATCGCAGTGGTATCGGCGCGCTTGATCAATGCCTCTTCCAGATTCTCGTGCATGTATTTCATTGTCGTGTAGACAAGTAATGCAAGCAGTATCGCCTCTATGAGCGCTACGCCGAGAACCGTTTTCAGCCGGATGGACATGGCAATGGGTGAGCACTTGGGCCCTTACTGATCCTGTTCGGCAAGTTTGTCATTGTGCGATTCGAGTTTCCGAATGCCGAGATCTCGAACATCATTCCAACTGTTGTCCTCTGCCAACTGAATACCGGCGAAGCCCATGTCAGCCAGCAGGCGAGCACCGTCCTCCGTATTGGCGAAATCAACGAGTGCTCTGGTGAGTTTTTCCCTTTCGGTGATTGCGACGTCAGGATGCGCTGCGAAGGCGTGAGGCGTGTAGCCTGCGGACGTCCAGAGTATTCTCAATGATGCCTTGATGGCAGGATCCGTGTTGTTGAAGGTTCTGACGATTCCACCTCCCGCAGGCAACAGGCCTCGTGAGACTGCCATGTAGACCGAATCGTGCGAAGAGACATATCGAGGTTCGATGCTCATGCCGATCTTCTCCATGTTGGCGATGGGAAGTATGGTTGCTGCAAAGGCAGCCGGCGAGGGGAAAGCCAGCGTCTGTCCATCCAGGTCTGTCAGTTCCCGGATGTCACTGTCTTTCCGAACGACGACGATGCCCTTGATACGCTTGTCACTCTGGTGAGCCATCGCAACGTAGCCCGGCGCCTCGTTGAACACCGTGAAGTGATAGGGGTTCATGTAGGCAAAATCGTACTCACCGGCTGCGAGTCGCTGCTCGAAAGTCGGAATATCCTTGGCCGTTGCAAAGCGTATGTCCATGCCGGTCTGTTGACTGAGTTTCTGCAGTATTGGTGTCCACAGTTGAGCCAGTTTTGTCGAAGACTGCTGTGGCACGATTCCGAAGGTGTACTCGGTCGCAAGTACCGGAGAGATGCTGCCGAGGAAAATCAGCAGTAGTGCAAGGAATCGTGTCATTGTAGTGATCTCCTGGTTGTCATTGCCAAGCGCCACAACAGGCTCTTCGGTAGCAGCCCGGAGGTAGTCTGGCTATCCTGAGTTGACAGACAATCGGCGTTCGCCGATTGTCAACGGTGTGGTAAGCGCACTGGTTTTTTCGATGAATTCGGCAGTCGACACAGGTGGGCTGAAATAGTAGCCCTGTATCAGATCGCACTCGAACTCCCTGAGTACCGTCAACTGCTCACCGGTCTCGACACCTTCAGCCACCAGTTGCATACCCAGATCGTGTCCAAGCCTGATCAGGTTTCTGACCAGCGTTCGCTTTTCTGTTGATTCCAGCATGGGCAGAATGAAGGCGCGGTCTATCTTGACTGTGTCGACAGGTAGCCGGCTCAGGTAGCTCAGCGATGAATAGCCAGTACCGAAGTCGTCAATCGACAATCTGACGCCGAGTTTGCGGATTTGCGTGAGAATCTCGATCACTTTGTGCATGTCATCCAGCATCATGCTTTCGGTGATCTCAAGCTCGAGGTTTGACGGTTGAAACCGATGGGTGTCAAGTGTGTGCATAAGTCGTTGTAGAAAATTGGTGTCATTCAATTGTCTGGGCGAGACATTCACGGAAATGACCGGACTGGTCATGGTGTCAGGAAACCACTCGCGCCATTGACGAACAGCTTCATTGATCACCCATTCGCCGATTTCGGTAATCAATCCGCTACGCTCTGCCAACGGGATGAATTCGGTTGGTGAAACGACACCCAGACTCTCGCTGTGCCAGCGCAGAAGTGCCTCCGCGCCGCGCATTTCGTGGGTCGATGTTTCGATCTTTGGCTGGTAATGCAGAGAGAGTTCCTGACGGCTCAATGCCGAATTCAGGCTGATCTCCAGTCTTGACTTTCTGCCATGGGTTGCCAGCATGCGCCTGTCGTAGACGACGATGGAATCGGAGCGAGCAGTCTTTGCGTTCTGCATGGCAAGTTGCGCTTTTCGAAGGAGCGCTGCACCCTCAAGGTCGTCAGGCTCCACTTCTGCAAAGGCCACATCGTATTCGACGCGATGTTTCTGTTCATGTACGACCGCGTTGACAGGCAATTCACTCAATAGTGACTGCACCGCTGATGGCATGTCCTGGTCAGAATCTGCAAGATCGAGAAAGGCGCAGAAGTGTCGATCATCCGTCAAACCCAGTAGCCGGGTTGTGGACGGGATAGTACCAACCACGGGCAGCGCGCCCAACATTCGAAGCAGATCCTCGGCACTCAGATGCTCCTCCATGCTCTCCAGATTTCTGACAGCGATCAGAGCCATTGCCGAGCGTGGTGGCCTGTCACGCGACAGGATGGAATCCAGGTGCTGAAGCAGTGGTGCCTGTTTGAACAGTGCCTTGCCCGGGTCCCAATAGACTCTGGACTCCCAGATTGCCACCGCAGCGCCAATTTCACTGATCAGGAGCTCGTCATTCCAGGGCTTTGTCAGGAATCTCGAGACAGCGCCCTGATTGATCGCATCAATGGTCGCTTTCTGGTCATTGTTGCCACTGAGAATCATGCGAACCGTGTCGGGACTGATTTCGCGAATGATGCCCAGCAATTCTGCACCGCTTGTCTCGGGCATGCAGTAGTCTGACACGAGGACGGCAACGGTCGATGCTCGCAGAATCTCCAATGCCTCGGTCGGGCTCTCGGCCGTCAGAACTTGCAGAGGTGATTGACGGAAGGTGCGCACGATCGCCCTTAGAATCGCGGGTTCATCGTCGACGAAAAGCACGATCGGTTCAATCATTGGGTACCGTCCGGGTGTTCCGAGTAACTCGGGGCGACCTGTTTGACCTCTTCAAGTATTGGCGACATCCCTCTCTATCGACTTCGGCACTTGCCGACTTGAAGAGCACACCCGGTAATGGCGAGTCTGTCGCCTGCCGAGAGCAAGACCGAGACCGAGACCGAGACCGAGCTCGGGCCAGGCTGATACCTGGCCCGTCATCCGGATGAATATCGGGCCTGGAGCGAGACCATTACAGCCCTGGATTCGACTGATTGCCGTGGATGATTGGCCAGTACGCCATCCCTCGCATTACCACACGATGCTCATGTAGTCACTGGCCTCCCAGCTTTTGCCTTCAGCCTGCATCTTCACGAACAGAGAGTCGGCAATACGAATGTAACGTTTGCCCGGACCCTGACGCAGATCGGCAAGACTGGCGGCCAGCGTGTAGTCGCGATCCAGAATGGTTGCGGATGCCGGCATGGACTTCAGCTCCAGTGTGACCGTGTCTCCTTGGTGCAGATAGGCCAGCAAGATGTTGAGTCTGCCAATGTCGAACAGTTTCTGATCGAATTCGTAGCCGTAGTAGTGCCTGTCGTGGTTGACCGACACCACGCTCTGGTAGCTCGAACGAGGTTCCAGCGGGTTCACGGTGAAACGCAATCCGTCACTACGAGTGTGTTTGATGGGTGGAAGTCTTGTTGTTTTTCGAAAATCCAGGCGGACCCAGCCGTAGCGATTGTCACACAAGCGGCCCGTGCCGATAGGCGCAGTACAGGTGTCATCGACCATCATGGGGTGGTCGGCCACAAGTGCGGTGTTCGGAGCAAGGCCCAGGCTACCGTCCAGATCATGTATCACGGCTCCCCATTGCGAGGGGCGCAATTCATCGATCGACTTGCGACGATCATACAGATTGAAGCTGTTGTCGTAGCTCACACCACTGACTCGACCACTGGTAAGACGATTGGCAGCATCGCGTGCGCCGAACAGATAGCTGGGACCATAGTCATCGTTGTAGTTCACGAAGTGCACGTTTTCGAAGATGACTCCGAAATCATAGATGCCAATGGCGCTGCGTTGTCGGCCGATGCCTTCGGCCGAGAGGCTGCTATTGGCCACGAACAGGGAGTCGCGGATGGTTACGGGCCGAGGCGCCACGAAGGCAGCTTTCCTGGCATGACCACTGTCGGTCAATACAAGATTGGTAAACAGCTGGTTGCCCTTGCATGGCCAGACAGCGCCGTCACCGCCGGTGAACACGGTGAGATTTTCGATATGTGCCTGGTTCGGCGGCAGATAGCCTTCCGCTCCCTGGCCGGCTTCACAGGAGCTGAACCCCATGTTGCTCGAATGCACACGGTTGTCACTGAACTTGCCAAACGGCGAGGTCAGTGGCGAGACGTTTGCGTAGCGCGCCAGTGAAGCGGATGCGCCGGTTACCTGCTCGTCGGTGTCATACCAGAATCCCAGTCCATCACTGCCGGCAGCGGCATTGCCGGTAAAGACGTTGTCACCATTGCTGATCCAGAACGTGGAGGGGCCACGGGCCGCCTGGCCTGTCTCGATATCGCTGGGTATCAGAGCCATATCTCTGGCCGGTTTGCGAGTCAGCAGACCTAGATTGTGGTCGAAGACATTGCCGGTTTCGCCACCATCTTCCAGAAAGTAGCCATGGCCGATGTGGTCCATGCAGACATTGTCCTGCACCAGAGCGTTATGCGATCCATGCACTGTCACGCAGCGATTGTAGCTGCGCCGAATGCTGGAATGGCGTATGTACTGTCCACCGACATCACCTGCCAGGTGCCAGTGAAACGGATAGCGTCCGAGAATGCCTTCCTGCCCCATGCGATTCATTTCCACCCCGGAGAACAGGCCTTCGGAACCCTGCATGATCATGACATGGCCACCGAAGCGCGTCGATTCGGATTGCTCGTCTCCCTGAATACGTATATTGCGACTCAGCAGTGCCACTTCGGCACGTGTATCGGCAGTCCAGGTTCGTTGACCATTGCTGAATGTCTGGATCTCACCGAAGTGCGTATGGAACAGTCCCTTGTTCAATACAAGGTGTCGTCCATCGATGGTGGTAATCTGGCGAACCTCGGCTTCCTCCATGTCATCACCGGTAGCCGTGATGACGATCCAGTCACCGACACGCCAGTCCGGCGCCTGTTCAAGTACCAGTGTGTCACTTCCCGGTCGTACGGTTTCATCCAGCATCAGCCAGGAGGTACGCGCTTCTCCATGCAACCAGATACGCCCGCCACCCATCGCCGACAGCATCTTGGTTCCCATGCCCATGACCGATGCCGTTCGATCATTGCCATTCAGAGTGATGTCGAGCTGGTGGGTGTACGGTGCATCCGGTGTACCGCAGACGAAGTTGCCATGCACCATGATCCAGTCCGCGCTGATATTCAGGTCCTGCGAGGCACATTCAACCTGGCCGTTGATGGTCAGTGAGTCCACTGCGAGGTTCTGGTCCAGAAGCAGTATCTGATCGCGTTCAACGACGATGTCTCCGCTGCTCGGCGCTTTTCCACTCTGCAACTGGTCGTCAGACCAGGCGTTGGTATCCGACCAGTGCAACCGCTTGTTCGTGCTGGCTTGCAACTCGGCGGAGAACTCGGCAGCCTGCGAGTGACTCTGGTGGGCAAGTGCGTCGCTGTCAGTGACATCCGAGGGGGATGACGCCGAGCAGGCAGACAATGCGATCAGGGTCAGTATCGGCAGGATTCCTGCCGCTGACCGGCGCATTGCCTTCACCGGTTGTTCGAGTGCGCCGGTCAAGGAGGCCGGAGAAGCTGATGATCGCGGAATTCGTGATACAGATGGCAGAGTGATTGACATGTGAGCATGTTCTTGTAATTGTCTGGCGAGAATTATCCGCCGGCAGACGAGGCTCATCTGTGCAGTGATGCGGGAAACGATCGTGATTTGATGCCGGTTTTGCCCGAAAAGCGGAAAAATGTGATTGTGGTCGGAAATCGCTACCTGAACGGCAAGTTGCGCCGCTTGGGTGCTTGATCCGTTATCATCCAGCGTGTGAGCCAAGACCGCACCCACGTCTACATTACTGCCCGAACTCAGCATCCTGCCTGGGTGCTGTTGGCGTCTCGGCGAGCACCGCTGGTCATCGCCTGTCTGCAATCGATCTTCGAGGAAGCCCATGACGGTGTGCTCATGGACGATGCCTTGCACTCCCTTGCAGCCATGCTGGCACCCTATGCCAATGATGAGCACTACGAGATCGATCCGGCTCGTCTGCCACAGCTTGCGGGGAGGGAGCTGCGTCAGTGGATTCGCCGTTCGTTGATCATCGAGCGTGGTGGCCGCATTTACGCTACCGATGCCTTGCAGGCTGCCATCAATTTCGTGGAAGGCCTGGATAACCGAATGATGACGTCCACCGCGTCACGACTGTCTGTGGTGCAGAGGGAAATCGAACGCCTGGAGTCGGGGCTCAACCCCGATGCCGGACAACGAGTGGCAAGTCTGGAACGTCGTATTGCCGAACTGCAACGCGAGCTTGTCGCTGCCCAGGCGGGCGATGTGCCGGTACTGGACGATGTCGAAGCGATGGAGCGCATTCGAGAAATCTACACTCTGGCCACAGGCTTGCGTGCGGATTTCCGTCGAGTCGAGGATTCGTGGCGTGAGGCCGACAAGGTGCTCAGGCACAACATCATCAATGAGCAGCGGCATCGCGGCAATATTGTCGATCAATTGCTTGACGGACATGAAGCGTTGCTCGATACCGCCGAAGGGCGGGTGTTCGAGAATTTTCAGGCGCAGCTTCGTCAATCCACCGATCTGGACCTGATGCGTGAGCGATTGCGCGACATACTCTTGCACGAAGTCAGTGAAAGGGCGTTGACGCAGCAGCAGCAGAACGATCTGCGGTTTCTGGTTGGTCGTCTGGTCAAGGAATCGGAGGTAGTCTTTCAGGCTCGTGCGCGCAGTGAACGCGATGTAAAGGGTTTTCTGAAAACCGGTCTGGCCGCCGAGCATCATCGCGTCGGTCAACTGCTTGCCGAAATATTCCAGGAAATGCTGCAGCTTGATTGGCAGCAGGCGGCCACGCGCCGAACGGCATCGCCTCTGCCGCCCGTGGCGATTCCCATCGCCGGTATACCGCTGATTGAACGGTTGCGCTACAAATCGCTGGATAGTGATACCGCTGCCGAGCTGGATCTCTCGCAGGCCAACGCAGAGGCCGCTGCCCTGGATACGGAATTCTGGGTAGACTTCGATGGTCTGGATCGCGAAGTGGTCATTGCCGAAACGCTGGCACTGCTCAAGGAACAGGGGCGGCCACTGTCGCTGGCCGAGTTGGCGGCGGCGCTACCGCCAAGTCATGATCTGGAGACCTTCGCCCTGTGGATCACCATGGCACGAGAAGCGGGAATCGAAATCATCACGAACCAGCGCGAGTCGGTCGACTTGACTGATGAAGAATCCGGAACCTGGCGGTTTTCACTACCGCTGACAAGACTTGACGAACTGTCAGTCTCGGCCATCGAGTGGGATATCTGAATGCCAGGAACCTTTGACGAACTGACTGGAACCGCACAGCGGCCAGACGAGAACCGTGCTGCGGACCCGGCGGGCAACGTCAGGGACGATGCTGATGCCAGCTCGATCCTGCTGGCTGCCGATACGTCCTCAACAGATTCGGACGATACGCGGACCCCGCGTCAGGTCCGTGAAGTGGCAAAGGAGCTCACGCGTTACGGACTTATCGAAGCGGCAAGGAAGCCCAATCTCTATCGCGTACTGCAGAACCAGCAGCAGGCCCTGGCCACGATACTCGAACCTCTGGATCTGGCTCTCGCCATCGATGACATTCGCGGCCTTGCGTTCGTCACGGTTCGTACCGATGCTGCCGATGATGGGCAATCCTCGGACGTGGAGGAGGATCCGGACGACTGGTCGCATCCTCTGGTGAGACGGCAGCGTCTCACGTTGGAGCAATCGCTGCTCGTTGCCATTCTGCGGCAACATTTCGTGGCGCATGAACAGGAAGCGGGTATCGGCGCAGATGATGCGCGTGTCGCCATCGATGAGCTGATTCCGCAGTTCCAGATCTATCTCGGTGATCCCGGCAGTGAAGCCAGGGAGCGTACCCGCATGCTGACGCTTCTCGATCAGCTCAAGGGGCAGGGACTCGTTTCCGAACCGGATACACACGAACGCGTGACCATCAGGCCCATCATTGCGCACCTGGCAAGCCCCGAGAATCTGCAACATCTGTTGAGCTGGTTGCGGCAGCGTCGGACGGGTTCCGGCGCAGAGGCTGAGAAGGCCACCCGCGCCAGCGAAACGAAGGTCGCCGTGCGTGTCGAGGCAGGATCGGATCGTCCCGCAGAAGCGTCGAAGGCAATCGATGTGCCGTCTGGCAAGAACGCTGGAAAGCGGCAAGAGGCTGACGCCGTGTCAGCCTCGGAGACTGTCCGGACGCCCGCATCGCCAGCCAGAGAGACCAATGACACACAGGCAGGTAGCGCCGGTGTCGGACGCACCGGCGAGCTCTTCGGTGAACCTGGTGATATGGGCGACAGCGGACAATGAACAGGCAGGCCGACTTTGCCGCGCTTGCGGACCCTTTGATTCTCACCACCATCGAGCTGTACAACTGGGGCGGTTTCAACGGTCGTCACAGAGCGGACATGGATCCGGACGGCACGGCCATTGTCGGTGCTACGGGCAGTGGCAAGACGACATTGGTCGATGCCTTGATGACACTGCTTTGTGCCAATCCGCGTTACAACCTTGCTTCCACGGGAGGACACGAGAGTGATCGCGATCTGAGCTCCTATGTCCGCGGTGTATCGGGACCGGGTGATGGCGGCAGTGAACAGAATCACATTGCGCGCAAGGGGCGTACGGTCACCGGCATTGCAGCCCGTTTCGAGAATGCCGAACACAGTCTGCGTATCGGCGCGTTGCTGTGGTTTGACGGAAGTGGTGCATCAGCCGCAGACATGAAGAAGCTCTGGCTCTACGCAGACGATCCCGAGCAAACGCTCGATCACTGGTTGGAAATCCATCATGCCGGAGGCATGCGGGCTCTTCGGCAGCTGGACAAGCAGCGCACGGGTATCTGGACCTACCCCAGCAAGAAGGCTTTTCTTGCGCGCCTGCGTGATCGATTCGATGTCGGGGAAAATGCCTTCACGCTACTCAATCGCGCCGCCGGACTGAAGCAGCTCAACAGCATCGACGAGATCTTCCGCGAGCTTGTTCTTGACGACCAGTCCGCTTTCGATCGAGCACAGGAGGTGGCAAACAGTTTTGATGATCTTACCGACATTCGCGAGGAACTGGAGATTGCCCGCGAACAGCAGCGCAAGCTTCTGCCTGTTGCAAAGCTCTGGAAGACGTTCGAAAAGGTAAATGAAGACCTGGAACGGCAGTTCACGCTACGCCAGGTATTGCCCATCTGGTACGCCGAACAGGCGTCCAGGCTCTGGCAGTCGTCGGCCGAGCGCACGACGGATCTGCTTGAAACGGGGAGACAGACAGCGAACGTCCTGGAAGCGGATCGCGATCGGCAGCGCGATGTCAGCGATGCTCATCGCGAAGCCTATCTGGGGGCCGGTGGTACCAACATCGAGCAGCTCGAACTCCGGATTCGGGACAATCAGCTGGAGCAGGAGCGTCGACGACAGGATGCCGATCAGTATCAGAAGCTGACAACGGCACTGGCACTTGATGGGGCGCTGAATGCGGTGTCGGTGGAGAACAATCAGCGTGTGGCAGAAGTGCGCATGGCAGCACTGAAAACGGACATCGAGCAGGCTGACAGTCGAAGTCTGGATATTCGCAGTGCCGAACGTGATGCCGAGCTCCGGCGTTCCGAACTCGGCCGTGAACTCGATGAAGTGCGCCGGCGACCGGATTCGAACCTGCCGTCCGCGTTTCAGCATTTTCGCAGTGCTCTGGCAGAGGTTCTCGGTCTGACGGAGGCGGCGTTGCCATTTGTCGCCGAACTCGTGCAGGTCAAGAATGATGAGCAGCGCTGGCGCGGCGCCATCGAACGTGCCATCGGCTCGCATCGATTGCGCATTCTGGTACCGCCAGAGCACATTGATGCGGCACTGCGCTGGATCAACAGCCGCGATAATCGCCTGCATGTTCGCCTCTTCGAAGCGAAAGAGACGGTGAAGTCCACGACATTCTTCGAAGACGGTTTTACCCGCAAGCTGGAATTTCGTGCTCATCCGGCGCGAGAAGCCTTGAAGTCACTGCTCGCCGGGATCGATCGACACTGTGTGGACAGTCCCGAAGCGTTGCGTCATACAACACATGGGATGACCGCTGAAGGGCTCATGTCTGGCCAGTCACGGCAATTCGACAAGCAGGATCAGAAGCGCCTTGATGCCGACTGGATGACAGGCTTTGACAATCGTGACCGGCTGGCCTGGCTTGAGCAGGCGGTCAAGGAAGCCGAATCGGAACTGGCGACAAGAGCCGAGCAGTCCAGCGAGGCGCGCAAGGCGTTGCAGGTGCTGCAGCAGGAGAGCCTCATGCTAGAGCGCCTGGGTGACATTCGCTTCGAACGCATCGATGTCGAAGGTATGGAGAGACTGCTGAATGATCTTGGCAAGCAACTCGCCGCGCTTGTGGACCCCGCATCCGATACAGCCAGACTCAAGGAACAATGGGACCAGGCACTGACTGAACTGAACAGGCTTGAAGCGGAGTCAAAGGCCGCGGACAAGGCCGTCATGCGGCTGGAGCAACAACTGGAACTGGCGGAGCGCGAACTTGCCAGTGCGCGAACGCGCATCATCGACGGATTGGACGACAGACAACGCGCCCTGGCCGAAGCGCATTTCACGACCATCACCGAGTCGAACCTGCCCGACATCGTCAACCTCGAACGAGCACAGAGCGGTGTACTGCAGACGCAGATCGACACCCTTGTCTCGCGTCGTACCGATGTGCTCACCCAGTTGTCCCAACGCATGTCCGATGCCAAGAGTGTCGATCGTGGCGCGCTCTCGGAGGCGGGCCGCGAACTGGAAGATGTACCGGTCTATCTGGAGCGGCTCAGGGTACTGGAGGAAGAGGCGCTGCCTGAAAAACGTCGACGATTCCTCCAGTATCTCAACCAGTCTTCGGACGAAGGGGTGACGCAATTGTTGAGTCATGTCGACAACGAAGTGTCGATGATCGAAGAACGTATCGAGGATTTGAATGGCACCTTGAAACGCGTGGACTTTCAACGTGATCGCTATCTGAGACTCGTGTCCGGCAAGGTCGTGCACGAAAGCCTGCGCACCCTGCAGCGTGCGCAGAAGGAACTGAATGCCGCGCGTTTCAAGGACGATGATGGCGAAAGTCAGTACCGTGCGCTGCGTCATCTGGTGGCTCTGTTGCGCGATGCCTGCGAACGGCGTCGTACGGTGGGTGCTCGCGCGCTGCTCGATCCGCGATACCGGCTGGAATTCGCGGTTTCCGTGATCAGTCGTGAAGACGATTCTCTCGTGGAAACCCGCACCAGCTCTCAGGGTGGCAGTGGCGGAGAAAAGGAAATCATCGCCTCCTATGTGCTGACGGCTTCCTTGAGCTATGCGCTTTGTCCCGCCGGTGCCAGTCTGCCATTGTTCGGTACCATCGTGCTCGATGAAGCCTTCTCAAGAAGCTCCCAGGTTGTTGCGGGTCGTATCATCGCTGCTCTCAGGGAGTTCGGTTTGCACGCGGTCTTTGTCACGCCGAACAAGGAGATGCGGTTGCTTCGCAATCACACGCGCTCGGCGATCATCGTGCATCGACGCGGCCAGTCATCGAGCCTCGTTTCGATGAGCTGGCAGGCACTGGAGAATGAACGCCATCGTCCGGATGGGTCTGCAGGCATGGCCCGGCGCATTGCCTCGGTCGCGGCTCCGGAGGATCCAGCGGCGCTCTCTGCCTCTGGAGATCCTGCTGTTACCGGCGAGCGCTGACAAGACACGACGTGAAATCGCCGCAGGACATTGCCGCACGCATGCAACGTCAATGGCAGCGCAGGCAGTTCCGGCTGGAATTGCTGACCACTGCCACGGCCTGGCCGCAGAGCTACCCCATCGGATTGCCGGCTGCGGGTGATCTGACAACCCGGCCGGCGGTGATACGCCAGCATGTCATGCAATGGCAGAAGATGGCGGTGGGACAGGTCATGTGGCGCGAGGTGAATTTCCGAGCGAGTGCCGAGCCAATCCGGTTGCCATCGCACTGGATTCTGGAGCGTCCGTCCGACTGGGTGCGCGCTGCGGCTGATCGCCAGACGGCTGACGACTTCGGCATGCTTGAATACCTGATCCGCCATGCCGACCCTGTGTTGCGCGACGCACTGATCAGTCATCTCAAGCTGCTACGGGGTCGTTCTCGAGAGGAGCTTCTGGCTGCGGTGAATCTCGCTGCCAGGCTGAAACAAGGAGAAGCGCAAGGGCGTCCCTTGCGACTGCTTGCCGGGCATGGCGTTGACACCAAGTTCTTCGAGCGCAATCGCCAGTTGCTCATCCGACTGCTTGATGCGCGTTTTGCAGGGATCGTCAGCGAACAGGGCTTGCACGGCTTTCTGGACGCCAGTGCCGACGGAGACCATTGGCTACTGCTGGTGCCTCTGCAGCGTGGACTGTTGCCGTTCACGATACAGCAGGTGCGTACGCAGGAACTTGCGACACTGGCAGCGGACTCGATTCGGGCAAGGCGCATTCTTGTCATCGAGAATCGTCAGTGCTGGCATCTGCTTCCCGAGCTTGATGACACCATCGCCATTCTCGGCAGTGGCCTGGATCTCGATTGGCTCAGGGCTGCATGGCTGGACGGCAAGGACATCGTGTATTGGGGCGATATCGATACCTGGGGCCTGAGCATGCTGGCGCAGGCGCGGCAACACCGTCCACTGACGAAGGCGATATTGATGGACCGTGACACTTTCAAGCGGCATGCCGCCGTCAATGCGGTGGCTGAACCAGTGGCAGCGGGGGAGGTGCCACCTGGTGCACTTACAGCAGATGAGCAAGAACTCTATTGTTGGCTGATGATGCAAGAGAAGGGACGTCTGGAACAGGAATATCTGCCAGCCGAACGTGTGCATGAGGCATTGCAGGACTTGTCGTCTCGATAAGACCGAGTTCCATTGACGTCATGGTCTGCCTCGATTGCCATGACTCTCCTTGAACCGTGTTTGCCTGAGTGATTCTCTGACAGCACACCTGCTTTCACGTCTGTCGGCAAGTCGAGCATGGCTTTCCGCGAAGTCAATGGTCGTATTCAACGTCACTGTTCTGCGCGGAAATAAAACATTGAAATGGTAAAATAAACATTATAAAGTCACTAAATGCATATTTAACCATTATGAACAAGGAGTCCAGTCATGATGAGATTGTCAGCAATCAGCCTGAAACATCGCTTCCACCTGTTCCGACCCGGCCTGACTCTGCTTCTGTCTTCCGTTCTGTTGCTGGGACTCTCTGCCTGCAGTAGTGATGACGATGATGATTCGGGCATGCTGGATGATGCTGCAACCCTGCGCCATGAACTGGCGGCGGATCCCAATGGCATATGGTGGGATGCTCGGGAAGCCACACTCTATGCGACGGACAATGACAGCAATCAGATTCTGCAATTCGCAGAAGATGGCAGTCTGACGCCTTTTGCCAGTCTGGGACCAGTGCCAGAGGCAGGGGCCGATGTCAGTCAATTGTTTCGTGACGCTGACGGCAGCTTCTGGACTCCCCGTTTCGGATTCGGTACCGCAGGAAC
The DNA here is from genome assembly GCA_947495035.1 of uncultured Granulosicoccus sp. Lineage (GTDB taxonomy): Bacteria > Pseudomonadota > Gammaproteobacteria > Granulosicoccales > Granulosicoccaceae > Granulosicoccus. The sequence goes on from CANLXI010000001.1 coordinate 597,174, forward strand.
GGTGCTACAGATCAAGCCTGACAGATCAGTGGTGGCGTACTCCGAGCTGGATGCAGAGAGACGTCGAATTGGTCTGACCCGGACTACGGAAGGCGAGTGGCTGGTCAGTTGGTTCGTGCGTGGAGGTACTGGCGGCGTGAGCCGCCTGATACCGGACACGGTTGCCGGCACAGCGGTCGAGATCGATCTGATCGTCGGATTCTACAAACCCACAGGCATTGCAGTTGTGGGCCGAACGCTTTACGTGAATGATCAAGGACCGGGAGAGTTGCGCAGTTTCGATCTGGATGCCGTTCTGGGCGCGCCCACCACTGTTGAAAGTGGTACGGTTCTGACGAAGTTCACCGAAGACGAATCGACTGATCTGATGATCAGCGACGGTGACGCCAATCTGTACTTCGGCTCGCGAGCGGGCAAGCTGTTCCAGGTTGCTCTCGACGGTATGGTGACACCCTTGATGTCCGGTTTGAAGCAGATTCGAGGCGTCGCTCTCGACTCGGCAGGACGGCGACTACTGGCTGTCGAGCACAGTCCGGACACCGAGACCGAAGGCCCGCATGGCATCGTCATTGTGCCGCTGGGTGAAGAGCCCTGATCATGGACTATCGAGAGTGAGCGGAAAATGTCGACACATTTCCGCCACACCTTGAGAATGTGAATCGAGACTATTTCAGGCTGGCAACGCCCAGGCCTACCGAATACTTCTCGCACCAGATGTAGACTTCATTGTAGTCGGATACATCTATGGACTCGGGTACGACATAGGACTGCGCACCGGAGTTGCTTTTCAGCAATCGAATGAGTGTGCCGGGGTCGTATTTTCCATCCTTGCCCAAGGCTATCTTCGGGTCGGGTGCTCCATCGAACGAGAAATCCTCCCCCAGTTCGATGACATGACCAGCCTCGGTCTGCACGACGGTCACCGAGCCACTGGTGTCATGGTTGCTAAGGCCCCTGAAAGAACCTGATCGCGACGTACTGTCTGCGATGGCTGTTGAAACGAAGGCGGACAGCGTCAGCGTGAGAGTAACGATGACGCTGAGTAATAATCTGTTGTATTGCATGGGTTGGTATTCACGAGTTGCGACCGAGTGAGGACAGGGCGGTCCATCGCACCTCGGACGATGAATGCGCTGGACAATTCGTAGACTGACATGTTGGCGGCTGGTTCCTTGTCACCATGGCTCAGTGACATCGGAGATACGAGGAAATGACCTGTTACCGGTTCATTCCGTGCGGCAATGCACGCAATTCACGACGCTACATTGACAAGCGGTGTCACGTTCGGAAGCGCTGCAAGTAGCGAAGTGCAGGCAGGTTCTGGTATCAGGTGCATGCATCCTGAAGGGCTTGATGATGGCATTCGGCTGTCTGCCCTGGGAGTGCAAATGGCAACAGGGATGTTGCGGCATCGCGGTAGAGTTGACAGTCGCCGCTCCGACTGCGCATTATGCTATTGCCTCAAGTAGATTCAGGCACACCACTGCACTGAACAGGCACGAATAGAGGTAATACTGCACAGGAGGAATCGATGAGTATCAGACCAGATCCCACATTTCATGCCACCGCAAGATTGGCCATGCAGGCACCGGTGGAGAAGTACGGTTTTACAGTGATGCTGAGTCCGGATGGCTCACAACCCGATGGCATTGCCGTCGTGGACCTGGACGAGAGTTCGGCAAGCCATGGAGAAATCGTTCACCAGATAGTCATGCCAAATACCGGCGACGAGTTTCACCATTTCGGCTGGAATGCGTGTTCGTCTTCCTTGTCCCCGCTGAGCGGCCATGCCTTTCTGGAGCGACGTTACCTCATCGTGCCGGGTATTCGCAGTTCTCGCATCTACATCATCGATGTGAAAGATCCGTTGCAGGCGAAGATCCACAAGATCATCGAGCCCGAGGAGGTGTTTGCCAAGACCGGGTATTCCAGACCTCATACCATTCACTGCGGTCCGGAAGGCATTTATGTCTCCACTCTGGGCGGTGGCGGCAAGGACGGTACCGACGGACCTCCCGGTATCTTCATCATGGACTGCGAAACGTTCGAGATAATCGGACAGTATGAAATGGACCGCGGGGTGCAGGACAAGCATTATGACTTCTGGTGGAACCTGCCACAGGATTACATGGTCAGTTCCGAGTGGGGGTTGCCCCCGCAGTTTGAAAACGGCATCGTGGCCGAGGATCTGCTTGCCAACAAGTACGGCCATTCCATTCATTTCTGGGATCTGCGCAGACGCAAGAATGTTCAGACAATAGACTTGGGTGAGAACCATCAGATGGCGCTGGAAATTCGTCCGGCACATGATCCCAAGAAAACCTATGGCTTCTGCGGAGTCGTGGTCGACACCACGAACCTTCAGGGGGCCATCTTTACCTGGTGGCGTGATGACAATGGTCAGTGGCAGGCAAGGAAAACCATCACCATTGATCCGCATCCAGCCAACCCGGACGATTTGCCCGAACTGCTCAAGGGGTTCTCTGCGGTTCCCCCGCTGGTGACCGATATCGATCTGAGTCTTGACGATCGTTTTCTGTATGTCGCCTGTTGGGGCACGGGCGAGATGCACCAGTATGATGTCTCCGATCCGATGAATCCGGTATTGGCCGGCAAGGTCGAAGTCGGTGGTATCGTCAGGAACTCCCGACATCCGAATGGCAAGGAGTTCGCATTCGGCCCCCAGATGGTGGAAATCAGCCGAGATGGCAAACGGGTCTACTGGACGAACTCCCTGTACTCGACCTGGGATGACCAGTTCTATCCGAACGGCAAGGGTGGGCAGATGGTCATGGCCAGGGTGGGTGACAATGGTGGACTGGAACTCGACAAGGATTTCTACGTGGACTTTCCGGAAGGCTATCGCGCCCATCAGATTCGCCTTGAAGGTGGAGATTGTTCAACGGACAGCTTCTGTTATCCCAATGTCTGATTGAGTTCGACGCTTCGAAGTGGATGCAAGCAATCTGACGGCCCTGTGGTGGGCCGTCGCACTGTCTGGGGTATATCACGGGATCAATCCGGGCATGGGGTGGCCACTGGCGGTCTCCGCGGGGCTCATGCAGGGCAATCGACGCAGCCTGGTCATGGCGCTTGGCATGCTTGCCCTGGGCCATCTACTGGCCATGCTGGTGATACTTCTGCCATTTTCCGTCATGTCCAGTCTGGTTGTCTGGGAGACAGAGCTGCGTATGGGAGCCGGGATACTCGTCATGCTCATGGGGCTCTATCTGCTGGTCAATCGCAGACACCCGCGGTTTCTGGCGAGAGTGCCACCAACACGGTTGGCACTGTGGTCTTTCCTGGCTGCCATGGCGCATGGCGCAGGTCTCATGCTGGTTCCCATCTACTTGAGTATCTGTGGCGTCGATATGGGTGATGCCGGACATCAGGCGGCTCAACTGTTGCTGGGCAGGAATCTGGCGAGTGCGCTGTCGGTCGCCTTCGTGCATACGATGGCGATGACGCTGGCAGGTGGATTCATCGCCGCCCTCATCTACTTCTGGCTGGGCCTGCGGTTTCTGTCAAGAACCTGGTTCAATCTCGACGTTGTCTGGGCACTCAGCCTGATTCTGGTCGGGGCGTTGGGAATCTACGGTGCCAGGTTTCCGCACTGAAGCAGCCAGTTTGTACATTGCCGCTGATCACCGGCCGCCTCACCAGTCATTCGGCCAGAGCGATTGACCGGTTCTGCCGGTTCGGGTTGATGGTCGAATCTGTCGAGACGACAAGGATGCGATGTTCCCGCCTCCATGTCAGGTCGCTTGTTTCCGATAGGTGGTCGGAGTGGTGCCGAGTCTTTTTTTGAATGTCCGTGTAAACGCAAGATCGGATTCGTAACCGACGCGGCTGGCGACTTCATGTAGTGGCAACTCGGTTTCTGCCAGCAGCTGACAGGCCAGTTGCATGCGCAGTTGTGTCAGGTAATCGAACATGGGCTGTCCCACCAGGGTCTTGAAACGCTTTGCGAAAGCCGCTCGGGACAGTCCGACGTTCGATGCGAGTACCTCCAGCGACCACGAGCTGTCAGGATGCTGGTGCAACTGCTGCAAGGCCTTGCTGATGTATCTGTCGGCAAGTGCCTTGATCAGGGGCGCCTCACCTTGCTGCCCGAAATTCATGCGAACAAGTTCGACGATCAGAACCTCCGTCATGCGGTTTACAACAATCTCCGTGCCCGGTTGCATGGAGAGGTATTCACGGCTGAGCTGATCGAGGATAGCCTTCAACCAACCGTGCGATTGCAGCTGTTGTTCCCGAATGACGATGACATCCGGGAACAACTCGGAAAGCGGGGTGCCAACGCTGTTGTCGAAGGTGCAATAGCCGCACAGCAGCAGAGTGTCGGCATTGAGTGCGGAATCCTCAGTGGCAGTGGGTTCACTGCTGAGCAGATGAGCTCGCCCGGGTGCCAGAAATACCAGATCTCCCGGTCCCAGGTGTTCCACCAGACCATTGGATTCGAGGCGGCAACTTCCTCTTCGTATCTGATGGAAGCTGGCCCCATCCTCGCCAGAGAACTGCTTTTGCCATGGAGGAGGCAGTTGATCACAGAAATACACAGTCCCTGTCGCGCGCAGGCTGCGCAGCACATCACTCAATACGTCAGTAGACATTTTTTTCGAAATCTCGCCAGGAAGTAGACGATCAGTATATCCAAAGTGGATTATCACATACTGTTGGAGTCGACCCGATTCCATATCATTACACCCACTGAAGCACATCCGATACATCTCCAGTGAGGACACGACCATGAACAACATCGACATCTATACCAAGACCTATTGCCCGTTCTGCAAACGCGCCAAAGCCCTGCTGGATGCCAAGGGCGTCAGCTATCGAGAGCTGGAAGTATCCACCGACCAGGCTCTGCAGCAGCAGATGCGAGAACGCAGTGGCCGCCGAACCGTTCCACAGATATTCATCAACAACCACCACATAGGTGGCAGCGATGATCTGATCGATGCCAACAACAGCGGCTTGCTGGATGAACTGCTTGGTCAGCAAACCAGTTTGAACGCATAAACCTTCCCACCTTCATTTCACACAGACAAAGAGACAACTCATCATGAGCACAACCGTACAAGGAATTCAGGCCAATCTTTCAGCCACTGCCGCCAACGACAGCACCATCAGTCAGCAGATCACGCGACTGGGCGAGCATGCCGTACTGGCATCGACAGTCACCGTTCTGGCCTGGATCGGGGCCATGAAATTCACCGCCTATGAAGCCGGTGCCATCGAAGGGCTGGTCGCTTCAAGTCCACTGACCGCGTGGCTCTACTCGGTGTTCAGCCTGCAAGGAGCTTCCAATCTGATCGGATCTGTCGAGATTGCCACGGCATTGGTCCTGCTGATCGGCATTCGCTACAGACCAGCCGCCATTGTCGGTGCGCTGGCTGCCATCGCCACCTTCGCGGTTACCCTGAGTTTTCTCTTCACGGCCCCTGGCTGGGAGGCCAGTCTGGGCGGATTCCCTGCATTGTCCGTTGTGCCCGGTCAGTTCCTGCTGAAAGACGCCGTACTGCTTGCTGCAGCCATCTCGCTGCTGGGAAAAGCATTGTCAAGACAGCACTAGAGGCCCGGAGCCTGTACGTTCGATTCGATACTCACCCACCGCAATTTCAGGAGTCAGGCCAATGAACCGCACACGAACCAGTCATGGCAGAAGGGCTTCATCACCTTGCTTGCCGGTCGTTCTCGGTGCGGTTTGTCTGCTGATACCAGTGCTCACATCGATCGATACGGTGCAGGCCGCAGAACTCGAGTCCGGCAATGCCCCAAGTCAGAACGAGGACAGCCTGTCTGTCCTCGATGGCCAGGAAGCCGATTATGGTGGCTGGTCATTGAATATCGACAATGATCTGTTCTCCGGTGGAGATCTTGATCGTGACTATACCGGCGGTGTCGCAATTGCAGTAACCGGTGCCAGGACACGTGAATGGCCGGTATCGCTGGACAAGACTCGAGCGGCACTCGCACGTTTGAGCCGCTTCGATCGCCTGTACAGCGATACAGCCGTGCTGTCGCGGCATTCCATCGAGTTCGGCTTCACTCTTTTCACGCCCAACGATATTACCGTGGCAGAACCGATCAAGGATGATCACCCTTATGCCAGTCTGTTCTTCATCGCCAGCGCAGCGCAGCATGTGGTGCCCGAGCGCAAATTGTCCTATCAGACTGTCTTGACAGTTGGCGCGCTCGGCCTGCCTTTGGCGGATACCGTCCAGAGCGGCATCCACCGTGCGATCGGCAGCGAACAACCCCAAGGCTGGGATAACCAGATCTCCCATGGCGGAGAACCCACCGCCCGATACTCCGTCGGCTTGCAGAAAACGCTCATCGAAGGTGGCGGCCCCGGACTGAGTACGCAGTTCTCCGTCAACTCGGAAGCCACCGTCGGCTTCACTACCGATGCCAGCGTTGGTTTCGGCATTCGCTGGGGCAGGCTGGAACGCCCCTGGTACACATTCAACCCACACCCGGCGGAATACATCAGTGTGGGTACACCACCTGAAGCGAGTGATCGGACCACTGGCCGGCGTGAAATCTACCTGTACGCCGGTGCCAATATCAAGTACCGCCTTTACAATGCCATACTGCAAGGTCAGTTCAGGGATAGCAGGGTGTCCTTTGATCATGACCAGCTCAATCCGGTCATCCTGGAAGGATGGGCAGGGTTTCTGGCGGAAGTGGCCGCGAACTATCGTCTCGGCATGTTTCTCCGTGCCAGAACGGCCGAACTGGACAAGGCAGAATCCCGCAATCCGGTGTGGGGCGGCATTCTGATCAGTCGCTCTCTTTGACAGGGTGGCGAGGTTATCGTGTGCCACCGCTAGGGTTATGCCCCTTGTTACCGCCATGAGGAGGTAGGCTATCAGGTATAGACGCACATCAGAAAATGTCTGTTGATGTGGCGCAGGGGATTGTCGAATGATTGCGTCGGAGTACACTGGCAGGTCATGTGACACACTACTGAATCAGGAGCAATCCCGTGAGAAAAGCACAGTCGCTTCGGCTTGGCATCGTCGGTGGCCTGGGTGCGCTTGCAGGCGCCGATCTGCTCTATCGAATCGTCCGGGAGACACCCATTCAGTCAGAGGGCGATCACCGAGAGCTGGTTTTCGAACAGAAGCCGATGCGTGAGCCTGTATCACCGATGGATCGAAACTACAGCCCGACGCATCGCAAGCTCCACGTATTCGATACATTGTCACGCATGGAGAGAGAAGGCTGTAGTGCGGCGTTGCTGCCCTGTTTCATCACGCATTGCTTTCTGTCGGAGCTGCAAGATGAGCTGAGTCTCACGCTGATCAGCATGACGGACGCCATACGGCAAGTGCTAGACAAGCTTGACCCTCAGCATACAACGATCGGTGTAGTCACCACGCCTTATGTCCGTGGAAGCGAACTGTTCCAGTCGCTCTTTGGTGAAGACAGGCGTGTTGTCTTTCCGTCGGATGCGATGGAATCCGCAGTCATGCATGCCATCTACGGAAAAAACGGATTCAAGTCCGGCAATCGTGGACCGGCAGTTCTGGAGCCCATCAACGCGGCGCTATCCTACCTGTCCGAACGGGGGGCCACAGTGTTCGTGCCGGGCTTGACCGAGCTGCCCTTGTTGTTCGATCAACTCGATTTTCCTGCGTCGATGACAGCAGTCAATACCGCAACGGTCTATGCAAGACATGCGCTTGCTCTGACCGAGGCGGGCAACAGGCGCAGATTCAAGGTAGGCATTGTCGGCGGAGTCGGACCCGCTGCGACAGTCGACTTCATGTCCAAACTGGTCAAGGGTACGGACGCTGCTCGTGATCAGGACCATATCAAGGTGCTCGTTGAACAGAACCCGCAGATTCCCGATCGCACCGAAAACCTGACAGGTGGTGGCACCGATCCCACTGTCGCCCTCTATTCGACCTGCAAGAAACTCGAGCGAGGCGGTGCGGACATTCTCGCCATTCCCTGCAACACGGCACATGCCTATGTCGACCGCATTCAACGGCATCTTGATGTGCCTATCATCAGCATTCTCTCGGCGACCACCGATACCATCAGAGCGATGTCACCGCGCGTTGATAAGGTTGGAATCCTGGCCACCAACGGCACCATTCACAGTGGCCTGTATCAGGACGCATTGGGAGAGGCGAAGCTGGAATATCTGATTCCGGACGATGCCCATCAGGTGCTGGTCATGGATTCCATCTATGGTCGTGAGGGAGTGAAAGCAGGCTTCACTCAGGGACTCTGTCAGCAGCAGATTCTGCAGGCTGTCGCTCACCTGGTGGAAAACGGTGCAGAGGCGATCATCCTGGGATGCACGGAACTTCCGTTGATTGTCTCCGGGACGCGCGAAACTCTGGGTGCAGTCCCCATCGATCCGACTGATGTTCTGGCAAGGAAGTGCGTGCAGCTTGCCCGTGAATACGGGAAGTAGTTGGTAGATTCAGGAGTCCTCCGGACTTTGTCATACGTTCTGCAAGTGGTTGGTGATGAAACCTGTGTGGACATCAGGACATCAGGTTGCAAGTGATTGCGATTCCCTTTGGATCGCGGCGGCTACAATACAGGTCCGCCTGAGTATTCCCGCCTGTCCCGTCATGTCGATGATTGGCTCTGATTGCCTGCGCTCAGTAGGAACACGAATCCACAGAGTGCTGCCAGGGTCGAGGCGCCCAGGATACCAATGGTAGCGGCTTCAACATCGAGGCTCGTCGCAAAGGCTTGCCCGGCAATGAATATCGACATGGTGAATCCGATTCCTGCCAGACATCCTGCTCCTGCGAGCTGCAGCCAGGAATACTCGGCAGGCTTTGTGGCAATGCCTAGCCAGACAACCAGAGCCGCTGCCAGTGCAATTCCCAGAGGCTTTCCGAGCACGAGCCCCGCGCCAATGGCAAGCATCAGTGGACCGTGCCCTTCGAATACCGCAGCAGAGAACGGAACTCCCGCATTGGCCAGTGCGAACAGCGGCAGAATGAAGTAGCTCGATCTCGCTGCCGCTATGCGCAGCAGACGGTCGGCCGGGGATTCCAATCTGTCCTGAATGCTTTCAAGCACTCTCAGGGTCGGCAGAGAAGGTCCGTGTCGCAGGACTTCGCCTTCCCGTTCGGCCTCGGCGGCGATCAATGTCTTTGCCTGCGTCATGAGAACATCTATGTTCACAGGGGGGCGGGTCGGGATGAAAAGGGCAAGCAGAACACCTGCCAGAGTCGGATGCAATCCGCTGCCGAGAACGAATACCCACAAGCTGAAGCCGGCAAGAACGTAAGGGGTCACGGTATAGACCCGCGCTCGATTGAGTGCATACAGAGTGATAACCGCTCCGCCTGCCGCGGCCATGTAGACCAGGCTGATCTGCTCGGAATAGAACAGTGCAACGACGAGGATCGCACCGATATCATCGACAATGGCGGCGGCGGTGAGGAAAACGCGCAGTTCGATAGGCACACGCTCTCCCATCGCCACGATCAAGGCGATGGCGAAAGCAGTATCGGTGGCCATGGTGATGCCCCATCCTCCGCTCCAGTCCCCGCGGGGAATCAGCAAGAGGTAGAGGATGGCAGGCACAATCATCCCGCCCAGCGCTCCGGTGATCGGTAATGCTGCCGCTTTCGGATCGGCAAGCTTGCCCACCGTGAACTCTCGCTTGATTTCGAGTCCGACGACCAGAAAGAATATGGTCAGCAGTCCGTCGTTCACCAGGTGGTGGAGCGACAGGTCGAATGTGTTTTCCCCGATTGTCACGCCGACGTGCGTTTCCCAGAAAGCCTGGACACTCGCATGCAGACCCACATTGCTCAGTACCAGTGCCATCAACACCGCGGCAAGAAGAAGGACGCCGGAAGAAGGCCCCCAGGCGGCAAAGTCCAGCGCCGCTGAGCGGACGCGGTAGCCGAGCGTGCCTTCCATTGCATCGATGAATGCGCTTTCGTCCCAGGGGCCATCGTAGCGCTGACCATTGATGAAGAAGGTTGGAGTGACCATCGCGCCGCTGGCTTTTGCACTTGCCGTGTCGGCCTCTACCTTGTGCGCCGCCCGGTCTCTGGAGGTCTCTGAGCCTTCGTGTTTTTTCGACAGATGTGTCGCCGCCGCATCGAGATCCTCTTCGGTCAGTGAATGCGACCGGGTCATCAGCTCGATATGAGTCTTCCAGAAGCTCTCATCATCCGGTGCGCTCTCCGCGAGTTCTGCCGCCTGAACCGACAGTTCATTGCTGCTCAGAGGAAGATGGCGAAAAACGTATCGCAGACGGTCGCCGAACCTGTCGCGTATCTCGGCGATACGTCCGTTTGCTGCGCGACAGTGAGGGCAGGCATAGCTGCCGTATTCGACCAGGGTGATCGGAGCGGACTGAGGTCCGAGTACATGATCGACGGAGGCGTCGACCGGACGATCCAGGTGACCTACCGAAGGGGTGCTCATGGCCATGATCCCGTGATTGTTGAACTGCCCCAGAGAGTTGCCATGCCGGAGCGTCGCGTTGCGATGACCCGGCCTGCAGTCCTTGCATCAGACATTGTTGACATGATTCCACACGGCGCTCATAACGACCGAGCCTTCGCCGACTGAAGAGGCTACGCGCTTCACGGATCCGGCCCGCACATCTCCCACGGCGAAGATGCCGTGAGTGGAAGTTTCGAACTGCGATCGTCCACCGTTTTCCGCGCCCGTGAGTACGAAGCCGTGATCGTCGAGTGCGGCGTGTCCCTCGAGCCAATCGGTGTTGGGAGCGGCGCCTACCATGATGAAAAGCGCACGGCTGTCGATGTGCATCCTGTTGTTCGCAAGCGTGTTACGCACGGTCACGCCATCGAGGTGAGTATCCCCGTCAAGGCTTTCGATTTCGGTGTTGAAATGCACTGATATACGCGGATCGGCGTCGAGCCGGGCAGACAGATAACTCGACATCGACGCGGCAAGGCTATCGGATCGGACTAGCAGGTGGACACGACGTGCCGAGCGGCTGAGGAACATGGCGGCCTGGCCGGCTGAATTTCCACCGCCGACCACGACAGCATCGGTCGCGTGACAGAAGCGCGACTCCATCTCGGTGGCGGCGTAATATATCCCGGCTCCCTCGAATGCATCGCGTCGTTCCAGCGGCAGCTTTCGGTACTGCACACCTGTCGCCACGATGACTGTCCTTGCGCAGACCTCCCGGCCGTTCGAGAGGGAAGCGCAGAACAAGTCATCCCGTTGATCGAGTGCCTCGACCCGGATCGGCATCGCGAAGCGCGTGCCGAATTTCATCGCTTGCACCTCGCCACGCCAGATCAGATCGCCGCCGGAGATTCCTGTCGGAAAGCCCATGTAGTTTTCGATCCGGCTGGACGTGCCGGCCTGGCCACCGATGGCAAGGTCCTCCACCACGACCGCAGACAGTCCTTCTGCACCCGCATAGACGCCCGCAGCGACACCGGCAGGACCACCACCGACGATCAGCACGTCCAGCACCTCTTCCTTGTCCAGGTTCAGCTCCAACCCAAGAGCGCGGGCAAGTTTCTGCGGCGTGGGGTTTTCGATAGCCTTGCCAGCGAAAATCACAGCGGGATGACATCCTTGCAGATCGCAGCTTGCCCGTTCCGTCTCAGCCTCCGGACTCTGGAGATCGATCAGTTGTGCGGCTATCCGGTTGCGTGAGGCGAATTGCGCGATTTTCTGGATAGCCGGATCCACATCGGCGCCGATCAGCTTGAGGACCGTCTGACTCCGCTCGACATTTCCCCGTCGTCGTGCGGCGAATACCGTCAGAACGATATCGCTCATCTCCGGAATCCGGGACATCAGTTCCACAAGTGCGGCTATTTTCACGACGATGACCTGAGTCTCGGCACAGGCCCGCATCTGGAACATGGAGACAGCGCCGGATAGCATACCGATCTCTCCTGTGAACTGCGACGGGCCCATCGTGGCATCGATCATCCGTTCGCCCGTGGATGAATTCACGACTTCGATCTCACCGCTTTCGATGAAAAGAAACTCGGTCATCGGCTCGCCGGCGCGAATCACGATGTCGCCGTCGGCATATGTACGAGGCACTCCGACCATGCGCAGGGCGGAGACATGGTCGGCATGCAGAGCCGTACGTTGCATCTGGGCGAGATCAGCCGCGAAACTTTCCATGGTGGGGCGCCTGTTCCTGATTATCACGTGAAAAGCAAGTCTACGCTGTTGTAGCCCGAGATTGCCCCTCGATTGCCGACATCAGAATTCGCCTTTTCACCATGATCCCATGCATCAGCTCAGGTCAGGCCCGCAAGGTTCAGAGGTGCCGCGCGCCTGTGATTGCCTCTGAGCCCCACCATGCATATTCCTCATTGCGATTCACGACAACATTGCAAGTTTGTTCCTTTGCTCTGTGGTCGCAGCACGGACGTAGCGTCATTTGATGCAAAAACGACAGTGAGGTGGGAAGCTTGAGAAGAAGTCAGGCAGGCGAATGCTGATACGAACAGGTCAGGACGACAGATTGCTGCCGAGAGTGGTCAGGGTTGTTGCCAGTCCCTGGCGCATGTGCTCGGTCAGATGTTCCAGCATGTCATCCAGAGAATCGCCGTGGGCGAGTTCCACATAACGATCGTGAGACTCGCGCAATGGACCGCAGCGACCATGAGCACGTTGATGCAGGGAAAAATACAGATTGAGGTTGGGGCGCATTGATTCCCAGCTGCGTTGCAAAAGACGGTGATCACTGAGCTCATAACACCAGGCATGCAGTTGCAGTTCCAGTGCGATGGCCTGCAGACCATCATTGCCAGCGTCAATCACACGCACCAGGTCCGCATTGCGCTGAGCAAGGTTGGCTAGTGAGTCAGCGCTTCGCCTCGACCAGCAGCGTTCGAAGGCGAATCGTTCGAGTGTTGTTCTCAACGAGTACAGTTCCTCGAGATCACGTCGGGTCACCGAGCGAACGTACAAGCCCTTGTACGGCACGCTGACAAGCAAGCCTGTTTCTGCCAGCTCTCGAATGGCTTCCCGCAATGGGCCTCGACTGACTTTCAGCGAGCTGGCCAGTTCCAGCTCGGTCAGCCGTTGCCCGGGCTGGAAATTGCCGGCGACGATGTGCTTGGTCAGTTGCTGGGCAATACGATGGCGAATGGTCGTATCGTCGACTGGTTGTAGAACCCTGTTGTCCACATGACTCCTTTGGTGCAGGCCGGATGCCACGCACTTTCAAGGTGCAGTATGGAGCAAGGTGACCCCCTCGGACAACCAGCATTTGCAGGATTGTTGACAATCATACAACCCTGTATCAGTATGTAGCTGAAGCTCACGCATTGCCCGTCGCCTGACGACTGAAAGTGGCCGTGTCGTGCGTGGACCATTGGCCATCCATTCGACCAGAGGTATTTCCATGTCATTCAAACGTCATTTCTCCGCTCTTGCCGGTATCACCCTGGCGGCGCTGCTTCCTGCCAGCGGACAGGCTCAGGAATTCATCACGATCGGAACGGCCGGTCAGACGGGGGTCTACTACGTCGTTGGTCAGTCGGTCTGTCAATTGGTGAATCGAGGTACGGCGGAGCACAATCTGCGATGCACGGCGCCGGCCACGGGTGGCTCCATTGCCAATCTGAACGGCATTCGTGCCGGGGATTTCAACTTCGGCGTGGTTCAGTCTGATTGGCAGTATCACGCGTTCAATGGCAGTAGTACTTTCGAAGAGGCAGGGCCCAACGAAAACCTGCGTTCCATTCTTTCGGCTCATGCAGACATCGTCACCATCGTGGCAAGAGCGGACTCAGGGATCACGGAACTGGCAGATTTGCGTGGAAGCAAGGTGAATATCGGCAATCCAGGCTCGGGTTCCAGGGCCACCGCAGAAGTCTTGCTGGAAACCATCGGCATTGGGGTGGATGAGCTGGCGCTGGCCTCCGAGCTGAAGTCGGCAGAACAATCGGCGGCCCTGTGTGACAACAAGATCGAGGCAATGATGTTTTCAGCTGGTCACCCGGTAGGCAATATCAAGGAAGCCACAGTTGCCTGCGACACGGTGTTTCTGCAGGTAGAAGGGGAGGGTATCGATCAGCTGGTTGAGGATACGATCTACTATTCCAAGGCTGAAATCCCTGCGGGCATGTACCGCGGGCAACCAGAGACCATCCACTCCTATGGTCCTCTGGCCACACTGGTTTCCTCCACGGATACCAGTGAAGAAGCCGTTTATCAGGTCGTCAAGGCCATATTCGACAATTTCGATCGTTTCAAATCCCTGCATCCTGCGTTTGCCAATCTGAATGAAAAGGACATGATTTCCAATGGCACGATTGCTCCCTTGCACGACGGTGCAGTTCGTTATTACAAGGAAAAAGGCTGGATGTAGTACAAGCCTGAGTACCAGCAGGTAGAGCCTGCTGCCGACAGCTTTCCTGCTGCCGGCAGCAGTCAGTGATTCATTCGAACTGATCGGACACAGACTGACAGATGCAAAGCAATACAATCAGCCACAGCACGCACGATGCCAGCGAAGATGATCGCAACAGGGACATAAAGATCTATGTCAATGGCGAGATCGTTCATCGAGACGAGGCCAAGGTATCCGTTTACGACTCCGGTTTCATGCTGGGCGATGGCATGTGGGAAGGTATGCGACTGTACAACGGAAAGTGGGCATTCTTTGATGAGCACATGGACCGTTTCTTCAACTCCTGCAAGGCAGTTTCGATCGATGTCGGCATGGACAAGGCAGGCATTCTGGATGCCTTGACGCGCACAGCAGCGGCCAACAACATGACGCACGATGTACATTGTCGGCTGATGTTGACGCGCGGTATCAAGGACAAACCATTTCAGCATCCCAGGCTCAGTCGCAGCGGGCCGACTCTGGTCATCATCATGGAGCACTCCAAGCCGGCAGTCAGCCTGCAGAGTGCCGGAATCACTCTGGCCACGGTGCCCCAGGTGCGCGGTTTGCCGATGAGTCAGGATGCCAAGTTCAACAGCCACTCGAAGTTGAATTGCGTCATTGCCTGCTTGCAGGCGGAACAGGCAGGCGCCGATGAGGGGCTGATGCTGGATCCCCATGGTTTTGTCAACACGACCAATGCCTGCAATTTTTTCATCGTCAGGCGCGGGGAAGTCTGGACGTCAAAACCCGACTATTGCATGAACGGGGTTACCCGGCAAAAGGTGATCGACCTGTGTCGACAGAACGATATTCCTGTCTTCGAGAAGAATTATTCCCTGTATGAAGCCTACGGTGCAGACGAGGCATTTCTGACCGGCACCTTCGGTGCGCAAACGCCGGTAGCTTCCATTGACGGTAAAGTCATTGGCAAAAGCGGCGAGCGTCCGATGATTGCCCGTATACAGAGCTTGTACAAATCCCTGATCAGTGAGAATACCGGCAGCTCGCAGCCGTAGGTCCACTGGGTATTCGATGACGTCGCTCATTGCCTCAACCCGAGTTGATTGCTGCTGAATCCCGGCTGGATTTGCAGTCGGTTTCGGGGCCGGGGTCGTGATTGCAGTTGCGCATGAGGAGCAGGCCTCGATTCGACTACCAGGTGTTGCCGTATCTCACAGTCCGCTCAATCGGTGAAACAACAAGATGGATCAGAAAAAGCAACTGGAAGCCGCTGGTGTCGAGAATGAGGCAGCGGGTCATGGGAGCCTGAGCCAGGTCGCACTGGATGAGCTGGTAGCGTCGTCCGATACGGGCGCGAGAACACCGGCGGGTCTTGCCAGTAAACTGATTCTTGGCGTGGCGCTCGTCTGGTCACTGTTTCAGCTATGGATTGCCTCCCCCCTGCCTTATATGCTGGGTGTTGGAATACTCAATGACACGCAGGCCCGATCCTTTCATCTGGCCTTTGCCCTGTTTCTGGGCTTCGCAGCCTATCCGGCGGCTCGTTCACGGCTGGACCTGGCGATCGGTCTGAGCGTGCCGGCATTACTGGTGGTGCTGTTCATGATTGGCGCCAAGGAGGGCGTCAATACCTGGTGGATTCCGGTGTTTGGTTTGTGTGTCATGGCTGCCATTCTGGCGGGATCCCCCAAACACCGAGTACCGTCCTGGGAGTGGGCCATGGCCTTGCTCGCGGCCGGTTCCGCCTTTTATACCTATCTGTTCTACGAAAGTATCTCTCAGCGTGTCGGAGCACCGATAACACAGGATTTCGTGGTTGCCGTGCTGGGGATCATGCTGTTGCTGGAGGCGGCTCGACGTTCTCTGGGGCCGGCATTGATGGTTGTTGCAACACTGTTCCTCGTCTACACCTTTCTGGGTCCATTGATGCCGGCCATCGTATCCCACAAGGGGAATGCCTTGTCCGAGGTTGTCAATCATCAGTGGATTACCACAGAGGGGGTCTTCGGTATTGCTCTGGGGGTGTCGACGTCCTTCGTGTTTCTGTTCGTATTGTTCGGTTCCTTGCTGGACAAGGCGGGCGCCGGTAATTATTTCATCCAGGTGGCCTTCAGTCTGATGGGGCATCTGCGTGGTGGTCCGGCCAAAGCCGCGGTGGTGTCCTCAGCGATGACCGGTCTCATCTCCGGATCCTCCATTGCCAATGTAGTCACTACCGGCACATTTACCATTCCTTTGATGCGCAAGGTGGGGTTCTCGGCGGAAAAGGCGGGTGCCATCGAAGTGGCAAGCTCGGTCAATGGCCAGATCATGCCTCCAGTCATGGGAGCTGCAGCTTTCCTGATGGTGGAGTATGTCGGCTTGTCCTATTTCGAGGTCGTCAAGCACGCCTTTCTTCCGGCACTCATCAGCTACATCGCCCTGGTGTATATCGTGCACCTGGAAGCCATGAAGTCAAACCTTCAGGCATTGCCACGGTCGTATGAACCCGGCCCCTTGATGCAGCGCCTGGTAGGTCTGGCATTCGCGATTGTTGCCATCTGCGTACTCAGTTTCCTGGTGTACTACGGCATGGGCTGGATTCGGCCAACCTTTGGTAACAAGGCAGGCTTTGTCGTTTTCGCACTACTGGTACTCGTCTATCTTGGTCTGCTCGTAGTGGCATCAAGAGAGGAGGCGCTCAAGCTGGATGATCCCAATGAGCCTACGACATCACTGCCGGTTCCCGGACCGACAGCAAGAGCAGGCTTGCATTACATTCTCCCGGTAGTAGTGCTGGTCTGGTCACTCATGGTCGATCGTCTGAGTCCTGGCTTGTCCGCGTTCTGGGCATCCGCCTTCATGATCTTCATACTACTCACTCAGAGACCGCTGATGGCCATGTTGCGGGGTGAAGGTGCTCTGCTGGCCAGGGTGTCCGAAGGTTTTTCGGATCTCCTTGACGGTCTGGTGTCCGGTGCGAGAAACATGATCGGGATAGGTATCGCCACGGCAACCGCCGGTATCATCGTCGGGGCAGTCAGTCAGACAGGAGTAGGCTCGGCTCTGGCCGATGTGGTTGAAGTGCTGTCTGGTGGTCATCTGATGGCGATTCTGTTCCTGACCGCGGTGCTGTCTCTCATCCTGGGTATGGGGCTGCCAACGACAGCCAACTATATTGTGGTGTCAGCGCTGCTGGCACCTGTCATCGTTACCCTGGGTCAACAGAATGGACTCATTGTTCCCCTGATTGCGGTGCATCTCTTCGTCTTCTATTTCGGCATCATGGCAGACGTGACACCGCCGGTCGGGTTGGCCTCGTTTGCCGCAGCGGCTGTCTCCGGTGGCGATCCGGTCAAGACCGGTGTGGTGGCCTTCTTCTACAGTCTGCGTACAGCTGCGCTACCATTCCTGTTCATATTCAATACGGAATTGTTGCTGATCGACGTCACCTGGCTGCAAGGGGTGTTCGTGTTCCTCATTGCGACTGCTGCCATGTTGTTGTTTGCTGCCGCGACGCAAGGCTGGTTTCTGACCAGAAACCGAGTTCATGAAAGTCTGTTGTTGCTGCTGATAGCTTTCAGCCTGTTCCGTCCCGGCTTCTGGATGGACAGGATTGTGCCCCCGTTTCAGAGTGTAGCGCCTGCCACAATCGAGGATGCGGTCATGCAAGTCGAGCCAGGCGAGGAAATCCGCTTGACAGTGGACGGTCTGGATCAATTGGGAGACCCGGTCAGTTTTGTTGGCGTCTTGCCGGTGGCGGCGGGTGAAACGGGAGTCGATCGTCTGGTTGGTTCAGGGTTGCAGTATGTCGTTGAAGGCGAAACGGTGAGAATCGACAATGTCACGTATGACAGTCCGGCTCAGGAAGCCGGCTTTGATTGGGATCAGATTGTCACCAATGTGTCGATACCGAACGCACAACCGTCCAAGTACTGGATGTTCATTCCAGCCTTGATGCTGCTTGGGCTGGTGGTATTGTTGCAGCGGCGGCGAAGCTCCTGACGGTCACAGCTGAAGGCTTCATGCGCGACCGCTGGCCAGGTTTTCCGCCGAGAAGCGATTCAGCTCGGATAATCCTGATCAGCTTGACAGCTCATTCCACCCAATAATTGACTACCTGAAACGGCTTTTCCTGATCGCTCGAACGCGCCTGGTAGGCCAGAATTCCGAAGCTGTATTCATTGTCCGATGTGCCTTGATTCGGTGAGATATCACCGACGGTACCACTGAAGACAACGGATGTGCCGACGTTGACTCCCAGGCTGGCTGTCGTTTCCTGACCGACGCTGAATCCACGCATGCTCTTGCCGGCTGTTGTCTTGACGGTGGTTTCGTAGGACAGGGTCATGGCCGCCCTGAACCCGGCGACAAGCGACTCCGATATTTCAGCGGCCTGGCTGCCGCCGCTGAGCCCGACATCGAACGGACCGAATGACGTAACGCCAAATCCCTGTATGTCACCACGACCCGGGTAGGAAGTCGGGTCTCCGATGTCATGAGCGAATACCGAATCGTCAATGCTCACGCCGCCACTGGCGAGACTGGCATTGTAAAAGTCACGCTCGATCTGAATCGTTCGTGGTCGCCGAGGCAAGGAGACCACGATTTCCTCGCCAACCAACTCGGGATAAACCGGATGCGCCAGCACACGATAGGTGTACTGGTCGTAAGGCATGACCGTCGCAATGACCGTGTCTTCCATCGGTCCAGTGGTATAAGTGTGTGTACGCGTCAGCTCATAGCCAAGGCTCGCCTCTGCGGTCAAGGCGACTCCGACGCTCTGCTCGAGCTCCACACCGACATCGCCTACTACCGGAAGACTGACGCCGGCTTCCACGCCGACATGATAATTGCTGCTGATGGTATGGGAAATCGACGCATCCACCCCTGCCGAATTGCCTGTTCCCCAGCCAGTTCGGCATTCATCGGTATTTTGCACGCCAGTGTCCCAGCAAGGTGGGGCCGCCAGTGCTG
The DNA here is from genome assembly GCA_947495035.1 of uncultured Granulosicoccus sp. Lineage (GTDB taxonomy): Bacteria > Pseudomonadota > Gammaproteobacteria > Granulosicoccales > Granulosicoccaceae > Granulosicoccus. The sequence goes on from CANLXI010000001.1 coordinate 616,441, forward strand.
CATGAACGATCGGCTCGCTGAAGACCAGCTGGTGCGAGTTCGCTACCGACTGCAGCACTGTGCTGTCATCATCGACGTTGACTGCCAGCAGAACCACAGAACTGCCCCTGCGCTCGCTCGCCAGCGTGTCCAGTTGCTCGATATGTTTCAGGGTGAATTCATCGTCGTTTTCAGCAATGCTCCAGATACTGACAGCCGGCTCATTGACATCGGTGGTGATGTTGCCGCTGGTTCGGGTACCGACCTTGATGCGTCCAGGGCGATAGATGATGAGATCATCGCGTCCATCGGATGTCACATCGCCGACGCTCATCATCAGGTTGTCGCGACGCACCTGAAGCCGCCCATTGTTGGAGCTGGTATTGAAGGTATATTCCGTCGGCACCTCTGCGAGCAGCGACCAGGCCCCGCTACCATCGACAAGATCTTCATAGATGACACCATTGACGTGCATCTCGCCCCGCTGATCACCGTCGATATCCAGGATGCCGGCCCACAAATGCTCGGTATGCCCGTTGTTGCCTCCCACCTCACAGCTCGAGATATCCGCCTCACCGATGATGGCACCGAGTTCTGTCCCTCCGGCATCCAGATCGTCGAACAGCAGCTGGAGTGCTGTCACATCATCGCAAACCACTGAAAAACGGTCGAGGGCTGCTACCAGTATTTCGTCGACTCCATCGCCATCGACATCACCCAGCGCGACGGTTCCGGTAACGCCCAGATAGGCACTGTTATCCACCACACCGCTGATTCGTTCGCCAATGCGTTCAATGAACCCGGCATTCTGATCATCGTAGATGTAATAAAAACTGGTACCGTCACCTGGAGACTGGTTTCGGCCTGAGCCGAATGTCTCATTGATGACAACTGCCATTTCCTGGCCTGCATCCCGATCAAGCTGACCGCTGGCCAGCTCGATTCCCATTCTGCTGCCGGGGGTCGCCGCGTTCCAGGTCCTGGCACCTTCGTCTGCAATGACATAACTGGTCTGGATGCTGCCTTCGAGAAAATACAGATTGATCGAGCCTGATACGTCGTCATCAATGGCAATGGCAATGGCAATCTGGTCTGCACCATCACCATTGAAATCACCGGTAGTCAGTGACATCCACGATGGATCGCCAGTCAATAGAGTGCTTTCGCTCGACGTGATGTAGTCGTCAGATTTGTCCTCGATGACCTTGAGCCGGATGGCGGTGGTAACAGGATCATGCCAGGCGATCACGACTTCATCGAACCCGTCACCGTCTACATCACCACCGGCAGCGGCATGCACCTCGGCTTCTGCCCAGGCGGTTTCCAGAGAAGCCCCGGTCAGCTCCGCCATGTTGCCACCACCGGAGGTATCAGGGACGTAGGTCAACAAGTTGACGATGTCCTCCTGATCCGTCCGCGCTGGACCTGCCATGAAGAGTTCGCTGCGCTTGTCCAGCGTCTTGCTTGCCCCCAGTGGTACGTAGTCGTCCGGAAGAGGCTCGCCGGATGCATCGGTTCTGGGAGATGCATTCGTGTCTACATTCAGGCGATCCAGAGTGGTCTGGACTTCATCGTCCCCCGACGAACCATCGGTTGATCCGCCAGTATCGCCACCAGTATCTCCTCCATCCGTTCCCCCGCCACCGCCACCGCCGCAAGCTGTCAGACCAAGACAGGCACTCAGTACCAGCATTCGAATCGGTGAGGTGAGAGCGTATGGGCTTACAAACATACTGGTGCTCCTGGCTGTTGATCATGCCGGAGGGCAAACCCAACAGCACGATTCCCTGTATCGAGAAAGACTATTCGGGTCTACGCGGATTCGTGTGGGCCATTTTCAGTAACAAATTGCTGAAAGTATCTACGTAGGCAGTGTTTTCGTAGA
>CANLXI010000002.1 GCA_947495035.1 uncultured Granulosicoccus sp.
AGGACACAGGACACAGGACACAGGACACAGGACACAGGACACAGGACACAGGACACAGGACACAGGACACAGGACACAGGACACCGGACGCTCTAGGCACTTGACGCGAGCACCTTCTGCGCGGCAAAACAGGCGCGCAGGTGGTCAGCGGCGGCCTCTGCAGGCCTTGATATCTGCTCTGACAGGATCATGCCCAGGGCATAGTTACCCAGTGCCGGCAAACCCTGTTGGGCACCGAGTGGCACGATGCCATTGACGCAGGCGGATACGGGAATGGGGGCAATGGCCAGGTCGGCAAGGATGGCCGCACGTTGCCCTGAGATGTGGGCGCTCATCAAGGCGATGCGGTATTCGCGATTGCAATCGCTCAGGCTCTTCAGCCCGGCATTACGCCAGGAGCAACCTTCTTCCCATACGGAAATCGGCAGTGGATTCTGCTCGTGGGCAATGCCATGCCGCATCCCCGCCCAGGTCAGCGGCTCTTCGAACAGGATTTCCATGTCAGTCGCCGGTTTTACCTCCGGTGAACAGGTCACCATGGCAAGATCCAGCTCGCCACTGTGTACTTTCTGTCGCAATCTGGTGGAGCTGTCTATCACCACATCGACTGTAATGCCGCTGTGTGTATGCGCGAAGCGACACAGCAGATCAGGCAGGATGTGTTCGATCATGTCATCGGGAGCACCAAGCCGCACTACGCCGACCACGTCAGGCGAGATGAAAGTGGCCATCACTTCCCGGTTCAGCGCCAGCATGCGTTTGCCGTGCTGCACCAGCCTCTCGCCATCCGGCGTTGCCACGACAGAGCGGGAATCGCGCTTGAACAAGGGGCGCCCCAACAGGGTTTCGGCTTTCTTGACCTGCATGGAGACGGCGGAGGGTGTGCGGTAGACCACCTCCGCAGCCGCCGAGAAGTTGCCGGTTTCGGCTATGGCCACCAACGTTCTGAGGGTGTCCAGTTCCAGTAATGGCAGGGAGGCGGGAGCGGGTGAACTCATGGTAGTACCCTATCTGTCAGAAAACATGAAAGATACTATCAGAACTATTCGTTTGATGAATAGATGGGTTTGCCGCAAATTGTCATTCAAGGTCTGCAACCGCAGAACCCGACTGATCTGGAGGAGTCTCATGGCCACTATCTGTTCCGAGCAATTTGGTGATATCGCTGGTGTCCGCGTCAAGGTGCGCACCGACGGACGCACCGACGGACGCGCCAATCCCCGCGCCAACCTCCCGTCCGATGCAGGATCGCGGCAGACGTCAAGCTTGCAGAATGCCGTCCCGGTACCGAACTCTTCGCCGCCAGTGGTGCTGCGACGCCATCTCCAGCGATTTCGACGCTGGGTCGATCGCAAGCGTGATCAACGTGAAAGTCGCGATGCATTTGCCCACTTGCTCGCGCTCGATGACACTCTGTTACAGGATATTGGTGTGACTCGGGCAGACGTCGAGCGAGCCGCGAGGCTTCCTCTGACAGAAGATGCAGCACGGTCCCTCTACAACGCAACGCGTGGCGGTCACACGAGACGAGCATGATGTCTCAGGCTAACCCGGGCAGTATGGCAGTGCGGTTCCGTCTGCTACCGGGGGGAGATAGCCCGATATCGCAGAGCGCGCATTGCAGGATGGGCATTGCAGGGTGGGCATCATGACATCCACCGGGCAGGTCATTGATTAAAGCCTACAATGACCTGTCAGGGACATTGGAGCATCTTCTATGGCAACTCATCATGCATCACCGTTGGAGCTTGTCGATCTGGAAACCTGGGCGGATGATCTGAAGACGGAAAAGTCCAAGGCAATCGTGAAAGGCAGTGGTATCGAGTTGGCCCGTCTGGTCATTGAAGCAGGCGCAGACATGCATCAGTCAGGTTACTGCAGCGTGGAAGGCGAGGTCGTGATTCATTGTCTGGAAGGGGAGATCATCGTCAGAACGCCGGAAGGCTCACAGACTCTGCGGTCGGGACAACTGGTTTTTCTCGACCGCGAACGTGAGCATGCCCTGTCGGGAGTGCAACGATCCGTGGTTCTGCTGACCATCGAACTCTGCTGACGTGTGATCACAGGATCACACGCTCGATTGGTCGTTTTTCAGCATCAACGAGCAGGTACGCACAACAACTGTTCGTTGCGTGGGGCTTGCTGGCAAGTGCCCTCGAGAGTCCCGTTCGGTGTCTGAACCGAGCAGGAATCATCGACGGTCAGTGATGCGCAGGCATCGAATGCTTCCTGCGGTGGTGGTCCGCCGCGTCCAGGTCGTTGTTGCTCATTGTCGGATGGCCCGGACTGCGCAGTAACCATGGCGGGTGCGATGCTGGCTGCCATGACAAGACCCAGGCCTGCGCCGAGGCATCGCCTGGAGAATGCGAGTTTCATGCTATGAATTCCTTCCGATCGTTTTCGAAGGAAGGAGTATGGTCGCGAAAGATGCAAACAATGCGTAAATGCCAGGGGCGAATCGTCTGAATGTGGTGACGCAGGAACCGCTGGAATAAACGTGCTTCTGCCCCGCACTCGGTCGTGCACTGCCGATGAGCAGGATTGATGAGCTGGAAAGATGAGCTGAAGGGATGACAGGGCAGTCGTGCTGCTGCCCTGCCACAAGGGCAGGGCAGACACTGATCAACAAAAGGGATTCCTGTCATTACAGGGCATGCTGACCAACAAATGTGATGCTGGTCAATACAAGGCGTGCACATCAATACAGCGTGTACACGTCGTCACGAGGCATGCATACCATCACAAAGTATGCACGCCATCATAAGGCATGCAAGTCAATACAGAGGCTCTCATCAATACAAGGGTCGGCCACCCGAATCCTTGACGGTGGTCGCGCTCGGGTGCCAGGCAGTGATGTCCGCCAGCCAGGTGTCGGGCTTGGCATCCGAAGGCATGCGCCAGTCGCCGCGGGGAGAGAGTGCGACGTTGCCCACTTTGGGGCCATCGGCCGTGCAGGAACGCTTGAACTGGTGTGTGAAGAAGCGCTGAACGAAGACGGTCAGCCATTTCTTCAGGGTGTCATCATCGTACTGTGACTCGTTGAATGCAACGCGTGCCAGGTCCAGAATGCGTCCCGGGCGTGCGCCATGGCGAACCAGATGGTACAGAAAGAAGTCGTGCAATTCGTAAGGGCCGATCTTCTCCTCGGTGAGCTGCGAGATCTCGCCATTGGCACCGGCCGGCAACAGCTCCGGGGAAATCGGGGTGTCGAGAATGGCAAACAGGGTTTCGCGCAGGCTCTCGCTATCGCTCCAGTTGCTGGCTCGTTCGTTGGCAACCCAGCGGATCACGAACTGGATCAGTGTCTTGGGTACCCCGGCATTCACATCGTACATGGCAATATGGTCGCCGGCGTAGGTGGACCAACCGAGTGCCTTTTCGGACAGATCGCCAGTGCCGACAACCAGGCCGCCTTGCTGATTGGCCAGTGTCATCAACAACAAGGTGCGCAGGCGAGCCTGGACATTCTCCAGCGTGACATCACCCATCTCCGGATGGCTGCGCAGTTTGTCGATCAGTTGCTCGACATTGTCGACCCCATCAGATGCCGGGTGACCGATGGCCTCCAGTACCGTGCGGCTTGCATCCGAGATGCTCACCTGGCTGAAGCTGGCGCCCAGGGCGTGGGCCAGCGCTTCAGCGTTGTCGCGTGTACCGTCACTGGTGCCGAAGCCGGGCAGGGTGATGCACCGAAGGTCGGTACGTGGTTGTCCGCGAAGGTCCAGGGCGGCGGCGGCAACCAGGGCAGCGTGAGTGGAGTCCAGGCCGCCGGAGACGCCCAGTACCAGTTTCGGCTTGCCGATGGCAGCCATGCGCGTGGCCAGGGCATTGCTCTGGATCTCGAACATTTCCCAGCAGCGGTTGGCCAGAGTGGCTGGATCGCGAGGCAGGAAAGGTGTCCGGGTGACCTGGCGAACCATGCCGGCGACTTCTTCGGCTTCGAATCTGATGGTGCGCACCGGCATCTGGTTCTCGCGAGCGCAGTCACCGAAGGTGGTGGTGGAGCGGCGTTCGTAGGCCAGCAACTCCAGATCGATATCCTGCACGATCAGCTGTCCCGTGCGCTGAAAGCGATGCGATTCGGCCAGCATGTTGCCGTTTTCACAGATGAAGGCATCGGCGTCGAAGGCAACATCGGTGGATGATTCACCGGGTCCGGCGGCGACGTAGACGTAGGCGCACTTGCCGCGATCGGATGCCGAACGCGCCAGCAGGCGCCGAAGCTCGGCCTTGCCGATGGTGAAGTTGGAGGCCGACAGATTGCAGATGATGGTGGCGCCAGCGGATACCTGATAGCTGCTGGGAGCGTTCTGTACCCAGAGGTCTTCGCAGATTTCCACGCCCACGCTCAGATCGGGCAGGGAGCCCTTGAACAGCAGATCGAGCCCTAAGGGAGCCTTGTACTTGCCAATGGTGATCGTGGCGCCTTCCGGCAGATCGAAGCCGGGCCGAAACCAGCGGGCTTCCTCGAACTCGCGGTAATTTGGCAGATAGGCCTTGGGCACCACGCCGAGCAGGGTACCGTTATGAATCAGGGCGGCGCAGTTGTACAGTCCGTGATTGAAACGCAGGGGGATGCCGACGATGGCAACGGGCTTGAGTGAACTGCCCGATTCGATGAGTTGCGCCAGCGACTGTTCGCAGGCATCGAGCAGGGCCGTGTTCATGCACAGGTCGCGAATGCTGTAGCCGCTCAGTCCCAACTCCGGGAACACGACGACATTGGCACAGGCCAGATCGGCCTCGCGCCACAGCGCCAGTGTCCGTTCACGGTTTGCATTGATGTCAGCGACCGCGGCAGCGGGCACGGCGGCGGCAATTCGGGCATATCCTTTCATAGGCTGAGTATACGGTGGATTGATGAAGATCAACGTGCCATGGCAATGCTTCGATTATGGTAGCGGCTGAGCAGTTGTGCATAGTTGAATGCAGAACCATGGAGTTGTCATGACAAATAGTGTAGACAAGGGGCCCGGGCAGATTGCCAGTGAGCCCGCGAGTGTGGCTGAAGAATTGCCACCTCCCATGCCTGCCATCCATCAGCTGAGCGCCGATGCGCCGCTGGAATGGCTGAAGCGTGGGTGGGCCGATCTGGTCGCTACCCGGTTCCTGGGGTGTTTCTACGGACTGGTGTTCGTTCTGATGGGATATGCCATCGTCTGGGTCTACGCTACCAAATGGCAGCTGACCATGGGGCTCATCGGGGGATTTTTCCTGATGGGGCCGTTTCTGTGTACAGGACTTTACGACTTGTCGCGACAGCGGGAACAGAACGGTACGGCCAGTCTGTGGCAATCGCTGACGTGCTGGACACGCAACTTGAGCAGTCTGGCATTTTTCGCCATTATTCTGACGTTCGCCATGATTGTCTGGGCTCGTGTGTCGCTGATCCTGTTCGCACTGTCGTCCACCACGAGTTTTCCCACCGTGCAGGGAGTGCTCGGTCAGATCTTCTCGTTGAACAATCCCCAGTTCCTGTTGTTGTGGGGTGGTGTCGGGTTCATCTTCGCGTCCATTGTCTTCGCCATTGGCGTGGTCGCCGCGCCGATGATGCTGGATCGCAAGAGCGATACCCTGATGGCCATCTTCAGCAGCGTGCGCAGCGTCATCGCCAACCCGAGGACGCTATACGTCTGGGCCCTGCTCGTCGTTGTCATCATCGGCTTGAGTCTGGCAGCCGGTTTTCTGCCTTTGCTGATCACGGCGCCGCTCGTCGGGCATGCCACCTGGCATGCGTACCGCGATCTTGTTGCCGGGGAGGGCGTCAGCTGAATGTTCGGATTCACAGAGCAGCAGATTTCCACCTTCGGGATGACCTTCGGTATCGGGGGCTTCATGCTCTACATGCTGTTCATCGTCTGGAAGCTGGCGCGTGACTCCCGAGCTGGCAAGGTGGGCACCATCGTGCTGTTCTTCGTATTGGGATTCGGCATGCTGGGGTTCGTTGCGAAGAGCATCATCCAGCGGGTGCTGGATATCTGACTGGCAACAGACACGGCTGCAATGGACGTCAGCCAGGTCTGCCATCGAGCGTAGCGCGTCGGGCGTGACCGGCGCGAGGTAATCTACATGGTGTTTTCCGATCTATCGCTGCTGGCGGTTTTCCTGACCGGACTGCTCGGTGGCGTGCATTGCGCCGGCATGTGTGGCGGTATCGTCGGTGCGCTGGGCATGATGCAGCAGAAGCCTCTGGGGCGATCTCCGGGCATTCCGGTGAAGGTTGTCAGCGTGGGCGCAGGCAGTGGTGTGCCAACCGAGGGTCTGGCCTCCGCCAGCCTGGCTGCTTCCCATGGAGGGAGCGCCATTCAGGCGGTAGCCGCCTACAACCTGGGACGAATCATGACCTACACCACGCTGGGAGCGCTGGCAGGCGGCATCGGTTCGGTTGCCTGGCTCATGCAGTCCATGCTGCCCATACAACAGACAGCCTATCTGTTCAGTAGTGTACTGGTGATTCTGATGGGGCTGTATGTATCGGGAGTCAAGCGAATCGGCATGGCGGTGGAATCTCTGGGCAGCCATGTCTGGCAGCACATCCGGCCGGCTGCCACCTCGCGCCTGCGTGGAGCGGGCTTCCTCAATTCCGTCATGGCCGGGTCTCTGTGGGGAATGGTGCCCTGTGGCATGGTCTACGCCGTTCTCAGCGCTGCGCTGGTGGCGGGTAGTTGGCAACGCGGCGCGCTACTGATGCTGGTGTTTGGCCTCGGTACCCTGCCGAATCTCATGTTGCTGGGGCTCTCGGGGCAATGGCTGGCAAGGGCCAGTCGTCGTCGATGGGTGAGAGTGCTGGCCGGCAGCCTGATCATCGTGCTGGGTGTCATGGGGCTGCTTCACTTGAGCATGATGCACGGCGCCGGTCATGGTGCCTGATGATTGCCTTGCGCGAGATTAGTTGAATGAGATGCTATCACTGCACCGAGCAGGTGCTCGAGCCCGAACGCTGGCAGGTCGACTTCGATGATGCGAGCCACGATGTCTGCTGTGCCGGTTGCCAGGCGGTGATGCAGGCCATCGTGGATGCCGACCTCGGAGACTACTATCGGTTTCGCAGCGAACCTGCCCTGTTCGGCGTCATACCCGATGATCTGTCCGCTCGTCTGGACGAGTTGTCCGTGTTTGACGAACCCGAGATCAGCGAGCGCTACCTGCAACCTGTCGATGCGGTCGATGAGACACAGGTTGGCGGAGCGCCTGACCTGGTCGACCTGAACCTGTCTGTGGAAGGTCTTCGCTGTGGTGCCTGTGTCTGGGTACTGGAGCGCGCCGTTGGTGGCCTGCCTGGTGTCAGTCGTGCCAGTGTCAATTTCTCCAGTGCTCGGGCCACGGTGCGCTTCGATGCCAAGAAACTGAAGCTGTCGGATATTCTGCTGCGACTGGCGCAGATGGGTTATCAGGGCGTGCCATTCGATGCACGCGAACGAGAGTTGGCCCTGAAACGCGAATCGCGTGTGTTTCTGCAGCGACTCTTCGTCGCCGGTATTGCCACCATGCAGGTCATGATGTATGCCTTACCCGCCTATCTCAGTGGCGATGGCGATATCGATCCGGCTCATGAGCAACTGTTGCGCTGGGCGAGTCTGGTGCTGACCACACCGGTAATGCTCTATAGCGCCACCCCTTTTCTGAAGGGGGCCTGGCGCGATCTGTTGCGCCGTCAACCGGGCATGGATGTACCGGTGACCATCGGCATCGTGGCCGCCTTTCTGGCCAGTGTCTGGGCTACCGTGACAGGCAGAGGCGAGATCTATTTCGACTCGGTGGCCATGTTCGTGTTCCTGCTGCTCGGAGCGCGCTATCTGGAATGGGCAGCGCGGCGACGTGCCATGCGAGCGGTAGATGATATCAGCCTGGCAGCGCCTGAGACCGCCCAGCGATATGTCGGGGAAGCGCTGGAAGTGGTGCCGGCGCTGCGGCTGGAAGTGGATGACCTGATTCTGGTCGACAATGGCGAGCGGGTGCCGGTGGATGCAGTGGTGCATGCGGGGCAGAGCTCGGTCAACAATGCGCTGGTAACCGGTGAATCGGTACCCATCGTGGTCGGGCCGGGAGACGTGGTTCCGGGTGGCGCCTTGCTGACCGGAGTGCCGATCAGCTTCAGGGTGTTGCGACGCCAGGCAGCCAGTACCCTGTCCGTCATCGATCGGCTTATCGATCGCGGGGCCAGTGAAAAGCCGCCAACGGTCACACTCACGGACCGCATCGCCACGATCTTCATCAGTGTGCTGTTGTTGTTTGCAACCCTGGTCTGGCTGATATGGATGCAACTGGATGCGTCACGGGCGGCCACCACTGCCATTGCGGTGCTGGTGGTGTCCTGTCCCTGCGCCCTGTCGCTGGCCACGCCCGCAGCGATGGCTGCGGCCACGGGTGATCTGTTACGGCGGCGTTTGCTGATTACCCGTGGGCATGCGATTGAAGCACTGTCGCAGGTCAGCGACGTGGTATTTGACAAGACTGGCACTCTGACCACGGGCAAGCCGGTTGTCAGTGACGTTCAGGTGGCTGATGGCGAGGCGCGACTGCGGGTGCTGCAACTGGCTGCTGCTCTGGAGCAGGGCTCCACGCATCCGCATGCTCATGCCTTGCGACAGGCACGGCTGGAAGCGCAGGGAAAATGGCTGGAGCAACCGGAGCAACAAGAACAATTGGATGCCCTGACCGAGTTGCAGCGGTGCGGTCTGGTGGCTACTCGCCTGTTGCACAGCGCGGGTCATGGTGTGGCGGCCGTGCTGGAAACTGATGACGCAACCCGCATGGGACTGTACCTGGGGTCGGCCAGATGGTGTGGCCTGTCCCCGCACGATATGCAGCAGTGGCAGGGGCAGGATGGTACAGAGGCGCAGGCTGCCAGCGAGGTGTACCTGGTTCTGCGACCCGTCGAAGACGGTGAGCATCCTGTTGAAGACAGCGCTACGGAGCTGGTGAGCGTTGCGGAACAGCTTGCAGAGAAGGCTACGGAGAGTGCTTCGAAGTGCGCTCGGGATAACGGCGCGGAAAAAACCACGGAGAAAACCACGGCGAATGACACGGGTAACGCTACAAGTAACGCCACAGGTAACGACACGGAGAAAGCCACTGAGAACGTGGCAGAGATCCGCATTTTGGCGCGCTTTCTGATCACGGACGCGCTGCGCATCGAAGCGCCGGCTCTGGTGACACGGTTGCAGCAGAAGGGCTTGACGGTGCATCTGTTATCGGGTGATCGATTGCCTGCGGTACGCCAGGCGGCAAGAACACTGGGTATCGAACGGTATTCTGCAGGCATGACGCCCGCAGACAAGCAAGCGGCCGTCGCCGACTTGCAGGCGACGGGTGCAACCGTGTTGATGGTCGGTGATGGCATCAACGATGCGCCGGTGCTGGCCAGCGCCGATGTCTCGCTGGCCGCCGGTGATGCGACAGCGTTGGCGCGTACGGCCGCCGATGTAATCTCCCTGTTGCCGGGCCTGGAGGGGCTCGAGGAATTGTTGGACAAATCCGTGCAGACCTTGCGTATCGTGCGTCAGAACCTGTGGTGGGCGGCACTGTACAATCTGACGGCCATCCCCTTGGCAGCGCTGGGGCTGGTGCCGCCCTGGGCTGCTGCCATCGGCATGGCCGGTAGCTCACTGCTGGTGGTGGCCAATGCCCAGCGGCTCTGGACTCGTGGCAGAACGCTGTCTGCGGATACCAATCCTTCACCGAGAATCCGCCTGTGGAATCGCTATTCCTGCTGATACCTTTATCCATCCTAGCAGTCGGCGTGGCGGTTGCCGTGTTTTTCTGGATGAATCACGACGGCCAGTTCGATGATGACCAGGGGCCGGCCTGGAGCATACTGCTGGACGATGATCGGCCGGATGCCGAAACATCGACCGAGGACACAGTGGCAAATGCCAAGGACGCAGATTCAGCGACGGCCAGCGATGACAGGGACACGCTTGCACAGGCTGAAGAATCGCCGAATACAGGCAACGGCTCAGCGCTGTGAGTCATCGATCGACGCAGGTCGTGTCACACTGACGCAGCCGAGAGTCAGCTTGGCAGACGCAGGTCACAGGTGTTGTGACGGAAATCCGGCACCTGCCGAGCGCGAGTGGACACTGTCGTTGATGTAGATCAAGTGCTCGTGACAGGCAGCCACGTACCATCATGTCGTTGGCATTTGCCATGCCTCCCGATTTTCACTCTGACACGGCAATCGTGCTGACAGGCATCTGCCCGAACCAGCACAGGGTCAGGATGAGAACAGGGGATCGAATTCACGCTGAGGGTTGCGATTAGATGAGTACTACCATGAACGAGGCGGCGGCACTGGTCGACTCTGAGCGGGAGGACTTGCAGGTAGAAAGCAAGGACACCTACAACTATAAAGTGGTGCGCCAGTTTGCGGTCATGACCGTGGTCTGGGGTGTTGTCGGCATGCTGGTTGGCGTCATCATCGCCGCGCAATTGACCTGGCCGGAGCTCAATGGCGGCGTGCCATGGATCAGTTTCGGACGCTTGCGGCCACTGCATACCAATGCGGTCATCTTCGCCTTTGGCGGCAGCGCCCTGTTTGCCACGGGTTACTATGTGGTACAGCGCACCTGCCAGGCACGACTCTGGGGGGGCTGGCTGGTTCCGTTCACGTTCTGGGGTTGGCAGGCAGTCATCGTTCTGGCAGCAATCACCTTGCCACTGGGAATCACCCAGTCGAAGGAATACGCGGAGCTCGAATGGCCCATCGATGTCCTGATCGCGCTGGTCTGGGTCGCATTCGCCCTGGTGTTCTTTGGCACCATCGTCAAGCGCAAGACCCCGCATATCTATGTCGCCAACTGGTTCTATGGCGGCTACATTCTTGCGGTTGCGGTTCTGCACATCGTCAACAGTGCCGCGGTACCTGTCACCATGGGCAAGTCCTACTCCGCTTATGCCGGTGTGCAGGATGCCATGGTGCAGTGGTGGTACGGCCATAACGCTGTAGGCTTCTTCCTGACAGCGGGCTTTCTGGGAATGATGTACTACTTCATCCCGAAGCAGGCGGGACGTCCGATCTACTCCTATCGCTTGTCCATCGTGCATTTCTGGGCATTGATCTTCACCTATATGTGGGCCGGTCCGCATCACTTGCATTACACCGCGCTGCCTGACTGGACACAATCGGTTGGCATGGTGTTTTCGCTGATTCTGCTGGCGCCCAGCTGGGGTGGCATGATCAACGGCATCATGACGCTCTCGGGTGCCTGGCACAAACTGCGTACCGATCCGATCCTGAAATTCCTGATCGTTTCCCTGTCGTTCTACGGCATGTCGACCTTCGAAGGTCCGATGATGGCGATCAAGACAGTCAATGCGCTGTCTCACTATACGGACTGGACCATCGGGCACGTGCATTCCGGTGCGCTGGGTTGGGTTGGCATGATCACCATGGGCTCCATCTACTACCTGATTCCGCGTCTGTTCGGTCGAACCCGCATGTACAGCGTCAGGCTCATCGAGATCCACTTCTGGATTGCAACCCTGGGTATCGTTCTGTATATCGCCGCCATGTGGATCGCCGGTGTCATGCAGGGGCTGATGTGGCGTGCCACCAACCCTGACGGAACGCTGGTCTATGCCTTCATCGAAGCGGTCAAGGCAACTCATCCGTACTTCATGATGCGTTTCTTCGGTGGTCTGCTGTACCTGAGCGGCATGTTGTTGATGCTCTACAACATGATCATGACCATTCGCCAGGGCAAGAACGCGGTTGCGGCAATTCCCGTTACTCAATCCGGACATGGACACGGTGCAGCCCCTGCGGCCGCCACCGTCGCCCAGTCCTGAACCCGGCAAAGACGAGACTGAAACATGAAAGTGACACACGAACTGGTCGAGAAGAACATCGGCCTGATGGTGATCCTGATCGTCCTGGTCATCTCCGTCGGTGGCCTGGTGGAGATCGTTCCATTGTTCTACCAGAAGTCCACCACCGAAGCGGTTGCCGGACTTGAACCCTACGATGCCATGCAACTGACGGGAAGGGATATCTATGTCAGAGAAGGTTGCTATAACTGCCACTCGCAGATGATTCGCCCGTTTCGCGCGGAAACCGAACGCTACGGACCTTATTCCGTCGCCGGCGAGTTTGTCTATGATCGACCGTTCCAGTGGGGTAGCAAGCGCACCGGACCGGACTTGCATCGAGTGGGTGGTCGCTATACCGACGAATGGCACAGGGTCCACATGAACAATCCACGTGATCTGGTGCCTGAATCCGTCATGCCTGCCTACCCATGGCTGGAGAAGACGGCACTCAAGCCCTCGGGTATCACGAAGAAGATGGAAGTGTTGCGCATGCTGGGACATCCCTACAGTCAGGAGCAGATCGATGCGGCGCCTGCAGAGCTGGAAGGCAAGAACGAGCTGGATGCCCTGATCGCCTATCTGCAGATATTGGGTACTGCGGGACGAGGAGTGCAGTAATGGGTATCACGGACATGAGAGTCATTGTCACTGTCGTCAGTTTCGTTGTCTTTCTGCTGATTGTGCTCTGGGCCTACAGCGGGCGTCAGAAGAAGCGATTCGACGAAGCGGCCAATCTGCCGTTCGCCGATGATGACATGCAGGAAAAGACGGTTGCCCAGTGGCAGGCTGCCAACGAGAACATGAATACCGATAAACCATCTGCCAGCCAGTCAGCGGGCAATACAGCATCAGATAAGGAGGCGTCGCATGGCTGATTTCCTGAGTGGCTTCTGGAGTCACTATGTAAGCATCATCACGATCGTTTCCATTGTTGCCTGTTTTCTGTTGGCCTTTCTGACGTCGCGGGCAAAACTGCCACCACCGGTAAACGGTGAGGTGGAAACGACCGGGCATGTCTGGGATGGTGATCTGGCAGAGCTGAACAATCCTTTGCCGCGCTGGTGGTTGTATCTGTTCTACATCACGTGCATCTTCTCGGCAGGCTATCTGATCCTGTATCCCGGTCTGGGCTCCTTCGATGGCGTGCTGAACTGGTCGGCTGCCGGTCAGTACGAGGAAGAAGTGGCAAGCATGGACGAGGTGACGGCGCCATTGTTTGCCGAGTATCTGGCTCAGGATATCCCTGCCGTGGCCGCCAATCCTGATGCGGTCGCCATGGGGGAGCGTCTGTTTCTGACCTACTGCAGCCAGTGTCATGGTTCGGATGCCAGGGGCAGTCGTTCCTTTCCCAACCTGGCCGACAACGACTGGTTGGGTGCGGGTACCCCGGAACACATCAAGAATACGGTGCTCAATGGTCGCAATGCCGTGATGCCGCCCATGATGGCCGCCATCGGCAATACACCCGAAGACGTCACTGCCATGGCCAATTACGTGCTGTCGCTGTCCGATAGCCGGCACGACGCGGCGCTGGCCGAGAAGGCCAAACCGAGGTTTGCCGTCTGTGGCGCCTGTCATGGCATGGACGGCAAGGGCAATCCGGCCGTGGGTGCCCCCAATCTGACGGATGATATCTGGCTGTATGGTGGTTCGCTGTCGTCTGTCGAGTACGCCATCAGCAATGGCTTCAACAACCGCATGCCGGCATTCGGAGAACTGCTGGGTGAAGGCAAGGCCCATGTGGTCGCAGCCTATATCTGGAGTCTGTCCAACTCGCCGGAGAAGACGGCATCAGCCAACTAGCCGCTTGCGGCTGACAGGATGACGGTGACCCGAGTGTCGCCGTCACACCTCAACTGACGGTCACGCACATGTCCACGACTACAGCTCCAGGTGGCAAGCAGCAGGAACAGATGCTGCTGGAAGTACGCCGCAAGGTCTACATGCGATCAGTCACGGGGGTATTTGCCCGGTGGCGCTGGGCGCTTGTCTGGTTCACGCAGGTGCTGTTCTACGGCTTGCCCTGGTTGTCCTGGAATGATCGTCAGGCGGTCTTGTTCGATCTCGGTGCACGCAAGTTTCATATATTCGGACTGATCCTGTACCCGCAGGATTTCATCTATCTCACGACGCTGCTCATCATCTCGGCCATGTCGCTGTTCCTGTTCACGGCCGTAGCCGGGCGTCTGTGGTGCGGATTTGCCTGTCCGCAGACGGTCTACACCGAGATCTTCATGTGGATCGAGCGCAAAATCGAGGGTGATCGTTCGCGGCGCATGAAGCTGGACAAGGCGCCGATGTCTGCCCGCAAGTTTCGCCTGAAGGCTGCCAAGCATGCCGCCTGGATCGCCTTTGCCCTGTGGACGGGCATTACCTTCGTCGGCTATTTCACGCCCATTCGGGAGATGCTCGGTCAGTTTCTCAGTCTGTCACTGGGGCCATGGCAGATGTTCTGGATCGTGTTCTACGGTTTTGCCACTTATGGCAATGCCGGTTTTCTGCGCGAACAGGTCTGCAAGTACATGTGCCCCTATGCGCGATTTCAGGGGGTCATGTTCGACAACGACACGCTGGTCATCACCTATGAGCCGGCACGCGGTGAACCCCGCGGGTCACGTTCGAGAAAGAAGGGTGCGGAGGGGCAGGGTGACTGCGTTGATTGCAGTCTGTGCGTGCAGGTCTGCCCGACCGGTATCGACATCCGCGATGGACAACAGTATGAGTGTATCGGCTGTGCTGCGTGTATCGATGCCTGCGATCAGGTCATGGAGAAGGTAGGCAGTCCGAAGGGGCTGATACGGTACGATACGCTCAATGGCATGCAGAACGGCTGGACGCGTGCGCAGCTGCTGAAGCGTGTCTTTCGTCCGCGCATACTCATCTACACGGTCATCCTGTGGACGATCATCGGTGTCTTGATTGCGCACATCACCACTCGCATGCCCGTCAAGCTGGACGTGATGCGTGATCGTGGAGCACTGTCGCGCGAGGTCAAGAACGGCGTGATCGAGAATGTCTATCGTCTGAACGTGATCAACAGTGCCGAAAGGGAGCGCACCTTCCGGCTGTCGGTCAGTGGTCTGCCTACGCTGGCCATCGATACGGACGAGACCATCGAGATGGCCGCGGCTTCAACGAGGACCATCGCCCTGCGCGTGCGTGCCGAACCGGATGCCGGAGACTCGGGCAGCAATCCGATCACGGTCACTGTCGAGGCCGTGGATGATTCATCGATTCACGAAAGTGCCAGAACCTCCTTCTTTCTGCCTGAACCACTGGAATAGTGAAAGCCAACCATGGGAATTGCCATCAACGCTTCAATTGACGAAAACGATCGCCAGACCAAGCCCTGGTACCGTTACGGTTGGCCCTGGTTTCTGATCAGCATTCCTTTCGTGTCGGTCGCATTGGGAGCCATGATGCTGTATCTGGCACTGAGTGCGAACAACTCGCTGGTCGTGGATGACTATTACAAGGAGGGCAAGGGCATCAATCTGCGGATCGAGCGTGATCGCACGGCGACCTTGCTGGGGCTGAACGCAACGCTGCGCAGCGCCGATGAAGGTTTGATCATCGATGTCGATCGGCTCATGCCGACCTTGCCTCCGGAGCTGCATCAGCAGGCCGAGGGTCTGGAAGCGGTTTTCCATTGGCCCCAGGCACTGGTCATGCAGTGGGTGCATGTGACTCGGGCAGAACTGGATGGCGAAACCGTCCTGCAATCCATCGGCGGCAATCGCTACCTCGCCACCGGCGCCGAATTACCCGAATTCGGCAAGTTCCGCATTCATCTGCAGCCCGCCGATCAGGCGCCGTGGCGGCTGGTGAGCAGTCTCGAGGACCTGCACAGCGAAGTGGCTTTGTCCATCACCTACAGAGCACCGGATGAGGTGTTTAACACGACCGAGTTCAAGTAGACTAGTGGACTTGGCGCGGTAGTTCTGACCATCTGGAGCGCACTGAACATGCTGGAATCAAAGGTGTCCACCGATATACCGCTGGCGTCAGGCAGTCCCGCATCAGACCCGGGACGCAACCTGTTTGTGCGATGTCTGATGCAAGTCGTGTGGCCGGCCTTCGTGGGCGCTGCCATGACGGTGGGCTTGCTGTTTTCCGTGATCGATCCGATCCAGATCGAGTGGGTCAGTGTGCATCTGGCCGACAACCGGGCTGCGGCCTATACGCTGGCCTTTCTCGTGTTCTGGGTCATGTTCTCCATCACCTGCTGCCTGACCTGGTATCTGGCCATTACCGAAACGCCCAGGGGGCGACCGGGCGGTGGTCCGGCCAACCGGTAGTCGTCGCTTCCGGCGTTTCTCGCGCTTGTCGTGAACATGCTGCAGATCGTCTGTCTGCTGGTGTTGCTGCCATTTCTGCTGGATGCCTGTCGCCGCTCGGCTCTGGACAAGGCCGCACTCGAGGATGTGCTGCTCTGGGTGGGCCTGACCACACTGGTTTTCGGCATTCTGCTGCTGTCGAGTGACATGCCGGAAGGCATCAGTCTGAAGTACTCCGGCGCTGCGTTTCTGGCGTTGACGGTGGGCTATAGTCGGGCACTGCTGTCAATGACCCTGTTGTTGCTGATTACACAGAGCTGGGCCGATATGGGGCTGATTCTGTTGATCGATGCCTTGCTGCCGATCTGGCTGATGCTGGTGATCGTCAATCTCACACGGCGATTTCTACCGGCCAATCCCTTTGTGTTTCTGCTCGGTTGTGGTTTTTTCGGCCTGTTCATCGTGTACGCCGTGCAGCAGTGTGCCGCCGTGTTCTTGCCAGCATTGCTGGCTGGTGAACTCGCACTGGATCAGCTGTTCTCCGAACAGACCGGCCTGCGTCTGTTGCTGGCCGGTGGTGAGGCAACGCTGGAGGGCATGATCATCACCATTCTGGTGGTGTACTGTCCGCGAGCGGTGATGCTGTTCGACGATGAGTTCTACCTGTCGCGGCCGATGTAGGAGAGCGCGTTTCCCTGGGGGCGCTGCCGTCGACTTGACAGACAGCGGCGCGGCAGCACAGTATTCACCGCTTGTCCGCTGCCGATCCCGCAGCATTGTCTCCCACTTGCAACGGTAAGCACATGCCCGGAAATCTGACACTCGACGCGCTCAGGAGCGCAGCACAAGACGGCAGCATCGATACGGTCGTGGCTGTCATGGTGGACATGCAGGGGCGCTTGCTGGGCAAGCGTTTTCATGTCAGCAATTTTCTTGACACCGCGCACGAGGAAACCCATTGCTGCAATTACCTGCTGGCAACCGATTTCGAGATGGCCACCCCTGACGGCTATGCCTCCACCAGTTGGTCATCCGGCTACGGTGACTATGTCATGAAGCCGGACATGAGCACCCTGCGTATCACACCCTGGGCCGAAGGAGCTGCCATGGTGCTGTGCGATGTGCTGGATCACCACACTCATGCCGAAGTAACGCATTCCCCGCGCGCCGTGCTGAAGCGACAGGTCGAGCGTCTGGCGGCCCTGGGCCTGAGCTGCACCGCGGCGACCGAACTGGAATTCTTTGTCTATCGCGAGACCTACGAGCAGGCGCGCGATCAGCAGTATCGTGATCTGACTCCCATCAGTGCGTACAACGAGGACTACCATATACTGCAGACGGCGCGTGAAGAAGGTTTCATGCGGCCACTGCGCAACCAGCTCTATGCTGCCGGTGTGCCGGTGGAGTGCACCAAGGGGGAGGCCGAGGCAGGGCAGGCTGAATTGAACATCCGCTATTCGGATGCGCTGGACATGGCCGATGTGCACAGTCTGGCCAAGCATGCCACCAAGGAGATTGCCTGGAACACCGGGCACAGCGTCAGTTTCGTGGCCAAGCCGCACGAAAACCTGGTGGGTTCCTCCAGTCATATCCACCAGTCGCTGCGAACGGCTGACGGCAAACCGGCATTTTTCGATGCGTCCGCCGCGCATGGCATGTCGAGTGTCATGCAGCACTATCTGGCCGGCTTGCTGGCCCATGCGGCGGAGACCACAGTGTTTCTGGCGCCCTACATCAATTCCTACAAGCGCTTTGCGCGCGGCACCTTTGCCCCCACCCGCATCATCTGGTCCATCGACAATCGCACCGCGGGGTATCGCATCGTCGCGCCCGATTCCGAGAATGTGCGGGTAGAGTGCCGGATCGGCGGGTCTGACATGAATCCCTATCTGGCCATGGCGTCGCAGATTGCGGCCGGCATTGCAGGCATCGAGCAGTCGCTGAGCCTGGCACCCGAGTTCAGGGGGGATGCCTATGAGGATTCCGACACCGCCGAGATTCCCGGCAATCTGCGTGACGCCACCGCGGCACTGGATGGGTCTGCCATGCTGCGAGCCGCGATGGGCGACGATGTGGTGGATCATTATGTTCGTGCGGCCCGTTGGGAGCAGGAAGAGTTCGATCGCATCGTGACCGATTACGAAATCCGTCGGGGTTTTGAACGCTCATGAAGGTATCGATCGACGCTGAAATCATGCGCCTGATGAATGTCAGTGATGTCGGATTGACCGCATCGCTGTGCACGCAGGCTGCCCGAGGCGCTGCGCGAATCGATTGCCGACACTTCAACAAGCAGTCCTGAACGGATTGTTCATTCCTACTGGAAACAGACACAGCTAGCCCTATGCAACTCACCGGTAACTGGAATTATCCCACCCCCATCCGCTTTGGTGCCGGGCGTATCAGCGAGATCGCCGATGCCTGCAAGGCAGCGGGTATCAGCAAACCCCTGCTGGTCACGGACCGCGGACTGCGAGACCTGCCGATCACCAGAAGCACTCTGGATCTGCTGGAGGCCGCTGGTCTGGGTCGGGCACTGTTCTCGGACGTGGACATGAACCCCACCGGGCAGAATGTGGAGGCCGGCCTGCTAGTCTATCGCGAGGGGGGTCATGACGGTGTGGTCGCCTTTGGCGGTGGTTCGGCGCTGGATCTGGGCAAGGCGCTGGCTTTCATGTCCGGTCAGACGCGACCCGTATGGGATTTCGAGGATATCGACGACTGGTGGACGCGTGCCGATCCGGCGGGTATCGACCCTGTCGTCGCGGTGCCGACCACGGCGGGTACCGGTTCGGAAGTCGGTCGTGCCTCGGTACTGACCAATGCCGATACGCACGAAAAGAAGATCATCTTCCATCCGAAGATCCTGCCGGCCGTGGTCATCTGCGATCCGGAACTGACCATCGGCATGCCGCCCGCGATTACGGCGGGTACCGGTATGGATGCCTTTGCGCACTGTCTGGAAGCGTATTGCTCACCGCACTACCACCCCTTGAGTCAGGGCATTGCGCTGGAAGGCCTGCGTCTGGTGAACGAATATCTGCCAAGAGCCTACGAGGATGGTAGCGATATCGAGGCTCGAGCACACATGATGAGCGCCGCGGCCATGGGGGCAACAGCCTTTCAGAAAGGGCTTGGTGCCATACATGCATTATCCCATCCGATCGGTGCTGTCTACAACACACACCATGGCACCACCAATGCCGTTGTCATGCAGCCGGTACTGATGTTCAATCGCAATGCGGTCGAGTCCAGACTGAACAGGGCTGCCGATTATCTGGGCATTCACGGCGGCTTCGAAGGATTCCATGCACGTGTGGGCGAGCTCAATCGTCTGTTCGGCATACCGGGCAATCTGACGGACCTGGGCGTGGTCGATCCCGATCTGGATGCCTTGACCGCCTCAGCGCTGGCGGATCCGAGCACGGGCGGTAATCCTGTCATCATGAATGCCGTCAACACCCGGGCCCTGCTCGAAGCCTGTCTGTAGGGCCGGGCTGCGGAGCGAGAATCACTTGAAGCGTATCCTGATATTGTCGGCACATCCGAACCCGAGCCAGTCACATGTCAACCGCATGATGTCGGCCATGGCGGCGTCCCTGTCAGGCGTGACTCTGGTTGATCTTTACGCTCTCTATCCCCGGTTCAAGATCGACATCGACGCCGAACAGCAGCGTCTGCTGGAGCACGATGTCATCGTTTTCCAGTTTCCGATCTACTGGTACTCAACCCCGGCTCTGCTCAAGGAGTGGCAGGACCTGGTGCTCGAACATGGCTTCGCCTACGGCAGTGATGGCTGTCGACTGGCTGGCAAGCTGTTTCTGGTGGCAGCCACTGCCGGGGCCGCCGAGCATGACTACGCGAAAGAGGGGCGCAATCATTTCCCGATGCGTACCCTGCTGAGTCCGCTGGAGCAGACGGCGCAGTTGTGTCGCATGCGTTATCTGCCGCCCCTGATGCTGTTCTCATCGCTGCAAGCCAGTCATGACGAACGAGCCCGACAGCATGTTGTCCGTTACCGGCAGGTGCTGGAGGGACTGCGGGATGAACAGCTGGATATCGAGCGCGCCATGTCGCAGGAGTTGCTGGATCATCCGGATGTGCCGATGCTGAATGACAGCAACGGCAGACAGGGTGATGCCCGTGGATAATCTCCTGCTGGGTGCCTTCATCTATCTCATGGCGTCGGTCATTGCCGTACCGCTGGCCAAGCGTCTTGGCCTGGGGTCAGTGCTGGGTTATCTGATTGCCGGTATCGTCATTGGTCCGGTGGCGGGGCTGGTCGGCAGCGAGACCACCGACGTGCAGCACTTCGCCGAGTTCGGCGTGGTGATGATGCTGTTCATCGTCGGTCTGGAGCTGGAGCCACGCTCCTTGTGGGGGATGCGGCACAAGCTGCTGGGTCTGGGTGGATTGCAGGTGCTGCTGACCGTGTCACTGATCAGTCTTGCTGCCTGGCTGTTCGGTCTGGACTGGCGAATTGCCCTGGCCGTGGGCATGGTGTTTTCCCTGTCCTCAACGGCAATCGTGTTGCAGACGCTCAATGAGAAATCCCTGATGAAGTCCGAGGGTGGCAAGTCGAGCTTTTCGGTGTTGCTGTTCCAGGATATAGCCGTCATTCCCATGCTGGCCATCATTCCGCTGCTGGCGGTACCCGGCTTGTCCGGTGGCGAGAGCGGACATGGGGAAGAGGGTGGTGCCGCCGAGCTGCTGAGTCACCTGGAGGCCTGGCAGATGGCCTTGCTGACGATCGGTGCGGTGGCTCTGGTGGTCGTGGGGGGGTACTACCTGTCAAGACCGGTGTTTCGTTACATCGCCCGTTCGCAGTTGCGTGAGATGTTCACGGCCGTGGCCCTGCTGCTGGTGATCGCCATTGCCCTGTTGATGGATGTGGTGGGCCTGTCGCCGGCACTGGGTACTTTTCTGGCCGGGGTGGTGCTGGCTACCAGCGAATACCGTCACGAGCTGGAAAGCGATATCGAACCGTTCAAGGGCTTGCTGCTGGGGCTGTTCTTCGTCACGGTGGGTGCCGGTGTGGATTTCACGGTGCTGTCGCAGAACCTGGGTGTGGTGGTAGGGGTGACCCTGGGCATCATGGCCATCAAGGCGGCGGTGTTGTACGTCCTGGCCTTGCTGTTCGGCATCAGGGGAAGTGATCGCTGGCTGTTGTTTCTGGGACTGGCGCAGGCCGGTGAATTCGGTTTCGTGCTGATTTCATTCTGTCTGCAATCGGCAGCCTTGCCAGTGGAGCTGTCCAAGATCCTGTTGCTGGTGGTGGCCTTGTCGATGATGCTGACGCCAGGACTGTTCATCTTCTTCGAACGCGTGATACAGCCGCGCATGGTTCGCAGTCAGTCGCGCGACAGCGACGAGATCACCGAGAAGGGGACGGTCATCATTGCCGGACATGGCCGCTTCGGTCAGGTCATCAACCGCCTGATGCTGTCCAATGGACACAAGACGGTGGTGCTGGATCTGCATGCGGAAATGGTGGAGAACATGCGCATATTCGGTGTGCAGAGCTTCTACGGTGATGCATCCAGACCCGATCTTCTGCACGCGGCCGGGCTGCACGAGGCAGAGTTGCTGGTTGTGGCTCTGGACAGTCAGAAAGACTCGCTGACCCTGATCGACTACGTTCGTCGTGAAAGGCCGGACTTGCATATCATTGCCAGAGCCTATGATCGACGACATGTCTACAAGTTGTATCAACTGGGTGCCAATGACATTGTCAGAGAGACCTTCGACAGCGGCCTGCGCGCAGGGCGCTATGCGCTGGAGGCACTGGGCATGCATCCGGCCGAGTCCGAACGGGCTGCCACCCTGTTCGCCACTGAGGAACTCAAGGGCATACGTCGTCTGGCAGAGGTCTATGACCCCGATGTGCCGCTGGTACAGAACAGCGAGTATGTACGTCTGGCCAGGGAGATTCAGAGCAGTCTGGAGAAGGCCATGATGGGCAAGTCCCGAGTCCGGCATGATCGCTCCGAAGAGGGGTGGCGGCCGCCGGGTAACACGGCTCTGGACGACGATACCGGGGGAGCTGACTCCTCTCAGGTATCATGAGCTTCTCGGCACGACTGAAATCTCGGGATTGAGAGTATATGGCAGGTTCGTCAGACGACAACAACAGTCTCGCATTGTTCTGCGATTTTGAAAATATTGCATTGGGTGTCAGGGACGCCAAGTACCAGAAATTCGACATCAGTCATATCCTCGAAAAGCTGCTCGTCAAGGGCAGTATCGTTGTGAAGAAAGCCTACTGTGACTGGGAGCGCTACAAGGACTTCAAGGTACCGATGCACGAAGCCTCCTTCGAGCTGATCGATATTCCCCATGTGCGCCAGTCGGGCAAGAACTCGGCTGATATTCGCATGGTGGTTGATGCGCTGGACCTGTGCTACACCAAGGCGCATGTGGACACCTTCGTCATCATCAGTGGCGACTCGGATTTCTCGCCGCTGGTGAGCAAGTTGCGCGAAAATGCCAAGACGGTCATTGGCGTCGGCGTCAAGAATTCCACCTCCGACCTGTTGATCAACAACTGCGATGAATTCATCTACTACGATGATCTGGTACGCGAGCTGGAGCGCAAGCGTCCCGGCCGCAAGCGCACGAAAAAGCGTGCAGCCAGTCGCAGCAGCGAGAAGGTGACGGAGGACGTCACGGCACAGACCGAGGCCGAGTCGCCGGCTGCGGCGACAGGCCAGGAGAGCGACGGCAAATCGGGCAAGGGCGCGGAAGCGGCATCGGACACGGCCGGTAGCAGCAAGCGCAAGCGCGGCAAGGCTGCCAAGACGGTGGAACCTGCCGAAACGGTCGAGTCGCTCGAGGTTGGTGACGATGACGGCTATGTTGCCGATGAGACCAGTGAAGAACTGATCCAGGAAGGGCTGGAATTGTTGCTGGAGACGGCGGCCGATCTAAGTGCGGATCGCGATGGCAATGACAAGCTGTGGGGGTCCATGGTCAAACAGACCCTGAAGCGGCGCCGGCCCGGCTTCAACGAAAGCTATTATGGCTTCGAGTCCTTTGGCAAGATGCTCGAAGAGGCACAGGCGCGCGGCTATCTGACACTGGAGCTGGATGATCGCTCCGGTGGCTACATCATCCGCAAAGTGACATCCTGAGTCGAGAGCAGGGGCGGGCTGCCCGGTACTGTGCGCTGGCGTGCACCCTGGTGGACGGCTGAAGGGCATGACGGCCGACCCTGCGCAGTTTGCCGTACTATAGCGATTATCCGATAACGAAGACTTTCATGATGATGGACCTGGCTGGCGAGCCTGACGTGTCAATCGACCCGAGTCGCAAGAGGGCCAACATTCTGAGCCTTCAGGATGTGCGCAAGTCCTTTGGTTCCCTGCAGGTGCTGGATGGCCTGTCGCTGGCTGTCCATCCGGGCGAGGTGTTCGGCTTTCTGGGACGCAATGGTGCCGGAAAATCGACTGCCATTCGCATACTGATGGGGATCATGCGCAGTGATGCGGGCCGGATCGAGGTGTTTGGTCGCGCATTGCATTCCGATGTCATCGGTATCCGCCAACGTATCGGCTATGTGGCGCAGGACCAGAACATGTATCCCTGGATGACACCGCGGGTATTGTCGCGTTTCGTGAGAGGTTTCTATCCGCGCTGGGACGAAAGACGTTTTCAACAGTTGCTGGCGGACTTCGACCTGCCACCCAAGCGTCGGCTCGGTACCTTCTCCGGCGGCATGAAAGCCAAGCTGGCTCTGACTCTGGCCCTGTCGACCCGGCCCGAGCTGCTGATACTGGACGAACCGACGGCAGGCATGGATCCGGTGGCACGACGCGAATTTCTCGATCTGGTGCGCGATCAGGCGATTCAGGATGGTGCAACCACCTTTTTTTCCACACACCTCATCGACGAGATCGAAGCGGTGGCCGATCGTATCGGCATCGTCGAATCCGGACGCACCATCTATGATGGCGAACTGGACCCGCTGCGCAACAGCATCGGCACCTGGTCCATCGCCATGAGCGACTACGTGCCCGGTTCCTTGCCCGGGGAATTCGCCAGGCAGCACCTGCGCATTCTCAAGGAAGGTGAGCGGCAGGGGCGCTGGGTGATCACCCTGCAGTTCTCGGAAGAGGTTCTGGCATCGCACGAGATCGTGCTGGACCAGGGCTGGCGGCACGAGTCCATGTCACTGGAAGACGTGTTCATTGCCGTCGTCGCCAGCGCGTAGTCATCTCATGGTTGTCAGTTCATTATTGGGCAAGGATATTCGAGAGCACCGGCTGGCCGCAGTGTTTCTCACCGCCGGCACACTGGCCATGACCCTGCTGATGCTGGCCTGGAATCGCCAGGCGCCATACAGCATGAGTCCGTTCGAGATCGTGCGTATCGCCTTGCTGAGTTTCCTGCCGCTGATTGCCCTGATTACCGGTAACCGGCTCATCGTGCGTGAATACCTCAGTGGTACCCGGCAGTTTGTCGAAGCTCTGCCCATGGGGCGCAATCTGCCGTTGCTGCTCAAGTATCTGACAGGTCTGGCCTACCTGTCCGTGCTGGCGGTTCTGATGGTGGTGCTGGCAGCGCAGCAGGCAGGCGTGACGGATGATCTCACCACGGATTACCTGGTGCTGATCCTGATCAAGACACTGGTGATGACCACCTTGTACTGGAGTGTGGTCTTCTGCTTTTCGCTGTGTGGGCATTTGCGCATTGCCCTGTATCTGGTCAGTGCCGCCCTGGTGGCGCTGGTCGCCTGGTACCCGGGGATCGACCCGGACAGATTTGCCCCCTTTGCCTTGATGGATGACCAACTTTTCGTCTTCGAGCGCGATCTGATTCCGTGGCAGGCGATGCGTGGCACCTTGTTGTACGCCGGTGTGTTCACTCTGGCGGGTTTCGCGCTCAGCCGCATCGGCGAAGGTTCGCTGGTCGAACGTCTGGCCAAACCGATGACCCGTCGGGATTATGTGGCATTGGGCGTTCTGGCGGCTTCCGGCCTGACGGTCTGGTCCACCTTGCTGGAGCAGCAGACACGACCTCCGGTGGCCTTTTCCAGCGATTACGTGGTACGCGTGCAGGACCCGGCCGTATCGGTCCTGTATCTGGAGGATCAGTATCAGCCAGCCGCGCAGGCAATGGCCGAGCGTATCAGTGATTCGATGACGAAGTTGCAGGCATCTTTGGGTCTGATGGCCTTGCCGGATGTGAAACTGGTGCTCGATCCGGAGCGAGAGCCGCACGAGATCGACTATGCCACGGCCGATGGCGTTTTCATCACGGCCAATTGGCTGCCTCACGACAGTTATGATGATGCCATTCTCGATACCGTGATCCTGCATGGTGTCATGAGTGCGCAGACATCCGGCCGTGCCATGTTCGAACCCTATCACTGGGTGCTCGACGGGTTCACGCGCTGGTGGGTCGAGCAGGGTGTGTCCGAGCTGCGAGCCGAACACCGCAGCGAACTGCTGGCGCGGGCTCTGTGGGTGCTGGATATCGAGCCGCAGGCTCATCGCCTGATCGAACGCTGGCAATTGACTGCCGACCGCTTTGCCTACCCGGGCGCGGAAAGCCTGGCCTGGTCGGCCATGGACTTTCTGGAGGAAACCCGCGGCCGCGAAACCGTTCTGGCACTGGCCAGCGAATTTCTGGTGGCGCCGGTAACCGACAATCTCTTCGGGACCCTTCAGGATCGAAGAATCGATGCGCAGCAGCGCGTGGAGTCGGCGCTGGACATGTCGCTGGCATCTTTCTATCAGCAATGGATGGACTGGATACACGAGCAGGCGGAGGATCCTGCCGTGCAGTCGATGCTGGCGAGCATACCCGCCTTGCAGGGGCGCCTGCTGAGCCGCACCACGCAGGAGGGCGTGCAGGAACTCGAAGCCTGGTATGAACCACGCGAGACATCGCTTGGCCTGTTGCAGGATATCGACTCGGCCGAAGGAGAGTGCATCCTGAAACATGATTACGTCGGTCCGTTCGATACCGAAATCGAAGTCAGTGATGATTACGAGGACGTGGCACCGTGCCGGACAGGTGAGGCGGTGCATGTGCTCAACAGCCTCTATTCACCCGGTGACCGCGTCTATATCGCGCTGGATTACGACGGCCCGGTCTTCCATCAGCCGCTGCGTCTGCACGCCGAACGGATGAGCATTCCATGATCAGCCTGATAGCCAAGGAGTTGCGACAGCTGAGGCCCATCGCCTGGTTATGGCTGGCGGTGCTGGTGCTGGGCTATGGCATGCAGTTCCTGACCGAACGTATCGATGAACAGACCTTCGGCAGCTGGTGCGAAGGCTATTGTGAATACAGCAGCAATGCCGGTGTTGCCGTTTTCCTGGTGCTGCTGTCTCTGGTGACTGCCTACAGTCTCTTGCCGAGAGAGCATGACGAAGCAACCATCGATTTTCTGCGTGCCTTGCCGGTATCCCGGGCCGCGGTGTTCACCGCCAAGGTACTGGCCGCGTGGATGCTGCTGTGTGCCATCAACCTGCTGAGCTATGGGCTTGACCGTGTGCTGCTGGCGAGCAATCCCGAATCCATTGGTGGACGCTTCTACGAGCAGGTCTGGTTCACGCTGCTGTGGCGCGATTGCCTGTTCATGTTCATCGTGCTGGCCCACGGCATACTGCTGTCATGGTTCCGCACCCTGGGGCTGGTTCTCTACAGTCTTTACCTCATTGGCCTCATGTGGGCCGAGAGTGCTTTGGGCAGCTCCGGTAACTGGAGCATCTTTGCTCTGCTGTCCAATCAGTATCACGGCTCCGAATTGATCGTCAATTCGCGGGGTCTGTTGCTGCATACCGGAATTGCCTTGCTGGTGTTGCTGCTGGCCTATCGTCTGTGGAGCCACGCGGAATCGGCTACCGGTGGCGGAAAACGCTCTTCGCGTGGCATGAGGATTGCCAACGGATTCTTCACTGTGACAGGGTTCATCGTGCTGGGCCTGGTGATGATCTATCGCATCGGCGTGGATACCGGCACAGCACCCAGTGATGATCTGGCCGTGACGGCCACCGATCATTATCGCTTTGTCTATCATGCGCGGCGTGAACCGGTGGTGCAGTATATCGTCGAGCACGCCGAGACCGACCTGGAGGCCCTGGGGGAGATTCTGGGGGTGGACGTGCTGCCGAACATCCGGGTGGATCTGTCTGCCAGCAGTGAGCACGCCGCCGGCCTGGCCAAGTGGAAGAAGATCCAGATGGATCTGGATGCGTTCCGGGAAGATGTGTCGCAGCGACGCGTGCTCAGTCACGAAACCACCCATGTATTGCAGGCGACCGAGTCCGATCGCTCACTGGCCGAGAATTATTCCGCGGCCAAATTCTTCATTGAAGGCATGGCGCAGTACACCTCCTTTGCCATCGTGCCGGAAGTGGAACGCCGGCGCAGCAACTGGGAGTTGGCCAGTGTCTCCTGGAAACGCCAGTCGATTCGCTTCGATGATCTGATCGACGCTGCCGGTTTTGCCAGCCAGCATGATGAAGAGTTGCATTACAGTCTGGGCGATCTGTGGACTCGAGCCATGGTCACGACCTGTGGCCTGTCGTCACTGGGGGATTTTCTTCGTGCAACCGGGCGCGAAGAGGCCGTACGTGATCTGCCGGCGGCCATCTTCTGGCGGGATACGATGCGTGCCATCGGCTGCGATCTGGACACGGTCAACGCCACCTGGCGGCAGCAGATGGCAGAGTTGCATGATGAAGTGGATGCGGCGGACTACCCGGTGTACAAGGACATCGTCATACAGCGTGATGCCGCCACCCGGCAAATCCGGATATCGGCGAAACTGGTGAATGCTGATGCTGATGCTGATGCTGATGCTGATGCTGATGCTGATGGGAGCGTGGTTGCGCTGCCGGAGCGTTTCATCGTGCGTATCGGCGGCATCTCGACACAGTTGTCCAGCGGTGTCGATCCGGTATTCCGAGGCCAGACCCGCGGTGAGGGAGACGATTTGCGGATAGAGTTCCTGGTGCCTGATTATGCCATCCCTGGCACGCGCTTCAGGTATCAGCTGGGCTATACGCCGTCAGTTGACGCCCGCTACTACTATGAGAGCTGGCGTCGTGGTACGGCTCCGGTCTCAACCGGCGAGCCTTAGCGCTACATTCCTGTTGAGGCGAACCCCCAGTCCTTCGAGTGAGGATTCTCCCCAGCGGCTGATGAAGTCAACCGGTCGCTGCGGCATGTCGAACAGGTAGCCCTGAAAGCGGGAAACGCCCAGTTCATGCAACTCGGCCATCTGCTCGCGGGTTTCTATACCTTCGACGATCAGTTCCAGGCCAAGCTCTTGGCAGATCGAGACCATGTGTGGGGCGACGATGGCATCTCCGAGCCACTGGCGGTCTATTTTCACGACATCCGGCTGCAGGCGGCTGGTGCGTCCCAGACTGGCGGCATCCGCACCGATCTTGTCCAGGGCAATGGTGATTCCCAGCATGCGCAAGTGTGACACCAGCAGAGGGTCAACCTGTGTGTCGTGAGGCATTTCGATAACGATATTCCGTGCATTGACCGATGACGTCTGCATCTGGTTGTCCAGAATGGCACTGAAGGCAGGGTCATTGAGCGATCGAGTTGTCATGTTGAGCGACAATCGGAAATCCTTGCCAACCACGCCAGCTGCTCGCCATCGGGCGAGGGAGGTCAATGCACGGCACAGTATCCGCCGATCAAGGTCGCGACCCAGTTCGTTGTTATCCACATCGTTCAGGAACTCTTCCGGAAGAATGATTCCACCATCGCGTGAGCGTATGCGGACCAGTGCTTCGGCCCCGGACATCTCGTAGTGGCCCGGTTGGTGGAGGCTGACAATCGGCTGGAACCAGACTTCAACCCGGTCTTCATGCAGCGCGCGTTCGACCGTTCTCAGGGCCATGCTGCCCTTGCTGCGTGGCTTCTTCTGTCGCTTCTTCTGTTCATACATCAGAATGTCGGCTTCCAGCAGTACTTCATCCAGCGATTTGGTCTCGCTGGAGGTCGCCAGTCCGATACTGCAACTGATGTAGTGCATACCGGCGGAGGTGGTGATCGCCTCATCGAAGGCGTTATGCAGCTTCAGCGCGATATCGGTTGCCGTCTCTTCATCACAGCGGGGCAGTATCACAACGAATTCATCACCGCCCCAGCGGGCGAGGGTGATGCCCTCGGTACTGGCGATCTGCTTGCTCAGTCTCTCTGCAACGACAACCAGAACCTCGTCACCTGCCGCATGTCCGTAGAGATCGTTGACGTCCTTGAAGCCATTGAGATCGATGAACATTACCGAGTGATGGCCGCCCGCATCCCTGTCGAGTTGTCGGATGACCGAGTTGGCGTACTTGCGATTGAGCAAGCCTGTCAGTTCGTCATGCAGTGCCTGATGGCGCAGCCGCGCTTCCACCGATTCACGCATCGTCTGATCGGCTTCCAGATCGCGGGCCAGGGTGTCGATGGTTCTGGCCAGATGGCCCACTTCATCCTGGTTGCTGTCGGTGATGCGCGTGGTGAGATCCCCGTTCATGATCTTGCGTGCGGCCGATGCCGTGCGTTGCAGACGGTTGGCAATGGGGACGAAGCAGAACATGTAGCAGACCAGCACGAAGAGCACACTGGAGATCATGGTGATGATCAGCACGCGTCGCAGTTCCAGAACGGGCTCGTAGGCTTCACTGGCATCCACCTTGACAACCAGGCCCCATCCAGTTGCCGGGATGGTCTGGATCGACAGGACAGAGTCCACGCCGCGATAGTCCCTGTGATGAAGAATGCGACTGCGCGGCGAGTTCAGGGCCTGATTGATCGGCAGATCGAGTGACTCCGGAATGACCTTGTTGAACGCCGACTTGCGATCGAAACGCATGGAGGTGATCATCTGCGCGCTGCCATCGGCGGTAGGCTGGGCGATATGAGCCTCGCTGCTGCGACCGACGCCTTCATGCTTGGCCACCAGGTCGGTGATCGGATGCAGGCGTGCTTCCAGCAGCAAGGCGCCGACCACCTCTCCGCTGTCACTGATGATGGGGGCTATCATGCCCAGACGGTGATGCCCATCCTGATTGACGAAAGCGTCACCGAAGGTTGTCTTCACCGTTGCGATGGAACGCTCCAGCAGTCCCTGCATGGCTGGTTTCCAGGTAAAGCCCATGGTTTCACCGAGCGTGTCACCGGCCGCGTCCACGACTTTCAGTTCCACCACATTGGAGCCCACGATACCTGCCTGCCTCTGCAGGGCCAGTGTCATCTGCTGCAATGGCCATGCACTCTTGCGATCAACGATGGCGTATCCGTCGATACCTCCGACAGGTGTTGCCAGCAAGGTTCGCAATTCTGCGAGGTCTGCATTGTTCAGAATGGCTTGTCGATACGCATTGCAGGCGGCCACGAACTGACTGACGTGAGGGCCCGAGGCCAGGTTTCTGGCATCCTGCGCGTAGCTCGCCAGCACTTCATTGATACGGGCGGCTTCAAGACGTTGTGTATTGGACAGAGAGGATTCGGTGCGCTCGACCAGTTGCTTGTCCAGCAGATTGATGGAGAAAAGGCTGACTGCCACGAGCGGGAGCAATACTGCCAACAGACAGAGAACGAGCTTTGCGCGTATTCCCATGGCATTTGATTCCTGTTTACAACGATTTCCGGTTTTCCCGATCCAGGTGCGCAAGATCGAAAAATGTTACGGACTGTTTCGCAGAATTCGTGCCTGAAACGTGTGTCTTTCAGAGGTATTTCACAAAACTCCTACTTTAGTATCAAAATTGGCATGAACCTTAATTCCGGATTCTTATGCAGGCCAGTGAACATGCGCATGCACGCCTGAAACCCATCGAAGTCTCTCGAAAAACCGTAAGGTTACTGTTTTGTCGGGGGCTGTTTTTTGCCGGGTGGCTGGTCGAGCATCAGCAGTTCGGGAATGGCTGTCTCGGGGCACCAGACAATGGCAAGCTGACCATGCTGTGTCCCCAGTCTGACCGCCATGTCTCGCGTTATTCCAAGCACCAGGAAGCTGCGTTCCCCGGGCCAGTCCGAGGCTTCGTCGGCATCCAGACCGATTCCCGATGTAACAGGTAATGAAAGTTCAGAAAGCTCTCTGGCCAGTTGCTCTTCGGCACGAATATTGAGCGTGTCTGAAACTTTGACACCTCCCGGGTTTGCGGCCGTCAAGAATGCGGCACTTCGGCAATCGAAGGTCTGATACAGCCCCTGCAACGCCGCCGAATGGCACCCCACCCGCAACACGAACGGTTCCTCCGCATCAACCCGATACAAGGCCCGCCGATAAACCACCTCCAGCCCCGCCCCCTCCGGGTCGGACCATGGCAAGTCGTTGTTTTTCAATGCAATACTCTCAAGAAACGTGCGAAATTCCCCGTTGTAGCGACATTTTGACAGATGAAATCAGCCGTTCAAGAGGGCGCCAGGTGAGGAGGATTGAGGTCCGACCCGGGTAAGTTGTTGAATTCAAATAAAATACTCGCTATCAAGCGCTTGAATTCGAGCTTGATGCGATGTTTTTCAGGGGAAATTCGCAATCTGGCAGTGTCGATCCGGTCATTCACACAGAAATAAAGATATAAAGATTTCCTTATGTTTATAATGAGTCATGTCAATCTCACGGGTATCTGCGGTGTCAATGGAAAAGCCTGAGCAAAACAACAAGGTGTCGGCCCTCCGGGCCATCCTGTCCGAGCGCGTTCTGTTGCTTGATGGCGCCATGGGAACGATGATTCAGGGCCACACTCTGACCGAGAGTGATTTTCGTGGTGAGCGCTTCAGCACATGGGAAATCGACCTGAAGGGCAACAACGACCTGTTGACGCTGACGCAGCCTCATATCATCGCCGACATTCATGATGCTTTTCTGAATGCGGGTGCCGATGTCATTGAAACCAATACCTTCAATGCCAATTCGATCTCCATGGCTGACTACAACATGCAGGAGCTGGTGCATGAGCTGAACCTGGAGAGTGCTCGACTGGCAAGATCCTGCGCGGATGCCGCAACCGCCCGGGATCCGCAGAAGCCCCGGTTCGTTGCCGGTGTCCTCGGCCCGACGAATCGCACTGCCTCGCTATCGCCAAAGGTGGAAGATCCGGGCTATCGCAACGTCAGCTTTTCCGATCTTGACAAGTGCTACTACGAAGCCACCAACGCACTGATGGATGGCGGTGTGGATTACATTCTCATCGAAACCATCTTCGATACCCTGAATGCCAAGGCGGCCATTTTCGCCGTCAATCGCGCCTTCGATGACCGAGGTGAGCGAATCCCCATTGCTCTGTCCGGTACCATCACGGATGCTTCTGGCCGCACATTGTCCGGCCAGACGGTCGAGGCCTTCTGGAATTCGGTTCGACATGCCAAGCCGCTATTCATCGGCCTGAACTGCGCGCTGGGCCCGGCGCAATTGCGTGAGCATGTGCAGGAGCTTTCCCGAATTGCCGATACGCATGTCAGCGTGCATCCCAACGCTGGCCTGCCCAACGCCTTCGGCGGTTATGACGAGTCCCCGGCGCAGATGGCAGAAGAGGTCGGCAAGTGGGTCAAGGCCGGCTATGTCAACATGATCGGTGGATGCTGCGGTACCACGCCTGAGCACATCGCCGCATTCAGCGCCATTCTTGATAATGCAAGTCCCAGGAAAGTGCCCGAAGTGAATCCGGCTTGTCGGCTGTCAGGGCTGGAGGCCTTCAATATTACCGCAGAGAGCCTGTTCGTCAATGTGGGTGAACGAACCAATGTCACTGGCTCCGCCAAGTTTCTGCGCCTTATCAAATCGGGTGAGTACGAAGAAGCACTGGACGTGGCGCGTCAGCAGGTTGATGACGGTGCACAGATCATCGACGTGAACATGGATGAGGGTCTGCTCGATTCCAAGGCTGTCATGCAGCGGTTCATGCACCTCATCGCCTCGGAACCCGATATTTCCCGCGTCCCTGTCATGATCGATTCGTCCAAGTGGTCGGTCATCGAGGCAGGCTTGCAGTGTTTGCAGGGAAAGTGCGTCATCAATTCCATCAGCATGAAGGAAGGCGAAGAAGAGTTCCTTCGTCAGGCCAGGCTGGCGCAGAGATACGGTGCAGCCGTTGTCATCATGGCATTCGACGAAGATGGGCAGGCCGATACCATCGAGCGCAAGGTCGGTATTTGTCAGCGCGCTTACGATCTGCTGCGCAAGGAGCTGGATTTCGACCCCTGTGACATCATCTTCGATCCCAATATCTTCGCCATTGCAACCGGCATAGACGAACACAACGAGTATGGCATCGCGTTCATCGAGGCAGTGCGACAGATTCGCCAGAACATGCCCGAGGTGCAGATCAGCGGTGGGGTTTCCAATGTCTCGTTTTCATTCCGCGGCAACAATGTCGTGCGTGAAGCCATACATGCAGTATTCCTGTATCACGCCATTCAGGCCGGCATGAGTATGGGTATCGTGAACGCCGGTCAGCTGGCCGTTCTCGAAGAGTTGCCGGATGAGCTGGTGGAGGCCGTCAGTGATGCCGTGCTGGCCAGACGTGATGATGCTACCGACCGTTTGCTGGACATTGCCGAGAAGTACCGCGGTGACAATCAGCAGGCCGAAAAGCAGACGGATGCCTGGCGTGAGCTGCCGCTGACCGAGCGTATCGAACATGCGCTGGTCAAGGGGCTGGACGCTTTCATAGAAGAGGATGTCGAGTTGGCACGGCTGGCGCTGGACAAGCCACTGGATGTCATCGAAGGGCCGTTGATGGATGGCATGAATCGCGTGGGGGATCTGTTCGGTGCGGGCAAGATGTTCCTGCCTCAGGTCGTCAAGAGCGCGCGTGTCATGAAGAAGGCCGTGGCCCATCTGCTGCCTTACATGGAGCAGGAGGCGGGCGGTCAGCGCAGTGCCGGCAAGGTGCTCATGGCGACCGTCAAGGGTGATGTACATGACATCGGCAAGAATATCGTGGGTGTGGTGTTGCAATGCAATGGTTATGAAGTGATTGACCTTGGCGTCATGGTGTCCTCCAGCCGTATTCTGGAAGAGGCCAGGGCGCACAAGGTGGATCTGATCGGTCTGTCCGGTCTCATCACGCCGTCGCTGGAGGAAATGGTGCACGTTGCCGAGGAGTTGCAACGTGAATCGTTCGAGCTGCCACTGCTGATCGGTGGTGCGACCACGTCCAGAATGCACACGGCGGTGAAGATCAGTGAGCGTTATTCCCAGCCGGTGGTGCACGTCATGGATGCATCGCGCTGTGTTCAGGTGGCCAGCTCGCTGCTCAGTGAAGAGCAGCGACCGCGTTTTGAAGAAGAACTGGAAGAGGACTAC
Organism: uncultured Granulosicoccus sp.; assembly: GCA_947495035.1. Taxonomy (GTDB): domain Bacteria; phylum Pseudomonadota; class Gammaproteobacteria; order Granulosicoccales; family Granulosicoccaceae; genus Granulosicoccus. Next base: position 34,360 of record CANLXI010000002.1, read on the forward strand.
GAACGGTTTCGCAAGCGTTTTGCCGACAAGAGCAGTCGCCTGGATCTGATGAGCCTGGAAGAGGCGCGTAGCAATGGTCTGCAGATCGACTGGCAGCAGGCGCCGATCACCGTGCCGGCAACGCCTGGTGTGACGGTCATCGATGATGTTTCACTGGAGACCCTGGCCGAATACATCGACTGGACGCCGTTTTTCCATACCTGGGAGCTGCGAGGCAAATACCCGCGCATTCTCAAGGACCCTACTGTCGGCGAGGAAGCGAGGAAGCTGTTTGACGATGCGCAGGTGATGCTGGCCGAATTCATCAGCTCGGGCAGGGTGAGTGCGAAGGGCGTCGTCGGGCTGTTCCCGGCCAATAGCGTGAATGTCGATGACATAGCGGTGTATGCCGATGAATCGAGCCAGGAGCCGGTGGAGATCATTCACTGTCTGCGCCAGCAGCGTCGTTACCCGGATGGCCGGAACAATCTGTCGCTGTCCGATTTCGTGGCACCGTCCGATCTGGGCGTCGAGGATTACATCGGCATGTTCGCCGTGACGGCCGGGTTGGGTCTGGATGAGCTCGTTGCTGAATACGACAGGCAGAACGATGTCTACCGCAGCATCATGGCCAAGGCCATCGCCGACCGTCTGGCCGAGGCCTTCGCCGAGTATCTGCATCGTGATGTGCGTACCCGGCTGTGGGGGTATGACACCAGTGAATCGCTGGGCAATGAAGAGCTGATCAAGGAACGCTATCGAGGCATTCGGCCGGCGCCCGGGTATCCGGCCAACCCGGATCACCGGCAGAAAGAGGTCATCTGGCGCATGATCGATCCACTGGGCAATGCCGGAATCAGTATTACCGAGAGTCTGGCGATGTTGCCGGCCTCGTCCGTCAGCGGGTTCTATTTCGCCCATCCCGAGAGTCGCTATTTCGGGTTGGGCAAGTTGACGAAGGATCAGGTGGAGAACTATGTGGCGCGCCGCGAGGAGCCGCTTCCAGTGTCAGAGCGCTGGCTGTCGAGCTCACTGGCGTACTGACGAATGTGAGCTGATACACATTCACGGGTGATTTGAAACGCCAAAGGGCATGAAATCGGTACTGTTTCACGCCTTTCAAGGGTTGATTCGGGCTGGTGAAATGTCGAAACATACCTACTATCAGGAACTTGCGATGGTCCGACCCGAGGGGGAAAATTTTTTGGGTGGGGTGTTGGCGCGGGATAGAAAATTGCGTATCATTGGGAGTTACCTTCCGGCGGCACTATTGCGTGTGGCCTTGTCATAACATTATCTGGAAAACTTTAGGCTCATGGTCACTATTCGCCTGTCTCGCGGCGGTGCTAAGAAGCAGCCGTTCTACCACGTTGTTGCCACGGACAGCCGTGCACGTCGCGACGGTCGCTACATCGAACGTCTGGGTTACTACAACCCGGTAGCTCGTGGCGACGCTACTGAACTTCAATTGAACATGGAACGCGTGGATTACTGGATCGGCGTTGGCGCTCAGATGAGCGATCGCGTTGCCAAGATCGTCAAGGATCACCGCAAAGTGAGCTCTGCCGCGGCCTGATTCCCGTTTGCCTGTTGTGGTGAGTTCCTCCGTTGTGCCGGCTGATCGTGTCCTGTTGGGGCATATCACCGGGGTTTATGGTCTGAAGGGTTGGGTCAAGGTGCATTCCGATACCAATCCGCGCGATAACATCGTGACCTACAAGTCCTGGTGGCTGGAGCAGCGCGGCAACTGGACGCAAGTCCGCATGCTGCAGGGAAGGCCACAGGGCAAGACCATCATTGCCCAGCTGGAAGGCGTGGATACCCCCGAAGGTGCGCATGCGCTGATCGGGGCCACCATCGCTGTCAGTCGCGCAGCCCTGCCGGAACCCGCCGAAGGTGAGTATTACTGGGCCGATCTGATCGGCATGCAGGTGCGGACGGTAGAGGGTGTGCAGATCGGTCCGGTCGAGCGTCTGTTCGAGACCGGAGCCAACGATGTTGTCGTGATCTCGGATGAGCGCGAGGAAACGGAAGGATCCAGTGAAGTGCTGGTGCCATGGCTGGTGCCGGATGTCATCACGGAAGTGAATTCGAAAGACAGAATCATCACGATCGACTGGGATCCGGATTTCTGACGTGCAGGTTGGCGTCGTTACGCTGTTTCCCGAACTGGTGGATGGTGCGCTCGAGCATGGTGTGATAGGGCGTGCACGCTCGCAGGGGCAACTCGAGTTGACGCTGGTCAACCCGAGAGATTTTGCGACGGACAGGCACCGCACGGTGGATGACCGGCCGTTTGGCGGTGGTCCCGGCATGGTCATGACGCCGGCGCCGTTGAGCGCGGCAATCACGTCCTGCAAGGGGGTGATGCCGGATGCTCCGGTGGTCTATCTGTCGCCGCAGGGCCGGCCGTTCGATCAGGCCATGGCTCGGCGTTTTCAGGCGCACGGCAGCCTGATGCTGGTGGCCGGAAGGTATGAGGGAATCGACGAGCGAGTGATCACTCGTTGGGTGGATGAGGAAGTGTCACTGGGTGATTTCGTGCTCAGTGGTGGAGAATTTGCGGCTCTGGCGCTTATCGATGCGGTAACGCGACTGGAGCCGGGTGTGTTGGGTGACCCGTTGTCGGCCGAGGAGGATTCCTTTGGCGTCGACGGATTGCTGGATTGTCCGCACTACACGCGGCCCGAGGTTTTCGACGACCAGAAGGTGCCAGGCGTGTTGTTGTCGGGTGATCACAAGGCCATAGCCCGCTGGCGTCGTCAGCAGTCTCTGGCGAGAACAAGGGACCGACGTCCGGATCTGCTCGAAAGTGCCGATCTGACGAAGGAAGACAAGTCATTTCTAACCAGCCTCGGGCCGTCTGCACAATGACACCGGCGGCTACTATCGAAGAGCAAGAGTAATGAGCAAGATCATCGACGAAATCAATGCCGAGCAAATGGGCAAGGACGTGCCTGCGTTCGCCGCCGGTGACACGGTTGTTGTACAGGTTCGCGTCAAGGAAGGCGACCGCGAGCGTCTGCAGGCGTTCGAAGGTGTCTGTATCGCCAAGCGTAACCGTGGCCTGCATTCGGCTTTCACGGTTCGCAAGGTGTCTCACGGTGAAGGTGTGGAGCGTGTATTCCAGACTTACAGCCCACTGGTTGCCGACATTGAAGTCAAGCGTCGTGGTGATGTTCGCCGTGCCAAGCTGTACTACCTGCGTGGACTGACTGGTCGCGCTGCCAGAATCAAGGAAAAGCTGTAACTCACGGTTTTTCCTGTCGGCTGCTTCTCCAGCTGGAGGAGCAGTTGCAAGGGGTTTGTCCCCGGCATCGAACGATGTCTGCGGGGCGAAGCAAGGCTGCCGCATGGCAGCCTTTTGCATGTCCGTCTGTACAGTATTGCAACTCAGCGCATTCCTGATCGACAAGCAGGATCGCTGTTTGCGGCTACCGGCCGTCCCGGGCGTCGGATAACATGGAGCACGGCTGGATGACGGCCCCTTCAGGCGGTGTGGCGGCTTGATTTATGCCGACCAAGCCCCGATCTTGTCGACACTTCAACTACTCAACGCCTGAGATTACCCGGAGATTTGCCGAATGAGTGACAACACCGAAGCCTCAGCCAACAGCAATGCGGCCGAAGGCCAGACGCCAGTCGATGGCGAGAAGATGGTCTTCCAGGCCGAGGTCAATCAGCTGTTGCAGCTGATGATCCATTCGCTGTACAGCAACAAGGAAATATTCCTGCGCGAGCTGATTTCCAACAGCTCTGATGCCTGTGACAAGCTGCGTTTCGAATCCATCGAAAATTCCGATCTGCTGGAAAGCGATCCCGATCTGCGCATCATCGTCAGTGTTGACGAGGACGCCGGCACCGTCACCGTCAGCGACAACGGCATCGGCATGAATCGCGATGAGGTCATTGCCAATATCGGCACCATTGCCAAGTCCGGAACCAAACAGTTCCTGGAATCACTCACCGGTGACCAGAAAACCGATGCCAAGCTCATCGGTCAGTTCGGTGTGGGCTTCTATTCGGCCTTTGTCGTGGCAGATTCGGTGCAACTGGTGACTCGCAAGGCTGGAGATGCTGCTGACGCGGCCGTGCTGTGGCAAAGCGAAGCCAGTGGTGGCTACACGCTGGCGTCGGTCGAAAAAGCGTCCCGGGGTACCGAGATCACCCTGACGCTCAAGGAGGATGCGAAGGAATTCCTCAATGCCTACCGCCTGCGCGGTGTCATCAAGAAGTACTCCGACCACATCACCTTCCCGATCATGATGCTGGGTGACGTACCACCAGCCCCCGAGCCTGCCGAAGGAGAGGATGCGCCAGCTGAAGAGCCGCAGCAGGCTGAGCTGGAGCAGGTCAATGACGCTTCTGCGCTCTGGACACGCCCGAAGTCGAGTATCAAGGAAGAGGAATACCAGGACTTCTACAAGCAGGTCTGCAACGACTACGAAAACCCGTTGACCTGGTCGCATAACCGGGTCGAGGGTAGTCAGGAATACACGTCCTTGCTGTACATCCCGAAGAAGGCACCGTTCGATCTTTACGACGGCAACCACCAGCGTAACGGTATCAAGCTGTTCGTGCAGCGTGTCTTCATCATGGATGAAGCCGAGAAGCTGATGCCACGCTACCTGCGTTTCGTGCGCGGTCTGGTGGACAGCAATGACCTGCCGCTGAATGTGTCACGCGAAATTCTGCAGGACAACAAGATCATCGATGCGATCCGCAGCGCTTCCATCAAGCGCGTGCTGGGCATGCTGGAGAAGATGGCCGAGAAGCAGCCTGAGGATTACGCCGGTTTCTGGGATGAGTTCGGGGCCTGTCTGAAAGAGGCGCCGGGCGAGGACTTCGCCAACAAGGAGCAGGTGGCCAAGCTGTACCGCTTCGATACCAGTCATCACGACAAGGCCGGTGAGCTGACCAGTCTGGATGACTACATTTCCCGCATGAAGGTCGGTCAGGACAAGCTGTACTACATCACGGCAGACAGTTATCAGGCAGCGAAGAACAGTCCGCACCTGGAGATCTTCCGCGACAAGGGGATCGAAGTGCTGCTGATGCACGACCGGGTAGACGAGTGGATGATGTCCTATCTCAACGAATACGATGGCAAGTCCTTCGTCTCCATCGCCAAGGGCGATCTGGATCTGTCTGCCATCGAGGGCGTCGAGAAGGAGTCTGACGAGGACAAGGCCGAGAAGGAGAAGAAGGCAGAAGCGGTTGCTCCGACCATCGAACGCATCAAGACGGTTCTGTCCGACAACACCAGTGATGTGCGGGCATCCACACGACTGACGTCCTCTCCCGCCTGTGTGGTCATGGGACAGCACGACATGGCGCTGCACATGCAGCAACTGCTCAAGCAGGCCGGGCATGAGCTGCCCAGCAGCAAGCCGGTGCTGGAAGTGAACCCGACCCATCCGATCCTCGATCTGATGGACAAGGAGCAGGATGATGATCGCTTCAAGGACTGGGCGCATCTGCTGCTCGATCAGGCGCTGCTGGCCGATGGTGCGCAGCTGGAAGACAGCGCAGGCTTCGTCAAGCGCATGAACGAGATGTTCCTGGCGCTGAAAGCCTGATAGCGTGATCCGGACAGATCGTGATTGTGCGGTCTGTCCGATTCTTGCAAGCGGTGAGGGTGCTGGCGATCTGTCGAACGGCCGATAACCCTGTGTGCATGATGGCCCTGTGCAGCAAGTAACCCTGGAAATCGCAGAGGTGTCATGGCGAGTGTCTGGCGGTTGCCGGGGCGCTCGGAAGCGCAGCAAAGACCAGCGACGGCGAAAATTAACGCAATCGGCGGTTGGCGCTATGCGCATCTGCCGCTAGAATTGGCAGTCTGGGGTTTTTCCATGGAAGAGCCACCCACTCACTATTCAAGAACTTGGTGCGAGTTGATCAATGAAATCCACGTGTGACACAGCCGCCGGGGCGAGCAGCGGTCAATCCTTGACCAAGCATCCGTCCGGAGCCTTCGCGTTCTACGCCAGAAGCCGACAGACTCTCGAGCGGAGTGCTCGTCTGTGCCGAGCCGTGCTGTTGAGCCTGGTGGCCGGTGCCATGGTCCCCGGTATGGCCCTGGCTGACGGCGATGTGGCAGCTGGTGGCGATGTGGCAGCTGGTGGCGAAAAGGCCTATACCTGCCTGGGGTGTCACGGCGTCAAGCATTACATCAATACCTACCCCACGTATCACGTACCTCGCATCGCGGGTCAGAACCGTGAGTACCTGGTTGCCGCCCTGCACGCCTATCGTGATCAGACACGTTCGCATCCCACCATGCAGGCCAATGCCAACTTGCTGACAGATCAGGATATCGAAGATATCGCTGCCTGGTTCTCTGCCCGGGGAGCCAAATAGACAATGACCATGCGCCACAACACTATGGGTTTGATCTCCCGGTCTGCTTCGCTCGTACGCGGAACTGCTGCCGTTCTGTTGACCATCGGCCTGTCGGTCGGTGCGGTTCAGGCCGGCGGCGATGCTGAAGCCGGGGCCGAAAAGTCTGCCACCTGTGCGGCCTGTCACGGTGCGCAGGGCATTGGCGAGATCGCCAGCTATCCGATTCTGGCTGGCCAGTACGCCAGCTATCTGGAGCATGCCCTGAAGAGCTACCGTGATGGCTCACGTGACAATGCCATCATGGCCGGTTTTGCCACTGCTCTCTCGGACGAGGATATTGCTGACCTGGCGGCCTACTTTTCTTCTCAGCCCGGCCCACTGCAGACCGCGATTCTGGATTGATGCTGGTCCACTGCTGCGTGGCCCCGGGTTCACCCTGAGTTCACCTTGGGTTCACGCAGCAGTAATCTGATAAGGTATGGAAAGCCGATCATCTGACGGGATGATTCCTTTCAGGGAAGATTGCCGGGTAGCAGTGCCCTGTCTGTGCTGTGTCAGTCCTCGTCAGGCCGATACTTCTGCTGTTCTGTCTGAGCAATGGAATGCAGGATCTGTTCGATATCCCGCGGCATCTGCACGTGGAAACCGCGCGACTCCAGGTTGTCCAGAACCACGCGCGCATCTTCCTGACCCAGCTTGCGGTCGGGGTGCAAGTCCAGTGTCATGGAGAATTCGGGAGTGCCCAGTTGTTTGAGTACGGGCTCCGGTAGTGTCTCGAGTCCATCTTCTTTGGCGAGATACACGTACAATCCTTCCTTGATCGAGCTGCGATAGATGTAGCACTGCATGGGATTAGCCTTTGTTCAATGGTAGATCGGGTACGAATAGATAAGTGGTTATGGGCTGCGCGCTTTTTCAAGACGCGTAGTCTGGCCAGTGAGGCAATTTCCCGCAATCGCATCCGCATCGGTGGTCAGCGCATCAAGGCGTCCCGGCAGGTGCAGATTGGCGACGTGATCCAGATCGAGAAGATACCCTACGAGTTTGTCGTGACGGTATTGGCATTGAATGATCAGCGGCGGCCAGCCGCCGAAGCGCAAGCCCTTTACGAAGAAACGGCTGAAAGCCAACAAGCCAGACGAGACCTCGGCGAACGCCTGAGGAGTGATCGAATGGCGCACGCAGGATTGGCCGGAGAAGGTCGGCCATCCAAGAAACAACGGCGTCAGATAATTCGGTTCCAGAACCGGAATGATACATCCGAAGAAGACGCGGGTGGCGACGCAGATGGAGATTCGATTGCTTAAACGACTGACCGGGCTATCACGCTCGGCACTGAACAAGACTCGGCAGATGCTCGGCGCATCCGAGCCCAGCCCCGATACACCGGCAGGCTCTTCGGCGGAAGGGCGTGACACCGCCGCGTCGAACACTGGCAAACCACCGCGAAAACGCAAGCGCAAGGCCGCAGGCAAACGGACCGGTGGACCGCTGATCGTGCCTGCTGGCGAACATTCCGTCACTCGCAAACAGATCGGTCGATCGGCGCTGAAGGTGCTGGACAAGCTGCACGAGGCTGGTCATTCGGCCTATCTGGTGGGTGGAGGGGTGCGTGACGCCCTGGTGGGTCTGAAACCCAAGGACTTCGATGTGGCTACCGATGCCAGTCCGGAGACGATTCGCGCCTTGTTCCGCAATTCGCGCATCATCGGTCGGCGATTTCGGCTGGTGCATGTGGTCTATGGCCGGGAAATCATCGAGGTTGCAACCTTTCGTGCCGCTCACAACAAGGGGGAGGGTGGCGAGATCGGCAAGGCAGGGCGTATCGTGCGGGACAATGTCTTCGGGTCGATCGAGGAAGACGCCTATCGACGCGATTTCTCGGTCAACGCGCTGTACTACAACATTGCCGATGGCTCGGTGGTGGATTACGTTGGCGGTCTGGCGGATCTGAAGGCCGGGGTATTTCGGTTGATCGGCGACCCGGTAACGCGCTGTGAAGAGGATCCGGTGCGGGTTCTGCGGGCGGTACGACTGGCCGCCAAGCTGGAATTCTCCATTGACAAGACCACACTGGCAGCCATGCAGCAGGTCCGCAATGAGCTGAAATCAACGCCGCCGCCCCGCCTGTTCGAAGAAGTGCTGAAACTGTTCCAGGGCGGGTACGCACTGCGCAGCTTTCATGCGGTTCGCGAACAGGATCTGCTGCGCTACCTGTTCCCCTTGCTGGACAGACGGCTCAAGGATGGGGATGAAAAGCTGGTCAGCATGCTGGATGCCGCGCTGAGCAATACCGACCGCCGGGTAGCACAGGGCAAGCCGATCACCCCGGCCTATCTACTGGCTTTCATGCTGTGGCCGGATATCGAGGAACAGGCGCGCACTGACTGCAAGGCCGGCATGCCGGTCAACGATGCACTCATTGCCGCTTCCGATTCCGTCCTGTCCACCCAACTGCGTGTCATCTCCATCCCGCGTCGATTCTCGGGTCCGATGAAGGAAATCTGGCAGATGCAGCCGCGCCTGGAACGACTCAAGGGCGGGCGCGCCTTGCGCTTGATGGAAGATCGGCGCTTTCGTGCAGCCTATGATTTCCTGTGCCTGCGGGCCACCATCGACGATCGCTTGCAGGCCAGCGCCAAATGGTGGACACGGGTGCAGACGCTGGATGAAGAGCAGCGTATCGAGGCCGCCGCCGGACGACCGGTCGTCAATGACATCTGGCCTGACAAGCGTGGCAAGAGCGGTGCCGGTTCGGCAAATGATGCGGGTGACGATGATGATGAAGGGCCGGGTGAGTCGGGGCCACGCCGCGAGGCGCAGGCCTCTGCGGCCAAGCCGCCACGCAAGCGACGCCGGCGCAGACGCCGCAAGCCGCCAGCCGCGGACAAGGGCTCTTCAGGGCCGCCGGCGGCAGATTGAGCGTGACGCAGGACCACTCGTCGGAGCGAGTTCATGTGGCGCTGGGCAGTAATCTGGGGGATCGTGAGGGGCATTTGCGACGCGCCCTGCAGGATATTGCCAATCTGCCCGAGGTGTCGGAACTGGTCTGCTCATCCCTGTATGAAACGGCTCCCATGGGACCACAGGATCAGCCGGATTACCTGAACGCCGTCTGCCGCTTTGACCATACCGGCACGGTTCGTGGCCTGATGGGACGGTTGCAGGCCATCGAGCAGGAGCATGGCAGGCAGACAGGCGGCCGGCGCTGGGGTGAACGACCACTGGATCTGGACATCCTCCTGTCTGGCGCGCAGCTCATCAGCGAACCGGATCTGGTGGTACCGCACCCGGGGCTGGTCGACCGATCCTTCGTGCTGTGGCCACTGGCTGAGCTGGACGAGAACCTGGTGGTGCCTGGCGAGCTGGGCCAGGGAAGAACGATCAGGCAATGGCAGCAACAGTGCCAGCGTCTGGGCATTCAGCGTCTGCCCGGCGGGCCACTGATTACTCCCTGAACGCAGCAGCCGGGTATTGCTGCAGGATCCGACAGGTGTCATCCAGCGTGTCAGGGTTGGCAGAAACGGTCTTCTGGCGCTACAATCCACTATATGAAATATCAGTATATCGCCATAGAAGGACCCATTGGCGTGGGCAAATCCACGCTTGCCCGGCAGCTGGCGCAGAAATTCAAGGCCAGTTTCCTGTCTGATGCCGGCGCTGACAACCCCTATCTCAAGCCTTTCTACAAGGATCCGAGAGGGCATGCCTTTCACGCCCAGGTGCACTTTCTGGTCTCCAGACTGGAGATTCTGCGCAATCCCGCCGTTCTCAAACCCTCACAGCCGATCGTTGCCGATTTCATGCTCGACAAGGACCCGCTGTTCGCCGAGCTGACCCTGGATCACACCGAGTGGTGGATGTACTCTCATCTGTACGACCAGCAGGTAGCCGGTGTACCCCGTCCGGATCTGGTCATCTACCTGCAGGCACCACTGGAACGACTGATCGAACGCATCGAGCGTCGCGGCATCAGTCACGAACAGCGCATCGACAGTCATTATCTGCAGCAGCTCAGCGCGCTTTACGAACGGTTCTTTCATGGCTATACGGAAACCCCGCTGCTGATCGTGAATACGGCCGAGATCAATCTGGCCGATGACCCTGCCGAGGTGGCACGCCTGGCGCGTCGGGTCGATGAAATCGACGGCGGGCGGCATTTCTTCAATCCCGAAGCGCTCAATCAGGCATGAACCGGAAGCCGGTACTGCTCGGGACGATCAGGGCCCGCAAACAGCCCGATTGACCGCAAATTGTCGGGAATCAGGTCTGAATTCCACCCCTTTGCCCCGTTCTCGAGTCGCCCGTCCGTTCTCAAGTGGCGGCAACCCGAGTATGCTCCCGCTATCGTTTCGTCTTGTGCCGGTTTGCACTTGTTTGCGCATTAGGCGAAAATTCGCATTATCGAAAGGTCGAGAATCGTCATGAGTGACAGGCAGAACTTGAGGATTGCCCTCCTGGAGGACAACCTCGAGCAGGCCGCCCGTGTCAGCGGGTGGATAGAAAGCAAGGGATATTATTGCGGCGTGTTCAATACCGCAGAAGAGTTCCAGCGCGCGTTCCGAAAGTCCACCTACGACGTGGTCGTGCTCGACTGGACATTGCAGACCGGCAGTTCCGGGCTTGAAGTGCTGCACTGGATCCGCAAGACCCTCACCAGTGATATTCCGGTCATCTTTGCCACCGCCAGGCAGGCCGAGGAAGACATCGTGACGGCGTTGCGTGCCGGTGCCGACGATTATCTGGCCAAGCCGGTGCGTCAGCACGAGCTGCTGGCACGGCTGTATGCGCTGGCGCGGCGTGCCCAGCCAGAGGTGGAGATTCTGGAGTGCCCACCCTATGTGTTCGATACCGCCAATCGCCAGGTGCGCCTCAACGATGAGGTGATCAAGCTGACGGAAAAGGAGTACGAACTGGCCCTGTTCATGTTTCGCAACCGAGGACGTGTCCTGTCGCGTCAGCATCTGCTGACGTCAGTCTGGGGTACCTCGGCCGAACTCAACACGCGTACCGTCGATACGCACGCCAGCCGCCTGCGCAAGAAACTGAAGCTGCTGGCGTCGGAACGCTGGAAGCTGACCTCCATCTATCAGCATGGCTACCGTCTCGAGGAGCACACCGGCAGCACCTGATTGCGCTGATCCCGATCATGCGGACTGACACATGAAGGGCGTCGCCCTGGCAAGGCAGCGCCGCATTACGGTCAGGGGCCTGTTGCTGTTTCTGTGTACCCTGCTGGCCTCGGTATGGCTGCTGCAGTGGAGTGACGCCACTCGCAAGGTGGATCGTCTGCTGCATGACGCCTGGGTGCGTGCCCATCAGCGAGTGGTACCGGAAGATGTCATCATCGCGGGGATCGACCCTCGCAGTCTGTCAGAGTTGGGTCGCTGGCCATGGCCACGCGAGCTGCAGGCCCAGCTGCTTGAGCAGCTGCAGGGAGCCAGGGCGGTTGTGCTCGATCTGCTGTATGTGGAACGATCGGTCGATTCGGCCGATGACCGCCGGCTGGTCGATGCGATCGGGAATCTGCCCGTGCCGATCCTGCCGGTATTGACCGAAGGTGGCCGGGGTTCGGCGGCCATCGAGTCCCTGCCGATATCCTCGATCACACGTCACGTGGATCATCTGGGGCATATCTTTCTACCGATCGATGATGACGGCATCGTGCGGCGTATGTATCTGAAATCCGGATTCATCCAGCCGCACTGGCCGGCCCTGTCTCTGGCTGCGCTGGAGGCGGTCGAGGGGCAGCTGCCCGAGCCACTGCCCGGGCGTCGCATCCATCGGGACAAGACGCAGGGGCTGTGGGTCGAGGATCACGAAGTCCTGATACCCTTCTACGGGCCCAATGGAGCCTTCAAGCGGCTTTCGGCGGTGGACATCATCAACGGTGAGGTGTCCGCGGATCGACTGCAGGGCAAGATCGTGTTCGTCGGTCTGACCACCACCGGTCTGGGCGATGTGGTGCCGACCCCGGTCTCGGCGCTCGATCAGCCGGTCCCCGGCGTTGAAATCCATGCCAATGTGTTCTCGGCACTGCGCGACCAGAGTCTGGTCATCAGCATCGGCTCGTACGCCAACATTCTGGTGGCCGTGATACTGATGCCCCTGATGCTGCTGCTGTACTCGCGGGCGCCACCGCGCTGGGTGCTGGTGTCCGCCATTGTCGGTGCCTGTGTGCCGGTCATCTGCAGTTTCGTGCTGTACCGATACTTCCGGCTCTGGTATGCGCCGTTGCCGGCCGCCTTGCCGCTGTTGGGCAGCTACCTGCTGTGGAGCTGGCATCGCCTGGACTATGTCAATCGCTACCTGGAGCGGGAACAGTCCAAGCTGGAACCGCACATGCCGCAACGGGATGCGCAGAGCAATGAACTGCTGGCTGCCTTCTTTCGGGCGGCACAGCGACATCTGCCGATACAGGGCTGGCGCTTCAGCTCGGGTGGCGAGCTCTTCAGCGGTGGCGAAGGATTGCCGGTGCAGCGTGTCACCGGCGGTGAGACCAACTGGCGACTGCGGCGCGGCGTGCATGCGCGGCAGTACCCGGGCAAGGTGCCACTGCATATCGAAATCGTGTTCAGCAACACGGACTACAGCCGTGCCATTACCCAGTATGTGAACAATCTGGCGCGTGTGCGTTCCCGCGGTGAGGCAGGCAAACTCAGCGGCTCGATCGAGAAATTGCAGACCAATACCCTGAAGCTCAGTGAGCAGCTGGAGTGGCTGCGCAACGTCAAGGTCTTTTCCGACACCATACTCGATGGCAGCCCGATGGGGTTTGCGGTGTGGAATGCCGCGGGCGAATGCATTCGCGCCAACCCCCTGCTGTATCGCATGGTGCCGAGTTTTGGCGAACGCGGCGAATTCATCGACTTTCTCGATTGCATCGGCCGCAAGCTGCAGAGCGCCGATGGTCGCAGTCATTTCGATCAGCTGGTGCTGGAGAGTCAATCCTGGCAGGTGATCTACAGCGTCGGGGAGCGCGAGCTGGTGGTCAACTTCAGTGCGGTCGGAGAACGTCTGGCCGATCGCTTGATCTGCGCCAGCGTGCTGGACGTCACCGATATCCGTACCGCTGAACGGGCGCGTGCAGAGATGGTGGATTACCTGTCACATGATCTTCGATCCCCGCTGATCTCGGCCCTGTATCTGCTGGAACAGAACGGGGATCCGCGGGTCGAGCAGAATATCAAGACGTCTCTGTCGATGATGGATGACCTGCTGCACGTAGCGCGAGCCGACAGTCTGTCCGAGGTGAAGTTCACCGCGGTGTACATGAATGGGGTTCTGGACAATTCACTCGACCAGATGCAGCCTCAGGCCCTGAGCAAGCAGATCGAACTGGATGCCGATTCGGAAGATGACGATCTGTGGGTGAATGGTGATGCGGCCTCGCTGGAGCGGGCAATCTGCAACATTCTGAGCAATGCCATCAAGTACTCCCCCGAAGGTACGATCATCACCGTTCGTCTGCTTCGCCGGGAAGATCGGGCAGTGCTGACGATCGATGACCAGGGCGTGGGCATCGACCCGGCAATGCTGGGGCAGCTGTTTACCCGCTTCAGGCGTGATGCGAAGACCGCAGGCCAGTTCAAGGGAATCGGCCTGGGACTGGCGCTGGTGGCGCGGGTCGTGTCACTGCACGGCGGCAAGGTGGCGGCCAGCAACCTGCCGCAAGGCACACGCATCACTCTCGAGTTGCCGCTGGAAGAGGAAGAGCCGGACAGCGGCAACGAGGCTTAGTCCGGCAGGGTGAAAGCGCCGTTCAGTCTGCGCCTGCCGCCTGGTGCGTTGTCACATCGCCATTGTCGTGACCTACCAGCAGCAGATCCGCTCCTCTGGCGGCAAACAGACCATTGGTGACGACGCCCGGAATCGCATTGATGGCGGCCTCCAGAGCAACCGGGTCGGTGATCGAGAAGCCGTGGCAGTCGAGGATGATGTTGCCATTGTCGGTCGCTGCGCCTTCACGGTACTCGGGGTCGGCACCCAGGCGCACGATCTCGCGGGCCACGAAACTGCGGGCCATGGGAATGACTTCCACCGGCAGCGGGAACTCGCCAAGCACCTCGACCTGCTTGCTCTGATCGACGATGCAGATGAATTCGCGGCTGGCAGAGGCAATGATCTTTTCCCGGGTAAGGGCGCCACCACCGCCCTTGATCAGGCGCAATTGCGGATCGGATTCGTCCGCGCCATCGATGTAGAGCTCCAGCTGACCGGCCAGATTCAGATCGAGTACGTCGATGCCGTGAGACGTGAGTCGTTCCGCGGTCGCGACAGAGCTGGCGACTGCGCCCTTGATGCGGGTGCCCGCGGCAGCCAGCGCATCGATGAAGACGTTGACGGTGGAGCCGGTACCGACGCCCAGCAGGCTGTCGTTCTGGACGTGGTCGAGTGCGGCCATGGCCGCTGCCTGTTTTCCGGGATGCACGATGGATTGTCGAACCTGAGGTATAAGTGTATGGAATGGGGCGGTTTGCTGGTTCATCGATGGGAAACCGAGTACATTGGCGGATTCCATACGACACCAGCCGGGCACAGGCGATTGATGAGCCAGTTACAAGCCGAGTATATCAAACGCATTCTCTCTGCCCGTGTCTATGATGTGTCCATCGAATCCCGTCTGCATGCCGCACCATTGCTGTCGCGCCGCTTGAGCAATACGGTATTGCTCAAGCGTGAGGATGAGCAGCAGGTCTTCTCGTTCAAGTGTCGGGGGGCATTCAATCGCATCTACAAGCTGTTGCAGGAGAATCCGGTGTCGGGCGTCGTTGCCGCCTCGGCCGGTAACCATGCGCAGGGTGTTGCCCTGGCTGCGCGTGAGCTCGGCATACAGGCGGTCATCGTCATGCCGCAGACCACACCGGGTATCAAGGTCGAAGCGGTGCGCGCCTTCGGTGCCGAGGCCATTCTGCACGGCGATGACTTTGATACAGCTCTGGCCCACGCCCTGGCGCTGGGTGAGGAGCGTGGCTTCCCGTTCATCCATCCCTTCGACGATCCCGATACCATCGCCGGTCAGGGAACGGTCGGGGTGGAGCTCTGCCGGCAGCATCCGGAGCCGATGGACGTGGTATTCGTACCTGTCGGCGGTGGTGGCCTGGCTGCCGGTATCAGTGTCTATCTGAAATACCTGCGACCCGAGGTGAGAATTGTCGGGGTGGAACCGATCGACGCTGCATCCATGCACGATTCACTCAAGGCCGATCAGCGGGTGGTTCTGCCTCAGGTCGGACTGTTTGCCGACGGGGTGGCCGTCAAGCAGGTCGGGGCGCATTGCTTCGAGGTCTGCCGCCAGTATCTGGATGAAGTCATACTGGTCAGCGTCGATGAGATGTCCGCGGCCATCAAGGACATCTTCAATGAAACCCGCACCTTGACGGAGCCCGCCGGTGCGCTGGCGGTGGCCGGCATGAAGCGCTATGTGAAGGAGCGCAAGGTGAGCGGCCAGACGCTGATCGCCGTGACCAGTGGTGCCAATATCAATTTTGACCGGCTGCGTCATGTGGCTGAACGGGTCGAAGTCGGTGAGAGCCGGGAAGCGCTACTGGCGGTAACCATTCCGGAGCGACCGGGCAGCTTCCTGGCATTCTGTCAGGCCCTGGGCAAGCGCGCCATTACCGAATTCAACTACCGCTACGCGGACTCAGGCACGGCCCATGTGTTTGCCGGCGTGGAATTGCCCGGTGGTTCCGATGAGCGCGATGCCCTGGTGCAGGGCCTGACCGACAAGGGCTATCCGGTACTGGACATGTCGCATAACGATACCGCCAAGCTGCATCTGCGACACATGATCGGAGGTCCTGCCAGAGTTCCGTCGGAACGACTGTACCGCTTTGCCTTTCCCGAACGACCCGGTGCGCTGCTCAGGTTCCTGTCTGCCATGGGGCAGAGCTGGAACATCACCCTGTTTCATTATCGCAATCACGGCGCTGCCTATGGACGGGTGCTGGTTGGCATGTCGGTACCCGAGGGCGATGAGGCCAAGCTGGACGAGTTCATTGCAAAGCTGGGTTTCACCGGTCACGAGGAAACCGATAACGAAGCCTATTCGCTGTTTCTGCGGTAGATTCGGGTTTCCGTCACCACGACATCCAGTGGGACATCCCACCATGCCGGAGTGAGGCTGTCCACACATTGCAGCTGGTGGGCCACGCCGATCAGCAAGGGACTGCTGCCCTGTGTCGGCAGTCGGGTGGCATCGGCCTGTCGCCGATGGGTAAACGAGCGATCGTAGTACCCACCACCCATCCCCATGCGGTGGCATTGCGGATCGAATCCGAGCAGGGGCACCAGCACGGCATCGAGCGTCGACGGGTAGATGCAATCCTCGGCAGTGTACTCCGGTTCCCGAATGCCGTAGCGGTTCTGCACGATGGCCGTGTTCTCGTCCAGCGGCGAGAACAGCAGGGTGTGATCGGGCTGGATCAATGGCACGAAGGTCAGGCTCTGTGCCGCGCGGCACCTTGCCAGCAGCGGCTCGACGTTCACCTCATTGCCGAAGGCCAGATAGCCGGCGATGTGCCTGACACCGTGCAGCAGGGGCAACACCTGCCGGGCGATGAGTCGGGAATTCTCCGCCACGGTGGTGGCCGACAGACCGTCACGTCGTGCACGCAGCGTTTGTCGGAGATCGGGGCACGAGGCCTGTCGAGGCCGGGAATCCGGGCTGGCTGGCGCGGTGTTGTCGGCAGTGGCCGTTGATTGGCGGGAGTCTGTCACGGCAAGCTTGCCGTTATCCGCTCGATTGCTGTCGGAAGAAGTCATGAAGTATCAACCACGAGTGCCGTTTCTGGTGTGCTACCTTGAACCAGGCGGTTCAGGTGGGGACAACTGGAACCGTATCAGGCTTTCCGCCGTAACGGACATGCACAACAACAGCGACCAGATCGTCCCCGGGGTGAGAAATTAGGCTCAAGGGATATACCCAACCAGATAACGAGCACCGCAGAAGATACGACTCACAGACTATCATGATCGCGCGTCATTGAACGTGAAACACTGGTTACTCTGCAGGGTTTGTCGAATTTGCGACATTTTCATCCAGCAGCGCTTCCAGTTTGCGGTTCAGTTCCGACAATCGCTCGGCAATGTCGCTGTCCCGGTCGTCGGATTGTGGGCTGGCACTCTCCAGCGAGCGTGACTTGAGCAGGGCGTTGGCGGTGTTGATGGCCGTGACAATGGCAATCTTCTCGATGCTGGATGTGGTATTGCGCTTGCGCAGATCCCGCATGGATCGATCGATGTAGGCGGCTGCCTGCAGCAGATCATCCTCTTCACCGGGTTTGCAGGAAATCTGCACTTCCTTGTCCAGAATGCGCAAGCGTGCCGGCCGATTGCCACCGGATTCCTGCTTGCGCTCGATCGGTTTGTTGCTCATTGGCTGACCTCCAGTGATTTCAGGCGCACGATCATCTGTTCCACCTTGTTGCGCGCGGTTTCGTTCTTGTCGATCAGTCGAGCCCTTTCCTCGACCAGGGACTCCTGCTGCTGGTGCAGGACCTGATTTTCCTGACGCAAGCGAGTGCATAACGCAATCAGGGCCTGCAGCCGAGTCTCGAGTAGCTCGAACTGCTCTTCTAGTGCTGGACGACTCATGCGACGGCCTCGTCTGGTTGGGTTGATGGCATTGTATACTTGGGTGCTGTCCCGCTGGCAATGACCTCGTTTATCCGTGACGCTCTCCAATCAGACGCTATCGACCGCCATCGAGCGACTCGATCTACCCTTGCCACTGGCCGAGATACATGGACTGTGTTGCGGTCTGCTGTGCTCCATGCCCAGCGCTGCGGCCAAGACGCGCTGGTTCACCGAACTGCTGGATGCCGCGTCCCTGTCGCCGGATTCGGTTGCCTCCAGGGCCGCCGAACTGAAGACCCTGGACGAATGGTTTGCGCAGACACTGGGCTCGCTCAACGACAGTGATCTCGAATTTTCCCCGGTCGTGCCTGACGACGACGTGCCGGTCGAGCTGCGTACCCGTGCCCTGGCCGACTTCTGTGGCGGCTTCACCTATGGCGTGGGTATCGCCCTGGGTCAGCGCGGACAGAAACCCTTGCCCGAAGACAGTCGCGAGATCATTGCCGATTTTCAGGAAATAGACGCCGTCGACGTGGACGATGGCAGCGCCGATGAAGCGGTCTATACCGAGTTGCTGGAGTACGTCCGCGTCGGTGTATTGCTGGTGCTCGAAGAGCTTCGTCCCATCACCCCTGTCACCCAGCAGAAACCCTCATGAGCAAAGGCAGCCGCCGCACACAGCGATTCAGCAAGAGCCTGGACGCAGAACTCAAGCGCCGACGTCGCGCATTGATGCGCACCATGGGGGAGAACTCCATTGCCGTGATTCCGGCAGCGCGTGCCAGTATTCGCAGTCGGGATACCGAGTACCCGTATCGCGCCGACAGCAACATGCTGTACCTCAGTGGCTTTGACGAGCCGGAGGCCCTCATGGTGCTGATTCCCAATCGGCGTGCCGGACAGTATCTGATGTTCTGCCGCGAGCGCGATCCGGAAAAGGAGACCTGGAACGGGCGTCGTCTGGGGGTGGAGGATGCCCCCGAGGTGCTGGGGGCCGATGATGCATTTCCCATCGGTGATATCGACGATATCCTGCCCGGTCTGCTGGAGAACAAGCAATCGGTGTTTCATACCCTGGGCAAGGATCTGGCCTTCGATGCGCAGCTGCTCGGCTGGCTGAACAAGGCGCGCTCCAGTCGGCGGCGCGAAGGTGGCGATCCGGATTCCTTCATCTCACTGGATTTCCATGTCGATGAGATGCGCGTCATCAAGAGCCGTACCGAACTGTCGCTGATGCGCCAGGCTGCCAGGCTCAGCGCCGCCGGTCATGCCCGCGCGATGCGCTCGGCCCGACCCGGCATGCATGAGTACGAACTGGAAGCCGAGCTGATCGCCGAGTACCGTTCACACGGTGCCGAGCATTCCTTTCTGCCGATTGTCGGCGGTGGGGAGAACGGTTGCATTCTGCATTACACGGAAAATCAGGATGTCCTGCAGGACGGGGAACTGGTCCTGATCGACTCCGGTGCCGAGCTGGCCGGCTATGCCGGTGACATCACTCGCACCTTCCCGGTCAACGGTCGCTTCAGCGACGCGCAGAAGACCGTCTACAACATCGTGCTGGAAGCACAGCTGGCGGCCATCGAGGCGGTGCAGCCAGGCAATCACTGGAACGAGCCGCATGAAGCCGCGGTCAAGGTGCTGACTCGCGGGCTGCGTGATATCGGTGTGCTCAAGGGCAAGTTGCCGAGCCTGATCAAGCAGGAGGCCTACAAGCCATACTACATGCACCGCACCGGCCACTGGCTGGGCATCGATGTGCATGATGTTGGCGAATACAAGATCAATGGCGACTGGCGTGCGCTGGAACCGGGGATGGTGCTTACCGTGGAGCCAGGCTTGTATCTTGGCACTGATCGACGCATACCGAAGGAGTACCGCAACATCGGTATTCGCATCGAAGACGATATCGTGGTGACGCGTGACGGCCATGAGGTGATCACCGCCGATGTGGTCAAGAGCGTCGAGGACATCGAGTCCTTCATGCGCGGCGAGCACTGATGTCCGGACACGACGCCATGGCGGATATCGTCATCGTCGGAGCCGGCCTGGTCGGTCTGCCGCTGGCGCAGGTGCTGGCGGCGCAGGGTTGGCAGGTGGTCCTGCTGGATGCCCAGGGCCCGGCCGCAGCCTCGCCTGTGCCTGCCGATACCAGCCTGCGGCATCTGCAGCAGCGTTGCACCGCCGTGAGTCTCGGTACGCAGCGCTGGTTCGCCCGGCATGGGCTCTGGTCTGTCCTGGCTGATGATGCCGCGCCCATCCGGCAGGTGGTTGTCACGCACAGAGGCTACTTCGGCACCACCCGACTGCAGGCTGAGGAGATGGGCGTCGAGGCGCTGGGGCATGTGCTCAACAACCAGCATCTGGTCGATTCCCTGCAACCGCTGATGGCCGAGTCGACGGTCGATCATCGCCGTGCAGCCCGTGTCGTGGCCGTGCGTCAGCAGGAGGAGTCTGTCGAGGTCCGACTCGACGGTGGCGAGACGCTGTCGGCCCGCCTGCTGATCGCCGCCGATGGCGTGAGTTCGGTGGTTCGCGAGTCCGTCGGCATCACGACTCGGCAGGTCGATTACCAGCAGGCGGCGGTATTGAGCATGCTGCAGCTGGTCGACGGTCATGAGGATGTGGCGCATGAGCGTTTCACCGACAGTGGGCCGCTGGCGCTGTTGCCACGCACCGGGCCCTACATGAATGTGGTGGACTGTATCGACAGCGGACAGCAGGCAGAGATGAGCTCGCTGGATGACGCCGAGTATCTGGCTCGTCTGCAGGATCGCTTCGGCTACCGTCTGGGGCGCTTTGCCGCAGTCGGGCCGCGGCTGGTGTTGCCACTGCTGCGAATCGAGGCGACAGCGCAGAGCGCGCCGCGCGCCTTGCTGCTGGGCAATGCCATGCGTCTGTTGCATCCGGTGGGTGGGCAGGGGTTCAACCTGGCCATGCGCGATGTCGAGTGTCTGGTACAACTGCTGTCACAACAGCGTGATGCCGATCCCGGTGACGCGCGCCTGCTCTCGGCTTTCGTGGCTGCCCGGCAGGCCGATCAACAGCAGGTGGTACGCTTCACCGATACGCTGGCACGCAGTTTCCGGGGCAGGGCATCCTTGCCGGCTCATCTGCGCTCGGCAGCATTGCTGGGGCTGGATACCCTGACGCCACTGCGACGTCGTTTTGCCGGACGCACCATGGGACTGTCCTCCTGATTCGCATCGGCGCTCATCTGGAAGCCGGACTGAGACAGCGTCTGGTGTTCTTTCTGGTGGCCGCACTGACTGGCGCGATGGTGGGCCTGGCGACGCTGCTGCTCATCCAGCTGATCCTGTTTTTCCAGTGGGTCGGTTATGGCGATGCCTCCGAGATACGCTATGCGCAGATCGTGGCGGCGCGACCCGCCTGGCAGGTCCTGCTGGTCATGGGCCTGGGCGGACTGGTGCTGGGCGTTCTGATGCAGTTTCTGCCGGGGCGTCGTTACCACGGCATTGCCGATGTGATGGAAGCCTGTGCGCTGAACAGTGCTCGCATGCCAGTGCGTTCCGGCGTCGGTGCGGGTCTGGCGGCGGCTCTGTCGCTGGGTATCGGTGCGCCGCTGGGGCGAGAAGGACCGGCGGTACACATCGGGGCCTCCATCAGCGCCTGGCTGGCGGAGCGACTGGGTCTGCCGCACAAGCAGTCTCTGGCCTTGTTGGGCTGTGGTGCGGCGGCGGCGGTGGCGGTGTCCTTCAGCACGCCGATTGCCGCCGTCATCTTCGCCCTGGAAGTGATCGTCGGCTACTTCACCCTGCGTGTGTTTGCGCCAATCGTGATTGCAGCCATGGCCGCGATGCTGGTGCGGGAGCAGTTCATCGGTCATCAGGTCCAGTTTCCGGTACCAGCCCATTCCGTGATCTCTACCTGGGAGTTGCCGCTGTTCGCGCTGCTGGGCATTCTCGGCGCGCTGCTGGCCAAGGCCATGCTGAGCATGACCGGACAGATCGAACAGGGCTGGAAATGGTCGGGTCTGCCGCGCTGGTGTCAACCGGCTCTGGCCGGCGTGGTCATCGGCGTCATTGCCCTGCCGATGCCACTCATTCTGGGAATCGGTTTCGAGGGCACCTTTCTCGCACTGAGTGGCGTCCTGACCAATCCGGTGATCGCGTGGTTGCTGCTGGCGAAGTTCGTCGTGGTGTGCCTGGCCTTCAGCAGCGGATTTCCGGGTGGGGTGTTCGGACCGGCGGTGTTCATGGGCAGCATGCTCGGCGGGCTGTTCTGGGTACTGCTGGGTTTTACCGGACTGCCGTTGAGCGAACAGGGGGTCTATGCCACCATCGGCATGGCCGCGATGGGCTCGGCATTGCTGGGTGCGCCGATCTCCACGGTGCTGATCGTGTTCGAACTGACGCGGGATTACGGTGTCACGCTGGGTGTCATGACCGCTGCGGCCTTTGCCAGCACGGTCATGCAGACCGGCACACATGGCTCGTTCTTCCGCTGGCAACTGGCACGACGCAATATCAATCTGTCCAGTGGTCGGGATATCAGTCTGCTGATGACACACCGGGTGGAAGACCTGGTGCGTACCGGCTTTCTGAGCGTGCCGATCGACATCACCACCGGTGAGCTGGAGTCGCGCATGGGGCAGGAACGCCAGCGTATTGCCATCTTCGTGGACGAGGAGGGCTGCTTCAAGGGCAGCACCAATCTGTCGCTGCTGATCTCGCATGCCATCGAGCAGGGGCTCGATTCGAAGGCCATCGACGGTGCGCTGAGTGCCGATTATGCGATCACGGCCATGACCAATATCGTGACAGCGGTACAGAGCATGGCCGAACAGGAGCAGGAGTTCGTGCCGGTGATCGATCGCAGTAACCCCAGACAACCTGAACTGCTCGGCATCGTCAGCAAGAGCGACCTGCTGGCGGAACACTACGATGTCATCAAGCGTGCGCGCGCCGAGGAATTCGGGATCACCTGAACGATCGCCGCTGCGTCATGGACGATGGCGCGGTGCAGGCGGGACCGATCGGACATGCGGCCGGTCGGCAGTGAGTCGGCAGTGAGTCGGCAGTGAGTCGGCGGCGGGGCTCGCACGACGCCTGCCGCAGAAATGCCCGACAGGAGGCCTCGACATGTCATCATTCACGACACAGCAATTTTTCGGGATTGACACATGAGTGGACCCAAGTTTCCTGGCTTTGACACCCTGGCGCTGCACGCCGGGCAGCAGCCGGACCGCGAAACCGGTGCGCGGGCAACGCCCATCTACCAGAGCACCTCGTTTGTCTTCGATGACAGTGACAAGGCCTCGTCCCTGTTCGATGTGGCGCGTGCCGGTCACGTGTATTCGCGGATTTCCAATCCGACCGTGGCGGTGCTGGAAGAGCGGGTCGCCGCGCTCGAAGGCGGTGTCGGGGCGGTCTGTACCGCCAGTGGCATGGCGGCGATTCATCTGGGACTGACCACCATCACCGGTGCCGGCGGGCATATCGTGGCATCACGTTCGCTCTATGGCGGTACTCACAATCTGCTCAGTTACACGCTGCCGCGTTTCGGTATCGAAACCACCTTCGTCGATCCGCAGGACCCGGAGGCCTTTGCTGCGGCCATTCGTCCGGAGACGCGGGTACTGTTTGCCGAAACCGTGGCCAACCCTCGCTGTGAGGTGCTGGATATTCCCCGAGTGGCGGCCATTGCCCATGAGGCCGGTTTGCCGCTGATGATCGACGCTACCCTGACCACCCCCTGCCTGATGCAGGTATTGCGTCTGGGGGCAGATATCGTCATGCACTCGCTGACCAAGTTCATGGGTGGCCACGGCATTGCCGTGGGCGGGGTGCTGGTCGATGGCGGACGCTTCGACTGGGAAGCCTCGGGACGATTCCCGGAGCTCACCGAAGCCTATGACGGATTTCATGGGATGAACTTCGTGGAGGAGTTCGGCCCCTATGCCTACATCATGCGGGCCCGCAAGGAAGGGCTGCGCGACTTCGGTGCCAGTCTGTCGCCCGGCAATGCCTTTCATCTGCTGCAGGGACTGGAGACGCTGTCGATGCGCATGGAGCGACACGTGGCCAATACCTCGTCCATCGTGCAGTTCCTGTCGGAGCACGAGGCCGTGTCGGTGGTGCACCATCCGGCCGTGGCCAGTCACCCGGATCATGCGCTGGCGCAGAGGCTGTTGCCGCGTGGTGCCGGAGCGGTCTTCAGCTTCGAACTGAGCGGCGGGCGAGCTGCCGGCTCGGCCTTCATCGAAGCCCTGCAACTGTTTTCGCACCTGGCCAATGTCGGTGATGCCAAATCCCTGGTCATTCACCCGGCCAGTACGACGCACTCGCGCATGGACGATGCGGATCTGCAGGCTGCCGGCATATCACCGGGGCTGGTCAGGCTCTCCGTCGGTCTGGAGAACATCGATGATCTGCTGGCCGATCTGTCGCAGGCGCTGCGCCGTGCCGCGCGAGCTGCCGCCACAGTGACACCGTCTGTTCGGGAAGGAGGTGCCGCATGAAGATCCGGATGAATGATGCCGATGTCTTTGTCGGTCAGGGCGGTGTAGCCTGGGAAGCGGGACGCCGCACACTGCTGCTGCAACACGGTGCGGGCATGAATCGCACGGTCTGGGTGCTGCTGGCCCGCTATCTGGCCCGGCACGGCTTCAATCTGGTGTGCGCCGATCTTCCCGCCCATGGTGCCTCGGGAGGCGAGGCTCTGACCAGCATCGAATCGCAGGCTGACTTCATCTGGCAGTTGCTGGACGAGTTGCAGGCCAACCACGCTCTGCCGGCAGAACCGGTGATACTGGGAGGTCACAGCATGGGGGCCCTCATCGCGACCGAGGCCGCTGGGCAGCAGCCGCAGCGTGTGGAGCAATTGCTGCTGTTCGGTTCCGGCTTTCCGATGCCGGTCGCGCAGCCGTTACTGGATGCGGCAGCAGCGAATGAGCAGACAGCGGTGGACATGATCACCATCTACGGCCATTGTCTGAAGTCGCAACTCGGGCACAATCCCGTGGCCGGCATCAGTGTGCAGAATACGGCGATGGCGATGCTGGAGGGCTGTGCGCCGGGTGTGCTGCATGCGGACCTGTCTGCCTGCAACGCCTATCAAGGCCTGGATGCGGCGGCGGCGGCCTTCGGTCAGGGCAAGGCGACATTGATTGCCGGTGCCGAGGATCGCATGACCCCGATGAAGATGAGCCGCAATCTGGTGGAGCAACTGGGTGGTGAACTGGTCGTGCTGGCCGATTGCGGTCACATGGTGATGAGCGAACAGCCGGAGCAGACGCTGCAGGCCGCCAGGCGTGCACTGTCATGACGAAAAAGGGACCCTCAAGGGGTCCCGTTCGATTCCTGCCAGGGTGACGCGCCGGATCAGGCCGGGGCTGTCGCCTCATCCAGCGCATCGAAGATGCGCTGCTTGATATCGTCCACGCTGCCAATGCCCGGAATGTGCACATAGGCCGGAGCCGCGTCATCACCGGTGTCGGCCCAGTCGCGGTAATAGCTCTTCAGCGGTGCCGTCTGCTCTTCGTAAACGCTGAGTCGGTAGCGGACGGTCTCTTCCTTGTCATCCTCACGCTGAATCAGCGGCTCACCGGTGACATCGTCCTGTTCGGCGACCTTCGGCGGGTTGTAGATGACGTGATAGCTTCTGCCAGAGGCTTCATGAATACGCCGTCCACCCATGCGCTTGATGATTTCGTCGCCATCGACATCGATCTCGACCACGGCGTCCAGATCGATGTTGGCCTCTTTCAAGGCATCGGCTTGCGCCAGGGTTCGCGGAAAGCCGTCGAACAGAAAACCCTTTTCGCAGTCGGATTGCGTGATGCGTTCCTTGACCAGTCCGATGATGATGTCATCGGACACCAGATCGCCGGCATCCATGACCTTCTTGGCTTCGATGCCCAGCGGAGTTTGCGCCTTGACCGCCGCCCGGAGCATGTCGCCCGTGGAAATCTGTGGAATTCCATATCGTTCAGTGAGATAGCTGGCCTGAGTGCCTTTCCCGGCTCCCGGCCCGCCCAACAAGATCAACCGCATGCAATGCTCCTCGTGGCTTCTGCTAGCAGGCATCAGGGTAGCGAAATACACGCCGGAATGCACGAAAACTGGTCCCATGGTGCCATACTGCTGCGATGTCTATCGATCACCTGAGAAAAGATCTCGTCATCAACACAGAGCTGGCAGGCCAGCCCTTGTGTTTTCATACTACCTGGGGGCTGTTTTCCCCACGAGCCATCGATGAAGGCAGCTTGCTGCTGCTCGATCATCTCGAGGTTCTGGACGACGATGTAACCCTTGACATGGGCTGTGGCTACGGTCCCCTGGGCCTGTCGATTGCCCAGCGATCACCGCAGGGTGCCGTGCACCTGGTCGACAAGGACTTCCTTGCCGTGGAATACACCCAGGCGAATGCCAGGCGCAATGGTCTGTCGAACGCTCAGGCCTATCTGAGCAACGGCTTCAGTCATGTGCCGGAGGAGCTCAAGCTGAGTCTGGTGGTGTCCAATCTGCCGGCCAAGGTCGGAAACGAATTCTTCCAGATCCTGTTCGACGATGCACGTCGTCACATGAAGCCCGGTGCGCGCATCGTGGTCGTGACCATCAATGGCTTGCGTGACTTCATCAAGCGCTCCTTCAAGGAGAACTTCGGCAACTACAAGAAGCTGAAGCAGGGCAAGAGCTACACCATTTCGATGGCCGTACTGGAAGACTGAAGGGAGTCTGCCGACTCAGGCTTCTGACTGCACGGGGCTCTGGCAGACACAGTGCTGTCCCGGCTGGATGGTGAGCTGGCAGCTGGTACACCAGGTGGCACCGGTGGGCTGCAATTGCCTGTCCACCTCCACACGATCGTCGAAGACAAAGCAGTCACCGTTCCAGTGCTTGCCTCCCGTGCGTTCGAAGTAGTTGAGAATGCCTCCTTCGATCTGGTAGACCTCGCTGAAACCCTGTTCGATCATCCATGGTGCCGCCTTTTCACAGCGTATGCCACCCGTGCAGAAGGTCACGATGGGCTTGCTGGGGTCCAGGCTGCCGTCTTCCAGTGCCTGGGTGACGGCGCGCTGATAGTCACGAAAATGGGCGATGTCCAGGTGTTCCGCCTGTTCGAAGGTGCCGGATTCGACTTCGTAGACATTGCGCGTGTCCAGCAGGGTGAAGTCACGTTCCTCGTCAAGCCATTGCGCCACGGTTTCCGGTGGCAGAGCCGGGGCTTCGGGACGTTGCAGCTGTCGCGTGCGCGCCTCGGCGCCATCGAAGGCAATGATTTCGTGCCGGATGCGAACCTTGAGCTTGGAGAAGGGTCTCAGCTCAGAGGTGCTTTCCTTGAGCCACAGGTCACGAAATCGTTCATCGGCATCAAGCACGGCACGCGCCGCATCACATTCTGGACGGGTTCCTGCAAGAGCGACATTGATGCCCTCGTCCGCGAGCAGAATGGTGCCCAGCACGCCGGTTTCGGCCAGTGCCTGATGCAGATCTGCCTGCAGGACGGGTAGGTAATCAAGCTGTATGAATCGGTAGCCTGACAGGTTAATGTAGGGTTCCCCGGAGGGTGAAGCGGAAATGTCGCCAGAGTTGAGTGTGTCGATCGCTTGCATGGCTTTGCCTGGGTACTGCTTCGGGTTCAATGAGTGATTCTAAACTTTCTTCAGCCGTGCCTGTCGCGAATGACTGGCACAAGCGTTTCAGGGTGTGGGTGATGATGTTGAAACACAAACGACACGCAAGAGGCTGGCCGCTGGTCCGCAGTGCGCTGTTGCTGTCTGTTGCCGCGGCACCGTGGGCAGCCGTGGTCCATGCGGCGCCATCCTCCAGCGCGCCTGTCATCGAATCCGGTGCCGGCGCCAGCTCGGACACCGAGGCAGCCGGCGATGACGAAGCCCGGGTGCAACGGCGTCTGCAGTTCAACGACGCACTGGACGCCCTGGCCAGTGGCAATCAGGCACGTTTCGATGCCCTGCGGGTCGCTCTGGCGGATTATCCGCTGGCCAGCTATCTGGACTACGAACAACTGCAGCGGCAGTGGCGCGAGGTGGTTCCCGGTGGTACCGAGATCGATCAGCTCAATGACTTCGAGCAACGCACCGGTGACAGCTCGCTGACTCGTCGTCTGACACGGGTTCTGCAGAAGCGTTTTGCAGACACCGAGCAGTGGAAGACCTTCCTTGCCCTGGGCAAGTCTCGCCTGGCAAGCACGATGAACTGTGAGACCCTCAAGGCGCTGCGCGAAACCGGGCAACTCGATGGCTTTGACGAGCGAATCATCGAGCTGTGGGTCCAGCCGCGTACACACCGGGAACCGTGCAAGTCGATCCTCAGGGACATCGAGGCGCGGCATACGCCGCCGGTGCCGGCCATCTGGGAACGCATCTATCAATCGATGGAATCCAACAAGCCGGAGTATGCCGAAGCCATGCTCCAGTACCTGGGGAGTCGGGATCGCAATCTGGTCAGAGGCTGGATCGATGCGGCCGAATCACCCCAGTCGTTCCTGCTCAGCGGCAAGCTTGACCGAGACACACAGCTGAATCGGCGCATCATCGCCGATCTGTTGCTGGACTGGTCGCGCAAGGATACCCGAGCGGCCATCGGGCAATGGCTGCGCATTCGCGAGCGCTTCGGGTTCAGTGCCGATCGCCATTACGATACAAGTCGGGCACTGGCCATGCGCGCCGCCTATCGGCGCATGCCTGAAGCGCATCAGTGGTTGCAAACCTTCACCGCACGCGCCGACGACCTGGAATTGCAGGAATGGCGGATTCGCACGGCTCTGCTGGCGGAAGACTGGCAGGCGGTGATCAACAGCATTGCACAACTGCCGCTCGAGGAACAGGAAGAGGATCACTGGGCCTACTGGCAGGCGAGGGCGCTGGAGCAGACGGGGCGTGAATCGGACGCCCGGACAATCTACAGCGAGCTGGCCGGCTTGCAGTCCTATCATGGATTTCTGGCTGCCGATCGCCTGCAGCTGGACTATTCAATCCGTGATGAGCCGATCGTGCCTGACGCAGATCTGCTTCGTCAACTGGCTGATGAGTCGGCTCTGGTCCGTGCACGAGAATTCCATCATGTAGGGCTGACATCGGAGAGTCGTCGCGAATGGAACAACTGGGTGCGTGGTCGCAGCGAGTCCGAGCTGGCAGCAGCTGCCGTGCTGGGCAGCCGGTGGGGACTGCATGACCGAGCCATCTACGCAGCCGGTCTCAGCAATCATCGGCGAGCCATATCGCTGCGGTTTCCGTTGCTGTATCGCAGTGAAGTGGCCAGGGCATCGATGGACAATGCAATAGACCCTGCCTGGATCTTCGGGGTGATGCGACGCGAAAGCGCCTATATCCGGGATGTGCGCTCCAGTGCCGGTGCGATCGGACTGATGCAGCTGATGCCGCGAACGGCGCGTTACGTGGCAGGTTTGCAGGGCAAGAAGAACTGGCGAGGCGATCTGACCGAGTCGGGCACCAACATCGAGTTCGGTACCTTCTATCTGCGCCATGTCATGGATCGGTTCAATGATCATCAGGTACTGGCAACCGCCAGCTACAACGCGGGACCGAGCCGGGTAGGCCAATGGCTGCAGGAGGGCAGCATGGATGCGGATATCTGGATAGACACGATTCCGTTTACCGAAACCCGACGTTATGTGCGGGCGGTGCTGGCCTATGCGGCCATCTATGAACACCAGCTCAATGGCAGACCCCAGCGTCTGAGCAGCAAGCTGCTGCCGGTTCCGGCGGCCTCGGGTGTCTGAGGTCCCGGGCATGGTTGCCCCCATGATCTGTCATTGCAGCTATGATGGCGAGCTTTCCGAGGGGAATTCAGACCATGAGCACGGCTGACAAGATCAACGACATCCTGGTGGAGGCCCTCGCCCCCGTCAGGCTCGATATTCTGAACGAAAGCCATATGCACAATGTACCACCGGGCTCGGAAAGTCATTTCAAGCTGGTGATCGTCAGCCGGGAGTTCGACGGGCGCAATCTGGTGGCCAGGCACCGGATGGTCAACAAGTTGCTGGCCGAACAGCTGCAGAACGGCATTCATGCGCTGAGCATGCATACGCATACGCCGGAGGAATGGGATGCCAGAGGTGGACAGGTGCCGGACTCACCGCCCTGCCTGGGTGGCAAGGCAAGGGAGAACGAGCAGTAGCCTGATCGTCAATCGTCAATTACGCTGAATCTCACGCAGCAAATCTCACGCAGTCGATTTCGCGCAGTGAATCCGGCTACCTGAATACCGCGCAGCGGTTATTCACAGGGAAAATCGCTGGCGCGGTTGCCGGTAGTCCAGTGTGATGGTTGTCGGCTGACCGGGAATCGAACGCGCCAGAAACTGCCCCAGACCACCAAGAAACACCTGCAGGAAGTCAGCCTGTGTCGTGCGACCCGCAGCGCCGAGGTCGGCAAACCGGTCGATCAGAAAGCGGTAGATTTGCAGATGCTCGATCCGGAAGAAACTGCAAGCCTGGTAGCCCGCCTGACGCAGGCAGTACCAGTCGCTGATCAGATCAAGAAGCCGGCAGTCCTGCAGCTCTGTCAGGGCCAGTCCTTGCTGTTCGCACAGGCGCTGCAAGGCCTCCTGTGCCGCCGTCGATTGCACTGTCGTCAGTGTGCCGTAATGCAATGGTCGGGATGCGTGTCGCTGTGCCAGCAGAAAAGTGGCTAGCTCTGCGGCATGGCTGGTCTGCACCGCCTCAGCCAGCTCGGTTGGCCAGTGCTTCGGCAGATAATGCGCCACGACCCGGCAGCTCATCCGTTGATGCAGAAACTCACCGTAACGGCTTGCCGACAGGGCCCGGTCCGGCGCCATCCCCGTGGCCCGGCATTCAGCGCGATAATAATCGAGCAGATCCGGGTTCAACGGCATGTCGTTCAGCGGCACGGTTTCCAGTAGCAGGGAGTCCGGACCGGTATGGATGACCTGATAGGCTGCCGGAAAGCTTGCACTCGAGGGCACCGCCACATCAGTCAGATGCCGATCTTCACGCTGCAGGCTGCGATGGCCATTGACATGCAGATGCCCGCCGAAATGCAACTGCAGCCCCGCGTCGAGCAGTGCGCTGGCAACATCGGCAGACGGGCGACGTCGGCGCATGTCGGTCTGCCCGAACAAGCGCCCTTCCAGGTCACTGTGATCGTCGAAGGGGTCCATCAGGGGATAATGCGAGAATCCCAGCAACTGCTTGTCCTGTGCCGCGGCGCGCTGGCAGACATCCTTGATCCAGGGCAGCAGATGCGGGCGGTTGCGCAATACGGCATTCCAGCCGGCATCGCTGCTGTCGTGAAAGGCCTTCTTTCGGGTGACGTCCCGTTGACCGTTGCGTGGTTCGAAGACATTGGCATCGATCATCAACAGCCACAAGCCGGGGACGGGTTCGATCAGGTAGGAGGCGTCGATCAGCTGGCGTTGCACCTGGCCATCAGCGGACCAGGCCGTGTACTGCCGCGCTTCCACCTCGCCACGGGCGCCGAACGGCGTTTCCCAGTGCAGATGCTCATCGCGCGGAAACAGAGCGAAGTCAGCCATGGTCTCCAAGGCTTCGGGTGTGCCCTGACAATACATGGCCGGTGTCAGAACGGCATCGGCTTCCGTGGCTGCGATCGCCGGATCGCTGCTGACCAGTACCGTCTCTGCCGGTGTTCTGACGAAGCGGGTGGACTGATGCTTGCCATGGGGGCCGTAGCAATCATGATTTCCCGGTATGGCGTAGAAGGCCATGCCATGTTCCTGCCGATAGGCAAGCAGCAGGCTGCGCAAGCGTCGGTTGGCCTCGGCCTGGCCATCATCGGTGTAGTCGCCCAGCAAGATCACATGCCGGATTCCGCGTTGCCGGATGTCTTCCAGCGCCGTGATCAGGGCAGACTTGCTTTCATTGAAGACCCGTGAGGAGCGGCGTGAATCGTGCCAGCTTCTCAGCGTAGCGGACCGTCCCGCCAGCGCGCGGCTCTTGAGACCGTAATCACTGTCCATATCGTGACAGTGGGCATCGGCGATGACAGCAATGGCCATCTGCTCGGAACTGTTCATGGGGATATCGGGCGGGGCAGGTCGGACAGGAGGCATGCCGGTATCGTGGCAGGGTTGCAGCATCGACGGTATTGCACGACATCGCAGTGTACGGCATTCCTTCGGTAGTATGGATACCGGGACCGGTGCCGTTCCACTGGTCTCTCCAATCCGCCGCTCAATCCCGCCAGTCAACCCCGTTTCTCAATCCCACTTTTCAACGCCGCCCTTCAGGAAACCCAGCCGCAAAGCCGCATGAAGAAGATTGCCTTTTATGCACCGCTGAAGCCAGCCGGGCACCCCGTGCCGTCCGGCGATCGATTGATGGCGCGACAACTGATCGGACTGCTTGAACAGGCAGCGTGTGAAGTGGACGTGGCCTCGGAACAGCGCGCTTTCCTGCGAGATGCGCATGACCAGGCAGCATTGCAGGCGCTGCAACAGTCGTGTGAGCGGGAAGTGCAGCGGTTGACGCGGCAGTGGCAGGAACACGGTGCGCCGGATGCCTGGTTCTGTTACCACCCCTATTACAAGTCGCCGGATCTCATCGGACCGGTTCTGTGCCAGGCCTTTGATGTGCCCTACGTCACGGCCGAGGCCAGTCTGTCGGCACGGCGCAACGAAGGTCTCTGGGCAGACATGCAGGAGCGGGTGCGGGAGGCCATCGAGCTGGCCGCGGTCAATCTGTGTTTCACCCGCAGAGACAGGCTGGGCCTGCAGGCGGCAGCCCCGAAGGCTCGACTGGCGGACCTGCAGCCCTTCATCGATACACAAGCATTCACCACAGAGCTCAACGGGCATGATCCGCATCATCTGGTTGCAGTTGCCATGATGCGCGGCGGTGACAAGCTGCACAGCTATCAGCATCTGGCCTCGGCACTGCAGAGCCTGCTGCATCTGCCGTGGCAGCTGTCCATTGTCGGCGACGGACCCCTGCAGGCCGATGTCCGCCAGCTGTTCAGCGCCATACCGGACACGCGCATTCACTGGCACGGTCAGTTGGAACCGGCCGCCATTGCGCAGCTGTTTGCCCGCTGCGGTCTGTATGTATGGCCCGGCTGCGGTGAGGCCTATGGACTGGCGTATCTGGAGGCTCAGGCGGCAGGTCTGCCGGTGGTTGCCTATCGGACTGCCGGTGTGCCGGAAGTGGTGTGCGATCGGCAGGGTGGCGTTCTGACGCCTCCGGCCGACGCTACGGCCTACGCAGCGGCGATCGGGAGGCTGCTGTCGGATACGGCCCTGCAACAGCGCATGGCCGTCGCGGCAACCGAGCGTGTGCAGCGTGAACACAGCACTCAGGCGGCTGTCAGAACCCTGCAGACCCTGTTGCAAGGTCATCTGTGGGATGACCATCAAGCGGACGCAAGATCATGAGCGATGCACGAACCGGAGTACCACGCCCTGTGAGTGAAGGATGCGATGCTGACAGAGAGGGTTCGGCTACGATCCGGCCTTCCGCTCCGGCTGTGAACGGTCTGGCAGAGGGACGAGTGAGTCGCGCGGCCTGCCAGGCGTTGAATGATGCCCTGCAATGGCGTCAGGACAGCGGCAGACCGGTACGCCTGTGGCTGCGCGATGATGATGCCGTGCAGCCCGGTGAGGCACTCGATCGCCTGTTGAACATGACGCAGGCGCAGGGTATTCCGCTGACCCTGGCCGTCATACCCGCCTTCTCCGGGGCAGCGCTGGCGCAGCGCCTGCAGCCCTTGCCAACGGTGGAGGTTGCGGTACATGGCTGGGCTCATATGAATCATGCCGCTGCCACCGAGAAGAAACAGGAACTGGGCAGGCAACGCCCCCTGGAGCAGACCTGCGCGGAATTGCAGCGTGGCCTGCAGCATCTGCAGCAATGGCACGGGGCGCAATGCCTGCCATTGCTGGTGCCGCCCTGGAACCGGATAGCGGCCTCACTGATACCCAGGCTGTCGTCGATCGGTTTTCGGGCGGTATCCACCTTCGCCGATATCCGTTTCGAGTCGATGCCGATGCTCAATACCCATGTGGATATCATCGACTGGAAAGGCAGTCGTGCAAAGCCTCAGGAAGAGCGCGACGGGCGCCGCGTCGCCGCTGATGAGGCCGCCGCACGCACGCAGGCTCGCAGCACCCGAGACGCGGATGAACTGTTTGCCGAACTGACGGCCCGCCTGCTTGCCGGTTGCGACATCACCGGGCTGTTGACCCACCATCTGGTGCATGAGCCGCCGGCCTGGCACTTTCTCGAACAGTTGTTCGAACTGACCTCGCGGCACCCCATCGTGCAGTGGACAGCTGCCAGTCATCTGCTCTCAGCCGAGTTCCCAGATCCAGGATTTCCAGGCCAGCAACAGGCCACCGTCCCTGGCCTGTGACTCGCGGCACCAGCGCTGAACCTCGTCAATGGCCGTGTCTTGCGGCAGGGAACCGGCAACCAGCCCGGCATCGGCCAGTGTCACGGGCCCCCCGCGTGCCATCAGCGTGAAGATCAGAGGGCCGGTGGTCCACCAGACGGGGGCGCCGGGCATCTCGGCGACCACCTCATCGAGCACGCTCAGCAGACGGCTGAATACCGGATGTCCGGGCGGGGACAGCAATACGGCATTGGACAACAGTACACCGCCCTTGCCGGTGTTTCTGGGAATGTCCTCGGCCAGTGCTGCCAGACCTGTCATCGGTGACAGATCATGGAAGCCGAGGTCGTTGCGGGCCGGGTACCAGTCACAGTCGAGATAGATGCCACCGCGCTGTTGCAGCAGAAAATAACGGGCTACATCCACTGCACCCGGCAGGTTGCCGAGTTCGACCAGATGCCGATACAACGGCAGCTGCTCAAGGCCGATGTGCTGCAGATCGTCTTCCCGCCACAGCCTGTAGTCATAACCCTGTTGCCGTGCATGCGCGCGCCAGGCCTCGGTTGCCAGCGGTGGTGCCTGATCGCCGATCCAGATCTGATGAATGCAGCGCGGTACGGCCTCGCTCTGTGCCTGGCAGAACCGGCGACGCTCGTCGCTGTCGAACTGCGTGTAGCGCTCCAGCGTGCCGGTTTCGGGGACCAGATGATACTGATAGCCGACACGACGCACGATATCGCGTTCAGCCTTGGCAAGCTTCAGCTGCGCCGATACCAGTGTGCGTGGCAGGCCCAGAGAGGTCATCTGTCCCAGTTCACGAATATCCGGATCGGACTGCAGTTGCGCCAGTGCTTCCCGGGCTGCCTGCAGTTCCCCGGCGACACGCAGGCTCGCTGCGGCTTTCAGAGCTTCCTTCAATTGACGCCTGCTTGACATGAGTTCTCGCTACACTGACTGAAGGTCGGAGCATACACGTGGGACAGCGCGCCGGCCCGAAGGTGCCCGCGGCGGACCGTGGCGCAGTCTTGCATCCCCTCGATGAAGCTATGGTCGAGTCCGAGTGTCGAAGGCGTACAAGAACGGCGCTCGGTGGTTTGTCATTCAATCTTGCCGGCTGCTCGCCGTTGAGTTGAGTGACAGCAACATTTATGAGCCGGATATGGGTTATCGTGATAGACATGTACCAATGCAGACAGTCCATGGTCAGTCCTGACCCCGTGGCAGGCGAGGCCGATCAGCGCAGGGTAACCGCAAGCCCGCATGAAGGCCATGGTGCATGGACATGACGACTGTGGCAGGATCTGTCTGTGCAGGCAGTAAGGTACCGTGGCCCGGCAAGCTGGCTCGGATCGGATGTTCCCTTTTGATGAAAGGCCAGTAACACTATGTCGGACCAGCCGAACACCGGCACGGATTTGCTGCGTATCGAAGATCTGCACGTGTCCATTCCACTGCTGGGCGGTAGTGTCGAGGCAGTCAAGGGGGCCAGTCTGCGCATCCTGCCCGGCAAGGTCACAGCTCTGGTGGGCGAATCGGGCTCCGGCAAATCGATCATCAGCCAGGTGATCATGGGACTCGAGCCCGAAATGGCGAACGTCACCGGCAAGGTCCTGTTCACTGACCCTCATTCACCGGCTACGCCCCGGGACATACTCGAACTGCCACGTGACGGGCGACGGATCCGTGCCCTGCGTGGCAATCGCATCAGCATGATCTTTCAGGAACCGATGACCTCGTTCTCGCCGCTGCACACGGTGGGCAACCAGATTTGCGAAGTGCTTCACATTCATACCAACCTGTCGCCGAAGGAGCAGCGTGAACGGTGCGAAGACATGCTGGGCCTGGTCGGCTTTTCCAATCCGGGCAAGGTCTTCGACATGTATTCCTTCGAGCTCTCCGGGGGCATGCGCCAGCGCACCATGATTGCCATGGCGCTGATCTGCGAACCGGCGCTGCTGATTGCCGACGAGCCAACCACCGCCCTGGATGTCACCATCCAGGCGCAGATCCTGAAGCTGCTGCGTGAATTGCAATCGCGATTGCATATGGCCATTCTGCTGATCACCCATGATCTGGGCGTGGTCGCCAACATGGCCGATGAAGTATCGGTCATCTATCGTGGGGAAATCATGGAAGCAGGACCGGTTGACGCGATCTTTCGCTCACCGGGTCATCCCTATCTCAAAGGTCTGATGTCCGCGATCCCCACCTTCGACATGCCGCGGGAGGTGCGTCTGCAGCCTCTGCGTGATATCGACACACACGTCGAGCATCTGCTGGACAAGCTGGCTGCACCTCCACGCGATGAGAGTGCGGCACCGGATGTCATTCTGTCGGTCAGGGATCTCAGCAAGACCTACTTCACCAAGAAGCAGGACTGGCAGGTGGGAGGTGAGAGCAAGGCGGTGCCGGCCGTCGACGGCGTCAGTTTCGATATTCGTCGTGGCGAGTGTCTGGGTCTGGTGGGCGAGAGCGGTTGCGGCAAGACCACACTCAGCAAGATCCTGATGCATGCCGTCTCACCCGATACCGGCAGTGTCATCTTCAATGATGGTGATGGTCCGGTGGATGTGCTGGCAGCCACCGGAGAGGAACTGCAGCGCTTGCGGGCGAAGATGCAGATGGTCTTTCAGGACCCCATATCCTCGCTGTCACCACGCATGACGATAGGCAATATTCTTCGGGAACCCTTCGAGATCCACAAGCGTGGCACCCGTGAACAACGCAATGTGGCCACCAGCTCACTGCTTGACGCGGTGGGGCTTGGCAAGAATGCCCTGCAGCGTTATCCACACAGTTTTTCCGGTGG
This sequence comes from uncultured Granulosicoccus sp., assembly GCA_947495035.1. GTDB lineage: Bacteria > Pseudomonadota > Gammaproteobacteria > Granulosicoccales > Granulosicoccaceae > Granulosicoccus. The sequence goes on from CANLXI010000002.1 coordinate 71,385, forward strand.
CCAGCGACAGCGTATCGGCATTTCCCGATCACTGGCGGTAGCACCCAGTTTCATCATCTGCGATGAGCCGGTCTCGGCGCTGGACGTGTCGGTGCAGGCGCAGATTCTGAACCTGCTGAAGGATCTGCAGCAGGACATGGGACTGACCTATCTGTTCATCTCGCACAATCTGGCGGTCATCGATTACATGGCGGATCGGGTGGCCGTCATGTGGGCGGGCAAGATCGTCGAGATGGCTCCGCGGGAAATCATCATGCAGTCGCCGATTCATCCGTACACTCGTTCACTGATGAACGCCGTGCCGTTTCCCGATCTGGATCGACCACTGGATTTCGACAGTGTCGAGGAGACCGGTTCCATTTCGCAGCATGCCTGGCCGGCAGCCTTTCGAAACGATATCGGTGGCGAACCTCTGACCGCCGTCGATGTGGGTGAGGAGCATTACGTCCTGGCCAATGCGTCTGCAGACTTCAGGGAGCTGCAAGCATGATCACTCGGCGACGTCTTCTGGGTCTGCTGGCTACCGCGGCGCTGCCGACGCGTCTGCCGGCGGCAAGCGGTGAACAAGCGGTTTCGCTGGAATCCGAGCTGTTGGCCAGGCGGGTTGCAGCCGGCAAGTTGCCGGCATTGTCTGAGCGCCTGCCACGCAACCCGCGTGTCATCGATCTGGGCGCCATGGGGCGCGAGCCGGGTCAGCATGGTGGCAGTCTGCGCATGCTGATCGGCGGCCAGCGGGACATTCGCTATGTTCCCATCAACGGGTATTCAAGGCTGGTCGGCTACAACCTGCAACTGGACATGGTGCCGGATATTCTGGAGTCCTTCACGGTCGAGGACGGGCGGCGCTTCACCTTCCATCTGCGCGAAGGGCACAAATGGTCCGATGGCAGCGATTTCACGGCCGAGGATTTCAACTACTACTGGCACGATGTCATTCTCAACGAGGAGTATCTGCGGGGCGGCCCGCCTGTCAGTCTCAAGGTCAATGGCAATGTGGCCCGTTTCGAAGTGCTGGATCCGCTCACCGTGCGCTATACCTGGGACCTGCCCATGCCGCAGTTCCTGCCCAATCTGGCATCGCCGATACCGTTGACGCTGGCGCTGCCGTCCTCGTACATGCGCCAGTTCCATGCGCGATACCAGACACCGGAGAAGCTGGCGGCGCTGGTGGAGCAGTACCGGGTGGATGACTGGGTGGGTCTGCACCGCAAGATGTCGCGGCAGAATCGCCCGGAGAACCCGGATCTGCCGACACTGGAGCCCTGGCGTCCCAGAACCCGGCCGCCGGCCGAGCAGTTCGTGTTCGAACGCAACCCCTATTTTCATCGGGTCGATGAATTCGGTAGGCAACTTCCGTATATCGATCGCATGGTCCTGAATGTCAGTACGTCCGATATCATCGCCGCCAAGGCTGCGACCGGAGAAAGCGATCTGCAGGCCTCGGCCGTGGACCTGCCGGATTACACCCTGATCAAGGAGGCGGAACAACGCTTTCCCATCAAGGTATCGCTGTGGAAGCGTACCCGGGGATCCAGTGTCGTGCTGTTCCCCAATCTCAACTGCAAGGACCGCGGCTGGCGCAAGCTGTTCCAGGATGTGCGCATGCGCCGGGCCCTGTCGCTTGCCATCAACCGGCGTGAGATCAATCAGGTGATCTACTACGGGCTGGCGAATGAAAGTGCCAACACCGTGCTGCCCGAAAGCCCCTTGTACAAGCCTGAATATGCCAATGCCTGGGCCAGCCATGAACCCGAGCATGCGAATCGTCTGCTGGATATCCTCGGCATGGACAAGCGTCATGCCAATGGCATGCGGCTGTTGCCGGATGGGCGACTGGCCAATATCACGGTCGAGTCCTCCGGTGAAAGCACCCTGGAGACCGATGTGCTGGAGCTGATACGGGATCACTTCCGCGAGATCGGCATTGCATTGTTCGTACGCACCTCGCAGCGCGACATCTTCCGCAGCCGCATTCGCGGAGGGGAGGTCATGATGTCGGTCTGGCAGGGGCTGGACAACGGACTGCCGGCACCGGACATGTCGCCTGAAGAACTGGCACCCAGCAGTGATGATCAGCTGCAATGGCCGCTCTGGGGCCTGCACTACATGTCCGGCCACTCCCAGGGCAAACCGTCCGATCTCTTCCATGTACAGCTGCTGAGCAATCTGCGTGACGAATGGATGCTCTCCAGGCGCCAGGAGGATCGGCGCCGCATCTGGGAGCGCATGCTGGCGATCCACGCCGATCAGGTCTTCACCATCGGTACCATCAACGGCACCCTGCAGCCTGTGGTCCGCTCGGCACGTCTGCACAATCTGCCTGAGAAAGGACTCTTCGGGTTCCAGCCGACCAGTTACTTCGGTGCCTACATGCCCGATACCTTCTGGCTGGACAAGGAGATCTAGGCATGCTGCGCTACATACTCTGGCGGATCATCACCATGATCCCGACCCTGCTGCTGATCTCGGCGCTGGTGTTCACCATCATCGAGCTGCCGCCAGGGGATTACTTCGAGAGCTATGTCTCGGAGCTGCGTGCGATGGGGGAGGCAGCGGATCTGGCCGAGATCGAGTTGCTCAAGGAACGCTATGGTTTCGACGAACCGATGATCGTGCGCTACTTCCACTGGGTGGGAGGCATGCTGGTCGGTGACTTCGGTTACTCCTTCGAATATCGCCTGCCGGTCAGCGAGGTGGTGGGTGATCGTCTGTGGCTGACGATTCTCGTGTCGGTGGTGACCATCACCTTCACCTGGCTGATTGCCTTTCCCATCGGTCTGTATTCCGCCACTCATCAATACAGCTGGGGTGACTATGGTCTGACCTTCATGGGCATGATCGGGATCGCAGTGCCGAACTTCATTCTGGCACTGGTCATGATGTATCTGGCCAATATCTGGTTCGGTACCTCCATCGGTCATCTGATGGATCAGGCTTATCTGAACCAGCCGATGTCCTGGGACAAGTTTTTCTCCATTCTCGAACATCTGTGGATTCCGGTACTGATCATCGGCACCGCCGGAACCGCGGCCATGATCCGCCGACTGCGAGCCAATCTGCTGGACGAACTGAAGAAGCAGTATGTGGTGACAGCGCGCTCCAAGGGCTTGCACCCGGTCAAGGTGTTGACGAAATACCCTCTGCGCATGGCACTGAACTTCTTCATCTCGGATATCGGCTCGATTCTGCCAGCCGTCATTTCCGGTGCGGAAGTGACGGCCATCGTGCTGTCACTGGAGACCACGGGGCCGATGCTGATCAAGGCGCTGCAGAGTCAGGACATGTACCTGGCTGGCTCCTTTCTGATGTTTCTGGCCTTTCTGACGGTGGTGGGCGTGCTGGTGTCGGATATTGCACTGGCCCTGCTGGATCCACGCATCCGCTTCGGGGCGGGGCGCCACCGATGAAGCCGCCGAACACACCGCTGAGCAAGTCCCCCCTGACCGAACCGGGGGCCCCACTGGCGCATTATGTGTCCGATGCGCCCTATGATCCCAATGCCGTTGAACAGGACAGGGACCATGGTGGCCCGGCGGCACACGCTTCCCAGCTGAGACTGATGTGGTGGTATTTCCGCCAGCATCGTGTCGCCCTGTTTTCCGGCATCTTTCTGGTGCTGATCTATCTGTCCATCCTGATCAGTGAATTCCTGGCACCCTACAATCTGCATACGCGCAACACCGAGTTCATCTACGCACCGCCAGCCTCCGTGCATTTCTTCCGTGATGGCGAACTGGTCAGGCCCTACACCTACGGGCAGGTGATGGAGCTGGACATGACCACCCTGCGGCGCAACTACTCCGACAACAAGGACGATGTGCAGGAGCTGCAGTTCTTCTGTCATGGCGACTCGTATCGTTTCTGGAACCTGTTCGAAGCCGACCTGCATCTGATCTGCCCGCCCGAGGGAGGACAACTGTTTCTGCTGGGGACCGACCGCCTGGGTCGCGACGTGCTGTCGCGCACCATCTACGGGGCCAGGATCTCCCTGACCATCGGCATCTTCGGGGTCATGATGAGTTTCATCCTGGGTATCATCATCGGTGGCATCGCCGGTTATCGTGGCGGTGTGTTCGACATGCTGGTGCAGCGCATCACCGAGGTGCTGCAGTCGATTCCCAGCATTCCGCTGTGGATGGCGCTGGCGACCATCATCCCGCTGACCTGGAGCCCGATTCTGGTCTATGTCGGCATCACGGTGATACTGGGTCTGCTGGACTGGACTGGCCTGGCTCGGGCGGTACGCTCGAAGCTGCTGTCCTTGCGTGAAGAAGACTATGTGGTGGCCGCCCAGCTGCTGGGCGCCAGCAGCACCCGAATCATCGGACGGCACCTGATCCCCGGATTCATGTCACACCTGATAGCCAGTGCCACCTTGACCATTCCGGGAATGATTCTCGGTGAAACGGCTCTGAGCTTTCTGGGGATCGGACTGCGACCACCGATCACCAGTTGGGGGATTCTGTTGACCGAGGCGCGCAGCATCAACATCATCGCCCTGTATCCCTGGTTGCTTTTTCCGGTATTGCCCGTGATTCTGGTGATTCTTGCCTTCAATTTCCTCGGTGACGGGCTGCGTGATGCAGCCGACCCCTACAAGTGAGCCAGCGCAGGGACTCGTGATGAAAACATCTGAATCGCAGGATTCCGGCATCGGGTTCACCTGCCCGGGAGGTCTGACACGGTGAGTTTCCCTGAGGGTGCCCGCATACTCATGTACAGCCACGATACTTTCGGGCTGGGACACCTGCGTCGCTGTCGAACCATCGCCCATTCGCTGGTGGAGAATTTCAGTGGGCTGAGCGTTTTGATCATCTCCGGGTCGGCGATTGCCGGTGCCTTCGATTTCCGGGCACGCGTGGACTTCGTCAAGATTCCCAGCGTCATCAAGCTGCGCAATGGCGAGTACACCTCGATGGATCAGCATATCGATCTTGGCGATACCATCCGTATGCGCGAATCGATCATCCGCCATGCCGCGGAAACCTTCCAGCCGGACATCTTTCTGGTGGACAAGGAACCCATGGGACTGCAGGGCGAGGTCAGCGAGACTCTGGCCTATCTGAAGTCCCGCGATACGCAGTTGATACTCGGCATGCGCGACGTCATGGATGCGCCCCATCTGCTGGCGGCGGAATGGGAACGCAAGGGGCTGGTCAGCAAGATAGACGCCTTCTACGATCAGATCTGGGTGTATGGCCCGGAGAACTTCCACGATCCGATGGTCGGAATGGACATACCGCAGCGGATGCGCGATCGCATGCGCTTCGTCGGTTTCCTGAAACGTCAGGCACTGCATGCCGAGCTGTCGACCAACAAGCAGGAGGGTGACTACATTCTGGTCACCACCGGAGGCGGTGGTGATGGCGTGACCCTGATCCGGGATGTGCTGGCCGCCTACGAACAGGACGAGACCCTGAGTTACAAGACGCTGGTGGTGCTGGGCCCCTACATGCCGGGCAAGGAGCGGGATGAATTCGTCGAACGTGGCAACCGCCTGGACAATCTGGAGATCATCAATTTCGATTCACGCATGGAAGAGCTGATCTTCAGTGCCAAGGCCGTGGTGTCGATGGGTGGCTACAACACCTTCTGCGAGATCCTGTCCTTCGACAAGCCGGCACTGATCGTGCCGCGAACCGTACCACGTGAGGAGCAGCTGATTCGCACACAGCGCGCGGCCGAACTGGGCATGGTCGACATGCTGCTGCCCGAGGAATCCAATGATCCGATGAAGATGGCAGCGGCACTGCGGGCGCTGCCGGATCGGCTGCGTCCTTCGCAACGGACCTCCGCCATCAAGATGGACGGTCTGGGCAGTATTTCGCAGATTGTCGGGGACCTGCTGCAGAATCGTCACGCAAACAGGATCAGTCAGAAAAGCAAGGCATGAACAATCACAGTTCGTCGCGGCTGGTGGTGGTGCTCAAGGGCTACCCCCGCTTGTCGGAAACCTTCATCGCGCAGGAACTTCTCGGTCTGGAACAGGCCGGTATTGCCTTGCAGCTGGTATCCCTGCGGCACCCGACGGACCCTGAGCGGCACGCGGTGCACGATGAGATAACAGCGCCGGTCAACTACCTGCCGGAGTATCTGCATGATGAACCGGGTCGGGTGCTGCGCAGCCTGTGGCGGGCCATGCGACTGCCCGGATTCCGCACCACGCTACGGGACTTTCTTGGTGACCTGTTGCACGATCGCAGCCGCAATCGCGTCCGGCGCTTTGCTCAGGCACTGGTGCTGGCTGCGGAATGGCCGGCGGATGCCCATTGGGTGCACGCGCATTTCATCCACACCCCTGCGTCGGTGGCCGCCTATGCGGCTCGTCTGCTGGAGCTGCCGTGGAGCGTCTCGGCCCATGCCAAGGATATCTGGACATCGTCGGATCGGGAATTGTCCCGCAAGCTTGCCAGTGCACGCTGGGCGGTGACCTGTACCGCCGTCGGACATCGCCATCTGCAATCCCTGTCTCCACGTCCCGCCTCCGTGCATCTGAGTTACCACGGTATCGATCTGGATCGTTTTCCGGCAACGGTACGTCAGCCGGCCAGTCGGGATGGCTCGTCCCCGGACGATCCGGTGATCATCCTCAGCGTAGGGCGGGCAGTGGGCAAGAAGGGCTATGACACGCTGCTGCGGGCGCTGGCTGAGTTGCCGCAGACTCTGCACTGGCGTTTCGTGCATATCGGTGACGGTACCGAGCGCGCCAGCCTGCAGGCTCTGGCACGTGAGCTGGGCATTGAATCGCGTATCCGCTGGCTGGGGGCGATCGCGCAGAAGGAGGTCCTGCTCAACTACCAGTCCAGCGATCTGTTCGCACTGGCCTGCCGGGTGACGGATGACGGTGATCGGGATGGCCTGCCCAATGTGCTGGTGGAGGCGGCCAGTCAGGGCCTGCCCTGTGTGACTACCCGGGTGTCGGCGATTCCCGAACTGTTTGCCGATGACGAGAATGCGCTGCTGGTCGAGTCCGAGGATGTGCAGGCGTTGAGCGCCGCGCTGAACCGCGCACTGTCGAGTCCGCAGCTGCGGGATCGCCTCGGTTCGGCGGCGCAGCAGAAGGTCAGGAGTACGCTGGATTACCACGTCAGCATCAGGCAGCTGGTTGGCCTGTTCGAGGAACAGTGGCAGCCGCAGGCGTGAGCAGGCGGCCGCGGGCCTCGCGCATCCTGTTCCATGTCCAGCACCTGCTGGGTATCGGACATCTGATGCGAGCCGGCAGAATTGCCGAGGCGCTGGCAGGACGCGGCATGGACGTCACGCTGGTCAGTGGCGGGCTGCCGGTCAAGGGCTTCAGTCCGGTGGGCGTGCGTCGACTCGAGCTGCCGGCGATGGCCGTGGGCACGAAGAATTTCGGGGAGCTGGTCGATGCCGATGGCCAGGTGCTCGACGATGCCTACCGGCAGCGGCGATCGGCATTGCTGCTGCAGATGTTCCACGATATCGAACCGGATTGCGTGATTCTCGAAGCCTTCCCGTTCGGCAGGCGACAGCTGCGCTTCGAACTGCTGCCACTGATCGAGGCGATCGAGTCGCGTCAGAACAGGCCGGTTCTGCTGACATCCGTACGCGATATTCTGCAACGACGGACCAAGCCCGGGCGCGATGAAGAGACAGCGTCTTTGATCACACGGCATTTCGACGGCGTGCTGGTACATGGCGACCCGCAGTTCGCGACACTGGATGAGAGCTTCTCCTGCGCTGCAACCATCGCCGACAGGATCAGCTACACCGGACTGGTGTGCGCGCCGCTGGCAGAGCCATCCCCTCTGCAGGTCGATATCGTGGTATCTGCCGGTGGCGGAGCCGTTGGGGACCGACTTGTAAAAGCGGCGTTGCAGGCGGCCGGGGAACTGCCCTCGGAACTCAGCTGGTGCATCATCGGCGGGCCGAATCTGCAACAGGCTCACTATGCGTCCATGGCCCGTGAACTGCCGGACAACGTGCTGCTGGAACGTTTTCGTGCAGATTTTCCAGGTCTGTTGCGCAATGCCCGGGTCTCGGTGTCGCAGGCCGGCTACAATACGATGGGCGACATCCTGCAGGCAGGCTGTCGCGCCATTCTCGTTCCCTACAGTGTGGGTGGGGAAACCGAACAGGCTGACAGAGCGGCACGACTGCAGGAACTGGGTCTGGCCGAGGTGCTGGCCGAGGATCAGCTCTCGAGCGCCACGCTTGCGGCCCTGATCCGGCAGGTTCTGTCAGGCGACGATGCCGCTGCAGCTGCTCGCCCCGGACTTGATACCCGGGGAGCGGCGCAAACGGCAGAGATCGTGCAGAGTCTGATCACGACGGGGGCGCGGCAGGCCTAGGCTCGCGTACCGGTTCTTTCGCAGGCGGTCATCACACGTATTCATGGAACACAGCTTTACCCGCTATATCTGGACTCACACATCGCGCCAGCAGATCTGGATCCTGTGTGTCGTCATGGTATCCATGATCCCGTATTACCTGGCGTTCGATCTGCCGAAGATGATCATCAACGGGCCGATTCAGGGCAGTGGCTTCGAATCGGTCAACGACACGCAAACCTTCCTTGCCAATCCGTTCTTCGCCGGTCTGCAGCTGGATCGTGTGGATGCCTTGCTGGTGCTGAGTCTGGGCTTCCTGTCGCTGGTCATCATCAACGGTGTGTTCAAGTACTACATCAACACCTACAAGGGACTGCTCGGTGAGCGTCTGCTCAGGCGGGTGCGATTCGATCTGATCGATCGTGTTCTGCGTTTTCTGCCGGTCGAGTTCAAACGCATCAAGGGCGGTGAGATCTCCAGCATGATCAAGGATGAGGTCGAACCGCTGGGCGGATTCACGGCCGAGGCCTTCGTGCAGCCAGTCTTGCTGGGGGGGCAGGCGCTGACGGCACTGGCGTTCATCTTCGTTCAGCACTTCTGGCTTGGCGGTGTGGCGCTGTTCATGGCATCGATTCAGATGCTGGTCATCCCGCGCCTGCGCAGGCGACTGCTGGTACTGGGCAGGGAGCGGCAGATCAGGGCGCGGCAGCTGGCAGGTCGTGTCACGGAAATCGTCGAGGGTATCGACACCATTCACACCAACGATACCTCCAACTACGAACGGGCCGATGTGGCATCGCGTCTGGGCGTGTTGTTCAGGATTCGTTACGAGATCTACCAGCGCAAGTTCAAGGTCAAGTTTCTCAACAACTTTCTGGCCCAGCTGACACCGTTCCTGTTCTATCTGATCGGTGGCTATCTGGCGATCACCGGTCGCCTGGATGTCGGCCAGCTGGTGGCGGTGATCGCAGCCTACAAGGAACTGCCGGGCCCGCTCAAGGAACTGATCGACTGGGACATGGCCAGGCAGGACGTGCAGGTCAAGTACGAGCAGATCGTCGAACAGTTCGATGCCGAGCAGATGCTGCCGCCGGAGGTACAGGCGCTCGAGCGGGGTGGTGCGGCGACGATGACAACGCTGGACAAGCCATTGAGTGCGGTCAATCTGGTCATCGAGGACGAGGGGGGCGCCGTGACACTGGACAGTGTCTCGGTGAGCGTGGAGGGCGGTCAGCGTATTGCGGTCGTTGGCGATGCCTACAGTGGGGCAAATGTGCTGGCAGAGGCGTTCGGTGGCGTGGTGAAGCCGGCCCGTGGCAAGATCATGGCCGGCAAGGAGAATCTGTCCACCCTGCCCGAATCGGTCACGGGGCGCAGAATCACCTACATTTCGACGGATACCTACTATTTTGCCGGCACGCTGGAAGAAAACCTGTTGTACGGACTCAAGCATGGTCCGCTCGATGAAGTGGAATACAACGCCAGGGAATCCTTGCAGCGTCTCTGGGAACAACAGGAGGCCATGCGCACCGGTAACCCGGATTTCGACCTGAAGAGCAACTGGATCGACGTCGATCTGGTGAACGGGTACACCGAGAGCGGGGGCATGCTGGGGGCACTCAAACAGGTGCTGACCGTGACACGGCTGATCGATGATGTCTTCGACTTCGCGCTGCATACCACGCTCGATGCGCACTTGTGTGAGGATCTGACCGAGCAGGTGGTGGCTCTGCGCAAGCAGGTTCGTGACGAACTCGAATCGACCGAACTGACGGATCTGATCATTCCGTTCGACATCGACAGCTACAATTCGCAGGCAGAACTGCAGGACAATCTGGTGTTCGGCATTCTGGTAGAGGCACCCGACGATCAACGGTCGCAGGCTGGAACGGATTTCCTGCGCTACACGATGGCGCTGACGGGGCTTGATCGTCTGCTGTTCGACATGGGGATGTCCATTGCCGAATCCGCCCGCGAGCTGTTCGGTGGACTGGCCGAGGACCATCCCTTCTTCGATCGGCTGGACATCATGGAGCCTGCCGATATCCCGAAATACAGAGCCCTGTACCAGCGGACCCGGCACACGGAGTTTTCCCGCATCAGCGAGGAGGATCGCTATGCCTGGATCGAGCTGGCCTTCCAGTATTCGGAACCGCGTTACCGCTTCGGCCTGCTGGACGAGGCATTGATGGACAAGGTCATTGAAACCCGGAAAATGCTGCTCGACACGGCACCGGAGAGTCTCAAGGTGCTGATCGATGTCTATGACCCGGAGCAGTACCTGAAGCCTGCCAATCTGATCGACAATATCGTGTTCGGCAAGGTCGATCACCGTTTCAAGGATGCCGAGCGCCAGGTACGTGGCATCATCGAACGGCTGCTGCTGAGACAGCCGGCGCTGTACGAGCGCATATTCAGGCTCGGGCTCGCCTTCGATGTAGGGTCCGCCGGCCGCCGTCTGAGCACCGCCCAGCGGCAGAAGTTCAATTTTGCCAGAGCCTTGCTGCGGCGTTCGGATTATTACATCTTCAACCGTCCCATCACGGGTGTGGACCAGGCTCAGCAGGAGCAGATTCTTCGCAACACCTTGTATTATCTGTCAAGAATGACAGAGGGTGCCGGTATAGTCTGGGTGCTGGCGTCGCAAGCCAACGCGCGGTATTTTGATCGTTGCATCACATTCCGTGACAAGGGCATCGTGGAGGATCGAATGCTGGAGACTTTTGAGTTCTCGCCTGATAGTCTGCTCGAACAGATGCTTTGATCGGGCTGTCGAGACTGTCAGAATGGTAGACGGTGGATGTGCAATGACTCTGAACGACGAACTGACTGTTCTGCGCCGTATCCCGATGTTCTCTGCGATCCGGCCGGAGGCGCTCAGACTGCTGGCCTTTACATCCAGTCGCATGATCTACCAGTCGGGGCAGGATCTGTTCCAGCAGGGGGATAAGGCATCGAGCGCCTGCATCCTGCTATCCGGCGCGGTAACCATTCACCACGAGGTGGACGGTCAGCGGGAAACCATCGGTACCATCGCCGCGAATTCCATGATTGGCGAATTGGCCCTGTTCTGCGATCGGCCCAGGCAAGTCACGGTCACTGCCAGCATTACCGTGGAAGCTCTGCTGATATCCAAGGAGAGTTTCCAGAAACTCATGAGCAGTTGTCCGAATACACTGTCAAACATCCTCAGTGAACTGGGCGAGCAATTGAGCCGCGCCAGCTAGTTTCCGTTTCCTCCCGACACTCGGACAAGATCGTGACGACTGACTCCCCGCAGGACCCCTGGTTATTGCTCGATGAGGAACTCCATGCCTGGCAGCGAAGCGGCCGCTGCGCAACCTTGTGGTGGCGGGATGACGACGCCGTTGCCGCAGGACCCTTGCTCGATCGCCTGATGAGCCTGTGCCGCGATACGGGTCTGCTGCTTGCCGTGATCCCGGAGCCTCTGCAGGCCTCGCTGGTCGAGGCGCTGGCGGAAGACAAGCCCTTCGTCCGGGTGGCACAGCATGGATATGCCCACATCAATCATGCGCCTCGGGGCAGAGGCTTGGGTGCCTGGGAACTGGGCATGCACCGTGGCGAGCAGGCGGTGCTGGCGGATCTGGATGCGGGGCGTCGGATTCTGGAAACCGTATTCGGCGAGACCTTCCTGCCCGTGCTGGTGCCACCATGGAACCATGTCGCCCCTGAATTGCATGCAGCCCTGGCGGCGCGTGGCTATCGCGCCCTCTCTACCGAGGGTGCCAGAACGGCCCGCGAACTGGTGCCGGGACTGCTGAGTATCAACGGTCACTGCGACCCCATACGCTGGAAATCCGGTGCCCGGTTCGCCGGTGAGCAAAAGACACTGACAAGTCTGGTCGAGCACCTGCGGCAGCGCCGCCTGGCTGTGGTGGACAGTGATGAACCAACCGGATTCGTGACGCATCATCGCGATCTGGATGAAGCCGGCTGGGTATTCAGTGAAAGGCTGGCTACCACGATCAAGGCTCACCCGGGGGCAGTCTGGGTGATGCCGAGCGAATTGTTTGCGGAGAAGGCATGAGCACAGTCATTCGCGCAGCAGGACCGGCCGATGTCGACGCCATCTGCACGCTGCTGCACAGCAAGATGAATTCGAAGTTTCCGGTCGAGCGCTGGCGCCGGCTGATGAGCTATCCATGGCTGGAGGACAAGCCGGATTACGGTGTGGTGGTGGAGTCCGATGGACGGATTCTCGGTTATACCGGGCTTATCTACAGCGAGCGCATGATCGGTGATGAGCAACGAGGATTTCGCAAGGAGCGCTTTGCCAGCATGAGTTCCTGGTACCTGGACAAATCCTTGCGCGGCAGGGGGCTGGGCAAGGGCATGCTGCTGGCGACCATGGAAGATACTTCGCTGACCTATACCATCTTCACCAATTCCAGCAAGCCCATCGGTATCGTGAAAGCCCTGGGCTATCAGGTGCTGGATGACCGGCGGTATCACTGGCACAGATCGGGGGCGGCTTCCTCGGCACTGGTGTTGACACGGGATATCGACGGCATTCGTGAACGGGCCACGGCTGTTCAACGGCAGATACTGGATGACATGCAGATCATGCCGGTGACGCCGATCTTTCTGGAGATTGATGGTCGTGAGGCCCTGCTGTTCCTGTCCATCAAATCCAAGGGTGAGGACGTGCAGTGGTATGACCTGCTGTACACCAGCGATGCCGATCTGTTCACCGACTGCGCGCCGCTGCTGGCCAACAGTCTGCTGCCGGATACGCCATCGGTGCTGGCCGCAGACAGCCGCTTGATCAGGACGCCACCGGCAGATACGATTTGTGAGCTCCTGCCGGTCGAGCGGCATTTCCTGAGCCAGAGCGTAGAGCCACGGGATATCGACTTCCTGTACAGCGAATTGCAGTTGCTGGACCTGAAGCTCGACTAGAGCGTCCGTATTGCCTGGTCTCGGAAGTGACGGGAGGCAATGAGTGCATGCGGTAGAATGCGCTCGGATAGAGTTTTGGTATCTGAAAATCTGCGCAGACCGCTCCCGGTCTGACCCTTTCCGTTGGAGAAAATCTTGAGAAAATGTGTGAAGTTGCAGGTATCAGCCGTGATGGTGGGCTGTGCACTGGTGCTGGGAAGCTGTGGTTTTGATGGACGACCACTGATTACGGAAGATATCGTAACGACGGTGGATGACAACGCCGAGTTGTCAGTCCGGGTCAAGCAGGCGTTGAAGAGAGCGCCTCAAACGGCTGTCAGCAATATCATGGTGACCAGCGTCAGCGAGGACAGCGTCAAGTTGTCAGGCTACGTGACTGATGAAGCCACTGTCTATGAGGCCGAGCGCGTGGCCGGGCAGGTGCCAGGTGTCAGATTCGTGGTGAATTCACTGACTGTCTTTCGTTGAAGCTTGCTTCAGCTGGCTGAGCCTTCCTGAGCTGACTTACCGAATTGCAGGCAAAAAAAAGCCCTTCAAGAGAAGGGCTTTTTTACTTCTGCGTGGGTAATCTTAGAAAGATTTAGCCAGCATGACGCGATACTCGAGGAATTCTGCATCGGCGTCGTTGTCATCGTTGAACTGAGTGATACGTGAGCTCAGCTGAGTGCCGCCGCCCAGAGCGTAGCCCAGGTCGAGTCGAACAGCATTCTGGTCAGTAGCACCGTCGTCTTCCAGAGTAGAGACAGTCAGAGCAGCGCTGACGCCACCGAAACCGTAACCGATCTTGACAGAGGCTGATTCCAGATCACCAGTACCGGCTGTTTCAGCAACTTCCTGGCTCCAGAAGTGAGCTGCGATGGACGCACCAGCGAAGGCGAAGGATACGCCGACTGCACCGTTGACGAGGTCGTCTTCGCCACGTTGCTCACCACCCAGGCCGATGCTGAATCCGCCGATGCCGAATTTTGCGCCCAGGCCGAGTGCATCCTGGTTTCCTTCTGGTGAGAAGTTGGCAACCAGACCGACTGGACCGAATGTGCCGGTGTAGCTCATGCCGCCGCTGATTTCAGAACCGACGTCATAGATGTCGTTGGCAACCTGGCCATACTCGACAGCCAATGGGATTTCACCCATTCGGAAGTCACCGAATCCACCCTTGATACCGACGTAAACAGCATCAGCAGTACCAACGCTACCGATGTTCAGGTCGTCATCTTCGCCCGGGCCATTTTCAACGAAAACGCTGCCCTGGTTCGACAGGCGGTCCAGATCGACGCGCAAGCTACCGTAGCCAGTCAGGCCGCTGTCCATTTCGTGCTCGGAAGTGATACCGAACAGGACGTCGCCAGTGCCGATTTCCAGATCATCGTCGTCGATGTCAGTGCCTTGCAGAGCGATTTCAACAACACCGGACAGAGTGGTGTCAGCGGAAGCAATCATGGGAGCTGCAGCAATACCTGCGATTGCTACCGCGACAGCTGTCTTAGTGAATTTCATATGTTTTCTCCAATCAGATATTTGCTGTGAGCTAAGTACAACGAAATACGTTTAATGTTTCAGCGAAGCAACTTTAGTCAGCGTGTCTGAATAATGCAACAACAGTTTGCGTTTTTGCAAGGCAGTGACAGAAGCAGTGGCGCCGCTTGACTGTTAGTGTAGAACAGAAACAACACTTGACCAGCAAGAATGCGAAGAATAACCGAGAAATTTCATTGCGTGGTTTTTTTGCAACAATGATTGTTGCCACCGCGTCAGCAAGTCGTCAGCAAATGACGAATAATGCGATTTCAGCAAGGTTCCGGCTAATCAGTGCGGCTAAAACAGCAGGTCGACTTTCCGAATTGCAACGGATCGTCACGGGTCCTGGTCGGGCTTGTTCTACCGTCGTGAGCCGATCTCGTGAGCAAGTACTGCTGCCGAGACCGCAGGCAAGCAGCGGATCCGGCGACCACACGCAGGCAGGTCGAGTGATTCAGCCGGTTTGCAGAACGCGTGCAAAATCACCCGACACAGGGCTTCTGCAGAGTTCTCCGAGAATATCTCCGATCTGGCCAGCGCGCAGGATGAAGTCAGGCGAGTCACGATGAATCACGTTCCAGGGCATCGAGTCCGCGTCGGCATCACTCGGCGATTGAACAATGGTGAAGCCATGATGAGAGGCGAGGGTCTGGGCGCCCTCGGTACCATCATCGAGGTAGCCACTGAGGATCACGGCAATGCAATCCTGATCGAAAAGCTGCGCGCCGGAATTCAGGGAGTCGTTGATACTGGGGGTGGGCTTCTGGCCGGGTTCGATAGGGCCAAGACGAAAACGGTTGATGCCTTGCGAGTCGCGCATGACTTCGGTGGTCATGCCTGCTGGAGCGATATGAATGGTGCCGGCCAGGATTTTCGCCCCGTCTTCGGCATCAACGACCGGAAGAGCCGAGTGAGACTGCAGAATTCCCGGAAGCAGGGAAGGGGCGTTCGGCGAGATATGACGCACAATCAGAAACGCTGCGTCAATGGCAGGATGCAGCGACGACACGATTTCAATGATGGGGTCCAGTGAGCCCCAGGAACCACCGATCACCACGTATTTCATCGTCATGCAATCATCCGAGTACCGGCCAGCACATGCGTGGCCCCGTGGTGGTCGGTTTCATCGGGGGAGCAGGAAAACCCGCAGTCCCCGGGAAGAAGACCGTGAACGAATTCCCAGGCGGCCCGGCGCCCGAGTCCGTCTGCACTACAGGCCTGATGGTGTCGCGCAGTTCGCGACGGCCATCAGGCGTATTCTCGAACTCAGGTTGCGTTGGCTTCCTGGCGACGTTCCATGGCACGACGTCTGGCACTCTCGGAAGGTTCTTCATCCGATGCCGAATCTTCCGGCAAGGTGATGTTCAGCTCGAGCACGTCACAATTGTCCTGTGATTCCAGCTGTACCGATAATGCGTCATCACCGACTGCCACGTATTTCTTGATGACGTCCAGAATATCCTGCTTCAGCATGGGCAGGTAGTCAGGGCCATTGCGTCCGGTGCGTTCGTGAGCAATCAGAACCTGCAGGCGGTCTTTGGCCACCCTGGCCGACTGGTCCTCTTTGCCGGTCTTGAAAAAACTGAAGATTCCCATGTCAATCTACCCGAATAAGCGCGCGAGAAACCCTTTCTTCGGGGCTTCCATGAAGCGATGTGGCTTGGCCTCGCCGAGCAGCCGATCGATGGCATCGGAATAAGCCTGTCCGGCTTCGCTCTCGTCGTCGAGGATGACGGGCTTCCCTGCGTTCGAACAATCCAGCACAGACGGGGATTCAGGGATGATGCCGAGCAAGGGAATGGCCAGCAGATCAACGATGTCGTCGACGCTGAGCATTTGCCCGTCCTTGACTCGGGTTGGGTTGTAGCGTGTGATCAGCAGGTGCTCCTTGACCGGCTCCTCGTTCATCTTGGAACGCTTGGATTCGCTCTGCAGGATACCCAGGATGCGATCGGAGTCCCGGACGGAGGAGACTTCCGGGTTGGTGGTGACGATGGCTTCATCGGCAAAATACAGGGCCATCTTGGCGCCTTTCTCGATACCGGCCGGGGAGTCGCAGATGATGTAGTCGAAGTCACTCTTCTTGAGCTTGTGCATGACGCGCGCGATGCCTTCGATGGTCAGGGCATCCTTGTCGCGCGTTTGCGACGCAGGGAGAATGTAGAGATTCTCGATGCGCTTGTCCTTGATCAGGGTCTGATGGAGGCTGGCCTCCTGGTTGACCAGGTTCACGAGGTCATAGACGACGCGTCGCTCGCAGCCCATGACGAGGTCGAGATTACGCAGGCCGACATCGAAATCGATGACGACGGTCTTGAAACCACGTTTGGCCAGGCCCGTGGCTATGGATGCACTGGTTGTGGTCTTGCCGACCCCACCCTTGCCTGAAGTTACGACGATTGTCTTGGTCAAGCTCCAACTCCCAAAAATGTCTGCATTAGAGCGGCTCTATCGTGAGCCTGTCTTTATCGAGCCATATCTGCGCAGGTTTGCCGCGCAATTCTTCCGGAATGGTCTCGAGCATGCGATAGTTGCCCGCGACCGATACCAGTTCCGCTTCCAGCGATTGACAGAAAATTCGTGTCGATGCGTTCCCTGACACTCCGCACAAGGCCCTGCCTCTCAGCGGGCCATAGATATGGATATTGTTGTCTGCAATGATCTCGGCCCCCGGACCTACCTGACCCATGACGATCAGGTCAGTGTCTCTGGCATAAATCTGCTGTCCGGATCTGACCGGCTTGTCTATCAGCAGGGGAGCTTTGACCACATACTCTACCTCCCGCGATACGGACAAGTCCACATCCGGAACGGGGTTCTGAGTGTTACTTGGCGCTTCTTCGCCAGCGGAATCAGCGCTTTGTGAAGACTCTTGCGGGGCCAGGGCGCTACGGCGTGCACCGCTTTCGATCAGCGGTAGCGAGATCGACCTGGCCAGTTCGGAAGCGCGATCACCGATGCTGGCGACAATGGGGACCAGTTTGTGACGGCGAACGCACTCCAGCAGTGCCTTGCCGTCGATGCTCACCGCCTGTTCTTCAAGTACACTGAGGTCGATGACGACGGGCGTATCCTTGAAAAAACCGGGGGCCTGCAGCACCTTGTCAGCGAGCTTTTCATCAATGACTGCCATGTCATTGGTGTGGAGCTTGAGCGACATGAAGGTGTACATTCCACCTTTCAGTTCGACTCCGATAGTGCTCGACACAATTCAGCTCCGTGTTGTAAAGGCTGCAAGACACAGCAGATTGTTGAACTCGGAAATTTCCCTGCTGCCGCCTCTGCTGTATTGCCACGCAGCCGGCAAGGGGATCGAGTCTTTCCACAGGTCCGATTCTAAAGCAATTACGCACATGACATGACCATGTCGTCCAATTCGACGGGTAAAAAGACGGGTAGCGGAATGTCAGCCGATGGCAGCGTGGAGAACGGTGCAGCGGGGGCGAACGCTGACGCTCCCGCATTGCGCAAGATCATCCATGTCGACATGGATGCCTTCTACGCGTCGGTCGAACAGCGCGATGATCCGGCCTTGCGCGGGTTGCCGGTGATTGTCGGAGGGCGTCCCAATGGTCGTGGCGTGGTGGCTGCCTGCAGTTACGAGGCACGCGTGTTCGGGGTGCACTCGGCCATGCCCAGCGCCGAGGCCGGGCGGCGCTGCCCGGATGCCGTGTTCGTCAAGCCGCGTTTTCAGGCCTACAAGCAGGTATCGCAACAGATTCAGGCGATATTTCGCGAGTTCACCGAGGTGATCGAGCCTCTGTCTCTGGATGAAGCCTATCTGGACGTGACGAACAACACCCTGTTCGGTGGCTCTGCCTATCGCCTGGCGCGCGAGATCAAGGCCCTGATTCGGGAGAGGACCGGTCTGGTGGCCTCCGCAGGCGTCAGCTACAACAAGTTCCTGGCCAAGATTGCATCGGATTACCGCAAGCCGGATGGTCTGTTCTGCATTCTGCCGGAGCAGGGTGAGAGCTTTGTTGCCAGCCTCGAGGTTGGCCGCTTTCACGGTGTCGGCAAGGTCACCGAGGCTCGCATGCACGACCTCGGGATCCTGACCGGGGCCGATCTGCGGCAGTGGAGTGAAGAGGAACTGGCACGCGAATTCGGCAAGAGCAGCAGCTATTTCTACCGGGTGGCGCGCGGTATCGATCATCGGCCGGTCAGGGTCAGTCGTACCCGCAAGTCCATCGGTTCGGAGAGAACCTTTGCCGACAATCTGCATGACAGGGCAGGCATGCTGGAGATTCTCGGTGGGCTGTGCGAGGAATTGCACGTTCAGATGCAGGAGAGAGAGCTGGCAGGTCGGACCATCACGGTCAAGGTGCGGTTTGCCGATTTCTCCACCTATACACGTGCCCATTCCCTGTCACAGGGGGTGCTCGATGCGGCCTCTTCCTTGCGGGCTCTGCCATTCCTGCTGGATCGAGCCTTGAGTCTGCGACAGACCTCGGATCGCGGGGCGGCGCAGGCGCACGGACGTAACTCCGACAGCGGGTCCAGGCCTGCGCGGCATACGGGAGTGCGCTTGCTCGGGGTGGCTTTCAGTGGCCTGATTGCCGCTGGTGAGGAAAGGCCGGTACAGCTGGAGATGCAGTGGCCGGATGATTGAGTCGGTGGGCTGTCGGCGACACGCCTAGTGGCCAAGCACGACATCCGGAAAGGTGGTTGCCGCCATCGGTTCGCACAGGAAGTAGCCTTGTGCCCTGTCACAACCGAGCTGATCCACCATGTCGAACTGCTGCTGGTTCTCGATGCCTTCCGCGACAACCTCGGCACCGATACTGCGCGAGATGTCGACGATGGCCGCGACGATGTCCTGGCTGTGGGCATCGCTGGCGATATTGGCGACGAACGCGCGATCGATCTTGACTTCACTGATGGGATAATCGCGCAACTCCAGCAAGGAGGAATAGCCGACACCGAAATCGTCAATGGCAAGGTGGACACCCATCGAGGTGAGTTCCAGCAATTGCCGTTGCAGGCGCTGTGTGTCTCGGGCCAGAGCGGTTTCGGTGATCTCCAGACAGAGTCTGTCGGGGTCGAAGCCGGTCTGGCTCAGCAGTCGATCGATCTGCGGCACGATATGGCTGCCCTCGAACTGTTTGCGTGACAGATTCACCGACAGCATGGAGGGGGACATGCCGTAATGGGAAAGTCGTTGATAGTCGGCCACGGCACGGTTCAGCACCCATTCTCCGAGCCGATGGATGATGCCGGTCTCCTCGGCCACCGGAATGAAGTCGTCGGGAGGTACGCGACCGAATTCACTGCTGTGCCAGCGCAGCAGGGCTTCCATGCCGCAGGTCATCTTGCTGCGAATATCGATCTGCGGCTGATATTGCAAGGCGAGTTCATCGCGTTCGATGGCCTGCTGCAAGCCGATTTCCAGCTGATGGCGACGCTTTGCCTGCTGCTGTTGCGCCGAGTTGTAGACCACGATGGAATTGCCTTTCAGGTACTTGGCATGGGCGCAGGCACTGTCGGCGGACTTGAGCAGTGTCGACACGGTATTGCCATGCTCGGGGGCGTAGGCGATGCCGATGCTGGCTCTGACCGGGACGTTCATGGCGTTGACATTCAAGCCGCTGCGCAGGGTCTGCAGCAATTCGGCCAGCGTGGCTTCGATGGTTCCATGATCGTGATCGGCCTCCAGCAGAATCGCGAATTCATCACCTGCGGTACGGGCAATCAGGGCATCTGCCGGCATTGCCTGTTGCAGACAGCAGGCCGTCTGCCTGAGCAGTTCGTCGCCGGCGCAGCGGCCATAGGTATCATTGATCTGCCGAAAACTGCGCAGGTCGACGATGATCAGCGACAACTGGCTGCGTGTACGGCTGCAAAGCCTGCTCAGCTCGTGTACCAGGCGAGTCCGGTTGGCCAGACAGGTCAGTGGGTCCTCAAGGCGCTGGTTGATCAGATGGTTGGAGCCATACACGGAAATGCTCTTGCCGCCGTCACTGGTATTGCGCTCTCGGATCAGGAGTGAGCGTCGACCGTAACTGGGCAGTTCGAAGGTCAGGGTGGAGTCGAGACCGGGAGCGGAATCCAGGGCTCGCTGATGGGCGCGCGCCACCGCTTCGTTGTCGGGAGAAATCTGTGCATAGAGTTCGGTGGTGCCGATGTCGGGAAACTGTGCCGGTTCGATGCCCAGGGGCATCAGTCCGGAGAGCTTGCGGTTGACGGCCGTCAGCCGACCGTCGGCGTTGAACAGGGCAACGGCGTCGGGCAGGGCGTCCAGCGTGTTCTGGACCAGCTGTTGACGAGCCTGAGGGCTGCGGGCTCGGTATCGGCGGATGGCCTCTGCGGTCAGGATGAGCGTCAGCACGCAGGCACCGCTCAACCAGGGAGACTCGCGCAGCAGTTGGGGCATGGCATTGATGGCCCACGAGATCATGTCCGTGGAGACGCGAACGGCCGGGCCGATGATGCCCTCATCCGACCATGGCCACGCTGTCTTCCAATCTCCCGGCAATCCGTCAGCTTGGGTCAATGAACTCATCGGATGGTCGATCTGCCCTCACGCTCATAAGTGACACGAGTGTCTGTCCCATTCTGCGCGAGTGCTGCCTTGCCTCTTTACTGCGCGTAAATCCCTGTAACAGGAGCGGAAGGTTTCACCTTACAAGGGAGAAAACTTAGACCCGCGTCACGTAAAATAGCAGAAACGCGAGAGATCGACGAATTCGTCTGTCGTGTAGCGTGTTTGGTTACGGTTAGAAGCCGGGGGGCTATTCGCTGGATAGCGGGGCACTGCGGGGCGGATGTGGGCCGGTATCGGTGGCACAGCCCGGGAGACGACACCGGGGGCAGGCGGTACTCGGGCCGTGCGGCAACCGGCTCTGGTTGCCACACGGCGAACGGCGATCTAGCTGCGAGCAGTGACTTCGACGGCGTGGAAGCCGAACTGCGTCTTGATGGGGCCCTGTACTTCACCGACTTCGCCTTCGAAGCAGGCTGTTTCGAATTCGGGAACCATCTGGCCCTTGCCGAAAGTGCCCAGGTTGCCACCGTCACGCTTGGAAGGGCAGCTTGAGTGTTCTCTGGCGACTGCCGCGAAATCGGCGCCGCCCTTGATGTCGTCAATCAGGGTCTGGCACTTCTCTTCGCTGTCAACGAGGATATGGCGTGCTGTTGCTTGAGTCATTTTGAAGGTTTCCAGATGCCGAAGGCTTCTTGTGTGGGAGGAGGAGGAGGTGCCGCAGCCCGTTGTTTCTGGCTCTCGACATCATCCGATACGTGTTTCATGAACGCGGCCAGCTGATCCAGCACTTCATCCTTCTGTCCGGCCGGCATGTCCTGCTGACCCAGCAGAAAACCGACTACCGCGCACAGGTACTGAGAGGTGACACCCGGGTCGCCTGCAGCCGGATCGTGTTCCTGCAGCAGGTTCTGGATGTCACCGACAAGCTTGGCGGAAAGTTGTAGTTCACTCATGTCATCAGGTAAGCGGCAAAGCCATGGTTGGACTCGGGCTGGAACATGTCCGGCTCGGCGGAGTATCCGCTGTCATCATCCTTGCGGGTCGACATGGACAGCGAGGCTTTTCCGACTTTCGGATCGCTGGTCATACGCACCTGTTTGCAGACCGGACACTGGTGCCAGCAAGTGATCGCATGTTCACTGGATTCGCAGCGATCGAGGATCATCGGCGACTGGCAACTTCTGCATTTGATTGTTGACATGGGTATCTTCGCATTCGTCGGGAAAACGGGTCTTGAAAGCTGTTGCCAGCGTTCTCTGACTCGCGAAAAGAGGCGGCTATTGTACCTCAAGATCTAGCCGCACTTGGAATCTCCACAGTTCATGCAAGTCTGACAACCGTCACGCAGGACGACCGCCTTGTTGTTGCATTTGCTGCACAGCGTGGCATTGGCCATCCAGGGCTCCTCGGCAGAATCGTTGGCTGAATCGGCAGTGCTCTGCTGTTCTGCCCGCAATTCGGCTTTCTTCTCCTCGATCAGTCTTGCCTGAACTTCATCGGGCTCGTTGCTCTTGAGCATGCCGATATCGATCAGGTGATGTTCGATCACCTCACCTATCTCGGCGATGATGGACGGCATGTACTTGCCCTTGTTCCAGTAGCCACCACGCGGATCGAAGACCGAACGCAGCTCTTCCACCAGAAAGGTGATATCGCCACCCTTGCGGAAGACGGCAGACATGATCAATGTCAGGGCGACGATCCACTGGTAGTGTTCGAGGTTCTTCGAGTTGATGAACACTTCGAACGGACGCCGCATCTCGTGCTCGGTACCTTCATTGAGCACGATGTCGTTGATCGTGATGTACATGGCATGCGCCGACACGTGTTCGGGTGTCTTCAGCTTGTACGTCGAGCCGATCAGCTTCTGTGGGCGGGCAAGGGTTTCGTGCATCTGGATGACATCGGCCAGATGCCCATCCGTCTTTGATGCCTCGGCGGACTTTGTGTCCTGTACAGTTTTCTCACCGCTGTCGGCTGGCTTGGCAACCGCATAGCCGACGATTTTCTTGTTGATCTTCATTCAGGTCGATTCCTTTAGAACTTGCCGTAATAGCCTTCTTTCAAGGCATCGTACAGGTTGGCGGCGGTGTGCATTTCCCCGTCATATTCGATCTGCTCGTTGCCCTTGGCTGTCACGACAGAACCGTCTTCGAGGGTGAACTGGTATTCGGTATTCTCCAGATCGTTCTCCTTGACCAGCACGCCCTGGAAGTTCTCGGGGTTGAAACGGAAGGTGGTACATCCCTTCAGACCCTGATCGTAGGCGTACATGTAGATGTCCTTGAAATCGTCGAACGGGAAATCGGTGGGTACATTGGCGGTCTTGGAAATGGACGAATCGATCCAGCGCTGTGAGGCGGCCTGCACCGAGACGTGATCCTTCGGTGTGATGTCATCGGCCGACATGAAATAGTCGGGCAGTTGTGCCTCGGCCTCGTCGCTGTACGGCATGGCCTTGTCATTGACCAGTGCCTGATAGGCCAGCAACTCGAACGAGAAGACATCGACCTTCTCCTTGCTCTTGCGGCCTTCACGGATCACGTTGCGCGCATAGTGGTGGGCAAAACTGGGCTCGATGCCATTACTGGCATTGTTGGCCAGTGACAGGGAGATGGTGCCGGTGGGGGCTATGGAGCTGTGATGCGTGAAGCGTGCGCCGTGATCGGCCAGTGCCTCGACCAGTTGCGGATCAACCTCGGCAATGCGTTGCATGTAGCGGCTGTAGCGGGCATGCAGAATGCGCCCCGGCAGCTGGTCGCCCACTGCATAGCCATCATCCTTCATTTCGGGACGCTTGCGCAGCATCTCGCCAGTGACGGTAAAGAGCTCGTCCATGATCGGAGCCGGACCCTTTTCCCTGGACAGCTCCAGTGCCGTGCGCCAGCCGGTGACAGCCAGTTCTCGAGTCACCTTTTCGGTGAACGCCAGTGATTCCGGGCTGCCGTACTTCATGCCCATCAATGTCATGCAGGAGCCCAGCCCCAGATAGCCCATGCCGTGGCGACGCTTGCGCTGGATCTCGCGGCGTTGCTGTTCCAGTGGCAGGCCGTTGATCTCGACGACATTGTCGAGCATGCGGGTGAAGATCTCGACGGTACGATTGTAGCGTTCCCAGTCGAAGCGAGCCTTGTCGGTGAAGGGGTCGAGCACGAATCGCGTCAGGTTGATCGATCCGAGCAGGCAGGCACCGTAGGGTGGCAGGGGCTGCTCGCCGCAGGGGTTGGTGGCGCGGATGGATTCGTCGAACCAGTTGTTGTTCATCTCGTTGACCTTGTCGATCAGGATGAAACCGGGCTCGGCAAAATCGTAGGTGGAGGCCATGATGAGGTCCCACAGACGACGGGCCGGCATGGTCTTGTAGATACGGCAGGCCACCAGGCCTTCTTCGTTGGCGACCACATCCTCATGCGAGGGCCAGTCACGCCACACGATCTGATCGGGATCATCGAGCTGGATATCGCCATCGTCCAGTTCCTTCTGGCGGATGGGGAAGGCCAGCTGCCAGGGCTCGTCGGCCTTGACGGCCTGAATGAAATCCTCGGTGATCAGCAACGACAGATTGAACTGCCGCAGGCGAGCATCTTCGCGTTTGGCCTTGATGAATTCGAGTACGTCGGGGTGGCGTACATCGAAGGTGCCCATCTGTGCACCACGGCGACCACCGGCAGAGGACACGGTAAAGCACATCTTGTCGAAGATATCCATGAAGGACAGCGGACCGGAGGTGTAGGCACCGGCACCGGAGACATAGGCGCCGCGAGGTCGCAGTGTCGAGAAGTCGTAGCCGATGCCACACCCGGCCTTGAGTGTCAGACCCGCTTCATGCACCTTGCCGAGGATGTCGTCCATGGAGTCGACGATGGTGCCGCTGACCGTGCAATTGATGGTGGAGGTCGCCGGCTTGTGGGCCAGAGCGCCGGCGTTGGAAGTGATGCGGCCCGCCGGAATGGCTCCCTGCTCCAGCGCCCACAGGAACTCGCCGTACCAGTGCTTGCGGTTTTCCTCGGAGGTTTCGACATCGGCCAGCGCGCGTGCCACGCGCTTGAAGGTGTCGATGACGGTTTCGTCGACATTCTGGCCTTCCTTGGTCTTGAGACGGTATTTCTTGTCCCAGATATCCACGGAAGTTTCCTGCAGCGGCAAACGAGCCAGGGCCGGCTTTGCAGGGGTGTCTTTCATTGCCAGGACGTCAACTGTGCTCATGGGCGTTCGGAATCTCCTTGTCGGTGCCAGGCCCGTGCTTGTGCGGGGCTCAGGCAATGTAATCTGTAGTCACTCGGATTCCCTGTGTCACACAATATATAGTGTGCTGAAGCGTGTCCATACGCAACATGTAGTGCTTGTAATGCCCGCTGTCAATCTGTCGGCAGCACGTTGCCGGATACATCAGTGCGGGGGCGGCGCAGTGTATCGCCGCTGTGCAGCCCGGTCAACGTCGAAAACCACTATATCTGGGGTTGCCCGGGATTCACGCCACTACATCTTGTGGTTGAGCGGCGAATTTTGGGGACAAAGCGGTTGACAAGCTGTGGACAACTCCCGGGAACCCGCATGACACCGTCAAAATATGCAATATAGTTCAATTCATGCCAGTGATTCATGGGCATTGACGGAATACCGTCAGCTAACCTGCTGCTGACGGAATGCCAGCTGTTGCAGGTTACGCGCAGCTCGCGAAACCGTCGATTCACGGATCGATTGCGCCAATGAAATGGCGCTCAACGCTCTCGTCTGTTGGCTGCATCACAGTGCATGGAACAACGCAGGCGGAAGCGTGAAACGCCACACGAACTCTTGTCAAGACAGTGGCGGAGAGGCTTCCGGCAGATTATCTTTCCTGCCAACACCGGTACGACAACGGTATCCCCACAACGAGATCGGGCAACAGCCTGACACGGGAGCAGAACATGAGACATTCGAATCAGACTTCAGCCGGCCGAGCCACTCATCGCGCCTTCACTCGTATCGTCAAGGAGTCCCGCTGGGTCCACCGCTCGCAGCTGCAAATCGGCATGTACGTCAACGAACTGGATCGCCCCTGGACGGATACCAGTTTCATGTTCCAGGGCTTCGAGATCGACTCCCCGGAAACCCTGGAAAAGGTTCGCGAGTCCTGTGAGTACGCCTTCGTCCAGACAGAGAAGCTGGCCCGGGTGTCCTGGGTTGGTACCCGACGTCATGTGTCGGTGGTTCGCGATCACTGAGGGCGCTCAGGCCGACAGGGCAGGCGGGCTTGCAGCGGAAGATTCTCGATGCATAGGGCCAGTCCTGTCGCCCGCCGCATGATCAAGGGTGATTGGCGCTCGAATGCGCCAGATGCCCGAGCCTACAGTATCAGCGTCGCCAGCCCCAGAAAGGCCACCAGTCCGACCACGTCGGTGACCGTGGTCAGGGCAACACCACCGGCCAGCGCCGGGTCGATACCGAGCCGGCGCATCAGCATCGGCAGCATGGCCCCGGCATAGGCTGCCGTTACCAGGTTCACGACCAGTGCGGCACCGATGATCATGCCGATCTGCCGGTCGCCGAACCACAGCCACACCAGTCCGGCAATGATCAGTGCCCACAACACCCCGTTGAGCAGGCCGATGGCGACCTCGCGCGTCAGCAGGTCTCGCAGATTGCTCTTGTTGATCTGGTTGAGCGCCTGGCCGCGAATGACCAGGGTCAGCGTCTGGCTGCCGGCGATACCGCCCATGCTCGGCACCACACTCATCAACACCGCCAGGGTGACGATGCGCTCCAGGGTGCCTTCGAACTGGGCGATGACCCAGGAGGCCAGCAGTGCCGTCAGCAGGTTCACGCCCAGCCACAGCGCGCGCTTGCGGGTACTGCGAAAGATCGGCGCGAAGATATCGTCTTCCTGATTCAGACCTGCCATGCTCAGTACGGTCTGCTCGGCCTCTTCACGAATGACGTCAACCACGTCATCGATCGTGACACGACCGATGAGTCGGTTGTTGTCATCCACCACCGGTGCCGAGACCAGATCGAAATCCTCGAACACCCGGGCGACTTCACGCTGGGTGGTCAGTACGTGCAGGGGTTCGATCTTGCGCAGCGAGATATCGCTGACCAGGGTGTCACTGCTGTTGGTCAGCAACAGTCGCAGTGACAGCTCACCCAGGTAACGGCCATAGCGGTCGGTCACCCAGAGTCGGTCTGTCTGGCGCGGCATGGACCCACGACGCCGCAGATAGCGCAGCACCACATCCAGGGTCACATCACCGCGCACCGTGATCACGTCCAGGTTCATCAGGCCGCCGGCGCTGTCCTCCGGGTAGGCCAGTACCTGGTCGAGGCGCTCACGATCCTGACGGCCCATGCCGGCCAGCATCTCGGAGGTGAGCTGTTCGGGCAGCGACTGGACAAAGTCGGCCAGATCGTCAAGATCCAGCTGCTCGGTCGCCGCCACCAGCTCGTCCATGTCCATGTCGCGAACCAGGCTCTCGCGAACCTCATCGCCCACTTCCATGAGGATTTCACCTTCCAGCTCGGGATCGATGACATCCCACAGCAGGCGACGACGTACCGGTGGCAGTGATTCCAGGGCATCGGCGATCTCGGCCGGGTGCATGGCCAGCATGATCTTGCGAGCGGCCGAGACGGAGCCTTCGCTGATGTTTTCAGCCAGCGTGCTGGACTGCTGCTGCTGTTCGACTTCAGGTTCCATCAGTGGCTGTCCTGTCCGATCGGGTCCGGATGGTGTCTGGGGAGCAAGAATACGTCATGCTCAGTTGCTGGGGGCGGAGGCGTTTATCTTGTCGAGCTGGGCGAGCATCTCTTCGCTGCTGCGGGCTGCCAGCAGCGTGCTGACCTGTTTCTTCAGCGTTGCCCGCCGGCAGGTGATGAGATTCTTCTTGGTTTCCAGAATCAGGTTTGGTGGCATGCTGAATTCGGTCAGTCCCAATCCCAGCAACAGGCGCACATAGCGGGCATCTCCCGCCATTTCGCCGCACATGGCAACCGGAATGCCCGCCTTCTGACCCGCATCGATGGTGTTCTTGATCAGCGACAAGACCGCCGGGTGCATGGGATCGTACAGGTAGTCCACCTGGTCATCGATACGGTCGATGGCCAGCGTGTACTGGATCAGGTCATTGGTACCGATTGACAGGAAGTCCAGCTGGCGGGCAAATTGTTCGGCAGCTATGGCCGCTGCCGGTACCTCGATCATGCCGCCGACCAGCATGTTCTCGTCGAACTCGATGTTCTCGTCGCGCAGTGATTGCTTCACCTGACTGACCATTTCCAGGCACTGGGCAACCTCGGCCACATTCGTCAGCATGGGCAGCAGCATGTGGATGGGACCGCGCGCAGAGGCTCGCAGAATGGCGCGCAACTGCGGCAGGAACAACGAGGTGTCACTCAGGCACAGACGGATGCCTCGCAGACCCATGGCCGGATTGTGCGCCTGCGGCCGCGTCCGGCTGGCCATCTGCCCATCCACCTGCTTGTCTGCACCGAGGTCGGCGGTGCGGATGGTCAGAGTCTCGCCCTTGAGTGCGCGCAGCACCTTGGTGTAGACCTTGAAATGCTCCTGCTCGGTCGGCACCGTCTCACGGTTCATGTACAGGAATTCGGTACGGTAGAGGCCGACGCCCTTGGCGCTGACCCGTTTCAGTGCCTTCAGATCCTCTTCGATCTCGATATTGGCCATCAGCTTGAGCTGGACGCCATCGGCCGTCACGGCTTCGGTATCGATGAGCTTGGCCAGCTCGCGCTGGCGCAGTCGGGTTTCCTTCTGCTGGCGCCTGAAGTCGCTCAGCATCTCCTCGGTGGGTTCGGCCAGTACCATGCCCAGGCGACCATCCAGGGTGATCACTTCACCCGGCTTGATATACCGGCGGATATTGCTGACACCAACGATGGCGGGAATGCCCAGACTTCGGGCCAGGATGGCGGTATGCGACAACTGGCCACCGGTCTCGGTGACGAATCCTGCCACGCCGTGGTGCTGCATGCTGACGGTATCGGCCGGTGTCAGGTCGTCGGCCACGATGATCTGGCCTTTCCATTGTTCGGAGGCGACCACATTCTCGGCGCCATCGTCCAGGGCGCGCAGCACCGAATCGATGACGTGATTGACATCGTCGATGCGAGTGGCCAGGTAGCTGTCATCCATCGAGCCGAATGCCTTGATCAGCTCCTCGCGCTGCTGTTGCAGGGCGGCCTCGGCGTTGATCATCTCGCCCTTGATGATTTCCACGGGGCGCTGTGACAGCACGGCGTCATCGAGCATCAGAATGTGGGTTTCGATGAACGAGCTGACATCGCTCGGCGCATCCTTGGGGATATTGTCGCGGGCCATGAGCAGTTGCGCCCGCGCGTCCTTGACAGCGCGCTTGAAGCGCCGCACTTCTGCCGGAATGCCTTTCTTCAGCAGCGTGCGAGAAGTGACATCGATCTGATTGCGTCGCAGCAGATAGGCGTTGCCGATGGCAATACCGCGGGAGACGCCAATGCCGCTGAACATCAGACTCATGGCTACTCCTCTTCGTCGAACCGGCGGTTGATCAGATCGACAACGGCGGCCAGTGCATCTTCCTCGTCTTCCCCGTCGGCGGACACGGTGACCTTCGAGCCCATGCTGGCAGCCAGCATCATGACGCCCATGATGCTCTTGCTGTTGACACGCTGGCCATCCTTCTCGATATCGATACTGGCAGCAAAGGATGACGAGAGCTTGACAAGCTTGGCTGCTGCGCGTGCGTGCAGGCCCAGTTTGTTGATGATTTCGAGTTCTTGCTGGATCATAGTTCTCGATGTCGTCTGGAGACGTTGTCGCGCGCCTCGGCGAAATGGTCGGCAAGTCGATCGATCAGATAGACCGACCGATGGCGACCGCCGGTACAACCTACCGAGACGGTCAGATAGGCGCGATTCTCTGCTTCGAACAGCGGCAGCCAGCGTTGCAGAAAATCCCGGATGTGCTCGAACATGGCTTCGACGTCCGGCTGGTCCTGCAGGAAGCGGATGATCGGTTTCTCGCGTCCGGTGAATCGTCGCAGTTCCGGCTCCCAGTGCGGATTGGGCAGGCAGCGTACGTCGAACATGAAGTCGGTGCTGGCCGGGGTGCCGTGCTTGAAGCCGAAAGACTGGAAGATCAGTGCAAGACCGACCTGGGTCTTGCCCAGCACATAGGTGCGGATGATGTCGCGCAGTTCATGCAGGTTCAGTGCAGAGGTATCCACGACCAGTTCGGCGTCGGCCTTGACCGGATCCAGCAGGCGCGCCTCTTCGTCGATGGCACTGATCAGCGGCAGGTCCTGACTGCTGAGTGGATGCTTGCGGCGGGTTTCGGAAAAGCGCGTCACCAGGCGGGTGCGGTCGGTGTCCAGAAACAGCACCTCGACCTGCATGTCCTTGCGGGCCCGCAGCTCGGTCAACAGTCTCAGCAGATTGTCTGCCGAGGCGCGTTCGCTGCGCATGTCGATGCCGATGGCCAGCTTGGCATACAGCTGCGAGCCGCTGGCCAGCAGTTTGTCGATGAATTCGGACAGCAGGTAGGAGGGCAGATTGTCGATGCAGTAGAAGCCTTCGTCTTCCAGGGTGTGCAGAGCCACACTCTTGCCGGATCCTGACAGACCAGTGACTATGGTCAGGCGTGTCATGGTTCAGTTCTCCGTATCGGTACTGACGTCGGTGCCCGACTTGGGGCGTGGGCTGGGACGGCGCTTGCTCTGATGGGCGGCGATTGCCAGCGCTCGTTCCTGTTTGCTGACCAGATCCCTGGAGGCGCTGTAACCGCCGGCGCGCAATATCTGGTCGCGTATCGCGGCTTCGACCAGCACGGCCATGTTGCGTCCGGGAGCTACCGGTATCGTGCGTTTGGGTACCTTGACGCCCAGGACGACGCGAGTGCCGGACGGCTCGCTGATGCGATCACCGGCAATGGCCGCCAGATCCTTGTTGAAATCCTCGCCACTGACCGGCTTCAGGTGCACGATACAGCGCAGGATCTTGCGCGAGCGCGTATGTGCATCCCCGTACATCAGGGCGATGTTGAGCACACCGAGACCGCGTACTTCCAGAAAATCCTGCAGCAGGGGCGGGCACTGGCATTCGAGCGTCCCGGGCGCTATGCGGGTGAACTCCGGGGCGTCGTCCGCCACCAGGATGTGACCTCGACTGATCAGCTCCAGAGCCAGTTCGCTCTTGCCGACACTGGCATCCCCGGTGATCAGTACCCCGGTACCATGCACATCCATCATCACCCCGTGAATGATCTCGCGTTCGGCCAGCAGTTGAGTCAGCAGAAAGCGCATGCGGCTGTGCAACTGGCTGTAGTCTGCCGCCGAGCTCAGCAGGGCGATGTTCTCGCGTTCAGCCAGTTCGATGATGCTTTCGGGCGCCTGCAGCGAGTTGGAGACCACGATCACGTCGCAGGTGTTGGGCAGGGAATACTCGAAACGGCTGGCGTCGAGCACCGAGGCCTCGCTGAACAGGCGGACTTCGGCAGCGCCCAGCAACTGGATACGGTTGGGGCTGTTGAAATTGAGTGGGCCGAGCAGGCGAGGGCGGTCTACCGGGCCGGCGTCACGCGTCAGCATGCGCGAATGGGCGGCATGTCCGGCGGTCCAGGTCAGATCCAGATCCTTGTTCAGTGCCTGTACCGCCTCGCCAACGGTCAGCTGCCGGTAAGACATCAGGTGGAGACGGGCTGCAGGGACGTCAGGTGTTCGTAGAGTGCGTCTGGATCGTCGAAACCGCGCAGCGTGTCACGCAGTTCGGCGTCACTGAAACGTCGCGCCATCTGCGCCAGGATCTGCAGGTGTTCATCATTGCAATGTTCGGGAACCAGCAGACCGAACACGAGATCGACGGGTTGACCATCGACCGATTCGTAGTCGACGCCTTTTTCCAGCGTCACGAAGGCCGCAATGGGCTCCTCGATACTGGCCAGACGGCTGTGGGGCAGGCCGACACCGTGTCCCAGTCCGGTACTGCCCAGTCGTTCGCGGCTGATCAGCGCGTCCAGTATCTGCATGTCGCTGAGGGTATCCGCCGACTCCGCGGCCTTGTCGCTCTGTTTGCGTGACTTCCTGACCTTGCGGGGGCTGCTCTTTTCCTCGCCGCCTTCGGCGTCGTCGTCATTGACATCGTCTGTGGCATTTCTTGCCCGGAGAGACTCGCCCAGCAGTTCGGCCAGCGTCTGCAATGTGCGTTTCTTGCTCTGAATGCTGCAATGACAGCGTATGCGCTCGGGATCGAGCAGATCGGATAAATCCATGGGTGTAGAAGATTTGGCCACACTTTCAATGCTCGAAGACCCTGCCGATGATGTCGGACAGAGTCTTCGAGGGCTGCGAAAGCGCTATTGTGCGCTCTCGCTGTCAGGATTAAAAGTGTCAGGCCACTATTCGGGAACAGGGTCGCCTGTGCGGCGGTGCGCCTTGAGCTTTTCCTTGTGCCGGATCAGTTGACGATCCAGTTTGTCTGTCAGCAGATCGATGGCCGCGTACATGTCGGGCTCGGTGGTGTCTGCATACAGCTGCGTACCGGAAACCTTGATGGTTGCCTCGGCCTTCTGGCGTGATTTTTCTTCCACGGTAAGAATCACGTGGACTCCGAAAACGTTGTCGGAGTGTCTCTGGAGGCGTTCCATCTTGTCAGTCACATAGTTTCGCATCGAAGCGGTAACGTCGACGTGGTGACCGGTTACGGTTAAGTTCATGGGCATCTCCTGATGTTCAACAAAAGGTTCAACGATGAAGAGCGAGGGTCCGCGAAGGACCTCGCGGCAAGTAGGGACACATTGCGCGTCCCATATCTGTTCTATGGTCGATGGGGGGCAGACCCAATAGCTGGCCACGCTCTGTTGCGAATGTTTCTTCGCAGAGGGCTTGAGGCCATGTCAGGGTGTGCTTTTTCTGCATAAATCGTTTCAGTTCAATCGCTTGCGTTCGTTCGATGGCGGAATGGCCATGGATTCACGATACTTGGCAACGGTGCGTCGCGCAACCTGTATTCCTTCCTCGACTAACGTACTGGCTATCTTGCTGTCGGAAAGTGGCTTCGTGCAATCCTCGGCGGCTATGAATTTCTTGATCATGGCGCGAATGGCCGTGGCCGAGCATTCACCGCCATTGGCTGTGGATACATGGCTGGAGAAGAAGTACTTGAACTCGAAAATGCCGCGCGGGGTATGGATGTACTTGTGCGTGGTGACTCGCGAGATGGTGGATTCGTGCAGGCTCAGTTGCTCGGCGATGTCGCGCAGCACCAGCGGCTTCATGGCTTCATCGCCATATTCCAGAAAGCTGCGCTGGCGTTCGACGATGGCCGTGGCGACGCGTAACAGGGTTTCGTTGCGGCTCTGCAGGCTCTTGATGAACCAGCGAGCCTCCTGCAGATGGTTGCGCATGAAGTTGTTGTCTTCGCTCTTGTCGGCACGTTTGACCATGCCGGCATACAGGGCATTGATGCCCAGCCGGGGAGCGATGTCGGGGTTCAGCTCGACGCGCCAGACGCCCTTGATCTTCTTCACGAACACATCCGGCACGATGTACTGGTCATGATCATTCACCAGCTGCCGACCCGGGCGCGGGTTCAGACTGCGGATCAGTGTGATGGCTTCCTGCAGCACGTCGTCGTTGATCTTGAACAGACGACGCAGACGGGCGAAATCGTGGGCGGCGAGCAGGTCGAGGTGATCCTTGACGATGCCCATGGCGAGGGTGCGCAGCTCGGATACGGGTAGCTGGCTGAGCTGGATGCCCATGCATTCGCTGGCGTCACGAGCCGCACAGCCGGGTGGGTCCAGGTGCTGAACCAGATGCAGTACGGTCTCGAATTCGTCGAGTACATACATTTGGTCGACATCGGTGATGTCGCGGTTCAGACCGTCGAGCAGGACCTCGACGTCATCGATCAGGTAACCGTTGTTGTCCACGGCATCGATGATGGTTTCGGCAATTTCCTGATCCCGTTCGGACAGCGGGGCGAAGCGTATCTGTTCGTTCAGATGATCCTGAATGCTGGCCACGCCGGCGTTGTGAAACTCGGTGAAATCGCGGGATTCACCATCGCTGCCGGACGTGCCACTGCTGGAAGGCACCGCGGAATCGTAGATATCATCCCAGGCGCTGTCCACCGGAAGGTCTTCTGGCAGAACATCATCGGAGCTCTGCATGTTCTCGCCCACCAGCTCGGTTTCACCGGCAGCCTGCTTCTGTTCGGCGGCCGCGGTTTCCGCCTCACGGTTGGCTTCGCGTGTCTCGCGTGATTCATTGGCGAGATCCGCTTCACGGGGTTCGGAGCCTTCGTCTTCCTGCATCTCCAGCATGGGATTGCTTTCCAGAGCCGTCTGGATTTCCGTCTGCAGTTCGAGCGTGGACAGTTGTAACAGTTTGATTGCCTGCTGCAATTGAGGAGTCATGGCCAGGGACTGGCCCATCTTTATTTGCAGTGACTGTTTCATCGAATACGCGTCCGGTAAAAGGTGTCTGTAGTGAAAAACTACCAGCTGGATAGCAATTAACGCAATTTTCCCGCCGGTTGCGATACCGGCAGGGAAAACTTAAATGACAAATTGGTAATGTTTCATTTTCAAGACGTATTCTGCTGTTATTACAGGTAGATAGCGGCGGCGCACCACCTCAACTGATGGAAAAGCGGCATGAGTCATGACAACCGGCTGCGGTGTTGTGAAGCCAATCGCGCTCAGATCTGGAAGTTGTCACCCAGATACACCGATCGCACTTCCCGGTTTGCCAGCACGGTGTCCGGCGTGCCTTCGGCGATCAGCTTGCCGTGGCTGAGAATGTACGCTCGATCGCAGATGCCCAGTGTTTCGCGCACATTGTGATCCGTGATCAGCACGCCGATATTGCGTTCCTTCAGGTGGGTGATGATGCGCTGGATGTCGAGAATGGAAATGGGATCAACACCGGCAAACGGTTCATCGAGCAGAATGAAACCGGGGTCGGCAGACAGGGCCCGGGCTATTTCGACGCGGCGTCGTTCACCACCGGAAAGGCTGATGCCGAGGCTGTCCCTGATATGCGATATCTGCAGTTCCTCGAGCAGGGCTTCGAGCCGGTCATGGCGGGTTTCACGGTTCAGCTCCGGACGGGTTTCCAGAATGGCCATGATGTTCTGCGAGACGGTCAGTTGCCGGAACACGGAGGCTTCCTGCGGCAGATAACCGACACCCTTGCGGGCCCGGGCATGCATCGGAAAACGCGTGATGTCCTCGCCATCGAGCATGATCTGTCCCTGGTCAGGTCT
Organism: uncultured Granulosicoccus sp.; assembly: GCA_947495035.1. Classification (GTDB taxonomy): domain Bacteria; phylum Pseudomonadota; class Gammaproteobacteria; order Granulosicoccales; family Granulosicoccaceae; genus Granulosicoccus. The sequence continues at coordinate 106,833 of CANLXI010000002.1, forward strand.
GACCAGGCCCACCACCATGTAGAAGCAGGTGGTCTTGCCCGCGCCGTTGGGGCCCAGCAGACCGACCACATCGCCACTGTTCACGGACAGGGAGACGCCCTCGAGAATGCGGCGTTTCTTGTAGGCCTTGTGCAGGTCTCTGGCTTCGAGGGTCCGGAGGGCGGGAGGCTTGTCGAGCGCGTCTTGCCGGGTCACTGATCAGCGCCTGTGGGTGGTTGGATCTGGATGCTCACACGGCCTTCACTGGGGCCGCCTTCGGCACTGACTTTCTGGGTTCTGGCATTGAAGGTGATGCGTTCACTGACCAGTTCCTGACGCGGTTGGCTCAGAGTGGCCGTGCCTTCGAGAATCAGCGTGCCTGCCAGCGCATCATAGGTAATCTTCTGCGCCTCGCCGCTCATCAGCTCACCAGCCTCGTTCTGTTGCTCGAAACGGATCGGCGAGCCGGTGCCGGTGATGGCACTCAATGCGTTGTTTTTCAGTTCTATGGCAATCCGGTCGGCGGCAATGCGCATGGTGCCCTGGCTGATCTCGACATTACCGGTGAGAATCTGTGTGCCGGCCTTCTCATCGAACTCGGACTTGTCGGCGCGCACATCGATGGGCTGTTCCAGGTCGGATTCGCGCGCAAGACTCGGTGTCGCCTGCCACAGCGTGCCCAACAGCAGGCACATGGCCACTGCCTGCTGCCAGTGCTTGCCCGACTGGCGGCGCTTGTCGGATTGATTGTCAGTGTTCACGGGCCCGGTACCTCGTAGCGTCCGATGACGTCGGAAAGCAGGGTGAGCTTACCCTGATCAATGGCGGATTTCAGGCCATTGGCCTGCAGTCGCCAGGTGGGAGCACTGATCTCGATTCTTGCCTCGGTGCTCACTTCATTGGATTCGGTGGCAACCGTCAGGGTGCTGGTACGAATCGTCAGCGGGTCTGCAGTCTCTGCCTGTCGTTTGACGATGACATTGCCTTGCAGGGTGAACAGGTCAGGATCGGTATCGAACAGGCCACTGTCCGATTCGATCTGCCACTGCGCGCCTTCCCGGTGCAATTCGACCCGTGGTGAGGTGATTTCGGAGCGATCATCATGGGGATAGTGCGCCAGGGTGTCGCCTCTTACCGTGTACTCGATCTGACCGTTGGCATCGTATTTACGCGACTGGAAATCGGCCATGTAGTAGTCCGATCGCGTCTCGCGCATGTCGATGGTCTCTTCCACGACGAAGATTTCCGGTTCCTCGACATGATCGACCACAACGACGACGATGATCAGCAAAGGCAGCAACAGCCAGTATCGGGACAGTAGACGTGCAAGCATCGGCTCAGACAACTCCTGCGGCCAGCAAGGCATGCATGGTCACGACACCCTGCAGTCGTCGCCCATCGACCACCGGCAACGAGGTGATACGCAGCCTCTGCATCAGCGCCACGGCGTCGACTGCCAGTGATGTGTCGCTGATGGTGGCCGGGTCGGCAGTCATGACCGTACCGATGCTCGCGCTGTGAATGTCCACGCCGCGCTCGAGTGCGCGTCGCAGATCACCATCGGTGAAGATGCCGCAAAGCCGATCGAGCTCGTCGAGAACGGTGACCATGCCCAGTCCTCTGGAGCTGATTTCCATCAGTGCCGTCATCAGTGTTTCGCCTTGCCGGATGCTTGGACTGACATCCCTGCCCACCATGACATCGCTGACCCGCAACAGCAGACGCCTGCCCAGACGCCCGCCCGGGTGTGAGCGGGCGAAGTCCTGTTCGGTAAAGCCTCGTTCTCCCAGCAGGGCGATGGCCAGCGCGTCGCCGAAGGCCAGGGCTGCGGTGGTGCTGGCCGTGGGGGCCAGCCCCAGAGGACAGGCTTCGCGTTCGACGCGGGTGTCCAGAACGACGGTCGAGGCCCTGGCCAGGGGGGACTCCGGTTCGCCGCAGAGGCTGATCAGGGGCACGCCCATCTGGCGAATGCCGGGAATCAGTGTCAGCAACTCGCTGGAGCTGCCGGAATAGGACAGCGCCACGAGCACATCGTCGTCACGCAGCATGCCCAGATCGCCATGGCTGGCCTCGGCGGCGTGCACGAAGAAGGCAGGGCTGCCGGTGCTGGCGAATGTGGCAGCCAGTTTGGCCCCGATATGTCCCGATTTTCCGATGCCGCAGACCACGATCCGTCCGCGACAGGCAATCAGCAACTCGCAGGCCTGCACGAAGCGATCATCGAGGCGTTCTTCGAGCCGCGCCACGGCCTGCGCCTCGATGCGGATGACCGAGCGGCCGAGATCGAGCAGGGATGCGGGGTCGGGGCGCCGGGGCGGCGCTGAGTCTTGCGCGGCCATCGTTCAGTCGGTCAGCGACCCGGCGTCGGTAGCCTCGTCAGCCTTGTCCAGCGCATCGAGGCGATCCAGTTCATCGAGTTCGTCCAGTTCGTCGGCGTTGTCCAGCGCATCGAGGCGATCCAGTTCATCGAGTTCGTCCAGTTCGTCGGCGTTGTCCAGCGCATCCAGTTGGTCCAGCTCGTCCAGTTCATCCAGATCGTCAAGGCCATCGTCGGCGGTGCCGATTCGCACCTCACGCTTGCCATCCCAGGTGGCCGTGCGATGTTGTTGCACCCAGAAATCACGCAACAACAGGTAGGGGTCCAGCGCGGCCGTGTCAAGCAGATTGCCGGCCGACAGCAGGCGAGCCCGCAGGGCAACGACTTCCAGTGCCGTCAGACTGTAGCTGGTGGCGTTGTCATCGACGACATGACGCTGTATGTCGGTGGTGTAGAACTCGGAGACCAGGCCGGCGCTGGAGCGGGCGTTGTTGGGGCCAAGCAGCGGCAGCATCACGAACGGGCCTTCACCCAGGCCCCAGACGCCAAAGGTCTGTCCGAACGATTCATTGTGCTTCACCATGCCCGCCGGGGTGGCAAAATCCATGATGCCCAGTACACCGGCGGTGGAGTTGTACAGAAACCGGCCGGTATCGCTGCCGGCCTGACGGAACTTGCCCTGCAGCAGGTCATTGGCGATGACCGTGATGTCGTCAAGGTTACTGAAGAAGTTGCCGATACCCACTTCAACCGGGTCAGGCACTACATATCTGTAGCCTCTGGCCACCGGCTTGAGTATGGCGTTGTCCAGGGTCGTGTTGAAGCGATAGATCTTGCGGTTGATGTCTTCGTAGGGGTCGTACACCGGTCCGGTTGGCGGATTGCTGGCGCAAGCGGAGAGGGTCAGCATGGCCAGCAGGGTCACAAGAGGGCGGATGATTGTCGGCATTGCTGAAGTGTCAGAGTATCAAGAGATGGGAAGGGCGTGACCACGGTATTGTAGCCGACGCTGAGATTTCGATCGAAAAGCGGCGCGTTCAGTGTTTCGAGAACTAACCGTTTGACCAATCTTGCAATTCAAGAAGCAGACCTGAGTATGTCAAGCAAACTGTTACAATCTGACCGATCCGATTTCCGATGAGTTCCCCCGAAAAGATGTCAGATGATGGAACCACGCTGGTCCAGATCCGCGACTTGCACTTTTCCAGAGGTAGCAAGCCGATCTTCCGGGGACTGGATATCGACATTCCGCGCGGCAAGGTAACGACCATCATCGGTCCCAGTGGCACCGGCAAGACAACCCTGCTGAAGATGATCGGCGGCCAGCTGAAGCCTTCGCAGGGCAGCATTCACGTCGATGGGCAGCACGTGGGCAAGCTGCGGCGCGCCGAATTGTACGAGTTGCGCAAACGGCTGGGCATGCTGTTCCAGTCAGGTGCTCTGCTGACCGATCTGAGCGTATTCGAAAATGTGGCCTACCCGCTACGCGAACATACCGATCTGCCCGAGTCGCTGATCTCTCACCTGGTGCTGATGCGGCTGCATGCCGTGGGTCTGCGCGGTGCGCGGGATCTGTCACCCTCGGAACTGTCAGGAGGAATGGCGAGGCGTGCTGCGCTGGCCAGAGCTCTGGTGTTCGACCCCATGATGATCATGTATGACGAACCCTTTACCGGGCAGGACCCCATTTCCATGGGGGTCTTGCTGGAACTGATAAAGACCGTCAACGAAGCCTTGGGACTGACCAGTCTGATGGTATCGCACGATCTGAAGGAGGCGCTGTCCATCTCGGACTATGCCGTCATCATTTCCGAAGGGGTTGTGGTCGAGGCCGGCTCGCCGGAGCAGCTGGAGTCGTCCGAATCCGACTGGGTACAGCAGTTCCTGCAAGGTCAGCCGGATGGCCCGGTGCCGTTTCAGGTGGCCGCACCCGATTATGAGACCGATCTGATGGGCAAGCCCGGTGCCGGCTCGCAAGCCGAGGTGTCCCGATGATCGATTTCCTGCAACGCTTCGGGCGCACCTGGATCAACATGGTGGAGCGCCTCGGGCGCGCCACGCTGTTCCTGCTCAACATGCTGGGAGCACTGGGCTCTCTGTTCACGCGACCCTCTCTGCTGGTCAGGCAGCTTCATGCCTCCGGTGTCATGACGCTGTCCATCGTGCTGGTCTCGGGACTGTTCGTCGGCATGGTGCTGGCACTGCAGGCCTACAACACACTGATCGACTTCGGTCAGGAAAATCGTGTCGGCACCCTGGTGGCGCTGACGCTGGTTCGAGAGCTGGGTCCCGTGGTCACGGGCTTGCTGTTTGCCGGTCGGGCAGGATCGGCGATGACCGCCGAAATCGGTCTGATGAAAGCCACCGAACAGCTGTCCGGTCTCGAAATGATGGCGGTGGACCCCTACAAGCGGGTGTTTGCGCCACGATTTCTGGCGGGTTTTCTGGCCTTGCCCATGCTGGCGGCCATGTTCAGCGCTGTCGGAGTCATCGGTGGTCACCTGATTGGCGTCGAGGTGCTCGGTGTGGATGCGAGCGCCTACTGGTCCCAGATGCAGAATGCCACCAGTTTCTACAGCGACGTCGGCAACGGACTGGTCAAGGGGCTGGTGTTCGGATTTGTCGTTTCCTGGATTGCCATCTTCGAAGGGGCGGATTGCATCCCCACGTCCGAAGGTGTGAGCAGTGCCACCACCCGCACGGTGGTGTATTCGTCCCTGGCCATACTGGGTCTGGACTTCCTGCTCACAGCGGTCATGTTCTAGTCAAATATCAAGAGATCTCCAATGAATTCACGTGCAATCGAAGTGCTGGTAGGAGTGTTCATGCTCCTGTTTTTCGGTGCCATGTTCATACTGGCCATGAAGGTGAGTAACCTGACCAGCCTGACCAGCAGTGAGGGTTACACCCTGGTGGCGAAGTTCGAGAACGTGGGCGGGCTCAAGCCCCGGGCCTCCGTGGCCGCCAGTGGCGTAAAGGTGGGCGAGGTGGAAGCGATCAGCTACGACCCTGAAACCTTTGAGGCCAGTGTGACTCTGAGCATCGACGAGACCTTCAGCGATACCTTTCCGACTGATACCACAGCCAGCATCTACACCGCAGGTCTGCTGGGTGAGCAGTACATCGGATTGGATCCGGGAGCCGAGATAGACATGTTGCAGGATTCCGACGAGATTACACTCACGCAATCCGCAATCGTGCTGGAAAGGCTCATTGGTCAGGTACTGTTCAGTCGTTCAGGAGGAAGCTAGGCCCCGTGGTCCTGTTACCCGGGTGTCATCATTCTTCCAGGTACTCGACCGGCCGGCATTCGCACTACACAGACAAGGGAAGACGCAAGGCATGATCAAAAGAATCAGGATTTTTCTGGCAGCAATTGCACTGACAGTTGCCGGTGGCATCACCCAGGCTCAGGCTGCCGATCACCCGGCCCAGAAAATGGTTGTCAATGCCATTACTGCGATGCTGGATGTGCTCAAGAACGACGGCGACAGGATGAAGGCCGATCCCGACTACCTGCAAGCCAAGGTGGACGAGCTGATCGTGCCTCATCTGGATTTCGATACCATGACGAAGCTGGCTGTCGGCAAGTTCTGGCGGCGGGCGGATGCCGCACAGCAGACCGAACTGGTCAAGGAATTCAAGACACTGTTGCTCAACACCTATACCGGTGCGCTGACCGAATACAGTGGAGAAACCATCACTTTCGAGCCCTTCCGCCCGGAAGAGAGGGAAGATCGGGCCGTGGTACGCTCTACCTTCAGCCAGTCTGGCGGTAGCGATGTGCCGGTGATCTACAAGTTGCGGGAAAAGAACGGCTGGACCATCTACGATATCGAAGTCAATGCCATCAGCCTGGTGACCAGCTACCGGACGGCCTTTACCAACGAGATCGACAAGGGCGGCATCGATGGACTGCTGGCCACGCTCAAGGAGCGAAATGCCAGCTCATGAGTGACTCGTTTGCAATCGAGCAGACCGGCGAACGCTGTCTGATCACCGGTGTGCTCGATTTCACCACCGCCTCACAGGCGCTGGACAATCTGGGAGAGCTCGTTGCATCCAATGCGCAGCTGCAACTGGATTTTTCGCAGGTGGGCCGGTGCAACAGCGCTGCCCTGGCGCTGCTGATAGAACTCAGGGCGATTGCCCGCCAGCAGGGTCATCAGGTGAGTTTCACCGATGTGCCCGACGGCATTCGTCAACTGGCAAAGGTGTGTCAGGTAGACGATTTTATCTGAGATCGCTGTAAGCGATCCCGCTCGGCCTGCCCATCGGGGCAGGTCACACTGACATCAAGTCAGTTCGACTTCCTGCCGATATGCGGTTGCGGCCACTCGTTTCATCGATTGTCCGTCTGTCACCGGCAAGCGCAGGAAATTCGCATGATCCCTACCCGTGTTAGACGTACCGCCCTTGCGGTCTTTCTGGGCGTGGTCAGTAGCCTGTCACCACTTCAGGCACGGTTCGACCCGGAAATCGATGCTGCTGCCCGCCGTTACGTCGACGATCATGTCCGCCACTGGCTGACTGAGCGGATCATCATCGAGTCTGTTCTCGCTCAGAATCTGCGGCACGCCGATCTGGACCAGCAACGCGTGGATGCGCTGGACAAGTTGTGGAGCAAGCAGTCAGCGCGAGGCGGTCCGCTGATAGATGAAGTCCTTGGCAACTCCCTGTCGATGCATCTGCGGCGGATAGAGCGGCGGACCAATGGGCTGGTGACCGAGATACTCGTGATGGACAAGCTGGGACTGAATGTCGGGCTGAGTAACCTGACATCGGACTACTGGCAGGGCGATGAGGACAAGTGGCGCAAGACCTTTCTGGTCGGACCCGAGGCGATCTTCATTGATGAGGTGGATCTGGATGAATCGTCACAGCGCTACCAGACCCAGGTCAGCCTGCCTGTGGTCGATCCGGCCACAGGAAACGTGATCGGTGCCGTTACCGTAGGTATCGATGCCGAAGGTCTGTTGTTGTTGCAGGGCAGCTAGCGATGCAAGTCCCTGACGACCATGGGGCACTATCCGATCGGGGCAGTAATGAGTAATGCAGACACCATGAATATGGACATGACAGAGCCTGCCGATGCCGAGGCGCCTGAACAGATCTCCCTGCGCAGGGCTCGCAGCTCGGTCAGTCGCTTTCTGCTGATCACCACGGCTGTGTGCAGCATTCTGGGCTTTGCACTGGTTCTGGGGTTTTCCGCACGCAGCAATCACGCTCACAGTCTGCAGAGCGCGATGGCCAGTCATGACACCATCAGCCGCTTGCTGAGCGGGCAGATTGCAGGGGCACTGCGCTGGGACAAGGTTGCGGTCCTGGAGAATCTGCTGGCATCGTTGTCCACAGCCTCTGACAGGGAGGTCCTGATGCGTGTCCGCGTGCTGGATTCCCTGGGCGGCACCTGGTACGACTCCCTGTCCGGTGACGGGCAGGTTTCCGACCTTGCCAATGAACGAAGCGTAGCGGCGACGGGCAGCCCCGGGGCGGTTCCGCTGTCTGCAGAGTTCGAGAGGCATGCCCTGGCCTCGAACACGATGGAGAACGAGCTGGACAACAGCTTCTACCAGGTGGCAGTGCCGGTCACGATGGGCAGGAACCATGATCGCGTTGGCACCCTGATGCTGGTCTGGGATTTCAGGGGGATTGCCGCCGATATTCAAGCCGTGCTGATCAAGCAGTCGCTGCTCGCAGCGTTCACCCTGATGGTGTTGCTGCTGGTACTGTGGCGTGTCAATGCCGCCAGTGTGGTGAAGCCCTTGCGCATCATCACCGGGCAGATGCTCAGGCTTGCCGCGGGGGATACCTCGGTCAACATCGCCGGTCTGGCCCGACGGGACGAAATCGGCTCGATCGCCTCGGCCGTGAACATCTTCAGGAGAGACGCGCTGGCTGCCGCACAATTGCAGGAAGGGCAGCGCCTTGCAGAAAGGGAAGCTGCGGTGCAGAAAGAGCGGCTTCGCCAGGCCGAGCTCGAGGCACAGGCCGAGAAGCTCAGGCAGCTGGAAGCGGACAACCAGCGTGCCGAGGAAGAAGGCCGGCAGGCAAGCCAGTTGCGAGGTCGCATCGAGCATCTGCTGGCAGCGGTCGATCGCGCGGCACAGGGCGACTTCACCGGGGAGATCGACATCGGTCCCGTCGATGATGATCTGGCGCGTATCGCCAGGGCGATCAAGCACCTGTTCGATGACCTGAACTCCAGCTTTCTCGATATCAATCGCAATGTCCATGAGCTCAGTTGCGCCTCCGGCATGCTGACGTCCCTGAGTGAGTCGATCATGGCGAATGCCGGTGAGAACGCCATGCAGGTCAGCAGTGCCAGTGAAGTCACGCTGCAAGTCAGCTCTTCGATGGAGTCGGTCGCGTCGGCGACCGAGCAGGTCAGTGCGTCCATTCGGCAGATCGCGGCGCACGCCAGCGATGCGGCCACCGTGGCGTCCCGGGCGGTGCAGCTGGCAGAAAACACCGACGGCAGCATGCGCCAGCTGGCTGATTCATCAGCCGGAATCGGCAGTGTGATCAAGGTCATCACCTCGATTGCCGAACAGACGAATCTGCTGGCACTCAATGCCACGATCGAAGCTGCCCGCGCCGGCGAGGCCGGCAAGGGGTTTGCCGTGGTGGCCACCGAGGTCAAGGAGCTGGCCAAGGAGACGGCCAAGGCCACGGAGGAAATCGAGCAGCGCATCGCCTCGATTCAGGCTGATGCCGGTCAGGCTGTCGAAGCGATTGGCGGCATCAGTGTGATAGTCAGGCAGATCAGCGAAACCCAAGGCGACATTGCGACCTCGGTAGAGGAGCAGACGTCGGCCACGCGCGAGATCAGTCACAAGATCCAGGAGGCCACGTTGGGGAATGTGGAGATCAGCGATGTGATCGTCAATGTGTCGGATCAGTCCAGAGCCGATCAGACGTCGGCCATGGAAATCAACTCGGCGGCTCAGCAGTTGCGCGCTCTGGCGGTATCTCTGGAGGATACGCTGGCACGCTTTCAGTCGCAGGAAGGGATGGAGTCCCTGCGCCAGCAGGTTTGAGCCCCGAGTGCTGCGCGAACCTTGTCTTGCCACCATCAAAGGTCATGATTGATCAGTATCGGTACACCCTTTGTCCCGACTCCGGGTCAATCCGGCAACGTGGGCCTGATATAATTTCGGGTCTGTAGTCTGCCGACGGTGTCTTCCGGGGCAGGCTGTCGAACAGCCCTGTCTTCGTGCAGGCAAGTTTCCTCCCTGCACCGGCAAGATTGATGGACAAATTACTGATAGAAAGCAGCCCGCCATTATCGGGCGAAGTGCGTATTTCCGGCGCCAAGAATGCGGTGCTGCCGATACTGGCGGCTACTCTGCTGGGCAGCAGTACCTCCAGCCTGAGCAATGTGCCACATCTGAACGACGTCACCACCACCATGTCGTTGCTGGCACGCATGGGCTGTCAGATCACCATGGGTGACAACATGCGGGTCGATGTCGACCCGACTTCCATCAACGACTACACGGCAGCCTACGAGCTGGTGCGCACCATGCGAGCGTCCATTCTGGTGCTCGGACCGCTGGTGGCGCGCTATGGTCAGGCGGAAGTGTCACTGCCGGGTGGTTGTGCCATCGGGGCTCGACCGGTCAATCTGCATATCGAGGGTCTGCGGGCGCTGGGCGCCGAGATCTCGATCGATGGCGGCTACATTCGTGCGCGTGCCGGTCGACTGCAAGGCGCACGGATCGCATTCGACATGGTCACGGTCACCGGTACCGAAAATCTGCTGATGGCGGCAACGCTGGCGCGTGGCACCACGGTGCTGGAAAACGCAGCCCGCGAACCGGAGGTGGTCGATCTGGCCAACTACCTCATTGCCATGGGGGCGAAGATCAGTGGGGCCGGTACCAGCACCATCACCATCGAAGGGGTTGACGAGTTGCAGGGCTGCGAATACAGCGTGGTGCCCGATCGCATCGAAACCGGCACCTTTCTGGTAGGGGCTGCCGTCACCCGTGGCAAGATTCGCGTACGCAATACCGTGCCCGGCATCCTGACCGCAGTACTGGACAAGCTGAGCGAATGCGGCGCCGACATCACGACCGGTGAAGACTGGATCGAACTGGACATGCATGGTCAGCGGCCACGCTCCGTGAGCATCACCACCGCGCCCTATCCGGATTTTCCGACTGACATGCAGGCGCAGTTCTGTGTCCTGAATGCGCTGGCCGAAGGCACGGCAAGGATCACCGAAACCGTGTTCGAGAATCGCTTCATGCACATCAACGAGCTGCAGCGCATGGGCGCGGACATGACCATCGATGGCAACTCGGTGACCATTCGCGGCGTGGAACGCCTCACCGGTGCACCGGTCATGGCCACCGACCTGCGGGCCTCAGCCAGTCTCATCCTGGCGGCGCTGATGGCCGATGGAGAGACCACCGTGCGCCGCGTCTATCATATCGATCGCGGATACGAGCGCATCGAAGAGAAATTTCACCAGCTGGGTGCCGAAATCCGGCGAGTACCAGACAAATGACACTAGATACTGGCAGACGCCTGCGAATTGCCCTGTCAAAGGGGCGCATATTCGATGAAACCCTGCCGCTGTTCGAGGCGGCCGGCATCCGCCCGTCGGAAGATCCGGAAAAGTCGCGCAAGCTGATATTGCCCAGCAGTGAGCCGGATGTCGAATTCCTGATCGTGCGTGCCAGCGATGTGCCCACCTATGTCCAGCATGGCGGTGCGGATCTGGGGGTGGTCGGCAAGGATGTGTTGATGGAGCACGGTGCCGAAGGTGTGCTGGAGCCTCTCGATCTGCGGATTGCCCGCTGCAAGCTCATGGTGGCCGGCTTTCCCGACACCGATCTGGATTCCAGCCGGCGTTTCCGGGTAGCCACCAAGTTCACCGAATGTGCTCGCCGGCATTTTGCCAGCAAGGGCCGTCAGGTGGAGATCATCAAGCTGTACGGTTCCATGGAGCTGGCGCCGCTGGTTGGTCTGAGCGAACTGATCGTGGATGTCGTGGACACCGGTTCGACCCTGCGCGCCAATGGCCTGGTGCCACTGGAGCATATCAGCGACATCAGTTCCCGACTGATCGTCAACCGGGCGTCCATGAAAATACGCCATGCCCGTATCAGTGAGATAATCGAACGCATATCCAGTGCGGTAGAGCCGGTCACAGGCTAGTCCATTCATTGCCCTTGCCACATCTGGGGTGGCAAGGCTGTATCCAATTCAGGTGGTAATCCCCTCATGAGTACAAATACCGACGATCTTCGCATTACCGGCATGCGCCAGCTGCGCGCACCGCAGGAGTTGTTGCAACTGGTGCCGGTCAGCGATGTGGCTGCCGATACGGTCACCCGCTGCCGCAACGATGTGCACGACATTCTGGAAGGGCGTGACGATCGCATGGTCGTGGTGGTTGGCCCCTGTTCCATTCACGATCCGGATGCCGCGCTGGAATATGCGGAAAAGCTCTCTGCCGTGAAGAAATCGCTCAGCGAGGACCTGTGCATCGTCATGCGAGTGTATTTCGAGAAGCCCCGAACCACCGTTGGCTGGAAAGGCCTGATCAATGACCCCACCATGGACAACACCTTCCAGATCAATGAAGGTCTGGAAATCGCCCGCCGCCTGCTGTCCGATATCAACGACAAGGGCCTGCCGGCCGGCGTCGAATACCTGGATCTGATCAGCCCGCAGTACATCGCGGACTTCGTCGGCTGGGGTGCGATCGGCGCACGCACCACGGAAAGCCAGGGGCATCGCGAACTGGCGTCCGGTCTGTCCTGTCCTGTCGGGTTCAAGAACGGCACGGCTGGCAGTGTGCAGATTGCCGTGGATGCCATTGGCGCTGCCCGTGGTGCACACAATTTCCTGTCCGTCACCAAGGAAGGCAATTCGGCGATCGTGCAGACTTCCGGCAACAACGACTGCCATCTGATTCTGCGTGGTGGCAAGTCGCACACCAACTACGATGCGGCCAGTGTCGATGATGCCAGTGCGCTGCTGGCCAAGGCCGGTCTGCCGGAGCGCGTCATGATCGACTGCAGTCATGCCAACTCGCGCAAGATGCACCGGCGCCAGCGCTATGTCTGTCGGGATATCTGCGCTCAGGTCAGCGATGGCGATCAGCGCATCATGGGTGTGATGATCGAAAGCAATCTGGTGGAAGGCAGTCAGAACCCCAGCAGCAAACCGCTGGTCCGTGGCCAGAGCGTGACCGATGCCTGCCTGTCCTGGGATGACACCCAGCCGTTGCTGGAGCAACTGGCCGAAGCGGTGCGAGCTCGCCGCCAGGGCTGATCAGGATCAGCCGGTCAGTGCCGTGAGCGCTGACCGGTTCTGTTAAGCCCTCCACAGTCCCGGCGGGCGGGATGCTCGAAAGAGCCGCAGCCCGGTCCTGCACTGTCAAGAAAGATTCTGGCAAGCCGATTTGCCCTGTATCACTCGACACACCGAGCATTACAGGGGTTAGTCATGGCGCGTTCTTCTGACGCACGGTTTCCGATGTCGCTGATTCGCGACAAGAACTTCCAGATGCGTCAGATTCGCAGAGTGTTGCTGTTGACGGTGTTCTTCATCGTCCAGTCGACGCTGCTGCTGGGGATCTTCTACCATACCTTTCTCGGCAATCTGGTGGCCGGAAATGCGCCCTTGCTGTTCGCTTCCGAGGACATGGGCCTGTTGTCGGAGTCGGTTCCCGATCTGGGTAGCGTGCTGGGCAAATGGGTTCTGATCATGTTGCTGATCAATGGCCTGGTCACCGGCGCCATTGCGGTCTACATCATGCGCAGGCTTGGCAATCCGATACTGGCCATTCGCCGCGCGCTGAACGAGATTGGTGATGGCAACCTGAATGTCCGCCTGCGCAGCAACGATTCCCGCGAATTCAGTGAACTGAGCGAAGCGCTCAATCGGGCGCTGGAGCAGGTGCAGGGCAAGATCAGCGAGGCGCGCGCACTGACCCGGGTGCTGGATACACTGGAGAATCAGCCGGTTCCCGAGGATGTGCAGTTGCGCAAGGCGATGCGTGAGTGTCGGGATGTTCTGAGCTATTTCGATGAGGCGAATGCCGCCGGCAACGACGACTCCATGGGGCGTGAGCAAGCCGGACAGCAGCCGCGCTAGAGAGTCTGCAGCGTGAGCATATTCGATACATTGCGCCAAATTGCGCAGGGCTGCGCCGGCTGGCGCGCCCGGGGGCTGCTGTGGCTCGTCGTGTGCCCATTGGCCCTGCCGGTGCAGGCGGCCGAACCAATGTCGGTCATGGAGATGGCGGCACAAAGTGCCTATTCGAGAGCCCTGCAGCAGATCGAACAGGAGCAATACCCGGCAGCACTGGCCGGTTTGCGTCAGCTGCAACGGCGCTTCCCGGGTTTCGAGCAGATGGCCGCCGTGCAGACGCGAATCGCTGTCCTGCAGGAATCGGCCGATGCCGGACAATCACTGCCGGTGTTCCTGCGCGCCCTGACACTGCGTGAATCCGGCGACATCGTGGCCGCACTGCAGGCTCTGAACGTGATCGCCTCGGCCGATCCGGCCGGGACACTGACCGATGATGCCCTGTATGTCACGGCCTATCTGCAGATCATGGATCGCTACGATTTTCAGGCAGCGCGCATCGCCCTGCAGACACTCGAGGCGCGCTTTCCCGAGTCGGCCTATTCGGACTCGGCCCATTATCTGGATGCCATCGCCCTGGAGCAACTGGGGGAGACACAGCTGGCGCGTGATCGATTGCTGGAGCTGCGTGCCAGACACACGGCGCTGGATCTGCCTCTGGACTTTCGCTGGCCGCGAGGCAGTGTTCTGTCGCGTTACTGGTTCGATCGAGCGGACCGACGTCTGGCCATTGTCGAGCAGCGTCTGGCCAGTGCCAGTCGAGTGGATGTGCGGCAGGAACAGGATGATGGCAAGCTGCGAATCGCCGTCAGTGTCGAGGGGATGGACTTGCAGTTGCTGCTGTTGCCCAGTCCCTTGACACGCGAGACACAATGGCTCGACAGCCATCTGACCAGTGATCTGCCGCCGTCCATCGGAGTCTTCGATGGCACTGTCGAGGGCGTTGAAGGCAGCTGGGTTCGGGTGGTGCTGGAGCAGGACTCCATCAGCGGGGTCGTCAACATGGGCGGGCGCCAGTATCGGCTGCAGCCAGGCAATCTGATCGGTACGCTCGACTATTACCAGCCAAGGTCGCGCAAGCGCGAACCCGAACCGGGGCTGCATTCCGATCTGGCAGAATCACTGCAGGGGCTGGATGCCCTGCATGCGCCTCCGGCCCAGGGGCTGGCGAATCTGGGCAGCAGATCCCGCAGCATCCAGACTGACATGCGTGCCGTACCCGTATCGATCGTGGTGGATAGCCAGTACGACCGCTACTACGGTGGACGGGGCATGTCGAATGCGCTCAACAACCTCAATGTGGCCGATGGGGTCTATCGCGAACTGGGTCTGGCACTGTCGCTTGACGAAGCCATGACACTGACTGCGGAGGCGGATCCGCTGGATCTGGGGGCGGTGACCCTCGAGAGCATATTGCGCTCCTTTCGTGACTACCGACTGCAGTACAAGACGCTGTTCGAGGACAGTGCGCTGACCTATCTGTTCACCGGCAACCCGAAGACCGATGTGACGCTGGGATTGGCCTGGATCGGTACCGCCTGCCGGCTGGACGGCTATGATGTGGGGGTGACCACTCCCAGTACATTCGGCGATGTGCTGCTGAGCCATGAGCTGGGTCATTCGCTGGGTGCGCTGCACGATACGGACACGGCGTGCGATGACAATGCCCGGTCTCTGATGTGGCCCAACATCTCGGAACGGACCGATGCCGAGTTCTCCAGCTGCAGTCGCAGCGATGTGCTGCAGTCACGTACGCGCAATTGCCTGTTGAACAGTGTTGATCTGCAGCTGGCAGCAAGCTCGGCGGGCAGCAGTCTGTTGTTCGAAATCCGCAATCCCGACACTGGTCTGACGCTGGACGCGCAACTGATCATCGAGACCAGTGCGCCGGATCAGTTGCTGTGGCCTGCCGGTTGTCAGGTGCAGACACCAACGAGTGCCATGTGCCACATCAGCGGGCTTCTTCCCCAGGAGTCGCGGAGCCTGAGTCTTGCCGTCAGTGATGATTTCCACGGCAGCGATGCACCCGTGACGGGGCAGTTGCTGCCGCTGGGTGTGCTGGAGCTGCAGGACGCCGACAATACGGCCACCGTGTCGCCGGCAGGTGGTGTCAGCCAGGCGCATCTGAACGTGTCGAACCCGGCCGTCGATCTGGCCTCGGTCCCGGAGGGCGCCGAGGTGTCAGCGAACAACCCCGGGCAGGGGGCTGCCAATGCCGGCGGTGGCAGCCTCACTGTCTGGCTGTTGCTGTGTCTGTTCGGATGGCGGGTTCAACGTGGCTTGATGACCGCGCTCGGATCCTCGGGTCGGATGCCGAGCTCCAGCGTCAGTTCCCGGGTCTCGAATTCGGTTGTCTGAGCGGGGTCCATGGTGCTGCTGATGAACTCACCTCGCAGGATCGTCAGCGAGACCGGTGTGCCTGGCGGCTCTATCGATATGGCAAGCAGCAATTGAGTGGCGTTGAATACCGGCTGCCCGTTGATGGCGGTAACGATATCCATGTCCTGCAGTCCGCCACGACTGGCCGGGCTGTCTGGCAGTACCTGCTTGATCATGGCGCCCGGACCGATATCACGGGCCAGTTTCGGGAACAGGCTCAGCTCTTCGACAGCGACGCCCAGCCAGCCGCGTGCGACCGACCCGTGTTCGATGATTTGCGGTACCACCTGGGCGAGCAGGTCGGCCGGAATCGAGAAGCCGATACCGACCGCTCCGGTATCTCCCCTGAATACCGCCGTATTGACACCGACCAGCTGACCATAGGGGTTGATCAGTGCGCCGCCGGAATTGCCCGGGTTGATGGCGGCATCGATCTGTACGAAGTGTTGCCAGACGCTGCCGCCAGCCACGCGGCGGTGAGTGGCGCTGACGATACCCTGTGTAACGGTCTGACCCACGCCGAAAGGATTGCCGATGGCAAGCACCACATCGCCGACCCGCAGGGGCGGGGCATCATCCAGAGGCACATAGGGCAGATTGCTGGCAGCGACGCGTACCACAGCCAAGTCGGTTTCGCGATCGCTGCCAATCAGCAGCGCCGGATAATTGCGTCCATCACTGAGCACGACGCTGATCCGATCGTGCCCCTCGACCAGGTGAAGATTGGTCAGCACCACGCCGTCGGCATTGACAATGACCCCCGATCCCTGACTGATGGGATTGCGAGTACCTGTCGTCGCATCGTCGCTGGAGGACGTGGCATACAGGCTCACCACCGAGGGGGCCACCTTCATGATGCCGTCGTGATAGCTGACCACACCCGTGCTGGGCATGCCGTTGTAGGGGGTTGCAGCGTTGCCGGGAATACTGGAGTCGTCGGTCGCCACGGCATTGCCGCTCGTCGGGCCGGAGCCGGGAATGCTGTCCCCGACCTTGCTCACCTCGTCGGGGTACTGCCCGGATTCGGTGACAACGACCGGCAGATCGATATCCGGCCAGGGTCTGCCAGTGGTCCACCACCAGCCGATGACGACGCCAAGGACGGCGCAGAGCAGAAAGAACTGAGCCTTGCCCCTCAACGGAGATCACTCCGGTCGGGCAGGCGGTTTACTGGCAGATTGTTTGCTTTCACGGACGGTATGTTAGCGGCAAAGAGGCCGCCTTGCTGCGTCTGGAAGCAGCTGTTGCCGAGGGCTTTGTCTTCCCGGACTCAACTTGGTACGCTCAGCGCTCGTATACCGCCAGCACAATCATATCCTTGTGATAAAATCAGGGGTTGTCAGTGGCCCGCAAAATGCTCCTTGCCAGGGTTGTTGTTGCGCGGACCGCGAAAAAGTTCACTTTCAGCTGCATGCTGCCCGGGCGTTGCAGACTGCCACGAATTCGATTTACCTGGAGATATCGCATGAGTGCGAATGACCGGAAGAGCTCTGCCACGCACGTGACGGCGGATGGCTCTTCTACTAGTAATCCGGCCGCTGTGGACTCGTCTGTCGCCGAGCATGTGGCTGATCCGAAGCGTCGGCGCCTGTTGGTGCAATGTGCGTCTGCCGTTGGTGGACTGGGTGCCGTTGCTCTGGCCGTACCGCTGATTGGGTCAATGTCGCCGAGTGCCAGAGCCAAGGCGGCGGGTGCGCCGGTTCAGGCTGACATCAGCAAGCTGGTTCCGGGGCAACTGGTGACGGTAGAGTGGCGCGGCAAGCCGGTCTGGATTGTCAGCCGCACCGAAGAAACGCTGAAGCATCTGGAAGCGGACACCGAAAGACTGTCGGATCCGGCCTCGGAGGTCGAACAGCAGCCTGCCTATGCACAGAACGCCGCGCGTTCCATCCGCCCGGAAACCCTGGTCGTCATCGGTATCTGCACACATCTGGGCTGCTCGCCCAGCTATCGCCCCGAGATCGCACCAGCCGATCTGGGCGCCGACTGGGACGGCGGTTTCTTCTGTCCCTGTCATGGTTCCAAGTTCGACATGGCGGGTCGTGTCTACAAGGGTGTACCGGCGCCAACCAATCTTGAAATTCCTCCGTACAGGTTTGTCGATGACAACACGATCATCGTGGGTGAAGATTCAGGAGTAGCGGCATGAGTGCGAACCTCGACAAGCAGGGCGGCGGTGTACTGGGCTGGATCGATGAGCGATTTCCGCTCACCAAGATGCTCGAAGAGCACATCACCAAGTACTACGCCCCGAAGAATTTCAATTTCTGGTACTACTTCGGTTCTCTGGCGCTGCTGGTGCTGATCATCCAGATCGTGACCGGTATCTTCCTGACCATGAACTACAAGCCGGATGGCAATCTGGCATTCACCTCGGTCGAATACATCATGCGTGATGTCAACTTCGGCTGGCTGATCCGCTACATGCACTCCACCGGCGCGTCCATGTTCTTCGTGGTGATCTACCTGCACATGTTCCGGGCCTTGCTGTACGGCTCCTACAAGAAACCGCGGGAACTGCTGTGGGTGTTCGGCATGCTGATCTATGTCGCTCTGATGGCCGAGGCCTTCATGGGCTATCTGCTGCCATGGGGACAGATGAGTTACTGGGGCGCACAGGTCATCATTTCCCTGTTCGGCGCCATTCCCTTTGGCATCGGTGATGCACTGACCATCTGGCTCAAGGGTGATTACATCGTGTCCGATGCCACGCTGAACCGCTTCTTCGCCCTGCACGTCATCGCCGTGCCCCTGGTGCTGGTCTTCCTGGTGGCCGCGCATATCATGGCACTGCACGAAGTGGGCTCGAACAATCCCGACGGTGTCGAGATCAAGAAGAACAAGAACGCAGAAGGCATTCCGAAAGACGGCATTCCTTTCCACCCGTATTACACCGTCAAGGATTTTCTGGGTGCCGTGGTCTTTCTGATCGTGTTCTTTGCCATCGTGTTCTTTGCCCCGGAGATGGGCGGCTACTTCCTCGAACACGCCAACTTCGTACCGGCAGACCCATTGAAGACCCCTGAGCACATCGCACCGGTCTGGTACTTCACGCCGTTCTACGCCATCCTGCGGGCCGTACCCGACAAGCTCGGTGGTGTCATTGCCATGGGCGGCGCCATCTTCGTGCTGTTCCTGTTGCCCTGGATCGATCGCAACCCGGTCAAGTCGATTCGCTACCGCTCCACGACCTACAAGGTCCTGCTGTTCACCTTTGCCACTGCGTTCGTCATTCTCGGTTACATGGGCATGCAGACGCCTACACCGGTAGGTACCCTGATTGCTCGTATCTGTGCCTTGATCTACTTTGGTTATTTCATCGCCCTGTTCTTCATCAGTCGAAACGAGAAGAACAAGCCGGTACCTGAGAGGGTTACATCGTGATCGGACACAACGGTTCGCAGCAACAGACAAGGCGGCAGGCGCAGTTGGAAGCCGCTCGTTTACAGACGAAAAGAGGACGTGTGAAGGTGCTCAGCAGAACAGATTTGCAAACCGGCAAATACCAGCGTCTGCTGGTTCTGACCACGGCTGCGGTTCTGGCTGCCGGTTCGCTGCTGTATGTGGGCCAGTCACGGGCGGCATCGGTGGGGGTGCAACTCGAATCACCCCGGATCGACCAGAGCAATGACAAGTCTCTGCAGCGCGGTGCCCAGGCATTCGTGAACTACTGCATGGGCTGCCACACGGCTGACTACCAGCGTTACAGCCGGTTTGCGCAGGATGCCGGACTGTCCGAAGAAGACGTCATGGAGAATCTGATCTTCACTACCGATGAGGCCGGTGAGCGCACGAAGGTGGGTTCCTTGATGGTCAACAACATGACCAGCGAATACGGCAAGCAGGCGTTCGGTGTTGCACCGCCGAACCTGGCGCTGACTGCTCGTTCTCGTGGCGTGGACTGGATCTACACCTACCTGAAGTCGTACTACGTGGACCCGGGAATTGCCACCACTGGCGTCAACAACCTGGTGTATCCGGGTACTGCCATGCCTCATGTGCTGTGGGACCTGCAAGGTCTGCAGACACCTGTCTATGGCGAAGAAGTCCATGGTGCACGGCCCATCACCGGGCTTGAGCTTGCTCAGGAAGGCTCCATGTCACCGGATGAGTATGATGATCTGATTGCCGATATCACGAACTTCATGGCCTACATGAGTGACCCGATCAAGGAAACTCGCCACCGTGTTGGCATGTACGTCATGTTGTTCCTGTTCCTGTTGCTCGGCATAGCCTACATTCTCAAGAAAGAGTACTGGAAAGACGTCGTATAGCCATTGCGGTAAGGCGTTGACAGCGATGGCAATGCTGCACTGGCATTGTGATCCGATACGCATGGGCCATCGCTGGATGGCCCATCGTGTTCACGAAGAGGATTTCCATTGACTGCGAGCGCTAACCGACATTCCGCCATGGTGTTGTATTCGGATGCATCGAGTATTCACAGTCATCGGGTCAGGCTGGTTCTGGCGGAAAAGGATCTCGTTACCGATGTACGACATCTCGATCCCGGCAAGCCCGATGAGGAATTTTCCCGATTGAATCCATCGGGCCATCTGCCGACACTCATCGATCGTGAGCTGCTGCTGTACGATGCCCGGGTCATCATCGACTACCTGGACGAGCGTTATCCGCATCCGCCGATGATGCCGGTCGATCCGGTTTCCCGGGCCAGAACCCGTCTTGCCTTGTACCGCATTGGCGTAGACTGGTACTCTTTACGGCCGGATGCCGTTCGGCAGGACAAAAATCCAGACGAGGCGGCAGCCATGCTGGCAGAGTCTCTGGTGGCTGCCAGCGACGTGTTCGCTGCCATGCCGTATTTTTTCAGTGAAGAATATTCGATACTGGATGCAACGCTGGCGCCGCTGTTGTGGCGTCTTCCGGCTTATGGCATCGTATTGCCTGAAGCAGCTGCACCGGTCATGCAGTATGCCAGGCGCATGTTTGCGCGCCCGGGTTTTCAGGCCAGTTTGAGCGTTGTAGAACGCGAAATGGAGCACTCATGACGTCCAGCCGACCGTACCTTATCCGCGCTCTGTACGAGTGGATTGTGGATAACGGATTCACACCCTACATGCTGGTGGATACTTCCCTGGAGATGGTGGAAGTGCCCCGCGCCTTTGTCGAGAATGGTCGCATCATTCTCAACATCAGTCCCGAAGCCACCCACAGTCTTGTGCTCGGCAATGAGGCGGTGACCTTCAACGCCCGCTTCAGTGGCACTGCCATGGATGTCCATGTGCCTGTAGTCAGTGTATTGGCCATCTACGCGCGCGAAAACGGACAGGGCATGATGTTTGGAGAACAGGATGATACAACGCCACCAGACCCGAATCCCGACGGTCCCGGCAAGCCGGACATTGACACGGCGCCCAAGCCACCGGCGGAGGCCAAAAGGCCGAGTCTGAAGATCGTCAAGTAGGATCGGAATCTGGCGAAACGCTGGAGAGGAACTATTCTGCCTCTGAGAAGAAAGTCTCAAAACCGTGCGTGTTACATGGTATTCATGTTCACAGGTGATATGATTTTTCGTTAGTTCGGCAGACAGGGTTGGCAATGATCTCATTGCGGTTCTGATGTGCCGGGGCACAACTTGCGACCATCAGGATGATTCTCATGCAAGCCAGTCTGCACGATTACGTTGAGGCCTTGCTCAAGGCAGATTCCTTCGAGACGGCCTTTGATATCTATCAACAGGAAGTCGTTCGCCTGGGTTTTGATGGCGTTCTGTACAGCATCATTCCGCAGGCCATCATCCAGACCGAATTCCAGATCAATCCGGTCTATATCGTATCCAGTGGCTATGAGTCGGCGTTCCTGGATCACTACCAGCAAGCACAATTCTTCAAGTACGACCCACTCATCGTGGCCTTGCAGGAAGGGACTCGGCAGACGCTCGACTGGGACGGTGAGATAGCCAGCGACTATATCCTGCGTAATGCTGTCAGTCGCGAGATCATGGAAGTGGCCCGCAGTTACGGTCTCAGACACGGTCTGACCATTCCTCTGATGTCGGATGAGCGCGGTGTGGCTGCGGCGTCCATCGTCAGTCGCGAAAGCAGTGGGTTCGAAGCGCTCAAGCAGGCTGCCTTGCCGGCACTCGAGACTCGGACCACTTTGTTTCACAACCGGGTAATGACCACACCGGATTTTTCCAGCACCTTCTCGAAACCGCTTCTCGATACATTCAACACCAAGCAGTTGGGGTATGTGCTGGGTCTGGCTTCCGGTTTGTCGACAGAGGATATCGCCTATTCCCTGGGCACCTCGGTGGGTTATCTGGAGCAATCCATGCTCAAGCTGCGGCGCAAGTTGTCGGGTGTCAGCGAGTTCGATTCTGCCTCGGTGAATCGCAACCAGATCATGTACACCGCCGGTTTGCTGCATCTGTTGCGCGATGACGTCCTGAAGCGGGTTCCACCTTTGCGCGAGCGGCCGGGCAAGTCGAAAAAGTCTGGCAAGACGACGAAGTCAAGGAAAGCCGCCTCCAGCTTCTGAGTGTCACGCGGTGCTGCTCGGCCAAGCTGGATGGCAGGATCATTCTTCTACGGCATTGATGACCCAGAGCACCTGATGAGAATGCCAGCACTGCTGCAAGGGCGTGTTTTCATCGGCAGGGGATAGTGCCAGTACGTCTATTCGGGCTGGCGTCATGTCGTCGGCATGTTGCTGCAACCAGGCATTGGCGGTTCGCCGCAGCTTTCTCTGCTTGCGAAAATCGACGCTCTCCAGAGCGCCACCGAATTGCTGCCGGGATCGGAATCGCACTTCCACGAACACGACGGTACGTTCGTCCGGATGCTGCATGATCAGGTCGATTTCGCCGACCCGCCGATGATAATTCGCCTCGATGAATCGATAGCCATGGTGTTGCAGCCATGAGCGTGCCAGATTCTCGGCAATGTTTCCCTGATCCCGTGTCTGCATTGCAAGGCCTCCCTGCCTTGTAAGTCCGCTTGAACGGATGGGGCGTCCAGCCCCGTCAGTCCTGTCTGTTGTCCCGGCTGTGTCTGCGGCTTCCTGCCAGCGATGGCAGGTCTCGATCAGTTCCTGATGCTGCCAGCCCGAATGGATGGCAGTGGCGGTGCGTCGACGCTCTCCACCGGTGTGCTGATGCCGTCCATGTACTGGGCCCAGTCCAGATAACGCCGGATATGGCCTTCCGGGCTGAGTTCCAGTGCCCCTGTGTAGCCCTGCAGGCGCTCACCGCGCGTCAGGCTGTCAAGGTTCGAAACCAGTGTCCAGGCGTCCGCGCCCAATGCATAGAGTTTGGCATAGGCTCCATCGGCAGACGGGAAGTTCTGCTGAATGCTCTGGTACAAGGGGTCCTGTTGCATGGATTCTCTCAGAACCCAGGGGGCATCCGGATAGAAGATGGAGTTCAGATCCTGATTGTTCTTCTGGTCATCACTCAGGGAGGCTACGCGAGAGGTGCCCAGCCGGGTGATGTCGCGGGCGTGGAAAAAGTCCAGCTGCGGTCGCACGGAACGAGCCTGTTCGGAGGTGATCGCAAGAAAGACGACATCGACATCGTTGCGGATGGAGGGCTCGAAGAACAGTTTTTCTCCTATGGTGCTGCTGAGCTGGCGGAAGCGGTTGTCACTCTTGTCGATGGACAGTGCCTCCCTGATCTGTGTCGAGTAGTCGTAGCTGTCGTCCGGCAGCACGGCGACATGCACGACGTCGCCGCCATACAGGAACATGGCATCCTGAAAGGCGCGGGTTTCACGATCGCCGCGTGAGTCACCGGTCTGCAGCACGATGGCATTTTTCAGGCCCAGGCCGATGGCTCGAGAGGCCGCTGCCCGGGCCTCGTCTTCCGGTGCCAGTCCGAACTGGATGATGTTGCTGGTGTTCCCGCGCAGACCCGAGGATTCCACGGTATTGAGTGTGATGGTCGGAACCGGCACTTCGCGTTGCGACACGATGGCCGCCACTGCCTCCTTGCGTAGTGGTCCGATAACAGCATCAGCGCCGTCCTTGATCGCATTGTCGTAGGCGGTGCGAACATAACCGGTGTTGTCACCGACATCGTAGAAACGCAGTATCGGAGTCGGCCTGGATTGGCCGGACTGCTCGTAGGCGGCGACGATGCCATCGCGAATGGCAGCGGCGACCGTCGCGGTATTGCTGCCTGACAGAGGCAGCAATACCGCCACCTGCGAGACCGGCTGGCCATCGGTCTGCATGTCGAAGCCGTTGGGTATGAACAGGGCGTTCACGAATTCGGGGTTGGCGGGATGAACGGGGAAACGTTCCTGCCACAGCTCGACGCCGTCGCGTTGTTTTCCGGTATCGGCGCCGGCGGAGGCATGCATCAGGGCCAGTTCGATCCAGCCCTGATAGACATCGCCCCGCACGTTGGTGGTCATGCTGCGCAATGTGTCCTGCGGCTGAGCGGTGAGAAGCTGCCAGATCTGCTCATGACCTCGCTGGATGATGTCTGGATTGTCTATCTGGTTTTCCAGCTCGATTCTGGCTATCAATTCGTTGTCCGGATCGTCCAGCAGGTTGTAGGCCTGGGCGCGTGTTTCGTACAGGCGAGCCCGCTGGAAGGGGCTATCCATGAACTCAGGGTCCGGCAATGCTGCCAGCGCCGCTTCGGCTTCGCCATTGAAGACGTGATTCTTGGCAACGAGTATGTCGCGCCGCTGCATCAGTTCGGCCGTCGCCAGATCGGTCGGTACCTGGGCCAGTCGCAACGCGCCTTCGGTGCCCAGATTGCGATCGAACAGGATTTCGGCCGCCAGCAGCAGGTAGTCCTGCTGTTGCTCGGCATTGCGGCTACGGGCGGCCCGTTTGCTGTAGATGTCGGCGGCGGCAACCGGTTGTCCCAGTTGCAGCTGCCGCCGTGCGGCAGGGTCTGTTATTCTCGCATTCATCGGGCTGTCAGCCAGCGGTGCTCCGGCAGGGGTGACGCAGCCGGTCAGAATGCCGGCCAGAGCGCTGGTCAACAACAGCACCAGCGTCAGTCGGACACGGCTTCGCACAGGGTGTCGCAGGCTTGTCAGGTCAATCATGTCGTCGGAGAGTACTCTTTACATTGTGGCAACGCCCATCGGGCATCGTGACGATATGTCGGCCCGCGCGATCCGGATCTTGCAGCAGGTGGATCGGATTTACGCGGAAGATACTCGGCATAGTTTACCCCTGCTGCGCCATCATGGCATCGAAACCCGCGTCTGGACGCTGCATGAACATAATGAAGAGGCTCGATCTGCCACGGTCATCGAGCATCTGACAGCCGGGGCGTCCGCGGCACTGATCACCGATGCCGGTACGCCGTTGATCAGTGATCCGGGTTTCAAGCTGGTCAGAGCCTGTCAGGCGGCAGGTATTCGGGTATCGCCGATACCGGGCGCCTGTGCCGTGACCGCCGCACTCAGCGTCTCCGGCCTGCCTACCGACCGCTTTCAGTTTGTCGGTTTCCCGCCTGCTCGCAGTGCTGCCCGGCAGAGCTGGTTGCAGGCATTGCAAGCGGTGCCGCATACGCTGGTCATCTATGAGTCCCCGCACCGCATCGTGGACAGTTTGCGTGACATGGTCGCCCAGTTCGGCGAGCAGCGGCTGGCGACTCTTGGGCGGGAGCTGACCAAGCGCTTCGAGACGCTGATTCACGGCAGTTTGTCGCAGGTACTGGAACGTGTCGAGCACGATGCCAACCAGCAGCGCGGCGAATTCGTTCTGGTCGTCGCCGGGCAGACTGAGGATGGTGCTGCGCAAGGCTCTCAGGCCCTGGCTGTTGATCTGGACAAGACGTTGTCAGTGCTGTTGCCACATCTGCCGGTAAAGACTGCGGCCAAGTGTGCTGCAGAGTTGTGTGCCATTACCAAGAAACAAGCCTACGATCGCGCCCTCAAGCTGCAGGGACGGTGATACCATCCGCGCTGGAGTTGGCCAGGTCATCGCTGTCAGACGTCTGCGCAAGCAGGTCGGATGATGGAGGAAAGTCCGGGCTCCACAGGACAAGGCGCCAGGTAATCCCTGGGGGGCGTGAGCCTACGGAAAGTGCAGCAGAGAGCAAACCGCCTAAGTAACGAGACTGCCGCAAGGCATGCTGGTTACCGGTAAGGGTGAAAGGGTGCGGTAAGAGCGCACCGCGTCGGTGGCAACATTCGACGGCATGGTAAACCCCGTCTGGAGCAAGACCAAATAGGGGAACGTTGGCGTGGTCCGCGCTGTTCCCGGGTAGGTCGCTTGAGCGTCATGGTGACATGACGTCTAGATGAATGATGATCCTCGACAGAACCCGGCTTATGGCCAACTCCTTTTTCTGACGAATCATGCCTCATTGGCTGCGCTTGCTGGCAGTCGCCTGCAGCGCCCCTAGGCCGCGTGCTGCTGTTCGCCGGCCTGCACCTCCGGCTGGTCGGGATCTGTCTCCGCCGTCGCGCCCTCGCTGTCACTTTGGTCGACATCCTCCCCGGCAGCCTCGCTGGATGCCGGCAGTTGCTGGCTCAGTTCGGTCAGTTGCTGGTCCAGCTCCTGGAACTCTCTGGGGATGACGTACAGGTAGTGGACCAGCTTCTCCACCAGTTTCATCAGGGCTTCAGCGGTCTCCGGCGAGGCCGGGTCGGAGTTGGCGAGCAGCCGATCCAGAGGCTCTCCCTTTCTCAGTGATGCTGCCAGCTTCATCAGTGGTTCGTCCAGCCCCACGGCAGGCAGTGAGTCCTGCACGGTCTTGAACAGGCTGGAGTGGCTGTTGCCCTTGGGCAGAAAGCTGGTGAATATCGAGTCCAGGGTCGACTTGACCATGACCCGGGTGGCCGTGTGATTCCCGGATTGGAAGACATCCTGAGTCGAGGCGCAGTACTGCAGGGCATTGTCCGGCAGCAACTCGCTGATGGCAGACAGGTTCAGGCGAGATTCCGAGGTCGGCAGCATGTACAGGGAGGCGGGTTCATCCTCCACATTGCCATCGGTCAGGGAGCTCATGTGAGTCATCCAGAAATGCGTGACCAGATTGCAGGAGGGACATTCCGACGAAAATGCCAGTGTGTCGCGCTGCGCATCGAAGTGTCGGCGCCGGGTGGCGAATGCAACGTTCATGTGACATCCCGGGCAGGTCGTGTTGATCGAGACCGGGTGGGACACCTTGTTATTGCTCGTCGTGATCCATCGCTTGACGTTCTCTAATTCTATTTCCTTCACAGTCCATTCTCGCCAGTTTTCTTGGTTCCGTATCCGTCAGTACGGCGGTATGGCTGATTCCTGAATCGAAATGAAACAGGGTTTTGTTCGGGTGATTTGTGACGCGATTCCGATTTTGGAAACGTGTCAGGTGACGCTGAACCGGCTCTCTGGTCCTTGCCGTTTCGTGGATAGCGTTGGTCGTCAAGGGCAGGTTTTTCGGCTCTGCAGCGTGCGATCAACGGGAGTTTGGAGCTGTGCTCGTGGCGGCAGACAGGCAATTGCAAACTTTCTGCAACGTTCGTCTAGGGGTGCGAGTAAATGTGGACCAATTCTCCCTTCTTCTCACCTCAATTCTGTGAAACACTTGTAAGTCATTGATATTGCTATATGCCTTTCGCGTAACATAAATATACCGCTTTGCAAGTAAAAACATGGACTTAGCGCCTGTTTTTCATTGACCGTGCAGTGCAGGGGTCGTATAGTGGGGCCCAGTGCCATTTGGTGGTGAAAAGTGGGTTTTTTGGCAACACAACATGCGATTTCGGGGCATAACAAAATTGAGTGTTGACGCCAAGGGACGCCTCGCAATGCCCAAGAACCACCGGGACAATCTGGAAAAGAACGCCATCAGTGATCTGGTCGTCACGGTGGACAACCGCTCCGCAGCCTGTCTCCTGATTTACCCGATGGCCATATACGAGGAAATCGAGCGCAAGCTCATGGAACTGCCGAATCATTCGGCGGAAGCGCGAAAAGTCCAGAGACTGTTCATCGGTTATGCAACCGAGCTGGAACTGGATGCCACGGGGCGGATGTTGCTCCCGGCCGAGCTCAGGGAATACGCGGGAATAGGTCGCAAGGCTTTCCTGATTGGTCAGGGCAACAAATTCGAGTTGTGGGATGAGCAGGCTTGGGAGCACGAGTGTGAAAAATGGAAGCAGGAAGAATCTGATCCGAATTCCGCCGACGCGCCGGCTGAACTGCTGAATATCTCCTTCTGATGGTTGCCAGCGACAACAAGGCAGTGGCAAGTCACGTCCCCGTGCTGATGCACGAGGCCGTCGATTTTCTGGCGCCGATCGCACAAGGCAAGTATGTGGACGCCACTTATGGGCGTGGTGGTCACAGTGGGTACCTGCTGTCACGGCTCGGAGAAGCCGGTCAGTTGCTGGCTCTGGATCGGGATCCGGAAGCCGTTGCAGATGCGCATGAGCGGTTTGCCGGCGAGTCGAGGTTCTCGATCTGTCAGGCCAACTTCGCTGACATGCGGGACGTGCTGCAGAAGCAGGGTTGGTTGGGGGAAGTGGACGGGTTGCTGATGGACCTGGGTGTGTCATCGCCGCAGCTGGATGTGGCAGAGCGTGGTTTCGGCTTTTCACGCGACGGGGAACTTGACATGCGCATGGATCCGACAAGTGGAGTGTCAGCCGCGCAGTGGCTGGCAGGCGTAGACGAGGGTGAGCTGGTGCAGGTGCTGAGAGAGTACGGAGAAGAGCGATACGCACGGCGCATAGCCGGTGCGATCATTGCCGCGCGTGCTGTCGAGCCCATTCTTCGCACGGGGCAGCTGGCGGAGATCGTGAAGGCTGCTCATCCGCGCTGGGAAAGGCATCATCATCCGGCGACGCGCAGTTTTCAGGCGATCCGCATTCGTATCAATGGCGAGCTGGATGCCGTATCGCAGGCCTTGAGCACGGCTGTTGACGTACTCAGGATCGGTGGTCGTCTGGCGGTCATCAGTTTCCACTCGCTGGAAGATCGGCTGGTCAAGCGGGCTCTGCGCAGCCCGGTACCGGATGCACGCATACCGCGGCATCTGCCACAACCGGCGGTTGATACGCACCCCTGGAAGCTGGTCGGCAAGGCCATCAAGGCCGGCAAGGATGAACTGGCAGACAACCCGCGGGCGCGCAGCGCAGTCCTGCGGGTGGCGGAGCGTGTGGCATGAACCGAATGGCACTGACACTGGTATTGCTCACGGCGCTGTGCTTCTGCTCGGCCATGATGGTGCTGTATTCGAAATATCTGAGTACGCGCGCCTACATGCAGGTCAGCCAGAGCCAGAAGATCATCGACGCTCTCGACGTGCAATGGAGTCAGCTGCAGATCGAGGAGAGCACCTTTTCGGAACACGGGCGAGTTGAACGAGCCGCTCGCGATCGACTGGACATGACCTATCCGGCTCTGGACGGTACGGTCATGATCGTGCGCTGACCATGAGCAGACAATACACAGACATACAGGAATCACCCGCCTCGGACTGGTCAAGACGTCGAGGTCTGGTGCTGTTCGGTTTCGCCTGTCTGGCACTGGCGCTGATTGGCCGCGCGGTGCAGGTGCAGATCATCAATGACAAGTTCTATCGCAACGAAGGTCAGCAGCGGCAGATCCGTACGGTGGCCATTCCCGCCAGTCGCGGTGATCTGCTGGACCGACACGGTGATCCACTGGCCATCAGTGCGCCGATTCCGTCGCTGTTCGGCAATCCGGCCGAGTTGTCTGCGCAACCGGCAAAGCTTCGTCAGGCCGCCTCGCTGCTGGGTGAGAATCCCGACAAGCTGGAGCAGCGCATGGCCAGGGCTGCCAGCCAGGGTCGGGTGTTTGCCTACATCAAGCGACAGGTTGCTCCCGAACTGGTCGACCGGGTGATGGCGCTGGATCTGAAGAGTCTCGGCGTTCAATCCGAGTACCGTCGCTACTATCCCAGCGCCGGAGCTGCATCCCATGTCGTGGGTTTTACCGGCATCGATGAAACCGGACGTGAAGGTCTGGAGCTGGCCTACGACAGCTGGCTTTCCGGCAAACCCGGACTGCGCCGAATCCTGAAGGATCGCAAGGGGCGTGAAATCGCCGGCATGAATGTCATCGATCCGGCTGTTCCCGGCAAGGATCTGCGACTGAGCATCGATCGGCAGTTGCAGTACTTTGCCAACCGCGCACTGCAGGAAGCGGTCAGTGAAAATGCAGCCGAATCGGGTTCCATCGTGATCATGGATGTGAAGACCGGTGAAGTCATGGCCATGGTGAACTATCCCACCTACAACCCCAACGACGTGGCAGATCGTGTTGGCGGGCGTCAGCGCAACCGCTCACTGACCGATGTGTTCGAACCGGGTTCGACCATGAAGCCTTTCACCATTGCTGCGGCGCTGGATTCCGGGAAGTTCAAGCCCGAGGATATCGTCTACACCTCACCGGGCTACTACAGCATCGGCAAGTACGTCATCAGTGACGATGGCAAGGATCACGGCTGGCTGGACCTGACCGGTATCGTCACCAAGTCCAGCAATGTGGGTATCAGCAAGGTGGCTCGCCAGCTGGAAGCCGAGCAGATGTGGTCGGTGTTCGACTCCTTCGGTTTCGGCCGACCGCCCGGTAGCGAGTTTCCGGGCGAGGTCGATGGCTACTTCAATCCGCCGGCCGTGTGGCACCACATCGAGCAGGCCAGTGTGTCGTATGGCTATGGCATCTCGGTGTCAGCCTTGCAGTTGGTCCATGCCTATGCAGCACTGGCCAATGACGGTGTGATGATGCCTGTGTCCTTCCTGGCTCAGGATTCGGACACTGTGCCGGCCGGCCATTCAGTCATCGATGAAGATATCGCCCACGATGTGAAGCGCATGCTGGAATCGGTTGTCATCGAAGGCTCCGGCAAGCAGGCCAGGATTCCCGGCTATCGTGTGGCCGGCAAGACTGGTACGTCACACAGATCACAATCCGGCGGCTATGCCGAAGACCGCTATGTGTCGGTTTTCGCAGGCTTTGCGCCGGCGACGAATCCTCAGCTTGCCGCCGTGGTGGTTGTGCATGATCCGAAGAATGGCAAACATTTCGGGGGCGCCGTGGCCGCGCCGGTATTCGCGGAAGTCATGTCGCACGGCTTGCGTCTTGAAGGGGTCGAGCCGGATGATATCGACGGCTCGCGCGACCAGGTATCCGTTCAGTTCATTCCTCAGCAGATCGACAATGGTGGTCGCTCCTGATGATGGCCACTTCCCCGATATGGACGCTGGATTCACTGTTGACCGACTACACCTGCGAGAGCTTGCCGAAATTGCAACTGCAGGGTCTCAGTCAGGACAGCCGTCTTGTCCAGTCCGGTGATCTGTATCTGGCCCTGGCCGGAGGCACCACCCATGGCATGTGTTTCGCCGAAGCGGCCGTTGCCGCCGGTGCCGTTGCTGTGCTGTGTTCCCGGGATGTCATGTCAGCGCATGCCTCCACAGTCGATAGTCTGCGTGCAGAGCAGGTGCCGCTGGTCGCCATCGAGGACCTGGACAGCCATTACGTGCGTCTGGCGTCGCGCTTCTACAGACAGCCGGATCGTGCCCTGAAGCTCATCGCCGTCACGGGCACCGATGGCAAGACGTCGGTGTGCCGCTTCATTGCGCAGGCTCTCACGGCCATCGATCAGCCTTGCGGATATATCGGCACTCTGGGGTGGGGGCTGGGAGAGCAACTGCAGTCGACCGAACTGACGACACCTGACGCAGTGAGTCTGCATCGCATGCTGGCTGTCATGAGGGATCAGGGGGCCCGGGCGGTTGCCCTGGAAGCCTCATCTCACGGCCTGGCCGAGGGGCGCCTCGATGGGCTGGCGCTGGATGTGGCCGTGCTGACCAACTTCGGGCGTGATCATCTGGATTATCACCAGAGCCTCGAGGCTTATCGAGCGGCCAAGGCACGTCTGTTCAGTTGGCCCGGGCTGGAGGCGATGGTGGTCAATGGTCGTGACTCATTGGGCCGGGAATTGCTGACGCAGGGCGAAGGACTCGCACAGTTCGCATTTCATGGCGACGCCTCGACGGAAGTTTCCGAGTCTGCCGGCAGAGCCTGCATCATCCGCGCAACGAACATCCGGGCCAGCGACAGTGGTCTGCATTTCTCACTGGCCGAAGGCGATGCTGTCGGTGATGTCGATACCTCCTTGCTGGGGCGCTTCAATGTCGACAATCTGCTGGCCTGCTACGGCTGTCTGCGTGCCTGCGGTGTCGCTGCCAATCAGGCGCGTCACGCACTGGCCTCCGTGACTCCGGTTTGCGGCCGCATGGAGCGTCTCGGCCACGATAATCAGCCGACGGTTGTCATCGATTTCTCGCACACGCCGCAGGCGCTTGCCGTGGCCATCGATGCGGTCAGAGTGCACTGCCGCGGCAGCTTGTGGGTTGTCTTCGGCTGCGGTGGCGATCGCGATCCCGGCAAGCGGGCGCCGATGGCCGCCGCCGCCGAAGCGGCCGATCATGTCGTGCTGACCGATGACAATCCTCGAACCGAGCGTTCCGAAGACATCATCGCCGATGCCCTGCAGGGCTTTCGCCAGCCGGAGGCCGTACAGGTGATCGCCGACAGGGCACAGGCCATAGCCTACGCCATCGCGCATGCCGCGAGTGACGACCTGGTACTGATCGCCGGCAAGGGCCACGAGGATTACCAGATCATCGGTACCACCCGTCATTCATTCAGTGATCGTGTTGAAGCGCTGGCCGCGCTGGAGCAGGCATCGTGAGTTTCCGTCTGGAAATCAAGGAGTGCCTGGCACCTCTGCAGGCAAGACTGGTAGCGCCAGCCAGCGGCACTGCTGTTGCCGATGACTTCAGCGGCGTCAGCATCGACACGCGCACGCTGAAGCCCGGCGACCTGTATGTGGCCATTCAGGGTGATCGTTTCAATGGTCATGAGTTTGTCGAGGCGGCGGTGGAGGCCGGAGCGGTTGCCGTTCTGGTGCACGAAGACCTCGACACCACGGTGCCACAGCTGCGCGTTGCCGATACTCGCGACGCGCTTGGTCGACTGGCGCGCTATTGGGTGCGCGGCTTCGAAACACCGCTGATTGCCGTTACCGGCAGCAACGGCAAGACCACGGTCAAGGAAATCATTGCCACCATTCTGCGACAGCTGGGTCCGGTGCTGGCCACGCGAGGCAACCTGAACAACGATATCGGCGTACCACTGACGCTGCTCGAGATGCGTGCAGAGCACGACTATGCGGTCATCGAAATGGGGGCCAATCATGCCGGCGAGATCGCTCATCTCGTGCGTATTGCCGAACCCGATGTGGCGCTGATCACCAAGATCGGTGAAGCCCATCTGGAAGGCTTTGGCAGCGTGGAGGGGATTGCTGCGGCGAAGTCGGAGATCTTCGGTGGGCTCAAACCCGAAGGCTATGCCATCATCAATGCCGATGATGCCTTTGCCGATGTGATGCGTCAGGCTGCCTCGCATTGCCATGTGCGCGAATTCGGCCTTGCACGGAGCGCTGATGTTCAGGCGGTAGCCGAACCCGGACTGGCGATCAGGACGATGGGGCAGATCCTCAAGCCGAATTTCCAGCTCAGTGGTGACCATAATCGGCTCAATGCGCTGGCCGCCGTTGCTGCGGTACAGTGCCTTGACGTGCAGCCCGAGAACATTCTGCGAGGACTCGAAAACGTTCGCCCGGTTCCCGGCAGGCTGGAGAAGAAGCCGGGACTGCGTGGGGCCAAACTGATCGATGACAGCTACAACGCCAACCCTGACTCAGCCCGTCAGGCCGTGGATGTGCTGGCGCGCTATGACGGCACCCGCTACCTGGTGATGGGCGACATGGCCGAGCTGGGCGCGAACGCTGAAGCCTTGCACACCCAGCTCGGTGCCTATGCCCGGGAAAGTGGTATCGACGGCCTGTGGGCCACCGGTCCCCTGTCGTCGGCTACCTGGAAGGCCTTCGCCGGCGACGAGGCGCCTGCAGGCGGACATTTCGCTGACCAGGAGGCCTTGATCAGCGATCTGAGCGAGCGCCTGGGGGCGGACACGACGGTACTGGTCAAGGGGTCTCGCAGTGCTCGCATGGAGCGCGTCATCAAGGCTCTGATGCCGACCGCTGCTGGCGCGCGGGTCAGCGGTGTGGCCGAGGAGCCATCCTCATGATGCTGCTGATCGGACAATGGCTGACGGAGCTGGATCCCGGCTTTGGTGTGCTGCAGTACATCACGCTGCGGGCCATCTTTGCGGCATTGACGGCACTGGTCATCTGTCTGCTGGTGGGACCAGGACTGATTCGCTGGCTGACCGCCGCGAAGATCGGGCAGTCGGTACGCAACGATGGGCCACAGTCGCACCTGGTCAAGGCGGGAACACCCACCATGGGTGGTGCCATGATCATCCTGGCCGTGTCCCTGAGCACCCTGTTGTGGTCGGACCTGAGCGTGCGTCAGGTCTGGATCATCCTGTTCGTCACCATCGGCTTCGGTGCCATCGGCTGGGTTGATGACTACCGCAAGGTGGTGTTGTCCAACTCTGTCGGTCTGACGGCGCGCGAAAAACTGGTCTGGCAGACACTGGTCGCCGGTGCTGCCGTCGTCGTGCTGTATGTCACCGCCGGCGAGCGTGCCGAGCTGGAACTGATCGTGCCGTTCTTCAAGGATGCTGCCGTCTATCTGGGCTGGATGTTCATTCCATTCACCTTCCTGGTCATCGTGGGCAGCAGCAATGCCGTGAACCTGACCGACGGTCTGGATGGGCTGGCGATCCTGCCGTCCGTGATGGTTGCCGCCGGTCTCGGCCTGATTGCCTACCTGGCCGGACATGCCATCTTTGCCGGCTACCTCGGCATACCCAATATCAAGGGAGCGGGCGAGCTGACCGTCTTCTGCAGTGCCATGGTTGGGGCCGGTCTTGGATTTCTGTGGTTCAACACCTATCCGGCCCAGGTCTTCATGGGAGATGTCGGAGCACTGAGCATCGGTGCATCCCTGGGGGCTGTGGCCATCATGGTGCGACAGGAGCTGGTGCTGTTCATCATGGGCGGAATATTCGTGCTGGAAGCGGTCTCGGTCATCCTGCAAGTTGCCTCCTTCAAGCTCAGAGGCAAGCGCATCTTCCGCATGGCACCGATTCACCATCATTTCGAGCTCCAGGGCTGGCCCGAGCCACGCATCATCGTGCGCTTCTGGATCATTACCGTCATTCTTGTACTGGTGGGTCTGTCCACCCTGAAGATACGCTGATGGATCCGCGCGAACTACAAGACAAGCGCGTGCTGATCGTCGGCTATGGCGTGACCGGCGCATCGGTTGCCCGCTTCCTCAGTGCTCGGGGAATCGGCTTCGATGTGGCCGATGAGTGCGGGGAAGAGGTGGCACAGACTCTGGCCGTCAGCCTCGGTTGTGAGGTGCATACCACCTTCGATCTGTCCCTGTTCAGTACCTATGAGCTTCTGGTTCTCAGCCCCGGGGTGCCTCGCGCGAATCCGGCGGTGTCCGCAGCGCTGGCGGCAGGCATCGATGTCATTGGTGATATCGAGCTGTTTGCCGGTGCGGTCGAAGTGCCGGTCATTGCCGTGACAGGGTCCAATGGCAAGAGCAGTGTGGTGTCCTGGATTGCTCATGTACTGCAGAGTGCCGGCATCAATGCAATGGCCTGCGGCAATATCGGGCAGCCCGCTCTGGACAGTCTCAATGAGCAACCGGATGTCATCATTCTGGAACTGTCGAGCTATCAGCTGGAGTCCACCCGGTCGCTGAAGCCTCTGGCAGCCGCTGTACTCAACATCAGTGATGATCACATGGATCGCTATACGGACATCGATCACTACGCGGCTGTCAAGCGCACGATCTACCAGGGGGCCGATCATTGCGTGGCCAATCTGGATGACCAGCGAACCTGGCCTGACGCTTCCGAGATGTCCTGTGATTACTTCACGCTGGACATGGGCGGCGCGAACAGCGATACCGCCCGCTGGCATCGCACCCTCAGGAACGAGACCATCTGGCTGTGCGATGATCATTACGCCTTGCTGCCGCAGTCGGAATTGTCCGTGCCCGGCGATCACAATGCCGCCAATGCACTGGCCGTGCTGGCACTGATCGAACCGCTGGCCATTCCCTTTACCGCCCTGAGCAGTGGCCTGACGGGATTTGCCGGGCTGCCACATCGCACCCAGTTTGTCGGGGAAGACGAGGGTATCCGCTGGTACAACGACTCCAAGGGGACCAATGTGGATGCCTGCATCAAGGCCATTCGCGCGATGCCCGGACCGGTGATACTGATTGCCGGCGGTATCTCGAAAGATGCGGATTTCACGCCATTGCGGGCTGTCATCGAAGAGCATGTCAGAGCACTGGTGCTGATCGGTCGCGACCGCGATCGCATCGCCCATCAACTCGAAGGGACGACCACCATTCTCGACGCCGACAGTATGCTGGAGGCGGTCAAGCTGTGCCGGCAGCAGGCACAGGCGGGTGATGCCGTCCTGTTGTCGCCGGCCTGCTCCAGTTTCGACATGTTCCGCAACTTCGAGGATCGAGGCGTGCAGTTTGCCGCCGCAGTCGAAGAGGTGCTGGCGGCATGAGCGCACTGATTTCCAATGTTGCGACAGGTCGTACCCTGACTGGTGGGCCCATGAGACAGGCTCCGTCACAAGGCAGTGGTTTCCGGCTGGCCGATCATGCATTGCTGATCGCGATCCTGACGCTGGCCATGTTCGGTGCCCTGATGATCGCCTCGGCTTCCATGTCCATCGCCGAAAAGACCTATGGCACACCGTTCTATTTCGTGATGCGCCAGCTGTTCTTTCTCGCCGCAGGCTGCATGGCTGCCCTGATCACCTTCCGTCTGCCACTGTCGGTATGGGAAAGGTATGGTCCGCACATGATCATCGTATCGCTGTTCTTTCTGGTGCTGGTACTGGTGCCCGGTATCGGCAAATCGGTCAACGGTGCCAGGCGCTGGATCGATCTGGGCCTGTTCACTGTTCAGGTGTCCGAAACGGTCAAGCTGTTCGTGATTGTCTATCTGGCCGGCTACCTCGTGCGTCGCGGCTATCTGGTGCAGACCACCTTCGGTGGCTTCTTCAGGCCCTTGCTGCTGATCTGCCTGGCAGGCGGGCTGCTGCTGTGGGAACCGGATTTCGGGGCTGCCGTGGTCATCGTGGCGACCTCCATCATCATGATTCTGGTGGCCGGTGTGCGCTTCAGCCAGTTTCTGGCCATCGTGGCCGTGCTGGGTGTGGTGGGCTCCGCACTCATCCTGAGCACCCCCTATCGCATGGCTCGCCTCATGAGCTTCACCGAGCCCTTTGCCCCCGACATGGTCTACGGCAATGGCTACCAGTTGAGCCAGGCCCTGATAGCCATCGGTACCGGCGGTCTGACCGGCGTCGGCTTCGGCAACAGCATACAGAAGCTCGACTACCTGCCGGAACCCCACACCGATTTCCTGTTTGCAGTGCTGAGCGAAGAGCTCGGGCTGATCGGTGCCGTGGCCTTGATACTGCTCTACAGCTTCATCGTCTGGCGCAGTTTCCGTCTGGCAAGGATTGCCGATCGGCAGGGCAACCGTTTTGCCGGATTCCTCGCCATGGGGATCGGTTCCTGGATAGGACTGCAGTCGTTCATCAACATCGGAGTGAATCTGGGCCTGTTGCCCACCAAGGGCATCACCTTGCCATTGATGAGCTACGGCGGCAGTAGTGCCGTGGTATTCGTCATTACCTTCAGCCTGCTGCTGCGTGTCGAGAAGGAACTGCGCGATGAGGCGAATCTGAGCTTGCGCGCCCGTCAGAAACTTCCCGGCGGAGGTGGCTCATGAACCGTCCGGTTCTGGTGGCGGCAGGTGGTACCGGTGGGCATGTCATCCCGGCGCTGGCCGTGGCCGAAGTGCTGCGGCAACGCGATGTTCCGGTCATCTGGCTGGGCACCCGCGAAGGGCTTGAAGCCCGTCTGGTGCCTGCTGCCGGCATCGATATTCGCTGGATTTCCGTGGCGGGGCTGCGCGGCAAGAATCTGCTGCAGACCTTGATCGGGCCGCTGAAACTGCTGCGCTCCTGTGCGCAGAGTCTGCGACTGGTCCATTCTCTCAAGCCGCGTGCGGTTCTGGGCATGGGCGGCTTCGTCTCCGGCCCGGTTGGTATCGCCGCGCTGTTGATGAGGACCCCTCTGGTGCTGCACGAACAGAACGCGGTCGCCGGCATGACCAATCGCTGGCTCAGCGGGCGGGCTCGACGGGTTTTCGCAGCCTTTCCCGGTGCTTTCGACGAGCGACAGGCCTTGCAGGTCGTCGGCAATCCGGTGCGGGCAGATATCGCCCGGCTGGCTGACATGCCACATCACACCGAAAGTGACAGCAGCCGCCCATTGCGGATTCTGGTGGTGGGTGGCAGCCGCGGTGCCCGGGCACTCAACGAGACCGTCCCGGCGGCCATTGCAAGCCTGGCCACGCCGGTGAAGGTCGTCCATCAGTCCGGTGTGATCGATGGCGATCTGGTGCGGGACGGCTATCAGGCAGTGACGGCTGGCAACAGTGCAGCCCACATCGAGGTGACCGAGTTCATCGATGACATGGCGGCAGCCTATCGTGATGCGGACATCGTGATCTGTCGCAGTGGGGCCATGACGGTAACCGAACTGGGGGCGCTGGGCATGCCCAGCATTCTGGTGCCCTTTCCGCATGCCGTGGATGATCACCAGACCCGCAATGCCGAGCATCTGGCGAGTCATGGTGCAGCGGTGCTGATGCCACAGACATCACTCACGGCAGACACACTGGCAAGCGAGCTGACTCAGCTGGCCGCCGATCGCTCACGTCTGCAGGCAATGAGTGATGCGGCACGACGCTGTTTCGTACCCAAGGCCGCCGAAGTGGTCGCCGATGCGCTACTGGAGGTGGCAGGCTGATGGTCGTTGATATCGCGCCAATCGTGAAAAGTCAGATGCGTCGCGTTCGTGCCATGCACTTCATCGGTATCGGCGGCGTGGGCATGGGCGGTATTGCCGAAGTCATGCACCACCTGGGGTTTCGCGTCAGCGGGTCGGACCTGGGTAGCAATGCGCTGACGCAGCGATTGCGGGGTCTGGGGGTGCAGGTCATGCAGGGGCATGCCGCAGAGCATGTCGAGGATGCCGATGTCGTGGTCATTTCTACGGCCGTACCGGAAGACAACCCGGAGCTGCTCAGGGCGCGCGAAATGCGCATTCCCGTGGTTCGCCGCGCAGAGATGCTGGCGGAACTGATGCGGTTCCAGCAGGGTATTGCCGTGGCCGGCACCCATGGCAAGACCACCACCACCAGCCTGGTAGCCAGCCTGCTGACCGAAGGTGGCATGGATCCTACCTATGTCATCGGTGGGCGACTCAACAGCTCATCCACCAATGCCTATCTGGGCCAGTCCGAATGGCTGGTGGCCGAAGCTGACGAAAGTGACGCTTCCTTCCTGTATCTGCAGCCGGTAATGTCCATCGTGACGAATATCGACGCCGATCATCTGACGACCTATGGCGGTGACTTCGAGAAGCTCAAGCAGACCTTCGTCGACTTCCTGATGCATCTGCCGTTCTACGGCCTGGCCATACTCTGCATCGATGATGAGCACATCCGGGATGTACTGCCGCGCATCGGTCGGCCGGTACGCACCTATGGTTTCGATGAGTCAGCCGATGTGCGGGCGACCAATGTGCGGCAGGAAGGCTTGCGCATGTACTTCGATGTACGCATCGATGATGGTGGCGACGTCAGTAGCGAGATTCGCGACATCGCATTGAACATGCCGGGCAGGCACAATGTACTGAATGCCCTGGCTGCCATCACCGTGGCGCTCGAACTCGGTGTGCCGGTGAAGTCGAGCAAGCGTGCGCTGTCTCGTTTTGCGGGCGTAGGGCGACGCGCCCAGTCACACGGTCAGTTGCATTTTGCCGGAGGCACTGCCGAGCTGCTGGATGACTACGGTCATCATCCGACAGAAGTGGCAGCCACACTCAAGGCCATTCGGGGTGGCTGGCCGGATCGGCGCATGGTGGTGATCTTCCAGCCGCACCGTTTCACCCGCACCCGCGATCTGTTCGAGGACTTTGCCGAAGCCCTGTCGCTGACCGATGTTCTGCTGCTCAGCGAAGTCTATGCGGCGGGTGAGGAACATATCAATGGTGCCGATGGCCGAGCTCTGGCACGAGCCATTCGCAACCGCGGTGCGGTCGAGCCGATCTTCATCGAGAACATCAATGATGCCCCGGTCGCTCTGGAGCGAATCATCCGTGACGGTGACATTGTCCTGACCCTGGGAGCCGGCAATGTCGGTGCGCTTGCGCAGACTCTGCCCGAGTATTTCGCTGTCGATGCCGGTGCCGGCCAGGAGGGAACAACTCGTGGTTGAGCACATCCTGCAGAAACTGACCATCAGGCCAGAGCAGTTCGGCAAGGTTGCCGTGGTCATGGGCGGTTGGTCGGCGGAGCGCGAAGTCTCCCTGATGAGTGGTCAGCAAGTGTTCGATTCGCTGACATCAGCCGGCGTCGATGCCCATGCCGTGGATGCCGGCAGGGACATAGCTGCCGTATTGAATGACGGTCGCTTCGATCGCGCCTTCCTGATCCTGCATGGCAGAGGCGGAGAAGACGGCATCGTCCAGGGGTCGCTGGAGCTGGCCGGCATTCCCTATACCGGCAGCGGTGTTCTGGCTTCCGCCCTGTGCATGGACAAGTGGCGTGCCAAGGGGCTGGTTTCGCTGAAAGGGGTGGTGACACCGGCGGCGCAGGAAGTCTTTTCACTCGAGCAAGCCGAGCAGGCGGCCAGCGTCATCGGCTATCCGCTCGTGGTCAAACCGACCAATGAGGGTTCCAGCATCGGCGTCAGCATGGTGAACAAGGCTGAGCAGCTGGCCGAGGCATTCAAGGCGGCGCGGCGCTATGGCCCCGTTCTCATCGAACAGCGCATGACCGGTATCGAAGTCACTGCCGGCATCATCGGTGGTGTGGCATTGCCGCTGGTCAGCATGAAGGGCGCCGATGAGTTCTACGACTACAAGGCGAAATACCTGGCTGACGACACGGTGTATGAATGCCCGGTCGATCTGCCGGCAGACGTGGTAGCGGCCATTCAGGAGATGGCGCTTACCGCTTTTTCCGCACTGGATTGTCGCGGTTGGGGACGAGTCGATTTCATGCTCGATGCCGAAGGGCAGCCGAACTTCATCGAATGCAACACGGCCCCCGGAATGACCAGTCATTCACTGGTACCGATTGCCGCTCGTGAAGCCGGTCTGGACTTTCCCTCGCTGTGTCTGCATATCCTCGCGGACACACTGAGCACCGAGGAGTTGGCTGCATGAGTGCGCCGGTAGCACAATTGCTGGGCAATGGCCCCGTGCTGCCGAAGGCGCAGCTGCGCCAGTCTCCCCGAATGCGCTGGACAATCAGTGCGCTGGGTCTTGCGATCCTGCTTGGGGTCGGAGTTGGCGTTGTAGGCTTGGCGCAGGATCCAAAGCAATTTCCTGTCAGTAATGTCGATATACTGGGCACCGTGGATTACGTTGATCGAGACAAGTTGAAGGACGCCGTGGGTCAGTACATCGACAAGGGCTTCTATGGGCTGGACATCGACGATGTTCGACACTCGGTGGAGCAACTGCCCTGGGTTGCGCACGCCCGGGTAAGACGCGTCTGGCCGGGTCGCATCGAAGTGCATGTGGAAGAGCATGAGCCCGGTGCGCGCTGGAACGATGATCAGCTGCTCAGCAAGCGTCTTGAATTGTTTGCACCTCCACAACTGCAACTGGACAACCCGCGATACCATCAATGGCGTGAAGTGTTCGAGGACCTGCCACAGATTCGCGGTGTCGATGGCAGGCACAGTGAGCTGCTGGATGCCTATCGCAGCTATGAAGCCAGTCTGGCAGCGTTCGGTCTGTCATTGAGGGAGCTGGAAGAGGACGAGCGCGGATCCAGGACCCTGGTACTGTCCAACCACGTCACTGTGCGTCTTGGCTATGAAGAGCAGGCGCTCAGGATGCAGCGTTTCGTGGACGTTTACGAAAGAATGAAGGCGAAGATCGAACGGCAGACGGATGTGTCATCGGCAACCTTCGACATGCGTTACAGCAATGGTTTTGCCCTTGGAGGCATCGTCGCGGACCTGCGCAGCGATGTGAACGGAAAGCCGACTCGCCCGTCACAAGGGGCTTTGCAATGAGCAAGATATCGTAATGGATCCAACAGCAGACAAGCAGATGATCGTCGGCCTGGACATAGGCACGTCGAAGATAGTCGCACTGGTCGCCGAGATAGACGATGACGGCAATGTCGAACTCATTGCCCTCGGGTCTCACCCGTCGCAGGGAATGAAGAAGGGCGTCGTCATCAACATCGAAAGCACCGTCAATGCGATCAGCAAGGCCGTCGAGGAAGCCGAGCGCATGGCAGGGGTCAAGATCCAGTCCGTCTTCGCGGGGATTGCCGGCTCGCACATCAAGAGCCTCAATTCCCACGGCATCGTGGCCATCAAGAACTCCGAGGTGCAGCAGGACGATGTCGAGCGTGTCGTGGACGCGGCCAAGGCGGTAGCCATTCCGGCTGACCAGCGAGTACTG
Organism: uncultured Granulosicoccus sp.; assembly: GCA_947495035.1. GTDB lineage: Bacteria > Pseudomonadota > Gammaproteobacteria > Granulosicoccales > Granulosicoccaceae > Granulosicoccus. The sequence continues at coordinate 149,085 of CANLXI010000002.1, forward strand.
CATGTCCTGCCCCAGGAGTTCATCATCGACAACCAGGACGGTATCCATCAACCCGTCGGCATGTCAGGTGTTCGACTGGAAGCCAAGGTGCATCTGGTGACCGGTTCGATCAGCGCCTCGCAGAACATCGCCAAGTGCATCCAGCGCTGCGATCTGGAAGTCGAGGACATCATTCTCGAGCAACTGGCCTCCAGCCATGCCGTACTCACGGATGATGAGCGCGATCTGGGCGTGCTGCTGGTCGACATGGGTGGTGGCACGACCGATATCGCCATTTTCACCGAAGGCGCCATCCGTCACACCGCAGTCATTCCGGTGGCAGGTGATCAGGTGACCAATGACATCGCAGTGGCGTTTCGTACACCCACGCAGTTCGCCGAGGAAATCAAGGTCAAGTACGCCTGTGCACTGCGCCAGCTGGCCAGTCCGGACGACATGATCGAGGTGCCGGGTGTTGGCGATCGCAATGCGCGCCGCCTGGCCCGACAGACGCTGGCCGAAGTGGTCGAGCCGCGTTACGAAGAGCTGCTGGGTCTGGTTCAGAGCGAACTGAGACGCAGCGGATTTGAAGATGCCTGTGCCGCCGGAGTGGTTCTGACCGGTGGTACGTCGAAGATGGAAGGCGTTGTGGAACTGGCTGAGGAGATTTTCCACATGCCAGTGAGGTTGGGAGTGCCGCAGCATGTCGAAGGTCTGACCGATATCACTCGGAACCCGATTCATGCCACAGGCGTGGGTTTGCTGCTCTACGGGCAGCGCAGCCGCAAGGCGCCACGCAGCAAACCGGTTGAACCTGCCACTGCTAAAGAAGGCTTGATCAAGCAGTTGCTGGGTTGGATTCGGCGAAATTTCTAGAGGCAGTTTCTTGCAGTTCGAAGTTCAGTAGTTCATTTGCAGACCCCGGGAGCGAAACGGAACGCAAGATTCCGATCGCGATAGAGAACGTACGACTCATATAACTAAGATTAGGAGAATTAAAGATGTTTGAACTTGTTGACTCAATCAATGACTCCCCCGTAATCAAGCTCGTCGGTGTCGGTGGAGGCGGCAGCAACGCGGTTCAGCACATGGTGCAGTCCGGTATTGAAGGTGTGGACTTCATCTGCGCCAATACCGATGCACAGGCACTCAAGGGCATGCATGCACAGACTGTCCTGCATATCGGTCAGAGCATCACCAAGGGCCTGGGCGCCGGCGCCAACCCCGAGATCGGACGTCAGGCCGCGATGGAAGATCGTGATCGCATCCAGGACCTGATCGAAGGGACCGACATGCTGTTCATCACCGCTGGCATGGGCGGCGGAACCGGCACCGGAGCCATTCCCGTGGTTGCGCAGATTGCTCGCGAAATGGGCGTACTGACAGTAGCTGTTGTCACCAAGCCGTTTCCCTTCGAAGGCAACAAGCGCATGCGTACGGCGGAAGCCGGTATCGAAGAGCTGCGAGGCCACGTCGATTCTCTGATTACCATTCCCAACGAAAAGCTGTTGTCCGTTCTGGGCAAGAACATCAGCCTGCTGGACGCCTTCCGTGCTGCCAATGACGTTCTGCGAGGCGCGGTGCAGGGTATTGCCGAACTGATCACCAACCCCGGCCTGATCAACGTCGATTTTGCCGACGTGCGTACGGTCATGAGCGAAATGGGTCTGGCGATGATGGGCTCCGGCGTCGGCCGTGGCGATGAGCGTGCGACTGAAGCGGCCGAGATGGCCATCTCCAGCCCGCTGCTCGAAGACATCGATCTGGCAGGTGCTCGCGGCATCCTGGTCAACATCACTTGCGGTCTGGACATGGCCATCGGTGAGTTCGAGGAAGTGGGCAATGTGGTTCGCTCCTTCGCTGCCGATGATGCAACCGTGGTTGTGGGTACTGCCATTGACGAGTCGCTCGAAGGCGAGCTGCGAGTCACGGTTGTGGCCACCGGACTGGGTCATCAGGCTCAGGCACAACAGTTACGCTCTGTGCAACAGCCTCGTGCTGCAGCTGGTGGTGCAGCGGCAGCCTACTCACAAGGTGGGAATGCCAACCATCAGGGTAGCGCTGCCCAGGCGGCCTATGCCGGATATGACAAACCAACCGTGATTCGCAAGAATCCTCGCGGCGCTCAGGGAACAGGTCCTGCGAACGGCGGTCATGACGTGGAATACCTTGATATTCCGGCATTTTTGCGTCGTCAGGCAGATTAGTACAGCATTACACCTGGTCAAGGTTTGAGCAGGCAGTCGTATTATCCAGTAACATTCCCGAGGTTCTGGGGAGTACCCCACAAGGGTACTTCCCGGAGTGGATTAAACTTGACTCCACAGCGGACGCTACCAAGCCGGGCTCCTGATTCCTGGAAGCCGGCGTAGCGGTTGTACCGGTAAACTGTTTGTCATTGTCCTGATGTATCCATTGGCCCTGAAAAACTGGCCAGAGGTGCTATATACAAGATAGGCAAGCTTTCCCGGTTGCAGCAGGATTACATCGTGATACGACAAAGAACGTTAAAGAATTCGATTCGTGCAACTGGCGTAGGCCTGCACACGGGCAAGAAAATCTACCTGACTCTGAGTCCGGCCCCCATCAATGCAGGCATTGTATTTCGTCGTACCGATCTGAGCCCGGCTGCTGTCATTCGCAACGACGCCCTGGGCGTCAAGAGCACCGAACTCGCCACCTCCTTGTACAACAGTGACGGCATTCGTGTGTCCACCATCGAACACCTGATGGCGGCCTTGGCCGGTCTGGGAGTTGACAATTGCCATGTCGATGTCAGTGCCGACGAGATTCCCATCATGGATGGCAGTGCAGCTCCATTCGTGTTTCTGGTGCAATCAGCCGGTATTCTCGAGCAGGGCGCGCCCAAGCGTTTCATTCGCATCAAGAAGCCTGTTGAAGTTCGAGTGGATGACAAGTGGGCACGCTTCGAGCCCTTCAATGGTTTCAAGGTGAAGTTCACCATCGATTTCGATCATCCGGTGTTCGAGAGTGACAGCCGTACTGCCGAGGTGGACTTCTCCACCACGTCATTCGTGAAGGAAATCAGTCGTGCTCGTACCTTCGGTTTCATGCGCGATATCGAGGAACTGCGCAAGCGTGATCTGGTACTCGGGGGCAGCATGGACAATGCTATCGTCATCGACGATTATCGCGTGCTCAATGAAGACGGCCTGCGCTACAAGAACGAATTCGTTCGTCACAAGATTCTCGACGCCATTGGCGACCTGTATCTGCTGGGACGCAGCATCATCGGCTCCTTCGATGGTTACAAGTCGGGTCATGCATTGAACAACCTGCTGGTGCGAGAGCTCCTGAATCAGCCGCAGAGCTGGGAAGAAGTCGTGTTCGAAGGCAAGAACACCGAAGTGTCGCCCATCTCCTACGTACAGCCGTCTGAAGCTGTCGGCTAGTCAAGATAGCGTTTCAGGACAGAACTTCCGGGCGTTCCGTCAGGGTTCTTCCCTGAGTCTGGCAGCCAGTTTCAGCAATTCCTGGCGCAGGCTGTCATCCGCCGGACGCACCACCGAGTGTGTTGTCCGAGCATCGGGCTGCGCCGTATTGCCGCCATCCTTCACCGTGTCGTCACTCTCCGCATTGTCTCCCGCGGTCGACGGTTGATCGCCAGCGTCGGGAAGGGGCGGAGGATCAGCAATGCCTGCCTCTTCGTTGTGCGCCCGAGCCGTGCTCTCAGCCAGCGCCAGCAGGGCAAGAGCTGCCTTGTTGGAACTGCGATCCATGGCTGGCGGCGTGGCGCAGCTGACCGGCGTTTCAGCCGGGGCGACGTGAAAGCTGAGTGTGACCACGTCCATTCTGGCCTCACGCAGCGCGCCAACAATCTGGCGCTCACTGAATCGCAGTTTTGCGATCCAGCTCGCATTATCCACGGTGATGCGCAGTCGTCCAGCTTCCAGCCTGCAGAAATTGATATGGGCCATGGAGGTGGATGGCACAATCCGTGAAATCACCTGTTTCATCTGACTGTCCTGCTGCATGGCAGCACGCGTCGTCTTGTTGATCAGGTTGTGCAATGATTTCATGAAAACATTCTCTGAGCGCAGAAGAATCAGGCTTCTGCCGATGGCATTGCGTCTGAGGCTGGCCAGGTTCGCGCTGTGGAGATTAAAACACGGCTCGAGCATTGCTCCAACTCTGATGCTGCTGTGTCTGGTCGCCGGCAGTGGCGCGTTGGGATACGCCCTGGCGATGCAGCAGCCGTGGTCGGTCAGCGACGTGCATGCGGAAAGTGACCTGCCGCAGCTGGCCGCTGCCGAAACCGGAGAGGCCATGGCTGCAGCGCGGTCTCAATCGTTGCTGGCCGCCGAGCTGGGCAGACTGCAGGCGGAAATCGTCAATCTGCGAGTGCTCTTCCTGCGGCTTGCCGATGTTGCGCAGCTGGAGGATGGCGAGTTCGATCTGGACATGGACTTCAAGCCGCTGCAGCAGGAATCGAGTGACGAGTTCGAACCGGCAGAAGCATCGGAGTTCTTCATCGACGAGGACTCCCGCCAGAACGAGTCCGAAACTTCCGGATTCCGGCGCGATTCGCTGCGACCGCTTGCCGGACACAGGCAATCGAGCTCGGCGATATCGTCGCTGGAAGCTTCATTGCCGCTTGTAAAACGGAACCTCGTCCATATTTCCGAACAGGCTGCCAGGTTGGAAAGCGTGTATCGCGAGCGACGCCTGGCGCATGATTTCAGGGTATCCGGTTTACCAGTGGTCGAAGCGCATGTCAGCTCGCGCTACGGCTATCGTGTCAATCCGTTCACGGGACGACGTCAGCTGCATCAGGGGCTGGACCTGGGGGGCAAGCCAGGTAGTCGCATCATGGCACTGGCGGACGGTATCGTGACGTATTCGGGCAAGAACGGAGGTTATGGCAATCTGGTGGAACTGGAGCATCCGGGCGGGTATCGGACACGCTATGCGCATAACCACGCCAATCTGGTGCCATTGGGTGCGCGCGTGAGCAAGGGCCAGACCATCGCCACCATGGGCTCTACCGGGCGTTCCACCGGAACGCATCTGCACGTCGAAGTCAGGCGCAACGGTCGGTCGCTTGACCCACAGCTTTACATTCGATGAAGCTGACGAGCAGCACAGGTTAAATGTAATAATAAGAGTTCATGCCACGGGAGGCATGGCACGTATTAGAGCACCCACAGCCATTGCGGTGCGCAACTGCAGCCTAGCGCTGCCATCTAAGGTCGGTATTCATGTTAGCTAATCTGGTCAAGAAACTCGTCGGCAGCAGTAATGATCGCACCGTCAAACGTCTGAGCAAGAACGTGGCGGCAATCAACGATCTGGAGCCTGGCCTGCAGTCTCTGTCCGATGAAGAGCTGGCCGCCAAGACCGTCGAGTTCCGTGAGCGCCTCGAAAAGGGGGAGACTCTCGACCAACTGCTGCCGGAGGCCTTTGCCGTCACCCGAGAGGCGGGAAAGCGGGCACTGGGCATGCGTCATTTCGATGTTCAGCTCATCGGCGGCATGGTCCTGAACAACAACAAGATTGCCGAGATGCGCACCGGTGAGGGCAAGACCCTGGTCGCGACCACTGCCGTCTATCTCAATGCACTGAGCGGCAAAGGGGTTCATGTCATTACCGTCAACGATTACCTGGCCCAACGTGACTCGGAGTGGATGGCAAAACTGTACGGCTTTCTGGGGTTGTCGACTGGTGTCATCGTCGGCGGACTGTCAACTGACGATCGTCGAGCGGCCTATGCCTGCGACATCACCTACGGTACCAACAACGAATTCGGCTTCGATTACCTGCGTGACAACATGGCTCACACGCCAGAGCAGCGGGTACAGCGCGGCCTGAACTTCGCCATCATCGATGAAGTGGATTCCATCCTGATCGATGAGGCGCGTACACCGCTGATCATCTCCGGCCCGGCAGATGGCGATAGTGAGCTCTATGGCAAGCTCAATGCCGTGGTCCCCAAGCTGAACAGGGCTGCCGATGAAGAAAGCGAAGGCGATTATTCGGTGGATGAAAAGGGCAAGCAGGTCCACCTGACCGAATCCGGCATGGAAAGAATCGAAGAGATTCTGATCGAAGAAGGCATTCTGCAGGAAGACGCCAGTCTCTACGACCCATCGAACATTGCGGTACTGCACCACCTGAATGCCGCCTTGCGGGCACATGCCATCTACCAGAAGGATATCGACTACATCGTCAACAACGACCACATCGTGATCGTGGACGAATTCACGGGTCGCACCATGCCTGGAAGACGCTGGTCGGAAGGCTTGCACCAGGCCATCGAAGCGAAGGAAGGCGTCACCATTCAGCGTGAAAATCAGACGCTGGCATCCATCACCTTCCAGAACTACTTCCGTCTGTACAACAAGCTGGCCGGTATGACCGGAACGGCAGACACCGAAGCCTTCGAATTCCAGTCCATCTATGGTCTGGAAGTGGTCGTCATCCCTACCCATCGTCCCATGGTGCGAGACGACAAGGCCGATCTGGTGTTCCTGACGCAGCGGGAGAAATACGATGCCATCATCGAGGATATCGAGGACTGCGCCAAACGTGAGCAACCGGTGCTGGTCGGTACGACTTCCATCGAGACCTCTGAATACCTGTCCGGTCTGTTGAAGCAGAAAGGCATCAAGCACGAAGTGCTCAACGCCAAGCAGCATGAGCGCGAAGCCAATATCATTGAAAACGCCGGCCGGCCCGGTGCGGTCACCATTGCCACCAACATGGCGGGTCGTGGTACCGATATCGTGCTCGGTGGCAGTCTCGAGGCGGAACTGGCAGCGATGCTGACGGCCGCCGAAGGTGACAAGGATGCCGTGGCCGTCAAGAGTGGATGGCAGGAACGGCATGATGCAGTCCTGAAGTCCGGTGGACTGCATATCATCGGTACCGAGCGACACGAATCCCGCCGCATCGACAATCAGCTTCGTGGTCGTTCCGGCCGTCAGGGGGATCCGGGTTCCACACGCTTTTACCTGTCGCTGGAAGACAGCCTGATGCGTATCTTTGCCAGCGAACGGGTCAGCAATCTGATGCAGAAGCTGGGCATGGAGGAAGGCGAGGCCATCGAGCATCCCTGGGTGACCAAGGCCATCGAGAATGCACAGCGCAAGGTGGAAGGTCACAACTTCGACATGCGCAAGAACCTGCTCGAATATGATGACGTCGCCAACGATCAGCGCAAGGTGGTTTACGAGCAGCGCAACGAGCTCATGGAAACCGAGAACATGCGGGATCTGGTGGATGAGCTTCGAGAGGAGATCATTCCCGAACTGGTCACGCGTTATGTGCCACCGGGATCGCTGGCGGAAGCGTGGAATCTGGATGGTCTGCGTGATGAACTCAAGACCATGACCAATCAGGATATCGATGTGCAAGCCTGGCTGGATGCCGAGCCGAACCTGCCCGAGGAAGACATCACCACTCGCATCATGAGCACGCTGGTGGAAGACTATGACCAGAAGGAAGCCACTGCGGGTGCGGAGGGGCTGCGCAACTTCGAACGCTACGTTGCCCTGCAGGCGCTCGATGACAGCTGGAAGGAGCATCTGGCGGGTATGGACTACCTGCGGCAGAGCGTTGGTCTGCGGGGTTATGCGCAGAAGAACCCGAAGCAGGAATACAAGCGTGAGGCCTTCGAACTGTTTACCACCATGCTGGGCGAGTACAAGAGCCAGGTGGTCTCGGTTCTGAGCAAGGTGCAGGTGCGTAGTGCCGAGCAGGTGGAAGAGGCGCAGGCTCAGGCCGCTGCTCGCCAGGCCCCTTCGCAGTCGACGCAGGTCAGCTATGAGCACCGGGAAGTATCCAGCGCCCTGGCAGGCGATGCGGACGCAGTGGGTGATGCCGCCGTGGCATCGGCAGCCGCCGCCAGAGAGGCCGCTGCCGAATCCGCCGGTGGCGAGGTTGCGGCTCCCAGTCAGCCGGTCAGACGGGACATGCCCAAGGTCGGCCGCAACGAGCCCTGTCCCTGTGGTTCAGGCAAGAAGTACAAGAATTGCCACGGGAAGTTGGGCTGAGCCATGCCTGTCAATCTGAATCTGGCCCCGGCTACTCCGGTTCGGGGCGTCACGTTGGCCACACTGGTGGCCGGTCTCAAATCCAACGGCAGTGCCGATATGGTGGTGGCCAGTCTGACGGAAACTGCCGTCACGGCTGCGGTGTTCACGCAGAGCGCCTTCTGCGCCGCGCCGGTGTCGGTGGCTCGTGAGCAATTGCAAGCCTGCGATGGACGGGTGCGGGCACTGTTGATCAACTCCGGAAATGCCAATGCCGGCACCGGGCAGCCCGGGATCGACATGGCCAATGGGCACTGCCAGGCCTTGGCTGCAGCCCTGGGTGTGGATTCCGGCTCGGTATTGCCATTCTCGACGGGTGTCATCGGTCAGTTGCTGCCCGATGACATCATGCGGTCCGGTATCGCACGAGCAGCCACCATGCTTGAAGGTGCAGAAGAGCTGGCCTTGCCCCAATGGGAGAACGCCGCCCGCGGCATCATGACAACCGACACCCAGCCCAAGCTGACCTCACAGAGTGTCACCATCAATGGGCAGGACGTGACGATTACCGGGATGGCCAAGGGCGCCGGCATGATCCAGCCGAACATGGCAACCATGCTGAGTTATGTCTTCACCGATGCCACCATCGGTCAGGACGACCTGAATCGGGCATTGCGGGAATCGGTTGATGTGTCCTTCAATTCGATAACGGTGGACAGTGATACATCCACCAACGATGCCTGTGTGCTGGTGGCCACCGGTGTCGGCGAGGCATTGCATGCCGATCATCCGCAATGGGCCGAGTTCATGTCCGCCCTGACCCGAGTCTGCAGTGATCTGGCACAGGCCATCATCCGGGATGCCGAAGGTGCTACCAAGTTCATCACGGTCAAGGTGACCGGCGGACGCGATACTGCGGAGTGCAAGCTGGTCGGTTACGCCATTGCCAATTCACCATTGGTCAAGACGGCCATGTTCGCCAGCGATGCCAACGTCGGGCGACTGCTGGCGGCCATCGGCAAGGCCGGTGTCGACTCTCTGGATGCCTCGAAAGTGACCGTGTCACTCGGTGATGTCGTGGCTTTCGAGAATGCGGGTATCGCCGCAGGTTATACGGAAGAGAGAGGGGCGGCTGTCATGGCTCGTGAGGAGATCGACGTCACGGTCGACCTGGCTCGAGGGTCTGCGCAGGCGACCATCTACACCAGCGACCTGTCTCACGACTATGTCAGCATCAATGCCGATTATCGCTCGTGAGGCTGATCGGCCTGCCTCTGTCAGATTCCTGCACATCCGCCTGAGTCTCGGTCAATGAAGGTTATCGACGTCGTTGCCGGCGTCATTTTCAACGACTCCGGTGACCAGGTGTTGCTGGCCTTGCGCAAACCCGAACAGCATCAGGGCAATCGCTGGGAATTTCCCGGGGGCAAGCTGGAACCCGGTGAGACTCTGCAGGCCGGTTTGGTGCGGGAACTGGTCGAGGAGATCGCCATCACGGCGACGCGCTGTACGGAACGTGTGGTGATCGAGCACAGCTACCCCGACAAGCAGGTGCGACTGCATTTCTGGGACGTGTTGGCCTTCGAGGGTACTCCGCAAGGGATGGAAGGACAGCGCCTGGAATGGGTGCCACTGCGGGGCCTGGCTGATCTGGAATTTCCGGAAGCCAATCAGGTGATCGTGGATCAGTTGCTGGCCGAGGTGTAGATCGGCGGGTCGGGCTTATAGGCGGTTGGTACTGGTCGGTGTGGGGCGTTGTGCGTTATGCGTGGGACGTTTCGCGTAGGGCGTGGGCCGTTGCAGGATCGTCCCTTGCAGTCGACGCCAGCGCTGCCTCTCAGTCTGGGTGCAGATCCGCAGCGATGTATTTCTCATGCAGCGCAGACACCTGCTTGCGGGTGTCATCGATACTGCCAGCATTGTTGATGACATCGTCGGCAATGGACAACCTGTCCTCGCGTGTTGCCTGCGAAGCCAGAATGGCACGCGCCTCCTTCTCGGAAGAGCCGTCACGTGCCAGCAGTCGGGCCATCTGCACCGACTCCGGGACATCCACCACAACGATGCGATCGAAACGGTCCTGTTGACCGGTTTCAAGCAGCAATGGCACTGCAAAGATGATGTAGGGATGCGCCTCCTGTGACAACGCAGTCACGCGTTGATCAGACAGTTGGCGGATCAATGGGTGCAGCGTGTCGTCAAGGAACTTCCGTTCGGATTCGTCGGCAAACACGAGACTACGGAGCACAGCGCGGTTCAGTTCACCACCGGAAGTCAGGATGTCCGGGCCGAAATGCGCCGCCAGAGCCTGCAATCCTCGGCTACCTGGCTCAACCACCTCTCGAGCCAGCAAGTCAGCGTCGATGACCGGAATACCCAACTGCTCGAAGGTACTGGATACCAGGGATTTGCCACTGGCGATGCCGCCAGTCAATCCGACAAGTTGCATGGGAAAGTGGCTTCATCAGCTTGCGAGCACTCATGGTAGCGCTGTTTGACCTGATTTGGGAGTTTGCTGATCAGCGAATCTGAGTCCGCTTGTGGCGATAACGATCAGGATACGCATCTGCTTCGCATTGCGGGTAGCGAAGTCGGATGGCAGCGGGCGGCAGTGGGCGGCAGTGGGCGATCAGATGGCGATCTGATGGCGATCTGATGGCGATCTGATGGCGATCAGATGGCGATATTGCGTTGCCGTGTTGACGAATGCTGATGACTGATTATATTTACAGTTTTTGTGTGTGAATCACATCTTGATGCCGATACCTGACCGTAAACTATCGACATGCCCAGTCAGACAAGGAGTCACGATGAATAGTCGATATCACGCCAGGCAAGGTGAGGGCGGTTTGTCAGAGACGCGTAATCCCGGATGGTCATGGCTCTGGAATGACAATGCCATTGCTGAAGAGTCCTCGGAATACGATTCGAGTGTTGGCGTGATGGGAGGAGGGCCGAGAGGGTGGTCTGGGTCGGTACCGGAGGCGCAGGGTGAGGCGCAGGGTGAGGTGCAGGGTGAGGCCCGTAAAGCCCGCAAGGCGCAAGTAGAACAGGCATTCAGCGAACCAGCCAGCCAACCGGAAGCTCATCCCCCCAGGGCAACGCCTTTCGACAAAGAGCTGGAAGGACGAGTGACGCAGGCAGAGGCCATCCGTCTGGCCATGGCGTTGATAGAAGGAGCTCGTCAGGCATCATCGGACAGAGCGGAGAAAGTGGAGCAGCTGCGTGAGCGCATTCGGCAGATCAGTGGTCAGCCGTCCGAACCGCAGGATGATTCCGACACGGACATCGGCAAGCGACTGAGGTCGCTTTCCCGTACCAATGACAGGAACCTCGCCGAGCAACTGAAATTGCAAGTCCGGTTTGATGAGGCGGAACGCTACAAGGAAGATGGTTGTCGCAGCATGATTGTCTGGATGGATGTCCATCTGGGAATTGCCAAGACCAATGCATCGGAACAACTGCGAGTTGGGCGAGCCCTGCAGGACCTGCCGATTCTCGAATCCCTGTTCACTCTGGGGCAGATTTCCTTTTCGCAGCTGCGTGAAGTGACGCGTGTGGCCACACCACAAACCGATGCGGAATTTGCGCTGGCAACGCTCGCATTGTCCGTGTCGGAAACCCGCGAATACTGTCTTCGTTTTCGCCATGATATCGATCGTGATGAGGACGCGCGGCTTGCCATGCAGCACGGACAGGATGTCAGCGATTCCCATGCCGCAATGCGAGCCTACGATCGTCGTTCATTGAGAATCAGTGAGCCTGATGTGCATACCACGCGTATTGTCATCGAGCTGCCTCGCGAGCTGGGAGAGGAATTTCGACGTTCACTCGAGCATTGCGAAGACTGGATCAGAGAGGGCGGGGAAGATGCGAGTCCGAACGATGCCTCGGATATTGCGCACCAGAAAACCGATTTACCGGGCAGTATGCAGAAGACGTCGGCCGAGATGCCGACCAGAACAACGGCAACGCAACTCCGGGCCGATGCCGCCTTGCTGATGAGCCGCCGTTCGTTGGCACATGCGGGAGAAGCTGTAGCAATGGCTGATCGGTACCGCGTTCATGTCAATGTTGACCTTGATCAGTTGCTCGACGGATGCGTGGAAGACGCCGCATCTCAACGGACAGATGATCATCGCGCCAATGCTGTTGTCGAGCGTCCCTGGTTGCACGGTGCCGGCCCCGTATCACGCGCCACTACCCAGCGTTTGGCTGAAATTGCCGGATTCACGCTTGTTGTCAGAGACGAGACAGGAGAAGCCTTTGCCACGGCCAGCAAGGCTCCACCCTTTACTCGGCGTCAGTTGAAAGAACTTCGTGCACGAGATCGACGTTGCCAGATGCCGGGTTGCGGATCTACCCGTCATGTCGAAGGGCATCACATCGTTCATCGGGAAAATGGCGGCCGTTCTACCATGGAAAACGCTGTTCATGTCTGCGGTGCCTGTCATCGTCTACTGCATGAAGGCGGTTTTCGATTGGAACGTATAGGGCCGAATGGTGCGGATCTGGGTGGTCATGCTCATGCGACAAATGCGGACGCTGCTTCCCGACAGCGCGCTCAGGCCAAGGTATCCAGGATCAGACGATACCGCCTGTATGGTCCGGATGGAACCGAGTACGATAGCGTGAACGCTGCGCGGGCCAGAATGTATTCGCACGTCGGGCTCGACGGAATGCACGGTCCAGCTCCGGATCACGTACAACAATTCCACTCAAATGCAGAGACACGGGAGGTCAGTCGGAGCGATCGGGAATCCTGCAACGATGTTGGCTGGGCCAGTGCCGCCATGAAAACCGGGACGGAGAGTCAGATACGAGGCGAGCAGGTGCCGATTGTTTAGACGACTGAACGTTGGATGGTATGTCGGCAGGAGAATACACAAACTGTTCAGACGAACGAGCGTTGAAGTGATTTCAGCCTGAAGGTTCGAGCGAATGCGGATATCTGTTTAGACGACTGAACAGGAGACGACCGCGCAGAAACGGATCGACGCTGATTCATCAGGCAGCACACCAAGGACAGTCAAGCAAGCAGACCGTAATACCACTGGCTCAATGACTCTCCCCAGAGCATGGCTATCCAGCCTGCGGCTGCCAGATAGGGGCCGAAGGGAATGGGTATGTTCTTGTCTCTACCGGTTATCGCTATCAAGGCCAGGCCCACCACTGCGCCAACCAGAGAGGAGAGCAGTATGACGACCGGCAATGCCTGCCAGCCGAGAAGCGCACCTATTGCGGCCAGAAGCTTGAAATCGCCGTAGCCCATGCCTTCCTTGCCAGTGACGATGCGAAACAGTTGATAGACAAGCCAGAGCACCATGTAACCGGCGGCTGCGCCAATGACCGAGGACTGCAGGTCAGTAAAGACCGGCAGCAGAGCCGCGAGCAAGCCTATCCACATGAGCGGCAGCGTCAGCGAATCGGGCAGCAGTTGATGATCGATATCGATCATGGTCATGGATACAAAAAACCAGGTCACGACAATGCCCAACACCGCTTGCGGCGTTGGTCCGAACTGCCATGCTACGACCAGTGATAGCAGCATGGTCGTGAATTCGACGATGGGGTAACGAATTGAAATGGGATTGCGGCAGTTACCGCATCTGCCAGCGAGCAGCAGATAGCTGATGACCGGTATATTCTGCCAGGCCTTGATCTCCGAACCGCAGGCCGGGCAGCGCGAACGCGGGACAGCGAGGTTGAATGGCTCGGACTCGGCAGCGCTTGTAATCGCGGACCCGGAATCATCTGCAGATATAGCAGACGCTTCGGCTTCCGCCGTCGCGTATTCTGCCATGTTTTCGCGCCAGGCACGCTCCATCATGATGGGCAAACGGTGAATGACCACATTCAGGAAACTGCCAACCATGAGGCTGACGAGTGCTACAACGCCGTAGAAGACAAAGGCATTGTATTGGAACAGTTCGAAGATCGACATGAGTGGATTATGGATGGATTGAGGCCGTCACGCAAAGCGTATGCCTTGCGTAACGGGATTACCCGCTACCGGTTCAGTGCAAGGTGACACTGATCAGAACGCATCACCCATCTTGAATATCGGCAGGTACATGCCGACCACCAACCCACCGATGACCACACCGAGAAAGGCCATGATCATCGGTTCCATCAGAGATGTCATGGCATCCACCGCGTTATCCACTTCTTCCTCGTAATAGTCGGCGACCTTGCCCAGCATGTCGTCGATGGAGCCTGATTCTTCACCGATCGATACCATCTGAACAACCATGTTCGAGAACAAGCCGGAGCTTTCGATCGAGGCTGTCAGTCGCTGCCCGGTTGCAGCTTCGTCCTTCATCTTGTGAATGGCTTTTTCGAACACCGAATTACCAGCTACACCTGCCACCGATTCCATGGCTTCCACCAGGGGCACACCGGCCTTTGACATTGTCGCCAGTGTTCGAGCGAAACGGGCGGTTGCGGCCTTGACGACAATGTCACCGAAGACCGGTGCCTTCAGAGCGAGTTTGTCGAGGGCTTCTGCAAAGGGTTTCGAGCGCTTTTTTGCCTGGATGAATACCCAGACGGTCAATCCGACACCTCCGAAAAGAACATACCACCAGCTCTGCATGAATTCGGATGCGCTGACGATCATCTTGGTAAACGCCGGTAGGTCGCCACCCATGCCAACAAACAGGGACTCGAATTGAGGTACAACGAATACCAGCAGAATGGCGGTTACGATGAAAGCAACGATGAGTACGGCCACCGGGTAGAACAGTGCTTTCTTGATCTTCTTCTTCAGCGACTCCGATTTTTCCTTGTAAGTGGCAATTTCGCCAAGCAGGGTTTCCAGGGTTCCGGACTGTTCACCAGCTTCCGTCAGACTGCAGAACAGCTCGTCGAATTGTTCCGGGTACTTGCGCAGAGCGTTGGTCAGGTTGCTGCCCGATTCGACTTCCGCCTTGATGCCGTTGACCATGTCCCGCATGGACTTGTTTTCCATACCATTGGCAACAATCTCGAATGATTGCACCATGGGCACACCGGCACCCATCATGGTAGTCAATTGTCGAGCGAAGAGTGCAATATCGCCTGCTTCGATCTTCTGCTTGCCGCCAAATTCCTTGCGCTTCTTTTTTATCTTCGAGGGAATGATGCCTTGCCGGCGCAGCTTGGCCTTGACCAGGTCAGCGCTGGGGCTGGAAATCATGCCTTTCTGCTTGTGGCCGGAAGCGTTCTTTCCTTCCCATTCGAACATGATGGGGGCCTTCACGGATGACTTTGCCATGCTCTAGTCCTTGGTCACTCGGTTCGCTTCCTCAAGGCTCATGACACCCTGGGCGACCTTCATCAACGCAGACTCTCGAAGATCGGGAATCCGTTCTTTTCTGGCTTGAGCTGCGATCTCGATGGCATTGCCTCCCGCCATGATGATCTTGCCGATATCCTCACTGATTTTCATGACCTGGTAGATGCCGACACGGCCCTTGTATCCCTTGTTGCACTTCTTGCAGCCAACAGCCTTGTAGAGTTGCAATCCGTCCAGCTGCTCCTCCTTGAAGCCTTCTTCCAGCAGCAGATCGCGAGGCAATTCATCTTCAGGCTGCTTGCAGGCCTCGCAAAGTCGCCTGCCCAGTCGCTGAGCAATGATCAGTGATACTGCGGTTGCAATATTGAATGGAGGCACGCCCATGTTGATCAGTCGTGACAGCGTCTGCGGGGCATCGTTGGTATGCAGGGTGGACAGCACAAGGTGACCCGTCTGTGCCGCCTTGACCGCGATGCTGGCCGTTTCCAGATCACGAATCTCACCCACCATGATCACATCCGGATCCTGCCGCAGGAAGGACTTCAATGCTTCGGCAAACGTCAGACCCGCCTTGGCATTGACGTTGACCTGATTGATACCGGCCAGATTGATTTCGGCGGGATCCTCGGCGGTTGATATGTTGGTGCCCGGTTCGTTCAGTATGTTCAGCCCGGTATACAGTGACACGGTCTTGCCACTACCGGTCGGGCCCGTAACCAGTATCATTCCGTACGGATTGGCCAGTGCCTCCATGTACAGTTTCTTCTGTTCTGGCTCGTAACCCAGTGCATCGATTCCCAGCTGAGCGCTGCTCGGGTCAAGAATACGCAGAACCGTTTTCTCGCCGAACAGGGTAGGGCAGGTGTTGACACGAAAATCGATCGCCTTGGTCTTGGAGATCTTGAGCTTGATCCGTCCATCCTGAGGCACGCGCCTTTCGGAAATGTCCATGCGCGACATGACCTTTATGCGCGCAGTCAGTCGGCCGGCCATTGCCAAAGGAGGATGCACGACTTCTTCCAGAACACCGTCGACACGAAACCGAATACGAAAGATCTTCTCATAGGGTTCGATGTGAATATCCGATGCACCGCGTTTGATGGCATCGAGCAGGACCTTGTTGACGAAGCGCACCACAGGTGTCTCGTCAACGCCTGACACATCGGCCTCCAGATCGGCATCATCGGCAGTGTCGACCTCGAGATCGAAGCTGTCGTCCAGGCCTTCGTCGAGCGTCGAATTCTGATCCAGCACTCGGGAGCGCAGGTCCGCCAGTGCGGCTTCATCGACAATGATCGCCTCGACACTCAGTCCGGAGGCAAACTTGTATTTTTCCAGAGGTTCATTGTTGGTAGGGTCGGAAATCGCAATGAAGAGACGTGAGCCTCGCTTCGCAATCGGCACCGCATTCTGGCTGGATATCAGCTCTTCCTTGATGTATTCGGTGGGGATGCTCTCAGGAGACAGTGCCTGCAGATCAAACAATGGAAGACCAAAATCGCCCGCGATGTAATGCGCGATGGCACGCGAATCCACTTCACCGTGTTCGATAAGTGTTGTCAGGAAAGCCTTCTTGCCTTCCTTGCTCTTCGCGAGAGCATCCAGAGCGGATTCCTCGCTCGCCAATCCCTGGCTGACAAGTTGCCTGGCGATGCCGTTCAACGTGTTGTTGGGTGTCATTAAGCTTTCCTGAGTATTGCTTCGTCGCCGCCCATGCAGGGAGGATGCTTAACAGTGAATCGGCAAATCTTGACGCTGCTTTAGCGTTTAAGCGATTCGGAGCAGGGACGGCAATCGCCAGTCTGAGAAAGGGTCACAGTGGAACTGGCGGCTTGCGCGTACAGATCGCGTTCGAGAGACGAGCGAGTTGCGTATTGACGCGTGACGCTGCCCTGTTAACCCCTCTGGTACTGTACTGCAAAGGTCGAATCCGAGGTCCTGCGAGTAGAGCGGCAATGGTCAGTTGTGTTTGCAGAGCTTCAGTACATCACAAGATCCCTCTGATCTCCAAGAGACAATTTCATCGGTCTTGGACGGAATGAGAACGTAGTCGACACCGTCAAGTTCATCAGTGGTCACTACCGAGATGACCCCATCCTTGGTGATGATGGACGAAATGTATTTGCCCAAGCCTGTCGTTACGTCGTCGGGTATTCCGGGGTAGCTGCCATTGGCATTGTCACCGGAGCAGCCGGTGAGGAAATTGGTTTCCTGGGCACAGAGGTTTACAGCGCTTTTCCGATCGGCAGTGAAGCTTATTACTTCCGAGAATTTCGCGCGTTTTGTGTAGTTTCCATACTGCGGTATGGCGATTCCAGCCAGCACGCCAATAATGGCAATGACAACCATTAACTCGATGAGCGTAAATCCGGTTTGGCCTGTTTTCATGGCTTGCGACAAAATGGTCTGAAATCAGAAACAGCCCGGTCGAACTGCCCCGGGCTGTGCATCGGCTCCTCCTGATGAGGGTCCGTAGACTAGATTATGGTTTGCAGAGGTTTGCATCCACACATGAGCCACTGACCAGCCAACCCATAGGTTCTCCGCCAGCAGGTTTTGTAGCCATGTCATCAGTGCCAACTGGCGTCAGTATGTAGGTAGTGCCGTCAACTTCTGCTGTTCCAGTAGCTGTAATGGTTCCATCTACTGTTGCCAGAGTCGCGATAACACCCTGTGCTGCTGCGATATCAGCAGGTACACCTGTACCAGCAACGCCGCCATCGCACAGGTCGATGTCATTCTGTTCCTGATAGCACAACGTAACTGCAGTCTTGGCAGAGGCAGTAGCCGTGATCACTTCAGAAAACTTCGCGCGCTTCGTGTACTGACCGTACTGAGGCACAGCGACCGCAGCCAGAATGCCGATGATCGCGATAACGATCATGAGTTCGATCAGTGTAAAACCTTTTTGTGTCTTAACCATTTTAGGGTCTATCTCCAGAGATTTGATATTGATAGGCTGGTGTCAAGCCGAACCTACGAACGATGTATCGTCCTTGAGGACAAATGGTTAAGTGCAGGGGCTGTGCCATTTGCCATGAATGTGGCAGCTCGATAATAAATATCGAAGAAACAGTCACTTGCAAGTAACATGAACTGTGTCAGGGTTGAACTGTTTGGCACAATGGAGTGACATTCCTGTCAACAGATGACAGTAACCGTGTTACATCCATGACAAAGCCGGGACAGGGCGGCCGCTCGAACAGTCGCTGGCAAGCTGTCGTAAACGAATACCTTGTGCTGCTGCTCGTTTTTCAGGTACCGGTGCCGGTGTCGTCGGTGTCGATACCGTACTGCTGTATTCGGTAGCGTAGCTGGCGGTAGGTCATTCCCAACTCTCGTGCTGCCGCCTTGCGGTTCCAGCGAGTGCTTTCCAGCATCTCCAGTATTGCCTTTCGCTCGTCATGTTCGCCGCGGCCACCGCTGACATGTGCCGCGTTCAACGCCGACCCGGTCTTTCCGTGCCGGTGACCGGCCACCTGAATGCCAAGGTCCGGGGCATCGATGACACCATCATCGCTCAAGGCCACCGAGCGTTCGAGGATATTCTCCAGCTCCCGGACATTGCCCGGAAATGCATAGGCTGCGAGCAGGTTTTCGGCATCAGGCGTGAGACGAGCCGGTGACCCTGGAATGCTGGATTTCGCTATCGAGTGGAGAATGTGGTGTGCAATGGATACGACATCATCCGGTCGTTTTCTCAAGCTGGGTGATTCGATGCAGATGACGTTCAGTCTGTAATACAAGTCGTGTCGAAAATTTCCCTGTTCCACTTCCAGGGCCAGGTCCTTGTGGCTGGCACTGAGAATGCGTGCATCCACGTTGATTTCCTCGGAGCTTCCCACGGGGCGAACGCTGCGTTCCTGTATGGCGCGCAGCAGTTTCACCTGCATGTGCAATGGCAGCTCGGCGACTTCATCGAGAAACAGGGTGCCTCCTTCGGCGCGCTTGAACAGACCATCGTGGTCCGAGTGGGCGCCGGTGAAGCTCCCCTTGCGATGCCCGAATAATTCGCTTTCCATCAGTTCGGAAGGAATGGCGCCGCAGTTGATGGCGATGAACGGGGAGTCTGCTCGAGGTCCGTTTTCATGGACCAGACGGGCAATCAGTTCCTTTCCGGTTCCCGATTCTCCGGTTATCCAGACAGGAGCATTGGTCTTGGCAACTTTTCCGATCAGTCGGCGCAGGGCCTGCATGGGTTCGGACTGACCGATGAGGCGTTCGCGACCGATCTGCTGACTGGTCTCTGCATTTTCTGCAGGTCTAGCGGCAGGCAGCTCGGGCTTGTCCGAGGTTGCCGCCGGGCTTCCTGTTTCCTGCTCACTGTCTGCTGACTGATTGGGCTGAGTGATTTCCTGCTTGTGGTCGGTCGTTTGCCGTGGAAGAGCGGATACTGAAGCACTGGCATTTGCGGTAGTCTCGGCAACCTTCAGGGCCTGTGTCACCAGACTTCTCAATAATCGGATGTCCACCGGTTTCGACACAAAATCAAAGGCACCGTTCTTCATGGCCTCGACGGCGGCTGTCATGTTGCCATGCGCCGTGATGACAGCCACCGGCAAGTCGGGCTGAATCTCGTGGATCCGAGTCACGAATTCGACGCCATTGCCATCGGGCAGCTTCATGTCGGTCAAACAGACATCGAAGCGGTAGGAATGCAGCAGATTCTCGGCCTCTTCCAGATTGCCTGCGGTATGCGTGTCCAGACCGATGCGGTCGAGAGACAGGGCAATCAGTTCCCGTATATCGGCCTCATCATCGATGATCAATGCGGTGTGGGTCATGATCAGGCTGCCATGTCCTGTGCTGCGGAAAGTGTGATTCGAAAGTGTGCGCCAGTGTCTCCCGGAACGCATTCGATACTGGCCTTGTTGATCTCGCAAAGCTCGCGGATGATGAATAAGCCCAGTCCGGTTCCGGCATGGTGGGTGGAATAGAAGGGCTCGAACAGGTTTTCCTTGTCCATGTCGGAGATGCCGCAGCCGTTGTCCATCACATCGATCAGAGTCGTGCCTCGATCGGACTGCCAGCAGCTGATCCTGATGGTGATGCTCCGGGAGTCATTGTGCAGTTGGGCGTTGGTGCACAGATTCCACAGCACCTGATCCAGGTGTCCGGGGTCCACCAGAGCACGGCACGGCTCGGTCACCACCGTCAGCTGCTCGCTGCTCAGTTCGTTCTCGGCAATGAAGCGCTGCGCGAAATCCTGAACCTGCTCGTCCACACTCACTTCACTGCTGCGGACCTGTTGCCGGTTTGACAACTGCAGCACGTCTTCGATGATGCGGTTGATGCGCAGTGTATGCCGTTTGGCGATCTGCAACAGGTCCGCATCATTGGCCGCCAGTTGCGGTGATTCTTCGATCAGCTGAACGGCATGCGAGATGGCACCCAGTGGATTGCGGATCTCGTGGGCAATGCTGGCGGACATGCGTCCCAGAGAGGCCAGTTTCAGTTGCTGAAACTGTTGCAGGATGTGCGTGTGGTCGTCCAGCTTGATCAGGACTCCTCCACGTGAGAGTGGTATGAACTTGGGCAATAGCGATTGGCCGGTACTGGCAATGTCGAATGGGCGGGTTTCACGGGTGGGTGAGCGTTCAGAGGCCTGCAGGCTTTCCATCAGCTCGACACACAACTGTCGAAGATGCACGGGCATGGGTGTGAACTCTGCGGCAAGCAGGCTGCGCGCCGTGTCGTTGATCAGTTGCACCTGACCGGATGGGTCTATGACCACGACTCCGGAATCCAGTTCTCGAATGATTTCCTCATTGAGTTGAGAGATCTCTTCGACATCCAGAACGACTCTCGAATGCGAGGACCTGACCAACTGGCGATTCATGGCCTTTCTGACAGGTACCGTCATGACCCAGGCGATGGCGAACAGCAGGGAGCCCAGCACTGCGGTGGCCTCGAAATTGGCGGCCTGTTTCCCGATCAGCACATTGGACAGCAATTCCTCGACGATGACCACGATGCTGCCAATGGCGGCAAACAGCAGAGCGTGACGTGCGGTGGATACCTGGCTGAACAGGGCCAGATTGATCAACAGCAAGGGGCCCAGGCCACTCTGTATGCCGCCGCTGGCGTACATCAGTACACAAACCAGCAGGATATCCATGTAGTTCTGCAGGTAGAACTGGGTTTCGACTGCCGGTCGTCGGAGGCGAATCAACAGGGCAAAGCTCAGCGTCGTGACCAGATAGCCCAGATGCGCTACCTCGAACAGCGGACCGTTGCGAGTACCAAGGGTGAGTTGATCCTCTGACAGGTAATACACACTGCCGGATGCCAGCAGCAGCAGAAAGCGATACTGGTTGAAGAGGTTGAGTACTTGCCAGTCGGGCACGTGTACCGTTGACTTGGCGGAGGAATAGCCTTCCGCCGTTGTACGGGCACTCACGATGAGGGGATATGTTCAATCATTCTGGAAGCGTCAAACGCAAGTTCCAGACCACTCGGTTTTGCCAGCCACGGCCTCGTGAGTGTGTTTGCGGGCCTGTTCGTCAGAAACGCCGGTTTGGCGACGGGGTATTACGGTAAGTCAGCGAATATCGGAAGGTGCCATTGCCAGCGGAGTTGCTTGCCCAGCACCAGTGGATCAACCCTTATCCAGAGCAGGATGTTCAGGTGCGGTGGCAGCCAGCACCCTGAGCGTATCCTGCTGCAGATCGGTCTGACCCATGGCCTCGTAAGCGGCGGCCATCAGTGCCAGTGAATTGGGTATGTGGCGGGAACCGTCATAGTGCTCCAGCAGATAGCTGATGCGGTTGACGACGGCGACCATGGCACCGCGCTGGTAATAGAACTGCGCGGTGTTCAGTTCGTGTCGGGCCATTTCGTCTTTCAGATAGGCCATGCGGGCCAGGGAATCCTCGGCATAGCGGCTTTCGGGGAAGCGCCTGACCAGGGTATCGAAATCGGCAAAGGCCGCGCGCAACCATTGCTGATTGACCTTCGACATGTCTCTGGGAAAGATGCGTTCCATGGTGGAGCCGCCTCTGGAGAAGTGGCTGACACCTTTGATGTAATAGGCGTAATCGATGTTCTCGTTACGCGGGTAGAGCTTGATGAAGCGATCGGCGGCATTGATCGCATTGTCGAATTCATCCTGTTTCAGGTAGGCGTAGGCGATGTCCAGCTGAGCCTGTTGTGTGTAGCTGCCGAAGGGGTAGCGGGCGCCTAGAACCTCGAAGGTGCCGATGGCTGTCAGAAAATCGCCCTGATTCAGTGAGCGCTTGGCCATTCGATAAAGCTCTTCGGCACTGCCTGCCTGGGCGAGCGGGGCTGATTGGCTGGCACAGCCGCTCAGAATCGAGCCCGAAAGGCACAATCCGAGTACGGCGAGAGCGGCGAAGCGTGAGAACTTGAGTATCATCGGTAAAGTATAGCGTAGCTGCGACCGGGCGGATTTGCAGTTTGTGTACCTTCACGCTGCCAAGGTTCCCCGGTCGACAGCGAATGACAGCGCCTGTGTGCGCTCTGCTCCAGGAGAATTCACATTACCGGTCAGACTGACAAACCTTCCCCATCCTCCAGCACCGAGGAATCCGACACGATCCGGGTCAGTTCGGAGTGGGCCGGCAAGCGGCTGGATGCCGTGGCTGCCATGGTATTCGACACCTATTCACGCAGCCGGCTGCAGAGCTGGATTGCCGATGGTTACCTGACGGTGGATGGCGAGCAACGGCGAACGCGTGACAAGGTACTCGGTGGCGAGCTGCTGAGTCTGCAATTGCCGCCTGATCTGCTGGCGGACATGCTCTCCGAGGCGGATGGCGACGGCATGTCCAGCTTCGTGCCCGAACCGATGGATCTGGATATCGTTCACGAGGATGAACACATACTGGTCATCAACAAGCCTGCCGGGCTGGTCATGCATCCGGCCCCCGGCAATCGCCGTGGTACCTTGCTCAATGGGCTGCTGCACTACAGCGCCGCTCAGGCCGGCGTGCCGCGTGCGGGCATCGTGCATCGACTCGACAAGGAAACCTCCGGTCTGTGTGTCGTGGCGCGCACCCTGGAGGCCCATACGCATCTGGTGAGGCAGCTGCAGGCCCGCGAGATGGGGCGCACCTACACCGCAGTAGTGGTGGGTGCGGTACCCATCAACGGGACAATCGATGCGCCAATCGGTCGTCACCCGCGAGATCGCAAGCGCATGGCGGTGACCGACGGCGGCAAACCCGCGGTTACCCATTTCGAATGTGTGGAGCGCTATCTGGGCTGTGCCCGCGTCATGGTCAAGCTCGAAACCGGACGTACTCATCAGATAAGGGTTCACATGACCCATATCGGCCATGCGCTGATCGGCGACCCGGCCTACGGCAGGCGTCTGGCCGTCCTGCCGCGACAGGTGGCCGAAGTGCCGGCCGTGGCAGGCTTCAAGCGCCAGGCCCTGCATGCTACCCGTCTGACGCTGATCAATCCGGGTAACGAGGAAGAAATGAGCTTTGATGCCCCGATGCCGCAGGACATGCTGCATTTATGTGCCGAATTGCGCGATATCGCCGATGCAGCGCTACGCGCAGAGAGTGACAGAAACAATGGTTGATTCCGGGTTCGAAGGCAGGACGGAGGAAGGTGAGGCTGATATGAGGCACGATCTGGCCTCCGGTCGCGGCTTTGGCGTGATAACCGGGCTGACTCCGCAGTGGCAGGTGTCTTCCCGGGTTACGGCGTTCGCGACGACCCGGCTGGGCGGTGTCAGCCAGGCACCGTATGATTCGCTGAATCTGGGCCTGCATGTCGGAGACGAACTGCCGGCCGTAGAGGAGAATCGTCGGCGTGTGGTGGAATCCTTTGCGCTTCCCGGAGAACCGTGCTGGCTGCATCAGACGCACAGCGAGAAGGTTCTGGCCATCGGTTCCGAGAAGGAGCCTGTTTCCACCAGTGCGCCATCGACGGAACAGGCATTCTGTGCAGACGGCTCCTGGACCGATCAGCCGAACGTGGTGCTGGCGGTGCTGACCGCCGACTGCCTGCCGGTCGTGATCAGCGATGCACAGGGAAGTCAGCTGGCCGTGGTGCATGCCGGCTGGCGCGGCCTGGCGGCGGGTATTCTGGAAAATGCCCTGGCAAGGTTCAGCCCCGCTGTCGAACTGCATGCCTGGCTCGGACCGGCCATCGGTCCCGATGCCTTCGAGATCGGGGAGGAGGTGCGTCAGGCCTTCATTGATCGCAAGGCGGCCCACGGTGAGTCATTCCTGCCAGGTCGGACAGACCCTGCCGCAGCCTCGGGTGTCAGATTCTGGGCGGATATCTACGCGCTGGCACGCACCGAGTTGCAGGCCTGTCGCTCCGTGGTGGTGACCGGCGGCGACTATTGCACCGTCAGTCAGCCGCAGTGGTTTCATTCGCATCGACGCGATGGACTGCGCAGTGGACGACTGGCCACGATGGCCTGGATGGACGCATCGCGGAGCTGAGACTGTTTGATCTTTCTCATGATAACCCTACAAAAGATGTTGAATTGAATCACGGCAGCACCACCTTAAGGCCATCTGAATGAAACGATTGCCATGAGGTAAATCTGATGAGAATGGACAAACTGACCAGCAAGTTTCAGCTGGCATTGCAAGACGCACAGTCATTGGCTCTGGGTCGCGATCATCAATTCATCGAGCCGGCCCATCTGATGGTGGCCATGCTTGATCAGGATGGAAGTGGCGTCAGTCCATTGCTTGCACAATCCGGCGTCAACGTGAACGGTCTGCGCGTCGGTCTGGATCAGGCGCTTGATCGTCTGGCCAAGGTGGAAGGGGGCAGCGGGCAGCTGCATGTGTCCAATGAACTGGGACGACTGCTCAATCTGACAGACAAGGCGGCACAGAAGCGGGGAGATCAGTACATCTCTTCCGAAGTCTTCGTGCTGGCGGCGCTGGAAGACAAGAAGAACTCACTGGCCGAGGTCATGCTTGGCCACGGTGCAAACCTGAGCGCGATCCAGAAAACCATAGAAGACGTGCAGGGCGGGCCGGTCAACGATCCGAATGCCGAGGACAATCGCAAGGCGCTGGAGAAGTACACCATCGACCTGACCGAGCGTGCCGAGCAAGGCAAGATTGACCCCGTGATCGGTCGTGATGATGAGATCCGTCGTGCCATCCAGGTGCTGCAGCGTCGTACCAAGAACAACCCGGTCATCATTGGTGAACCGGGTGTGGGCAAGACTGCTCTGGTGGAAGGTCTGGCGCAGCGCATCGTCGATGGTCAGGTACCGGATGGCATTCGCAACAAGCGTGTGCTGTCGCTGGACATGGGCGCTCTCATTGCCGGTGCCAAGTTCCGTGGTGAATTCGAAGAACGCCTGAAGGCGGTATTGAGTGATCTGGCCAAGCAGGAAGGTCAGGTGATCCTGTTCATCGACGAGATCCACACCATGGTGGGTGCCGGCAAGGCCGAGGGCTCGATGGATGCCGGGAACATGCTCAAGCCTGCGCTGGCCCGCGGCGAACTGCATTGCATCGGCGCGACCACACTGGATGAGTATCGTCAGTACATCGAAAAGGATGCAGCGCTGGAGCGACGCTTCCAGAAAATCATCGTCGATGAGCCATCGGTGGAAGACACCATCGCCATTCTGCGTGGCCTGAAGGAGCGCTACGAAGTGCATCATGGGGTGGATATCACCGATCCTGCCATCGTGGCCGCAGCCACGCTGTCGCATCGCTATATCAGTGATCGCCAGCTGCCGGACAAGGCCATCGATCTGATTGACGAGGCAGCTTCGCATATCCGCATGGAAATCGATTCCAAGCCGGAAGAGCTGGATCGACTCGAACGCCGCATCATCCAGATGAAGATCGAGCGTGAGGCACTGGTCAAGGAG
The DNA here is from genome assembly GCA_947495035.1 of uncultured Granulosicoccus sp. Taxonomy (GTDB): domain Bacteria; phylum Pseudomonadota; class Gammaproteobacteria; order Granulosicoccales; family Granulosicoccaceae; genus Granulosicoccus. Next base: position 175,159 of record CANLXI010000002.1, read on the forward strand.
ACCGATGATGCATCAGTACAGCGTCTGGCGACTCTGGACGAGGATGTCGATGCACTGGAGAAGGAATTTGCCGATCTGGAAGAGATCTGGAATTCCGAGAAAGCAACCGTACAGAATGCCGCAGGCATCAAGGAAGAGCTGGAGCGTGTGCGGCTGGAGCTGGAAACCGCAAGGCGCGCTGGCGATCTGGCACGCATGTCGGAATTGCAGTATGGGCAGATACCGGCTCTCGAGAAATCGTTGGCAGAGGCCATCGAGAGTACCGACGATCAGGAAATGACCCTGCTGCGAACCAATGTCACGGCCGACGAGATTGCCGAGGTGGTAGCCAAGTGGACCGGTATCCCGGTCAGCAAGATGATGGAAGGCGAGAAGGACAAGCTGCTGCGTATGGAAGCCGAGCTGGGCAAGCGCGTGGTGGGTCAGCTGGAAGCGGTGGAAGCGGTATCCGATGCCATCCGGCGCTCACGGGCGGGCTTGTCGGATCCGGGTCGTCCCATCGGTTCCTTCCTGTTTCTCGGACCAACCGGTGTGGGCAAGACGGAACTGACCAAGGCGCTGGCCGACTTCATGTTCGATGCCGATGACGCCATGGTGCGTATCGACATGTCGGAGTTCATGGAGAAACATTCCGTGGCGCGATTGATCGGTGCGCCTCCCGGGTATGTCGGCTATGAAGAGGGTGGCTATCTGACCGAAGCCGTACGTCGCAAGCCGTATTCGGTCATCCTGCTCGACGAAGTGGAGAAAGCGCACGGTGACGTGTTCAATATCCTGTTGCAGGTGCTTGATGATGGTCGCCTGACCGATGGTCAGGGGCGGACGGTGGATTTTCGCAATACGGTCATCGTCATGACGTCCAACCTGGGCAGTCAGATCATCCAGGAGCTGGCGGGCGGCGACAATTATGCCGAGATGAAGGCAGCCGTGATGGAAATCGTCGGACAGCATTTCCGTCCCGAGTTCATCAACCGGGTGGATGAGACCGTGGTCTTCAAACCGTTGTCCAGTGAGAACATCCGCATGATTGCCGGGTTCCAGGTACAGCACCTGGCGCGTCGCCTGGCAGATCGTCAGCTGGAGCTGGTGATCACCGATGCTGCGCTGGACATGATCGGTGCGGCGGGATTCGATCCGGTTTACGGGGCAAGGCCATTGCGTCGCGAGATCCAGCAACGGGTGGAAAACCCGCTGGCACAGTCCATTCTCTCGGGAGATTTCATGCCGGGCGATACGGTGTTCATCGATGCAGAGGGCGGTGAGCTGGTCTTCAGCAACCGTGAGGCCAAACCCAATGTGGCTGTCGTGCACTGATCGACAACGCTGGCAGGACTGAATGAGCAGACGCCCCGGAAGGCAACTTCCGGGCTGTCTGCGTTTTGGTCCGTAGCATCTTTCCCTGTGCTCGGGGACGTATCTGTCATTTTTACCGGAATTCAAGGTATTTTCCGGTCGCTGCATCTTTTCTGCCCTCTCGTACGTTGCTGTTGGTATCCGGCCTGAAAAGGCCTTCAATGGAGAGTGCGATCATGATGTGCAGCAAACGCAGTTCAATATCGGCCGGCAGTACCAGTCCGGCGCCACAGCTCGGGACTGATGAGGGCAACCGATTTCCGCGGCGGCGCCTGGTGGTGGCCATGGCTCTGGCGGCGATGACACTCGGTGCCTGCAGTGACGACGATGATTCGAATGACATGGGCGGGTCGGATCCCGTCATCCCCGAGGGGCGCTTCGCCGTCGCCATGAATGACGGGCAGGGTCCGGGCAGTGTGTCGATTCTCGCACCGGATATTGCCACTGAGCGAAGCACCCTTGCCACTGGAGCCAATCAGGGGCTGACGATCGGCGCTGACGGCACCTTGTACCAGAACTCCGATGCAGAAGGCAGCGTGGGCATGCGTGCCTTCAATCGTGCCGTCGACCGTACGGACATGGATGAATTCGGAGCGCTTGATCGGCTTGTCGGCAACAGCCCCGGCAAGGGATTGGCAACACTGTCAGGCATGGGGCTGCTGGCCTCCTGTGATGTCAGTGATCAGGCCGCTGACCTGAAGTTGTATTCCACATCGGCCGGCGAGCAGGCGTCGCCCGTGGCACAGGTGGATCTGCCAGCCAGCTGCTGGGACAGTACCTACGATGCGCAGGCCGATCGTCTCTATCTGGCCATGACGGACGGCACGCTGGGAATCGTCGATGCAGTCGCCGAGCTGGGATTGCTGATGCCGGCGGAGGGAGATTCACAGGTCAGTCTCGGGGCAGATATCATTGATCGGATGGTCAGCGTGGTCGATGCCGACGGCATGCAACGCTCTGTCAATTTTCATGGTGTCGCGGTTGAAGACGGTATGGTGCTCGTCTCGGATGTGGGTAGTGCCGATTCAGCGACCGATGGTGCGCTGTATGTCTTTGCAGACGATGGTGAGCTGAACGGAGAGCAGAGCGTCGATGCCATCGAAGGGCCGGCGACCCTGCTGGGCAACCCGGTGGATGTATTGCTGGTTGAGGGTTCGGCCATCGTTGCCGAGAAGTCCAATGACGCCATTCTGGTGTTCAATGACGTGGCGACACGGGCGGGGGATGTCGCGCCTGATTACATGCGTGCGTTTACCAAACCGGAATCTCTGGTGCAGTTTGGCGACGATGACGGGGTCGTGGATGCATCGGATCTGACCGCGGACAGTGCTGTCTCGAGGTTGCTGGTAAGCCAGAATCCGACCGTCATGCAGCAAGGTGGCGAGGCTGTGGACAATTCATCGGTTGGCAGTATTCGGGTACTGGATCTGCCGCTTGACGCTGCACAAGGCGAACAGTCTGTCATGGCGGGCATGGTGTCCGGAGATCCCGGTCAGGAAATGTTTCGTACGCTGGAGAGCATCCAGCTTGATGCTGCCGGAAACGGCTATGCCGTATTCGATACCACTGACGGCTCTTCGGTCTCCGATCGCGGTTTACTGGTCATCGACAGGCTTGACAGCCGTGAGGGGACAGCCGTGGATACCATGACAAGAGATCGCCTGCTGGGCGGTGCAAGCGCCGGGCTGACCAGCCCCAAGGGCGTCGAGATTGCCGGTGAACAGGGAGCCTTGATCGTCTCGGATATCGGCAACGATTCGGTTGCCGCCAGTCTGGTGGTGTTGTCTACATCAGCTGGCAGCAACGCCATGCCGCTGTTCACGGTCATGGATACAGGCAGTGCCGCAATCTGGGATACCGATTATGATCCGCAAAACGACCGACTGTACGCGGCCGGTACCGCTGGTGATGTGCTGGTTTATGATGACTTCTTCGCCATGGGAGCCAGTGCCGTACCGACACGCAGCATTCGAGCAGCCGCTGCAGGTGCTGTCAGCAACATCCACGGTATCGTGCACGATCTCGATAGCGATACACTGATCGTGACCGATGTCGGCGATGCTGCCAGTGCCAGCGATGGTGCACTGTATGTCATCGATGATGCGTCCACCGCTTCCGGTGAGATCACCCCCAGGGCGATGATTGCCGGCGCGGCAACGGCACTGGGAAATCCGGTCGACCTGGCGTTTGATGGTGCGCATGCCTACATTGCAGAGAAGTCCAATGATCAGGTGCTGATCTATCGCGATGTGCTGTCTCTGGAGGGCGAGATGGATGTAGCGGCTGACGAGTCAGTGGCTGTGCTGAAGCCCGAGTCGGTTGTTCTGGCACGCTAGAGGGTTGATTGCGTCAGTTCTCGAACAGCCGGGCAGGGTCCTGCAGACTCTGCCTGGCGTTTGTTCACCATGGGTTGATTGATGGGAGGAAGGAAAATGGCATCGTTCGATATTCGTGGATCCGGCTGTCCTGCACAAGGCAGTACGGAAAATCGGAAGAGCTTCGTATCACGCTGTGTGGGAAGTGCTCTCGCTGTCGGAGCCATGCTGATAACGGTCCCGTTGATGCCTGCCATCGCTGCAGATACCGGCGAAGAGCGGCGTGATCAGGCTGGAGAAATTGTTCGTGAATCGGTGACACCCGAGCAGGATCTGCTGGGAAAGATGCAGGACATCGGTACTGTGAGAGTTGTCGTGCATGCGCTGGAGCCTGCAGATCATCTTGCCGGTCAGCTGAGTTCCCTGCTGCAGGCGCTGGGTGTTTCGCAGGTGGAGCGGCGTCTGGTCGATGCCGTGCCCGATCGCAACCAGGTGCGTTACTACCATTCGGCCGATCGTCAGGCCGGACAGGCGGTGGGTGATGCACTGGGGCTGGTATTCGATGATGTGGCGGTACGCGATTTTGCCGACTACCAGCCCGTGCCGTCAGAAGGCCTGATCGAGATCTGGTTGCGCTAGGCAATCGTCCATCGGCCGTCGTGGCCGATGGTTATCGTCAAAGTCATCCGATGATCTGAACGCGTTGCAGGAACCAGTAGAGACCGATTGCGCCGATGATCAGGGACGCCGGCAGGGTGATTCGCTGTCGGTACCAGGGGCGCTTGCCGAAGCGCCAGCCCACCAGAGCAAAGCACAACAGTACAACGCTGAGCTGACCCAGCTCGACCCCGATATTGAAGGCCAGCAAGGAGCTGGCAAAGTGACCGCTTGACAGTCCGATGTCGCTCAGGACACCGGCAAAACCCAGACCGTGCAGCAGGCCGAAGGCGAAAACCATGACAAGACGAGTCGAGGACAGGCGGGCCTGGCCGGATCGACCGGCGAACAGGTTCTCGGCGCAGACCGCGGTGATGGACAGGGCAATCAGGGGTTCGACGATACTGGCTGGCAAGGTGATGATCCCGGTAATGCCCAGTGCCAGCGTCACCGTGTGGGCAATGGTGAACATGCTCACTTGCCAGACGATCGGCCTGAGTTTCGGTGCCAGCAGAAACAGCCCGATGACGAACAGGATGTGATCCAGTCCCTTCGGAATGATGTGCTCGAATCCGATGACGATGTAATCCAGAAAGCCGCTGCCGCCAGTCTGAGACACTCCTGCCTCGATGGATATCGGGTCGCTGCGTTCGCCGGGCTGCAAGTACTGGCTGAATGCGCTCGCATCGGGCACATCCGTGACCGCATCGGCCCGCAGGATGATCGGTCCGTAACGCGCATCCCACTGCCAATCGATGGTCTCCATGGATTCTTCCAGGGGCGCTTGCAGAATCAGCACGGAATCGCGTGGCAGGCGCACGTCTCCCACCGGCGGAATGGTTACGGAAGCCATGTCCAGTGGCAGTGTCGATTCCGGGTCCGTGGATGAAGACAGATTTATCGACTGCAACAGCGTGGGCAGGTATTGTCGGGTTTCTCGTTCCAGAGCTGCCGGAGGCATGTCACGCAATTGCTGGTAGCGCTCGGCCTGCGGTGCATCGTCCGAATCATCATGCTCGGGTCCGATCTCGCTGATCAGCGCTTCCAGGTTGGCGCGAATGGCAATCTGTACCGTCGCATCCGACTGACTGATATCGGCAACAGCGGGACGCAATTCGTGGGCTTGCAGACTGGCGATACTGGAGAGCAGCACTGCCAATAGCAGCAGCCGACCAGTCAGGGACGGTTTGAAAGTCATGCGTGGGGGATTCAGTTTTTTCGGAAGAACAGGGAAGCCCAGTGGGACTCCCAGTGGGCAGAGGTGTCAGCGGGTTCCACGAGCTTGACACTGTTGAACAGATAGTCGCCCGTGGCGCTCAGGGTGAATTCGACGTGGCCTTCGTCGTTTGTATCGGCCACGGTACGTGTGACGCTCTGATCGGAGCTGCGATACAGCATCTCGACCTGACGCCCCGCTTGCACCCGCCCTTCGAACCACAATTGCAGGCGTACGCTGTCTGCTTGCATCGGATTACGCTCGGCAATCAGTTCCAGCCGCTGGTCCTGGGGGGCCAAGGCTGGTGCTGTTCGGGTCGGGGTTGCGTTGTCAGTCGAGTCGGATGCCTGGCCTGTTGGATCGGAAACATCGATCAAGGCCTTGCAGTATCGATAGTAGTGCTCGACGATGTTCTCCCGGGGCAGCCCCCTGGCCTGATGACGAGCCACGATGCCTTGCAGCCCGTGGTAGTTCAGAAATGTCTCGAAGTCTTCGAAGTCGGCATAGCGCAGTTCACGCTGCGTGGTCTCCAGCAGCAGCAGGTTAAGTCCCGGCTCTTTCAGCGACATCTGGAACGCCGGATAATCGCCAAGGCGGCCCGTCAGTGCCTGTCTGTTGCTGTCTGAAATCAGGCCGGCGCGGGAGAGACCAGCGGGATCGAAGGGTAGCGGTGCCCCCACGAACTCCTCGCCATTGCGCACGTCTGCCTGCAACTGCTCGCCGGCAGACCAGCGCTGGCCCACCGGTTCCAGCCAGTACTCATGCGCCATCGCCGGCAGCGTGTGGAAGAAAAGCCACAGCGCCGCGACTGCGGCACCGAGGATTGATGTCTGCCGGTCTGATCGCATCAGAGGCGCGTACCTGAAATGGTTCGAATGGCACCGCTGAACAGAACTGGCCCGGTAGGCCCGGCTTCCGGTGAGCCGCCGCTGGGTTCCAGACTGACGGCGAACTGCTGGGCCTCGGCGGTACCGAGTGGCAGAGTCAACAGCAGTGATTCGCCTTCGTTGGTCGGTAACAGACCGACCGAGCTGACGCCGCCGTCATCGGGTTTGACCATCCACAGTTCGAACGAGCGATCTGCCTCCAGTGGTGGTGGTGCCAGGGCGACTACCTGCAACTGATTGCTGCCATCCCGGGTTGAGAGAATCCACAGGGATTCCTGTGAGTCATCCTGCACGATACTGATCATGTTCAGCTCGGGGCCCGGTGCAACTGTCTCATCGTGTGTCGTGCTCTGCAGCAGCAGGGCTGCCATGGCAATCGAGGCTGCCGTGGCAAGTCCTGCGATGGTTTTCCACAAAGTATTGCTGCGACGTGAAGGTCGTCGGCGCCAGGACACGACGTTGTCGGACGTATCCTGGCGAACAGCATCGGTAGTGAGCTGTTCTGTCAGTTCTTCCTGTTCGGTATCTCCGGGGGCGTGTTTCTCGGTCCCGATTCGGCTCATGATCAGGGGAAGCAGATGAGGCGGTGGGGTGACCGGAGCCACCCGGGAGTCCAGAGCGGCAAGCTGATGCTGCCACCATCGCACTCTGGCTCTGGTCTCTTCATCGGCCGCCAGAATCTTCTCGAATACATCCCTTTCGGTGCCTCGCAGAGAGCCGAGTACATACTCGCCTGCCTGTGCTTCCCACCATTGCTCGTCAGGCGTGGCCATCAAGACACTCCTTCAATGAAACAAGACTGCGGCGAATCCAGCTCTTGACCGTGCCGATGGGTCGTTGCAGACGTTCACTCAATTCCTCCTGGGAAAACCCCTCGCAATAGGCACGAACCACACACTCACGTGCCGGTTCGGAGAGTCGCTCCAGGCACAAGTCCAGAAGCTGGGATGACTCGTGCTGTTGATCGAATGCCTGCGCCCGATCCGGCATGACTTCCAGGTGGGCCTTGTCCAGATTCAGTTCGACGTCTTCGCGGCTGCTACGCTTGCGCAGCACATCGATGGCATGATTGCGTGCGATGCTGACCAGCCAGGTGCGCGGTGCACTCTTGTCATTACGGTACCGATCGGCATTGTTCCAGACCTTGATATAGGTATCCTGCAGGGCTTCTTCGGCCAGCGCCTCGGTTTTCAGAATGCGAAGCAGTACCCCGTACAGCTGGCTGGACGTCGCCTTGTAGAGTTGTTCGAATGCACTCTCGATGCCGTCGGCGCAGGCGCTGATCAGGCCGTCCAGACGTTGATCAGCCGCATCGATACCGGCGGTGCGTGGTGATCGGGGCTCGTCGACTGTAGAGGTGCCGTGGGTCATAGTGATATCTACGCAGTGATGTCATGAAAAGAGGCAGCCCTGTACAGATTGTTTCAGACTGAATGGCATGATCCCTCCCGGGCCTGCGTGCGCGGAGCACGATTGTAATTTGTACATGCTGCTCTTCTGTAGATCAAGTGAGCTGCGCAGTTCTCAGGTTAACAGGCATGGGTAATGATTACACCGCTCCCTGCCGCGGCTCGGGAGAGGGGCGAGACGTGCAGGTGATTCTCGTCACAAAGAAGAATAACCGGCGTCTGTCTTCAGGAGCATGAGAAAAAAAGTTTCCAATGCTGCATCTTTTTGACGGGCTCCCTGCGTATCTGTCAGTGAGGGCGGAGTTGTATCGAGCGGTTCGAGACGACTTGTTCAATGCCGTTCACGACATTCAGCGGCAAAGATGCCGGTACGGTTTCTACCGCCTGTCCCACTGCAACAGGAGTTTGACAATGAAAGCTCGATCCGGATTATCCCGTGTTCTGACACTGACTGCCGCTGTCGGCACGGTGCTGGCAGGCCATGCCGTGGCCTCGTCACACGCAGAAGCCCCCTTCATCAAATCACGTCCGAAGGTGGACGCGACCGACTTCTACATGTTCTCCAGCTATGAGCCGGGGCGCGAAGACTTTGTGACATTGATCGCGAATTACCAGCCTCTACAGGATGTCTATGGCGGGCCCAACTATTTTTCAATGAATCCGGATGCCATTTACGAGATTCATGTGGACAATGATGGGGATGCTCAGGAAGACATCACATTCCTGTTCGATTTCGACAACGGTCTGGCGAATGGCGATCAGGGTTTTGCACTGCAGATCGGCAATGACACCGTGCCGGTATCGCTGAAGAACATCGGCCAGCTGGGCGCTCGAGACAACCAGTCGGTCCTCAATGTCAACGAGACCTATTTCGTTGGCATGGTCGAAGGCGATCGGCGGTCGGCATCACCTGCTTGGGCAGTGCGTCCCGATTCCGGCTTGCGGCTGTTTTCCAAACCCTACGACAACGTGGGTAACAAGACGTTTCCGGAAGGTTATGACAACTATGTACGCAGTCTGAGCAACACTGGCGAAGTGTACTATGACGTGCAGTTCGAGCAGTGTCCGGCCGGTGCGCAGGACGCTCGCGTGTTCGTCGGTCAGCGCAAGGAGAGCTTCTCTGTTGCTTTGGCAGAAATCTTCGATCTGGTGAATTTCGTGCCGCTGGTCTCGGCATTGCCGGACGATCCCGCGCGTAACGATCTGGCCAACAAGAATATTACTACTCTGGCTTTGGAGATCCACAAGGATTGCCTGACCGGTAGTGGCAATGGTGTCATCGGCGGCTGGACAACGGCCAGCGTTCGCAGCACCCAGACAATCAGCCTTGACCCGACTTACCGTCGGCCCATCGAGTACAGTGGCGAGTATCGTCAGCTCTCCAGGCTGAGCAATCCTCTGGTCAACGAAGTGGTTATCGGTTTGCCGGACAAGGACCGGTTCAATGTCAGTGAGCCCATGGATGATGCGCAGTTTGCCACCTATGTGACCTCACCCACACTGCCGGCGATTCTGGATATCCTGTTTCGCGATGCGGTGGGTGCCAGCTCGAACATCGCTCCGTCCAATCTGCCCAGAACCGATCTGGTCACGGCGTTTCTGACCGGCTTTCCGGATGTGAACCAGTTGTCCACTGTCACACCCTCGGAGATGATCAGGCTCAATACGGCAATACCGCCCACGGCAAAGGATGCGCAGGTCAACCTCGGTGTGGCCGGTGGTGATCTGGCGGGCTTTCCCAATGGTCGTCGACCGGGGGATGATGTCACCGACATCGCACTGCGCGTGATGATGGGCGCTCTGTGTCATCCCATCGCCGTGGATCTGGACAGCAGTGGTACCGCTGGCGACAGTGGTGACAATCTTGGCTTGTGCATGCCGGAGGATGCACCGGTGGGTAATGCTGCCTTCACCGATGGTGCGCCGCAGAATGCCGGTCAGTTCGACAATGCCTTTCCTTACCTGACAACGCCGGTAACAGGCTCCTGACGGCTGCCGTCTTGCCCGGATGGGCCTGCAGGAGGCAGGCACCATCCGGATCTTCTTTCTCATGAGTCGCGTTAGGCGCCTTTCGGTTTCAACAGGATGGACATGATGCTTACAACCAGACGTACCGCGATACTGCTGTCACTGACAACATTGGCTGCCTGCTCCAGTGGTGGTGATTCCAACGACTCGGCGGCTCCGGGTGACAATGGTGGGCCGCCGACGGTTTCCGATGTGGTCATGGCGCCAGCAGGGGATATCACGCACTACGGAGCCGTCACGGTCGCTGATGATGCCGGCCAGGCGTCCGATCTGGTCGGCAGTTTCCATCGCTTGTCCAGTGGCGTCTCGGAAGACTTCATGAGAACCATGCTCTCCGGTGATACAGCGATGTGTCAGGTGCAGGATGACGGCGTGATCGATTTCGAGGAGATCAGCGCAGCCTTTGTTCCCACAGTCCCGGGAATCGGCAAGAGTGGTGTCAGTGCCGGTTCGGCCATTGTGTTGACAAGCCCGGATGGCACCTATGCCACTCTGGAGGAGCAACCAGCGGCAGGTTTCCTGTTCTACGATCTGCCTGATATGACCATGCTGATGGCTGGCTCGGTGCCAGCGGGTCTGCAGGTCGATGTGCCGGGCAGCAGCGAGATTCCGGCGTTCGCCGGTGCCGCAGTGCCCGACATCACGACACTGGAGAATGCCGAGTTCGGTGGTGGCGATGGCATCTCCGGCTCGACAACGTTCACCTGGGATGCCTCGGACGATCCGGGTGCAATGATCCGCATATTCTCCAGTACGGCCGGTGGATTCTTTCTGGAGGACGGGGTTACCGTGACCTGTGTCACCCCGGATACCGGCTCGTTCAGCTTTCCAGCTGACGTACGCGCCGAACTGGGCAACGATTTTGCCGGTAGCGCGCCGCTGATGTCACGGATTGTGGTCAATCCCGTTCAGGTGGACAGTACCTTTCTTTACGTCATCCGTGAGAGCTTTCGCTAGCGCCACTGCTGGCCATCTGCACGACGATGGCCGTGACATTGTCGGTTCCGCCACGGCGCAAGGCCAGTCTGACCAGTTCATCGAGTGCCTGTCGGGGCGATGGCAGGGCCAGATTTGCTTCGACTTCTGCAGGTTTGACATCCTTGAACAGGCCATCGCTGCACAGCAGAAAACGGTCACCGGCTTGCACATCCAGCTGGCGTACCTGAATATCGATATCGTCGGCAACTCCGATGGCACGAGTGATGACATTCGATGAGGGGTGATTTTCCGCTTCATCGGCCGTCAGTTCTCCCAGCCGGTGCAGTTCCTGCACCAGGCTGTGATCATCGGTCAACTGCAGGAACTTGCCCTGTCGGTATCGATAGATCCGGCTGTCGCCGGCCCACAGTACATAGGCGTTGTCGCCGTTGATGTGCAAGGCCGCAACGGTGCTGCCCATGACTTGCCCCTGGGCAGCATTGCGGCAGACATCGTTGGCATGGTTCAGCCGTTCGAGCAGGTCATCGACGCTTTCCAGTGCATTATCCTTCGACTTGAAGGTGTGCATGGCCTCGATGATGGCCTGACTGGCGCGATCTCCGCGACTATGGCCCCCCATGCCATCGGCCACCACCCACAGGGCTTCTTCCTGTGCGTCCAGAAAGGCGTCCTCGTTGATCTTGCGCACATGACCCAGTTCACTCAGCGCACAGGAGTACCAGCGGGGTTCCATGGACGGAGACGATGTGCCACTCTGGCGGCCGGCGGTTTCGCTGACGGGTCCGGCCGAGGGTTTACCTGCTGCGCTTGGTGGGCGGGAAGTACGGCTTCGCGATGATCGATCGCCGTCACCAGCGTCGCGCGTGGCGGACGTCAGGGTGTCCCTGGAGCGGGTTCGGCCGGCAGGCGCGGCCGGAGGGTGCAGGTCTGGGAAGCGAATGGGCATCTGAATGTTACAACCTTTAACAGGCGATCAGTATAGCGCTCACGGCGGCCATGACCATGTGTGCCCAATACCACTAATGAAGGGGAATTATTACCGTGGTGCTTTGTTAGACTACGCACCTCTCATTTACCCGCTGTGAAACGTCTCATGAAGGTCCGCACCCGATTTGCACCAAGTCCGACTGGTTACCTGCATATTGGTGGCGCCCGGACCGCGCTGTTCAGCTATCTGTTCGCCCGCAAACACGGTGGCGACTTCATTCTGCGCATCGAGGATACCGATCGGGAGCGTTCATCCGAGGAATCGGTGCAGGCCATTCTCGACGGCATGAGCTGGCTGGGACTGGAGCACGATGAGGGGCCGTTCTACCAGACTCAGCGATTCGATCGCTATCGGGAAGTGATCCGGCAGTTGATGGACAGTGGCCATGCCTATCATTGCTATTGCACGCCGGAAGAGCTGGATGCCATGCGTGAAGAGGCAACCGCCAGAAAGGAAAAGCCGCGCTACAACGGATTCTGGCGTGACCGGACAGAAACGCCCCCCGAGGGTGTCAAGCCAGTGGTGCGATTTCGCAACCCGCTCGATGGCAAGGTCACGATCGATGATGCGGTGAAAGGGCAGATCGTCATCGATAACCGCGAGCTGGATGATCTGGTCATCATGCGATCCGACGGTACACCCACCTACAATCTGACGGTCGTGGTCGACGACATGGACATGGAAATCACCCATGTCATTCGTGGTGATGATCATGTGAACAACACACCTCGGCAGATCAACATACTCGAAGCGCTGGGTGCGGCCCGGCCGGTGTATGCACACCTGCCGATGATTCTGGGTGAAGACGGCAAGCGCATGTCCAAACGCCACGGAGCGGTCAGCGTCATGCAGTACCAGGCCGACGGTTACCTGCCGGAAGCGTTGCTGAACTATCTGGTGCGCCTGGGATGGTCTCATCAGGATCAGGAACTGTTCACCGCTGACGAAATGCGCGATCTGTTCAGCCTCGAAGCGGTCAACCGATCCGGCTCGGTATTCGACGTCAAGAAGCTGGACTGGGTCAATCAGCAGTATCTGCAGAAGGCCGATGCCGACTATCTGGGAGCAGCCCTGCAGCCCTACATGGCATCGCTGAATATCGATACCGCGGCCGGAGCGCCACTGTCAGCCGTGGCCGATCTGCTGCGTGACCGTGCCAGTACCCTGGTACAGATGGCCGAGTCGGCGCGCTACTTCTACGAAGCGCCAGCGAGTTACGATGAAAAGGCGAAAGCCAAACAGTTCAAGCCGGCAGCGGCCGATGTGCTGCAGGACGCGGCCAGTCGCTTCGCCGCGCTGGAGAGTTGGGACGCCGGGAGCATCCAGGCAGCCATGGAAGCCGCTGTCGAGGCCCTGGGAATCGGCTTTGGCAAGCTGGGCCAGCCTTTGCGCCTTGCAGTAACCGGCGGCACTCAGTCACCGTCCATGAATGACACGCTGGCGCTGATAGCCAGAGATGATGTATTGGCGCGACTGGAGCAGGCCATCGCTGTGTGTCGCGAGCAGTCAGCCTGAGTCCAGCCACGCCGTTGGTCGCTAGATCAGGCCGACCAGTTTTCTGCCTTCCTCGGTCTTGATGGAGAAGTCGCTGCCTGACCACTCGGCAGCAGCGTTGGTACACAGCCAGGCGATGGCCCGGGCCGGCCATTCCGGCGGGATGTGATCGCTGAAGTCCATCTGACTCACCGGGTTGATGCCGGAGGCCTTGATGGCACGCTGCATGTCCGTGGCCACGGTGCCGGGGCTCAGGCCGATGCAACGGATGCCGTGTTCCGCGTATTCCTTGTGTATGCAACGCGTCAGGGCCAGGACGCCCGCCTTGGTTGCGCAGTAGTGACTCCAGCCTTCGATGGCGTTGACGGCAGCACCGGAGCTGATGTTGATGATGACGCCGCTACCGCGCTGTTCCATGCCCGGCAATACGCATCGCACACCGTGATACACCCCCTTGAGATTGACGTCGACGACCTGGTCCCAGCCATCCGGGTCGGATTCGCCGAGTCGCGCAATGGGGTCGATGATGCCGGCATTGTTGACCAGGACATCGACGGCGCCGAAGGCCTCGACAGCGCTGGACACTGCCGTCTCCACCGAGGCGTAGCTGGCCACATCGCATTCCACGGCCAGCGCCTGCGCACCGGATTGGCGAATGTCCTCGGCGATGGATTCACAGTCCTTCCGGGTGCGGGCGGCCAGTACCACCTGCATGCCCAGTCCGGCCATGTGCCGGGCGGCGGCAGCACCGATGCCACGGCTGGCACCGGTGATCAGTGCTGTCTTGCCTTGCAGTTCTTTCATGGGATTCAGTCTGTCAGTTGTTCGCGACCATGGGGTTCATCAAAGTCTATCGCAGGACCGAGCGGAACGATGCGATGCGGGTTGATTGTCTCGTGACTCTCCAGGTAGTGGCGCTTGGCATGGGTGAAGTTGCAGGTGTCGCGGATGCCCGGCCATTGATACAGATCGCGCGTGTAGGCCCACAGATGCGGGTAGTCCACCAGCCGCCGCAGATTGCATTTGAAGTGTCCGTTGTAGACCAGATCGAAACGCAACAGGGTGGGCAGGAGTCGCCAGTCGGCTTCGAGTGGCGCATCACCACAGAGGAAGCGTTGCCGGGACAGTCGGCATTCCAGCCAGTCGAGCGTGTCGAACAGCGGTACCACAGCCTCGTCGTAGGCTGCCTGCGAGGTGGCGAAGCCGCTGCGATAGACACCGTTGTTCAGCGTCTCGTAGATACGCGCATTGAGTGCATCGATCTCTTCCCGGTGTGCTTCAGGATAGTAGTCTCCCTCATCGGCACCCAGTTCATCGAAAGCGCTGTTGAGCATGCGGATGATTTCCGAGGACTCGTTCGAGACGATGGTCTGTTGCTGCTTGTCCCAGATCAGTGGCACGGTGACACGCCCCGTGAATTGCGGATCGGCCTGCTGATAGATTTCGTACAGGTACTCCTTGTTCATCAGGCGATCAGCGACGATGTTCTGCTCATCAGGCTTGAAGCTCCAGCCGCGATCACCCATGAACCAGTGTACGAAGGAGACATCGATCATCGACTCCAGACCCTTCAGCGCCCGATAGATGAGCACCCGGTGAGCCCAGGGGCAGGCGTAGCTGGCATACAGATGATATCGCCCGGCCTCGGCCCGAAAGCCACTGTCACCGGAAGGGCCGGCTTCGCCATCTGCGGTAATCCAGTGCCTGAATACCGCCTCACTGCGTTCGAAGCGACCGCCGGTACTGTCGGTGTCGTACCACTTGTCCTGCCATTGTCCGTCAACCAGTAAACCCATGTTCTTGTCTGCCATGCGGTGATTGGGTGCATTGTGGCAGAATCCGGCCATGCCTACTCTTGCATCCCTGTCTCTGGCGGAGCCTCTGTTGTGGCTTCTGTGTCTGGCCTCCCTGTTGGTGGGCATGTCGAAAGGCGGCCTGCCGGGGATCGGCATGCTGGCTGTACCGATACTGTCACTGCTGATATCGCCCGTGCTGGCAGCGGTGCTGCTGCTGCCGATCTACATCCTGTCGGATGTGGTCGGTGTCTGGCTCTATCGTCGCGAGTACAGCGCGGACAATCTGAAGATACTGATACCGGCCGGAATTGCCGGTGTCCTGGTCGGCTGGGCAACAGCTGCTCATGTGTCTGATCAGGTGGTCTCTTTCCTCATCGGTGTGCTGGGCGTGTCGTTCTGTCTGTCTCGCTGGATGCGACGTGCAGACACGATCGTGGCCCGGCCGGTGGAGTTGCCACGCGGACTGTTCTGGGGAACCCTGTCGGGTTTCACCAGTTTCGTGTCGCATGCCGGAGCGCCGCCTTATCAGATATTCATGCTGCCGCAACAACTGCCAAAGATGGTATTTGCCGGCACCACCACCATTCTGTTTGCCTGCATCAATCTGGCCAAGGTGGTTCCGTATTCAGCGCTACATCCCTACTCGGGGTCGACCCTGTGGTTGTCCGCTGCGCTGGTGCCGATCGCGGCCATCGGGACGGTCGCCGGCAAGTCCTTCGTGCAGCGACTGTCGGAGAAGTGGTTCTTTCTGGGCGTGCAGATCGTGCTGTTTCTGGTGTCGCTGAAGCTGGTATCCGACGGACTGTTGATCTGGCTGAGCTGACGCGCAGAGCTTCAAGGCGTCGCTCAGCTTACCGCCAGACGGATCAGGCCGCTCATCGCAACCGTCATCAGCAGGGCGAGGCAGAAACGCTTGTAGAACTGTTCCAGGGAAGGCCTGAACAACAGGGTACCCAACAGAACACCGAGTATCACAACCGGTGCGAACACCAGAGAGCGCTGCAGCACCAGCATGTTCAGCATGCCGGAGAGATACAACCACACACCGGTTGCCATCATGGCCAGGGCCAGATACATGACCAGTGAGGCGCGCATGCGGGCGGCCGGTGCCTGCTGGGCGAGCACATAGAGCGCCACGACCATACCGCCGACGCTGGCAAGTCCCGAGGCGATACCGGCTGTCAGGCCGGCGCCATACAAGCCCTTGCGCGTTGCCAGAATGGCCGGCGGACTACGCAGTAGCTGCAGCAGGGCCAGCACCAGAATCAGTACCAGAGCGATGGTGCGGGAGATGTCTGGCGAGACGGCCTTGGTCGCCATCAGGCCGATGGGAGTGCCGACGACCGTACCGATGACCAACCCCCATACCACCTTGCGATCGGCCATGCGAAACCCACCCCGAAACATCATGAAGCTGGCCACGGTTTCCATCATGAAACACACCGGAATCAGTGTCACCGGCGGAATGATCAGGGCCAGTCCGGCCATGATCAGGGCCGACATGCCGAAGCCGGCAAAGCCTCTGACCATCCCGGCCAGCAGCACGACCAGCAGGCTGATGACCACTTCGGAGCCGGACAGTGACAGGAAATTCTGCAGGTTGGACAGCATGATTTGAAGACTTGGTGCAATATGGTCGGGATAACATTGCATCTGCATTCAGCAAATACAGCGGGAGTCTCGACATGAAGAAGATCTGGTCAGTGTATCTGTCTGGCGAAATCCATACCGATTGGCGCGAGCGTATCATGCAGGCGTCGGAAGCGGCAGGACTGCCGCTGAGCTTTCATTCGCCGGTGACCAACCATGAAGCCAGCGATGCTGCAGGCGATGTTCTGGGGCAGGCCGAGGCCGGTTTCTGGCGCGATCACCAGTCGTCCAAGGTGAACAGCATCCGCACGCGCACCCAGATACAGCAATGCGATGTGGCGGTGATTCGCTTCGGCAGTCAATACAAGCAGTGGAACGCCGCCTTCGATGCCGGCTACTGTGCGGCTCTGGGGAAACCGTACATCACACTGCACGATGCCGACATCATACATCCTCTGAAGGAGGTGGACGCTGCGGCCATGGGCTGGGCGCAGACGCCAGAGCAGGTGGTCGAGGTCTTGCGGTATGTCTCGGGTACACCCGATGCCGCCGGTTGCCAGGCAGCGGGCTGATCCGGTCTGCAGACTCATGGGATCATGTTCTCGGCATGATCGTCACTCTTCACGGAACAACGACAGACAGGGAACATGGAAGCTATCGACGCACGACTGGAATTTGCCCGCCGCATAGTGGCAAACGCTGCGCAGGCAGCACTCGAGCTGTTTCAGGATCGCGATAATCTGGATATCGAGATCAAGGGGCTACAGGACTGGGTGTCCAACGCCGACAAGTCGGTGGAAACGCTGATACGTGCGGCGCTCGGTGAGCACTGGCCGGATGACTCCATCGTGGGTGAAGAGCATGGAGATGTCACGGGCAGCTCGGGTTTCACCTGGGTCATCGATCCGATCGATGGCACCACCAATTTCGTCAATGGCACACCCGGTTGGTGTGTCGTGCTGGCCTGCGTGCGCGATGGACAGACCGTGTGCTCGGTCATCTGCGATCCGGTCAGTCGGGAAACCTACAGCGCCCTGCGTGGTCAGGGAGCCTGGCTCAATGGCAAGCGGCTGAAGGTTCATTCGGCCAGCGGGCTGAATGCCGGCACGCTGGGTGTGGGGCACAGCACCCGGGTGCCTGCAAAACTGACACTGGACCTGCTGGCCGGTCTGCTGGAACGTCAGGGTCTGTTCCGGCGTGGAGGTTCCGGAGCACTGGATCTGGCCTATGTCGCGGCCGGTCGTCTCATCGGCTATGTCGAGCCGCACATGAATGCCTGGGATTGTCTGGCGTCCATGCTGTTCATCGAGGAGGCCGGTGGCCGGATCGAGCCCTTCGACATGCAGCACATGCTGGACAAGGGCGGCAGGGTCGTGACGGCCTGTCCGGGCGTTTATGATGAAGTGCTGGCCCTGAGTGTGGCCAGTTATGGTCCTCTACCCAAGGAGAATGTCTCGTGAGTAAACTGCAGTGTTTTCAGTTCCCCTACGGTCATGACAACTATGGCGTGCTGGTTCACGATGCCGATAGCGGGCAGACGGCCTGCATCGACGCGGGAGACGCGCAGGCGGCTCTCGATGCCCTGACGCAGAATGGCTGGACACTGAGTCATCTGCTGATCACTCATCATCATGGTGATCATACGGCAGGACTGGCGGCGATCAAGTCCGCCACTGGCTGTCGGGTTTACGGCCCCGAGCCACTGTCGTCGCCGATTGCCGGAATTGACGAATCTGTCGGTGACGGTAGCGAATTCGACTTCGCCGGACGCCGTGTGCGGGCTATCCATACGCCGGGTCATACCACCGACATGATCAATTTCCACTTCCCGGAGGATGCCCTGGTGTTTACCGGTGATACGCTGTTCTCCATGGGGTGTGGCCGCCTGTTCGAAGGTGACGCGGCGATGATGCTGAACAGTATCAACAAGCTCAAGGTGCTGCCGCCGGAGACCCTCGTGTACTGTGCCCACGAGTACACCGCCACCAATGCACGGTTTGCGCTGGATGTCAATCCGGATAACCAGGCCCTGCAGGAACGCGCCCGGGAAGTGAGCCGCCTGCGTGACCGGCAGGAGGCAACCGTGCCCACTACCCTGCAGATGGAACTCGAGACCAACCCTTTCCTGCGTACCGATGATGCAGCTCTGCGCCAGTCACTGGGCCTGGTGGATGCCGATGAAGTGGCGGTTTTTGCCGAGTTGCGTGAACGGCGCAATGGTTATTAGCCTCGATCCGATGCCCTTGACCACTGCGCCGGACTGCGAAGGTATCAGTCGGGTGTGATGCCTCTGCCGAATTCGGCAGGGGTGACCCCCATCAGGCGACGGAACATGGCGATGAAGGCCGACGAACTGCCATAGCCCAGGTCCAGAGCAATCGATTCGACTTTCTCGCCTGCGTTCAGACGAGGCAGGGAATTCACCACGCGCAGACGTTGACGCCATTCGGCAAAGGAGATGCCCAGATCACGCTGGCAGCGGCGAAGCAGTGTGCGTTCAGTGCTGTGGGTCGCCTGTGCCAGTTCAGCCAGTGTGCGGTTGTCACCCGGGTTGTCTTGCAGAATCCGCAGCACCACGGAGAGTGCGGGATCATCCGAACCGGGCAGATAGCTGCCTTCGCAGGGCGCGGCTTCCAGCTCATCAACCAGTACCCGCAGCAGCCGCTGGTGGGTCTCGTCATGGCTGCGCTGCGCGGCTTCATTGAGTTGCAGCTTCAGCAACAGTTCACGCATCAGCGGACTGACGGTCAGGGCGCAGGCCTTGCCGGGCATCGCTGGACAGAGCGCGGCATCCAGATAGAGGGAGCCATGCAGGGCCGCCTTGCGGTTGAGTCCGGTATGTTCGGTATCGGGTGGTAGCCACACCCCGTGATCGGGCGGCGCCAGGAAATGCTGGCCTGCCAGCTTGAGTTCCATGACACCGTGAAACGAATAGACGAATTCGCCCCATGAATGCTGGTGGTTCGGGTAGGTCGCATCCGCCGGCACGGCAGCAGAGCGGAAGTGGATGGGAGTGGGTAGGGCATCTCCGAAGGGGGCTACCTGAATCTGTGGTCGATGACGGCCAGCCATGGTGGGGCATCCTGTTCGGTGAGCTGCGACGACGACGGTGCAGGCTGTCGGGGCAGACGTGTCGATTGTCGTAAACGCGCTATATCAATATTACTCGCCACTCTACACTTTTCCTGTACCCGCCATCCAGCGTCAGGAGAATCGATATGTCCAGCCACAAGATACTTGATCAACGAGCCATGGGCATCATGATCG
This sequence comes from uncultured Granulosicoccus sp., assembly GCA_947495035.1. Lineage (GTDB taxonomy): Bacteria > Pseudomonadota > Gammaproteobacteria > Granulosicoccales > Granulosicoccaceae > Granulosicoccus. The sequence goes on from CANLXI010000002.1 coordinate 195,098, forward strand.
TCGTCTGCATGATCTGGGGAATGCAGCAGGTCGGACTCAAGGCTTCTGCGGACGACGTGTCACCGACCCTGCAGATTGCCTTGCGCTCGGGGATCGCTGCCGGCCTGGTATCGATGCTGATTCTGTGGCGTGGTACCCGATTGTCGTTGCGCGATGGTCGCTGGAAACCCGGCATTGCTGTGGGTCTGCTGTTTTCGCTGGAATACGTGCTGGTGGCCGAAGGCCTGCGACACACCAGTGCCTCTCACATGGCCGTGTTTCTGTACTCGGCTCCCATCTTTGCGGCTCTCGGTCTGCACCGCAGGCTGCCGGAGGAACGCCTGCAGCGACTGCAGTGGGTGGGCGTCGCGCTGGCCTTCTGCGGCATCGTGGTGGCCTTTCTGGGCGGTGGTACATCGACAGCGGCTGCCGCTAACATGTTGTGGGGAGATTTTCTGGGGCTGCTGGCCGGTGCTGCCTGGGGAGCGACGACCGTGACCATTCGCACCAGCACGCTGGCTGCGGCACCGGCCACGCATACGTTGCTGTATCAGCTGCTGGTGGCCTGTGTGGTATTGCTGAGCACGGCCCTGTTTCTTGGTCAGATGCAGTTCGACTTCACACCGTTGGCGTTGGGAAACCTTGCCTTTCAGTCGCTGATCGTCTCGTTTGCCAGTTTTCTGACCTGGTTCTGGCTGCTGCGCCGCTACCTGGCATCGCAACTGGGTGTGTTCACCTTCCTGACACCCTTGTTCGGGGTGGTGTTCGGCATCTGGCTGCTGAACGAGTCCGTGGATGCGTATTTCCTCGCAGGCGCCGTGCTGGTGCTGTTGGGTATCACCCTGGTCAATGGTCACACAGGGGTGCGCCGGCTGTTGCAGGCCGGTCGTCGGTCCCGGGTGCTGCAGAGCGCAACCGTGTTACCCCTTGCAGGCGGCGAGAGTCGTGTCTGCGAGCCGGTCGTGGCCTGCACTTCGTCTTCGTCGAACTGTCATTGATGTGGATTCGGGCACAAGTGTCACTCTGTCTGACGCAATTTCGATGGTATTCGCTCATCAAAGTGGGTAGGTTTAGGGTATGGCTGCTACAGCGCTCACTGCCGCGGCCTGATGAACCACCAAGGAGAGAACATCATGCACACAGTCGGGCAGATTCTGACAAAGGCCAGGGGCGGTCTGGTCACCATTGAACCGGAAGCCACCGTGCTGGACGCACTTCGTGTCATGGCGGAGCGCAACATCGGCGCCATACTGATCACACAGGGCAGCAATCTGCTGGGAATCTTCACCGAGCGACACTATGCACGCAATGTGATACTGGAAGGGCGACAGTCGGTGGATACCCCGGTGCGGGATGTCATGTCCACCGAGATGTTTCCGGTTGAACCGAATCAGTCGGTGGACGATTGCATGTCTCTGATGACCGAACATCGTGTACGGCATCTGCCGGTCATGGGTCAGGGACAACTCATCGGCATCGTATCCATCGGCGACCTGGTCAAGGCGACCATCGCCGCACAGGAGCAGACCATCGATGAGCTGACGCGTTACATCGGCAGCTGAGCCACGATTGAAGGGTTCTGTGGCTCGATGCTGGCTGGCTCGGAGAACCTACAGTCTGTAGATGCCCACGACATAGGTAATGGCGAAGCCCAGCAGACCGATCAATGCATAAGGTCGCAGGCGGTTCAGCAAGGCTGGCTGATGCGCTGCAGGCAGAACCAGCAGGGCGCTGAGCAGGGTCATGAGCAGACCCGAGCCCAGCGCCATCAGTCCCCAGAACTCGGTCGGGTGACGCAGGCCATACCAGAGCACATTCCACAAGCCGGCCGCCCCGGTGACCACGCCAATGATGCGCAGAACGGTGGGCGGAGTCACCCGGTTGAGACTCAGCCCCGGAATCCGGTTGCTGAATGCCAGGGTGATGATCATGCAGACCGCTACCACGGTGCCCATCGGTATGAACATGCCTTCAGTTACCTGCTGCGCGAATCAGCGCGTCGTGGGTGCGTGCGCCCATCTCGCGAAGCGCGCTCGCCCCGAAGTGAACACAAGAGCTTTCGCCACAAGGATAGCCGTTGGCGGGGACAAGATCATCATTGAGTACGACCTCGCTGTGTGGCACCAGGCTTGCAATGTTTCGATGTACGGCATTCACCGTCAGCTTGCCCGGCGTGAACTTCGACAGATCACCACGTTCATCACTGCCTTGTGACATCGTGCCCAGCACGAAGGGGATATTGGCCTGCGGGCCACGTGCGGACTCGCCGCGTGCATCCGCTACGATACGGGTTCGCAACTCGGCGATCAGATTGCCGAGATTCTCCTCGTAGAAGGGAGCACATTCCTCCCTGGCATCGGTTTCTCCCTGATGCCAGAGAATGCCGCGCAGAATACCGCCACTGGCCTCCAGCGTTGCATTGATTCGTGCCAGTGCCCGGTCGAACAGCAGGGTATTGCCCAGCTCCGGCTGGTCCGTGGGCTGCGCGTTCCAGTGGGCGGCAGGTGATTCCGTGTTGCAGAATCCCGATCCGGCCCAGGCGGCAGGGACCAGGATGATGTTGCGCGAGGTATCTGGCAGGGCCGTCTTTGCAAAGCTCAGGTACATGCCGATACGCGTACCTTCCTTGGACAGAGTGTCGGGGTCCACCGATTCATGCAGTGGGTCCAGAGCCGTGACGAAAGCGGGGGTGTGAAAATCCGCGGTGATATCCGTGTAACTGGCACTGTCCGGATAGAGCTTGCTGTCGTTGCTGCGCACATTGGCCTGACGGATACGCAGATTCGGTTCGTCCAGACCGCCGGCAGCCGATTGCCTGGCCCCCTCTTCACTGAAGCCCACGGCATTGCTCTGACCGATGATCAGATAGACATCATCGCGGGCAACGGGTCTGACGGACACCGTGACACTGGCACTGACGCTGTGCTGCCCATCACTGGCGGTGATCGTGAAGCGTCGCTGCTGGGCGCTGATGGGTAGCGTATCGACGGCGAGCTTCAGGGTCAGGGCGCTTTGTGTCTCACCCATGGGCAGGGTCTCCGGTGCGAAGGCTGTCGAGATTCCCGCCTCGTCTGCGGCACTGGCAGCGCTGACACTCAGATCGATGGCCTGCTCGAAGCCTGGGTCACGGTTGAGAGTGAGCGGTACGCTGACACCCGTGTCGCTGCCTTCGACCAGTTCATGGGCAGCCGGGGCGATACTCAGTGAGAAGGGCGCTGCCGTGGGCGGTTCATCGCCCGAGACAATCAGCCGGATGCTCTGGCTGGTGCGCAGGTCGGTGTCCTGCAGATCGAAGGCGGTGATGGTGATGTCGTGGCTGCCGATGTCATCGACCGTGGGTCGCCACTTCAGGGAGCGACTGCCATTGCGGTTGTCGACAAACTGCACACCTTCCGGCGGGCTGCTGATCAGGATGCCCGCCGCACCACCATCGATATCGACCGGGCGCAGTACCAGCTCCCAATCCTCGCCAACGCTCAGGTACTGATCGTCCAGATCGCTGAAGAAGGGCGGTTGATTGGCATCGCCAAGCAGGTTCAGCGGGGCTGATTTTGCCGAGAAGTTGCCGAAGGAGTCGAAGGCCACGACGTTGTAGGAAAAGGCGGTACCGGCAGCAACGGTATCGCTGTAGCTGTTGCTGAAGACCGAGGTACGGTATTCATTGTTGCGGTAGATGTTGTATCCGGCCACCTTGACGCTGCTGGTGGACGGGGTCCAGCTCAACTGCACCTGCGTCTGACCGTTCGCGGTCGTGGTGTCGCCCGTGAGGCCTGTCGGCACGGAAGGCGGTGTGCCGGGGTTGGTTTCCTCACTGCCCTGGGGCAGTGTCAGTGACTCGGAGGCGGTGGAGAAATTGCCATCGAAATCGAAGGCCACAACCGAGAAGCGGTTGCTGCTGCCGGCCTCGACTTGACCGGTGTAGGTGGTACCGAATCGTGTTCCGATGTACTGGCGGTTGCGATAGATGTTGTAACCGGCCACGGCCTGGTCATCGGTGGAGGCCTGCCAGGTGACGGTCACGTTGTCGCCGGAATCGCCGGCACTGACCTCACCATTCAGCCCTGTGGGGGCACTCGGTGGCAGGGTGGTATCGACCGGACCGGGATCAGGCAGGATGATGCGTTCGGAACGAGGGGAGAAATTGGTACGGATGTCGATGGCGACCACATACCAGGAGTGCGACTCGCCGGCAGCGTTATTGCCCGTGTACTGCGGACTGCGTACGGTGGTCAGATACTGGTTGTCCCGGTAGACGTTGTAGCCCAGCACGGCTTCGTCATCCGTGGAAGGCTGCCAGCTCAAGGATACGCTGCTGTCGTCAACGCTACCGGTCAGCCCGGTGGGAATGGACGGCGGAATGGTCAGGTCATCGGGTACCAGGGATTCCGGCAGGGTCAGAGCCTCGGAGGCGGCGGAGAAGCGGCGAGGCTCGGCATCGAAGGCCACCACCTTGAAGGAGTACAGGGTATCGGGCAGCACCACGGTGGAGAAGCGATTGGTGCGGACCGTGTTGCTGTAGGCGTTGTTGATGTAGATGTTGTAGCCCTCGACACCGTCATCGTCGTCGGGGACATCCCAGCTCAGGGAGGCGGTGCCGTCCGTGATACTGCCTTGCAGGTTGGCAGGGGCTGCGGGAGTATTGCCGGCAGCCTGGACCACGGCAACGGCACTGAACAGCAGGGCGAGAGCCACGCCGGTGCGCAGCAGCAGGGGAGTGAGGAATCGGTGCATGGTGACTGTCAAGGGCTCCCGGACAAGGGGGACGGGGATGAGTGGCGGTAGTGTGGCTGCTTGTGATGGCGTGTCAATCTGCTCGTGATGATTTCTCTGCATCGTCATGCGATTTTTTTTGCGCATGATGCTTGACGACCCTCGAAAGAAGCCGTAAACTTTGCGCTTCCGTTGAGGGGCTATAGCTCAGCTGGGAGAGCGCTTGCATGGCATGCAAGAGGTCCGCGGTTCGATCCCGCGTAGCTCCACCACATTTTTTCTTTCCAGCACATTCCGAACATTTTCAGGCCTTGGCCTGATCCAGCATCGGTCGTATGCCTCAAGGCTCCCGATGATGTTCGTTGACACCTTTGCTGTAAAGCCTTCCGGCGTTATTCATCGAATCTGCTCTCCCTGAGGGGTGACCCGGGCCGGTTGAGTGACGGCTGGCCAGTCTTTCCTGGCCACCCCGACGCGCTTTACATCATCACCGGATACCCACTACCATGATCGCGTGGAACTGTCTTCACAGGCAGGTGCGGTGCTCGAACGGATGTTTGTCTTGGAAGCCCCGGAAATATGTTGCAAATGGTGCCCATGCCTTCTGGATTTACCCGTGTGCTCGCCTTGCTGGCTCTCACGTGTGTTTCCGTTGTCTGCTGGGCGCAGCAGGAACCGCTGACAGAATCTGAACCGCCGTCGATACGCGTTTCAGCCTCCAGAATTCCGCCGGTGATGACGCCCGCCGGCGATGGTTACCTTGACCGGATTCTGGTCACCCTGTTCGCGCGGAGTGGTATCGCGTTCGAACTGGTGATATCGCCACCACCTCGGGGCGTTGCGGACGCCGATTCGGGGGTGATTGATGCGGTCGTCGCGCCGTTTCCCGACATGAGGGAAGATTTTCCCGATCTGCTGCCATTGCCCGAATCGCTGTTGCCGACGAATATTGCAGGACTCTACACGCGAGAGGAAATCTCCATCAGATCGGTTGAGGATTTCTTCGATTATCGCCTGGGTTTTCTGCAAGGGTGGAGCAAGCCGGAGGAATTGTTCAGGGATCATCCTCATGTGACCCGGCTGCGCACGCCTCGATTGTTGATGCAGATGCTGGCCAATGATCGTGTGGATGTGGTGTACTTCCCGTCCGCACCGGGCCGCTATATCGCCAGTGAAATCGGTTTGCAGGGCCTGAAGGTGTCGGAATTTCATCTGGATCGACATCTGTATCTGCACTTCAACAAACGTCATGCGGAGCTGGTATTGCGTCTGCAGGAAGAGCTGGTGGCGATGAAGGAGGATGGCACGATGGCCACGATACTGCGCGGCTACGAAACCGAGCACCAGTTGCCGCCTGCACGAGCACAATGATTTGAGCATCCGATCCACTCTGAACCGGAGTCTGCTGCTGCCGATACTGTCGTTGGTAGCGATAGCGGTGGTTGTCGTGGGGGTCGCCACTTATCTTGCGGGAAACGCCCAGCTGGAACGGCGCATTCAGACATTGTCCGAGAGCAGTGCCGTCCTCTTCGAGGATCTGCTCTGGCAGATGGACTACGACACGCTCCAGGTTCTGCTCGACGAGTACGTCCTGTTGGGAGCCATCACGTCAGCGCATATCGATGCGGGGCTCCCGGAAGAAATCTGGGCAGGCAGCGAGCAGACGGGGCCGGATGGCTATCTGGTCTCGCGCGAGTTGCTGCACCGCTCAGGCGATTCGGTTCGACAGATTGGCCGGTTGACACTGGAAACGAGTCGCGATGGTGTCTGGGATCTGGTGAAATTCAGCGTCGCGGTAACCCTGCTTGTGGCTATCCTGGCGGCATTGGCGACGACATTCATCATTCAGCACCTTCTGAACAGGGGGCTGGTAGAACCTGTGCTGGCCATCGCCAATGGTCTGGACAGCTGGTTTGGGGACTGGCGGGATTTCCGGATTGATCTGGGCCGAGGAGAGAGTCCCGGGAAGCACCAACAGGATGAGCTGGACCGTCTGGTGGATGCGATTCACGGCATGCGCGATCAGATTCTGACGGCCGATCGTGTCATCGAGTCGAAAGAGGGTCGCTTGCTCAGTGCGGCGCGGATTGCCGGTATCGGCTATGCCACGTTCGAGCTCGAGACCGAGAATATTGTCGAATGCGATGAGATATTCGCCAGTATCGTTGGCCAGACGGTGGATGACATGCTGCGCTTCAATATCAGGCAGGATATCGTGGGCAAACGTGTTCATCCTGATGATATCGAACAGGCAGAGGCTATCCGTCAGCAACTTCGACAAGGCCTCGCTGCCGAAGGTGTGTTCAGAGTCGCCACAGCTGCCGGTGAGTACCGATATGTCAGGCAATTGTTCAGTATTTCTCCCAACGGGGAGGGGCAGGCAACGCGAATCCTGACCGTGGCTCAGGATGTGACCGAGCTGCATCACTTGCAGGCCACACTGATCCAGGCGCAGAAAGTCAAGGCAATCGGCAATCTGACGGGCGGGGTGGCACATGACTTCAACAATATCCTGGCAGTGATATCCGGTAATCTGGAACTGCTGGAAGACATCGTGGATGACCCGCTGGCTATCGATTATCTGCACACCTCGCAACACGCTGTAAATCTGGGTGCCGAGTTGACCCAGCAACTGCTGGCGTTCGCCCGCAAGCAACCACTGCGTCCCGAGGTGCTGGATATTGCAAGAATGATTCGAAAATCTCTGCCGCTCTTGCGCACCTCGGTGGGTGAAAGCGTGGATCTGGACTTCGTGACAGATGGCGGGCTATGGCGTGCCGAGGTCGATCCGACGCAGCTGGAAGCAGCAATCCTCAATCTGATCATCAATGCACGTGATGCCATGCCAGACGGGGGCAAGCTGACCATCGAGGCTGGAAATGCAAGACTGGACAGGCATTACGCTGATCTGCATGAAGAGGTTGAGCCGGGACAATATGTCTGCATTGCCATCAGTGATACCGGTGTTGGCATGAGTGAGGCCACGATCAGCCAGGCACTGGAGCCCTTCTTCACGACCAAGGATGTTGGCAGGGGGACCGGCCTTGGGTTGCCGATGGCTTTCGGGTTTGCAAAGCAGTCTGGCGGGCATCTGAAGATCTATTCCGAGCCTGGTCGCGGCACAACGGTAAAGCTTTATCTACCACGCATGAACGGGTCTCAGGAGGCAGCGCGTTCAACACTGGTGGGACGCTCGGCTGCGAGCCTGGAGGGTTTGCAGGTGTTCCTGGTGGAAGACAGCACAGAGCTTCGCGAGACCTTCACGACGCAGTTGCAGCAGATGGGGGCCGTCGTACATGGTGCGCCGGATGGCGACACGGTGTTCGCGATGGCGCTTGGAATACCTTGTATCGACCTCATTCTCTGCGATGTCATTCTGCCCAATGGCATGAAGGGGCCGGATGTCGTGTCAGGCTTGCAGGAGATCTACCCAGAGGCTGCAGTAGTCTACATGTCGGGTTATACCGAAAATGCCATCATTCATCAGGGGAGGCTGGATGAGGGCGTCATCATGCTGCAGAAGCCGTTTTCACGTCGAGATCTGCTGACGGCCTTCACCAGTGCCATGGCAGAGTGTAGTGCTGATGGCTGAGTACTGATGCGCAACTTGCGACGGTCTCGCCGATAAGCTGCGTTGCGCGACAGGCGATGAGGCGGTGTGGAGCCAATTCACCGGGTCGAATATTCGAACGATATACTGCTGCGTAGCACTGTAACGGTCAGCTTTACTATCATGCCTGATAACATACGTCTCCATGTACTGATCTCTGCCGTGGCGGGCAGGCAGCACTCGATCAGAAACTTGCAGTGGACAGGTGAGGCTCGTGATTCATGATCAGGCATTGCACATGGCTGGGCGGGTGTCTTCGCGTTTGCGCGATGGCCCTGCTGGTGTGTCTTTCCACCGAGTCAGTCTCGCAGGAAGGTGCAGCAGTCGATTCCTCACAGCCTGCCTTGAGAATAGCCATCGCGCGTAGTCCACCTCCAGGCAGGGAGCCTTACAGCGGTTATCTGGATCCAGTACTGAGAGAGTTGTTTGCGCGTGCCGGAATTCACCACGAACTGGTGACAATACCGGCAGCACGGGTATTCGGTGAGGCGGATTCGGGCAATCTGGATGCCGCGATATCGCCTGTTCGAAGCGCGGGTGCCGAATTTCCCCGCTTGCTGTCCATGAGCGAATCGATCCTGCCGGTCGAGCTGGCGGGCCTGTATACCCGGAACGACATTCGGCTTTCATCGGTTGAGGATTTCTTCGATTATCGACTGGCTCATATCAGAGGCTGGAAGCCCGCAGAGAAGTATTTCAGTGAACATCAGCGCGTGGAACTGGCGCGCAATCCAGGTGTGCTGATGAGCATGTTGTTGCATGACAGGGTTGATGTGGTCTTCTATGCAACCTATCCGGGCAGGTATCTCGCCAATGAGATCGGGCTGATGAACCTGAAAGTGTCAGAATTTCATGTGTCGATCGATGTGTATCTGCACCTGAACAAGCGACATGCCCGCCTGCTGCCGATCATCGAGGCAAGTCTTCTGGACATGAAAGCCGATGGCAGCCTGGATTCGATACTGGCCGAGCACGGTATCAGGCGATAGCGTTGAATCCGGGGAAACCACGCTGACATGACCATTCGCTCGACACTCAACAAGAGCCTGATACTGCCGATCTTTTCCCTGGTTCTGGTCGCGGTTGCGCTCGTTGCCATATTCACCCATGAAACAGGTAATGCTCAGCTGGAGCGGCGGATAAACGATCTTGCCGAAGGCAGTGCGGTTCTGTTCGAGGAATTGTTGTGGCAAACCGACCATGAAACCATCGAGGTACTGCTTGACCGGTATGTGAGTCTTGGCGCAGTGACCGCCGCGCAGATTACGGCAAGCAGTCCGAGATTCGATCTTCAGGTGGGTGAGCGGACTGCAGATGATGATTCTGTCTATCGCCATTCCCGCACCTTGTTGCACAGGGAGGCTGATTCGATTCAGCAATTGGGTACGCTCACGCTGGAGATGAGCCGCGAGGGTGTCTGGCAGACCGTCCGTGTGCACGTACTGCAGGCCCTTGTCGTAGCGACACTGGCGGTTATTGCAACCACCATCATCATCCAGCACTTGTTGTATACCCGCTTGATCGATCCGGTGCTGAGGATCTGCAAGGGTCTGGACAAGTGGGAAGGTGACTGGCACGACTTCAGGATCGATCTGGGACGAGGCAAGTCGTCCGATGCGGGTGAAGAGAACGAGCTGGACCGTCTGGTGAGTTCGATTCATGGCATGCGGGACCATATTCTGGAAGCCGACAGCATCATCGAATCCAAGGAGAAACGCCTGCTCAGTGCCGCGCGCATCGCCGGTATCGGCTACGCCTCTTTCGAGTTCGACTCCGGCCAGATCATCGAATGTGACGAGAACTTCGCGGGCATTTTCGATCTGACGGTCGACGAGATGCTGCAACTTTCCATCAGGGACGACATTCTTCGCAAGCGCCTGCATGCGGAAGATGTCGAACAGGGGGTGGAGATTCGAAGGCAGCTGCAGCAGGGCAATGCGACCGAAGGTGTTTTCAGGATTTCCAGTGACGCGGGCGAGTATCGGTACATCAGACAGCTGTTCGAAGTATCTCCCGTCGAAGAGGGGCCGTCCTTCGTGGTGCGTACTGTTGCTCAGGATGTCACGGAGCTCAGCCGCTTGCAGGCCACGTTGGTGCATGCGCAGAAGGTGAAGGCCATTGGCAATCTGACCGGCGGGGTTGCTCATGATTTCAACAATATTCTGGCAGTCATTGCCGGAAATCTGGAATTGCTCGATGAGCTCATGGACGATGCGTCTGCCCGGCAGTATGTCGCCACATCTCAACACGCCGTGGAGCTCGGTGCCGAGTTGACCCACCAACTGCTGGCGTTTGCCCGAAAACAGCCGCTACGTCCCGAAATCCTGGATCTGTCGCGGATGCTGCGTGATTCGCTGTCACTGCTGCGTACCTCGGTAGGGGAGAGCGTGGATCTGGAGGTGATCGCTGACGGTGGGTTGTGGTTGACAGAGGTGGACAAGACCCAGCTGGAAGCGGCCGTACTCAATCTGGTGATCAACGCGCGTGATGCCATGCCCGATGGCGGGAAGCTCACCATCGAGGTCGGAAATGCAAGGTTGGATAGAGACTATGCGGAGCGACATGAGGAAGTTCAACCGGGGCAGTACGTGTGTATCGCCATCACGGACACGGGCTGCGGCATGAGTGCGTCGATGATCTCTCAGGCACTGGAACCATTCTTTTCCACCAAGGACGTTGGCAAGGGCACGGGACTCGGTTTGCCGATGGCGTTCGGTTTTGTCAAGCAATCAGCCGGGCATCTGAAGATCTATTCGGAAGTCGATCGTGGTACCACGGTGAAACTCTATCTGCCACGCATCCATGCTCGGCAGGAAGTGGTTCGTGCCAGTTATGCAGGACCGTCAACCGCGCGGTTCAATGGCCTGCAGGTATTTCTGGTGGAGGACAATGAAGATCTGCGCAAGACCATCACGATGCAGCTGGAGCAGATGGGCGCCATCGTGCACAGTGCATCGGAGGGCCATGAGGTGCTCGACATGGCACGAGGTATTGCGCTCATCGATCTGATTCTGTGCGATGTCATCCTTCCCCATGGCATGAAGGGTCCGGAGGTGGTGTCAGGCTTGCAGAAATTCTATCCGGCGGCGACAGTCATCTACATGTCGGGTTACACCGAGAACGCCATCATTCATCAGGGCAGGCTGGATGAGGGTGTCATCATGTTGCAGAAACCCTTTTCACGGCAGGATCTGATAGCGGCATTTGCCAGTGCATCAGAGTCCGCTGATCCGGAGGCGGATACCTGATGGTTCGACAAGGCCGCCTGTCGTGAAGACTCGATCACCGCTCTCAGGCTATCGCTCCCATGAACCATGAACGAAATTCCTTCAGCGGATTCTCGTTGGCGTGATCGTTGGCAATCAGTAGCTCCAGGTGTGCACCCAGCTCAGTCTGGTTGTATCCCGAGCCCTTGATGTTTTCTGCCAGTTGTTCGAATGGAGAAGGGTCCAGGCTGTCGGTATACAGTCTGGCATCCTGGATGCGACCTTTTGTCACATTGAGAAAGACTTCAACCCCACCCCAGTTGAAACGCTCATCCAGCAAATGGGTGAATTCCGGGGTCTTGCCGAAATTCCATTCCCAGCTGCTGTAGCGTCCGAAGGTCTCATCCAGTCCCGGCAGATCGCAATGATCGTACGGTGACAGGTACTCGACATCCACGTCGACGTTGAAATGATCGAGGTAGGATTCAATCAAGGCGCCGCTGACAAGATCGTGGTTGATGCCCTGGCGGATCTGATCCAGGTTGGTCACTCTTGACCTGACCGAGGAGATGCCTTTTGCAGCCAGTTTCTTCGGGCTGGGGGTCAGATAACCGGCGAGCCGATTCAGGTCGGCGTGCAGCAGCAGGGTGCCATGATGAAATCCCCTGTCCTGCGTTTCCCGATAGGCCGATCCCGAGAATTTTCTCGGCAAATCACCTTCCTGCACAACCAGATCGTTCCGGCCGTTGGCCACCGCAGTGATGTCCAGATGTTTCAGGGCTTCCAGAACAATGTGCGTCGATTCCGTCTTGTCATATTCAGGCTTTCCGGCCATGAAGGTGAAATTGGTATTGCCCATGTCCTGAAATACAGCTCCGCCCCCGGTTCGTCTGCGGGCGAGCCTGACATTGTCTTCCTCCATCCGGGTTACATTGCATTCCCGCCAGGGGTTCTGCGCACGGCCGATGACAACGGTATCGCCATTGCGCCAGATGAACAGCACCCGTTGACGCGGGTCCATTTTCTCGAAGATGACTTCCTCGACAGCGAGGTTGAACCAGGGGTTGTTCGATGTCGAAACGAGGATTCGTGTCTTGTTCATGCCAGTGTCCATCAATCTGCTGAGGCTATTGTAATCAAACGAGAATGATTATCAATAACATTCGATTCGTGATGGGTTACTGTTGAGCGTGAGCGGCAACTGGGCCGCCGTTTGCAAGGGGCAGGGCAGAAACGAAACAGGCTACGCCCGCCCTCCGTCACGAGACGAGGAGGGTGGACGCAGCCTGCGTGGTCTGGTCAGACCGGCATCCGGTGCATCGCTCCGGATGCCGCTGCCTTCAGTGACGTGGCATGAACGTGACTGTGGATTGAGCCGTGTTCAAGGCTTCAAGAGGGGGGGCGAATTTTGTCAGGCTGATGCCATCGACCGCCACCTTGTACTCGTCGATGCTGGGCGTGCGGCCCAGAATGGCGGCGAGTACCACCACGGGTGTGGAAGCCAGCAGAGATTCACCCTTCTTGCGTTCGGAATCTTCCACGACTCGACCCTGGAACAGTCGAGTGGAGGTGGCCAGTACCGTATCGCCCTTGGCTGCCTTTTCCTGGTTGCCCATGCACAGATTGCAGCCGGGGCGCTCGAGATACATCATGTTCTCGTATTCGGTCCGGGCAGACTGCTTCGGGGCGTTGTCATCGAATTCGAAACCGGAATACTTCTGCAAAACATCCCAGTCACCTTCGGACTTCAGTTCATCGATGATGTTGTAGGTCGGGGCGGCAACAATGAGGGGGGCCTTGAACTCGATGGGGCCGTTCTTCTCTTCCCAGTTCCTGAGTACCCTGGAAATGATCTTGAGATCACCCTTGTGCACCATGCATGATCCGACGAAGCCGAGGTCAACGGCCTTGTCTCCCTCGTAGTGGGAAAGTGCACGGATGACATCATGCGTGTAGCGCTTGGAGATGTCCTCATTGTTCACGTCCGGGTCGGCAATCATGGGTTCAACGATCTGATCCAGATCGACCACCAGTTCGGCAAAGTAGCTGGCATTGTCGTCCGGTCGCAAGGCCGGTTTGTCACCGGATCGAATCTCGGCGATTCTCCGGTCAGCCCGGTCAACCAGTCCCTGCAGAACCTGGCCATCGTTGTCCATGCCTTTCTTGATCATGATCTGGATACGGCTCTTGGCAATCTCCAGAGACTCGATCAGCGTGTCGTCCTGTGAGATGCAGATGGAGGCCTTGGCTTTCATTTCTGCCGTCCAGTCGGTAAACGTGAAGGCCTGGTCGGCCAGCAGTGTACCGATATGCACCTCGATGACTCTGCCCTGGAAGACGTTGTCACCGAATGTCTTCAACATCTGCAACTGGGTGGCATGCACGACGTCGCGGAAATCCATGTAATCCTTCAGATTCCCCTTGAAGGTGACCTTGACGGATTCGGGGATGGGCATGGTGGCTTCACCGGTTGCCAGCGCCAGCGCCACGGTACCGGAGTCCGCACCAAAGGCTACGCCCTTGGACATGCGAGTGTGGGAATCACCACCGATGATGATGGCCCACTCATCCACGGTGATGTCGTTCAGTACCTTGTGGATGACGTCTGTCATGGCGTGATAGGCGCCTTTGGGGTCTCGTGCCGTGATCAGCCCGAAGCCGTTCATGAAGCTCATGAGTTTGGGAATATTGGCCTGTGCCTTCTTGTCCCAGACCGAAGCCGTGTGACAGCCGGACTGGTAGGCACCGTCCACCGTCGGAGAAATGACGGTTGCGGCCATCGATTCCAGCTCCTGGGCGGTCATCAGACCGGTGGTGTCCTGGGAACCGACGATGTTGACCTTGACGCGCGCATCGGAGCCGGCGTGCAGGACGACACCGTCCTTGACGCCCAACGCGTTGTTGTTGAAGATCTTTTCCACGGCAGTCAGGCCCTGACCGTCAACCGTCACTTCTCTGGAGGGAGCAAAGACCGGCACGGGCTCTGTGCCGAGCGTTTCTGCGGCAAAGCTCTGCAGCTTCTTGCCGAAGACGATGGCGTAGGATCCGCCGGCCTTGATGAACTCCATCTTCTGTGGTGTCAGTGCCGAGGCGATATCGACCAGCTCCTTGCCATCGGCATCGTAGAGTTTCTGTGTTTTCGTGTTGATGGTGAGCACCTTGCCCGTGTCAACCGAGTACACCTGCTCGAGAACCGGATCGCCGTTGTCATCCAGAACCGGCTTGCCATCGGCGTCGAGCTTCTTGACCCAGTTCTTCAGGTCAAGGCCGATTCCGCCGGTAACACCGACCGTGGTCAGAAAGATGGGTGAAATGCCGTTGGTGCCAGCGACAATCGGGGCGTAATTGACAAACGGGACATAGGGGCTGGCAGGCTTGCCGGTCCACAGCGCTACATTGTTGACGCCTGACATCCTCGAAGAGCCAACGCCCATCGTGCCTTTTTCGGCAATCAGCATCACACGCTTGCCAGGATGCGCCTTCTGCAGGGCCTGGATCTCGGTTTGAGCCGTTTCCGAGATCATGCACTTGCCGTGCAGCTCGCGGTCCGAGCGGGAATGCGCCTGATTGCCGGGGGAGAGCAGATCGGTGGAGATATCGCCTTCTGCGGCGATATAGGTCACCACGTCGATTTCTTCGTCGACCTCGGGCAGTTTGGTGAAGAATTCTGCGGCGGCGTAGCTTTCCAGAAGCTCCTTGGCGATCGCATTGCCCTGTTTGAAGGCAGTTGCCAGGCGCTCGGTATCGGCTTCGTACAGGAAGAACTGGGTCTTCAGGACTTCCATGGCCTGTTTGGCGATGGTTGCATCATCACCCAGGGCCAGATCCAGCAGTACCTCGACAGAGGGACCGCCTTTCATGTGTGACAGCAGTTCAAAGGCGAATTCCGTTGAAATTTCCTCGACGACGGCTTCGCCCAGAATGATTTCCTTGATGAACGCTGCCTTCACCGCTGCGGCGCTGGTGGTGCCCGGCAAGGTGTTGTAGATGAAGAAGTTCAGGGAGTCGGATCGGTGCTCATGCGTCGGATCCTTGATCTGAGCCACTATCTCGGCCAGCAATTCGCCACTATCGATAGGCTTGGGATGCAACCCTTGACCTTTTCGATCGTCAATTTCGTTTATGTATTCGAGATAAAGGCTCATGAACTTGTCTTCGAGGGATACGAGGAGGGGAGATTATACTTCTGAACGGCCATTCCCGGCTGGAACCGTCTCGGATCACCATTTTTCGCGCCAGATTCCCGTTTTTCGTGGTGCTGTGGCTTTGCCCTCTCTTCAGGATTCGACACGGGGCACGGTTTCAGACACAAATCGCCAGCGGCGCGGCCTAAAAGGCCGGTGCCAGCCGTGATGAACCGTGTCTCCGATCAGGGGCAGGTGGTGGTTGAGGCCTGTGTCGATAACGGAATAACCTGATAACAAATAGTTCTAAACCTTCGCCTTGCGCGCCCTGTAGGATGCCCTCAACTTGGGCGATAAGGTAACGGTGAGTGCCCCGATACAGGGCGGAAACACGAGTTTCGGCATGGGTATCGAGGTTCGGGCGACTGTCCGGCAATGTATCCTTCAGGTGTGTAGCCAATCACGGACGAGGGACATGAGGTGAGCAGCGCAGATAGCCTTCACGGGCAGATGCTTCAATCATCTCCTTGCCAATTCGTTCGGAAGTACACGTTACCCAATCACAGAACAAACATCAGGAAAATCACATGTCTCTTCGTATCAACGACACAGTCCCGAATTTCACAGCCGAGACCGACCAGGGAACGATTACCTTCCACGACTGGATCGGTGACAGCTGGGCAATCCTGTTCAGTCATCCCAAGGATTTCACGCCGGTTTGCACCACCGAATTCAGTGCTGTCGCACAGTTGGCCGATGAGTGGGCCAAGCGCAACACCAAGGTTCTTGGTGTATCCGTGGACGGCGTTGAAGATCACAAGAAGTGGAAGAACGACATCGAGTCCTATGGTGGTGCCAAGGCGGGCTTCCCGATCATCGCCGATGAAGGCCTGGAGGTCTCCAAGCAGTTCGACATGTTGCCGGCAGAAGCCTATCTGCCAGACGGTCGAACGCCGGCTGACAGCGCGACGGTTCGTTCGGTTTTCATCATCGGTCCCGACAAGCAGTTGAAGCTGTCCATGACCTACCCGATGACAGTCGGCCGCAACTTCGCCGAGATACTGCGCGCCCTGGATGGCCTGCAGATGTCAACCAAGGGTGTTGCCACGCCTGCCAACTGGGAAGTCGGTCAGGACGTGATCATTCCGCCAGCTGTCAGCAATGAAGATGCAACAGCGAAGTTCGGCGAATTCGAAACCGTATTCCCTTACCTGCGCAAGACCAAAGCGCCAAGCTGATCGACAGACGCGGGGCGGTGGCTGTCAAGGCCGCCGCCCTTGCCTGAATCGAATACACCTGAGATACGTAGCACGCAAGCCATGCTGGACAAAGTCGAAAACACGCCGGAGCTGGAATCTCTTCCACTGTCGGACAATGAGCGCCTGAAGAGGGAGAGCAATTTCCTGCGTGGCACCATTGCCGAAGACCTGCAGGATCCCATCACGGGAGGCTTCACGGCGGACAACTTTCAGCTGATTCGTTTTCACGGCATGTATCAGCAGGATGATCGCGATATCCGCGCAGAGCGTAGCCAACAGAAGCTCGAGCCACTGCACAATGTCATGCTGCGAGCCAGATTGCCCGGCGGCATCATCAAGCCGGAGCAATGGCTGGTCATCGATCAGTTCGCGGCAGAGAAGACACTGTACGGTTCCATCCGCCTGACGACTCGCCAGACTTTCCAGTTCCACGGTGTGCTCAAACCGAACATCAAGACCATGCACCAGGTGCTGAACGCGACCGGTATCGACTCCATCGCGACAGCTGGTGATGTCAATCGAAATGTGCTGTGCAGCACCAATCCGGTCGAATCCGAGCTGCATCAGGAAGCCTACGAGTGGGCGAAGAAGATCAGCGAACATCTGCTGCCCAGAACGAAGGCCTATATGGAGATCTGGCTCGATGGCAAGAAGGAGAAGACCACCGAGGAGCCGATTCTGGGGTCTACCTACCTGCCGCGCAAATTCAAGACTACCGTGACAGTGCCACCCAACAACGAGGTGGATGTGCATGCCAACGATCTGAACTTCGTTGCCATTGCCGAAGATGGCAAACTGGTCGGCTTCAATGTGCTGGTCGGCGGCGGACTGGCGATGACGCATGGTGAAACAGCCACCTATCCGCGAAAGGCCGATGACTTCGGTTTCATACCGCTGGAGCATACGCTCGCGGTAGCCGAGCATGTCGTGAGCGTGCAACGCGACTGGGGCAATCGCTCCAACCGCAAGAACGCCAAGACCAAGTACACGCTGGATCGCGTGGGCACTGATGTGTTCAAGGCCGAGGTAGAGCGTCGTGCCGGCGTGAAATTCGAGGACAGCCGCCCGTATGAGTTCACCTCGCGTGGCGATCGTTTCGGCTGGGTCGAAGGTATCGATGGCAAGCAGCACCTGACGCTTTTCGTCATGAATGGCCGCATTCTGGATTACCCGGATCGTCCGCTGAAAACTGGCCTGCGCAAGATTGCCGAGATACACAAGGGCGATTTTCGCATCACGGCCAATCAGAACCTGATCATCGCCGGTGTGCCTGCAGAGCAGAAGGACGAGATCGAGAAAATTGCCCGAGCGCATGGTCTGCTGGATGATGGCACCTCGGCCCAGAAGCTCAATTCCATGGCCTGTGTGGCCTTGCCAACCTGCCCGCTGGCCATGGCTGAATCCGAACGCTATCTGCCAAGCCTGGTAGAAAAGGTGGAAGTTCTGCTGGAAAAGCACGGTCTGGTTGATGACCACATCATCCTGCGCGTGGTCGGTTGCCCGAACGGCTGTGGCCGCGCCATGCTGGCGGAAGCCGGTCTGGTCGGCAAGGGCCCGGGCAAGTACAACCTGTATCTGGGAGGCAATCGTGTGGGCACACGCATTCCCAAACTCTACCGCGAGAACATCGGTGAAGAGGTCATCCTGAGCGAGCTGGATTCCCTGATCGGTCGCTGGGCAACAGAGCGTCACGACGATGAAGGCTTTGGTGATTTCGTCATTCGCCAGGGCGTGGTGAAGGAAGTCAAGGTGTCTGTCACCGACTTTCACGCCTGAGCCTTTCAGATACACAAGAACACGTTTCAGTATTCAACAAACAGAACCCGACTGGTAACTCCCGATGATCCTGTCTGACATTCCCCAAGGGCTTAGTCCATTGACACCCAACCAGATCAATCAGGTCAAGGACCTCATGGGTGGTCTGACGCCTGTGCAACAGGCCTGGATCAGTGGCTATATGGCGGCGGCTGCCAATGCCGCTACGCCGATTGCCCTGCAGGAGACGGTGGCGGTCGATGCCTCTCCGCTGACCATTCTCTACGGTTCCCAGACAGGTAATGCCAAGGGAATCGCTGCGGACATGGCTGCCAAGGCCGAGGCTCGCGGGCTGGATGTCAAGTTGGTCAACATGGCGGACTACAAGCCGACACAGTTGAAGAACGAGAAGTTTCTGACCATTGTCGTCTCCACCTATGGTGAGGGCGAACCACCGGAACAGGCCGAGAAGCTGTACAAGTTTCTGGGTTCGAAGAAGGCGCCGAAGCTCGAAGGTGTGCAGGTAGCCGTGATCGGCCTGGGTGACAGCAGCTATGAGTTTTTCTGCAAGACCGCTTCCGATTTCGAAGAGCGCCTGAGTGCTCTGGGCGCCTCCGTGATCACCGAGCGTGCGTTGCTGGATGTGGATTACGATGACGCGGCGGCTGCCTGGGTGGATGGCGCGGTTGATCTCTTCGAGCCCGCGTTGAAGGCGGTCAACGGTGCGGCCA
Source organism: uncultured Granulosicoccus sp. (assembly GCA_947495035.1). Lineage (GTDB taxonomy): Bacteria > Pseudomonadota > Gammaproteobacteria > Granulosicoccales > Granulosicoccaceae > Granulosicoccus. The sequence continues at coordinate 214,472 of CANLXI010000002.1, forward strand.
GTCCGGCGATGACCGGTCTGGCGGGGTTTGGTGACGCGGCTCAGCCCGTGACGTCCATTTTCAACAAGAAGAATCCGTTTGTCGCAGAAATCGGTGAAGTACAGAAAATCACCGGTCGGGATTCACTCAAGGATGTTCGACACGTCGAGATCTCGCTGGAAGGTTCCGGCTTGCAGTATCGAGCGGGTGATTCTCTCGGTGTGTATTTCCTCAATGACAGTCTGGCTGTTGATGAAGTGCTGGCACTGCTGAAGATTTCAGCCGACGAGGCTGTGCGAGTAGGTGATGAAGACAAGCCGGTTCGCCAGGCGCTGATAGAGGATTTCGAGCTGACGCAGTCCTACCCGGGGTTTGTCGAGAAATTCGCTGCGGCCACTGGCAATGCAGGCCTGGTGGAGATCGCCGGTGACAAGGCGGCGCTGCGGGAGTATCTGGAGGACAGGCAGATCTATGACGTCATCCGGCAGAACCCCGGCGACATCACGGCCCAGGCACTGATCGATAGCCTGCGCAAGCAACAGCCGCGTCTGTACTCCATTGCTTCCAGCCAGAAAGAGGTTGAAGAGGAAGTGCATCTGACGGTGGCGGTAGTTGAATTCGACACACACGACAACGCGCACCTGGGTGGCTGCTCCGGTTTTCTCGGACGCCGCGTCGAGGAAGGTGACAAGGTACGCGTGTACATCGAGCACAATGACAGCTTCCGACTGCCGGAGAATCCCGAGGCGCCGGTGATCATGATCGGACCGGGCACCGGTATCGCACCATTCCGCTCCTTTCTGCAGGATCGCGAGGCCGATGGTGTCGAAGGCAACAGCTGGTTGTTCTTCGGCAATCCGCATTTCACCCAGGATTTCCTGTACCAGGTGGAACTGCAGTCCTATCTGAAGTCCGGTCTGCTGAGCAAGTTGAGCGTTGCCTTCAGTCGCGATCAGGCCGAGAAGGTCTATGTACAGGACCGCATCGTCGAGAACGGTGCCGAGTTGTACGAATGGCTGCAGAAGGGTGCGCATCTGTACATCTGCGGTGATGGCAACCACATGGCCAAGGACGTGCATCAGGCCCTGTTGTCTGTGGTGCAGACTCACGGTGGCCAGTCGGCAGAAGACGCCGAGGCCTATCTGGAAGCACTGCGGGATGACAAGCGCTATCAGAAGGATGTGTATTGAGATCTGACTGGCGGTTTGCCGCCTATCGGCCTTCGCAGCGCGATGGTATAATTGCCCTGTTCGAAGGCAGATTCGGCGATGCCGAAGGAGCGAAGGTGATTCGCGCTGTTGCGGGCAGCCCTGACGCACTGGCTGGCCACCGCGCCGCTCAGGCCATCATGGCGACACGAATGGCCAGCAGAATCAGCACGATCCCCGAGAGGCGATCGATCAGCACGGCCTTCGAGCGGATGCGTTCAACCACCAGGGAGTGGGACAGCACCAGGGTAATGAAGGTGTACCACAGTCCATCCACCAGAAATGGCGTGGCCACGATCACCATCTGATTGCCGAGATCATTGCCCAGCGCCACGAACTGGCTGAACAGGGCGATGAAGAACAGGGCGATCTTGGGGCTCAAGATGGAGATCAGAAAGCCTTCGCGAGCCGATTGCGACACGGCCGTGTGCTCGCCGGCTTCCAGCTTGGCGGCAATGCCACCCTTCGAGCGCAGTGCGTTGAAGCCCAGATAAGCCAGGTAGGCGGCTCCTGCCAGACTGATGTACCTGAACAGCAGGGGGCTTTGCTGCAACAGCACCGCCAGCCCGATCAAGGTGATGAAGGCATAGATGCCGATGCCGAAGGCATGCGCCCAGGCGGTTGCCAAGCCGTTGCTGCGCCCACCCGCCAGGGCGTGTCTGGCAACGATGGCCAAACTGGGGCCGGGGGACATGGCCCCCAGCAGGCAGACGGTGAACAGTGACAGCCAGATGGTGAATGTCATGGGGGCAAGCCTTCCGATTGCGTAGATCGATTATCGGCTGATTTCGTCAGCCGGGAAGGCAATGTACCGCAAGAAAGGCCCTCAGGTGGTGACTTGACGGCTGGCAGGTACCCGTTGCTGTGTCGCAGGCTGAACAGGCTGTCGGATGCAGGCAACGCCGCAGGATTCCAGTTGCAAGGAGCCCATGTCCACCTGCGCACCGGGAAAGAGTGCACTCAGGTCTTGTGTGTCACGCCCGTAGTTGAACAGATAGCGCCGGTTGCCATTGTCTCGAACACGAATGTCCGGCGGCAGGTCAAGCCATGGCAGGCCTGCCAGCTCCAGTGCCTGCCGCGTGACGCGATCGAGCGCCGCGTTCTCATAGCGGCCGGCAAGGTAGATGGTCCTGCCTGATCGCAGAGCGGTGGCCTGGCCGTTTTCCAGTGTTTCCATCACCTCGACCTTGTCACCCGCCACCACCGTTTCCAGCCAACCGGCAAGCGTGCCGCCTTCTGCAAGGTTGAACGGCGCGAAGGCAGGGCGCGTTTCAACCCGGCGGATGCGGATATCGATCAGCTGCCGAAGTGCACCCGGTGGCAGACCTTCGGAGATTCCGAGGTTCTCGGATTTGGCGCCTGTCCACGGCCCTGCCAGTACCACGGCTTCACTGGCTGCCAGATTTTCGGCAAATTCGGGCGTGATATGAGTCAACATCGGCATTACCACCAGCTTTCGCCCGGCAATGGCGTTCTCGGTTGGCGGGACGATATCCACGCTGATGCCGGCTCGCCGCAGTGCTGCATAGGCTTGCAACACGCTGTCGAAATGCGATGCATCTGCGGCAGTGGGCTGGATCTCCATCATCCACTGACTGTCGTAGTCGAAGATCAAGGCCACCTCGGCGCGACTGGATCCCGGCTCCGGCAGCAGTTGCTGCAGTTCCTCGTTTATCTCACAGCACAGCCGGTAACCATCATTCGCTTCCCCGTCGGGCAACAGCAGGCCCTCGTGCATCTGCTCCTGCGCAAAGGATGGCTGACGCCAGCGGAAGAAGCTGACCACCTCTGCGCCGGCTGCGAAAGCTTCCCAGACCCACAGTCTTCCGGCACCGGGCAGGGGGGCCGGGTTGTATGCTCCCCAATTCAGTGGGCCAGGGGGTTGTTGCTCCATGACCCACCAGCGACCCTTGTCCTGACCATTGCGAAGCTCACCACAAGAGCGGTACAGGTCGTGGTGAAAGGGGTCGAAATCCGGATGACCGATTCCCATATAGCGCTTCATCAAGGCCTCATCGCCAATTTCCCGATCCAGAAAACCCAGTGGATAGGCATCCCATGCGGCGATATCGAGTTCCTGACTGACCGCGTAATGATCGAACTCGAAGAACTTGCCCATGAAATTGTGACTGATCGGGCGGCCGGGTGAGTGCTGGCGAATGATATCGGTCTGCAACTTGTTGAAGCTGGCCACCTGCTCGGATGCATAGCGGCGAAAATCCAGCTGGTGTGACGGATTGGTCTGGGTGACGGCAGCGGCAGGAAATTCGATCTGTTCGAAACTGTCGTAGATCATCGACCAGAAGACATTGCCCCAGGCCCGGTTCAGATTGCCGATCTCCTGATAGCGATCCGCAAGCCATCGGCGAAAGCCTGAGAGAGCCGCATCGGAGTAGCTCAGCGTGGTGCGATGACAGCCGTATTCGTTGTCTGTCTGCCAGGCCGCAACGGCCGGGTGATCCCCATAGCGACGTGCCATGGCGTCGGTTATTCGAGCGCATTCGCGTCGGTAGCCTTCGTGGCTGAAGCAATAGTGTCGGCGCGAGCCGAAACCGCGCACCTGTCCCTGGGCATCCACCGGCAGCATGTCGGGCATCTGGTCAACCAGCCACTTGGGTGGTGTCGCCGTTGGCGTACACAGGACGACTTTCAGTTGCATGGCTGCAAGCTCGTCGATTGCCCGGTCCAGCCAGCCCCAGTCATGCACGCCGGGCCGCGGTTCCAGCAGAGACCAGGCGAACTCGGCAATGCGAACATACTCGATGCCGGCGGCAGCCATCATCTGTGCATCGATGGGCCAGCGCGACTCAGGCCAGTGCTCGGGGTAGTAGCAGACGCCAAGGGTCTGCCGTGCCTCTCGTTCGAAAGTCATGATTGCTCGGTCTTTTGTCTGTGTGAAGTGGAGTTGCTCAGCGCAGTCGTGTGCCATCGGCCGCAAACAGGATTGCCTTGTCGGGCGGCACGCCGACGACGACCTGATCGCCTGCGCGATCGGTGTGTACGCCCTGTCGCGCGACAATCAATGGTTCCTTCGTGGTGGTGCCGCTATAGAGATAGCTGGTCGCCCCCAGATACTCGACCACGTCGATCGTGGTGGTGAAAGTGCCAGGGCCGGGTGACCCCACCTGGGCATGTTCGGGTCGCAGTCCGAGCGATACCGGCGTGCCACTGGGCAGCGGTTGCGACAGTGCAACCTCGACCAGGGCATCGCCTTGCCCCGATAGCACGACCGCCTGCCGTCCATCGACATGGCCTCGTGCCTCACCGGTCAGGAAATTCATTCGGGGTGAGCCGATGAAACCGGCCACGAACCGATTGTCCGGGTCCGTGTAGAGCGCCAGAGGGGTGCCGACCTGCTCGATATGGCCGGCACGCAGAACGACGATCCGATCAGCCAGGGTCATGGCCTCGGTCTGGTCGTGGGTGACATAGATCATGGTTGCACCCAGCTCGTGGTGCAGGCGGGCGATTTCCACCCGCATCTGCACACGCAGCTCGGCATCCAGGTTCGACAAGGGTTCGTCAAACAGGAAGACCTGTGGCTTACGCACAATGGAGCGGCCGATGGCGACCCGTTGTCGCTGTCCGCCGGATAGCTGTTTGGGGAGACGAGCCAACAGGGAATCAAGTTGCAGTACGCTCGCCGCGCCCCTGACGCGCTCCGAGGTGTCGGCTGCCTTGTTGCCATTCATGCGCAAGCCGAATGAGAGGTTTTCGGTCACGTCCATGTGCGGGTAGAGTGCATAGGATTGAAAGACCATGGAGATCCCCCGATCTCCGGGCTCGACATCGGTGACGAGGCGATCGCCAATCCTCAGGGAGCCATGGCTGATCGATTCCAGTCCGGCGATCATCCGCAGCAAGGTGGATTTACCGCAGCCGGACGGGCCGACAAAGACCACGAATTCGCCGTCCTGAACGTCCAGATCAGCACCGTGAATGACCTTTATGGCGCCAAAGGACTTGCTGACACCTTCCAGAGAAACTGAACCCATGTCGAACTCCTACTTCACGGCGCCAGCGGTAATGCCGGCCATGAAGAAACGTTGCATGAAAATGAAAACCACCAGCATGGGAGCGGTCAGCAAGACCGAGCCAACCATGACACCACCCCAGCTGACATCGAGCAGCCCGAACAGCGATCCAAGCGCCACGGGCGCTGTCATCATCGATCGATCATTGGAAATCAGCAGCGGCCAGAGATAGTTGTTCCACGAATGCAGAAAGAGAATGATCGACAATGCGGCGAGCATGGGCCGCGCCAGTGGCAGCGCGACATGCCGGAAGATCTGCCATTCGCTGACGCCATCGATACGTGCCGCGTCGAACAGATCGGCGGGCATCATCGTGAAGGCCTGTCGCATGAACAGCACGCCCAGCGAATTGAACAACGGCGGCACGATCAGCGCTATCCAGGTGTTCGAGAGTCCGAAGTCCCGCGCCACCATGATGAACTGCGGGATGACCACCACGAAGTAGGGTAGTGTCATCGTTCCCAGAATGATCGATACGACAAGCCCGCGCCCATGAAAGCGGTAACGTGCCAGTGCCCAGCCAGCCATGGAGGTCAGCACCACTGAGGCGGCCGTGTAGATCACGGCTACCACCACGGACACCACGATCGTGCGCACGAAATCCAGCTCTGCCTGCAATTCATGGAAGTTCTCGATGAATCTGTCGCCGGGCCACAGCTGAACTTCGGCACTGAATATGGCGCTGTCCTCCATGGAAGCAAAGACGACCATCATCCAGATGGGCAACAGCCACAACAGAGCCAACGGCACGATGACCGCATGCAGGGCCAGGCTGCGCAGCAGTACTGTTCTTGATCTTGACTTCATGAACGTTCTCTCCCCAGCCACAGGTTCAGTATGGAAATCGATACAGCCAGTGCGGCAATCGTGTAGGCGATGGCCGAGGCATAGCCGAAGTTCAGATTCAGGAAGGCCTGCTTGTAGAGATACAGACCCAGGGTCTCGGTTGCCCCGCCGGGCCCCCCGAGATTGGTTATCAGATAGGGTTCGGCAAACAGCTGCATGGAGCCAATGACCGACAGCACCAGACAGAAGACAATGACCGGTTTGAGCAGGGGGAGCGTGATATACAGAAACTGCTGGTGAGGACTTACCCGATCCAGGGTTGCAGCTTCATAGACATCCTGAGGAATGGATTGCAAGCCTGAGAGGATGATGATGGCGTTGTAGCCGACCCAGCGCCATGTCACGGCAATGATGATCAGTGACATGGCCGCAGTGGGGTTGGAAAACCAGCTGACGGCGTCCAGTCCGATACCCTCCAGCGTCTTGTTCACGATCCCGAATTCATCGTTGAACATCAGCCGGAACACAGCCGCATAGGCGGCCTCTCCGATCACCACGGGCGCGAAAAAGGCAAAGCGGATCAGGCCACGTGCCCGCAGCAGCGTCGAATTGAGCAGTACCGCCAGCAAGGTGGCCAGTGTCAGCATGACCGGCACCTGAATGGCGAGAATCTTCAGCGTGTTCCACAATGCGTTGTAGAAAGCCGGATCCTGCGTGAGTCGCCCCCAGGTCATGCCGGGGTTGAAGCTCCAGGGCTGACGCCGCGTCGATAGAAACGACAGGTAGAAGGAGTGGATAATGGGCCAGAGCCAGAAGATGGCGAATATCAGCAGATAAGGACTCAAAAACCCATAGGCAGTTTGCGTGCGCTGGCGCATTGGATGGGGTCCTGTCAGGAAGGCTGTTGAAGTGGCGGGGACTCGGCCCCGCCGTCAGATTCGCGGCTGGTCGGAATCACTCGGCGATGGGCAGACCGGTGGCAAAGCTGATCTGCTTTGCCGCGTCGTCCATGGCAGCCTGCGCGCTGTCAAAGCCACCGGCCAGATAGGCCGTCTGGTTCGCGATGACGACCTGATCGGCATCGCTGAAGTATTCCGTCCCATTGATCGGCGCGATCTTTTCCAGTCGCCCCAGAACCAGCTCCCAGATCTTCTGGCCACCCCAGAACTCGCTCGGTTCGGACACATAGGGATCATCCAGCGCCGAGACCAGCGAGGGCACCAGGCCCTGTTCGCGCAGCATGGTGATCTGGCCTTCGTTGGAGCCCAGTGCATAACTCAGGTAGGCGAAGGCGGCTTCCTTGACGCGGCTGTTGTTGTTGATTGCCAGCAACGAACCACCGAAATTGGCGGCCCGCGAGCCGCCTGCCGTAACGCTGGGCATGGCCATGATGCCCCACTTGCCGTGTTGGTCTTCCGGTGCGTTGTTGCGCACTGGCCCCTCGAACCAGGCTCCGCTCATCTGGGTTGCCACGACACCGGCGCCGTTGTTCTGCAGCTTTCCGTTGAAATCGGCGGCCGTCATCAGCTTCTGGTCGTTGAGTGACTTGACCACTTCCAGTGCGGCGACACAGCCGGGCTGCGACACGGTAATGGATTCACCGTCCGACGAGAAATAGCCGCAACCCTGCTCCTCACCGATCATGCGCACGAATTCGGCACCACCGTTGAGGTTGTCATTGATCATGGTCACGCCGGGGTTGGCTGCCTGCACTGCCTTGCCGGCTTCCTGAAAATCGTCCCAGGTCTCTATGCTGGCCACATCCACGCCCGCCTTTTCATAGAAGTCCCGGCGATAGAACATCACCACGGGGCCGGAGTCCCAGGGCATGCCCACGACGCGATCTCCCTGACGCAGGGCAAACATCTTGAATTCCGGGAAAGCGGCTTGCTGGTCCGCATCAAAGCCCAGCGGTACCAGATCGGCTGCACAATCCGGAAACTGTGCAGTGATCAATTCCATCTCGGTGTTCTGGAACTGGAACAGATCCGGCAGCCCGGTACCGCCGGCTGCGCAGGCTGCCAGGACCCGGCTCTTGACATCGGAATAGCCCAGCTTGTCCACCGTCACCTTGATGTCCGGATGCAGGGCGTTGAACCCTTCCAGAGTCGCCTCCAGTGCGGGTGCGGCGCTCCCCCAGGACCAGACCTTGACCTCGGTTTCTGCCCGGGCGATACCGGTTGAGGCAAGCAGCACCAATGATGCACAAACTGTTATATGTCGCATGTCTTTCTCTCCTGATCAGCCTTGAGACTTTGGAACGTTTGTCATGACTGTTAGTATTGCAGCATCAGGAGAATCGTCTTGCCCATGGGACAGCCAACTTCATCCGATAGTAAGATTTCGGAAAAAAACATCTGGAATCCGCGTGACAGCACGGTAGAAGCCCTGCCCAATGACATCGTTCTGGGGCGTGGCGAGCCCGGTGTCATGCCGATTTCGCACTGGCACGCGCAGATAGAAATCAACTACGTGGAGACCGGTGCGACAAGCTACGAGATGTGTGGGCGCGAGTTCCGGATCGGCCCTGGCGACATTGCGCTGTTCTGGGGTGGCTTGCCGCATCGTCTTGCCGATTTCGAGGAAGGCACCCGAATGGAGGCCATCCACCTGCCGCTCGTGCAGTTCTTCCGGCTGCGCCTGTCCGACGAGATTCGCGAAAAGCTCATGCACGGAGCAGCATTGATTGCTACCGAGCGTGCCGAGGAGGATCGCTGCGCATTTGCACGCATGTGCCGCTATTTCCGTTCGGACGATGCCGAGCGCAAGCGCCACGCCACCGAAGAGCTGTTGTTGCGCATAGAACGCATTGCGCTGGAGTCTTATGAATTGGTCGATCTGGGCACTGAACGGGATACCGCACTGGAAACGCCTGATCAGAAGAGCTTCGACAAGATCCGGCAGATACTGGGCTTCATCGCCGAGCACTTCCGGGAAAACATCGACGCCAACACCATCGCCGACAACGCCAGCCTGCATCCCAAATATCTGATGAGCCTGTTCAGGAAATCCACCGGGGTCACGCTGAACCAGTATGTGCAGCTACTGCGTTTGTCCTATGCACAGGCACTGCTGCTGGAAGACGAAGGAAGCATCCTGACTGTTGCCATGGAAAGTGGGTTTGGCTCGCTGTCGCACTTCAACCGCAGTTTCCGCAAACACACCGGCATGAAGCCGACGGAATACAGGCTTGGTATGCGTTGAGGCTTCAGGGCATCGCGACTCAAGGTACATCAGTGGCCAGAATGCGCCAGTAATTGCCTTCCTTCCTGTCGATATGGGCGGCAAGGATTTTCAAGGCACCCGTCAGATCCCTGTTGCCTACCGCTGCGCACAAGCTCTGATGTTCCCGATAGGATTTGGCCATGTGGTCGGGGTGCTGACCCAGGCGATGTCGCAAGGCGGCCATACGGGGTGCGATGGTCTGATAGGCATCGGTGATGAAGGGGTTGTTCGCCGAACGGACAATACGCTGGTGAAAATCTGCGTCCAGATCCAGATAGAGGGCGTCGTCAACGGCCTCTCGAGCAAAGCTCATTTCTGCGAGGCAGGTCGTGAGGCTGTGGTGCAATTGCTCGGGATTCTCCGCAATGCCCGCTTCCAGAGCGTAGGCCTCCATGCAGATTCTTGCATCGCAGAGCTTGGCCAGATCGCTCTTCTCGATGGAGAAGACAAAACTGCCGCGTTGCGGTTCGACCGTCAATAGCCTTTCGGTTTCCAACCGATTGATGGCTTCACGCACCGGGGTGCGGCTGACATCCAGCGCCTTGGCAATCTTGCCTTCCGAGAGCTTTTCGCCAAACGCCAGCTTTCCGGTAATCACCCAGCGACGAATTTCATCCGTCACGTGATCGGTCAGGGATTTGGGACGCTTCTGGCTGGAAACGAGAACATTCATGAAGTAGTCTGTGATGAGAGGTAGGAACTGGCATACAGTATACGGTATACTTGTTTTGCGAACCTGATGCTCGTGAGGCGCAGCGACCTCCATGAAGGTCGTGCGGTGAGGCAGGATTTTTCGAATAACCCGGCACGGAGAAAGAACATGCCCGTTGAGCAGGACAAGACCGAGAACGGCAAGAACGATCGCGTTCCCTATCAATTGCCATTCCCCCCCAATGCTGCGCAGGAAATTGTCGTGCCCGACGGTATTCCCACCGATGAGCGGGTCTGGGTGCCTCAAGCCGAGAACGTCTCGTTCCGACCGCTGTGCCTGAATGTCTCGCAGGGGTACTGGATGAATCTGCTGCGCGTACGCAAATCCGGTGTGCTGTCGCGTCATCGTCATCCTCAGCCGGTTCATGGCTGGGTGTTGAAGGGGCGCTGGCATTATCTGGAGCATGACTGGGTAGCCGAGGAGGGAGGGTATGTCTACGAGCCTCCTGGTGAGACGCATACGCTGGTGGTGCCAGACGATGTGACGGAGATGATCACCTTCTTTCAGGTCAACGGTGTCATGTTGTACGTGGATCCCTGGGGCAAGACCATGGGATTCGAGGATGTCTTCACCAAGATAGAGATATGCCGCAATCACTACGAGGAGGTCGGTCTCGGGGGCGATTTCGTCGATCAGTTCATTCGATGAGTAGGTCGAGCAAGGCATGAAGGCACTGGTTTATACCGCTCCCCGACAGATCGCTATACGTGACATTGCATCGCCCACCGCGGCCGAGGGTCAGGCGATGCTCAGCCTGCGCTATTGCGGCGTTTGTGGCACGGATATCGGCATCTGGTCGGGCACGCATCCACGGGCAGCGGCGCCACTGGTCCTGGGGCATGAATTCATCGGCCAGGTTGACGGGACGTCGACGCGCTTCGCCACGGGTACTCGTGTCGTCGCCTACCCGCTGTTTTCCTGTGGAAGCTGTCACCCTTGCCGAACCGGCAGTCCGCATATCTGTACGCAACTGCGCCTGATCGGTATCGATGGTGATGGCGGCATGGCAGAGCAGTTGGCGGTTGACGAGAACCTGCTGTTTGCAGTGCCGGACAATCTGGATGACAAGACGGCGACTCTGATCGAGCCTCTGGCAGTCGCCGTGCGTGCCGTCGAGCAGTCCGCATTGCGGGTAGGTGATAGCGTGCTGGTGCTCGGCGCCGGTCCTATCGGCTTGCTCACGGCAACGGTTGCCCGCCATGCCGGCGCGGCGCAGGTCTGTGTGTCGGATATCAATCCGGCGCGCCTGCAGTTGGCGGAAGCCCTGGGGTTCATCCCGCTGGACGCAAGTGAGGAGAATGTGGCAGAGCGGGTCAGCCGGGATACCGCCGGTGATGGGGTTGATGTGACCTTCGAATGTGCAGGGGTGGCCCCTGCTGTCGTGGATGCTCTGGCGGCGACCCGGCCAGGCGGCACGATCTGCCTGGCGTCGTTGCACAAGGGCATGAGCCCGCTGCCGTTACTGGATGTGGCCTTCAAGGAGCTGCGGATAGTCGGCTCTCGTGTTTACACCCGGGAGCAGTTCCGCCGCAGTATTCCTCTGGCGTCCGAACTTGCCGGGCAACTGGCATTGCTGATTACTCGCACCGTCCCACTGAGTGGCGCCCATACGGTGTTCGACGACATGGTTGCCCCTGTTGCCTGCGACATCAAGACCCTGATCGATTGCACGAATTGAGGGGTATTTCGGAGTTGTATCAACAAATCACTTCTTGTGAATCGTGAGGAAAATTCCCTATGAAAAAGGTTGTTGTGATTGGCGGAACCCGCGGCATCGGTGAAGGTGTCTCCGCGGCATTGGCTGACAAGGGCTGGTCTGTCATTGCCACCGGTGTGGATGACGCCGAGGTGGAGGCGTATCGTCGTGACCATGCCGACGGCACAGGCTCTGCACAGACACTGGATGTACGCGACAACGCGGCCGTGACCGAATTCTTCAAGGGGCTGGAAAGCCTTGATGCCCTGGTCAATTGCGCCGGTATACTGGCTCGTGAAGCGGAATACGAGATCGAGACGTTCGAACGCGTGATCGATATCAATCTGACGGGGACGATGCGCTGCTGTCTGGCCGCACAAGCCCTGCTGGCACGCAATGGTGGCGCGATCGTCAACACGGCGTCCATGCTCAGTTATTTCGGCGGACCTCTGGTGCCCGCCTATTCGGCGTCAAAGGGTGGGGTGGCGCAGCTCACGAAATCGCTGGCGGGAAGATGGGCCGATGATGGTATCCGCGTGAACGCGGTCGCTCCGGGCTGGATCGAAACCGAAATGACCGGTGCCCTGCGCGCCGATCCGGAGCGCAATGCCCCGATACTCGGACGAACACCGATGCGCCGCTGGGGTCAGACAGCCGAAGTGGGTGCGCTGGTTGCCTGGCTGGTGTCGGCGGAGGCCAGCTTCATCACCGGTGCGGTGTATCCGGTTGATGGGGGGTATTCGGCGATGTAGGAAGGCGGTTTCGAATCTTGCAGGTATTTCTACCAGAACTGCTAACGACTTTGTAATAGGCTTGTTTTCCCCGTTCAAGCTGGTGGAACCCACATGAGACGAATCTCCGCACTCCTGACTGTTGTATTGTCATTGCCGCTTCTCGCACAAGCCGATTACAAGCAGATCACGGTACTGGGTGATCGTTTCTGCGGCCTGTCCGACTCGGGCAGTGTCAGCTGTACATCCGCCAGCGATCCTACCAATCCGACACTGCAGCCACCTGAGGCGATCTTCACCGAGATCGGTCTCGGCTTTCGACATGCCTGTGGCATCACGGACAGCGGCGATGTGCAATGCTGGGGCCTGGATACCCATGAAGATCAGATCTACCCGCCCGGATTCGACGCACCTGTGGTGAAGCTCAGTGTCGGTTCTTACCACAGCTGTGCGGTTGACAGCGAAGGCACGGCGAAGTGCTGGGGCCAGAATGTGCACGGTCAGGCGGATGTGCCTGCCGATATCGATGAGTTCGCGGATGTGTCGACCATCAGTTACTACAGTAGCTGTGGCATCAAGGGAACCGAGGACTTGTTCTGCTGGGGCTATTTCCACAGCACACTGGTGCCCTATGCGGCACGCACCGACTCCCCATTCACGCAGTTCGAAAGCAGTGACAGTATCGATTGCGCTGTGCGCGAAGATGGCACGGCCGATTGCTGGTCGGCCAATGTCGGTAATCTGGTAGTCGCGCAATTTCGCAATGGTCCGTATCGCAAGGTGATACCCATGCAGCAAAGGGATGACAACGTTGCCTGTGCACTGACTGATGCGGGCGAGCTGGACTGTGTCGGGCGACTCTATGTCGGTCGTGATCGGAATCCGGCACCACTGGCGGTGACGCGCCTGCCCCAGACCTATGCGGACGTTCACGCCGATGGCAGTCGTCTGTACGGCTATACGACTGCCGGTCGTCTGGAGCTCGTCCTGGGCAGCCAGGACGAGACACGACAAGTCCTGCTCGATACGATCAACGGTGAATTGTCGATGCCTGTTCTGACGTTGTCGGCTGCGAACTTCTATGGCAGTGCCACCGGCACGGAGCTGTTCTTCGATGTCAGCGGTGTCAGCATCCATGATTACCGCCGCAATTACGATACGCAGGTGTTCCGGGATGAGGTGCTGCTGGACACCACCGACAACATGGGCTCTTACATGGACAGAACGGCCACCGCCGTTGAATCTCCGGTGTACACACTGCGTGCAGTTCATGCCTTTGGCCAAACCGGTGACTTCTCCAACGCGCTGCGCCCGGGAAACACGTCCGACGCGCCGGATGGTCCGGGATCCTATCTGCCCGTTGACGAGCGCTCAGCATCACCGGAGGGACTCCGCGCCGAGGTGTACTGGTATGACGTCGAACTTTTCTGGGATCGCAATACCAGCGGAGAGGTGCGTTCATACGAGATCCGCAAGAACGGCGAGTTCATCGATACCACCAGCGGTACGTCCTGGTACGACGCATCGACAGCCGATGGTGACCTGGTTCAGTACGAGGTCATTGCGATGGGGGCCGATGGTGCCTTGTTGGGGCTGGATTCGGTCCGTGTGCAGATTGGCGACCCGGTGTGTCGCTGAATCATTCACTACCTACCGGTCGACCCCCCTCGAAGGGATCGATTTTGAAACGGTATCGTGATCCATCCACGCTTATCCACAAAATGTGTGGATAAGTGTGTGGATGACGCTTGAATAGAGCGCTGCATCCCGCAGAAAGTAACGGCTGTGTCAAATTGCACATTTTTTGATCAACAAAAATAGTGTTATAAAACAAAGACTTGGAAATGTGAAAGGGAATTCGTCAATGACATGACTCTCTGGTTGGCGCATGAGAGGGTGATGTGCATAAAACACTTCGAGGAATGCCAGCAAGTCAAGTATCCGGGGGCCTGATCCGCTCACTTTTCTTGCTCGACAGGTTAGTTGCTCACTTGTTGGCACGGTAGTTTGCTGGAGACGGGCCTCTGACGGCAGCTTGGCAACGACAGGTGCATCAGTGGGTTCGAGTTGTCGACAAGGGACTGTTCTTTGTCAGCCTGACCCCTGTCACAGGGTCGATGAGGCATGGTGTACCGATAGCGGCTGAGGCTTTCGTCGGCTGCCGTGCTGGCGCTCACGCTGAAAAACTGACAAGATGCAATATATGTTTGCAGCCGCTGTGAGTCAGCCAGCATCGGGAGTGCGCCTTGGCAGTTTCCTCTTCGGATTTCCCCATGCAGCGCACGGCTCGCTGGGCCATTGGACTGATCTGTGTTGCTCACTTCTTCAGTCATTTCTACATGCTGCTGCTACCGCCTTTGCTGCCGGTGATAGCCGATGCCATGCAGACGAGCTACACCCAGCTGGGGTTCGGCATCACCATGTTCAGCCTAATGACAGGGCTGGCCCAGGCGCCGATGGGGATTCTGGTAGATCGCCTGGGGGCCGGCTGGGTACTTATCGCCGGACTGACTTTGGAGGGACTGGCTTTCTCCCTGTTGGGGGTATGGCCGGTGTATGGGGCCTTCGTTCTTTTCATGGCTGTTGCCGGGCTGGGAAACGCGGTGTACCACCCGGCCGATTACGCCATCCTGAACGAGGTAGCGCGTCCCGAGAGGATGGGACGCGCATTTTCCTATCACACGGCTTCAGGTCATCTGGGTGAGGCTTTGGCGCCATTGACCGTGCTGCTGCTGGCTTCAGTGTTTGGTTGGCAACAGGCGCTGTTCATCTGCGGCCTGCTTGGCGTTGGTGTGGCAGCAGCCTTGTACTTGCGACGTGACTGGCTGAGTTCTGGAAACGCAGGAGTGGCAACGATGCGAGAGTCGGCTCCGGCAGAACGCGAAGTGACGGAATCGGCGACAGGTACACCTGTCGCAAACCCGGCTGACGCTGTGATGACCCGTCGTCAATTGCTGCTGTCCCGTCCGATCCTGATGTCGGTGGCCTTTTTCATCGGCCTGACGCTGATCGGTCGAGGGGTGACGGGCTTTGGCGTCACGGCCTTGCATGAACAGCAGGGATTCAGTCTGACCCTGGCGGGAACGCTGATATCCGCCTGGCTGTTTGCTTCACCACTGGGTGTGCTGGTGGGTGGGCGCATCGCCGATGGACAGGGCGATTTGCAGAAGACCATCGTGGCCTGTCTGCTCGGCATCGGGGCAGGGATTGCACTTCTGGCCTGGACGACACCGGGAATCCTGCTCAGCGGCATCCTGTTTGCCCTGTGCGGATTCGCCAGTGGAGCCATCGCTCCTTCACGCGACATGCTGATACGTTCGCTCACACCGGCAGGGCAGGCTGGCACGGTGTTCGGCTTCGTCTCGACCGGCTTCAATCTGGGCGGCATCATTGCACCGCTGCTGTTCGGGTTTCTTCTGGATCAGGGTGCCGCCAATGGTGTTTTCTGGTTGGTGGCACTGGCCAGCGTGCTGACGGTGTTCACGGTTATCGGGGTGTCCGGCAAGCCGGCGCGGCAAACCTCTGGAGCAGCTTGATGAATGCAGGCCGATGTCCGCCAGTCGACTACAAGCGTTATTCGTCTCCAGGTACGCCATAGGACGGTGCCGCCGTCGGATCCAGTGCGCGAGTGACATAGTCATCGGCCTGCGGCTTGTACACTTCCCAAGCAGTTGCGATGGCGGCTATCGGGCAGTCCTCGGTCCAGTCACAGCGCAGTTCGGCGTAAGGCCAATCCTGTTCGGCGACGATCAACAGCCCGGCGGAATGGATCGGTCCTGCCTCGCCACCGGCCGCCAGGCCTGCCTGCATGGCCTGAACGAGACGATCACCCAGTGAGCCACTGGCGCTTTCGAATCCCCGGGTGATGGCTGAAGGGATGGACTCGTTGGCCAGAAGATTGCCGCCCGAGGCACACTCATTGCCGCTTGCCGAGCTCCAGATGCCCAGGGCATTTTGTCCCGAATGCTGTGCCGTTGCACCTGATGAGTCGATGACCAGTAGCTGGCGATGATCGGGATACGCTTCATCGGCCATGGCTCTGTTCAGGGCATCGGTGGCCGACAAGCCTGCGGCCAGATGCGACAACACGAGAGGTCCGAGAGCCGGATTGGTGACATTCTGTGTGGCCACCGCGCCGACACCGGCTCGGGCAAAGGCGCAACGAGCGGCAACCGCCGGTGACGATGAGGCGATGGCCATGCCGAACTGGCCGCTGTTCGCGCAACGTCCAACAATCGAGAAAGTCATGACAGGCCTCAGTCGGGAATCACGAAGGTGGCGTCGATCTCGACCAGCCATTCCGGCCGTGCCAGCGCCGAGACACAGAGACCGGTGGATACCGGATGTATATTTCTGATGTATTCACCCATGGTCCGGTAGATTGCTTCCCGGTGGCGCACGTCGGTGATATAGACAACCACCTTGCACAGATGATCCATTTCGCCACCGGCTTCGCCAATCAGTTGCTGGATGTTCTGCATGACCTTGTGGGTCTGTTCGACGGGATCGTGACTGTCGATATTGACGGCGGTATCCAGATCCTGCGGACACTGGCCGCGCAGGAAGACGGTTGCCCCGCGAGCGACCACCGCCTGGCACAGATCGTTGTCCAGCTTCTGCTCCGGATAGGTGTCAGAGGTATTGAACTTGCGGATTCGTGTATGCGTCATCTCATTGTCCTTTTGTCGGCGTGCCCAGTCGTTCGGCGCGGCCCTGATACGTCAGATAGCCTTCCTGTTTGCGGATATGGTCGACCACGAAGCTGGCATCGTGCCAGACACCCCAGATGAAGGATGAACCTCGTCGGGATTGCCAGGGCAGTCCCAGAAAATACACGCCTGGTTCCGTCGAGACACCGCGTTTGTGTCGGGGACGGCCGTCATCATCCAGTGCGTCCACCTGCAGCCAGCCATAGTCTACGCTGAAGCCGGTCGCCCAGATGATCGTCGTGATGCCTTCGGCGCGCAGGTCGAGGCTGTGCAGGGGCTCGGTCATGCAGGTGGGGTCAGGCCCCAGCACTCGTGCCTCCGGATCCTCCGGCAGGTCCAGTCCATTGCGCTCGACGTAGGCATCAGCCAGGTCCAGCAGGGCCAGATAGTTCGCGTCGCCCTGACGAATATTGTCCGCCAGATTGTCGGCGAAGTGCAGTACCCCATCATCATGGCGTTCGGTCAGACCCAGCAGGGTCATGCCCTGATGGGCAAGGTCGCGAAAGTCGATGGTATAGCCGCCATCTGCGCCGCTGACTGCAATGGTGGTGTGGCTTGACTGCTCCGAGGCCTCGGCATCCCACAGGTTCAGAACACCGAGCCACCAACAGAAATCACGCTCGCGATAGCGACGTGGCGGGCGGTCATGGGAGCCGACCGAGAGCAGGGTTCTGCGTCCCGATTGCAGGATCTCAGTGGCGATCTGCACACCCGAGGAACCAGCGCCAACCACCAGTACATTGCCTTCGGGCAAATCCTGCGGGTTGCGGTATTGCGTTGAATGCATCTGCGTCAGTCCATCGCGGGTCGGCACGATGGCTGGAACCAGCGGATGTTGAAATGCACCGGTGGCACAGATGACATAGCGCGCCTGCACCTCTCCCGCCGAGGTTTGCGCGACGAATCCTGCACTGTTCGGCTTGCGACGAACCGCCGTCACCGTCACGCCTTCGCGGATTGGCGCGTCGATTCTGCTGGCGTATTCGACAAAGTAATCGGCGACTTGCTCCTTCGGCACGAAGGCATCGGCGGCAATGCCCGAGAACTCAAGGCCCGGGAAACGATCATGCCAGGCAGGACCGTTGGCCACCAGGGAGTCCCAGCGTTCCGATCGCCATCGTTCGGCAATCCGCGCGCGCTCCAGTACCCGATGGCGGATGCCTGCCTTGCTCAGGTGTTCACTGGCGGCTATACCGGCTTGTCCGGCGCCGATCACCAGCACATCGGTGTGTTCTACTGGCATGGCAGCATCCGTGTGGAGCACTTGCGTGTCATTGCGCCCATCTCAGAGCTTTCCCTGAACGTCGGCAATGCTCTCGCGCAGTATGTCGGCGGTCTGGTCGATCTGCGCTTCGCTCATGATCAGGGTGGGGGACAGAATCAGGATGTTGCCCAGTGGCCGTGCAATGAGACCACGTTTCTGCGCCGCCTGAGCGACTTTCTGACCGATCATTTCCGTCGGTGCGAAAGGTGTCTTGTGTTCCTTGTCCTTGACGAATTCAAGGCCCATCATGAAATGGCTGCCGCGTACCTCGCCCACCAGTTCCAGATCTGCCAGGCCGCGCAGATTGTTCTCGAAGCGCTTGCCGGTCGTTCTGACGCGTTCGGGGATCTTCTCGTTTTCCATCAGCGCGATATTGGCCAGGGCGGCGGCGGCAGCGGCAGGATGTCCCGAGTAGGTCATGCCATGAAAGAAGATGGCTCCTTCCTCGGAGATGACTTCATGTATCTCGTCGCTGATGATCGTGGCCGACAGGGGCTGATATCCGGACGTCAGACCCTTGGCTGTGGTGATGATGTCAGGCTGCATGCCAAAGACATCTTTCGATGCGAAGAAGTGTCCCAGACGACCGAATGCCGTCACGACTTCATCGGCAATGTACTTGATGTCGTACTGGCGGCACAGCTCGGCCATTCTGACGTGGTAGCCCTCCGGTGGCACGATGAGGCCGCCGGCACCTTGGATCGGTTCGGCGATGAAGCAGGCGATGTTCTCGGCGCCAAGCGCCTCGATGCGTGTGCGGGCATCTTCCAGCAGGGAATCGAGGAACTCCGCTTCGCTCATGCCGTCACCTTCACGCCAGTGGTGAGGAAGACGCAGATGATGCACCAGCCCGGGGGCCGTGTCCCAGCCTTGCGAATAGACAGGGGTGGTCATGGTCATGGCCAGGTAGGTGGATCCGTGGTAAGCACCATGACGGCTGAGAATCAGCTTCTTGGACGGCTTGCCCAGGCGGTTGTAATAGTGATGCAGGATGCGGATGGCCGTGTCGTTGGCCACGGAGCCGGAGTTGCCGAAATGTACCGTGTTCAGATGTCCCGGGGCGAGCTCGGCAATCTTGCCGGCCAGAGCTGCCGCCGTGGGGTGCGTGAAGTTGTAGAAAGTGGAGTAGAAATCCAGCGTGTTCAGCTGCTCGGTGATGGCGTCGATGATCTCCTGTCGCTTGTGGCCGACGTTGACGCACCACAGGCCACCGATACCGTCGATCAATCGGTTGCCTTCACTGTCGGTCACATGGGCACCTTCAGCCCCGACAATCACGGTACGGGCATCTCTCTGCTTCAGAGCGTTCAGGTCGGCAAAGGACTGTACGAGGTGGGTGTCCGAGGTGAGGACGCCATCGGTGGTGATATCAATAGCGAGTGACATGGTCTGCAAGCCTGGTGTTGTAATCGGGTGGGGTGCCGCTGCGCTGCTGGCATCGGGGCATGATGTAGCGCGGCCGCCGCACGCAATCGGGCAGTCGGCCGCCGGTCTTGTACTGCGGTGAGGCTATTTCTTCACATTGGTCCAGATCTGGTCATAGACCGCCTGTGTCTGCTCGTCGCAGACTTCGACAAAGACGGCCGGTCCCGCCGAGCCTGGCGGGTTGCCTTCAGGCAGCGTACGCAGCGCTTCGTCAAGCAGGTCCGACACGCCGTCGACACCGGCCGCATAGCGAGCAAAGTTGGTCACGGCGGCCGCATTTTCGGGTTCCAGCAGAAAGTCCATGAAGGTCAGAGCGTTTTCGCGATTGGGCGCATCCTTGAGCAGAACGACGTTGTCCATCCAGGCAATGTAGCCTTGCGTCGGAAATGCATATTCGATGTTTGCACCTTCTTCGCGTCCCTTGGCCGAGAAGCCGCTGTAGATCATGCCGACCGCGGCATCACCGGAGACCAGAACTTCCTTCGCGGTGTCGGAATTGAAAGAAGCCCAGTGTCCCTTGGCCTCCTCCAGCATGGCATTCAGGGCCTTGAGCTTGTCACGATCGGTCGAGCACTGTTCGATACCCATGTGCAGAGCGGCCATTGCCATGACTTCTCCCTGGCTGTCAAGTACATTGATCTTGCCGGACAACTCTTCCGGCGGATTGAAGAGGATGTCAGTGGTGTTGATATCCCCCGAGAATTCATCGCGATTGACCGAGAAGGATGTGGAGCCCCACTGGTAGGGAATGGAATGCTGCCGGCCAGGGTCGAATCCGACATCGAGCCATTGCGCCTGTATATTGCCCTTGTTGCTCAGTTCGTCTTCGGCAATGGTGTCCAGCAGTCCTTCACCGGCCATGATCTTCACCATGTAGTCACCGGGTACTGCCACATCGTAGGTGCCGATGCCACCCGCCTTGAGTGATGCCAGCAGGGACTCATTGGAGTCGAAGGTATCCATGACCACTTCGATGCCCGTTTCAGCCGTGAACTTCTCTATCAGTTCCTGCGGCATGTACTCGAACCAGTGGTAGACAACCACTTTTCCGTCTGCTTGTGCGGGCATGCCCGTCAGGGCCAGCACGGAAGCGGTCGCTATCGGAAGCAGAAATTTTTTCATATCGTGACTCCAGTTGGTTCAGGTGGTCTTGTCGGACTTGCTGACGAAGTAGGAAAGGGTGACCATGCACACCGATACGGCCAGCAACAGTGTGGAAATGGCCATGATGTTGGGTTTTATGCCCTGTTTGACGGCTCCGAAGATGGCGGTCGGCAGGGTCTCGACACCCGCACCCTTGACGAAGTTCGTGATGATGAAGTCGTCCAGGGAGACGATGAAGGCGAGCAGAAAGCCGGAGATGATGCCCGGTGCCATCAGGGGCAGCAGTATTCGGGTGAATGCCTGCGTTCGGGTGGCATACAGATCGAGAGCGGCCTGCTCGTAGCTGTCATCGATGCCTTGCATGCGCGCTGAAATGGGCAGATACGCAAATGGAATGCAGAAGGCGATGTGGGCAAGCACGATGGTCATGAGGCCGCGGTCGAATCCGATCGCGTTGAAGAAGATCAGAGTGGCCACCGCGGTGACGATTTCCGGCACCATCAGAGGTAATGAGATCAATCCGAAGGACAGGCTGCGCAACCTGAATCTGCCGGCGCGAATCATGCCGGTGGCAGCCAGTGTTGCAATGGATGTCGCCACGGTTGCGGCGATGATGGCAATGAGAAGACTGTTCCAGGCAGCCTGCTTGAACTTGGCGCTTTCGGGTCCGGTGAACACATCGACATACCAGCGCAGTGAGAAGCTCTCCCAGACCGCAATCGAGTTGGATGAGTTGAAACTGTAGATCGTGACAACCAGCAAGGGGGCATACAGGATGGTCAGACACAACAGTGTCATCGCCCTGAATCCGGTGTAGGAGCGAACATCGAACCTGGTGGAGAGAGTAGCCATTCGAGTCAATTCTCCAGTCGTTCACGCTGCGATTGCTGGCGAGCAAACAGGATGAGAATGATCAAGACCAGGCTGAGCAGAATCATCGATGCGGCGGCACCGAATGGCCAGTTGCCGGCGTTGCCCTTGAACTGCTCCTCGATCAGTGACCCGATCATGAAGTTCCTGGCACCACCGAGAAGATCAGGCGCCAGAAAGGAGCCCAGAGACGGCACGAATACCAGAATGCAGCCAGCTATGATTCCCGGCTTCACTGCTGGCAGGAGTACCCGTCGCAGGGTCATCCATTTTGATGCGTAAAGGTCTGCCGCAGCTTCACTCAATGAAAAATCGTATCGCTCCACTGCAGCATAGATGGGCAGCACCATGAACGGCAGGTAGGAGTAGAAGAGCCCCAGCTGTACTGCAAGGTTGGTATTGATGATCTGCAAGGGGCTGTCAATCAGACCGAGCGTCAACAGGGCCTCGTTCAACGGGCCCTGATCTCGCAGCAGGAACTTCATGGACACGGTGCGTATCAGCAGGTTTACCCAATAGGGGATGGTGACCAGAAATACCCAGAAGGCGCGGGATGCGGCAGGGCGGGTGGCAATGAAACAGGCCGTTGGAAAACCGATGATCAGACTCAGCAACGTGGCGGAACCGGCCTGCCAGAAGGAGCGCCAGAAGATCGCGATGTATGTCCATTCGATGCTTGGGGGCTCATCACCGAACAGTCCACGATCAAGGAAGAACTGATCGTAGGCTGTCAGGCTGAACTCCCAGATGACGCCGCCACGAAATTCCTTGGTCAGAAAGGAATAGACAAGCATCAGTACCACGGGAATCAGCGACAGCCCCAGAAGTACCAGCCAGGAGGGCAGGAGCAACCAGGTTCGCGCCTTCTCGTAGGTATTGCCGACGACCCCGCCGGCCTGAGCATCCGCAGCCATCAGTCCATCAGGAGCCGGGCGGCTCCCTGCTCCAGGTTGATGAAGACATTGCTGCCGGGTTCGAAGATGCCCTTGCTGCCACGATCCGAATTGGCGGTACGAACCGTGAAGCTGGGGCCTTCGTCGAGATCGACGATGGTGGAGATGTCCGTACCCACGAATATGTTCTCGACAACCTTGCCCTTCATGCTCCTGCTCTCGGCAGGCATCTCGCTGATGAAGATGCGTTCGGGGCGCAGGGATACATGAACATTGGCACCGGCAGCGACTCCCTGAACGGCCTTGCATTGCAGTTCGTGTCCGCCGCCCAGATGGCAAGTGGCCTGGCCATCGTGGATGTTGTCGACTTGTACTTCCAGCAGATTGGTCTCGCCGATGAAGTCTGCAACGAAAACATTGCGCGGCGTCTCGTAGATCTCCCTCGGTGAGCCCAGCTGTTGCAGATTGCCCGCGGACATCACGGCAATGCGATCGGACATGGTCAGTGCTTCTTCCTGATCGTGTGTGACGAAGATGAAGGTGATGCCGGTTTCCCGCTGCAGATGCTTGAGTTCGAGTTGCATGGCCTTGCGCAGCTTCAGGTCCAGTGCCGACAGCGGCTCGTCCAGCAGCAGAACCTTCGGCTGGGGCGCCAGCGCGCGAGCCAGTGCAACCCGTTGCTGTTGCCCGCCGGACAATTGTGACGGCTTGCGAGCCGAGAAATCGGTCAGTCGCACCAGGTCGAGCATCTGGCCGGCACGATGGCGTGCCTCGCTCTTGCTGGAGCCCTTCATCTCCAGACCGAAAGCCACGTTGTCGAGGATATTCAGATGCGGGAATAGTGCATAATTCTGGAATACCGTGTTCACCGGTCGTTTGTTGGGTGGCAGATTCTCGATTTCCTGGCCGAACAGATGAATGGATCCGTCGGTCACGTCCTCGAAGCCTGCAATCATGCGCAGCAATGTGGTCTTGCCGCAGCCGGATGGTCCCAGCAGGGTGAAGAACTCGTTGTCCCTGATGGAGAGTGAAATTTCCTTGAGTGCCGTGAATGTTCCGTAGCGTTTGACCGCATTCCGGATATCGATAGCGTTGTCTGGTCTGTGCATGCGCTCTCGGTATACCCCCTGAAAGGCTTGTGTTTATACTAGAAGCATTGAATCAGGGGGTATATACCCCTAAGGGGGTATCTTGTTCACGCTGACCAATACCACGCATGAGCATCTGGCGGTAGCCATCGAGGCTCTCGGTACACCGTCATTTTCCGAGTTGCTGTACGCCTGGCTGTGTCGTTGTCTGGAGATCGACAACGGGACGATTCTGGCCTACTACCAGACGGGTAAACCGGATGTGTTCTTCAGTCATTCCCGAGTCAGGGAGGTGCATGAGCACATGGAAGGCGACTATCTCTCGGGAATCTATCTGCTGGACCCCTTTCACGACCTGCATGTCAACAAGTCGGCCCCGGGCCTTTATCGCTTGCGTGATTGTGCGCCTGACAGCTTTCGTCGCAACGAATATCATGCAAAGTACTATTCTGGCACCACCATGACCGATGAGGCCTGCTTTCATGTCGCGCTGCCCACGGGGGTTTCGGTGCAAGTGTGCCTGGGCAGGGACAAGAGCTCCGGCAGCAGTTTTTCCGCGCGTGACCTGAATACGGCCCGGAATCTGAGCAGTATCGTATGCAGTCTCATGACCGTGCAGTGGAAACACCTGACGTCAAGTGGAGACTATACCGATGAGACGCTGTTGCATCACCTGCAGGCTCAACTGAAGGAACATCGGGGAATCAGTCTGAGCAAGCGTCAGTGCGAGGTGGCGCTGTTGATTCTGAGGGGACACAGTACGATTTCCATCGGGTTATGTCTGGAGATCAGTCCGCAGA
This sequence comes from uncultured Granulosicoccus sp., assembly GCA_947495035.1. GTDB lineage: Bacteria > Pseudomonadota > Gammaproteobacteria > Granulosicoccales > Granulosicoccaceae > Granulosicoccus. Next base: position 238,996 of record CANLXI010000002.1, read on the forward strand.
CGGTCAAGGTGTTCCGCAAGCAGCTGTATCGAAAGTGCAGTATTTCCTCACAGGCGGAGTTGTTTTCACTGATGACAAGCTATCTGAGAGTGTGAAATCACTCTTTACCCGAGTCTGTGAGCGGTGCACCACTGCGTCAGTCTGGCAAGGGCCGTCATTGCCATCCGGACGGCGTCGGAGAGTGCCGGGAAACCGGCAGTGAGCTTGCCGATCTGGTGGAAGTCGATCCCCGGTGGTAGAGTTGTCAGTGGATGTACACGAATGGAGGGGACCATGAAGCCGGTTGTCCTTTTGGTGGGGCGTCTTCCCAGTGTGGTTGACGACGTGACCACCCAGTTGCAGGATCTGCCTATCGAATGGTTGGGTGCTCATGACCGTCAGGAAGTGGAGCGTCAACTGAAATCCGAACCGAATATCCGCTGCGTCATTGTCGGGGCGGGTCTGCCTGACAACATCAGAGGCGATCTGGTGGGGGTTGTGGCGACGCTTCGGCCGGATGTCTGCATACACATGAAAGATCGTCAGTCCGGCCCTGAAGGCATGGCGAACTTCGTTCGCCGTGTCGTGGCAATGGAAGTGCTCGAGGATGCAGCTGTCTGACACATCGATCATGCAAGGTCGGCAATACGCCGGGTCTTGAGGTACTGATCGAGAAGGCACTATCGATACGGTGCAGCGGCACCGAAGAGCGGTCGTGTGTGTTTGTCACCGGGGCCGTTGTCCGCTGCGCTGACTCCTGACGACCCGGGTCAGGAGTAGACACGATCCAGACCACTGGCCGCCTGCAGCCGGCTGTAACGCCCGCCAGTCTGCATCAACTCGGCGTGATGGCCTGTTTCGGTGATGCGTCCTTCTTCCATGACGACGATGCGATCTGCGTGCCGGATGGTGCCCAGGCGATGCGCGATGATCAGCGTGGTCCGACCCGCGGACAGCTTGCCGAGTGCGCTCTGGATTTCCCGTTCGGTTTCGGTGTCAAGAGCGGAAGTGGCCTCGTCGAGAATCAGAATGGAGGGGTTGCGCAGGAAGGCCCGTGCAATGGCGACTCGTTGTTTCTGTCCGCCGGACAGGCGTAGACCGCGTTCGCCGACAACCGTATCGAGACCATCAGGCATGTTGGCAATCGTGGCGTCGAGCATGGCGTGATGGGCTGCCTCGAGAATCTCCTCCTCACTGGCATCGAGCCTGGCGTAGGCGATGTTCTCGCGCAGGGTGCCGCCAAACAGCAGTACGTCCTGGGAGACGATGCCGACCTGTTCGCGCAGACTTTCCAGCGTCATGTTTCGCAGCGGGATACCGTCGATGGATATCTCGCCACTGTCCACTTCGTAGAAACGAGGTATCAGGGTCAGCAGGGTCGTCTTGCCGGCACCCGAAGGGCCCACGAAGGCAACGGTCTCGCCGGCTCTGATGTCGAGATGGATGTCGCGTAATACATCCCCGTCCTCGCCATAGGCAAAGGTCACGTGATCGAAGCGGATGTTGCCGTCCAGCGTGGAGACCGGTTTTGCCTGCGGCAGATCGGCGATGTCGGCCCGAGTGTCAAGCAGTTCGAGGTAGCGCCGGAAACCGGCGATGCCACGAGGGTAGGACTCGATGACCGATGCGATCTTGTCCAGTGGCCTGAAGAAAACCCCGACCAGCAACAGAAAACCGACAAATCCACCGGTGGTGAGCGTGCCCTGCATGACCATGTAGGCACCCGCGACCATGATGACCACTTGCACCGCGCGCATGCCAAGGTACTGAATGGAAGTGGCGGCCGCCATGACACGATAGGCTTCGAGCTTGGTCTTGCGATAGCCATGGTTGTCCCTGGCAAAGAGCTCGTTTTCATGTTGCTCATTGGCAAAGGACTGCACCACGCGAATGCCGCTGATGTTCTCTTCCAGTCTGACGTTGAAGTTGCCAACCCGCGCGTAGATGGCGCGCCATGTTCGTGTCATCTTGCCACCTGCGATGGTGGTCAGCACCACCGACAGTGGCACGATCAGGCCGCTGAGCAATGCCAGTTCCACATTGATCCACAGCATCAGGGCAAAGGCGCCGAGGAATGTCATGACTGCGATGAACAGATCCTCCGGACCGTGATGCGCGACTTCGCCGATTTCCTCAAGGTCGCGTGTGACCAGTGACACCAGTCTTCCGGTGCGCTGCTTGTCGAAGTAACTCCATGAGAGCTTCTGCAGATGGGCAAAGGCTCGACGGCGCATTTCGGTTTCGATGTTGATGCCGAGCATATGGCCCCAGTAGGTCACGATGGAAATCAGCCCAGCGGTCAGAGAGTAGATCAGCATCAGACCGATGGCGGCAAGCAGGGTCAGTGTCAGATCGCCTTGCGGCAACAGGTGGTCGATGAAGCCGGTTACCGCCAGCGGGAAGGCCAGTTCGAGCATTCCGGCAACCACCGCAGATCCGAAGTCAAGCCAGAACAGGCCAAGCCAGGGGCGGTAGTAGGAGAAGAATTCTTTCAGCATGGTCTCAATGCTATCAACATGACGTGCAGAGCACGGTTTTTCATTGCATACCGATGCAGTGGCAGCTACACGTGATCTGGATACCTTTGCTGAGTGACCAGGCTGTACCCTTCAGACGGCTGGATGCTGGCTTCGGCCAAGTGACGAGCGTGCAACCGAAAACTGATAAACAGACACATTCGCCTGCATGAATCTATCTGTTGATTCATGGTGCGATCCGCGTTATCGTCAGAAATGACAACTGTGACTGTCGTTCATCAGCGACGTTACAATGCGATTCTCGGGGAGTCACGATGACACTGTACAAGCGGCTTCTATCAGGCTGTGCCATTGTGGCCTGCATGACGGTGGCTCGTGCTGAGGTCGTCGCCCCCGGTGAAGTCTCCATCGAGAATCTGCGAATCGACAGGCCCCTGACAACACAGGCTGGTGATCCGGTTGAAGGACGCAAGGTGTTTGCCGATCGCACACTGGGCAATTGCCTGGCCTGTCACGTCAACAGCGACCTCTCCGAAGAGTTGTTTCATGGTGAAATCGGACCGGCACTCGATGGTGTCGCGGCTCGCTGGCAGCCGGAGCAATTGCGGACCATCGTGGTAAACGCCAAGGCGGTCTTCACCGATGAGAGCATCATGCCGGGCTTCTATTCCCTGGAGGTGGGCGAGAACGTTCGCGAGGATCTGATCGGAGTCACCATTCTTACAGCGCAGCAGGTCGAGGATGTCGTTGCCTACCTCGGCACCCTGCAGTAACTCCACGAAGCGGTAGACAGGAACATGGATACAAGCAAACGGCAATTTCTGGACAGAACGCTGAACGTGACTGCCGGCATGGCCGTGGCGGGCTTGCTGGGAAGTTCTCGGGTTCTGGCCTCGGTCGAGGATGTACAGCAGGCCATGAATGAGTTCACCGGTGGCAAGACTGCGGTGCCAGGTGTCGTGAAACTGACCACACCCGAGATCGCCGAGAACGGCAATAGTGTCCCGGTCAGTGTGAGTGTCGATCGTCCGATGAGTGAAGACGATCATGTCGAGTCGGTGATCATTCTCGCCGATGACAATCCCAACGCAGCCGTTGCCCGGTTTCATTTCAGTCCGGCCAGTGGTGAAGCGCTGGCTTCCACGCGGATACGATTGGCCAGAACCCAGAACGTGCTGGCGATAGCGAAAACGAGCAAAGGTGAAGTGTTCACCGCCACCAACCATGTCAAGGTCACGATTGGTGGTTGCGGCGGCTGAGCAAGACTCGACAGGACAGCAATCATGGCAGCAAAAGCACGAGTGAAAGTACCCGGCAGTGCCGCAGCAGGGGAGATCATTACCCTGAAGACCCTCATCAGCCACACGATGGAGTCCGGGCAACGCAAGGATGACGATGGCAACCCCATACCCCGTCACATCATCAATCGCTTCACCTGCACCTTCAATGGCAAACCGGTGTTCTCCTGCGACATGGAGCCGGCTGTGTCGGCCAATCCCTACTTCGAGTTCAAGGCGAAGATCACGGAAGCGGGCACCTTCACCTTTACCTGGGTGGATGACGATGGGGAAGTCACGCAACTGACCCAGGATATCGCACTGAAATAGGATGTCTTCACCCTGTCCTCGGAGATGCATGTGAGCCGACGGTTTCTGATCCTCCTGCTGTGTGCCGGCAGCCTGAACGGCATGGTCTCCCGCCTTTCGCTGGCTGATCCCAGTGAGGGCCCCTTGCTGATCGATGGCGAGATCGAGATGATCACGCGCACGGAATCGGTCGATGGTCACCCCTTTCCGGAAGTCATCTCCGGCTGGCATTACCGAACCGAATCCACCCGGGCCCTGCAGGCTGATTCCTTTGAAAATCCCGGCATGCTGGCGGTGGAAGAAGGCGAGGATCTCTGGAATACCGTGGAAGGTACCGAAGGCAAGTCCTGTGCGTCCTGCCACGATGATGCCTCGGTATCGATGGTATCGGCTGCCAGTTCCTATCCAGGGTGGGACAGGGAGAATGGCAAACCCATCAATATCGAGCAGCGTATCAACCGATGCCGGGTCGAGAACATGGGCGCCGAGGCTTATGCTTTCGACGAGGACAGGCAGAAGTCGTTGACAGCCTTCATCAAGAATCAGGCGATGGGCGAACCAGTCAGGATCGATGTCGATGAAGGAGAAATGCAAGTCTGGTGGGAGCGTGGTCGCCAGGTGTATTACACGCGCAAGGGACAACTCGATCTTTCCTGCGCGTCATGCCATGAACGGAACAATGGCAAGCATATCCGTGCGGATCATCTGAGCCAGGGCAACGTCAACGGGTTTCCCACCTACCGTCTGAAGCAGAGCGCACTGGTTTCGCTGCACAATCGTTTTCGTGGATGCATTCGTGACACGCGTGCCGAGATCCCTGACGCCTTCTCGGATGAACTGATGGCGCTGGAGGTCTACACCACCTGGCGCAGTCAGGGGCTGTCGGTCGAAACCCCGGCAGTCAGGCAGTAGACGCGCTGACACTGCTTGTCAGGCACTCAGAGGCAGCAGGACGATCATGATGACTCGCCGCGACTTTCTGCAATGGGCATCGGTGACGGCTGCGCTCACCGGATTCAGTGGCGGGCTCAGCCGTGTTGCCGCGCAGCAGAGCCTGACGCAGGATGATCTGCTGGCCTTTGACGCCAGAGGGCAGATCACTCTGTTGCACCTCACAGACCTTCATGCCCAACTCAAGCCCGTCTACTGCCGAGCACCGTCCGAGAATATCGGTGTCGGAGACCATGCAGGCATTCCACCACATCTGGTCGGGGAGGACTTCCTGGCGCATTTCGGGCTGTCGCGAGGTAGCGCACTGGCGCATGCACATACCATGGTCGATTACGTGGACATGGCACGCGCCTATGGCCGCCTGGGTGGGCTGGACAGGATCGCCACCCTGGTCAGATACATTCGAGCCGAACGGGGTGATGACAGGGTGTTGCTGCTCGATGGAGGAGACACCTGGCAGGGCTCCTATACCGCTTTGCATACCGCTGCTCAGGATATGGTGGATTGCATGGCACTGTTGAAGCCGGATGCCATGGTCGGTCATTGGGAATTCACACTCGGTGAGGAGCGTGTGCTGGAAATCATCGATTCCATGAATTATCCCTTTCTGGCCAGCAATATCGTTGACAGGGATTGGGAGGAACCTGTCTTCGAGTCCACTGTCCTGCGCGAGGCTGGAGGGGTCAGGGTCGCAGTTATCGGTCAGGCCATGCCTTACACACCCATTGCCAATCCACGCTGGATGGTTCCTGACTGGTCATTCGGTCTGCGTCTCGACGCATTGCAGCAGAATGTCGATGCGGCCAGAGCATCAGGCGCCGAGGTGGTTGTGCTGTTGTCGCACAATGGCTTCGATGTCGATCGGAAGCTGGCCGCGGACATCAGGGGAGTCGATGTCATTCTGACTGGACACACCCACGATGCGATTCCCCGCGCCATCAAGGTCGGAAAGACGTTGCTCCTCGCCAGTGGCTCACATGGCCGATTTCTCGGTCGGGTGGATCTGCACGTGAAGCATGGCAGGATCGTGGACTACAATTCCGCCCTGATTCCGGTGTTCGCGGATGTCATCACACCGGATGCGCAGATGAAGGCGCAGATCGATCGTGTTCGTGCACCCTTCGAGAAAGAGACCAGCCGGGTCATCGGCAAAACGGAATCGCTGTTGTATCGTCGCGGCAATTTCAACGGAACCTGGGATGATCTGATCTGTGAAGGCATGATGGAGAAACGCGATGCGCAGCTTGCGCTGAGTCCGGGGTTTCGCTGGGGAACCACGGTTCTGCCGGGTGATGACATCACCATCGATGAGCTTTACAACCAGACTGCCATCAGCTATCCCTCGGTATACCGTCTGGAACTCACGGGTGCTCAATTGCATGAGATCCTCGAGGATGTCTGTGACAACCTGTTCAACAAGGATCCGTATTATCAGCAGGGTGGCGACATGGTGAGGGTGGGTGGCATGGGATACACCTGCGATCCTCATGCTTCCATGGGGTCGAGAATCAGTGACATGACGCTGCTGGAGACCGGTGAACTGATCGATGCCTCACGGTCCTACGTGGTTGCCGGGTGGGGTTCGGTCAATGAGGGCGTGGAAGGTCCCGCCATCTACGAGCTGATGGAACAGTACATCGAGGACAGGGAGCTCATCAGTATCCGGAAGAACGATGCCATCAGGGTCAAGGGTTCCTGAATGCCTGTTTGCCTGTTTGCCTGGTTGCCTGTTTGCCTGGTTGCCTGGTTGCCTGGTTGCCTGAATGCCTGAATGCCTGAATGCCTGTATGCCTGTATGCCTGGCAATCTGGCAACTGCCGTGGACGGGTCGCCGCTTGGTGTTCGAACAAGAGGCGTGACAGTTGCTGCGACACGGACGCCAGAGGCAGATTGAAGTTCTGTTCGATTTTCGAATTCAGACATTTCCCGCCCGAACAGAACGACATGACTACTCTGACCCGTGTCGGAATCTGTTGGAAACAGTGCGTATTTCAGGGCTTCTACGCCAACTCTGACAGACATCGCCTGACGGTCGATATGCTATGCTGGATTCCTGTCCACGGGCCGCGTCTGTTCGAGTCTGGCCTGCTTCCATCTATCCGCGATGTCCTCCAGGTTCGAAGACATCATGATCAGGCTGCACCTATGGTCAACAAGAAAACCGTGGCAGTGGCCACTCATCGCAAGCGGCAGAAGACGTCCGGGCAGACACTTGATCAGGATCCGCACGCCGTGCGTGCACCGGGGGAGCGGCAATTGGAAGTGGCCATAGGCCATGAAATCCGGGCTCTGCGCAAGCATGCGGGAATCACGGTGGCAGACCTGGCAGAAGAGAGTGGAATTTCCATCGGCATGCTCTCGAAAATCGAAAACGGCCTGACTTCGCCTTCGCTGACCACCCTGAATGCGGTATCTCAGGCTCTGGGCATCCCCATGTCGCAACTGCTGCGACGTTTCGAGGAAGATCGTCAGGCCGTACAAGTCAAGAGTGGAGAGGGGGTCACGGCGGAACGACGTGGCAGTCGCGCTGGGCATCAATACCAGTTGCTTGGTGTTCTGGGGCCCAACCAGAGCGGTGTGGTCATGGAGCCCTACATGATCACCTTGAATACCGAATCGGATGTCTTTCCCACGTTCCAGCATGAAGGACTGGAATACCTGTATTTTCTGGAAGGGCGGGTCGAATACCGCCACGGACAGAATACCTATCTCATGGAGCCGGGTGATTCACTGTTCTTCGATGCCGATGCACCGCATGGGCCGCATGGTTTGCTGGAGTTGCCGGCTCGTTATCTGTCAATCATCACCTACCCGAAATCGAGTACGCAGCACGCTGCAAGCGGACTGGATGAATGACAGATTCGCGAGAGTCCTGATGGGCTCAGCTACTGTCGTGATACGCGATGAACGCGTCAGCAATCGAGGGTGTGCTCCCGCTCCCACGCCGACAGCGACTGCGAATAGCGGTTCCATTCGTCGGTCTTCAGATTGATGTACGCCTGGCTGAGCTCCTCACCCAGGGCATTTTTCAGTTCGGTATTCGCATCGAAACAGCGAATGGCATCCAGCAGGTTCAGCGGCAACTGCCTGACATCGCCAGCCAGATGCGAGTCCGTGTACATATTGATGTCCAGTCGTTCACCGGGTGATGTCCGGTTGTGAATGCCGTGCAACCCGGCTGCGAGGATACCCGCCATCAGCAGGTAGGGGTTGGCGCTGTTGTCGGGCAGGCGGTGTTCGATCCGGCCTTCGTCGGGGATACGAATCATGTGGGTGCGGTTGTTGCCGCCAAAGGTGATGGAGCTGGGTGACCAGCTTGCCCCGGAGGTGGTGACCGGGGCGTTGATGCGTTTGTAGGAGTTGACCGAGGCATTGCTCAAAGCGGCCATTGACTCACTGTGCTGCAACAGACCGCCGATGAAGTGGTAGCCGGTCTCGGACAGTCCCAGCTCTCCATTCGGGTCGCTGAACAGATTCAGCTGTCCATCTGCCGACCACATCGAGGCATGAACATGACAACCATTACCGGTCAGGTGTGAAAATGGCTTGGGCATGAAGGTTGCGCGCAGCCCGTGTTTCTCGGCGATGGATTTGACCATGAACTTGAAAAAGGCGAGCTGGTCGGCTGTGGTCAGGGCATCGTTGAAGTCCCAGTTGATCTCGAACTGTCCGTTGGCATCCTCGTGATCATTCTGATAGGGATTCCATCCCAGTTGTGTCATGGCCAGGCTGATTTCTCCGATCACGTCCAGTCGTCGCATGATGGCGGACTGGTCATAGCAGGGCTTGATCTGCGTGTCGCGTTCGTCGGATATACTGCTGCCGTCAGCCGAGATGATATGAAACTCCGGCTCCACGCCGGTCTTCAGAAGCATGTTCTGCTCCACGGACCGGGCTTGCAGTGTCTTCAGTACGTTGCGAGGCGCCTGCCCGACAGGTTTTCCATCCATCCAGCAGTCACCGGCCAGCCAGGCGACATCGGTTTTCCAGGGAAGCTGAATCAGCGAGTCGGTATCCGGAATGACCAGCATGTCCGGGTGGGCGGGGGTGTAGTCCAGCCAACTGGCAAAGGGAGCGAATCCTGCGCCGTTTTTCTGGATTCGGCTGGCAGCACCGGCAGGAACCAGCTTTGCACGCTGGGTGCCCGCCAGATCGGTGAAATTGAAGAGAAAGAAATTGATGCCGTGCTTTTCAGCGTAGTCTGTCAGATCGAGTGTCATGCCGTTCATTTACCTGTTGCTTGTTGGACTGTGTATCTGAATCGGTCTTGCGATGTGGCGCTCGACTGACCGGCCTGGCCCCGGCATTGCCCGGCTTAGAGCGGCGTCTGTCCGGGCACCCAGGAGGTACCCGCCAGCGGCACTCGGGCCATGGCTGCGGCCTCCACCGACAGAGCGCACAGATCTTCCGGTTCCAGGTTGTGCAAGTGGTTCTTGCCACAGGCACGCGCGATGGTTTGCGCTTCCAGTGTCATGACTTGCAGGTAGTTGGCAAGGCGACGTCCGGCGCTGACCGGATCGAGGCGTGCTGCCAGTTCCGGTTCCTGCGTCGTGATGCCCGCCGGGTCGTGCCCGAGGTGCCAGGAGTCGTAGGCGCCTGCTGTCGTGCCAAGCCTGTTGTATTCGCTTTCGTGAATCGGGTCGTTGTCACCCATGGCAATCAGTGCGGCGGTGCCAATGGAGACTGCATCGGCTCCAAGCGCCATGGCCTTGGCCACATCGGCGCCGTTGCGGATGCCCCCGGAGACGATCAACTGCACCTTGCGGTGCATGTCCAGATCCTGCAGTGCCTGCACGGCTGGACGGATGCAGGCCAGAGTCGGTTGTCCAACGTGTTCGATGAAGACATTCTGGGTTGCCGCAGTCCCCCCTTGCATGCCATCGACCACGATGACATCGGCCCCGGCCTTCACCGCCAAGGCGGTGTCGTAGTAGGGTCGCGAGCCGCCAACCTTGACATAGATCGGTTTCTCCCAATTGGTGATCTCGCGCAATTCGAGTATCTTGATTTCCAGATCATCCGGGCCCGTCCAGTCCGGGTGGCGGCAGGCTGATCGCTGGTCAATGCCCTTGGGCAGACTGCGCATGCTGGCGACGCGATCATTGATCTTCTGCCCCATCAGCATGCCGCCACCGCCGGGTTTGGCACCCTGACCGACCACCACCTCGATCGCATCGGCCTTGCGCAGATCATCCGGGTTCATGCCGTAGCGGGAAGGCAGGTACTGATAGACCAGCAGTTTCGAATGGCCACGCTCTTCGGCCGTCATGCCACCATCACCCGTGGTGGTGGAAGTACCAGCGGCATTGGCACCACGTCCCAGAGCTTCCTTGGCCTGGCCCGACAGTGAGCCGAAGCTCATGCCGGCAATGGTAATGGGGATCTTCAGTTCCAGTGGCTTGCTGGCATGGCGGCTGCCGAGTACGACGTTGGTGCCGCAGCGCTCTCGGTAACCCTCCAGCGGGTAGCGCGAGATGGACGCCCCCAGAAACAGCAGATCGTCGAAATGCGGTAGCGCACGTTTGGCGCCGCCGCCGCGAATGTCGTAGATGCCGGTACTGGCCGCGCGGCGAATTTCCGACAGGGTATAGGCGTCGAATGTGGCTGAGTGACGTGGTGTTACGCGTGGAATGTTCTCGTCCATTGATGTCTGCCTGTTCACCCGGTGGATTGCCGGGGTGTGATCGATAGGAGTCGGAGCCTGTCAAATCGCCTTTGAAATACGTGTTGCGTTTGACGATTCGGGCTTGCCGGAGGTGTCAGTAGTCGCCGGCGTGATCGACATCGAAGTTGTACAGTTTTCTGGCCGAACCGTAGCGACGGAACCGCTTGATATCCTGCTCCATGCCGGCGCGAGCGAGCAGCTCTGACAGGGTTTTCTCGTGCTCAGCCGTCATTTCCTTTTCGATGCAATCCGCACCGAGGCTCTCGACATCGCCTGCGACATAGAGAATGGCTTCATAGATCGAGTCTCCCAGTGCTTCACCGGCATCACCACAGATCACCAAATGGCCGACCTGCGCCATGAAGCCGGACATGTGACCTACCGAGCCACCGACAACGATATCGATGCCCTTCATGGAGATGCCACAGCGGGATGAAGCATCTCCCTCGATGACCAGCAATCCGCCATGACCGGTGGCACCGGCTGACTGGCTGGCGTTGCCGGTGACGCGAACCATGCCACTCATCATGTTTTCTGCAACTCCGACACCAGCATGACCCTTGATGGTCACATCGGCCTTCTGATTCATGCCTGCACAATAGAATCCGGCATTGCCGTCGACAGTGACGGACAACTCTGCATTCAGGCCGCAGGCGATGGCGTGCTGGCCCATCGGGTTGCTTACTGTCCAGTCTCTGCCATCGTCCTCAGGGATCGCGTTCTGCAGGGTGCTGTTGATCTTTCGCAGGCCTTCCGCCTTGAGATCGAGTTGCTTCATCAGGCGGCTCCTGCTGTCATGGGATCTGCAGGCTTCATGCTCAAGCCTTCCAGTGTCTCGGCACCCCAGGCATAGACGGTGGCCGGGCGGGGTTCCCAGATTCGGGCGTTTTCTGCGCCCGGCAGAGTGGCGATGGCCCGGTATTCCGTTGCCATGGCAACCCAGTCATCGGTCTCTGCCAGAACGGCATGCTTGCAGGCAATGGGGTCTCTGAGAACGGCAAAGCCATTACCGGTGCCGATGCAGAAGGTGTAGAAGCCGTCCAGATCGTCCAGTGCCTGTTCGAGGGCATCCTTCAACGAAATGCCTTGTTGCAGTTTCCAGGTGAGATAGGCTGCAGCGACTTCAGAGTCGTTCTCGGTACTGAAGCCGACTCCCTTGCGCTTGAGTTCCTCTCGCAGACGATTGTGATTGGACAGTGAGCCGTTGTGTACCAGGCACAGATCTGCGCCCGTGGCGAAGGGATGAGAGCCTGCGGTGGTGACAGCGCTCTCCGTCGCCATTCGGGTATGGCCGATCATGTGACGCCCCTGTGCGCCTTCCAGTTCAAAGCGGGCGTACACCTCTTCGGGCAGTCCGGTCTCCTTGAATATCTCGACGCTGTTACCGCGTCCTACCACGCGTACATCACTGGCATTCTGCATCAGCCATGTCTGAACTGCCTGTTCATCGCCGTCGGTGACAAGAATGGCATGGGTATCCTTGCGAGTGATGTGTGTGTTGCAGGAAAGCTCGGTGGCCAACGCATCTGCCAACCGAGGCCAATCGTGATCACTGCGTTCGTGCGCCAGAGAGAACTTGATCTCGCCCTCTGCTACCGGGTTGCGGTAGATGGCCACACCGGCGGAGTCCGGACCCCGACTGGTCATTTCGATGAGCATGGGTTTGAACAAGGCGCCCAGTCGAGGGTAGAGCGCTTCATTCTTCAGATACAAACCGACTATTCCGCACATGGTTCCCTGAAGCCTGAGTCTGACAGTTGCGTTGACAGTAGCACTGGCAGATGAAAGTTTCAACAGGGGAAAACTATATTCCTGATAATAAAACACCTGTCGTTGATCATTTGCCGCCGTTCATTCGGCAAATGCTCGGCAAGTATTCGGCATGGAACCCCGTGGCGACGCGTTGCCGTGCAATTGCCACAACCATGGGCAGGCAAGACTCGACAGCCTCGTCATGCTGATAGCATGTGCGGAGGAATTTCAGTCATGACAGGAACAAGCCGATGCCGGACAAGACGCCCGTTTCCACCCTGGTCTTCGACGTCAATGAGACCTTGATCGATATCTCGACACTCGAACCCTTCTTTCAGCGCCTGTTCGGCGATGCAGCCGTATTGCGTGAGTGGTTTCCCGAGCTGATCCTCTATTCTCAGTCCATCACCCTGTCTGGCATCTACACACCCTTTGGCGCGCTGGCGGCCGGTGTCCTGCGTATGGTCGGGGACAACCACTTGGTGGCAGTCACCGATGATGACGTGGCAGAACTCAAGCGACTGTTCGGCCAGATGCCAGCCCATGCTGACGTTGCGCCGGGACTGGCACGGCTCAAGGAGGCCGGATTCACTCTGGTAACACTGACCAATTCAGCGCCCGGACCCTCACCGACGCCGCTCGAGCGGGCAGGTATCAGTGATTGCTTCGACCATCATTTCACTGTGGAGGAGGTCGGCAAGTTCAAGCCTCATCCGGCCACTTACGAGATGGTAGCCGAGAAGTTGCAGGTGAGCAGCTCCGAGCTGTGCATGGTCGCCTGTCATCTGTGGGATACGATCGGTGCCCAGGCGGCCGGCTGTCAGGCTGCTTTCATACAGCGCCCGCACAATGCCGTACTGCATGTGGAGCAGGTGCCGGAACCGGACCACGTGGCAGTCGATCTGATGGCCCTTGCCGACCGGTTCTGCGCTGTCAGGAGCTGAGGCGGGACTGTCGTCAAACAGGCGTCAGACGACGTTCTGCACGGAAACCCTGACCGAGTGAAGGAAGCTCTGAGCCGATGAGACCGGGGAATACAGTCTGAAGCGCTCCGGCTCGGGACGTTCGAGGACAACGGACAGATGTTCCATGATGGTCCTGACAACCCGAGTTTCGTCGAACGCGGATCTGTCGACATCGATTGCACAGATTCGTTCCAGAGCGGCTTGCGCCCGGGGACCTGCGATGTCCAGTATGGCCCAGCTGTCCGACTGATCCGTCAGATAGGCGGTATCTCTCAACACGGTTTTCAGGTTTCTGGCCGGTTCCGGTGTTCTGCGGCTGGTCACGAGAAACCACAGTCCGGGCTGCAAGCCGAGCAGGGCATACTCCTCGCCGTTACGGCTCAGAGCACCGACCGCCGGCAACGCAAGGCCGAATGAGGTCTGCAGCTGCTTCTCGAGATTGTCATGTGCTTCTCCGGCTTTCTCGGGTGGCAGGATACGCGGTAAAGCGACGGATATGATATCCAGATTCTCGACGGCGGAAAGCCGAGTATCGGCAATCAGCGTATCCAGGCTGTCGAGTGGGTAGCTTGCCTTGAGAGTCGAGTTAGCCACGCAGACGTTCTCCATCGGGATCGACAAAGTGAGGTGAAACGATACGCACAGTCTGGCTTTCGCCGCGCACCGGGTCATATGCCTTGATACGTTCGCCAAGCCGATTGGATCCATCGATGATGAAGCCCAGGCCGATGGAGCTGCCCAGAACCGGTGAATAGGCCACAGAGCTCATCCAGCCCTGATCGCTGGCGGTTGTCTCTTCTGCGTCCTGCAAAAGAAAATGCGCTCCCGCGTGCAGAGTTTGAGCACTGTCTTCCGGCATGAAGCCCACCAGTTGCAGGCCATCATCGTTGTTCAGGGCCGGACGCCTGGACAGGACAGCACCGATGCAATCCTTGCGGGTGGATACCATGCGACCGAGGCCCAGATTGGCCGCAGTGGTCTGGCCGTTGAGTTCGCCGCCTGCTGCGTGACCTTTCTCGATTCGCATGACGCCCAGGGCTTCGGTGCCATAGGGCACGATATCGAAGGCCTTGCCGTGCTCCATCAAAGCTTCCATCAGAGCGTGTCCGTAGCGGGTCGGTACTGCCAGCTCGTAGGCCATTTCGCCCGAGAAGGAGATTCTGAACAGGCGGGCAGGCGTACCGTTGAAGACCGTGAGTTCGGCGCAGGCCATGAACGGAAAGGCTTCATTGGAAATATCGAAGGGGGCATCCACCACGCCTTCGAGCAGGGCTCGTGACTGCGGCCCGGCAATGGCATATTGCGCCCATTGCTCGGTTACCGAGATCAGGTGCACATCCATCTCGGGCCACAGGCACTGGCGACAGAACTCCAGATGACGATAGACGCTGACGGCATTCGCGGTGGTGGTGGTCATCAGGAAGTGTGTTTCTCCCAGCCTTGCCGTGGTGCCGTCATCCATGACAAAGCCATCCTCGCGCAGCATCAGGCCATAGCGCACCTTGCCGACGGCCAGGGTGGAGAAGGTGTTGGCGTAGACACGATCAAGGAAGGCGGCTGCATCCCGGCCCTGGATATCGATCTTGCCAAGGGTGGTGACATCACACACGCCCACGCTGCGACGAGTCTGCGCGGCCTCGCGATCGACACTCTGACGCCAGTGTGTTTCACCCTCGCGGGTGTACCACTGGGCTCGAAGCCAGAGACCGGCTTCGACAAAGTCACCCCCATGGTCCAGGGCCCATTGATGGCTGGGTGTCTGGCGTACCGGTCGAAAATGCTTGCCGCGGGAACGACCTGCCAGAGCCCCGATGGGGATCGGGGTATAGGGCGGGCGAAAGATGGTGGTGCCCGTGTCTTCGATACTTCTGCCGCTGAGCTGCGCCATGACGGCGAGTCCCAGGACGTTGGACGTCTTGCCCTGATCGGTTGCCATGCCGAGCGTGGTATAACGCTTGAGATGTTCCACCGAACGGAATCCTTCCTTGAAGGACAGGGCAATATCCTTGGTGGTGACATCGTTCTGCAGATCGATCCAGGCACGGCCGCGGCTTGCGGAGACCTGCCAGAAGGCGGTGATGCGGGTAGACTCCTGTTCTGCGACCGGTGCCGAAGTTGTGGTAACGGCAAGTCCGGCATCAGCGACAGCCTCCGCAGCAGCCCGGTGGCCCTCGTGCAGGGCTGCCGACAGACTCAGTGAGCCACTGGCGGCGCCCATGACTTTCATCCCGACAGGCAGCTCCGTGCCAGGTACAAAGGCGGCGATATCCTCGCGCCAGATCGGGCGTCCTCGCTGATGACAGGTCAGGTGGACATTGGGGCTCCAGCCTCCGGCAACCGCCAGGCAGTCACAGTCGATTCTCTGGCCGTCGTGCAAGGTGATTGACCGCAGGCCGAGTCTGCCGCGAGTCGCGACGATCTGGCCGCCCATGACGATGCGAACACCCGGCAGATTCGCGAGGGCCGGAATGGGTCGGGTATCGATGACAGCGGCAAGCTCGATGCCTGCACGGTACAGATCTGTCGCCGTACGCCAGCCATCATCGTTGTTGGTGAACACGGCAAGTTGCTTGCCGGGTGCCACACCGAAACGGTTGACATAGGTTCGTACGGCACCCGCGAGCATGATGCCGGGGCGATCATTGTTGGCGAAGGCAATGGAACGTTCGGTAGCGCCAGCTCCCAGCAGTGTCTGCCTGGCGTAGATGCGCCACAGTATCTGACGGGGCTTGCTGCCGGATCTGTCGGGCAGATGGTCGGTGCAGCGTTGCAGTGCGCCGTAGATGCCGTGATCAAATGCGCCATAGACGCTGGTACGCAGCAGGCAGCGCACATTGGGCATGTCACGCAGTTCGGCATGGCTGGTGGCGGCCCATTGCGAAGCGGGCATGTCGTCCACCAGCATCTGCTCGGCATTGAGTCTGCCACCAGGCAGGAAATCGTCGTCGGCGATGATCACGCGAAGCCCGGCACGCCCGGCCGTCAAGGCGGCTGCCAGCCCACTGGGGCCAGCACCCACGATGAGCAGGTCAGCGTGCAGAAAGCCCTTGTCATAGGTATCGGGATCTTCCTCCATGGACAGAGAACCGAGACCGGCTGCCGCACGGATGACCGGTTCGTAGACCTTTTCCCAGAAGGCTTTCGGCCACATGAAGGTCTTGTAGTAGAAGCCGGCACTCAGAAACGGCGACAGGTAGTCGTTGACCGCCATGATGTCGAAGGCCAGGGGGCCACGATGATTCTGACTGCGAGCTTCCAGACCTTCATGGAGCTCGGTGACCGTTGCCCGGGTGTTGGGCTCCCGATAGGCGCCGCTACCGAGTTCGACCAGGGCATTGGGTTCTTCGGCACCCGCCGAGAAAATGCCACGAGGTCGGTGATACTTGAACGAGCGACCGATGAGGCGCTGTTCATTCGCGAGCAGGGCAGAGGCGAGCGTGTCCCCTTGCAGGCCGGTATAGCTGCGCCCGTTGAACTGGAAATTGACCGGTTGGGCGGGATCAAGCAATCCCTTGCCGATGCGAGCAGATCCGGAGTGGCTGGCCTTCATGCGCAGCCTTCTCCACTGGACGCTTGCCAGGCCATGGCTACATCCCGGGCCAGCTCCACGTGGGTGATTTCGTGAGTCAGGGTATTGCGAGTCACGACCAGCCAGGAGCGATCACCTTGCTCGTGAAACCAGAGTTCGCGATGCAGACCTGCCGGATTGTCGCGCAGGTGCAGGTAATCATGGAATTGCCGTGATGCATTGGCCGCCGAGGCATCGGGACGCTTGATGAGACTGGCATCGCCGAGATAGACGAACTCTGATGCATCGCGCGGACCCAGTAATGGATGATTGATCAGCATGTCGCGTCGTGTTCAGTGAAGGTTGGGTTGTGCGCCGGCACCGCGCTCGTCGATGACAGCGCCACTCATGAAGCGATCGAGTCGGTAGGCTGCCGCGGTTTCGTGGGGTTGTCCGGTGGCGATCAGGTGGGCATAGCACCAACCGCTGGCCGGTGTTGCCTTGAAGCCGCCATAACACCAGCCACCGTTGAAATACAGGCCAGGCACTGGTGTCCTGTCGATGAAGGGTGAACCATCCATGGACATGTCCATGATGCCACCCCACATGCGCAGCATTCGTGCTCGTCCCATCATGGGCATGATGGCCATGCCTTCTTCACAGACATCCTCGACCGTTGGCAGATTGCCTCGTTGCGCATAGGAGTTGTAGCCGTCGATGTCTCCGCCGAATACCAGCCCACCCTTGTCCGACTGGCTGATGTAGAAATGCCCTGCGCCGAACGTCACGACCCCGGGAACGACGGGTTTCAGGCCCTCTGTGACGAAAGCCTGCAATACATGGCTTTCGATGGGCAGTCGCATGCCGGCCATTTCCATGACCCGGCCCGAAGAACCTGCCACACACACGGCAACCTTTCCGGCGGAGATACGGCCGCGAGTGCTGTCCACTCCCGTGCAGACGCCATTGTTCATGACGAAGCCCGTGACTTCGCAGTTCTGGATGATATCGACGCCGCGGCTGTCGGCCCCCCGGGCATAGCCCCAGGCAACCGCATCGTGACGAGCGGTACCCGCGCGGGGTTGCAGCAAGCCTCCCTTGATTGGAAAGCGGGCGTTGTCATGATCGAGAAATGGACAGAGTTCGCGAATGCCGGCTTCGTCCAGCAACACTGCATCGGCGCCTGCCAGATGCATGGCATTGCCCCGTCGCGCATAGGCATCTCGTTGGGCATCGCTGTGATACAGATTGACGATGCCGCGTTGCGACATCATGGCATTGTAGTTGAGTTCCTGCTCGAGGTTTTCCCACAACTTCATGGACAGTTCGTAGAACGGCTCATTGCCCGGCAGCAGGTAGTTGGATCGCACGATGGTGGTATTGCGACCTACATTACCCGAGCCGATCCAGCCCTTCTCCAGTACGGCGACATTGGTAATGCCATGCTCACTGGCCAGATAGTGGGCAGTGGCCAGACCATGGCCGCCGCCGCCGACGATGATCACATCGTAGTGGGTTCTGGGCTCCGGTTCGCGCCACGTCGGTCGCCAGCCTCGATTACCGGTCAGACCTTCCTTGATGATTTTCAATGCGGAGTAGCGCATGGTCGACACCGGCTGTTGAACAGATGCAAGAGAATGAACGAAATATTGCCACTTGTGTATGTCTCTGATGGACGTACACTTGTCTGTAATGGACATTCCTGCTGCTGTTGCTGCTACCAGACCTTACCGGGTCGGATTCGTGTTGATCGATGGGTTTCCGCTGCTGTCCTATGCCTCGGCCATGGAACCACTGCGTGCCTGCAATCTGCTGGCGGGGCAGACCCTTTATGAGCTTCAACATCTCGCGATCGAGGGTGAGTCCTCGTACAGTTCTTCCGGCGCACATGTGTCCGCAACCATGCCGCTGGACGAGTCTGCCGAGCTGGATCTGGTGTTGGTGATGGCGGGAGGCGATCCATCAGCCATCGACAGTCCGGTATTGAATCGATGGTTGCGTCTGCAGGCGGGCAGACCTGTGCTGGTGGGCGGGGTATCCGGAGGGCCCATGATACTGGCTCGGGCAGGCATCATGGAGGGCAGGCGCATGACGGTGCACTGGGAACATGCCCAGGCCCTTGCTCAAGTCTCGTCGAAACTGATCATCGAGCGCTCCCTGTATGTTCGTGACCGTGATCGCCTGACCTGTGCCGGGGGAACCGCGGCGCTTGACATGATGCATGCGCTGATTACCGAGCAGCATGGACCGGTGCTGGCGGGCGAGATCAGTGAATGGTTTGTCCAGACTGATATCCGGCCAGCCGAGCTTGCACAGAGGGCCACCATTGCGGAACGATATGGTGTCGATAATGGTGCGGTTCTGCTGAGTATCGAGGCAATGGAAAACCATCTGGCTGATCCACTGGAGCTGTCGCAACTTGCCAGCCTTGCCGATCTTGGAGCCAGGCAACTCAACCGCCTCTTTCAGCAACAGCTGGGAACCAGCGTTGTACAGTTCTATCGGCAGCTACGCCTGCAGAAGGCCAATGAACTGCTGAAGTCGACACCCTGGTCGGTGGAGAACATTGCCCTGGCAACAGGGTTTGCCAACGGTGCTCATCTGAGTCGCCGTTTCACGCAGTTCCACGGCTTGTCACCACGCAGCGTGCGTCGTGGTGAAGCAGGCGGGCAAGGGGCTGCTGAATGGACGGGAAAACGATGAGCATTCGTGGAGAGCGGCAAACGGTGTTGCGAGGATCGTCATGCGGGCAGGGACATCGTGACCCATCGTGAAGAGGCGGGTATTGTCCTTGAGGCGTAGCCGTACCTAGCGACCGCCTCCGCCGCCACCGCCACTTCCACTTCCACTTCCACCACTGCTTCCACCACTCCCGCTGTTTCCGCTGTTTCCGCTGTTTCCGCTGTTTCCGCTGTTTCCGCTGTTTCCGCTGTTTCCGCTACTTCCGCTGTTTCCGCTACTTCCGCTACTTCCGCTACTTCCGCTACTTCCGCTACTTCCGCTACTTCCGCTACTTCCGCTACTTCCGTCACGATCCTTGCTGTTGCTGTTGCTGTTGCTGTTGCTGTTGCTGTTGCTGTTGCTGTTGCTGTTGCTGTTGCTGTTGCTGTTGCTGTTATCGGACGATTGCTTGTTCGTTCGACCGGACTCGTCCGATCCCTTGCTCGACTCGTCTTGCCCGGCGGACCGTGAGCCACTGTCACTCTGCCGCTGTCCGGATTCTGTTCTTTCCTGTTCGAAGCGCTTGCGCAGCTCGAGACGCTGGTCTTCAGGCAGGGCACTGTAGATGTCATACAGCTCACGCAGACGTTGCTTGCGAGGCTCGTCCAGGGATTGCCAGGTATGGAATTGTCGTTGCAGTGTCGAGCGTTCTTCATCGCTCATCGATTGCCAGCGCTCCAGGCGACTACCACCTTGTGTCTGCTCGTCCGGGTTCATCTGCAGCCAGTCTGTCGCATCGACCAGCAGGTCCTCGCGTTGCTGTTCATCCAGGTGATCCCAGGTGTCCACCAGATCGGATAGCATGTGCTGTTGTTGTGAGTCGAGTTCCTGCCACGATGGTGCTGCCAGCAGGTGGCCTGGCTGGCACAGTGCCATGACGGTCATGAGCCGAGTAATGGTCTTCAAGTGCATTTTCGTGTTCATCCCTGTTGAGCTTCCAGCCACAACAGAAAGTCCACCGAGCCGACCAGATCGAGATTTTCCTCCGAACTGATCAAGTGCAGGTGATCGGTCTGTTCAGTGTCGAAGGCCGCAGCCTGCAGGGAGGGGGAATCTGTCTGTGTGACGGGTTGATGTGGGGTTTGCGCGCTGTCGAGGTATCTCATGTCCATGGAGGGAGCCGGGTTTTGTTGCATGTCACCGACGCTGAGTACCATCAGAGTGGTCAATGATGCGATTCCGATACTGCCCAATGCCGTGGCGAGAGGACGATTGCCATGCAGTGTCTGCCCGATGCTCTCCAGATGACGCGCAATCCGTTGCCGATGGCTGATCTTTCCCGTGTCTGTCGTACACCTGCGTTGAGCGTTCGTGGCGATGTGATGACGTGTCAGCGCCAGCTTGTCGGTAATCTCAGGTGACAGAAAATCTGCTTCGTCGTCCAGCGCCAGAAGCAGCCTTTCGATCGACGAGCTGTCTGTATTGTGATAGCCGCTTGTCATTGTTTGCACCCTTGTCATTGTTCCTGCTCATCCAGACGTTCTCTCAAGGCGGCTACCGCTCGCGACAGATGCGTCTTGACGCTTCCATCGCTGATGTTCATTACCTCGGCAGTTTCCTTGACGCTCAGCCCTTGCCAGTTTCGTAACAGAAAGACCTCTCGTTGGCGCGCCGGCAGTTCGGTCAGAAACCGGTTGATTCGGCTGGTGTTCTGCGACGAGGATAGCGTGTCCTGGGGGCCCGGTTCATCACTTGGCAGGCAATCCATGGTATCGAGCATCGATTCATCCGGTGTCGATTCCGAAGAGGATTCCGTACTGCGTTGAATCCAGCGTTTCAGTCGCTGCATTCCCCGCGGTCTGCGTCTGTCGGTAATGCCATTCTGCAGAATTCGATAGTACAGCGGAGGCCATTCCTCTGGTGGTCGATCTGCATATCGTTCGCACAGCTTGAGCATGGCATCCTGGACCGTGTCCAGTGCATCATCTTCATTCTGCAGGGCGTAGCGAGCCATCACGAATGCCTTGCGCTCTACAGACTGCAGGAAATCAGCAATGCTGAGTGAAATCGCGGCAGGTGGTTCAGTCTGCCAATCGGAAGTCCGCGTCGAGTCGATCGTCGATGATTTGTCGTTCTGGCATGCGTCGGGCAGAGCGGGGGTGAGATCGTGCCTCGACCCGCAACTCGCCTGATCATCGCAATCCGACTCGTAGTGTGGCTGCGTCGATTGAATTTCCATCGCTTCTTTTTCTGGGCGGTACGGCAACAGGTGCCTGATTGCTGCCATGACCCGGCTTCCCGAAGCACCGGATCTGCAGCTACCGGCAACATGGGGAGCGCATCTCGTCAGGGAGCCTGAATTCCAGGCACGGGCCCGGCGTCATTGACAGACGGCTGACCGGGGGCAGGTGGGTGCAATTGCCTGTTCGGTGTGAGTTCACGTAGAGTTCCAGCTGCGGTATTCACCACAGAAAAGGTTGTGTTACTCACTGGAACGCATCCGTTCGACAATGGTTGACAAGCCCGTCAGCCCGTCAGCCCGTCAGCCCGTCAGCCCGTCAGGGAATCAGGGCATCAGGACATCAGGACATCAGGACATCAGGACATCAGGACATCAGGACATCAGGACGCCGGTGCCGGAATGGCCTGACTCAGTGGTTCCGGTTACCACCGTGGCGGCGTCCATCTTCCCGTGTCAGAGTGCCATCGTCGTTGCGATCCATTCGTGCGACGACTGAGCTGACACGATCATCAAGCTCGGCGGCGCTGATCACGCCATCACCGTCCTCGTCGAGGTCTTGGAACATGTCGACCATGCGTGAGCGAGTCAGTGCACGATAGATCGTGTCGAATTCCTCGATGTTCAGCGCACCGTCAGCATTGCTGTCCGCACCGCTCAATTGCGCGGCCTTGAAGGTATCGATCTCTGCCTGAGTGACAACCCCATCCCCATCCGCATCGGCGCTCTTGAGCAGTTTGACCATGAGGCCCGGTCCACCTTGCCCCCGCTTGCCGTGTCGAGCTCCGTCGGCCATCCTGCGTTTGTCGTGACCTCCCTTGCCATGGCCTCTTTCGCGTTCACCAGACTGACCGGAATCCTGTGCCAGCAGTTGTTCGTCGATGGTCTCGCTGTTTCCGTCTTGTGCGTTGGCGACCACGCCGACGGTACCCAGTACCAGGGCGGAGGCCAGAATCATTGAAATGGATTTGACAGGTTTCATGTGAATTCCTCTGTGTATTTGATGAAAAGGCGGTCGCTGACCGTTGGAATACACTGTAGGGGCGGGATCGATCGGGTGTGTGTCAGGCGAGAGCCTGTTTTGTCGCATATGGTCGCAGTTGTCCCGATTGATACAATTTGCGACAAACTCGTGCGTCGGGTCGTATCGGAAGCAGTGCAGGATCCCGACGCAGTGGGCACAATACAAGCTGACTACTCACTGAATGAAGGTCTTGAACAGCCCATGTCGGATATCTCTGAAGTACAGATACTGATCGTTGATGATGAGCGCGATATTCGGGAGCCTCTGGGCCAGTACCTGCGCAGCAAGGGGTTTCGTGTGCAACTGGCTGCCAATGCGGCTGAAGCCCGCAAGGCGGTGGCCGAGTCGGCAATCGGCATTGTCGTGCTGGATGTCATGATGCCGGGGGAAGATGGTTTGAGCCTGTGCCGCTGGCTGGTGGCCAATGACGGACCTCCGGTCATTCTGCTCACGGCAATGGGAGACGATACCGATCGCATCGTTGGTCTGGAGATCGGTGCGGATGACTATCTGGCCAAGCCCTTCAACCCGCGCGAGTTGCAGGCCAGGATCCGCGCGGTACTGCGTCGAGTGCCACCACCGGTGCCGCGGATTTCGGACAGTCTGCGACGCTTTGCCGGTTGGATACATGATCCGGCATCGCGCAAACTGTGTCACGAGGACGGTCGTCAGGTGGAGCTGACCACAGGCGAGAATCGTCTGCTGGAAGTCCTGCTGGACCATCCGCGCAAGGTACTCAGTCGCTCCAGCCTGCTGGATCTCACGGCTGGACGAGAAGCCAAGGCCTATGACCGGGCCATTGACAATCAGATCAGTCGGCTGCGGCGCAAGATCGAGGATGACCCGCAACACCCTGTGCTGTTGGTCACCGACTGGGGAGGCGGCTATGCATTGGCGGCAGATGTCGAATCCGATGATTCCGGAAATACATGAGCACCTTCATGTCGAAGTGGATGCCGGATGGATTGGCCGGCCGCTTCGCACTGTTGCTGGCAAGCGCGCTGATCGTGGCAAACGTGCTGGCCTTGCTGGTGCTGTCGCTGGAGCGCGCCCGATGGGGACGAGAGTCACGCGATAACCGGGAGCTTGAACGGATAGTCGCATTGGTGCCCGTACTGGAGTCCATCGAGCCTTCCCTGCGTCCGGCAGTTGCCAGGAATGCCTCGACCCGAGTGGCCCAGATTGAGTTGAGTGATCAGCCTCTGAATGCCAGCACAGCCGACAATGTCCGATCTCGCTCCCTGCAGGAGCGTCTCAGTCAGTCTCTGGCCCCGCGGCAGGTTTTCGTGATGGTGGCTGATCGCCGCCAGCAGAACAATCGTACCAGCGATTCTCGACGCAGCGATGCTCGTCGCCAGCCGCCACGGCCTGCGCCAGAGATCATCGGCGTGTCCATCCAGCTTGCCGGCAACGTGCCGCAAGCGACAGGGGCGTCCCGGATCGCAGAGGAGGAGGCAATGCCGACCAGTCCCGAAGCAGCTCCGCTGTCTGCCGGGGGAGGCTGGGTCAACATCACGGCCAGAAGCTTGCCGCCCGCGCAGGGACATGCTGCAACACTGCTCGGTGAAGGGGTCTTCTATCTCATTCTGGGACTGTCCCTGGTGTCGGTACTCGTCGTGGGTCTCTGGTTCGTGCGACGTCTGACACAGCCTCTGGCCTTGTTGGCGGATGCCGCTCAGGCAGCAGGTCGTGGAGACCGATCAGCCAGAGTGCCAGAGCAAGGGGCGCGAGAAGTGCGAGAAGCTGCGGCAGCCTTCAATGCCATGCAGGCTCAGATTGCCCGTTTCGATGCCGAACGCACACGTACGCTTGGCGCTGTGGGTCATGATCTGCGTACCCCGATCACCAGTCTGCGTATCCGCGCGGAAATGCTCGACGAGGAGTTCCGGGATCCAATGGTGAGGACTCTGGATGAGATGACCGTGATGGCCAACGGACTGGTCGCCTTTGCGCGAGGCAATGCCGAGCCTGAAGAGATGCAGAACGTTGAACTGAACGAGCTGCTTTCCCATCTGTGTCAGGAACGAGGGGCCAGCTACACACCGGGCGAGCATCGTATCATCCGGGCAAGACCGGTAGCCCTGCAGCGTGCCTTCGGCAATCTGGTCGACAATGCCATTCGCTACGGCTCGCTGGCCAGAATGTCGCTTCAGCTTGTCGAGGGTTGCGCTGTCGTGATCCTGGAAGATGATGGGCCGGGCATCCCGGAAGAGAGAATGGAGACCGTGTTCGAGCCATTTGTCAGAGGCGACGACAGTCGCAACAGTGAAACCGGAGGCGCCGGGCTAGGTTTGTCGATCGCACTGTCGATCATCAGGTCGCACGGTGGAACGTTGACCTTGCGTAACCGCAAGCCGTCAGGACTGCAAGTGAGTGTGAGTCTTCCACTGACACAGTAGGCAATGCGCTGCGGTGGAGGCGAATATGCGCCACCGCAGAGCACTCGGGACTCGTTCGCAGTGCAGTCTCGATCTTTCTTGTCAACCAAACGCCATCAGCTGCGTTGATCATCTCAAGGCAAGGGTTTCCGTGCCTGTCACTATCAGCAACTGATGGAATGAATGATGACACTCAGCAGGACATCTCTCTACCCGACCGCTCTATCCATACCCAACCATTCGGAAAACGCACTGACGCTCCCCAGTCATGGAAACGTTTCGCGAAAACTGCCGGACATCCTGATACGACAAGCCCCGGCCACGTGCGGGGAGTTGATGCAGGGCGCTATCGACGGGCGTGATTTTCTGGTCAATTGCCCGATCGATCTCTATGCACAGGCAACACTCCTGCCCACCGGCAGCAGCGGCCTGGTGGTTCGTGATGCAACTCGATATACCAAGGTCGCCCATGCGATTGCCTTGCTGGACGCCTGCGCCGAGCAGCAGACGCCACGCGATGTCGTCATGGAGCGATCGGCTGCAGGCCGTGAGCTGGTGGTCACGAGCCGCATTCCGCGGGGCAAGGGCATGGCGTCGAGCTCCGCCGATCTGGCTGCTGCTCTGAGCGTTGCCTGTGAGCTGCGTGGTCTGAATCTGTCTGCGGTCGAGCTGTCCAGGCTCATTGCACGTGTTGAACCGTCGGACAGTGTGCACTTGCCGGGTATCGGCCATGTCAACCATCTCAATGGCGTGGTACATGCCTGTTTGCCGGCACCGGAGGACTTGAGCGTGATCGTGCTGGATTGTGGTGGCGAAGTGGATACCCTGGCATTCGATCGGGAAAAGGCGCGCAGTGTCTATCACCAAGCGCAGGCAAGAGTTACTGCCACTCTTGCATTGATGTGCAACAGTCTGAGGCTGGGGGATCCGGTAGGCATTGCATTGGCTGCCACCATCAGCGCCAGACTCAGTCAACAGATTCTTCCCAAGGCGCCCTTCGACGAATTGCTGGACAGTTGCACACGTGACGGTGCCCTTGGTGTCAACTGCGCTCACAGTGGAACGGTGCTGGGGGTTCTGTATCGAACCAGCGATGACCTGGGAGATGCCCTGATCGATTCGATCAGGCGCCGCTTCGGCAGTGATCTGACGCTCATCGGCAATCACCGCATTGTCTCCGGAGGTTGTCATGCACGCTGAGTCCACACAGTCCCTGTTTGCAACAGAGGCACATAACCCGGCGTTCTTCAGTGTACGACAGGTCGCGGCCCCGGAACGGGAACTCATCGACTTCTGTGTGCCGGTGAACCGGCACTTTCCACCCCCATCGCTGCTGGAGGATATTCGATCGTCCTTGCCCGATATCGTCAAGTACTATCCGGAGTATGCCGAGGTCCATCAGGAAGCACTCTCTGCACTGACAGGCGTGCCTGCAGCCCGGATCGTCGTCGCCAATGGCTCTACCGAGCTGATCACGATGCTTTGCCAGCAGGCAGCCGGCCCCATGGCCAGCTGTACACCGACCTTCGGGCAGTGGACAGATCTGCCGGAATCCCACGGTGTACCGATTCACTACATTCAGCGTAAGGCAGAGCGTGACCATGTGCTGTCCGTGGGCGACATCGTTGGTTTCGTGCGGGACAAGGGTATACAGACACTTGTATTGTCCAACCCCAACAATCCGACCGGTGCAGCGATGCCCGGCAAGGTAGTTCGCGAGTTGCTGCAACAGCTTTCCGATCTGCCACTGATCATCATCGATGAATCCTTCATCGACTATTCCCGGGTTGCCAGTGCGGAGAATCTGGTGGCTGAGGCCAGAAACCTGGTGGTCGTCAAGAGCCTCGGCAAGTCCCTGGGCTGGCATGGCCTGCGGCTGGGGTACGCGGTTACCCATGAAGAACGCGCGGCTCTGATTCGCAAGCGACTGCCTTTCTGGAACATCAATGGATTGGCTGCATTTGTACTGCAACGCGTTGCTGGCATGCGTGCGGAGCTCAGGGACAGCTTTTCCCGGACCGATCAGGAAAGACAGGCCTTCGTGGCCAGTCTGCAGACAATCGACCGTCTGCGTGTATTTCCCTCTGAAGCGAACTTCGTGTTCGTGGAGCTGGATGCCGGCATCTCCGGCAAGGCTCTGCGCAATTCACTGCTGGAAGAACATGGCTGTTTCATTCGGGAGTGCAGCAACAAACGAGGCTCCAGCGAAAGATATCTGCGGCTGGCGGTCAATCTGCCGGCGGAGAACGAGCTGCTCGTCAGTGCCCTGCAGTCGCTGCTGGGCGATCAGGCAGGCTGACTTCCATCGGTCTCCGGCCCCGCTCCGACAGAAGCGGAGCGCGGTCGGCATGGCCATGCCCCCGTTTCCCGACCTCTTGCGAAAAATCAGAAAACCATTCATGAGTACAAGTAAATCAGCAGTGCAAAATCCCACCTCGAACTGCCCGGGCGCGATTCATCTGGCTTCCGGTTTCATGGTGCTGTGTTGCATCGCCGTTGTGGCTGGTGCCAGTGAAAGAGAAACACCTTACCGAGAATCCCATCGCGACCTGCAGACCCTGGATGGCCGCGACAACAACCGTCAGAATCCCCTGGTCGGATCTGCCAACACGGCCTATGCTCGGCTGACGCCAGCCAACTACGCTGATGGAATCGCTGCCCCTGCAGAAGGACCCGAGCCACGTTACATCAGCAACCGCATCTTCGAGGACCATGCGCAGAACCTGTTTTCGGAAAACGGTGTGACTCAATGGGCCTATAACTGGGGACAGTTCATCGATCATACGATCGGATTGCGAGGCAGCAGCGATGAAGCGCTGTTCATGGCCTATGATGAGTCCGATCCACTGGAAACGTTCGCTCACGGCGATGGCGAATTCAGGACGACTCGCAGTACTGCAATGGATGGCACCGGTATCGATACTGTTCGTGAGCAGCTGAATACGGTCAGCAGCTTCATCGACGCCTGGGCGGTATATGGCGGCTCGGAAGTGCGTCTCGAGTGGCTGCGCGAAGGGCCCGTCGATGGCGACATGTCCAACAATGGCGCGCGGCTGCTGATGACCTCCGAGCAGTACTTGCCACGAGCCATCGAACGCGGTGACGCCAGCAAGGCGCCCGCCATGGAAAGACTGGGAAACCTTCTGTATGCACCGGATGCCGATGAGCAGGCCATCATTGCAGGTGATGTGCGGGCCAATGAGAATATTGCGTTGACGGCAGTACAGACACTGTTCGCAAGAGAGCACAATCGCATCGTGGATCAGCTACCGGAGCAATGGTCGGAACAACGAAAGTTCGACATGGCGCGACGTCTGGTCATCGCGACTCAGCAGTACATCACGTACGAGGAGTTCCTGCCTGCCCTGGGTGTCGAGCTTGAGCCGGCCAGGCACTATCGCGCGGATGTCGAGACCAGCGTCAGCAACGAATTCGCGACGGTCGGGTTTCGTGCGCACAGCATGATTCATGGGGAAATAGAGCTCCAGGCACAGGCGGGTCAGTACGACGAGAGCCTGCTGGGTCAATTCGCTGAGGCGGGAATCGAGGTAGAGCATGGTGAGGAAGAAAGCGGTGACATTGAACTGGCCGTGCCGTTGAATATCGCCTTTCATCGACCCCAGCTGGTGGCCCAACTGGGATTGGGACCGTTGCTGGCAGGCCTGGGAGGGGAACCGCAGTATCGCAATGATGAGCAGATCGACAACCAGCTTCGCAGCGTGCTGTTCCAGATTCCAGCCGAGCGCAGTACGACCATGCAGGGCTGTCTGGATGGACCCACTCTGAACGAGTGTTTCATCCTGGTCAACGATATCGGTGTTCTGGATATCATCCGCGGTCGCGAACACGGCATGGCCAGCTATAACGACATGCGCAGAGTCTACGGTCTGAAGGAGGCAAGCTCTTTCTCCGAGTTGACCGGGGAGGCCAGCGAGTCCTTTCCAGTCGATGATCCGTTGATCGATCCGCTGGACCCGATCAACGACCCTGACATTCTGGACTTTATCGAATTGCGGGATGTGAACGGTCAGCTGTTGGAGCCGGGTTCCGAAGCTGCAGATACCGAAGCGGTATCGGGTGTTCGGCGAACCACGCTGGCTGCCAGATTGAAGGGTGTCTATGGGGATATCGACCGGGTGGACGCCTTTGTCGGCATGGTGTCGGAGCCTCATCTGCCAGGTAGCGAATTCGGTGAATTGCAGCTCGCCATCTGGAAGCGGCAGTTCGAAGTCCTGCGCGATGGTGATCGATTCTTCTATCGCTGGAATCGCGCCTTGCGATCCATGCTTGATCGCCCCGAATTGAAAGGCTTGACCTACCGTCAGACGCTGGCTGATGTCATCGTCAACAATACGGAGCTGGAAGCGGATGATTTGCAGGAGAACATGTTCTTCAGTGTGGCTGATTGACCGTTGAGCGGGCTCGAGCGGGTTTGTCGCGGACGGGAAGCTCTTGCGTCAAGCCTGCCCAAAGCATTCCCGGAAGCTGCAACGATGCTGATGACTCACTCTCGCTTGATGAAATGTGCGTCACGCCCGGTTGCACTGCAGCGCAGCAAATGGAGACCTGTGTTGTTGATCGCGGCGGAGAAAGTGCGATGTTCATGAGTCAATGCCATCGCCCAGTTCAAAATTGCAGAAAGTTGCGCTTGGGTACTGGGGTCAGGGATGAATTTCCATGCCCCTGTGCCCGATAGGGTGTAGACAGGGAAATGCGGGCTGGCGCATCAGGCGACGGCCAGGGGAATGTGCTCGGATTCCGAGTGATACCGTTTTCCTGCTGAATCATGGTGGCCGATTCTCTGGTGGTTCCATGACGCGATTGCCCGGTCTGTCTCGTTGCAGACATGCATGTCGACCGGGAAATCACTCATTCAACTGGCACTGTATTGGAGGGCTGCTGACATGAAGGGAATTGTATTCAACATATTCGCTGACCTTGTTACCGACAATTTCGGCATGGAAGTCTGGGACAAGCTGATACAGGATACAGCGCCGGCATCCGGCGCGATCTACACCAGTGCGGAAGTCTACCCTGATGGTGAACTCATCGCCTATGTCGGCGCCTTGTCCGAGCTCACGGGGGCCGAACCGGCCGACCTGATCCGAACATTCGGTACCTACATGATGCACAAATTCCACAAGCTGCATCCTGAATACATGGCGGATCATACGGCAAAGAGCTTTCTCGAAAATGTGCATGATGTTGTACACGTGGAAGTCAAGAAACTGCATCCGGAAGCACTGTTACCGGAGTTTGTCTATGAAAGCCGCGGTGATGCGCAGCTGACCATGCTCTACTCTTCACCCAGAAAGCTCTGTCATCTGGCAGAAGGTCTGGTCGTGGGAACCGCGGAGATCTTCGGTGAGAACATTGAGCTGATTCATTCCGAGTGCATGCATCACGGCGCTGGGCAATGTCGGCTGGAGCTCGATTTTGCCTAGTCTGTTACCAGCCATCAGTGATCCGGAACGGGTCGACATGCTGCAGCGCGCGCTGGATCGTGAACGACAGGCAAGAGAACAGGCCGAGCATTTTCTTGAATCCAGGTCACGCGAGCTCTATCTGGCCAATGAAGATCTGAAGCTGAAGAACTCACAGATCGAGAGACGCAACGAGGAGATCGAGAAATCGAATGTTGCGTTGATGAACGCTCAGGCTCAGTTGATGCAGTCGGAGAAGATGGCGTGTGTCGGACAACTGGCCGCAGGTGTGGCACACGAGATCAACAATCCGATCGGTTACATCACCAGTAACCTTGGCACTTTGCAGACCTATACGGATGTGATGAAGGAACTGATTACCGCATACCGACAGTATTCGGATGGGGTCAAGGGGGGAAGGGAGGATGAATCGCTCTACCAGAAAATACAGGAAATACAGCAGAGAAACGATATCGATTTCATGCTGGGCGATGTCGTTGAACTGGTAGCGGATTCCTTGTCCGGCTCGCTGCGCGTCAAGGAAATCGTGCAGGGACTGAAGAGTTTCTCCCGCGTGGACAGTGCGGAAACCGCAGAATCGGATCTGCATTCGGGTATCGAGTCCACCCTGAAGGTGCTGTCCAACGAGCTGAAATATTCCTGTGAGGTAAGGCTTGAGTTCGGTGACTTGCCATTGGTGATGTGTAATCTGGCGAAAATCAATCAGGTGTTCATGAATCTGCTGGTGAACGCTTCTCAGTCGTTCGACGAGCCGGGAGTCATTGCCATTTCCACGCGCTGTGACGAGACCTGGGTGTATCTGTCGGTCAGCGATACCGGCTGTGGAATCCCCGAGGACAGCCTCGGATCGATCTTCGATCCCTTCTTCACGACTAAGCCAGTGGGAAGTGGTACCGGACTGGGCTTGTCGATTTCCTTCGGCATCATCGAAGAGCACGGCGGAATAATGTCGGTTGAGAGCGAAGTGGGTGTCGGTAGCCAGTTCACCATCCAGTTGCCGATTCATCAGGCTGGCCGGACGTGACGCGTCGGCGTTGCCTGCCTCGAAAGGATGTACGTCGCGGACTGATGACCACGACCAGTCCATCGCCCACGTTGACAACGGAGAGTTGAAATGAATGCAGTCATGCAAGCTGTAGAGTCACAGTCACAGTCACAGTCACAGTCACAGTCACAGTCACAGTCACAGTCACAGTCACAGTCACAGTCACAGTCA
>CANLXI010000003.1 GCA_947495035.1 uncultured Granulosicoccus sp.
GCAGGCAAGCAGGCAAGCAGGCAAGCAGGCAAGCAGGCAAGCAGGCAAGCAGGCAAGCAGGCAAGCAGGCAAGCAGGCAAGCAGGAAAGCAGGAAAGCAGGAAAGCAGGAAAGCAGGAAAGCAGGAAAGCAGGAAAGGACGCTGACTGGTGCTAGCCAGCATCCCTATCATGCGCGCATTGACCCTGGATGAAGGTCTTGCGCACGGCACGATCGTCACCGAGCATGAACAACGCGAACAACTTCTCTTTCAGTGTCTTCGCAGCCTGCATGCGGCGGGACAGCAAGGGGGTTGACTGCCAGTCGAGCAGCACGAAATCGGCTTCCTTGTTCACGGCGAGGTTGCCGACATGCTCATCGATGTACAGAGATCTGGCACTACCCAGCGTGGCGAGGTACAGGGCACGGTAGGGCGATAGCGATTGTCCGGCCATCTGCGAGACCTTGTAGGCTTCACTGAGGGTCTGCAGCATGCTGAAGCTGGTTCCGGCGCCAACGTCCGTACCGAGGCCAACCCGCGCACCGACGGATTGGGCGGCGGACAGATCGAACAGCCCACTGCCGAGAAACAGATTGGAGGTGGGGCAGAAGGCCATGGCGGCGCCACTGGACGCCAGCCGTTTGCGATCCTCGGTATCCAGATGAATGCAGTGAGCCAGTACCGATCGATCCCGAAGCAGATTGAACTGGTCATAGACATCCAGATAACTGCGACTCTTCGGGAACAGTTCGGCAACCCATTCCACTTCGCGAACATTCTCGGCAACATGGGTATGCACGAAGGTATCCGGATGCTCGGCGGCCAGCTGTCCAGCCAATTGCAGCTGACGTTCAGTGGAGGTGGGGGCAAACCTGGGCGTGATGGCATATTGCAGGCGAGCCTGCCCATGCCAGCGTTCGATCAGTGCCTTGCTGTCGCTGTAGCCGGTCTCCGGTGTGTCACGCAGGTATTCGGGGCAGTTGCGATCCATCAGCACCTTGCCGGCGATCATTCGCAGTCCACGACGTCGTGCGGTTTCAAAAAAGGCATCCACCGATTCGGTATGCACGGTACCCAACACCAATGCACTGGTGGTGCCGTTGCGCAACAACTCCGAGATGAAGAAATCGGCGGTATCGGCAGCATGTGCAGCATCGGAGAACTGCCGCTCGGTAGGAAAGGTGTAGTTGTTCAGCCATTCCAGTAGCTGCGAGCCGTAGGAGGCAATCATGTCGGTCTGCGGGTAGTGAACATGAGTATCAATGAAACCCGGTACGATCAACTTCCCGCGATAGTCCTGCACACTGATGCTGTCGGGCAGGTTCTTCAGCAGTTCATCGGCCGGGCCGATGGCCTCGACGCGCCCCCCGGAAACCAGTAACAGACCGTCCTCCAGATACTCCACCGCCGTATCATCCTGCTCGCCGGGGTCGCGCACACAGTGCAGAATGGAAGATCGAAAAGCCTGTACTGCAGGTGTTGTGTCAATCATGGTGTGGTCATGCAGGTTCATGTTGGGAGGCGGCAGTGGCCGCATCGGCAAGCCGGGCAAGTTGCCGCTGTCTGATATCGAGAATCTGGGCCGCCACCGAGACGGCAATTTCCCCCGGATGCTTGCCCTCGAGCCCGGGCAGTCCGATCGGGCAGGTCAATCGTGCAATGGCGGCTTCACTGATGCCGCGAGCGCGGAAACGTTGCAGGAACCTGCGGCGCTTGCTGGCCGATCCGATCAGACCGCACCAGGCGAGTGTGTCGTTCTGCAACGCCTGCGCACAGATGAATTCATCCAGAGCATGATTGTGGGTCAGGATAAGCACAAAACTGCCGGCAGGGGCTGCCGCGAGTTCCAGCTCCGGCTCCGAGGAGACAATGGGGCTGACATTGGCAGGAAGCGAGGGCGGAAATTCACCTGCGCGGTTGTCTATCCAGCTGATGCTGCAGGGCAGGGTGCCAAGCACATTGACCAGGGCCTTGCCGACATGACCTGCACCGAAGATCAGTATCCGGAAGTCATCGGGTGGCAGTCTTTCCAGCCACAGGGAACGATCGATGGTATCCGGCAACGCCTGGTCACTGCCCAGATGCTGCCGTGCAACCGCGACAGCGGCCTGCTGGATGTCGAGCAGTTCACCATGCGTGTCGATGTCCGTGACCAGCAGTTTGCGAATGGCTGCAATTCTGCTCTTCTCGCGAGTATCGGCCACGGCCTGGGTCATCAGCATGACAGTGCGGTCAGCCTCATGATGTGAACGAATGTACTGCAACCACGGGACTGCCTCGGCATTCAGCGGCTCGAACAGCAGATGCACCAGGCCCCCGCAACATTGGCCCAGGGAGGCACCGAGCGGAAAACGGTGCAACGTCGCAACCGGTCGAGCCGCTTCACTGCTGCCGAGCATTCCGTTCGCCAGGGTGCCGTGACCCTGTTCCTTCGACAACTGCTCTCGTGCCAGGGCAATCGCCTTGTATTCCAGATGACCGCCGCCGATGGTGCCGTGGCATTGATCGGCACAAACGATCATGCGTGTGCCGGCATCGCGAGGCGCGGAACCGCGTGTGCCGATGACGCTGATCAGGACGGCAGATTGCTGTTGCCCGATCAGTTCCAGAGCCGTTGTCAGCCAGTTGTTCATCAGCTGTGCGTGCTCACGGAGTCGATCGCAGACAGAATGGCTTCAGGGGTTGCCGGTGCTGTCAGGGTCGGGTTCACCTGATAGGCGGCCAGGCTTGCAATTGCATCACGAATGGCGAAGAACACCGAGAAGGGCAGCAGCAAGGGAGGTTCGCCCACCGCCTTGGAGCGCATCACGGTGTCCTCATGATTCTGATTGTCGAACAAGCGGGTATTGAAGATGGCAGGACAGTCGTTACTGGCCGGTATCTTGTAGGTCGAGGGGGCATGGGTGGTGAGTCTGCCCTGGTCATTCCAGCACAGCTCCTCACTGGTCAACCAGCCCATACCCTGAATGAAGGCTCCTTCGATCTGACCGATATCGATATGCCTGTTGATCGGGTTGCCGGCATCGTGCAACAGATCGGTTTGCAGCAGCTTCCATTCTCCGGTGAGCGTATCGACGATGACTTCCGATACCGATGCGCCATAGGCGAAATAGTAGAAGGGGCGCCCGGTCATGCTGTCCTTGTCCCAGTGCAGGTCCGGAGTTGCATAGAAGCCATCCGACCACAGTTGCACGCGATTCGTATAGGCTTCCATGATCAGCTGCGGGAACGCGGTCTCGACGCCATTGGCCGTGACCGTGTCCTGGCTGAAGATCACGTCATCGGCTGTGCCACCGTGCCGACGAGCAGCGAACTCTGCCAGGCGAGTGCGAATCTGGCGCGCTGCGTTCTCGGCGGCCTTGCCATTGAGATCGGCACCTGTCGAGGCCGCCGTGGCCGAGGTATTGGCAACCTTGCTGGTATCGGCGGCCGAGGAGCGAACCCGGTTGACGCTGATACCCAGCTCTGCGGCCACCACCTGAGCCACCTTGGTATTGAGTCCCTGGCCCATCTCGGTGCCGCCATGATTGACCAGCACCGATCCGTCGGTATAGACATGGACCAGAGCGCCGGCCTGATTGAAATGCACGACATTGAAGGAGATGCCGAACTTCAGCGGTGTCAGGGCGATGCCCTTCTTCAGTATCGGACTGCCGAGGTTGAAGTCCCGACAGGCCTGGCGTCGTCCGGCATAGTCACTGCTGGTTTCCAGTTCGGCCACCAGCTCGTGAATGACGTTGTCGACCACCGGCTGTCCATAGGGGGTGGTGTTGCGCTCCTGCTTGCCATAGAAATTGACCTTGCGAATCTCCAGCGGGTCCCGACCGAGATCGCGAGCCATGTTGTCGATGATGTACTCGATGGCAATGGCCCCCTGCGGGCCGCCGAAGCCACGAAAGGCCGTATTGGACTGGGTGTTGGTCTTGCCGCAGAACGCCTGGATATCCACTTCATTCAGGTAGTAGGCGTTATCGAAATGACAGACTGCGCGGGTGGCCACCGGTGCGGACAGATCGGCCGAGAAACCGGCACGGGACACCAGCTCCACTCGCGCTGCCTGGATGCGGCCTTCATCGTCGTAGCCCACCTCGTAGTCATAGTGAAAGCAGTGGCGCTTGCCACTGATCATCATGTCATCATCGCGATCCAGACGCAGTTTGACCGGGCGTCCGAGCCTGTGCGCACCGAGCGCCGCAACGCAGCAGAACAGGGCAGACTGGGATTCCTTGCCGCCAAAACCGCCGCCCATGCGGCGCATTTCCACCACCACCTGATGAGCACTCAGGTTCAGCAGGTGGCACAGAATGGTCTGCATTTCGGTGGGGTGCTGGGTAGAGCAGTGAACGTGGAAGCCATCGTCTTCGGTGGGCAGTACGTAGGAGATCTGCCCTTCCAGGTAGAAGTGTTCCTGGCCTCCGACCGACAGTTGACCGCTGAGCCTGTGGGCAGCTCTGTCAATGGCGGCACGCGCGTTGCCGCGCACCAGCTGCATGGGTGGCACCACATAGGACTCCTGTTTCCGTGCCTCTTCGGGGCTCATGACAGCGGGCAGTTCGTCGTAGCTGATGTCGGCCTTGCGGGCCGCGATACGCGCCTGTTCGTAGCTCTCTGCGTAGACCGCAAAGATGGGCTGGCCCACGTACTGAACCAGCCCGTCGGCCAGGATCGGGTCATCGTGCACGATGGGACCACAGTTGTTCTCACCGGGAATGTCCTCGGCCGTGATGACGAGCAATACCCCCGGGGACTGGCGCACGGCGCTCAGATCCATGGCGGTGATGCGAGCATGAGCCTTGTCGCTCAGACCCAGAGCGGTATGCACCGTGCCGGCAATTTCCGGAATATCGTCGATGTAGCGGGCCTCGCCAGCGACGTGCAGATGAGCGGATTCATGGGGCGTGGCTTTCATGCTGTCACCTCCGTGCGGGCAAAGACGCTGGTCCGATGAACGTCCAGCGGCTCCTCCGGCCGGGTTTCCAGGAAGTAGCGCTGGAGCAGATTGAGGCTGGTCCGTTGGCGATAGGTGGCACTGGCACGCATGTCGCTCAGGGGAGAATAATCGCCGCT
Organism: uncultured Granulosicoccus sp.; assembly: GCA_947495035.1. Taxonomy (GTDB): domain Bacteria; phylum Pseudomonadota; class Gammaproteobacteria; order Granulosicoccales; family Granulosicoccaceae; genus Granulosicoccus. Next base: position 5,047 of record CANLXI010000003.1, read on the forward strand.
CAATGCCTGTCTTGCCGCTTGCAGAGTCTCTTCGTTCCAGGGCTTGCCGCGCAGACTGGCTTCGCAGGTCGTGGCACGCTGGCAGGTCGCCGCCATGCCACCGAATGCGATGCGTGCCGTCGTGATGATGTCATCCTGCAGCACCAGATTGAAGGCTGCGCAGACTGCCGAGATATCCGAGTCGTAGCGCTTCGAGAGTTTGTAGGTTCGGAACTGCTGCCCTTCAACGGGCAGTGGCAGGATGATGGCGCCGACGATCTCTCCTTCCTGCATGGAGTTCTCCATGTAGCCGGTATACAGGTCTTCCAGAGCAATGGTGCGCTGCCTGCCCTTGCCCAGCAGTTGCACCTCGGCGCCCAATGCCATCAGCCAGGGCATGGAATCACCGATGGGCGAGCCGTTTGCCACGTTGCCTCCCAGGGTGCCAGAGTTGCGTACCGGAACCGAGGCAAAGCGCTTTTCCATCTCCAGCAGCTGCGGATAGTACTCCACGGCCTGTCCATAGGCATCGCTGAGCGATACGCCCGCACCGATGTGCAGATGGCCCTGATCGACGCTCATCGTCCTGAGCTCTGCAACATTGCCCAGGTAGATGATGTCGGTGACCGGTCGCACCAGCTTGTTGACCCACAAGCCGACATCGGTACCGCCGGCCAGGATCGTGGCCTCGGGTCGAGCACTGCATAGTGTCGTCAGTTCCTGCAAACTGCGTGGTGCGTTGAATGTGGCATCGGCATGAGTCAGCTCCAGAGAGTTGTCTCGAGAGCATTGACTCAGCGCATCGATGATCGGCTGGCGAGACAGTGGACTGGCGGGTAGATCGAACATCTTCCAGCCTGCCTCCAGTATCGGCTTGTAGCCGGTGCAGCGACACAGATTGCCGGACAGGTGATCGGCCAGTTCCTGGCGATCGGGACGAGTGTCGGTACCCGAGTATTCGTTGTACTTGTCCCACAGGGACATCACGATGCCGGGGGTGCAGAAGCCACACTGTGAACCATGGCAGTCGACCATGGCCTGTTGTACCGGATGCAGCTCGTTGTTCATGCGGCGCAGATACTCGACGGTGAACAGCGCCTTGCCATCCAGAGTGGGCAGAAACAGGATGCAGGCATTGACAGTCCGTGTCTGCAGCTCACCCTTGACCAGTTCGCCAATGACTACGGTGCAGGCACCGCAGTCTCCCTCGGCACAGCCCTCCTTGGTGCCAACCAGCCCTTGTTCCTGACGCAGATAGGCGAGCACGGTACGTGTCGGGTTGGGGTTTTCCACCACGATCGTCTCGCCGTTGAGCAGAAACCGGATAGCGTGTTTGTCGTTCGTCATGTCAGCCTCTCATGGCCGTTGCTTGTGTCGGCCTCATGGGGCGGATTGTCGGTCAGCAAGACCAGTGATCCGCGTAGTTTTGCAGGCGATCCTGCAGCAGGTTCAGCAGGTATCGAAACGGTTCCGAATCTCTGCTGCCGCTCGCAGCACACAGACTCAATTGCTGAAACAGCGGGTCAGGATCAGCCAAGGGTATCAGCACCAGCTCACCACTGGTCAGACGCCTCTCGATGCCCATGGCTGTCTGAAAGCCGATTCCCAGCTGCTGATTGATCATGGTGCGCAGGAACTCGACCGAATTGGATGTGGTGAGAATGTTCGCTCCTCCATCCAGCTGCTGCAGCATGGCATCGAGTGTTCGCCGCAACGGCCAGGACTGGTCCGGCAGGATCAGCGGAAACCGGCTGCAGTCCTTGATCGACACGCCGCTGTGGGCGGCAAGTGGATGGCCCGGACTGACGATGGCGCCCACCGGCAGCTCTCGACTGAGCAGGCAGTCGATGCCGGGATCGGGCTGTGGGTCGAACATGATGGCAATATCGGCCGCATGCTCGAGTAGCAAGCGGTTGAGGTCCTGGCCTCCGGCGGCCTTGAAGGACGACTCGGTCTGCGGGTGAGTGGCATGCAACTGAACCAGCACCGGCGGCAGGAACTCGGCAATGACCGATTCCTGCCCGGTGATGGTCAGCAGGGTGCCTGCCACGCCCTTGAGCTCCGCAAGATCGTTCAGACAGCGTTCTTCATCGGACAGGGTCCGGTTGACATGCTCCGACAGTATCCGTCCGGCCGGCGTCAGCTGCATGCCGGCGGTGGTCCGTTCGAACAGACGTGTACCCAGTTCGTCCTCGACCTTGAGTATCTGCCGGTTGACTGCCGATGACGAGATATGCAGCTGTCTGGCCGCCAGGCGCACCGAACCGCAGTTGGCGACCTCGCGAAAATACCGCAGAAACGGAGCATGAAACGACATCTCAGAGCAGATCTTCCGTGTCTTCACGTTCCAGCGGATAGCGTGCGGCTACCCACAGGATCGCTGCCAGCAGCAGATAGCCCCAGACGATGGGGTTGGTGAGGTGCGGCCAGTGCAGCGCAGAGTCATGAATGATGCCGAAGCTGGTCAGCACCGCTGCCAGGACGGCGACGATCTGAGCCTCGCGCACCTTGCCGTCGATCAGAAAAGCGGTAAAGGATCCCCACAGCATGCCGCTGACAATGGCGCCGTTGGCCAGTGCCGATTCGCCGATGACATGCGCACCCTGGGTCACCATGGCACCGACAAAGGAGTCATCCAGCAGGTTCGGTACGCTCTCGATTCCCATGTCACGCAGAGCATTCAGGGCAGAGCCCCATTTGACCACGATGATGCTGGAAACATGCGGCAGGAAAGCGATGGCGATGGCGATGTGATGTTTCGGTTCGCAGGAACGAAACGACACGGCAATGATGGAGATGCCGACGAAGACGAGAATCGGCGCAACGGCGGCCGGTGGAATCAGGTTGCCGAGGAAGGCCACCAGGCCGAACAGGGCGCCGAGCATGAACACGATACCCACGCCCAGAGCGTAACCCGAGCGGGCGTGCATGCGCTTGTAGGCCGGATGTCCGATGTAGACGGTGGTCGGAAAGGGGGAGCCGAACAGGCCGCCGAGCATGGTGCCCATGCCATCCGTCACCTGGCAGGCACCCACCGGGTACTTGTCGCCGGCTACCTCGGCCGACTCCACATTGTTCATGGTTTCGATGAAATTGTAGATCTGCACGGGGATCAGCACCGCAAACAGCTCCGGATTGTCGAACAGGTGTCCGAGACCGACCATCAGGTCACCGAAGTAGGGTACGGGGATGTAGAGGCCGACGCCCTCGAAGCTGAATGAGGATTCACCGATGACCAGCGCCACGATGGTGGCCGCGATCAGCGCCGCCAACCCGGAGGGCAGGCCGAAAGGCAGACGGAAACGCCCGACCATGCCCCACAGAACAAAGGCCAGGGAGGTGAAACCGATCAGGGGGCTTTCATAGATCCGGGCCATGGCGACCGTGGCAATGAAGACCAGGGCAATGCCCGACAGGGTGCCCAGCATGCCGGCACGTGGCGTGACGCGCTGCAGCCAGGGGCCGATGGCGGCACCGAGAATCTCGACCAGGCCACCGATGACACCGGCTGCAATGCCCACCTGCCAGGCCAGCACGGGATCATTGGTGCTCCAGTAGATCGGACCGATGACGCCGAACAGGTAGACGAACATGACGGGTGTGCTGATGCCGTATGGCAGAGCGGTGACATCGGAGCGTTCCTCACGCCTCGCCAGTCGCTGCGCCATCCAGACATAGACCGCGATGCCGATCATGATGGAGATGGCAGCGCCTGGCAGGATGCGGCCGAAGACAATGTCGTTCGGCATGTTGAAAACGAAGCGACAGACCCCGGATATGATGAGCAGGTTGGCCAGTGTGTCGGCAAACAGGGCCCAGAAGCCGTTGATATCGTTCCTTGAGAAAATCGGGTATTGCATGCAGTCTCACCCCTCGTCTGATTCCATTGATCCCTGAGTATCCGACGCCCATTTGTGATAACAGGGCACTTGATCTATGCACTTGCCAGTCAAGACTAAGCGATGTCAGCCGGGGGGAGGTAGCAGAATGATTCGCGCAGGTGATGCCGATTCGGCATCACTTCAGCTACATGAGAAGGTTCAGCATCAACAGGCTGACAAGCAGAAACAGTATGGTCATGATACCGCCGGCTCGCATGAAATCGGCGACCTGATAACCCCCGGGCCCCATCAGCAGCGCGTTGACCTGATGCGTGGGTATCAGGAAGGAGTTGGAGGTGGAGATGGCCACGGTCAGCGCGAACAGTGCCGGATCGGCATCCACGGCGACGGCAATGTTGACCGCCAGCGGTACCAGCAGCACAGTGGCGCCGATATTCGACATCACCAGAGTGAAAAAGGTGGCCAGCAACGCGATCACCACCTGTAACACCCAGTCGGGCACGTCCCCCACCAGTCTCAGTATTTCCTGGGCAATCCAGGCCGCTGTGCCGGACTGATCGACGGCAATGCCCAGAGGGATCAGGCTGGCGAGCAGAAAGACCGTCTGCCAGCTGACCGCTGTATAGGCCTCGTCCATGGTCAGTACCCCGGACAGGACCATGCCCATGGCTCCTGTCAGCAGCGAGATGGCCAGGCTGTCCGTCACCAGGAACAGGACGAGCCCGAGGAGAAAGAATGCCGCGGCCTCCCTGACCTTGTTGGTTCTCAGATCCTCGTATTTCACGTCCGTGGCCAGCACGAAGTCACTGCTGCGAGACAGTGATTTGAGATCCTTCCAGCTGGCGTGAACCACCAGAGTGTCGCCAGGCTGCAGTACCTGATCACGGAAATCATGTCTGATGACGTCTTCGCTGCGAAAGATCTGCAGGATGTTGGTGCCGAAATTGCGGCGCGGCTTGATGTCGCCGATACGCTGCCCGATGAGGCTGGAGCCGGGCGGAATGACGATTTCGGCAATACCGCTATGCTGGGCATTGAGTACGTCGGCAAAGCGATCCGGCTCCCCCAGGACTTCCCAGTGATTGTCTCGGCAGTAGCGTTCGATCTGTTGCCGGTCGCCCATCAGGCCGAGGTGGGTGTTGACCCAGATGATTTCCTCGCGATCCGGTGGCACCTTGACCACATCGCCGCTGTACAACGCCAGTATGACCGGCGTGTCGGGGTTGGCGTCTTCCAGTTGATGAATCGTCATGCCGGCCTGCGGGCTCTCCGGGGTGACCCGGATCTCGACCAGTTCGCCCTTGATGCCGTAGACATTCTCGAAATAATCGGCCGCTCGCGAAATGCGCTTGTCGTCCGTCTTGCTGGTAGCAGGCAGGACAAAGCGACCGGCCAGCACGAAATACATCACGCCGGTGGCCACCAGGGCCAGCCCCAGCGGTGTCACCGAAAACAGGCCGAAGGTATCCATCTGCTGTTCGGCCGGCAGGGTACGGTTGGCCGATATCAGCAGATCGTTGAGCAGAATCAGTGGGCTGGAGCCGATCATGGTGACCGTGCCACCGAGAATGGCGCAGAAGCCCATGGGCATCAGCAGTCTGGACATGGGGATGGCGGTGCGGTCGCTGATACGCGACACCACAGGCAGGAACAGGGCCGCCGCACCGATGTTCTGCATGAAGCTGGAAATGAGCGCGACGGTGCCGGATACCAACGGAATGATGCGTTTTTCCGTCTTGCCACCCTTCTGCAGAATGAGTGAGGCCACCTTGCCCATCAGGCCGGTCTTGTCCAGACCGGCGCCGATGATCATGACGGCAATGACCGAAATCACGGCATTGCTGGAAAAGCCCGAGAACAGCTCCTCACGCGAGACCAGCGGTTCGAGGCCAGGCAGCAGCGTGGTCAGGCCCAGCAGGACCATCACGCAGATGGCGGCCACATCGACACGCAGCAGTTCGAATGCAAACAGGGCAATGGTAACGGACAGCAAGCCCATGACAACCAGCATTTCGATGCTTAGCGTGAGCTCCTGGACCATTGTGCTAGCGTATTGGAAGCGGGTTGTCGGGGGCGAGGGATTCCGGCATCAGCGGCGCTGGTACAACAGGTCCGTGACGTCGTGTCCGAGGCGATGGCCGCGCCGTTCAAAACGCGTCACCGGCCGCCATTCGGGGCGCGGAGACGGCAGCCCCTTGCCGGCCATGTTCTCGAAGCGCTCGTCCTGCTCCAGATGTTCGATCATCCATTCGCCGTATTCGGCCCAGTCGGTAGCGCAGTGCAGAATGCCACCGGGTTTGAGCGTGTGGGCCACGGCGTTCAGAAAATCCGCCTGTACGATTCGCCGTTTGTGGTGGCGTTTCTTGTGCCAGGGGTCCGGAAACAGCAGCAGTACCTTGTCCAGTGAAGCGGGTGGCAGCATGTTTTCCATGATCTCCATGGCGTCGTGCTGAATCAGGCGCACATTGTCCAGTTCATTGGCTTCGATGCCGATCAGGGCATGACCGATACCGGATTGATGCACTTCGGCGCCAATGATGTTGGTATCCGGATGGTTGCTGCCCATGTTCAGCAGCACATCCCCATTGCCAAAGCCGATTTCCAGCCACGTGGGCGCGGCCCGGCCGAAGGCATCGGCAAGATCGATGGTGTTGTCGGAGTAGGGCAGCCCGAATCTGGGCAGCAGACGCTCGAGGGCATCCGCCTGGGCTGCAGTGATACGCCCGTTGCGTACCACAAAGCTGCGAATGGAGCGGCGTGTCAGCCGCCCGGCAGGCGTTGTTTCCTTGTCAGCCTGCTCAGCTGGATTCTGGTTTACCGGGTTCAGCGACGACGGCCTCCACGCTTGCCACCCTTGCGTGGTTCTTCGAACTGGACCTTGAGGGACTTGTCACCCATGATCTTGCCGTTCAGGCCCGCGATGGCGGCGCGTGCTTCATGCCCTTCCATCTCGATGAAGCCGAAGCCCTTGCACTTTCCAGTGAATACATCCGAAGCGAGCTTGATGGAGCGCACCTTGCCGTATTCAGTGAACATTTCGGTTACTGTTTCTTCCGTCGACTCAAGCGGCAGGCCGCCAACAAACATCTTTTTCACGTAAAAACCTCGTATTTCAAGTTCGGTAACCAATGCCAGACATTGCATCGTGTTGCCAACTCTCATGCGATGGTTTGCATGAGTCGTGACAACTGAGTGCTAGGTCAACAACGGTTGATGCCGGCACGGCCCTTTGCCGTGGCAGCAGACAGCGGTACACCCGGTACCGCGAAAGGGTCCAGGCTGAGCTACCGGCAGTCAATGGATAGTGCCAGTCTACTCCTAAGTTTACACCTTTGCCAGACAAGGGTGCCGTGACGCAATCAGCGTCTCTTTCGATGCGCGGCACATTTGCTTGATCTGCCACTCGTGGCGACTGGCCGAAGACCTGTCTGGACAGGCACAAGTATAGACCAGAGTCACCGGTCGGCGTGCGCGGGTGTAGCGGGCCCCGCGAGCGGTGCCATTGTGTTCGGCCAGCCGGCGCATCGTATCGGTCGTGATGCCGGTGTACAGTGAATCATCATTACACCGTACCATGTAGACCATCCACTGTCCCGGCTGCAAAGAACGTTCCTCCGATGTCAATCCAGTCTCCCGATCCGGCGTTTGGCGCTTTGTCACGCGTGTATGGCCATCAGGCCTATGAATGTCTGTCGCAGCTGCGTATCTGCGTTGTCGGTATCGGCGGCGTCGGTTCCTGGGCGGTCGAAGCGCTGGCCCGAACCGGCGTCGGACAAATCACCATGATAGACCACGATGATGTCTCCACCAGCAATATCAACCGCCAGTTGCATTCGCTGCACGATACGGTCGATCAGTCGAAGGTGGAGGTCATGCAAGCGCGGATCCGTCTCATCAATCCACGCTGCGATGTTGCCGCCATTGATGATTTTCTGGCAGAGAAGAATCTGGAAGCCTACCTGGACTGCGGTTTCGACATGGTCATCGATGCCATCGACAACATTCGCTTCAAGGCCGCCATGATCGCGTTCTGCCGGCGCCGCAAGATTCCGATCATCACGACCGGTGGGGCCGGTGGGCGCACCGATCCACTGGCGGTGGAAGTCGCCGACCTGTCACGGACCTGGAATGATGCGCTGGCCGCCAAGGTGCGCTCCCGGTTGAGGTCGGACCATGGATTCACCAGCAACCCGAAACGACGCTTCGGAATCGAGTGCGTGTACTCCACCGAGCAGCCGGTGTACCCGGGCAAGGATGGTCAGGTAACACATGCGAAACCCGGTGTACCGGGGGCCCGCCTGGATTGCGATCAGGGCTATGGGTCGGTGTCTTTCGTGACGGGTACCTTTGGCCTGGTGGCCGCATCACGTGCGGTCAACCGGTCCTTGGCGCAGCGATTGCGTAAGGATCCCTAGAATCTGGTCCGGTCAGTCCATGCAAAACGTTCACGCCCCCATTGCCCGCCGGCATGTCGCCACGCTCTGCGGAAATACGCTTCCTGCCGCAGTCCTCCTGTGTCTGGCGCTGGCCTTGTCAGGCTGTTCGGGCTCCTCTTCCGCGCCGCCGATGTCATCCGGAGTGGTGACAGGCTCTGGTCAGGAAGAGGACATCGGGGTGCCGGACAGCCTGTTGCAGCTGGAAGACGACCCGGGCCTGCTGGCGGAGATTCCGGAGGTACTGGTGACCGTGACAACGTCCGGCGTCGGCTTGCAAGTGGCCTATACGCGGGAAGGTCAGGCGGAGGTGGTGCCGGCGCAGCTTGTCGAGGCACAATGGCTGTACATGCAGGATTGCCTGGGGCAGTCCGGTACATCACCGGTGGTGGTGGTGCGCGATGGCCCCGTGACGCCCTTCACCGCAACTGATGATGTGATCTACGATATCGAAGGTACGCCGGTTGCCAGTGGCAGCCACCGTACAGTGCCCATACTGCAGATCCAGGAAGACGACTTCGACGTATCCAGCAGCAATCCGGGCTTCAACCTGCGTTCCATCATGGGACGATTGCTGTGGCTGTCGGCGAGTCTGCCCGAGCGGGATTACCCGTATGAATGTGCGAGGCAGCGGCCTGACTGATTCGTCGCCGCTCTCGCCTCCGCGTGGACAGTCGTTGTATGTTGCGGGTCTTCTTCCGATTGCTCCTTCACGGATTTCCATGATCAGCGATACTCCCGCACCTGCCGACTCTTCTGCTCCCGACGCCACGACAACTCCGCCGACTGCCGCTGTGCTGCTCATCGGCAACGAACTGCTCAGTGGGCGCACCAGGGACATCAATCTGCCGCACATCGCCGAATCCCTGGTGGCTCGCGGCATTCGCCTGCGTGAAGCGCGGGTCATTGCCGATATTCCGCAGGCCATCGTATCCGCGATCAATGAGCTGAGAAACGGCCATGACTACGTGTTCACCACCGGAGGTATCGGACCGACGCATGACGACATCACGGCAGACTGTGTTGCCGAAGCCTTCGGAGTCGATCTGCCTGTCAATACCGAAGCGCGCGCACTGTTGCAGAGCTTCTGCGACGAGCGGCAAATCGAGCTCAATGAGGATCGTCTGCGCATGGCTCGCATACCGGAAGGTGCATCGCTGATCGACAATCCGGTGTCTGCAGCACCGGGCTTTCGCATGGAGAATGTGTTCGTGATGGCCGGTGTGCCACGCATCATGCAGGCCATGCTGGCTTCGGTACTGCCGGATTTGAGAACCGGGCCGATCGTGCACAGCGTCAGTGTCGGCTGCGACCTCGGCGAGGGTACGGTGGCGTCGGCGTTGCGGGCCCTGCAGGAGGCTCACCCGGCCATCGAGATCGGCAGCTATCCGGGCAAGACCGGGCAGCTGGGCAGACTGTCTCTGGTTGCGCGGGGAACGGATGAAACCGAGCTGGAGAGCGTCAGGCAGGCACTGGTGCAGATGGTGTCAGCGCTTGGTGGTCGCCTGAGCTGATGATCCGGCGGGGCCGGTGGACACGCCAATGGTCAGTTGTGCCTCCAGCAACTGTGTCCGTGAAGCTCTGTCGGGGTCGTCGATGAGGTCCAGCAGCATCTGCGCGGCCAGTTCGCCTGCCTGTCTGACCGAGGATCGGGTGGCCGTGAACTGCGGTTCCGGATCGTTGTTCTGGAAGAAGGACAGCTCATCATCGTGAATGATCACTGATACATCCTTGCCCATGCGCAAACCGGCATGCGCGATGGCCCGTCGCACTCCCAGAGCGACAACATAGGAAGAGACAAGAAAGGCACTGGGCGGCTGGGTGTCGGCCAGCATTCTGCCGGCCGAGCGGTATCCGTGGGTTTCGGTGAGTTCATCACTGCACAGGATGTCCGGATGCGGTGTGATTCCGGCATCGAGCAGGGCTTCCTCATAACCCTGGCGTCGCAACCAGGCGTACGTCAGGGATTCCGGACCGTTGATCAGAGCAATGCGACGATGCCCCAGGTCAAGCAGCAGTCTGGTCGCCTGGCGAAAGGCACGCCGGTTGTTGGTGTCGATCCAGGAGTAGTCGAGCGAGGTCTCCGGCACCCGGCCGTGAATGACAAAGGGCAGGCCGATGTCCTGCAGCAATTGCACCCGGGAATCGTCACGGCGGGGGGAATGCACGATCACTCCATCCACTGTGCCGCGGGCTGCCATGTTGCGATACGTGTCCTCTTCGTTGAGTTGTTCGGCAATCGTCAGCAGCAGCTCATAGCCATTGGCGCTGTAAATCCGGCTGGCGCCGGTGATGAATTCGCCGAATATCGGGTTGCCCACATCATTGCTGGAGTGCATCGGAATCACGTGGCCGATGGTCATGGCACGGCCTGTGGCCAGGCTGGTGGCGCGGGCATTGGGCTGGTAATGGTGCTTTTTCGCCATTTGCAGGACGCGCTGGCGAGTGGACTTGCTGACTTCCGGATACCCGTTGAGCGCTCGACTGACCGTCGTTTGGGAGAGGTTGAGCAATGCTGACAGTTCCTTGAGGTTCATGGGATGACGCAGATACTCGGTTCAGAATTGCATTCAAAGCGCTTTGGGCGAAAATAGTACGGAAGAACAACCCTCATGTCAAAAAATATGCTAGCGAATAGGTCCTTGATAGCCTTGTTTTACCGTGAATATCGATCAGAAAATCACTGGCTTGACACCTTCACAAGTGTCATGAATACTGCGCATTCCAAGGCGCTTTGGCTATGGATTCCAACTGCCTGGCATCCAGATCCGCTCGTCAACAAGAATTCGATCCGGGGAAACACCATGAAACCTGCAATGAAGTCTGCTGTCGCTACCGGCCTGACGCTGGCCATGCTGTCAGCAGGTGGCGCCAGCGCCGCCGAATTGAAATTCACTCCGGGGGAGGGTGATTTCAACTGGGAAAGTTATGAAGCTCTCAAGGAAATGAATCTCGAGGGCGAGCAGGTGACCGTGTTCGGTCCCTGGCTGGGTCCCGATCAGGTGCTGGTGGAAAGTGTGCTGGCCTATTTCGCGGAAGCCACCGGCGCGGATGTCAAGTACACCGGTTCCGACAGCTTCGAACAACAGATCATGATCGATGCAGAAGCCGGTTCCGCTCCCGATGTCGCGGTATTTCCTCAGCCCGGTCTGGCATCCGACATGGCGAAACGCGGATTTCTGACCGAGCTTGGCGATGACACTGCAGCGTGGCTCACGGAAAACTACGCTGCCGGACAATCCTGGGTAGATCTGGCCACCTTCCAGGACGAAAACGGTGAAGATGGACTGTTCGGTTTCTTCTTCAAGGTCGACGTCAAGTCGCTGGTCTGGTACAGCCCTGAAAACTTCGAAGATGCCGGTTACGAAGTTCCCGAGAGCATGGAGGAACTCAAGGCGCTGACCGATCAGATCGTGGCCGACGGAGAGACTCCCTGGTGCATCGGTCTGGGTTCCGGTGGTGCAACCGGTTGGCCGGCTACCGACTGGGTTGAGGACATGATGCTGCGCACCCAACCTGCCGATGTCTACGACCAGTGGGTCAGCAATGAGATTCCGTTCAATGACGAGCGCGTCGTCGCTGCCGTGGAAGAGTTCGGATACTTTGCGCGCAATGATGACTATGTCGCTGGCGGTGCGGGGGCTGTTGCCTCCACCGACTTCCGCGACAGTCCCAAGGGGCTGTTCTCCTCACCACCGCAGTGCTACATGCACCGTCAGGCTTCATTCATCCCGGCGTTCTTTCCGGAGGATACCGTGGTCGGTGAAGATGCCGACTTCTTCTACTTCCCGTCCTACGCCGAGAAGGATCTGGGCAAGCCGGTACTGGGCGCCGGAACCATGTTTGCAGTCACCCGTGAAAGCAAGGGTGCCATGGCACTGATCGAATTCCTGAAATCGCCCATTGCCCACGAGGTCTGGATGGCACAGGAAGGGTTCCTGACACCGATGAACAGCGTCAACACCGACCTGTACGCCTCGGATGCGCTGCGCGGCATGGGCGACATTCTGCTCAACGCCACCACCTTCCGGTTTGACGGTTCCGATCTCATGCCCGGCGGTGTGGGGGCCGGATCCTTCTGGACCGGCATGGTCGACTACGCCGGTGGCAAGGATGCATCGGAGGTCACCACGGCCATCCAGAACAGCTGGGATGCCCTGAAGTAGGCCAGCCAGTCCAGCCAGTCAGGATCGTGTCAGGCACCGTCAGTGCCTGACACGCGGACGCCTTGCCGAGGCGGGTGTCCTTGATCAACTACGCTCCATCGCCTGTTCGTCGGAGGATTCATGCATCCAGCACTTCAGGCCATCCTCACCATCATCATCGGTGTCGGTGGTTGCGTCGGCTATTTCTATTTTTCCAACCAGTTTCTGGACAAGGTGCTGTTTCCGGGCAAGGGGCCGAATGCCGGGCGCAACATCACCCGGGCCAACATGATTCGTCCCTGGTTGTTCCTGATGCCGGCTCTGCTGGCGCTGGGGATCTACCTGGCCTACCCGGTGGTGGAAACCCTGCGATTGTCACTGACCGAGCGTCTGCCGGGTGGCAAGTCGCAGTTTGTCGGTCTTGACAATTACCAGCAGATGTTCGCCGAGCCGAAGTTCTGGGAGGCGATGGGCAACAACATGATGTGGCTGCTGGTGGTACCGGCGCTGTCCACCGTCTTCGGGCTGCTGGCCGCGCAATTGTCCGATCGCGTGCGCTGGGGCAATCTGGCCAAGTCGCTGATCTTCATGCCCATGGCCATTTCCTTTGTCGGCGCTGCCGTCATCTGGAAACTGGTCTACGATGCCCGTCCGGTCGGCCAGGATCAGATCGGCGTGCTCAATGCGCTGTACATGTTCTTCGGCGGTACCGAACCGAAGAACTGGCTGACCATGATCGGCCCCAACAACTATCTTCTGATGATCGTGCTGGTCTGGATCCAGACCGGTTTTGCCATGGTGATTCTGTCAGCAGCCTTGCGCGGCATTCCCGAAGAGACGGTGGAGGCGGCCATCGTCGATGGCGCCAACCCCTTTCAGGTGTTCTTCAAGATCAAGGTGCCGCAGATCATGGGCACCATCGTCGTCGTCTGGACCACCATCACCATCGTTGTATTGAAGGTCTTCGACATCGTTTTCGCCATGACCAATGGCCAGTGGGAAACACAGGTGCTGGCCAACTACATGTACGACAAGCTGTTCCGGGCCAATGACTGGGGTGTCGGCTCTGCCAGTGCCATGATCATCATGCTGCTGGTCTCACCGATTCTTGTCTGGAATGTGTACAACGCCCGCAAGGAGATGAAGTGATGTCGAACATTGCCGGTACCAAATCCAGTCTCACCTGGGCCGTTCATCTCTCGCTCGCCGCTCTGGTGTTGTTGTGGCTGTTTCCCACGGTGGGCTTGCTGGTGTCCTCGTTTCGCACCTCCGATCAGATAGCCAGCACCGGCTGGTGGAAGGCCATGGTGCCATCCGAGCAGAACATGACCTTGCGAACCGGCGGGGCCGATGAACAGCTGCAGAAGGATGGCGGTTTCGTGATCGAAGGCAATCTCTTCGAAGAGCCCGGTGATGCGGTGATCTCCGTCTGGGGTACCAGCTCGCGCGCCATCAGCGATTATCAGGCTGGAGAGACGGCAGAGCTGAAGGACGGCGCCACGGTGTCCGTGCAGAGCAACGGCGATTATCTGCTGCAAAGCCCCGAGGAAATCACCGGCAAGCGAGGTCAACGCATATTTGTCACGGCGAAGACACCGCCTGAATTCACTCTCAGAAACTACAAGTATGTGTTGTTCGATCCTTCCAACCGGGAGGGTATGGCCAAGGCTTTCTTCAATACCCTGACGGTGACCATCCCCGCCACCATCATTCCGATTCTGGTGGCCGCCTTTGCGGCCTATGCGCTGGCCTGGATGGATTTTCCCGGCCGGGCGCTGCTCATTGCCGCGGTGGTCGGCCTGCTGGTCGTGCCGTTGCAACTGGCCCTGATTCCGCTTCTCAAGTTGCATAATGAAATCGGTATCGGCAAGGGGTATCTGGGGGCCTGGCTTGCACATACCGGATTTGGCCTGCCGCTGGCCATCTATCTGCTGCGCAATTACATGGTCGGGCTGCCGCGCGACATCATCGAAAATGCCAAGGTGGATGGCGCGACCGACTTTCAGATCTTCATCAAGATCATCCTGCCCTTGTCCTTCCCGGCGCTGGCCTCCTTTGCCATCTTCCAGTTCCTGTGGACCTGGAACGATCTGCTGGTAGCCCTGGTGTTCCTGATCGACTCGACCGGTGATACCACCGTCATGACCAAGCAGATCGTCGAATTGCTGGGTACTCGCGGTGGCAACTGGGAAATACTGGCAACATCGGCCTTCGTATCCATTGCAGTGCCTCTCGGCGTGTTCTTCGCCATGCAGAAATATCTGGTTCGCGGTCTGCTGGCCGGTTCGGTGAAATAGGGAGAAAAAACAATGACCAACCTCAAGCTGACCAATGTCGAGAAAACCTACGCGGGCAACATCAATGTGCTCAACAACATCAACCTGGATATCAAGACCGGCGAGCTGATCGTTTTCGTTGGTCCTTCCGGTTGTGGCAAATCGACCTTGTTGCGCATGATCGCCGGGCTGGAAACCATCACCGGTGGTGATTTCACCATTGATGGTGTACGCATGAATGACATGCCGCCAGCGCAGCGGGGTATTGCCATGGTGTTCCAGTCCTATGCCCTGTATCCGCACATGACGGTGCGTGACAACATGTCATTTGCACTGAAACTGGCGAAGAAGCCCCAGGCCGAGATCGATGCTGCCATCGAGCGAGTCGCGGCGACCTTGCAGCTGACGGAATATCTGGATCGTCTGCCCAAGGCACTTTCGGGTGGGCAGCGGCAGCGCGTGGCCATTGGTCGCTCCATCGTGCGTGATCCGAAGGTGTATCTGTTCGACGAGCCACTGTCGAACCTGGATGCGGCGCTGCGTGTTGCCACACGTATCGAGATCGCCCAGCTGAAGGAGAGCATGCCGGAATCGACGATGGTGTATGTCACACACGATCAGGTAGAGGCGATGACTCTGGCGTCGCGCATCGTGGTGCTGGCCAACAAGGGCATTGCGCAGGTGGGGACACCGCTGGATCTGTACGAACGCCCGGAAAACGAATTCGTGGCGCAGTTCATCGGTTCACCCGCCATGAATCTGCTCGGTGGCACTGTCGAGCAGACCGGTGAGGTGACTCAGGTGCGCGTCAATCACGGGGGTGGCACCATCAGTGCAAACATACCCACAACCGCCGACATGCAAGGTCAGCCGGTCAACATCGGTATTCGTCCCGAAGACATGAAGCCCACGACCAGTGACAATTACGCCTTCGAGAATGTCGTGGAAATATCGGAAGCACTGGGTGAAGTCACGCAGGTGTATTTCAAGCGGCAGACTGCGGGTGCCAATGCCGTCATTGCCAAGCTGCAGGGCATTCATCGGGACGTCAGGGGACGTAACATGCGCATGAGCGCCGACCCCGACAAGGTGCACCTGTTTGCCGACGGGCAGTCCTTGCTCTACCGCTGAGCACACCGGCGGCCCGCGCCAGTTCCCGGCAATCGCCGACCTGCCGTACCTGAGCTCGTTCACAACGTTTCGGCATGACTCTCATGCCGGCAAGGACATGGAATCTGGCATGCGCAATGCCGTGTCTGGACGCTGCTTGCTTGATCGCGAATTGTGATTTAATCGCCTCGTCAGTTTTTACCTCGGAATGCAAAGCTATCCATGATTGTTTCTTCAATCAGTATCGTCGAGCCCGAAATCATCGTTGACAAGGACTGGTGGCGTGGTGCGGTCATCTACCAGATCTACCCGCGCTCCTATCAGGATTCCAATGGCGATGGCATCGGTGATCTGGGGGGCATCAAGGACCGGCTGGATCACATTGCCGAACTGGGTGCCGATGCGGTCTGGATCTCGCCGTTCTTCAAGTCGCCCATGAAGGACTTCGGTTACGATGTCTCCAACTACAAGGACATCGATCCGATGTTCGGTGACCTGCACAGCTTCGATGAGCTGGTCGAGCATGCCCATGCGCTGGATCTCAAGGTCATGATCGACCTTGTGCTGTCCCATACCTCGGACCAGCACAGCTGGTTTGCGCAATCCTGTTCCAGCCGCGACAACGAGCGACACGACTGGTACGTCTGGGCAGATGGCAAACCTGACGGCAGTCCGCCGAACAACTGGCTATCGATATTCGGTGGTCCGGGCTGGAGCTGGCATTCCACCCGTTGCCAGTATTACCAACACAACTTTCTCAGCTCCCAGCCCGATCTCAACTTTCATAATCCTGACGTTCAGGATGCACTACTGGATGTCGTGCGCTTCTGGCTGGATCGTGGGGTGGATGGCTTCCGGCTGGATACCATCAATTTCTACTTCTGTGACAAGGAACTGCGGGACAACCCGGCGCTGCCTCCGGAGCTGCGAAACGCGGACATTGCGCCCGACGTGAACCCCTACAATTATCAGGAACATCTGTACGACAAGAACCGACCCGAGAACATCGACTTCCTGAAGCGCTTTCGCGCGGTTCTGAATGAATACCCGGCAGCGACGGCTGTCGGCGAGGTGGGGGATGCGCAGTATGGCATGCAGATTCTCAAGGATTACACCAGCCACGAAGACCGCGTACACATGTGTTACACCTTCGATTTCCTGTCGGCGGAGTTACCCACGGCGCAACGTGTGGCCGAGGTATTGCAGAAATTCGAATCCGAAGCCGAAGACAGCTGGGTGTGCTGGGCGTTTTCCAATCACGACGTGGTGCGCCACGCGACTCGCTGGAAGCTGCCGAAGAAGCACTATCTGCAACACCTGAAGATGCTGGCTGCTCTGCTGATGTCCATGCGCGGTTCGGTCTGTCTGTATCAGGGTGAGGAGCTGGGTTTGCCTGAGGCCGACATTCCCTTCGAGCGTCTGCAGGATCCCTATGGCATTACCTTCTGGCCCAAGTTCAAGGGCCGCGATGGCTGTCGAACGCCCATGGTCTGGGATGCCGAGGGCGACAATGCCGGCTTTTCGACAGCCGAGCCCTGGTTGCCGGTCACGGAACCTCACCGGCGTCTGGCCGTGTCGCAGCAGATCGGCGATCAATCCAGCCTGCTGGAACAGTACCGCCGCTTCCTGACATTTCGCCGTCAATGCAAGTCGCTGATCAAGGGCTCGCTGGATGGCATCAGTGTCATCGGCAATGTGCTGAGTTTTCTGCGAACCGATGGCGACGAAACCATCTACTGTGCCTTCAATATGGGCAGTGAGCGAGTGCGCTGTGAAATCGATACGGATCGCGAGCTGCGTCTGATGGAAGGGCATGGCTTCGAGCCGGTATTGAAGGACGGTGCGCTGGAGATTCCTTCATACAGTGCGGCCTTCGTGCAATTGGGTTAGCTGAAGCCTCGGAGCGTTTGGAGCGTTTGGAGCGTTCGGAGCGTTTGAGGCGTTTGAGGCGTTTGAGGCGTTTGAGGCGTTTGAGGCGTTTGAGGCGTTTGAGGCGTTTGAGGCGTTCGGGGCGTTCGGGGCGTTCGGGGCGTTCGGGGCGTTCGGGGCGTTCGGGGCGTTCGGGGCGTTCGGGGCGTTCGGGGCGCTGGCCCGAGAATCCGGATGTCTGTCCGCTGTCGCCTTGCATGGCGTTGCCAAGAGGCATCGACCGTGCCGCCTGAGCGCGGAAATCAACGAACTTGATGGTGCTTCCTGGCGGACAACGCCGTACTGGCACGAACCATGAGTCATGAAACAGTGTTGCCATGCACACAGGTAGCAATTATTCTTCTCGGTACCCGGGTAACTACATCAGAGGTAGATATTTTGTGCAAGCTGGGGTTATAGAAGGTTAACTAGAGACTTTATGACTGTAACTGTTTACAAGCTTTCGATCGTTGCAGTCGTATCGTTACTGCTTGCCGGTTGCTCACTTCCGGGAAAACTGCCGTTTGTCGGCCTGTGGAAGGATACTCCGCAGGTGTCCCCGACGGCGGCGTTCGAGAGCTCAGGCGCGCTGGAGTCCTGCTCACCCGATCCGGGTACGCCATTTTCCTACAGGAAAGCCATTCTCGTGGCCGGTACCATCAGCACACCGGATCTGGCCAGAGACCTGCCCGGTCTGCCCACCTTGACGTCTCTGCGCCTGCAGACACATCTTGATGAACTCGGGCGTTTCAATGTATTTGCGACCCACGATTCGAGTTTCGAAAGCATGGGGCCGAGCACTGCGGGGCGTGTCAGGCAGTTGGGGAGGGAGTACGCATCCCAGTTCGTGGTCAAGCTCGATCTCGAGGATCTGAGCATTCAGCCCTCCGGTGGCTGGTTCGACGAGCTGCTGGGGGGCAGTGATCAACGCAATATACAGATGAGGCTGTATATCTACGATGTCGAATATGGTGCCCTGTTTCATTCTCGGCAGTATCAGCAAACCGTCAGTGGTGATGTCGTCGGTTATCCGGGAAATGGCAGAACCGTTTCCACTCCCTGGTTCGATACGGACCTGGGAAAACAGATTGACACGATGCTGGAAGGCATGAGTCTGGAGATCAACGAGAAACTGGCCTGCGTGCCATTTTCGGCCGAGGTGACTTCCATCAGGGGTAATGACATTCACATCAATGCCGGATTCCTGCATGGCTTCAGGTCGGGCGATACGCTGCGAGTCTATCGGCGCACCGACATCCTGGAACCCGATGAAATACAGCAGCCGGGCGAAAACGATAGCTGGATCAAGGTGCACACCGTTTTCCCGAACCACAGTATCGCCAGTACCGCCCAGGAAGGCATCGGGGGCTATCTGATCGATACCGGAGATGTCGTTCGGGCCTGGTAGGCTCTCGAAGGCCTGAACCTCGGCAGGGGAACGTTCTTCGCGCCTGCGCAGATGCCGATAGCGCACTGTCCTGCATCCCGCTTCGCAACTTGCCGGTTCGCCGAATCGGTCGCGTTGGTGTTCGTGGGTTGCGCTGCCGCGTCGGCGCGCTTTCCCGAGGTTCTCTCCATGCACCTGGACAAGCCCGGTTCGCGGACTGTCGACTTCACCCCCGAGTCATCCCATTCGGTGAAGCTGCATGAGTGGGCCTTGCGAACTTGAGAAGGCCGCCAGTGCGAGCC
Source organism: uncultured Granulosicoccus sp. (assembly GCA_947495035.1). Taxonomy (GTDB): domain Bacteria; phylum Pseudomonadota; class Gammaproteobacteria; order Granulosicoccales; family Granulosicoccaceae; genus Granulosicoccus. The sequence goes on from CANLXI010000003.1 coordinate 24,429, forward strand.
TCATGCGGTGGCGCAGGGGGCGGCGGTGCCTGCTGATGTACGGGGGCGCTCTGTCCCGGATAATGTTGAAAACTCTACTGGGAATAGTAGTAGCAACTCGGTGACGGTGGTTGCGTCAACTCCACATTGCTGCAGGCGTGGGCAAGCTGCTTCTGCAGATTGATCCTTGCCTCCATGTCTTCGGTCAGGCCACGGGTAAGCGCATGCTCTGTGCGCTCCGGCAGGTTCACGATTCTGCCGGCTTCTTCCTGCGTACGCAAACCCATGATGACGGCCTGTTCGACCGGTACCGGTCGAGTCACGGCATCGCTTTCTCCGGGCAGCTTCACGATGACCAGCGGTTCAGGCCGTTCCAGCCGTTGCTCGGCGGTGTCCTGACCGAACATGCCGCTGATGACCGTGGGTGCAGCATCTTCTGATGGATTGCCGGTCAGTCCTGACAAGCTGCTGAGGCGGGTACTGTCTTCGGGCATGAGACTGCGGTTGAGATAGGCGCGTCGTCTGGCAGAGTCACTGTCGGCATCGGTAAAGGCGGAGCTTTTACCGATCATGAATCCGGCAACGCTTCCCAGTATCGGTGCCAGCGGATTTGCCACGGCGGCGCCGGCAATGATGCTGCCGACCAGGCTGCCGGTCCGACTGGGGTCGGACAGAAATTCCCTCGTTCTTTCCGTCAGAGTCTCAGAGGCGGACAGGCGTTCCTGTGCGTGCAGGCCGGATGCGGAAAACAGTGTGCCAGCCAGAGTCAGCATGCAGACACCCTGACGGGACTTGAATTTTCTCGTTCTCATGCCGATTTCCGGTCTCGGTGGCTGCGATTGTCTCACTTCGTCTGGAAGACCTGCTCCGCCCACAGGACACCCTCGTATTCATTGAGCCCTTCGTAGGCGACGCGAACCAGAGCCCCTTCGGGAATGCGGGCATCGCGCAAGGGGATGGTCAAGGTACGCTGATCCACTTCATGATAGATGGAAAGTTCGCCGTAGTGGCCGATCTGCTCCACCGGGCTGTTGGCATCACGCTGCATTTCCACCGAAACCTTGCCATAGCTGCTGGCATTGCCTTCGCGATTCAACGTCAACTCCAGGCCAACGCGCTCGCCGCCTTTGGCTGGTACGGCCTTGACTGTCTTGATCGACACCATGGGAGTGTCGGTGTCGTGTCGAACCACCACCGGAATGGAAAACGACATCTGCATGAAGACCTGAACGCCCACTCCTTCCTGCGGGCCGCTGGATTCGAATGTCGCGTTGGGTTCAGAGACATCGGGTATGACCTGAAGCAGCAGATGCGAGCGGTATTCGCCCGCTGGCAGCTCGGCAGGGGGACGCCAGTTGAAGCGCACGGTCTGATTCTCACCAGGCCCCACGGTTATCTGCCGTGGAGAAAAACGAACCATGTCCTTCGCGGATGACCATTCTTCGTTTTCGGAAATCGGCTTGTAACCGCCATCTTCACTGGCACGCTTGTCTTCCCAGCTCAGACGATAGGTACGGGGACCGTCACTGGGGTTCCGCAATACCATGGTGGCACTGGTATTGTCGTTGTTCATCAAGACCCTTGTAGGGCTGATCAGCATGTCGGCGGTGGCCATCGTTGCTGTCCATAGCCACAATGCCAGGCTGAAGAAAATCGACGTCGCTAGCCGCTGTCTGTGTATCATCAAATTGCTCATGGATCGTGAAGTGTCTATCATCAACTCTGGACCTGTTGTCCGGTCTTCTAGTAGGAAACCGTGAGTTGGTAGGTCCCCTCATACTGGCCGCTGGGGTATGTCACCGGCGATGCAGTCAGTTCCGTTTTCAACGTGCCGCCGAGCCTTACCAACAGTTCGCCATTGGCGTCGGTTATTCCCGTTCCATCGGGCAATGTCGTCAATGAACTCAGGACGAAGTGCGGCGCACTCCCCGGAAATTCGCTGTGCTCCAGCAATACGTCTGCAGTCTGAGGGTTTATCGTCAGACTGTAGTTCGCTGCGGCGCCACTGACTCTGAATATTCCCAGATCCGGCTTCGCAAGAGAGACCAGACGGGAGTTGTCCGGTTCGCTGATCGTGTAGGATCCTGACGGTGACAAGGTCAGAGTTGCCTGAGCCGTGGTACTGGTTCGAGCAAATAGAGTGCCAAAATGCAGTGGCTGGTCCTCATCGAGAATCAGGGTGGAGCGCAACTCTGCACCAAGATCAATGGTGCTGGTGTTGAACACACGGTTCTGGACATCCGGATGCCAGTAGTCAACGCGCATCAGTGTGGTGCCACTGAAGGGCGCATCCACATAACTGTTGCCGTTGCCGGTTGTATCAAGTATGGCACCCAGTGCCAGCTCGGCTTCGCCCTGAGCATCCGTAGTGACGTCGCCAAGATCGTAGTCGGTCACGGTCAGCGGTTCCAGCGAGCCGTTGGACCCGGCCGTGAGTACGGCGGAATTGAGGCTGACATCCAGCGCTGTATTGGCAGGGAAGCCGGTAAACCGGTAGCGTCCCGGTGTACCGCCTGCAATCAGGGCGAACTGACCCTCCACGGACATGTTGGTGCCTGTCCTGGGCAGACTGAAGCGTGATATCGATGTATTGCTGGCGATGGCCAGGGTACCGAAATTCAATGGCTGCAGTTCTTCGATTAGTGGTTGGGCCGGGGCAGCGCTGCTGCATGTCATTCCCGCCAGCAAAGACAGCTGGCGCATCAGTCGTGAATGACAAAGCGGTGTTTTTCGCCGCTGTCTGCGGCTGACCGAGAGCACGGAATTCGCCGTGTCTGTCATGCGCCTGCCAGCTGTGCACTCCTGTCTTGTCGGATGCAGATGGAATCGCATCGATTTCCAGAACATGGAACGCCTCACCAATGGCCTGTGTGACAAGGGCAACACCCGATGAGGTGTGCCGGGACAGGCAACCGGGAGTACCCCGGTTTGCCGATGTTGCAGGTGACGATGCCGAAGTGCAAGGGCAGCTGCTGACTGGATGAGCAAGTACGATGCCAGATTGGCAAGGTACCGTATCATGGGGCTGAGGCAATCCGGGTGGCATGTCCAAAGCAGAAACGCAGAAAAATCAGTGAGCCGGCGGGACGTGCCGAATGAGGGGCGTAGTACACCCGGTTGTTCCTGGCGGCATGTATTTCGACAGGCAGATCAGCCTGGCTGTGACTGGCTTTGTCAGATGCTCATGACCTTTTCATGAAAACACAAGCATGGTACTCATGGGCTGATGAGGATTCGCCCGTCTGCTAAGGCGTTCAAGAAAATAGCCCATGCGATACCGGTGTTGAGCAGACCGTGACAGGTCGGCTCGCAGTCGTTCCCGATACGTACGGGCTTGCAATAAGTAGAGAAAAGCCTGTTGTTGTTATGATCGTCAGTAGCACCAGGAAGGGGTGCAGTGCTCATGCCCCTTCCTGGTTTCAGCTGAATTCACTCAGTATGCTGCAGTGACTTCGAAAGTGCCTGAATATACACCTTCCTGATAGGTTTGTTCCGATGTTGTTGGCTCGGTCGTCAGGGTCGCACCAATGTTGAATACATAGGTGGTTTGTCCGAAGTCGGGAACAATCGTGAAGTCACCTTCGTTCAAGGTGCCGGCAGTGCTCACGCCGCCACTGACATCGCCGACTGTGAAATGCATCAACCACAGGCTCGGTACTGCAGGGTTGGCACTTTCATGAACCAGTTCGGTTGCATTGCCGGTGCCGTTGGTGATGTTCACGAGGGTGCTGGTTCCATCGGCAGCAAAGTCAGCTGCGACAATGGCTGACGTGTCTGGCAGTTGCAGTGTGAAGTCTGCTGTCATGTCAACCGAGCCCTGTGCCGCTGTCGGGCTTGTCAGGCTGGTGAGGTTCACTGTTGCGCTGTCCGAGCCCTGATCGGCAATGGTTCCACCAGGGGCGATTACCAGAGCGCCCACACCATTGGCCAAGGCTGCGCCTGTGACTGTCGCAAAGACAGAACCGATGTCCAGATCCTGGAGGTTGGTTACAGCGAGTGTGTTCTGCAAAGTGGCGCTGGCAGTGAAATCCTCTGCCTGGGCCATTGAGGCTCCCAGACTCAGGGTGCCGGCTACGGCCAGTGCCAATCGTTTCTTGCTTGTATTAATCATCATTTTATAATCCCGAAATGTAAAGATCGAACGCTTGTTCGTACGTGTACCAGCAGCGGTCTACGCACTTGCCTGAAAGATCAAAAAAGGTCTAGTTCAGAGTAGTCCGCCGTTTCCCTGAAAAGGTTACCTTGACAAATATAACGTCCGTATCTGGGAAAACTGAGTCGGTAAACTCGCTCCGATCCACGCATAAACGGTAACTGAAGCTCAAAATCGAACTTTCCGGGAAAAGCAGCATGATCTGCATCAATTTCACAATAGGACGAGGTTCACACGCTCTGGCCGAGGAGCGGATCATCTGCGAACAGGGTATTGCCAACACTCGCCGCAGGCATCGTTGTCGCAGCATCGCCTGTTTGTCCGTCCGGGATTGCGCGTCATGCACGGTATGCCGTGCTTGTCTTGTTGGAGAGCTGAGTTTCGTCGCTGCTGTCCCGGGACCCGTCGTGGAGGACGCTGCATCCAGCTATCCATCGAGTGACCTGGGTTGCCAGGTAGTAGTGCGGCATGGCGACTGCCTGAGCCGGGGTGCGGCGAACCATGCACCATTGGCAAATCACCACCGTCTTTTCAGTGTCTTTACAAGGCGTCGGCTTGCATACGCCAGTAGTGCCGGTTCGCTGGGTGAGCAGGTCTCGCCACTCCGGACGGTGCTGTCTTTGGTGGAAGTGGTCGGGAATCCTCGGCTCTGGTGTGGGGGCTACACAGACCCAGGGTCCGGTTACATCCTGTAGGTAAGCTGTTTTTCCCGGACTGTCATGAGTGAATCACAGAGCTGGTCTGCCGGTTGATAGCTCTGCTTGCCGGAATCCGTGATACCCCCCGAATTGATGCCCCGGCGGTACATCGGGCCTCATCCTTGCTGGCTATGGCGACCGCTTCGGCAAAAGCTGAAGCATTGAACAGCATTTTCTCTGGAAAAGTTATGTTTGCCGATGGCGATTTCATTCAAGGTTGGAAGTATCTCTTCGTCCTGCTATGTATCGCATTTGGAACACAGGCTCTGTCAGCTACGGCGGAATTGAAGCTCGAGAACGAATTGCTGTTGGAGCTGCGTGTCGACGGCGAGCGGCTTGGCCTGGACATACTGGGTTATCAGCGTGGAGATGATTTCCTGTTGTCACTCGACGAGCTGGCTAGCGGCCTGGGCTTTCCCATTGTCGTGGACGGGCAGCAAGGTACGGCCAGCGGTTGGTATCTGTCCGAGGATCGCCCGTTCTCGCTGGAGCTGCAGCGCGGCACCGTCATCAGTGGCGATAGCGAGTTGCCGATTGGCGATGGGGAAGCCGTATTGTTTCAAGGTGAGGTGTTCGTTGAAACGCGGGCTCTGGAAAAGTGGTTTCCTCTGCGTCTGTCTGCGGTGGTCCGAGAGCTTTTTCTGGATGTCGAACCGTTGGAGCCTCTCCCGTTGCAACTGCGTTCCGATCGGCGTGAGCGGGTGTTCAATCGAACATCCGCTTACCAGGAACCGCAGTACCCGCTTCAGGAAACCCCGTATCAATTGATGGGACCTCATACGACAAAGCTTCGTCTGGGCTACTCGACGGTTCGTCAAACACCTGACAGTCCTGCAGATTACGGCAGCAACTATGCGCTGCTGTCCCGTGGTGATCTCGGGTGGATGACATCCACGCTTGCGCTTGCCGGACAGTCTGGCGAGTCGCTGACCGGCGCGCGCATGAAGCTGGAACGAACAGCCTTCGACGGGCCATTGGGTCTGGACCATGTGGAGGTGGGTGACGTGGATGTCGGAGGTTATCGCGGCCTGTTGCTACGTGGTGGTGGACGCCGGGACGAGGGCGGACGCATTGACACAGAATCGGTCAGCCTCGAGGGCAGCCAGCTGCCTGATTGGGATGTGGAACTCTATCAGAACGACCAACTGCTCATGATACAGACGACCGGACCGGAAGGACGTTATCTGTTCGAGGACGTACCGCTGCAGTTCGGTCAGAACCGTTTCGAACTCAAGTTCTTCGGGCCGAATGGAGAAATGGAATCGCGCGAAGAGTACCACTACCTGGGAGTCGGCATGCTGGAGCCCGGGCGTGTCAGCTATGAGTTGTCAGCGGTGCAGAGCGGACGTACCGTGTTGGGAGTGAACGATTCGAATGGTGAGGGAGATCGGGATAGCGGGCTCTACACGGGCGAACTGAACTTTGGTCTGTCACGCAACATGACTCTGGGGGCAGGTATCAGGAGTGTGGAGCAGGATGGCGAACGGAATGAATCCCGCAATCTCAGCATCGGTCTGAGTACATCGCGACTCTACGGAAACGTCAGGTATGTCGATGCTGCCAATTCACAGAATTCGATTGGGACGTCACTGCGTACCCAACTGGGGGACACCAGTCTCGGCCTGGGGTTTACCCGTTTTCTCGAGGAAACCGAGCTGCCTGCCTCTCCACAGAAGTGGAGCAGCAACGTGAATATCACATCGTCTGTCAGAGGGGTTCCGTTCAAGGTCGAGGTCAACGCGCAGGAGCAGGAAACCAGCTCTGCCTACGATGCCGTTATCGGAGCAACGACACCTCTGGCCGGTTCGGGAAGGTTCTCATCCTCGCTCTGGTACACCTCCGTTGAAGAACAATTGGATGGCATTGACACCAGAACGTCCCAGACAGGTGGTTTGTCGAGCTTCCACACCACCATCAGACCATGGAGTTTCCGTCTGGCGGCCAGTTATGGTCTGGCGCCTGAAACCGAACTGCTGGAACTCAGTGCCGACAGTAATCTGCGGATAGAAAGAAACATGAGTCTGGATCTGAGTATCAGCCAGAACGCCCTGACGGATACGACCTATTACCGAGGTGGTATCAATTGGTTGCTTGATCAGGTGGCGATCAATGCCAGCGTCAGTTATGACAGTGATGAGCGCTGGGGTGGCTTGATCACCCTGTCGACCGGTCTGGTGCATCAACCCGGCACCTTGCGGCCGATACTGGATAGTCGTGCTTCGGTGAGTGCCGGCAGCGTCGATGTCCGGGTATTCGAGAGAGCCAGCGGACTGGAAGACAGACCCATCGCCGGGGTGGGGGTCAAGGGGGTGCAAGCCTGGCGACACGCGACCACGGACGACAACGGTTCTGCCTATCTGTCCCGCATGCCGGCTTATCTCCAGGTGGACATCGAGTTGGATGAGTCCACGCTTGTCGACGGTGAACTGCGATCGCGAAATCCGGGCGTGTCGGTCATACCTCGACCGGGGAGTTTCGCCGTCGTCGAATTTCCGGTGATTCGTACTGCCGAACTCGAAGGTCATGTACTGATGATCGAGGGCGATCAGGAAAAGCCGGTCAGTCGCGTGCTGGTATCGCTGAAGACCTCTGATGGTGAGCTTGTCGCTCAGCGGCGTACCGCGTTTGATGGTTTCTATCTGTTTGACGGCATAGAACCCGGTGGCTATCGGATAAGCCTCGAAGATCCTCTGGGCAGACGCTTGCTCAAGCAACCGGGGAGCGTGTCGGTACTGGGAAACAATGATGTCATCCGAGGACTGGATTTCGCCATGCGAGAGGTTCAGGAAAAACCTCTGACATTGAACAGACTGGCGCAACAGGAGGGCGCGCCACAGCCAACGCTTGCAGTATCGGCACCACCGCTGATTGCCGGTGCTCTGCCTGAGGTCGGCAATGACACGAAGTCGGAGCCGGAGGAGGGCAAATGGTTCGTACAACTGGGAGCCTATGGCTCACGTGAACTAGCGCAGGCGTTCTGGGACCGGGTCAATGGCAGCCTGCAGGCATTCGACGGAAAGACTCCCCGGTTTGAGGACTATCGGAGCATGACGCGCCTGCTTGTTGGTCCTGGTCGAAGCCGTGGCGCTGCCAACGATCTTTGTGAGCAGGTCAAGGCCGGCAATCTGGATTGCCTGGTGCGGAGTGTCGAGTAGTGGTGTTCAGCAGGTATCGCAGGAGATGACAGGAATGCCGAATCGGAGGCCAGCATCTGAAACAGGTAAGTCCTAAAGCCGTATGGTGCCATGCCGATTCCTGCTGTACTCGGCGAGAACCTTGCCCGGACGGTGACGGATTCACTCCAGTGCGGATTCAATTGGCAGCATCATGATGAGTTCAACAACATTGTCATTCAAATCCATCGGACTGCTGCTATGCGCCGGTCTGGTGATTATCGGTGTCGGGATTGTATCGTCCAATTTCCATATCCACGCGCAGGCGACCGAGTCACTGCAATCCTGGGAAGATTACAAGTTCGGACCCAAGCGCAAGGGCGAATTGATAGGTACCCTGCAGCTTTATCTGGGAGATGAATCCCTGTCACATGCTTTCGAGGAATTCCAGCAGCACGACGATGACGAGCATCTGCATCACATTGAAAGGAGTATTGTGGCTGCGCGAGTCGCTCTGTCTGAATATGCTGACATGCCCATGGATCCGGTCGAGTCGGCAGCTCTGGACGATATCGAGTCGGTTCTCGAACAATTCAGTACGGCCGTGGCATCGTTCGAGTCGCATGCTCAGACAGACTCCCGGTTGCATGGCCAGGAAGAGGCAGCAGAAATAAGTGATGCCGCTGCGGCTCGAGCGCTGGATGTCCTGAAGGCAAGGATGTCCGAGGAGTTGGCAACTACAGAGACCGAACTCGAAGATCACCTGGTTGCGATCAACCGCATTACCTGGATATTCTCGATTGTCATGCTGGTGATGCTGTCGCTCCTGGCACTGGGATTGATGGCCACATTTGGCAGTGTCAGACGCAAGGTGGGTGGAGAACCGGATCGCATTCTGACCATCGTGAACCGTATCGCCGAAGGTGATCTGTCCGAGATGTTGCCCGAGGCTGGAGCCGATACCGGGATCTACAACGCCGTTCATCAGATGCAGTTGAAATTGCGGGAATTGAGTATCGATCGGGCGGAGACTGCAGCCAGGACACTGCGTCTGAAACTGGCTCTGGACAATGCGTCTGCCTCGGTGATGGTTGCTGACGAGAACAGTGACATCATCTACATGAACAAGGCTGCCGAGACACTGTTTGCCGAGTCCGAATCGGAGGTGCGTCGAAAATACCCCGATTTTCGTGCCGACGGTATCATCGGACGCAGCGTGGATCTGTTCCATGCCGATCCGGTCAAGAGTCGGGAAATCATCGACTCGCTGCGTGAAAAGCATGTGGTCAATACCAGCTTTGGCAAGATGACCATCAGACTGGTTGTCAACCCGGTGTTTGATGAGCAGGGGAAACGCCTGGGTACCATCACCGAATGGTTCGACCGGACCGAAGAATTGAACAATGAGGAAAAGGTGCAGGAACTGGTGGAGGCGGCTGTGCAGGGGGATCTGAGCCGACGTATCGACGACCGGGAGATGGGTGGCAGCTTCGGTAGGCTGGTGGCCGGCATGAATCAGTTGATGCAGACCAATGAGCAGGTGATCAGCGACATGCAGCGTGTCTTCGGCGCGCTGGCCGCGGGAGATCTGACCGAAACGGTCAGTACGGAATACAAGGGTGTCTATGATCGTCTGAAGCAGGATGCCAACAAGACCGTGGCACAGCTGACCGATATCATCAGCAAGACCAAGCGTGGAGCTGCCGTACTGTCGGAATCATCCGGTCATCTCAAGCGTACCAATGATGAGCTCAGCAGGACTGCCGAGGAGGCGGCAGATCACGCCAGTGTGGCCACCGATGCCGCCCGGCGGGTCATGCACAATGTGGACAATGTAGTGGGCGCTACCAGTGAGCTGAACGGTTCTGTTCAGGAGATCTTCAAGAACGTCTCGGAGGCTGGCAATGTGGCCCGCGAGGCCGTCAAGCTCGCTCACAGTACTGATGCCCAGGTCCGTAATCTGACGGTATCCAGTGGCGATATCGGCAACGTCATCAAGGTCATTACCTCGATTGCCGAGCAGACCAATCTGCTGGCGTTGAATGCCACCATCGAAGCGGCTCGTGCGGGAGAATCGGGCAAGGGCTTTGCGGTCGTCGCCAATGAAGTCAAGGAACTGGCGAAAGAGACTGCCAAGGCGACCGAGGAAATCGCCTCCAAGGTCACGGCGATACAGAGCGATAGTGACAGCGCAACTCGTGCGATCGGTGACATTCGCGACATCATCGAAACCATCAGTCAGTTCCAGAACACCATTACCAAGGCGGTTCAGGAGCAAAGCGATATCACCTCGCGCATCAGTCAGGATTCCAGTGATGCTGCCAGCGGCAATCAGGAGATATCACGCACATCGGAGATGGTCATACAGGGTAGTCGCAGCACGCTGTCGGGAGTGAATCAGGTACAGACGTCCACGGATGAGCTGGCTCGAATGGCGGTCGAACTGGACGAGCTTGTTGCGCGCTTTCAGATCAATGATTGATCAGCTGCTCGGCCATGGTCTGCAGCCGCTGTCCACAGTCGCCTGCGATTTTCAGCGCCGCCAGTGAGTCGGCACGTGTCATCCCGTCATTGAGCAGCACGATGGGCTGGCCGTTGTTCTGCGCGGCTCGACAGAATCGAAAGCCGGAGTACACCATCAGCGATGAGCCGGCCACCAGCAGGGCATCGGCCGAGGCCAGTGCGCCCATCGCTCGCTCGACCAGTGCGCGGGGAACATTCTCGCCGAAGAACACGACATCCGGCTTCATCAGTCCGCCACAATGCGTGCAGGGTGGCACGTACATCTGCTGCAGATCCCCGGGTTCCAGATCGGCATCTCCATCGGGTGCATGAGCGGCGGTCAGTGATGCCAGCCAGCTGTTGCCAGCCAGCAGCTGTATCTGGTAATCGTCTCGACTCAGCGATTCGGCGCACTGAATGCAGCTGACCGTGGCCAGCACACCGTGCAGGTCCAGCACATCTTCATGCCCGGCTTTCTGGTGCAACTGATCGACATTCTGAGTCACCAGCAGTGTCAGTCGGTGGGCCTGCTGCAGGCTGGCGAGTGCATGATGAGCCAGTCCGGGCCTGGCACGGCTGAAGCTCGGCCAGCCAACGAAACTTCTGGCCCAGTAGCGTTTGCGAGCGGCTTCATCGGCGATGAATACTTGCCCGGTGATGGGCTGACGACGCTTCCATTGTCCGCGACTGTCACGATAGTCGCCCAGGCCCGAAGACGTGCTGCAGCCGGCACCGGTCAGTACGAACAGGCGAGGATGCCGCTGGACGAAGTCCAGCAGCTTGAGATCGTCTGAATCGGTCATTGCAGGGCAGGATTATCGACCAGTCCGTCGACATTGAACGGGATGCGCGTTGGCCAGTTTGACAGCTTGACAAACCCTCTGACGTCGTAGGCTATCTCTCGTTCATTGTTGTCCGTTGCCAGCAATAGCTGACCAAGCAATTTGTTGATCCGGGTATTGACCATGATTTCGATGGTTGCGTCCTCGTGTGCTGGCAGATTGACGCGTTCATTGCTGACGCCCTGCGCCAGCTCCTTGCCATCGAGAGCTGCCACGAAGTTCAGGTACTGCAATGGCAGGTCGTAGTCATTCGGATTGCCGACCTTGAGTCTGAAGGCGAGTTGTTGGCTGCTCAGACTCATCTTGACTGCTCGGATGGACTCGATCTCGACGTCCGGGGGCAGTGGTTTGCTGCGGGGAATCGACTGACAGCCGGCCAGCAGAAGTGCCAGCAGCATGAGCAGAACCGATAGTCTGAAATGGCGTTGCATGATGGACCTTGCGGCTGTCTGCATTGTGATTCCCTGTCTGTCTGTACATTCCAGCATCAACCTTACCCCAGGTCTCCGAGCACGGCCTGTACCATGCCAATGCAGGCAGGGCCCGCCGTTTCCGTACGCAGGATGCGTGGACCGATGGTGACCGGTGTCAATCCGGCCTCGACGGCCATGCGGATTTCATCGGGGTCAAGTCCGCTCTCGGGGCCGATGAGCAGGCCGATATCGGGTCGCCGCCCGGGTGATGCCTCGTGAGCGACAGATGCTGCGTCTGTCGGTAATTCATGCAAGTGTGTCACCAGGGAACCCGTGGCGGTCGGGTCCAGAACGTAGCAGTGTTCGGGCAGATGCGTGTTCTCGCCGCTGGACAGCTCGTTCAGCCACTGCTCCAGAGTGACCGGTGATGCCAGCGTGGCAAGCTTTGCTCTGCCGCTCTGTTCACAGGCGCTGACCAGAATGGCTTGCCAGTGTTCGAGTTTCTTCGCGGTGCGTTTTTCATCCAGGGCCCGGGCTGCCTGCCGGGTGTACAGAGGCTGTACATGATTGACGCCCAGTTCCACCGATTGGCGGATACTGGTGTCCATGCGATCGCCGCGAGAGATGCCCTGCAGCAGGCTGATACGCACCGGTGACTCGGTGTCGGCCGGGCGCGCTTCCTGCAGTTCCAGCAAGGCACATTTGCCGGCTGAGCGCTGACCGGTATCGATCACGATTGCCCGGTAGTTGCAACCATCGCCATTGAACATTTCGATGGTGTCGCCCTGGCGAGTTCGCAGTACGGTCACCAGATGGTGGCTGGCGGCCTTCGACAAGGTGAGCTGTGAGTTTGCCTGCAGCTCACCCTGATGATGGAAGCGGGCAATGCGGGCGGAACGGGTACTTTTCTTCATCAGCGGCGTCTGAGTCCGAGCAGGCCGGTACGTGCCGAGAGTTCGACCTTGTCGGCCAGTGTCTGCCGGCTACGCTCGCGCAATCGGCCTATGCAGTGGGCAAATTCACGGGTAGCGCCTTCGCTGTCGATGTCGCTTCCGTCCGGGTAATAGGGTTTGGTTGCCAGCTTGACCAGATAATCGTTGCTTCTGCCATCACGAAAGCGTTCGAGCAGTCGTGCGGTTGTCATCTGCGGGTCACTGTCGCAATAGCCGATCAGTTTGAGCAGAACATCGGCACCGGGCAATTGCGGGTTGATGTCGAAGTCGTCCGCCGGTACCGTGCTCACGACCTGGGGGAACTGCAGGCACAGGAGTACAGCACGGCTCATGGGTGTCAGGCCGCTGTCCTTGCCGCTTGGTGTTCGGGATGGGCTGGCAGGCCGCTGTGGTGCTGCCGCCTCCCTGGAAGTCGCCGGTTTGCTACCCAGCGACAGACCGATCAGGGCTTCCAGTCGTTGCAGGGCCAGCTGCTTGTAAACACCTCTGGGAATCGTGGCCAGCAGTGGTTTGGTCTTCTCGGCAAGGCTTGCCTTGCCACCGATACTGGTCATGTCCAGTTCACTGGCCAGGTGCTGATACAGATAGTCGATGATGGGAATACGGGTGCTCATCAGATCCCGAAATCCGGCTGCCCCTCCGGCTTTCACCACTGAATCCGGGTCCTCGCCATCGGGCAGGAACAGGAAGTGCGCATCGTGGCCATCCTGCAGGCAGGGCAGCGTCGCCGTCAGGGCTCGCCAGGCGGCAGCGCGCCCGGCACGATCGCCATCAAAACAGAAGATGATATTGGGTACCACCCGGAACAGGGCTTCGGAATGCTGCTGGTTGGCGGCTGTACCCAGGGTTGCCACGGCGTTGTCGATACCGTGCTGGGCAAGCGCCACGACATCCATATAGCCCTCTACCACGATGGCGGCCGCGGCATCCTGTGCCGCCTTGCGGGCCTCGTACAGGCCGTAGAGTTCGCTGCCCTTGTGAAACAGCGGCGTCTCCGGCGAGTTCAGGTATTTCGGTTCCTGATTGTCGAGCACTCGTCCGCCAAAACCGATGACGCGTCCACGTCGGTCGCGAATGGGAAACATGATGCGCTTGCGAAATCGCTGATAGGGGCGTTTGCCGCCATTGCCCTGGATCAGCATGCCGGTCTTGAGCATCGCGGCCTCTTCTCCGGGAAAATGGGTCAGAAGGCCATCCCAGCCGTCCGGTACATAACCGATGCCGAAGCGTTTGGCGGTCTCGCCGCTCAGTCCCCGAGCCTTGAGGTAGTCGATGGCCTCGGGCGACTTGCGCAGCTCCGACTGATACCAGGCAGCGATGGATTCCATCAGCGTGTACAGGGGTTTGCTGTCGTCACGAACCTGCTTGGCCTGCGCATTGCGCGGCACTTCCAGACCGACACTGTCAGCCAGTGATTCGATGGCATCCACGAAATGCATGCCTTCGTATTCCATCAGGAAGCCGATGGCATTGCCATTGGCACTGCAGCCGAAGCAGTGATAGAACTGCTTGGTCTGACTGACGGTGAAGGAGGGGGTTTTCTCGTTGTGGAAGGGGCAGCAGGCGCTGTAATTGCTGCCGCTTTTCTTCAGCGTGACGCGTTTGTCGATCACGTCGACGATATCCACCTTTGCAAGTAGATCGTCAATGAAATGTTGTGGTATCTGCCCGGCCATTGGCAGAACTATACGCCTTCCGGACAGCGGCGACGAGGCCGAGACCGGTGCTTGTGTGAACTGCGTGCACCACGGGCGGCTGCCCGTGGTGCACGCCGGTTTTCAGACCGGATCAGGCCGCATGTCCGAGCGTGGCCAGCAGTTCGCTGAGCTCCGCTGCCTTGGGCTTGACCATCCAGAATCGCGAAGCCAGAGAGTAGAAATCGTCAACCATCTGCTGTCCCAGGCTACTGTGGGTTTCTGCCACGTGATCTTCGATCAGGGTCTGCAGATAGTTGCGATAACGCTCCATGGATTCCGAATGCAGACGATGGATGTCGATGAGTTCGTGGTTGTAACGATCGACGAAGACATTGTGACGATCGAAGACAAAGGCCAGTCCGCCCGTCATGCCGGCACCGAAATTCACGCCAGTTTCACCCAGTACAACCACGCAGCCACCAGTCATGTATTCACAGCCGTGATCGCCGATACCTTCTATCACGGCAATGGCGCCACTGTTGCGAACTGCAAAGCGTTCTCCGCCCAGTCCTGCCGCATACATCTTGCCGCCGGTGGCACCGTACAGACAGGTGTTGCCCACGATGGTGGAGTCACGCCCCGTGAAGCGGGCATCCGAAGGTGGTCGAATGACGATCTTGCCGCCGGCCATGCCCTTGCCGACATAGTCGTTGGCATCACCATCCAGATACAGGTTCAGTCCACCGGCATTCCAGACACCGAAGGACTGACCGGCGGTGCCGGTGCAGTGGATGTTGATCGGGTTGGCGCTCATGCCGGAATCACCATGAACTCTGGCAATCTCGCCGGACAAGCGAGCTCCGATGGAGCGATTGATGTTCTTGATGGGGTAATGGAAATCCCCACCGGACTGTTTGCGGATGGCTGTCTTGCAGTCGGACACCATCTGTTCCGCCAGCAGACCCTTGTCATGCGGCACATTGCGTTCCACCATGCAGAAGCGTGGCGCATCTTCCGGGATGCCACCTGTGGACAGCAGTGGGGTCAGATCGAGTCGTTGCTGTCTGGGCGTCTGGCCCTTGGCCGGCGTCAGAAACTCCGGATGCCCGATGATGTCGGCCAGATTGCGAACACCCAGATAGGCCAGGTGACGGCGCACGTCTTCGGCCACGAAACGCATGTAGTTCATCACCTTTTCCACGTTGCCGTGGAAATGACGCATGCGCAGCACCTTGTGTTGAGTGGCCACACCGGTGGCGCAGTTGTTCAGGTGACAGATACGCAGATACTTGCAGCCCATGGCAATCATGGGGCCGGTACCGAAGCCGAAACTCTCGGCGCCCATGATGGCCGCCTTGATGACATCCAGACCGGTTTTCAGACCGCCGTCGGTCTGCACCCGCACCTTGTCGCGCAGATTGTTGGCACGCAGTACCTGATGGGTTTCCGACATGCCCAGTTCCCACGGAGAGCCGGCGTACTTGACGCTGGTCAGTGGTGATGCACCGGTTCCGCCATCGTAGCCGGAGATGGTGATCAGATCGGCATAGGCCTTGGCCACACCGGCAGCGATGGTGCCCACACCGGCTTCGGCAACCAGCTTGACCGACACCAGCGCTTCCGGATTGACCTGCTTGAGATCGAAGATCAGCTGTGCCAGATCCTCGATGGAGTAGATGTCGTGATGCGGAGGCGGTGAAATCAGGGCAACGCCCGGATTGCTGTGACGCAGTCGCGCGATCATCTCGTTGACCTTGTGTCCGGGCAGCTGACCACCTTCACCGGGCTTGGCACCCTGGGCAATCTTGATCTGCAGGACTTCGGCGTTGACCAGGTAATGCGGTGTGACACCGAATCGGCCCGAGGCAATCTGCTTGATCTTGGACATCTTCAGCGTGCCGTAACGCGCCTTGTCCTCGCCACCTTCACCCGAGTTGGAGCGACCACCGAGCCGGTTCATGGCTTCGGCCAGCGTCTCATGGGCTTCCGGTGACAGCGCCCCCAGCGACATGCCGGCGGAGTCGAACCGCGACAGGATGGACTCGACCGATTCCACGGCCTCCAGTGGAATGGAAGGCCCTGCGGGTTTCAGGTCGAGCAGGTCGCGCAGCATGGCCGGACGCCGCTCGTCGACAGTCTTCTGGTAGACGGTGTAATCATCATAACTACCGCTGGTGACGGCCGCCTGCAGTTGTTGGACCACGTCGGGGTTGTAGGCGTGGTATTCGCCGCCGTGGATGTACTTGAGCAAGCCGCCCTGGGATACACCCACCTGTGGGTTGAAAGCGGCCTGACCCAGTATTCTGAGGTCATCTTGCAGGTCGCTGAAATCCATGCCCTCGATGCGACTGGTAGTGCCGGAGAAGCACAGCTTGACCACATTGGAATGCAGCCCGACGATTTCGTAGAGCTTGGCACCGCGATAACTGGAGATGGTGGAGATACCCATCTTCGACAGAATCTTCATCAGGCCCTTGTTGATGCCCTTGCGGTAGTTCTGCTCCAGCTGAGGGACATCGCTGGACGAGACTTCGCCGCGACGGGCCATGCCATGGATGGACTCGTAGGCCAGATACGGAAAGACGCAGGTGGCACCGTAGCCCACCAGTACCGCTACCTGGTGAGAATCCCTGGCAGTGCCGGTTTCGACCACGATGTTGGCGTCGCAGCGGCAACCGGCGTCGATCATGGCGCGATGTACGGCACCGGTTGCCAGCAAGGCGTGTACCGGCAGCATGCCACTGGTCAGTTCCCGGTCGCTGAGCACGATGACCACTTTCTGGTCTTCGGTAACGGCCTTGATGGACTCTGCACAGATGCGACGAATGGCTGCTTCCAGCGATTCCTGCTCGGGATCGTATTGCAAGCCGATGCGGAAGTGCGAATAACCGGGTTCATCGTCCATGACCAGCAGCGTCTCGAACTTTTCGCTGGACAGGACCGGAGAGCGCACCAGCAGGCGATTGGCATGATGGTGGGTTTCCCGGAAGAGGTTCTTTTCGCGACCGAGACAGGTTTCCAGAGACATGACGATGGTCTCTCGCAAGGGGTCGATCGGCGGATTGGTCACCTGGGCGAACTGTTGCCGGAAGCTGTCGTACAGGGGGCGAACATGCTCGGACATGACCGGGAATGGTGTGTCGTCCCCCATGGAGCCGACTGCTTCCTGGGCACCTTCAGCCAGGACTCGCAACACCTGATCACGCTCTTCGAAGCTGACGTTGAACATCTTCTCGTAGATGGCCAGCTGGCTGTCTTCCATGATGGGAGTGGACTGGGCCACGTCGCGCAGGCGTGAACGCAGATGACGTGAATTCTTCTGCAGCCATTTGGCGTAGGGCTGGCGGTGCTTGAGCAGATCGCAGACATCCTGGGGCAGCAGCAGGCGACCGGACTGGGTGTCAACAGCCAGCATTTCACCGGGCTTCAGGCGGCCTTTCTTGATGATTTCACTGGGCAGATAGTCGTGCACACCGACTTCCGAGGCCAGTGTGATGTGACGATCCTTGCTGATGACATAGCGGGCCGGGCGCAGACCGTTGCGATCGAGCACGCAACTGGCGTAGCGACCATCGGACAGGACCACGCCGGCTGGACCATCCCAGGGCTCCATGTGCATGGAGTTGTATTCGAGGAAGGCGCGCAGGTCGGAGTCCAGCTCCCAGGTGTTCTGCCAGGCTGGCGGCATCAGCATGCGCATGGCGCGGAAGATGTCGATACCACCGGCCATCAGCAGTTCGAGCATGTTGTCCAGTGACATGGAGTCCGAGCCGGACTGGCTGACCAGTGGCAACAGTTCGTTGAGTTCAGGCAGAACCGGAGAACGCAACTTGGAAGCACGGGCATTGGCCCAGCTGCGGTTGCCCTGAATGGTGTTGATTTCACCATTGTGCGCCAGATAGCGGAATGGCTGAGCCAGGCGCCACTGTGGCAGGGTGTTGGTCGAGAAGCGCTGGTGGAAGACGGCGATGGACGATTCCAGCGACTCATCTTCGAGATCGACGTAGAACGTGGCCAGATACTCGGGCATGACCAGTCCCTTGAAGAGGATGACGTCGCTGGACAGAGAGCAGACGTAGAACTCGGGGTCCTCATCACGCAGTTCGATTTCCGCACGGCGACGAGCCACGAACAGATGACGGTTGAATTCGGCCGAATCCATTTCCTCGGTGGCGGATACGAAAATCTGTTCGATGCCCGGCACGCTGCGCTGGGCTTCCTCGCCACAGGCTGACAGATCGGTTGGCACGACGCGCCAGCCGTTGACTTCCAGCCCACGCGCCTTGCACTGATCACTCAGGACTTTCTTGGTTGCGGCGGCCTTGTCTGCATCGCGGCTCAGAAAGACGATGCCGGTGGCAAACTCACTGCGCAGTTCGATACCGGCATCCTTCGCTGCACGGCGCAGGAATTTTTCCGGTTTTCGCAGCAACAGGCCGCAGCCGTCACCGGTCTTGCCATCCGCGCCGATGGCGCCACGGTGCGTCATGCGTGCCAGCGAGGTTATCGCCGTGTTGACGAGCCAGTGGCTTGCGCGACCGTCCATCTGCGCGATCAGGCCGAAGCCACAATTATCGCGCTCGAAGTCGGGTTGATACAGGCCATGTTCGGCCAGATTGTCCAGATACGTCATAATTTTCGACCGGTATAAGCCAGAACGAGGGGCGAGACGATATGCGATGCAATTCGCCAGGCGGCCGGGCATTATACCGAGTCAGAGAGGACTTGATTTCACCCGAACTCGGGCAAGTGCAGAAAACTTCTATTCTGCACCGTTTGCCATGCACCTCATGCGCCGAAACGAAGCGTTGTTGCGCCCATTTTGCACCGTCGTGGTGCGGTTGACGGCTATTGGGCCTTGAGCACGTCCTGTACTCGTCCGACGTTGCGGATCCAGGGCTGGTCCGTCACTGCGGAATCCGGCATCTGCTCCACGGCGCTCTGAGCTTCCTCGAATGTGGAATAGAGTCCGTGCAACAGGGCATACCAGGTTTCACCGCGTCTCTGGAAGGTGTAGATGGAATTGGGAGCAGGCAGCACGTCGCGATTGCGCTTGAGAAAACTCTCGATGGACGGACGGTCGCGAGAGGCACTCATCTGCACCGTGATCTTGCTCGAGTCCTGCACCAGGATCCAGGTAGGGGATTCGAGAATATCGACCAGTTCGGGGTCGACCTCCGGTGTTTCGTCGTTGCTCGCCGGTTGGGTCGCTGCGCCCACGGCATCGTTGCCCGGGTTGCTGTTGACGTTCACCTCCGCTACCGGTTGAACCGGCTCGGCAATGGCGGTGTCAGGAAGTTCGTCGAGTGTGTCAGCCGGTGTGTCAGGCAGCAGGTCGGCATCGCTGAGGGTGTCAGCCGGGCCGTCTGCCGACAGATCGTTGCCGGCTGCAGGGTCGGAGTCATTGCCTGCTGGCGTGACTGAGGCGGCAGGATCGGTTGCCGGATCGTTCAGGTCGTTGCCCGCCGGCTCGTTGGTCGCCACTGTTTCTGCTGCGGAGTCCAGCGGGTCGGAATCGACGGCCTCGTTGGCCGTGTTGGCTGCGTCGTCTGCGCTGGAGGCTGCCGTGGAAGACCGGGAGGGGCTGGGGATTTCCGGGACCAGGGACTCGATGGCTTCCGAGGTGAATGGCACGACCTGGCGCTCTTCGACAATACGCAGGCCCGGAGCGTCCTCGTCGATATCGTCTGCAGGCTCTGCGGCAGGTTCGATCACGTCATCCGTGCTCGAGTCTGGCTCGTTGTTGTCGGCACCACTGCCAAGACTGCTGGTGGGCAATGGTGTCGTGGTTCCGGCGTTGTCCGCGTAGCGTTCTTCGTCATCGGCAGCATCCGGGGTGAACATCAGCAGACCGCCGAGAATGAGGGCAATGGCCAGTGCGCCCAGCCCGAACTTCGCATTGCGCGATTGCAGCAGGGGCGGCTTGCTGACGCTGTGCAATTCCTCCAGAGGCGGTTGCATCGTCGGGTCGTACAGCTGGTTGAGCACGTCGGCTGCGGCCGGGTGAATGCCGCCAGGCAGTCCGCCGGACTGGGCGATGATATCGTCCAGATCCTGATCGGAAAAAGGCAGTTCTTCCGTGTAGCCGGCCTGCTGCAGACGGAAAGAGAGGTATTCGACAGCCCGTTCAGAGTTCATGCCTTCGATGGTCAGGCTGGAGTAGGGCAGGTCGGCACCTTCGGGCAGCAGATCGGGGATGCGATCCTCGAATTCAGGGGGGGCTGCCAGCGCCACGCGCATCAGTGTTTCATCCTGACTGTTGACATACAGCATGCTGCTGAGCAATTGAGTCAGTTCGGTTTCGCTGATCTGATCGGCATCGTCCAGCACGATGGCGCTCAGTGTGTTGCGCGCCACCATGGTCTGCAGGCAGGGGAGCAGTTCGTCCAGAATGTCCTTGAGGCTCTCCGGCGGCTTGCGCTTGAAGGCCTCCAGCATGCCGGCGAACAGATTGAGGGTGCTGAACCGGGGACTGCCCTTGACAGCGAAGCACTGGATGTTCTGCCCGCTGTTGATACCCAGCTGATGCAGCAGCACACTCTTGCCGGACCCGGTTTCGCCCAGAATCAGCAGCAGATCATCGCCGCTGACCAGTGCCTGTTTGACGTCGCCCAGCTGTTCCAGGCTGGTATCGTCGATGAAGGTCTCCGAATCGGGCGCAGCAGGGCCGAACGGCTGCTGGATCAGCTGCAGCGCGGATAGAGTAACGTCAGACAGCAGGGCGGGCTGCTGGATGTCCGATGCGTCCTGTGACGGCATGCTTGGCAACTAGAACTGTGGATGCGTGATCTTACTATAACCGTGAGGGAGGTCGCAGGATGTCAGGGGGTAAATGACCGTTAATTGACCGGTCATTGGCTCTTGACAGCCCAGGCTGCCCCGAGCAGGGCGGTTTTTCTGTCAATCGGGATCCTTCAGCCCGCAAAATGCGCCAAAGTCGCATGCAGTGCGCGCTGATCGTAATCGGCGCTGACATGAGCCTTGCCGATGCTGTCAAGCAGGATCAGCCGGATATCGCCGGCATTGGCTTTCTTGTCGCGGGCCATATAGCGCAGAAAGGTCTCGGGCGTCATGTCGGAGGGTGGTGTGACTGGCAGGCCTGCGCGTACCAGTAACTTCAGACCGCGTTCCCGGGTGGCTTCATCGATCAGTTGCAGGCGGACCGAGGTATCCAGCGCCATGGCAATGCCGGCACTGACGGCCTCTCCATGCAACCAGCGCCCGTAACCCATGGCGGCTTCGATGGCATGGCCGAAAGTGTGGCCCAGATTGAGCAGCGCCCGCAGCCCGTGTTCGCGTTCGTCAGCTTCGACCACACGTGCCTTGATCTCGCAGGAGCGGCGCACGGCTTCACCGGTTGCATTGGTGTCACGCGCCAGCAGAGCGTCCATGTTGTCCTCCAGCCAGCGGAAGAAGTCACTGTCGATGATGAAGCCGTACTTGATGACCTCTGCCAGTCCGGCCCGCAGTTCGCGTTCCTCGAGTGTGGCCAGCGTATCCATGTCGGCGATCACGGACACCGGCTGGTGAAAGGCCCCGATCATGTTCTTGCCCAGTGCATGGTTGACGCCGGTCTTGCCGCCGACGGAGGAGTCGACCTGCGCCAGGAGTGTGGTCGGCACCTGAATGAAGTCGACACCCCGTTGATAGCTGGCGGCGGCATAGCCCGTCATGTCACCGACCACGCCGCCACCGAGCGCAATCAGCGTGCAATTGCGATCGAAATTTTCCTCGAGCAGGGCGGTGAAGATGCGGTTCAGCTCTTCCAGGTTCTTGAACGATTCACCATCGGGAAGAATGACGCTGGAGGACGGCAGATTACCCAGACATGCCAGGGTCTTGTCCAGGTACAGCGGAGCGATGGTTTCGTTGGTGACGATCATGGCCCTGCTGCGCACCTGCCCGGCAAGCAGGCCGTGCTGTCCCAGCAAGCCACTGCCGATATGGATCGGGTAGCTTCGATGTCCGAGATCGATATTGACGGTTTGCATGGTCAGCAGCATGTAAGGCGTGAACAGGAAGAACGCCTAGTGTAATGCAAGCCGACAAGTGATCAAGTCATGTTGTCGGTTGGTGATGCACCAGTAATCCGGGGCGAGGCAGGCGACGACCGACAGGGGCGGCTTGCCATGGTCGGACTATTCGCTTTCGGGCCGTCGCAATGGCTCGCAACCGCCAATCTGCTGGTCGGTGAGCTCCGGCTTGCTGGCTGATGGGTCCAGGCTGATGTCGGCCTTCTTCAGATGCCTGAGGATGCGAGAGACCACGTGATGCATCCGGCGTGAATCGGTGGAAATCTCGGCATCCGCCACCGATTTGTAGATTGGTTCACGTTCTTCCATCAGTGCTCGAAGCCGGGCTTCCGGATCGGGTGTCTGCAACAAGGGGCGGTTGGCATCGAATCCGACCCGTCGCAGTTGCTCCTTGATGTCTACCTGCAGCAGCAGCACATGACCACGGGACATCAGGTGTTGTCGGTTTTCCGGTCGCAGAACGGCACCGCCACCGGTGGCCAGGACAATACCGGGGAGTACTGTCAGTTCGGCAATGATGCGCGCTTCGCGTTCACGAAAGCCGGCTTCGCCTTCGTAGTCGAAGATGGTGGGGATGTCGACACCGCAACGGGCTTCGATTTCGCGGTCGCTGTCGACGAAACGGTAACCGATCTTGCGGGCCAGGGCTCGACCAACGGTACTCTTGCCTGAGCCCATCGGGCCGACTAGAAAAATGCTGGTCATGGCGCAGAGGATGTTTTGGACCGTTGCATGATACATAACAAACGCGGATCAGATCATCCGGGTCGGTGATGCTGGCCGATGAATTGGCCGATCCGGCTGACAGGGCTGTGCTCGGTGAAGCCGGTCAGGCACTATCGGACAGGTTGCCCGGCAGACGGGGGCAGGATCGGACTGATGCGGCGCGCATGAAAAAGGCCCCGGTCTTGCGACGGGGGCCTTGTTCTCGATCCACTGTTACGGTCTGTCGGTCAGTAACTCAGTGACACGTTTTCCTTGATGATCTTGGGTGTCACGAATACCAGCAGTTCGGATTTATCGTCCTGGCTGGTGGTGTGCTGGAACAGGCGTCCTATCAGTGGCAGGTTGCCGAAGAAGGGCACCATGTCGACCTCGTTGAGCAGTGTCTGCTCGTAGACGCCGCCCAGTACGACCGTCTCACCGTTGTTCACCAGTACCTGAGTGCTGATTTCGCGAGTATCGATACTCGGTACCTGCACGGAACCGGAGGAGAAGATCTCACCGACGGTATCCTTGTTGACCTTAAGATCCATCACGATGCGATCATCGGGCGTGATCTGCGGCGTGACGGTCAGTCCCAGTACGGCCTTGCGGAACGAGACCGACGTGGCGCCGCTGGACGAGGCTTCCAGATAGGGGATCTCGACCCCCTGTTCGATATAGGCTTCATGCTGATTGGCCGTGATGACGCGTGGACTGGAGATGACCTCACCGGTGCCTTCTGCCTGCATGGCCGAGAGTTCCAGTTCCAGCAAGGTGCCGAAGGGCAGTTTGGCCAGAGCAACCCCCAGTGTACCGGCGGCATTGTTGCCAGGCAGATTGACATTGAAGCGACCGTCGTCAACGGTATCTCCATTGATCAGGTCCTGGATGCCGTTGGCGTTGCCTGACAATGCAAACCCGCTACCGGTGCTGTCGCCACCGGGGTTGACCGTGTTGCGGTTCAGTCCCCAGCGTACACCGATGTCCTTGTTGAAGGCATCAGAGGCAATGACGATCCTGGATTCGATCAGGACCTGACGAATCGGTACATCGAGGCGGTGTACCAAAGCCCGGATGTTCTCCAGTTGGTCGACGGTGTCGGTGATCAGCAATGTGTTGGTACGTTCGTCGACCGTGACACTTCCGCGCTCGGTCATCATGCCGCCTTCCTTGGTCTGGAGCAGTGTGGCCAGCTCGGAAGCCTTGGCGTAATTGGCCTGGAAATACTCGGTGCGCAGGGGAGCCAGTTCGGTCTTCTGCTTCATGCCTTCCAGTTCGATACGTTCGCGATTGGCAATCTCCTCGGCAGGGGCGATCATGATGACATTGCCCGCCTGTCGCTTGCCCAGGGCCTTGGTCTGCAGGATGATGTCCAGCGCCTGATCCCAGGGCACGTTCTTGAGCCGCAATGTCAGCTTGCCCTGTACCGAATCACTGACCACGATGTTCAGGTCGGTGAAGTCTGCCAGTAGTTGCAGTACCGAACGCACCTCGATGTCCTGGAAGTTCAATGAGAGTTTCTCGCCGATGTAGCCGAATTTGGCCTTGCGGTTTTCCTCGATTTCCTCCTTGCTCATCGGCTTGAGTTCGACGGTGAACATGTCATCCGACTGATAGGCCAATTGTTCGAATTCCTGGGTTGCAGGTTGAATGACCACCCGGGTGCCACGCTTGTTGGAAATGGCATCGATGAACTGCACCGGTGTGCCGAAGTCCATGACATCGAGGCGTTTCTGCAGCTTGGCGGCCAGTTGTGTGTCGGGGAATTCGACGATCAGGCGACCACCTTCCTGGCGCATGTCGGTCACGACACCGGCGGACGAGAGGTTGAACATGATGCGTCCTTCACCCATGGGACCGCGCCGGAAGTCCAGCGCATCAATGGTATTGCTGCGCGGCTTGATCGGTCCGCTGGTCAGCAGCGGGCCGGTTTCCTCGACGCCATTGGCTGCGGCCAGTTGCGCCGGCTCTGTCGGCTCTGCGTTGCCGTCGGAATCGAGCGTCACCAGCAGCTGATTGCCACGTACCGATGTGGAGTAGGGGGACAGGGCGGTCAGATTGATGACCACTCGTGTGCGACCGCCAGCTTCCACCGCAGTGACGTTCTGCAGCAGTCCGGAGCTGATGGCGATGCGACGCTGATCCAGTTCATTGGAGGTATCCGCCAGATCCAGCGCGATGCGTGCCGGGTTGTCGATCGTGAAAGCCTTGGGCGTTTCGGCAGGGCCACTGAGTGTCAGGGCCAGCTGCTGCTTGTTGCCCGGCAATGAGACATGACTGATATCGACCAGTGAGTTGCTGGCAGCCTCCAGTTGCTGGCAGGCCAGAACAATCCCTGCCATCAGTGCCAGGCTTGCGGCTCTGACAGTCATGCGGCCTCTGTTCCGGCTGATGGGGTGAGTTTTCTCACAGACTTGAGTTTTCAACGTATTCTCCGTGTTCATCCTAGTCTTCAGACATCGCGAGTTGAGCATCGCGATTGACCCAGCCACTGAGACCATCAGCCACCAGCTCGACTATATCTATCTTGGTTTCAGATACTTTTACGATCTTGCCGTGGTTCTGCCCGGCATAGTTCCCCGGCTGTACACGATGAATCGTTCCATCGGGATCTCTGACGAGACCCCAGGTCTGTGACTTCTGCTGAAGCAGACCTACCATCTTCAGAGCATCCACCGGATAGCTCTCCAGGGGCTCGCGACGTCGTGATGCTTCCGGTCGCGGTCCGTTGTACTCCGCCTCGGCGACCACCGGAGAGGAATTCAGGTCGGTCTGTGGACGGAAGGGATCTCGCACATCCAGAGCATCGTAGGTAAATGTCTGGTAGGGCGGGAATTCGGGCAAGGGGTCAACCTTGCCATGATGAGCCTGTTTGGTCTCGACAATGAATTGTTCGAGGTCGGACATGTCACCACCGCAGGCGGTCAGCATGCTCAGACAAGCGAACAGCGGTATGAGTTTCAACCGTTGCATGGCCTATTCGTCCTCCTCGATATAACGGTAGGTTGTCGCCATGAGATCCATCTTCAGCCTGCTGGATTCGTTGACATTTCTGGAACTGTTCCTGGGGGAGAGTTCGGCGATGTCGATGTTGCTCAGGGTGACGATCCGCGGCAAGGCGGCCAGACCGCTGATGAACTTGCCAAACTGGTGGTATTGCCCGGTCACGCTGATACGTATCGGGTACTCGGCGTAGAATTCTCGCGGAAGCTCGCTTTCGGGCTTGAAGAATTGCACTTCAAGGCCGCTGGCGACGCTCGTCTGTGACAGGTCGACCAACAGGCTTTCGATATCGGTCTTGTTGGGCAGTTGGCGCAGCATCACGTTGAAAGTCTTCTTCATTTCTTCCAGCTGTTCGACATAGGCCGTTCGGTTGGCAGCCTTGGCCTGTTCGCTGTCAAACTTGTTCCGCAGTTGTATTTCCTGTGCCTCGACCACCTTGAGCTTGTCGAATTGCGGCTTGATCATCAGATGAGCCATGCCGCCGATGACTGCTGCGCAGGCCAGAATGATCAGGAAGGCACGCAGAGCAACAGGGGCCGTACCGATACGCTTGAAGTCCTCGCCGTCTATTTTCTGCAGTTCGGCGATGGTGTCGCTAAATGCCATTGTCAGACTCCTGTTCCGTTTTCGGTCTGTCCTGTATCACGCTGAGCTTGAAGGTGGAAATGTTGTCGTCCTTGTCCGATTCGATTACCTCCAGGCGTGGCCTGGTGAAGTACTCGCTGCGATCCATGCGCCGCATCAATGCAGAGACTCGGGCATTCGATTCGGCTCGGCCTTCCAGAACCAGCTGCTTTTCACCCTGTTGCTTCATGCTGGTCAGGAAGATGCCGTCGGGCAGGCGTGTGGCGATTTCGTGAAAGGTGTGAACGATCTGTGGGCGCTGTCCCTGCAATTGCTGGATGATTTCCATCCGGGCCAGCAGATTGTTCTTGGTTTCCTCCAGCTCCTTGATCTCCTTGAGCTCTTCCTGCAACAAGGCGATCTCGGTATTGAGTCTTTCATTGCGCTTGGTCTGGAAGTTGACCTTGTCCTCGGCAAACTTGAAGCCGGCGAAGCCGACTCCTGCTGCCAGTGCCATGCAGAACGCCAGCACCACATAGAACTCGTTGTTCTTCTCGACGCGATGGGTCTCGCGCCAGGGAAGAAGATTGATGCGTGTCATTGATCGGCTCCTCGCATGGCCAGTCCGCAGGCAATCATCATTGCCGGTCCGTCGCCCTTGAGGCGTTGAGTGGGAATGTCGGAGGCAACGGTCATCTGGCTGAACGGGTCGGCGATGACGGTCGGTGTTCCGATACGCTGTTCGATCAGCTCATCGACTCCGGGTATTCCCGTACACCCGCCAGCGAGCACGATCTGGTCAACGTAGTCGTTCTTGTCGGCGGAAAAGAAGAACTGCAGGAAACGATTGGCCTGCTGCACCATCAGATCCCTGAACGGGGTCAGAACCTCGGGATCGTAGTTGTCAGGCAATCCGCCGACTCGCTTGACGCGACCTGCGTCTTCGTAGGAAAGACCGTAACGGCGCATGATTTCCTCGGTCAGCTGTTTGCCGCCGAAGGGTTGTTCGCGGGTGTAGATCAGTTGCTGGTCGCGCAGTACACACAGGCTGGTCATGCTGGCCCCGACGTCGAGAATGGCCACGGTCTGGTCCTGTCCCTCGTGGGGCAGCTGGTGCTTGATCAGCTGGAAGGCCCCTTCGGTGGTGTAGGGTTCGACATCGACGACCTTGACATCCAGTCCGCCGATTTCCGCAGCTGCCGTTCGATCTTCGACATTTTCGCTGCGAGACGCTGCGAGCAGGACATCTACCATGCCGTTCGCCTCCTCGGAGGGGCCCAGAACCTGAAAGTCCAGATTCACCTCTTCGAGCGCGTAGGGTATGTACTGATCCGCTTCGAGCTGGATCTGGGCATCCATCTCGTGATCCTTCAGATCGTCCGGCATCTGAATGACCTTGGTGATAACCATGGCACTGGGAACGGCGACAGCGCAGGCCTTGGTTCGCGAGCCGGAACGTTTCACGGCGCGGCGAATCGCTTCACCCACTGCCTCAACGTCCTGCAGGTTCTTTTCGTTCACCGCATTGGCCGGCAAGGGCTCGACGGCGTAGCTCATGACCTTGAACCCTTTTTTCGAAGGCTTCAGTTCAAGCAGCTTGACCGAGGTTGCGGTGATGTCCAGGCCGATGAGGCCTGCGTTTCTGGATGATAATTTGAGTGCCATGTCAGGTTTAGCGCCCATTCCGTGAAATCCCTTAGGGCTGGTCGAGGTTTTTCCCGTCCAACTTCACGACCTGGTTCACATTTCTCCGTAAGTAGCTGTTAGCAGCAAAATTCAACCTGACGGGCAGAAGCGAGCTTCTGTCACGCCAGTGGCGGTGTTCCGGGGTACGATCCGACGGCTTGGATGAAAAGGCGCATATTGCGGAAGTGCCGGACAAGTTTTACTTTCGTGTACTGGCCAGTTGATATAATTCGGGCAATCACTTACCTAAGCGGCGAGTCAATGCCTTCATTCTCTGGTTCTAGACGCAGTCACCGCCGGTCAGGGCGCCGTTCTCGCCGTTCCCGGCGCGCCGGTTCCCGTGGCGGATGGCTGGGCAGGATATTCAAGTGGCTTGCCATTGCCGGTGCGTCGCTGGGAATACTTGCCGCAATGGGAATTGGTTATCTTTATTACACGATAGCTCCCACCCTGCCGGACGTGCAGCAGCTGCGCGAAGTGCAGTTGCAGCTGCCATTGCGCATCTTCACGGCCGAAGGCGACCTGATTGCCGAATACGGGGAGAAACGCCGGGAACCCGTCATGATTTCCGAGGTCCCGGACAGCCTGAAG
This sequence comes from uncultured Granulosicoccus sp., assembly GCA_947495035.1. GTDB lineage: Bacteria > Pseudomonadota > Gammaproteobacteria > Granulosicoccales > Granulosicoccaceae > Granulosicoccus. The sequence continues at coordinate 53,301 of CANLXI010000003.1, forward strand.
AACGCCATCATTGCGGCAGAAGACCAGACGTTCTATACACATCCCGGTGTGGCCTGGCAGGGTCTGGCTCGCGCGGCCTTCTATCTCATCAAGACGGGTCGCAAGGGGCCGGGTGGCAGTACCATCACCATGCAGGTGGCGCGTAACTTCTTCCTCACCAACGATCGCACCTACGATCGCAAGATTCGTGAAATATTTCTCTCCTTCAAGATCGAAAGCGAGCTGGCCAAGGATGAGATTCTCGAGCTGTACATCAACAAGATCTACCTCGGAACACGTTCCTACGGTTTTGCGGCAGCTTCGCGCGTCTACTACGGCAAGCCGATCTCGGAGCTGGAAGTGGCAGAATCCGCCATGCTGGCCGGTCTGCCCAAGGCACCTTCGCGATACAACCCCATTGTCAACCCGGAACGGGCCCTGATTCGCCGGGATTATGTCCTGGGCCGCATGGTTGCGCTCAACATGATCGACCAGGCGACCTACGAAGACGCCAGATCGAGGCAGGTGACAGCCCGATTGCACTCTTCGGAACCCGATGTGGAAGCCGATTACGTGGGCGAGATGGCCCGATCACGGGTCGAGCAGCTGTTCGGCAAGAACTGGGCAAATGCCGGTTATCGCGTGTTCACATCGATTCGCTCGGACCAGCAGCGGGCTGCCAACAAGGCGCTGCGCACGGCTCTGTACGACTATGAGCGTCGCCATGGTTACATCGGGCCCATCACCCGGCTTGAGGAGGCAACACTGGCAGACCCCGAGGCTCTGTCGGCGGCTTTGGAAGAGTTGTCCAACCCGGGCGATCTGGTGCCGGCGGCGGTGATGTCTCTGGGCGACGACAATACGGCCACCGTCCGGATGCCCAACGGCATCGAGCATGTGTTGCCGTTCGAGGATGTCGAATGGGCGCGCCAGCGCATTTCCATCGATTCCAGAGGTGACGAGATCACGCAGGTGTCCGAGGTGTTGGCGGTGGGGGACGTGATTGCCCTGCAGCAGCTGGAGGATGGTTCGGTCAGGTTCGTGCAGGAGCCCCATGTGGAAGGTGCCTTCATTGCCCTGCAACCCGATACCGGGGAGATCACCGCTCTGGTGGGAGGGTATGACTACTATCGCAGCAAATTCAACCGGGCCACGCAGGCACGACGTCAGCCCGGTTCCACCTTCAAGCCCTTCATCTACTCCGCGGCACTGAATGCCGGCGATACAACGGCGACCATCTATAACGATGCTCCCGTGGTGTTTCATGACAGCGCCCTGGAAGGTGAGTGGCGGCCGTCGAACTACAGCGGACGCTTTTTCGGTCCGACGCGCTTGCGCGAAGCACTGGTGAAATCCAGAAACCTGGTGTCTGTCAGGGTGCTGCGGGAAATCGGCATTCCGTATGCCGTGGATTACGCCCAGCGCTTTGGCTTTGCGCCGGGGCATCTGCCACCGGATCTGTCGCTGGCGCTGGGCAATGCATCGGTAACACCGATGGAGATGAGTGGTGCCTTTGCGGTCTTTGCCAATGGCGGTTACAAGGTGACGCCTCACTTCATCGAACGTGTCGAAGACCCGCGTGGTCATGTCATCTACAGCACGCCCAAGGTGGTTTTCTGCGACGATTGCGATCCGATGTTCGCCAACCCGCTGGCCTCCGAGCTGGGAACCGAGGGCGGGGCGGACGAGCCGGCCAGCGGAGCCGCCACTGCGGATGACGAGAGCCTGGCCGCTCTGCTGGACGAAGATGCCACGGCGGAGGAGAGTGCAGCCGCCAGTCTGGAACTGAAGAAGGTGCAGCTGGACACGGTGGATGCGCCGCGAGTCATCGATGAACGCAATGCCTATCTGATGACCAGCATGATGCGGGAAGTGGTGCAGCGTGGCACGGCTCGTCGTGCTGGCGAAGCGCTGCAGCGCGGCGATCTGGCCGGCAAGACGGGCACTACCAACAATCAGCTGGACGCCTGGTTTGTCGGTTACAACCCGGAAGTGGTGGCTGCGGCCTGGATCGGCTCGGACGGTCTGGACCCATTGGGTCGCGGAGAGGCCGGTGGTGTTGCCGCTCTGCCGATGTGGACCACTTTCATGGCCGATGTGGTTACCGGTACACCTGAAGAGGAGTTCACACCGCCAGAGGGCATAACCACGGTACGCATCGATCGCAAGACGGGTGAGCCCGGCGCTGGCGACAACACCATGCTGGAGCTGTTCATGGAAGACAATATGCCCGACGAGGCCGCCATTCGTCGTGCTGCCGCTGCGCGTGAATCGGCCGAGGGCGAAGCTGCGCCAATGGCCAAGAGTCGCAGTGAAAAGGTCGAGGAGGTCGAGCAGCTGTTCTGAGGTCAGTCAGCGGAGTCGTGACCGGATGCGGCAGGGTTGCGCACTGCCGCCACACTTTTGTCAGCCAAACAGCACGCCCGGTAGCCATGTCACTATGCCGGGCGCCACAGCCAGCAGCGCGACAAAGCTCAGCATGATGAAAAAAAACGGCAGGGCTGCCAGAACAATCTGCCCGAGCGGTTTGCGAGTCAACCCCTGTAATACGAAGAGGTTCATTCCGACGGGCGGCGATATCTGGGCAAGTTCCACCATCAGGATCAGGAAAATGCCGAACCAGATCGGATCGTAGCCTGCACCCACAACCAGTGGCAGAGCGATGGGTATGGTGATCACGATGATCGACATGCCTTCGAGAAAGCTCCCCAGAATGATGTAGATCACGACCAGAAGCAGGATCAAGGTCAAGGGTGAGAGATCAAGGTTGGCGATATGCGCCTCGATGGCTTGTGGCATGCCCAGAAAACCCATCGTTACCGACAGGAACGAGGCGGCGGCAATGATCAGTCCCAGCATGGAAACCGTTCGTGACGTGCCGATGGCCGCAGCGCTCAGGCTTGCAATCGACAGGCTGCCCTCGAAGGCCATGATGCCGATGGTGGCAACGACCGCCACAGCGGCAGCTTCTGTAGGGCTTGCCAGTCCACCATACATGGTGCCCAGAATCGAGACGATCAGTATCAGAAAAGGCAACAGACGTGGCAGCCTGGAGAATCGGGTTCGCCAGATGTTCTCGTCACTCGTGTCGACGTGGCCGATTTTTTCGGGGCGCAGGAAGGCCACGATCATCACAAACCCCATGAAACAGGCAGCCAGCAGCAATCCGGGTAGCAATCCGGCTGCAAACAACTTCAACACGGACGTCTGTGACAGAACACCGTAGATGATCATCACGATGCTGGGAGGTATCAGGAAGCCGAGGGTTCCCGCCCCGGCCAGGGTGCCGTGAATGAGCTTCTCGTCGTAGCCGCGCTCGGAAAGCTCCTTGATGGTGATGCGACCCACCGAGCTGGTAGTCGCGGCAGATGATCCGGATATCAGGGCGAACAGGGTACAGCCAACGATATTGATGTGTAACAGTCCGCCCGGCAAACGTCGCAGCCATGGCTCGAGGGCCTCGAACAGGCCATCGATGAAGCGAGACCGGAACAGCAATTCCGCCATCATGATGAACAGTGGAAGTGCCAGCAGTTCAGGCGAATTCAGGCCGTTCCAGACGGCCTGTGCCAGCAGTTTCTCGACGGGAATCGACCTGAACAACTCCATACTGATTATGCCGATGCCAAAGAGGCCCAGACCCACCCATACACCAGAGCCAAGGACGAGGACCAGCAGGATCAGCGGTACAAGAATGGATGCGGGCATGGCGAGGTCTGTCCGGTTTCCAGGCGATTGAAACTACGCAGCGGGATCGATTTCTTCGGGCAGTCCTCTTGCCAGGGATAACGCCCGGAAGAGAATCTGCAAGGTCAGAAACAGTGCACCGAATGCCATGACGCCGGCCGGATACATCAAGGGCGTATCTGTTATCGAGCCACTGGTCCTGCCTGACTGAAAATAGGACCAGGCCAGCTTGATCAGTGCAAAACTGACATACGCTGAAATCACGAGCCCGATGAGCAAGGCCAGCCATTCACCGGCTCGTGGGAAAACCGATTTAAGCCAGGTCACACGAATATGCCCACCCGTACGAAGCGTCCAGGCCAGGCCGAGAAAGACAGCAGCCATGTGCACAAAAACGCCGATTTCCCAGAGAAAATGCAGGCTTATGTCAAACACGTTTCTAAGGATGATCTCGAGCACGATAAGCACGGCAACACATCCCAGGGCAATGCCTGATATCAATGACAGACACCGGGAGACTCTGTCCATGGGAGTGATCATGTGCCCTTGTCCTGTGTTGTCCGCGGCTCGGAATTCGAGCCGCAGAAAATGCTGATATATCGGCTGAGAGATCGTGGAACCATCAGCGATCCATTTCACGAACCCTGATGGGTAGACAGTGCCGCTCTATTGGGTAGCGAGGTAGCCCTCGTAAATTGCCTTGCCCTTTTCTCCAAGCTCCTCCACGGCCTTGGTTCGCAATGGTTCAGCCCTGGCAACCAGTGCGTCGTGAAGCTCGGGAGACACCGTGCCCAGGGTCATGCCATTGTCGGCGAGCGTGGCCATTCTGGTCGCATCCTCGGCGCGTGCTGCCTGCCAGAAGGTGGGTTGCAGGTCCGCGGCGATCTTCGCGATGCTTGCCTGATCTTCGTCACTCAGGGCATTCCAGCTATCCAGGTTCACGGTCATGGCGTTCAGGTTCCAGGAGTGTGCCGTTGGATACCCGTGTGAAAGGAATTCCCAGAACGATCCATCGACGGCAGATGACGAAGAGGTGACGACACCTTCGATGGCGCCCGATGCCAGAGAGGGAATGACTTCGCCCCATGGCAACTGAACTGGCGTCATGCCAGCCGCGCCGTAGACTTCCGTTGACGTCTTGTCGTAGGTCCGGACGCGAATGCCTGCCATGGAGTCGATATCGCTTATCTCCTTTTCGACCCACAGCTGTGGAGCTGGCCAGGGGATCGTATAGAGAACCTTCTGATTGTGATTTGCCATGATTGCGTCAAGATCGTCACGGAAATAGTTGTCGAACGATTCAAACGCGTCAAACGATGCAAACATGAACGGCAGGCCCGGCAATCCGAGCAAGGGTTCATCACCGATCTGCTGTGGTAGCAACAAGTCACCAATGGGGACCAGCCCGTCGCGAACCGTTGCCAGCATTTCAGGGCCCTTGAAGCCCAGAGAGCCACCAGGGTGAATGGTGATATCGACGCGTCCCTCTGTCGATGTTCTGACTTCGTCAGCAAAAACGCCTGCACTGCTCGTGATGAAATTGCCATCTGGCCAGGCCATTGGCAAATCCCAGCTGTCGCCCATGACCGGTGAGCTTGCAATCATCAGCGCCGCAATTGTACGAAACACCATCTTGTCTCTCCTTCAGGATTGTTGCCAAATACACATCTACCTCACGTATGTTCAGGCATTGGCAGGACAAGAGAAAGCGATATAAATTCGTATGCTTGCATTCCTTCCTGGAATGTCACTGTCTATCCGGCAGCCGTCATCACTACCGGATACGACTGTATCAAGGTCAGATCTGATAGCTTTTGCCAAAATCGCAATGCAGTTTTACAAGCTCGGCTATCTCGTGGACAAAGGTATGAGGCCTGTCGCTTCGGTACATGGCCACGTAGGGAACAGGCGGCAAGGGCGTTTCTGTTTCAATGACTTCAAGTTTCCCTGATTCTTCAAGCCGCTGACAGAATTCGTAGGGCAGGTACGCAACCCCGAGCCCCGCAACCGTCAGGCCGAGCAGTGCGGTCATGGAATCGCACACCAGGGTTTCCTGGAAAACGACGCCGCGGTCTTTGAGCCATTTGTTCAGGTACATTCCCGACCCCGATGAGTGTCCCTGGACCAGGACCGGATACTGGGCCAGATCCCTGTGTCGGATCGGTCCTGGCAGATCGACAAGGCCTTTTTTCGCCATCCAGTAGTTCTGCACCTTGGCAACTGGAATGGAGGAGAACTCAGGCAGTGTGAACGTTTCGGGAATGATGACCAGGTCAAGCTGACTTTGCTCCAGATCATTGAACAGTGCTCTGGCCATATCCACTTTCGGGAAGATTCTGACATTGGCGAACTGCTCCTTGATGGCCGAGATGAGCTGGGGCAGCCAGGTGATGGTAGTCAGTTCCGTTACCCCGATACGTAACGATCTTGGCTGCTTGGAATCCCCATGCTGGACTTCGATGATCTGATCGTGAAGCTCGAGAATCTGCCTGGCCACTTCGAACAGCTGTTCACCGCGCGCTGTCAATCTGGCTCCACGCAGGCTGCGATCGAATATCTCTATCCGGGATCCTCGCTCCAGCTCCTGTACACGCTTCGAGATGGCTGATTGCGTTGTGCACAGATGGGCGGCTGCCCGTTCAAATGTGCCTAGTTCGGCGATCCAGTACAGTGTTTCAAGCTGCTTCAGGGTAATGCGTGTGTTCATGCCTGTTGCTCAAATCCGGCGGATTTGATTCCACCGTGGCACATTTTTGCTCGGTTCGGGATGCTTGTATGGAATGAATTCGTAGCGCATCAAAGCGGATAGGGGGCAATCTCGAATCCTGCGGCTGCAACTCCCCTCCTGATGGCATGTGCAAGGCCGACGCTGCCTGGGGTGTCACTATGGACCAGAACAGAGTCGAACTCGCACGGAACCTCGCTTCCATCGATGAGACGCAGTTTCCCGCTTGACAGTGTCTGAGCCACTCTTGACTCTACAGCTCCCAGATCGCTGATCAGCGCAGATTCGGTTCCACGTGGCGCCAGTCTGCCAGCTGCCATGTAGCCGCGGTCTGCGAGAAAGGATCGGATGGTTTCGACACCCGCATTTTCTGCCGCCAAGGCAGCCTCGGTATGCGGTAAACCGATGAACTTGAGTGTCGGGTCAAAGGATTTCATGGCCTGTATCAGTGTGCGCGCGACATCGGCATCGACAAATGACAGGTTGCCCAGTGCGCCGTGAAAGTTGGCGTGAGTCAGCCTGTGTCCACCATGTTCTGCAATTGCGCTCAGTGCTCCCAGTTGCGATAGGGTCTCGAGTTCCAGTTCCTTCAGCGACATCGTCAGGGCGCGTCGGCCGAAACCGTTTCTATCGGGGTAACCGACATGTCCGCCTATCCGGACCTTGTGTTCGCCTGCAAGGGTCACAGCCTGAGCCATCACCATCGGGTCGCCGGCGTGAGCCCCGCAGGCAATGTTGGCGGATGTGACCAGGGGAAAGATCTGCTCGTCAGGGGCGATGCGGTAAGGGCCGAAGCCTTCCCCCAGGTCGGAGTTGACGTCAATCGTTTTCAATTCATTGCTCCCCGGTAGTCCTCTCGAGCCATTGCCATCAGGCACCGTATTCTGTCTGTTTGCCTTTGCTGTGCTTCTCGCGCTGCCACGGCGTCCTCGACAGCGCACGCTTGGAAGCGAACTGGTTTTCCCAATGGGACCTGTGCCAGAACCGGCAAATCCGCGTCGATGATCTTGCCCAGTTTCGGATAGCCACCCGCGGTGTTCGCATCCATCAACTGAACCACGGGTTGTCCTGAGGGTGGCAACTGAATCGTGCCTGGCAATATCCCGTGAGACAGCATTTCACGCGGGGTCCTTGTTCGCAGTTGCGGACCGGAGAGCCGGTAACCGACGCGGTTGCTTTCGGGGGTAATTTGCCAGTCGGTGCGCAGAAATTCAGCCTGATTGCTGGTGTCCAGTTCATCCCATTCGTTCGCCGGCACGAATCTCAGTGTTGGTGTCTCGTCCAGATCTCTCCAGAGCTCGGGAAAGCTTCTGGGGCTCAGGCCAAGCCTCGTGGGTTTGACCGGGTTGCGGCTGCCTCCGACGCTCAGCTTGTCGCCGCTCTTCAGCACTCGACCGTCGACGCCGCCAAAATGCCCCTTGAGGTCGGTCGACCTCGAACCGAGAACCAGCGGTACATCAATACCACCCCGTACACAGAGATAGACACGCATCCCGGACTGGCAGCGTCCGGCCTTCAGTTGTTGCCCTTTCAAGACGGTCTGCACCCACCAGCGGAACAATGGTCGACCGTCTATCTCTGCATCCAACGGTGCGCCTGTCAGACATAGGGTGATATCGCTTTGCGCCTTGATCTCGAAGCCGCCCAAGGTGAATTCCAGAGCCGCGGCGTCGGCCGTATTGCCCAGGGCTGCATTGCCGATGGCAAGCGCTTGCGCATCCATGGCCCCGCAAGAGCCAACGCCAGCGGATCGATGGCCGAATCGACCCTGATCCTGAACCGATGAGTAGAAGCCCGGTGTGATGATCTCGATCACGTGCTCATCGCCACTGCGGTAAACCGGACTCTGTCACCGGGTGACAACAAGGCAGCCTGTGTTCTGTTGATGTCGAACAGCTGAGTCTCGGTGTGCCCGATAATGTGCCAGCCGGATGGCGATGTGCGTGAAATGATGCCCGTCTGGCCACCGCCGATCACCACACTGCCAGCTTCGACGCGTACCCGAGGCTCGGTCCGTCGAGGTTCGGCAAGACGTTCATCCAGACCTCCCAGGTAAGGAAAGCCGGGCTGGCTTCCCAGTGCAAACACCGTGTATTCGCCGCTGGTATGAAGTAGCACGATCTCTGCAACAGACAGATGCTTGCGGGCCGCTATACCGTTCAAATCTTCCCCGTCATAGACTACGGGGATATCCACAAGGGTGGACCTTGGAGCCATCGGCGTGATCGATCTCCACGATTGTAATACCCGCTGGTGAATATCTTCCGGGTCTGCGTCCGGGGACAGGCACAGCAGCAGGCTGTGCATACCAAGAACGCATTCAGCCACGCCCTGAATGTCCCGGCACTGCAGGTCCAGAGACCAATAGTGTCCTTGAACATCCAGGCTGAGCGGACCCTTGCTCTGAAACAGCAAGCCGCTTTCGCCGAGCCTGGACATCTGCAAGTCGGGGCTTTCCACCAGTCAGTCCACGTCGTGCCGAGTCAGAGTGTCACGACAAGACAAGGCCAGCAAACTGTTCATGTAGTGATCTCGCGTTGGCTGGGGGAGGTCATTTCACGAAGTGACGTGTGACTTGCTGCTGATGATTTCCCTGATCGCTTTCAGCGTCCGAGCCACTTCATCCGTTGTGTTGTAGTGGCACATGGAGACACGTATGCAGTCGGGCAGATTCAATGGAATCAGAACATTGCCGCTGTAGTGGTCAGCCTTGCGGGTGTGGGTGCGGATTCCTTGCTTCTTCAGCAAGTCGACAATGTCAGCGGACGCAATACCATCCACCACGAAAGACACGGTGCCTTCACGTTTCGGATTGTCTGCCCCGGCAATGATGGTGACGCCATTCATGCTGCGCAGCCCGGGCAGGTTGGCGGTGCCATTGACCAATGCATTGGTCAGATGGGTTTCATAGGTGTGAATTGCTCTGCCGGCCGCCTCGATGCGTAGCCGAGGTTCGGTCTCATCCGAGACTTCGCCACCCAGCCAGTCGAAATACTCGACCACATTGGAGATCGTTGCAAAGGCACCGGTGTCGCGTGTGCCCAGTTCCCAGTTACCAACGGGCCCGCCATTCAAGGCTTCATGAGGCAATTCGGTGAGTCGGTCGGAGATCCAGGCGATGCCATAACCATGGCGTGAAAATACCTTGTAGGGTGAAATCGCATAGCCGTCGACATCGTAGGCTTGCAGATTCATCTGGCCATGAGCGGCGTGCTGGATGCCATCGACAATGATGAAGCACTCTGGCGCTACGGCACGGATAGCTCTGGAAATGGCGGCCACATCCATACCGATGCCGGTGACAGGGGAGGCGTGCAGGATGGTTGCTACCGCCACGTCCGGGGTCATGCAGGCAGCATAGTCGTCGGCAGTGACGAGGCCGAGTGAATCCTGGTGCGGCACGTTCACATACTCGAGATCGGCGATACCCGCCCAGTGCTGTGCCGCGCTGCGACTGGAAGGGTGTTCGATCGAGCTGCCGATGACCCTGGAACCCTTTGCTGCGTTGACACAGGCAGTGCGGATCATGCGAAACAACAGTTCCGTGCCGGTCTCGCCAACAATGAACTGTCCTGCGGCCGGATTCATGAAGGTCCGCAGATCTGCCCGTGCCTTGTCAATGATGCCGGACAGCGCGGCGGCCGCCGGATTGTCTCGACCCTGGTTATCGGGAATGGCGGCATGGAACGCCGAAGTCTCGATCACCGATTTCAGGGTCAATGCACCACCGCCATTTTCCAGGTAGATGCGTGGTCCCTGAAAGGGGCAGCTCTCCACATGAGCAAAACGGTCACGAATTGCTGCGATGAGAGCGGGGTTGTCTTGAATCATTGGGCAATCCTTTTCGGCGTCAACGCTCAGCTCACGAATGGCAGCGACGATCAGACTGACGTCGTCCATTCCATTCGTTTGATGAACACGGTTGTCACTTGACCACGATGCAAGTGCTCCTGGAAAGCCATCCGCTTTCTACCAGAGCCGCAGGAAGCTCGTCACCCGGGTTTCGTTATCGCAGCAAGTTGGACTGAGATTGCCTGATTCGGCTCCTTACTTAAAGTGATTAATTATCATCATTAATCATCGAAAATGCGCATGTAACGACGCGGCGCGGGTGACGTGTCGTTGCAGGCAGGTACTACTGACGAAAGCCGGCCCTGCATTGAGCCGCAGGAGCCTAGCGTTGGCTCAATTCACGCACCGCTTCCACCATGACACCCAGGTGATCCGGATTGACGTGCTGGTGAATGCCATGACCCAGGTTGAAGACATGTCCCGGGCCTGCACCGTAGCTGTCGAGCACACGCTTGACGTTGCTGCGAATGCTCTCGGGTGAGCCATACAATGCGGACGGATCCAGGTTGCCCTGCAGGGCAACGCGATCGCCGGTTTTTCGCCGGGCATCGGCCAGGTCGATGGTCCAGTCGACACCCAGGCCATCACAGCCGGTATCGGCCATGATATCCAGCCATTGTCCGCCGTTCTTGGTGAACAGCACGACAGGTACCTTGCGCCCTTCGGCCTCGCGAGTCAGACCGTCAACAATCTGCTGCATGTAGCGCAGGGAAAACTCGCGATAGTTGGCTGGTGACAGAACGCCACCCCAGGTGTCGAAAATCATCAGAGACTGCGCACCGGCTTCTACCTGCGCGTTCAGGTAACTGATGACCGAGCGTGCCGTCTTGTCCAGCATCTCGTGCAGCAGGGCCGGGTCGGAGAACAGCATGCCCTTGATCTTCGAGAAATCCTTGGTGCCGCCACCTTCGACCATGTAGGTGGCCAGTGTCCAGGGGCTGCCGGAGAATCCGATCAGTGGCACACGGCCATCGAGTTCGCGGCGTATGGTGCTGACAGCATCCATGACATAACGCAGCTTGTCGCTCGGGTCGGGCACGGGCAGATTCTCGACATCGGCACGCGAGCGCACCGGACTGGAGAATTTCGGGCCTTCACCGGCCTCGAAATGCAGCCCGAGTCCCATGGCATCAGGGATGGTGAGAATGTCCGAGAACAGGATGGCCGCATCCAGATTGAATCGGTCAATCGGCTGCAGAGTGACTTCGCAGGCCAGTTCCGGGTTGCTGCACAGTGACATGAAGTCGCCGGCCTGCTGACGCACTCGCAGGTATTCTGGCAGGTAGCGACCCGCCTGACGCATCACCCAGACGGGCGTGCGTTCCGTCTCCTCGCGGTTCAGGGCGCGAAGGTAAAGGTCGTTCTGCAGAGCTGCGGTCATGGTCACATTGAACTGGGCAACCGTCAGGCTGTGACGGTATGAGTGGAGGTCTGTGCAGCCCGTTCGGTGGCGAGATATTGCACGATGCCTTCTGCAGCGTTGCGCCCTTCGAAAACGGCTGTTACCACGAGATCGGAACCTCTGACCATATCGCCACCGGCAAACACCTTCGGATTGCTGGTCTGATGCATGAGCGCCCCGTGGCCGGGAGCAACCACGCGACCGCGATCATCGGTGTCGATTCCGAACTCGGTGAACCATGGGGCCGGATTGGGGCGAAAGCCGAAAGCGATCAGGACTGCGTCTGCCGGAATGACTTCTTCGGTATCAGGCACGACTTCCGGCATGCGGCGACCGCGATCGTCTGCTTCACCCATGCGGGTCGTGACCACTCTGACACCGGTGACGTTGCCGGAGTCGGAGCCGACCAGTTCGACAGGCTGGCGATTCCACAGGAATTCCACGCCTTCTTCCTTGGCATTCTTGACCTCGCGGCGCGAGCCCGGCATGTTCTTCTCGTCACGACGATACGCGCAGGTGACGGACTGGGCGCCCTGGCGAATGGAAGTACGGTTGCAATCCATGGCAGTGTCACCACCACCGAGTACCACGACTTTCTTGCCATCGAGATTGACGAAATTGTCCGCATTCTCGTCCCAACCGTACTGATGGTTGACGTTGGAAATCAGGAAAGGCAGCGCTTCATGCACGTTCTTCAGGTCTTCGCCCGGGAAACCGCCTCGCATGGAGGTATAGGTTCCCATGCCAAGGAAGACTGCATCGTATTCATCCAGCAGTTGCTGGAAGGGGATGTCCTTGCCGACTTCGGTATTCAGCACGAACTCGACGCCCATCTCTTCCATGATTTCCTGGCGGGTGAAAACCACTTCCTTCTCCAGCTTGAACGGGGGGATGCCGAACGTCAGCAGTCCGCCGATCTGGGAGTACTTGTCGTAGACCACCGCCTTGACACCGTTGCGGGTCAAAACGTCGGCACAGCCCAGACCTGCCGGGCCTGCGCCAATGATGGCGACCTTCTGGCCAGTGGCAACAACGCCGGACATGTCCGGTCGCCAGCCCTGTTTCAGCGCCTCATCGGTGATGTACTTCTCGATGGAGCCGATGGTGACGGCGCCGAAGCCGTCGTTGAGTGTGCAGGCCCCTTCGCACAGGCGATCCTGTGGACAGACGCGACCACACATCTCGGGCAGTGAATTGGTCTTGTGTGACAACTCGGCAGCTTCGAACAGATTGCCCTCGGCAACCAGCTTCAGCCAGTTCGGGATGTAGTTGTGTACGGGACACTTCCACTCGCAGTAAGGATTGCCACAGGACAGGCAGCGGGCAGACTGGCCGGCTGCCTTCTCGGGAGAGAACTGCCCGTAGATTTCATTGAAATTCTTGATGCGAACAGCTGCCTTGACTTTCTTGGGGTCTTTCCGGGGCAAGTCGAGAAACTGGAATGTCGTGTCACTCATGGGATTTTCTCTGCTGAGGCATCAAAGGGGACAGGATTCAGCCGTTCAGGCGGTCCTTGATCGATTTGCTGACAACACTCATGTCAGCGCGTCCCTGCATCTTCGGCTTCACGATGGCCATGACCTTGCCCATGTCCTTGACCGACGTGGCGTCAGCCTCGACGATGGCGCCATCGATCAGCGCCAGAATCTCGGCTTCACTCATGGCTTCGGGCAGGTAGGTCTGAATCAGATCGGCTTCCGTCTGTTCCTGGGCGACAAGGTCGTCCCGGCCCGCGGCCGAATACTGACTGATGGACTCGCGACGCTGCTTGAGCAGTTTGTCGAGTATGGCAATGGTGGCGGTCTCATCAAGCTCGATGCGTTCATCGACTTCCTTTTGCTTGATGGCAGCTGACATCAGGCGCAACGTGGCAAGGCGAGACTTGTCGCCTGCTTTCATCGCAGTCTTGATGTCATCCAGAACGCGTTGACGGGTATCACTCATCACGTGGATCCGAAGGACAGCTAGAAGGGATGCGCACGGTAAGACCGTTGAGACTGGCTCAACCTGAGGCGGTGCCGACGCACACTGAATTTTGCTTACTACTGAAAACGCTGGTATTGCAGCTTCACTGTACCAGCAAACCGGCTGTAATCAACCGGGGCACATTGTGCCCGGTTGGCACCAGTCCTGATCTACGAGATCAGTACAGACGAACGCGACGAGAGGACTCCTTGGAGACCTTCTTCTGGTGACGCTTGACGGCTGCTGCTGCCTTGCGCTTGCGCTCGGTAGTCGGCTTCTCGTAGAACTCACGACGGCGAGTCTCGGTGAGAACTCCCGCCTTTTCACAGGATCGCTTGAAACGGCGCAGTGCCATTTCGAAAGGCTCGTTTTCTTTGACGCGTACTGAAGGCATTAATGAATTACTCGGTGAATCGCGGAAAGTTCTCTAGTATAACGGTTTTCGACCCGATTGCTCAAGATACCGGAAAAATCTGACTGGCTGACAGGCAGAGCCCGTCCGGTTCTGCGCGTGCACAGTGCCTGAGCGGTCTGTGGTCCGACCCGGAACCGAACCTGAGCGGCTGTTGACGACCGAACTTGAGAGAAATATAACCGTAGCCCGACGCCCGAGGTGTCAGGCTGTTCTGGCGAAGGACGAAATGCTGCTGCTACACTCGCCGGATTTTGACGGAAAGTCCAATGATCATTCTCGGAATCGAGAGCTCCTGTGATGAAACGGGGCTGGCTCTCTACTGTACCGAGCGGGGTCTGCTGGCCCATGCCCTGTTCAGTCAGGTGGATCTGCACGCCCTGTATGGTGGTGTGGTGCCGGAGCTGGCTTCGCGGGATCACGTTCGACGCCTGGTACCGCTGACCCGTCAGGTCTGCGATGAGGCGGGTATCGAGCTGGCGGCGATCGACGCTGTGGCCTATACCGCCGGACCGGGTCTGGCCGGGGCCTTGCTGACCGGTGCCATGATGGCTCGCGGGCTGGCCTGGGCACTGCAACGGCCGGCCCTGGGAGTGCATCACCTCGAGGGCCATGTGCTGGCGCCGATGCTGGAGCCGGAAGCGCCGGAGTTTCCGTTCATCTGTCTGCTGGTGTCCGGCGGGCATACCCAGCTCATTCACGTGCAGGCACCAGGTGACTATCGCCTGCTCGGAGAGTCCATCGACGATGCCGCTGGTGAAGCCTTTGACAAGACGGCCAAGATGCTGGGTCTTTCCTATCCGGGTGGTCCGGCGCTGTCGAGGCTGGCGGAGACAGGTGATCCGGCAAACGTCAGTCTGCCACGGCCGATGATGGATCGAGCCGATCTGGATTTCAGCTTCAGCGGGCTGAAGACCGCTGCCATAACCCGTTACAAGGCATTCAACGGGAAGCAGGGAACCAGCGATGATGAGCTGGCGCGGTTCAAGGCAGATCTGGCCGCTTCTTTCGAGCTGGCCGTGGTCGAGGTGCTGATCGGCAAGAGTCGGCGAGCGCTGCAACAGACCGGACTGTCGCGACTGGTCATCTCGGGTGGGGTCAGTGCCAACCGGCAGCTGCGTCAGGCGGCTGATGCGCTGGAAGCCGACGGAGTGCAGGTGTTCTACCCGCGTCTTGAGTTCTGTACCGACAATGGCGCGATGATCGCACTGGCGGGAGCCAGCCGCTTGCAGCGAGGTGAATCCAGTGATCTGGCGGTCAGCGTCAAGCCGCGCTGGCCGCTGGAGTCATTGATGGCCTGAGTGTTTCGCCGGCTGTTCAGCGTTTGCCGATGACAGGCTCGGTGCCGTTCAGCAGGCGCTGGATATTGCCGCGATGCGTGTAATAGAGGAAGGCGCCGATGACGAAGAAGCCGGCGGCAAATGTCTGGTGGCCTTCGAACAGGAGATAGACCGGTACCAGGGCGAAAGTGACCAGAGCCGCCAGGGAGGAGCGTTTGAAGGCAAGACTGACGGCCAGCCAGGTCAGTAATGCCAGGGCGCCCACCGAGAGATCGATACCGAGCAGGGCGCCCAGTGCCGTGGCGACACCCTTGCCTCCTTCGAAGTTGAAGAATACAGGGTAGAGATGGCCGATGAATGCGGCCAGCGCTGCCAGAGCGATGGTAGCCGGATGGTCAATCAGGTTGGCCGTGATGAGCACGGGCAGAAATCCCTTCAGTCCATCGCCCAGCAGCGTGAGGATGGCGGGCAGCTTGCCGCCGACACGCAGGACATTGGTTGCGCCCGGATTGCCGGAGCCGGCCGTGCGCGGATCTTCCAGGCCCATCATGCGGCACACCAGAATGGCGGCAGAGACGGAGCCTGCGAGGTAGGCAAGTACAGCCACGAACAGGGCGGGTATGGCAAGATCTGCGCTGAACACAAGTAGTGGGTGTCTGATGGAATTGGCACCACTATATAAGAATCGCGACGACGGGATAAACGCCTGATGACAAATCGACTAGGAAAAGGGGTTTCACCGTGCCCTTCGCTGGCAGTTCGTTCGTGAGCTCGAACGCATGAGTCTGCTGATACAACCCGGCCCGATGTCGCTGGTGCGTCGCCATTTCCAGAAGGCTGCAGGTGGTTTCGATGCGCATGCGGCGGTGTTCGAGACCGTTGGGGAAAGGCTGCGGGAGCGGCTGGATCTGCTGGCGATCGAGCCGACACGTGTGCTCGATCTGGGGTGTCGCAGTGGCTATCAGCTGGACGCCTTGCAGCGACGTTTCCCGCAGGCGCAGATTGTCGGTGCGGATCCTGCCCCGGGGCCGGCGTCGACCGCGGGCAAACCGGATTCCTGGTCACGCTGGCTGCGGCGACCATGGCGTTCGGTACGTACCCGTCTGCAAGCCGAGCCGGGTTCTCCGGAAACGGTCGCCTGCGATCCGCATGCCTTGCCCTTTGCCGACGGCAGCTTCGACCTGGTGGTCTGCAACCTGCTGCTGCCCTGGTGTCATTCACCGCATCGGGTATTCGAGGAAGTCGCCAGAATTCTGACTGGCGGCGGCGCCTTCTTCTTTACCAGTGCCGGACCGGACACCCTGCTTGAGTATCGGGCGGCCTGGGCCACCATCGACAGTCATCCGCACGGCTTCGGACTGGTGGACATGCATGATCTGGGGGATACCCTGATGGCATCGGGGTTTGCCGCGCCGGTGCTGGATCGCGACAATCTGCGAGTCGACTACCCGAGCATGGGGGCATTGCAGAGCGAGTTGCGGGAGTTGGGTGCGCTCAATATCGCCAATGGTCGCCGTCAAGGCCTGATGTCGCCGAGTGTGCGACAGGCTCTGGATACTGCTGCTGCAGATGCGGAGCGCTTTGCCGTTACATTGGAACTGGTGCAGGGGCATGGCTGGAAGGGGGAGCTGGATTTGCCAGGCAGACGGGCGGGTGACGAATACCGGGTGTCGATCGACAGTCTGCGTGGCAGCCGGGGGCGGCGCAGCGAGGGCGTGCCGGGCGAGTCGCGCGATTGAATGCAGTGCCTGACGGTGGCGGATGTGCCACAGCGTTGGTACACATTCGGACAACCATCTTTCGTCTGCCATCGTACAATCGATGAGGGCGGCATTCGATGAATACCTCCGTGGTCAACAGGCAGTCTGCGAATGATCGAGATACAGGATGACAAGGGGGCGACCGTGCGCATCATCGTGATGGCCAATCGCTCGATGAGCTGGCGCCAGAATCTTTATCTGGCTGCATCGCTCGGAATTGTCTGCATGGGCATGGCGATTGCGATGGCCTGGTTCGGCATGTGGATGATTCTGCCGTTTGCGGGAGCCGAGGTCGTGCTGATCGTTGTCTGTCTCTATCTGACACAGAAAAGATTGTCCAGAAAAGAGGTAATCACCGTCGACAATGAAGCGATTCGTCTCGAGTGGGGCTACAATCATCCCGAAGTCACTGTAAACTTGCCGCGCCAGTGGAGTCGGTTGGCTTACAGTTTTCCCGATAGCGTGTTCGAGGTCGGTCATCTGAGTGTCGTGGCCCATGGCGAGCGGTATGCCCTGGGCAGCTGTCTCAACAAGGATGAAAAACGAGCACTCTACGCAGAATTGAAGTCTGCTCTGGCGCGCTAGCTGCGTGTCGGAGTTTCGGTTTTTGGTAAAGGTCAGGTGCAGTCGGCGGTGATGCGATATCGGTAGCGAGGCTCATGGAGTCAATGGACCAGCGCTGTTCGAACGCTTGCATTGATTGTTTCATTCGGTTGATAATTTCGGTAATACATCTTGGAGAATGGTTATGACGTCTAACGTTAGTCGTTGGGCGCTTCTGTCATTGGTCCTGCTCATGCTGCCTCTCGGGGCATGGGCTGACTGGGGAGCGTTGAACATGCCGAAAGGCGTTACAGAAATCAGTAACGAGGTTCATACCTTGCACATGCGGATTTTCTACGTCTGCGTGGCTATCGGTGTGGCCGTGTTCAGCGTGATGATCGTTTCCATGTTCCTGCATCGCAAGTCACGTGGCGTCAAGCCTGCCGATTTCCACGAGAGCACCACGGTGGAAATCGTCTGGACCGTCGTGCCTCTGGTCATTCTGATCGCCATGGCCATTCCGGCAGCCCGCGTTCTCATCAAGATGGAAGACTTCAGCGACTCGGAGCTCTCCATCAAGGTAACCGGTTACCAGTGGCGCTGGCGCTACGATTATCTGGACAGCGGTGTCTCCTTCTACAGCCAGCTGAAGAGCGAACACAATCTGGCACGTCAGCAGGGTTCCGACATCGATCTGGCCACAGCGTTCCCGGGCGAGTCATTCAACGGCGAAGAAGATGTCTACCTGCGTGAAGTCGACAACGAGCTGGTAGTGCCGGTTGGCAAGAAGATCCGTTTTCTGCACACCTCCGCCGATGTCATTCATTCCTGGTGGGTTCAGGATCTGGCCATCAAGAAGGATGCGATTCCCGGCTTCATCAACGAGAACTGGGCGCTTATCGAAGAGCCCGGCATCTATCGCGGCAAATGCGCCGAACTGTGTGGACGCGACCACGGCTTCATGCCGGTTGTCGTGCGTGCCGTTCCCCAGGATGAATACGACGCGTGGGTAGCCGATCAGAAGCTGGCCATGGCTTCACGAGGTGATGAGTCCGAGCGTCAGTGGGCCCACGAAGAACTGGTCTCCGCTGGAGAGCAGGTCTATCAGGCCAACTGCATGAGCTGTCATCAGGCTGAAGGACAGGGCATCCCCGGCATGTTCCCGGCCATCGCAGGCAGCGACGTGGCCACCGGCAGCATCGACAAGCACCTGAGCACGGTCATGAACGGTGTCGAAGGCACCATGATGTCACGCTTCTCCGAAGTTCTGTCAGACGCCGATATCGCCGCCGTCATCACTTATCAGCGCAACGCCTTCGGCAATGGTACCGGCGACACGCTGCAGCCGTCGCAGGTTCAGTCGCTGCGTCTGGGTAACAAGACAGCCGAGAATGACCTGACTCTGCCAGGCAAGGTGGCTGCCATGCCTGAATTGAATTCAAACACGGGAGTCAACTGATGAGCGCTTCAGACGTCACTCACCACGCGCCAGGCGAGCAGCACGATCATCACGATGATCACGACCACCACGGACCTGCACCGGGTCTGATGCGTTGGGTCACCACGACCAACCACAAGGATATCGGTTCGCTCTACCTGTGGTTCTCACTGCTGATGTTCTTCATCGGCGGTGCCATGGCTCTGGTCATCCGTGCGGAACTGTTCCAGCCGGGCATCCAGATCGTGGATCCGATGTTCTTCAATTCCATGACCACCTTGCACGCCATCGTCATGATCTTCGGTGTGGTCATGCCTGCATTCGTCGGCCTGGCCAACTGGATGATTCCGATGATGATCGGTGCACCCGACATGGCGCTGCCACGTCTGAACAACTGGTCCTTCTGGATCATGCCGTTCGCCTTCATCATCATGCTCTCCACGCTGTTCATGGACAGTGGTGGTCCTGCAGGTGGCTGGACGCTGTACCCGCCGCTGGTCCTGCAGATGGGTGACAGTTTTGCCTTCGTGATCTTTGCCATCCATTTCATGGGTATCTCCTCGGTCATGGGCTCCATCAATATCGTGGCCACCATCTTCAACATGCGTGCACCTGGCATGACATTCATGAAGATGCCCATGTTCGTCTGGACCTGGTTGATAACGGCCTATCTGCTGATTGCCACCATTCCGGTCTTTGCCGGTGCGGTTACCATGCTGCTGACCGATCGCTACTTCGGTACCAGCTTCTTCAGCGCTGCAGGCGGTGGTGATCCGGTCATGTTCCAGCACATCTTCTGGTTCTTCGGTCATCCGGAGGTGTACATCCTGATCCTGCCGGCTTTCGGTATCGTGTCTTCCATCATCCCGACCTTTGCGCGCAAGCCATTGTTCGGTTATGACTCCATGGTGTACGCAACCGCTTCCATCGCCTTCCTGTCGTTCATCGTCTGGGCTCACCACATGTTCACCACCGGTATGCCGCTGGCAGGTGAGCTGTTCTTCATGTTCTCGACGATGATGATTTCGGTGCCCACCGGGGTCAAGGTGTTCAACTGGGTCGCTACCATGTGGCGCGGTGCCATGACCTTTGAAACACCGATGCTGTTTGCCATCGGCTTTGTGATCATGTTCACCATCGGTGGCCTGTCCGGGCTGATGCTGGCGATCACGCCGGCCGATATCCAGTATCACGACACGTACTTCGTGGTCGCGCACTTCCACTACGTTCTGGTCCCGGGTGCGATCTACTCACTCATGGCTGCAACCTACTACTGGCTGCCGAAGTGGACCGGCAACATGTATGACGAAAAGCTGGGCAAGATGCACTTCTGGATCTCCACCATCTTCGTCAACGTGCTGTTCTTCCCCATGCACTTCGTTGGTCTGGCGGGCATGCCGCGACGTATTCCGGACTACAGTCTGCAGTTCGCGGACTGGAACATGATCGCAACCATCGGTGCGTTCGGTTTCGGTTTCAGTCAGCTGATGTTTGTCTACATCATCGTCAAGTGTGTGAAAGGTGGCGAGAAGGCGACGGATGAAGTCTGGGAAGGTGCTCGTGGTCTGGAATGGACCGTGGCCTCACCAGCTCCTTATCACACCTTCGAAACTGCACCGGTCATCAATCCGGACACGGTTACGCGATAAGACGTGAGTCGGAAACATGCGGACAACTCACATCATGAGTGAAGGGCAAGCACCTCAGTCGAAAACCCGGGAGCAGGACGCGGCTCCCGGTTTCTTCCGACGCTATCGCCTGCCGCTGTTTCTGGCCGCAGTCGCCCTGTGTCTCTATGCCGGCAGCATCATCTATATCCTGTATTTCCGGGGGCAAGTGGCATGAGCGAGGGTACTGGCGAGCAGGTGGCAGAGGTACGCGAGCAACGCTCACATGGCCTGGTGGCGGGCAAGATGCTGTTGCTGGCTTGCGCCATGTTCGGCTTTGGTTATCTGATGGTGCCGTTGTACGACATCATCTGTGATATCACCGGGCTCAACGGCAAGACCGGGCGAGTCAGTGTCAGTGAAGTGGCAGAAGCTCCGACGGTTGCCGAGGAGCGCGAAATCATTGTCGAATTCACTGCCAGCATCAACCAGAGTGGCTCGTGGATCTTTCGGCCGGATGTCCAGACCATGACCGTGAAGCCCGGCACGCTGTATCACGCCAGTTACTATGCAGAGAATCTGTCGAATACGCCGGTAGTTGCCCAGGCGACACCCAGCGTGACGCCGTTTGCGGCAGCGAAGTACTTCAACAAGACGGAATGCTTCTGTTTCACCCGGCAGGCGTTCGAGGCGAAGGGCTCGATGCACATGCCACTGACCTTCATCATCGACCCTGACATTCCCGTCAATGTCGATCGAGTGACATTGTCGTACACGTTCTTCCGTTCGCCAGAACAAAGCTGATTTTTCGTATTCAATGACTATCCGGGCGCCAGCGCGCTCGCAAAGGATCAAGACATGAGTGGTGCCACAACAGCCTATTACGTCCCTCATTCAGCACGCTGGCCAATCGTCGGGTCCATCGGGCTGTTCATCTTCTTCTATGGATTCGCATCCTGGTTGAATGACGCACCGCTTGGCAGGGAGATGTTCTTCCTTGGCGTGGGTGTCATGGTGTTCATGATGTTCGGCTGGTTCGGACAAGTGGCCAAGGAAAGTGAATCCGGTGCCTACAACTCGCAGGTCGATTCATCCTTCCGGCTGTCGATGATGTGGTTCATCTTCTCCGAAGTCATGTTCTTCGCAGCCTTCTTCGGGGCGTTGTTCTATGCACGTACCTTCTCCGGTCCCTGGATTGGCGGTATCGGCGGCGGTGGCGCCGATGTGACCAATGCCTTGCTGTATCAAGGATACGATTACGTCTGGCCCACAAACGGTCCGGGAGATATCGGCGGCAATTTCCAGCAGATGGGCTGGTTCGGACTGCCACTGATCAATACTCTGCTGCTGCTGACCAGTGGTGTCACCTGTACCTTCGCCCACCACGCCATCCGGGCAGGTCATCGCAAGCCTTTCATTCTCTGGTTGCTGGCCACGGTCACACTGGGCTTCATCTTCGTCTTTCTGCAGGCTGAAGAATACATGCATGCCTATTCGGCGATGAACCTGACCATGAACAGTGGCATCTACGGTTCCACGTTCTACCTGCTGACAGGATTCCACGGTTTCCACGTCACCATGGGAGCCATCATCCTGCTGGTGGTCATGATTCGCGCCATCCGCAACCACTTCAGCGCCGAGAATCACTTTGCCTTCGAAGCCGCTGCCTGGTACTGGCACTTCGTGGACGTAGTCTGGTTGGGACTGTTCATCTTCGTCTATCTGGTCTGATCGGGATTCGATCGGTCCGACAGCTTCTTCCTGAACCTTGACGAGCGCTGGAAACGTCAGGTCGGGCAGGGCAGCAGGGCGCGAAGCAGTCGAGAAAGGGCGAGATGATTCTCGCCCTTTTTTATTGGGCAATGCGTAATCGGTGTAAGGAACGGGGCAGAGCAGGGGAGCTTGTACCGGAGTTGTCAGGAGCCTTCTTCGACGCGTCGTCTGCCACCACTGCCGAAGATCGATGTTTCCGGGGTTGCCGTCGTATCCGGTGGGTCGAGCGTCTCATCACGGCTCACCGAGGGCGACTGGCCTGACATGGGGTCCGGGTTCATTTCCAGTATCCCGGTGGCTCCGGCAATCAGCACGATGATGATGGCGATGACGGACAGGCCTATGCGCAGGGTCAGAGCATTGACCGTCCGGCTGGACTGGCCCTTGTCCTTGACCAGAAAGTACAGTCCGCTGAACAGGCTGATGATGACAAAGCACAACAGCAGAATGACGACAAATTTAACGAGTAGCATCAAGCAGGACCATGAGATTCTTTGATTACCAGTTTACTCCCAGACTCTGGGCGGTAGTGCTCTATGCAGCATTGCTGTCCTGCATGCTCTGGTTGGGGAACTGGCAGCTGAATCGGGCGGCCCTGAAGGTATCGATGGCCGAGGCGGCGGAGGCTTCTCGCCGTGCACCGGCGATTCCGCTGACGAACATCGAGGACATCGAGGCGGCGGCAGCATCCTATACACGGGTGTCGATGCAGGGTGAATACGATGGAACCCGTCAATTATTGTGGGATAATCGTACGCACAAGGGACAGGCTGGATTCGAGGTTCTGGTGCCACTGCAACTTGAAGGTGGGCAATGGGTACTGGTCAACCGCGGATGGATCGCACCCGGACCATCGCGAGCGCAACTACCCACTGTCAGTTTGCCGGAGACGGCATCAGAGCGGTCAGTAGCCATCGAAGGCTTCCTGTCCAGACCTTCCAAGGGTTTTGCCAGTGGCGAAGCACTGCCTGAGGAGGGCGAATGGCCCCAGCTGCTTCAGTATCTGGATTACCAGGCCATCGAAAAGGTGCTGGGTGTTCCGTTGTTACCTGTGCTGGTCCAGGCACAGACTCTGGCAGAAGACGGTTCCGACCGCACGGTATTGACTGCTCGCCCAGAATGGCTGATTGCCAACTGGCAACCGTCGGCATCCGGACCGGCAAAACACTATAGTTACGCGTTTCAATGGTTCGCGATGGCGCTGGCACTGACCATCATCTTTGTCGTGGTCAACACGCGCAAGTCACGAACCGGATCAGATCAGAGAAAACCATCATGAGTGAAACCGCCTCGCCCAAGAGCGAATCCGATTATCCCGAGATCGATCCGGTCAAACGTCGTGCGTCGCGAATCAAGCTGCTGACCATTCTGGCGGTTTTTGCCGTGCCATTGATTCTGGCGACGATCTACCTGCAGGTGGTGAGATTGAGCGGCGGTCAGGTGGGCGATACATCGCGCGGGCAACTGATCAAGCCGGCGGTTCCCCTCACCGAATTCAGCCTGCAGGCGTCGGATGAAGTATTAGAACTGGAAAGCCTTTACGGTATCTGGACGATGTTGTACATGCCCGAAGGTGAGTGTCTGGATGCATGTAGAATGAGTCTCTACAACATGAGGCAGGTACGGCTTGCGCTGAATCAGCGTATGGATCGTGTGCAGAGAGTGGTGTTGGCAGAATCGGCCGAACAACTGGATGAAGCCTTGCAGGCGGAACACCTTGGTCTGATCGTCGCCACGGGTAGTCCAGCGGAACAGGCCGTTCTGAAGGACCAGGTTCGTGCGGCGGAGTCCGCCATGGAATCCTCGACCGGCGCCATCTATCTGCTGGATCCGTTCGGCAATGTCATGCTGCGCTTTCCTGCCGATCTGCCTCCGGAATCCATGCTCAAGGATATCAAGCACCTGTTAAAAGTATCGCGCATCGGTTAACCTCAGGCACTTGATATCGCAGCTGAATGCCGCGATCGGCAGTGCAATACACCATGAAAATCTCTACTGACATCAAAGCTTCAGACGGACTGCTCAGTCATGCTGTTGCGCACTGGCGTGACTACCTCGAGATCACGAAACCCAAGGTCGTGCTCTTGCTGGTATTCACGGCGCTGGTGGGCATGGCGCTGGCCGTGCCCCTGTGGCTACCCCTGCAGGAAAGCGTTTTCGGGCTGCTTGGTATCGGTCTGGCGTCGGGCTCTGCGGCTGCCATCAATCATGTGATTGACCAGCGTACCGACGCCATCATGAAGCGCACGGAGAATCGGCCGCTGCCGATGGGAGCGTTGTCCACTCGCCAGTGTCTGGTCTTTGCACTGTTGCTGGGGGTCATTGCCATGGCGATTCTGGTGTTTCTGGTCAACCCGCTGACAGCCGTACTCACCTTTTTCTCCCTGATCGGCTACGCCATCATCTATACGGTGTATCTCAAGCGTGCCACTCCGCAGAATATCGTCATCGGTGGGGCTGCAGGCGCCATGCCGCCGGTACTGGGGTGGGCGGCGGTGACCGGTGAGGTCAGTGCATCGGCCCTGCTGTTGTTCCTGATTGTCTTCATCTGGACACCACCGCATTTCTGGGCTCTGGCGATTCATCGTCGTGATGACTATGCCAAGGTCGATATACCGATGCTACCCGTGACACATGGCATCCCGTTCACACGTGTGCAGATCTTTCTCTATACCGTGCTGCTGGTTGTCATCTCGATCTTCCCGTACCTGATTCACATGAGCGGTCTGTTGTATCTCGGTGGGGCGCTGATTCTGGGTGCCATGTTCCTGTATCACGCCTGGAAGATGTTCGACGACAAGGCTACCAGCCAACCCATCAAGACCTTCGTGTTCTCCATCAACTACCTGATGTGGTTGTTCGGCATCATGCTGGTGGATCACTATGTGCCGGTCGTCATGGCGCTGATGTCCTGATCCGTTGTCGTGACCTGAATTCGATGGTCAGGGATCTCGAATAGTCCGGGAAAGCCGCTATATTGCGCGGCATGATTCGTGATTCACGAATCGTTCAGCAGGAAAGCACGACTGTTCAGTGCTTGCCGAGTGGCCGACACTATGTATGGATGAGCCGCCTGCTGGAAACATTCCTGCACGCTCAGCGGGAGATGGATCGACACCGCAGTGCAGGTTCGCGGCTGGTTGTCCATCACACGTACATCAATGGATCCCTAATTCGTCATGTTTCTGTTCCTGCTGGCCATTGCTTGTGGCTGTCTCGGCCTGTATTTCGGTGGAGATCTCCTTTTGAAGGGTGCCACGGTTGTTGGCCGTTTACTGGGTTGGTCTGCCGCCGTCATCGGCTTCGTCCTGATATCACTGGGGACCAGTGCGCCAGAGCTGTTCGTGAGCGCTGGAGCGGCCTTGCAAGGCTACGGCGACGTGGCGGCGGGCAATGTGGTCGGCTCGAACATCGTCAACATCGCCATTGTTCTGGGCCTGGGCGCGCTGATCATGCCGTTGGCCATCAATCGTGCCATCCGGGTGCACCAGTTGCCCTTGATGCTCGGACTGACGGTGATGGGGTTCGGGTTTCTGGTGGATGGACATCTGGGGCGAATAGCGGGCGCATTTCTGCTGTCTGGCGCCGTCGGTAGTGTCTGGTGGGTCATGCGCGTGGACGGTGTGCCCGACCTGGAAGAGGCCCTGGGCGAGGAAGTCCGGCAGGCCGAGCCGCACAGCATCTGGCCGAGTCTGTTCTTCATCACTGCCGGGGTCTTGCTGCTGCTGCTCGGAGCGCAGAGTCTGATCTGGGGAGGGGTGGGGCTGGCCACGTATTTCGGTGTGCCGGATGCCGTTGTTGCGCTGACGGTAACCTCGATTGGTACCGGTCTGCCGGAGATCACGGCCACCGTGATGGCCGTCATTCGCCGCGACACGGACATGGCCGTGGGGAATGTCGTGGGCTCCAACATGCTGAATATCGGCCTGGTTCTGGGTTTCAGCGGCCTGGTGTCACCGATCAACAGCCGTGGTGTCGACATGCTGCCACTGAGTATCATGCTGCTTCTGTCTTTCCTGGTTCTGCTGCTGGCCTGGCGTCCCGGGCATGTGGGTCGATGGGTCGGAGGCAGTCTGCTGGCGGCGTTTGCTGCCTATACGGTTCTGCTGGTTCAATGACGTTCATTCCGGTTACCTGGAGAGTTCATGCATGCGACACCTGAACTACAACCATCTGCTGTACTTTCACACCGTTGCGCGTGAAGGCAGTGTGGCGAAGGCCGCAAAGGTGTTGCATCTGACCCCGCAGACCGTCAGTGGTCAGATCAAGTTACTCGAGGAGGCCATCGGAGAGCCATTGTTTCTGCGCGTCGGGAGAGGCCTGACGCTGTCTGAGACGGGGCGAGTCGTGCAAACCTACGCCGACGAGATCTTCTCGGTCGGAACGGCTCTGGCGCAGCGTCTGCAATCAACAGGGGAAGAAACCCCTCGCTCACTGCGTGTCGGCATCGTCGATTCCTTTCCCAAGCTGGTTGCCTGCCGTTTGCTGGGTGTGACACTGGGCGGCGATGAGCCGGTTCGGTTGTCCTGCTCGGAGGGCAAGCTGGAGTCCTTGCTGGCTGATCTGTCAGTTCACAAGCTGGACCTGATTCTGTCGGACAGGCCTGTTCCCACCGGGCTGAACGTGCGCGCCTACAATCATGCCCTGGGGTCGAGCAATCTGGCCTTTTTTGCACCGAATGAATGGGCACCGCGCTTGTCGAGCGGTTTTCCGCAGTCCCTGGCCGATGTCCCGGTATTGCTGCCGGATGCATCCAGCGCCCTGCGCCGCAGTCTGGATCACTGGTTCGATGAAATCGAGATCGTGCCCCGCGTGGTTGCCGAGTTCGATGACAGCGCGCTGATGAAGACATTCGGAGAGGCGGGTCAAGGTGTCTTTCCGGCCCCCGGTGTGGTGGCGTCCGATATTGCCGGTAGCTGTCATGCGAGTCCCATCGGCTACATCGATGAAGTGGTGGAGACCTTCATTGCCATCTCTCCGCAGCGTCGCCTGCGGCACCCTCTGGTGTTGCGTATTGCTGACCATGCGCGCGAAGTATTGGCCTCCCTGACTCGTACGACATGAAAAACACCATACAGAACCGTAAGTTACCGGCAATGGCGCTGACAGCTTCATGTCCGATAGTCTCGTTCAGGGATCCAGCCTGAAGACAGGCCAGCCATCGCTGCCAGCCCCTTCGAACAGGCGTGGTCACAACCGGACTACATCGCATGACATTACCAGACCTTGCATTGGAAACAACGTCCCTGTTGCCGATCCGGGGAGAAGACGGCCTGCGCGGCGTCTGTGGTAATGCATCGTGCCTTGGACAATGATTCAGGGGATGGAATATCATGGATTCCAGCAAGCCTCGTCACGCGCTGAATGCAAGCGTTGGCACTGACCAGGCCGATTACCTCCACGGAGAACTGATGCACATCTTGTTGGTTGAAGACGATAGCCACACAGCCGACTATGCCGCCCGGGGTTTCAAGGAAGCGGGTCATGTGGTTGACGTTCTGGAGAATGGTCGGGAGGCCATGATCCAGTGTCTGCAGGCGGAATATGATGTGCTGGTGGTGGATCGAATGCTGCCGGGACTGGATGGCTTGTCACTGGTGAAGAGCCTGCGAGCCTCGGGTAACAAGACGCCGGTGATCTTTCTGACCGCCGTGTCCGGTGTCGATGACCGGGTTGCGGGGCTGGAAGCGGGTGCCGACGATTATCTGACCAAGCCTTTTGCGTTTTCGGAGCTGCTGGCTCGGGTCAATGCCCTGGCTCGACGCCCGGCAGCGTCTGTGGAAACGACCCATCTGCAAGTGGCCGATCTGCATCTGGATCTGTTGTCCAGAACGGCTCGACGGGCCGATCAGGATATCGAGCTACAGCCGCGCGAATTCACCCTGCTGGAGGTGCTGATGCGCAATGAGGGGCGAGTCGTGAGTCGTACCATGTTGCTCGAACAGGTGTGGGACTTTCATTTCGATCCCAAGACCAGTGTTGTAGAGACGCATATCAGTCGTCTGCGCAGCAAGATAGACAAACCTTTCCCGGAGCCTTTGCTGCACACGGTGCGCAATCTGGGTTACAGCATGCACGCCCCACGTTGACAGCGTGGCGCCCAGCGCCGCAGTCGCGTAAATCCGGGCTGCGGAAGGAGACGGGAATCAGTTGATGGCAGCGACATCGGACAATACGGTAGCAGGTGGCAAGGTTCGTTCTCTGGCGAATGCCATCGGCAACTCTCTGGGCAGTTCCTGTCCGGGGCGGGGCATCACCTGCCCGGAAGAATCGACCACTGCGATCCCTGTCCAGACAGATTCACTGAGTGCTCGGCTGCAGGGTCGTTTGTTTCAGCGATTCGGACTGCTGCGCAGCATTTCCTTTCGCATGGGCTTCCTGTTCTGGTTGCTGTTCACCCTGTGCTTTGGTGGCGGTGCCTACATGGTCTACACGACCTTGCAGGATCGGGTGCTCGAGCGGATCGACAAGTCCATCGAGGGGCGCTTTGCGGACATGCAGGATGTCTACGAAACCATTGGCATCGAGGCTGTCGTGAAGATGGCCGATGCGCGCAGCAACCTGCCGATGGTGTCGTCAATGGGTTTTCATCTTTCGAATGCCGAGGGTGAGCGAGTGGCAGGCAATCTGCCGGTGTGCCAGGCCAGCTCGGGCTGGGAGATACTCACCGGTGAAGATCTGGGGCTGGAAGGTGACAACAGCCAGTACCGCTTCTATACCGGCAATATCGGTGATTTCGAGCTCTCGATGGGAAAGAGCCTCGATGACCTGGTCGAGCTGCGCAAGATCACACTGTCCTGTCTGCTGTGGACATCCCTGTTGTCCACACTGCTGGCTTTTGTGGTCGGGGGGTACTTTGCACGGAGTACCCACAAACGGGTGGGCCGCATATCAGCTTCACTGGATGCCGTCGGCAAGGGCAATCTGCGTGCGCGTCTGCCTGTCAGTTGTGCCGGTGACGACGTCGACCAACTGTCCGAGAAGATCAACGGCTCACTGGAGCGTCTTGAACACACGGTCAACGGTATGCGACAGGTCAGCACCGATATTGCGCATGACTTGAAAACACCGCTCAACCGGCTGTATATCGGCCTTGAAGAGGCAGCCAGCAAGAGTCGCTCGGGTGCCTGTGTCGGGCAGGAGCTCGATGAAGCGCTGGAAGAAACCCAGGCAATCAACGCAACCTTCGAAGCGCTGCTGCGAATAGCTCAGATCGAGGCCGGAGCACGCAAGTCGCAGTTCAGGCATTTTGATCTGGCCAATGTGCTGGAGACCGCGGCCGAGGTGTATTCGCCCGTTGTCGATGAGCATTGCCAGGAGTTGATCATGGACATGCCGACGGGGCAGTCGTTGCCGATGTTCGGTGACAGGCAGCTGCTACTGCAACTGGTGGTCAATCTGATCGAAAACGCAGTACATCATTGTTCCGACAATACCGTCATACGATTGAGTGCCGGTGAAGAGGGTGGCATCGTCTGGTTTCGGGTGGCCGATTCAGGGCCGGGGATACCTGCCGCTGAGCGAGAGAAGGTATTCCAGCGCCTGTATCGGCTCGAACGCAGCCGTACGACTCGTGGTACCGGGCTTGGCTTGAGCCTGGTCAAGGCCATATCGGATCTGCATTGTGGCCGTATCGCCATGGATGACAATGAGCCGGGGCTGGCAGTGACGGTCCGTTTTGATCGAAACTGCCCCAGTGACGCTCAGTGACGCTCAGTGACGCTCAGTGACGCTCAGTGACGCTCAGTGACGCTCAGTGACTAGCGGTGATGGTTGCTGATGGGCCTTCACCGACATCAAAGGTCGGCTGCCAATTCGTAACTGGCATCCACATGCACCGGAAAATTCAGTGAACGTGCTATGAAGCAGTACTGGTGAATGAGACCATGTACGGCATCGGCCTGCTGACAGTCCGAACCGGCTGACAGGCGGATACGTGGATGCAAGGTGGCAGACAGAAAACGCCCCGCCCCGTTCGGACTTGTTTCTCCGACCCCCACCGGATTGTCGACATAACCCTGCACGACGATGCCCTGGTTGCTGGCCAGGTGCAGATACCAGAGCATGTGACAGGCGGAAACCGTCGTCAGTAGCAGATCTTCCGGATTGTGGCGATCGGGATCACCGCCCAGGAGCGGATCATTGGAACAGTGAACGGTCGGTTTCCCCGGGGTGGAGATGTCCCAGCTGCGCTGATAGGCGTGATAGCTGCTGGTGCCCTGTCCGGTATTGCCGGTCCATTCGATTCGGGCGGTGTAGTCGTGTTGGCGCGGTGAGTCAGACTTGGGAGTGGGCATGGTGGGGCGGTTCCGGGGCAAATGCGTGGACGGAAACCCAGCGTACCCCGACTGGTACCGAATTTCAGTGGCTGGGGAAGGAGCCTCCGGGCAGCGGCATGGTCCGGATTCGCGCTGTCCCATGGTTCATGTGAGCGAATCTGCATGCAGTGCAGGGGTAGCTCATTGAGGGAGGCAAAAAAAAGCCGCCCCTGATCGAGCCGGGGGCGGCCTCTTTTTCCTTTATTCCGGCCTGACGCTACAGGCGTCAAGCGTTCGGATTGGTGCGAGATCAGGCAGCCATCAGATGGGTCTTGATCTTCTTCATCGCAGCCTTCTCGATCTGGCGAATGCGCTCGGCAGATACGCCATATTCATCGGCTAGTTCATGCAGAGTCGACTTCTCGTCTTCCAGCCAGCGACGCTGCAGGATCGTACGACTACGCTCATCCAGAATTTCGAATCCGGCGGCCAGACCCTCGTGAGAGTTGTTTCGACCGTCTTCGCGCTCCAGAATCATGGATGGATCATCCTGTTCCTGAAAGAGCGATTCGGAAGGAGACAGGCTCACACGATCTTCGCTGGCACCCGGAGGTGCATCGAAGGCACTGTCATGCCCGTGCATGCGTGATTCCATCTCGACAACGACTTTCTCGTCAACACCGAGATCCTTGGCCACGGCCTCTACTTCTTCCTGGCTGAACCAGTTCAGTTGCTTCTTGGCGCTACGCAGCTTGAAGAACAGTTTCCGCTGTGACTTGGTGGTTGCCACCTTCACGATGCGCCAGTTACGAATGACGTACTCGTGAATTTCGGCACGAATCCAGTGAACGGCGAAAGAAATCAGGCGCACACCGACATCGGGGTCGAATCGCTTGACCGCCTTCATCAGGCCGATATTGCCTTCCTGGACCAGATCGGCCATTGGCAGACCATAGCCCTTGTACGTGCGCGCGATATGAACCACGAAGCGAAGCTGCGACATGACCAACTGACGCGCAGCGTCCAGATCCTCATCATCTCTCAGGCGGCGCGCCAGCTTCTGCTCTTCCTCGACGGACAGCAGATCGATATTGGCGATTTTCGCAAGATAGCTGTTCAGGTCATCAGCAATGACCGGGATGGTCATGGCTGTGTTCTTGTTAGCAGTCAGGGCGTTACTCATTAGATATTTCTCCAACAACCGTCGGGACGGCGTTATCTTAGCACTCGACAGTTATGAGTGCTAAATAGCGGCAAGGTTCCGGTCTTATTTACACACTCTGACCGTTACCTGCCGATTTGTTTCTTGATGCTTATTCTTACGAAAACAAGGACTTGTCAGATCAACTGCCGTTTGATCCACGGTGAGTCAGTTGCTGTGATGGTCGGTACATGCTGGACAGTGCTCCCACGATTCCCAGTGCAATGGATACAGCGAGAACGATGCCTATCTGGGAGGCCGTGGGATGACTCAACCGAAAGGTACTCTCATACAAGGATGACAGGTCATCGGCGGGCTGCTTGATCGCATTGAATGCAATAACGGCAATAATGCTGGCCACAACGCCGCCCAGCAGTCCATAGAGTGCTCCAATATACAGAATGGGCCGGTTCATGAAGAAACTGCCGGCTCCCAGAAGGCTGGCGACCTCCATTTCACTGCGTCGGCGCAACAGCTCCAGGCGAATCGTATTACCAATGACCAACAGTGCCGTCAGCGTCAGGAAGAGTGCCAACAGGCCGCCTACCAGCTGTATCAGGGAAACCACGGCCTGCAGACGGCGTATCCACCGAAGATCGAATTGCACGCGTTCCACGGCTTCGTTCTGGCGCAGCGTCGCTGCCAGCGACTCGACCGCACCGGCCCGCAATATATTGCCATCTGGAAAGACGATGATCGCACCGGGCAGAGGATTGCTGCCCAGCGCATCAATGGCCGCGCCGATATCGCTGTTTTCCCGAAACACGGCCAAGGCTTCGTCACGGCTGATGTAGCGCGTATCGCGTACCCCTTCCATGGAGGCCCATTGCACCGCCAGTGCAGCCCCGTCCAGATCACTGACACTCTCCTGCAGGTAGGCCGTCAGGCTTTCACCATCGATACTGCGGCTGCTCAGCTGTTGCAGGGCGCTGCTGGCAAACAGCAGCATGACGGGTAGCGCCAGGGTGATGCCCAGAACGAGCAGAGTGATGAGACTGGCGAACTTGTGGCGTTTGAGTTGCCGCAGGCTCTGAGCCAGGGCATAACCTCGCTTGGTGTAGGTCCAGCGAGGACCGGCGGCATTGGCAGCTTGTTCAATACTCATGACTGCATGTGTCTCGCAGACTGTCGAAGATGGCTCAAGACGTCGTCACCCCTTGCCCGGGTTCTGCCGGTTCCGCGGCGAGGCAGCCTCGTCAGCATTCTGAGGCGCGCTGGTGAGCTTGCCCTGATGCAACTGCAGTCGCGGGTAGCGGAAGGTGTCCAGCAGGCTCTGATCGTGGGTGGCAAACAGGACGGTCACTCCCGAGGCGTTGAACTGCATGAACAGCTGCATGATTTCTGCGCTGATGTCCGGGTCAAGATTGCCGGTGGGTTCGTCCGCCAGCAGCAATTTGGGACGCGCCACGATGGCCCGGGCTATGCCGATGCGCTGCTGCTCGCCGCCGGAGAGCACTTGCGGATTCTCGAGAGCCTTGTCGGCGAGGCCGACGCGATTGAGTGCCGCGCCGACACGTGTCTTGATATCACTGTATCGATAGCCGCCGATGATCAGTGGAAAGGCGACATTGTCGAAGACACTGCGATCGAGCAGCAGCTGATTGTCCTGGAAAACGATCCCCATCTGCTGACGCAGCGCCGGTTCCTGCCGGGGGCGCAACTGACTGTAATGGATGTTGCCGACCTGAATATCGCCACTGCTGGGCCGTTCCAGGCGTGCCACGAGTCTCAGCAGGGAGCTCTTGCCGGCACCGGAATGTCCGGTCAGAAAGGTGAACGAGCCCGCACTGAGTGTGAAGCTCACATCCTGCAGGGCGAAACGCCCCGGAAGATACTCCAGACTGACGTGCTCGAAGGCAATCACGAGATGCTGACCAGCGCATTGACATAGCGTTCGGCTTCGAACACTTCCAGATCTTCCACTTTTTCACCCACACCGATGAAACGGATGGGCAGTCCGAGTTGCTCGGCAATGGCGAAGATGACTCCCCCCTTGGCCGTGCCGTCGAGTTTGGTGACCACCATGCCGGTCAATTGCATGGCCTCATGAAACTGCCGGGCCTGGTTGAGTGCGTTCTGACCGGTTCCGCCATCGAGTACGATCAGGGTTTCATGTGGCGCCGTCGGGTCGATCTTGCCGATCACGCGCTTGACCTTCTGCAGTTCCTCCATCAGGTTGTTCTGCGTGTGCAGACGTCCGGCGGTATCGGCAATCAATACATCGATGCCACGTGCCTTGGCTGACTGGACCGCATCGAAAATGACCGAGGCCGAGTCCGCACCGGTACCCTGGGCGATGACCGGTACCTGGTTTCTTTCTCCCCAGGTCTGCAACTGCTCCACGGCCGCTGCCCGGAACGTGTCGCCAGCGGCCAGCATGACGCTCTTGCCGCCATCCTGCAGCTGTTTGGCAAGCTTGCCGATGGTGGTTGTCTTGCCCGAGCCATTCACACCGACCACCAGGATCACGAAGGGTGAGTCGCTGTCGGGAATCTCCAGGGGCTGCTCCACCGGCAGCAGCAGGCGGGTGAGCTCCTTTTGCAACGCCAGGCGAAGGGCTTCCGAATCGCCGACCTCCGAGCGATTGACCTGCTGGTTCAGCGAGGCCATGACTCGTGAGGTGGCATCCATGCCGACATCGGCCATGATGAGCTGGCTTTCCAGTTCTTCCAGCAGGTCGGCATCAATCGGCTTGTTGCCGAGCATGAAGTCGAGCAGATTGTCGCGAAACCTGGAGCGCGTGCGAGAAAGCTTTGCATCGAGGGGTGCATCGCTCTCGGGAGCCTGCTCACGCTGTGATTTTTGTCGTTTGAGAAAACTGAATATGCCCATCGCTGGTCTGCTGACGTTCCTGAATGGAGGGAGTGTCTTGAGTTTCGTCTGTACCGGGCTGCCTGTACGTCGGTATCATGGCAAGTTTCCGGCTCGCGCAACATCCTACCACCGTGACCCCACCTTCAAACCGTAGTAGAAACCCGCGTCAGGGCAAGTCTGATCGCAAGGGCAACCGTAACTCGGCTGGCCAGGTACGCATCATTGCCGGAGAGTGGCGTGGCCGCAAGCTGGCGGTGGCCGACGTGGAAGGATTGCGACCCACTGGCGATCGTGTCAGGGAGACCCTGTTCAACTGGTTGCAGCCTCTGGTGGCCGGCAGTCGCTGTCTGGATCTGTTCGCGGGCAGCGGTGCATTGGGGTACGAAGCCCTGTCTCGCCATGCCACCTCCGTCACGCTGGTGGAGCCGAACGGCAGGGCCCATGCCGTCCTGCAGCAGTCCGCGGAAGTTCTCGGGGTACCGAAAAGCCGGGCACGACTGGTTCAGGGGAGTGCCGAACAGTTTCTGTCGGGTAATCGAGACAGGTATGACATCGTCTTCATCGACCCGCCATTCGATTACGAGCTGCAGTGGGATACTCTGGCGGTGCTGGCATCGGGCCATGTGACGGACAACGCTCATGTCTATATCGAATCGCCAACCGTGCAGGCCATGCCGGAACAGTTGCCGGGTGGATTTTGTGTCCACAGGGAAAAGGTATTTGGTGACGTGCATGCGCGTTTACTGGCCCGAAAAGACATAATGTGATCTCGGAGGCGATCTGTGGCATTGCACCACGGGATTAATTGCCTCACACTCGATTGTTCGATCCGTAGGGGCACCTGAATGCGCGTAACTGCCGTATACCCTGGTACTTTCGACCCAATGACTGTCGGGCACATCGATGTTGCACGCCGTGCCAGCCGCATGTTTGACGATGTCATTGTCGCCGTTGCTGCCAGCACCTCGAAAAGTCCGTTCTTCTCGCTCGAAGAGCGAGTGGACATGGCGACCACCATTCTGGAGGAGCTGGAAAACGTTACCGTGCAATCTTTCGGCGGCTTGCTGGTGGACTACGCTGCTGAAGTGGGCAGCAAGGTGATCGTCAGAGGCTTGCGTGCCATCTCGGATTTCGAATACGAAGTGCAGATCGCCGGCGTCAACCGGCATCTGGATCCGGAAATAGAAACGGTATTCATCGCGGCTTCTCAGGAATACACCTTTCTGTCGTCGAGTATCGTGCGCGAGATCGCCCGCATGCATGGGGATGTCAGCGAATTCGTTCATCCGGTGGTCATCGAGTCGTTTTCGCGTCGCCACCACCGGGCCTTGCATGAGGGAAACGCGTAGTGGCCTTGCTGATTACCGACGAATGCATCAACTGTGACGTCTGCGAGCCGGAATGTCCCAACGATGCCATCTATCAGGGTGAAGAGATCTACGAGATTCATTTCCACCTGTGTACCGAGTGCGTCGGACACCATGACGAATCCCAGTGCGTGGTGGTGTGCCCGGTCGAGTGCATCATCGTCGACACCAGCAAGCCCGAGTCCCGGGACGATCTGCGTCTCAAGTACGAAGGTCTGATGCGTTCTGCCTGAGGCGTTTGTCCGTCGTATCCCGACGGGGGGCAAGCGCGCCGCTGTTGCCGCGTCGAGATGCCGGATGGCAGTCGACAGCAGCCGGTCGCGTGCGGCTACCCGGTATTCACATTGGCGCGATAGCGCCATTTCAGCGGTTGGACCATGACTTCAAGGCTTGCTCTGTTTACCTTTGGAACGCTGATGGACCCGGATGTGCTGGGTCTGGTCGCTCAGCAGGATCTCGCGACCCTGGTGCGTGAAGCGGCTACCGTGCCCGATCATGTCAGGCGTTGGGTGCTGGATGATCACTATCCGGTTCTGGTGCCCCGGCCTGGTAGCCGCACTGCCGGCCTCGTCATCCGTGGTCTGCAGGAAGAAGCCATGCGTCGCATCGAATTCTTCGAAGGGAACGAGTTCAGTCTGCGCACTCTGCGCATTGAAAATGCCCTGGGACATCTGGAAGAGGTCAGCTACTTTGCAGACAACCAGCGGCATGACATCAGCGATGAGGAATGGTCGCTGGAGCAATGGCAAACGACAACCAAACCGGACACCATGTTGCGTGTCGAACGCTACATGGGCTGTTACGGGAAGATGACGACGACCGAGGCCGACGCGTACTGGTAACGTCGAGGGCGACGAGCCGCTGGCCAGCAGGCAGAAATCAGTAGCCTGTGAATGAGCAGCGAGGCTGACAGCTGAATACCATGAGTCGTAAGCCGCGAACCGCGAACCGTGAATCGTGAATCGTGAATCGTGAACCGTCCACCGTCCACCGTCCACCGCCTACCGCCTACCGCCTACCGCCTACCGCCTACCGCCTACCGCCTACCGCCTACCGCCTACCGCTTGCCGCTTGCCACCCACTGCCTACCGCTTGGGCCTGTCGCACATCACGAATCGCTAGCCACCGATACTGTTGCTTCGCTGATCTGACGTCGGATCAAAGCGACTTTCGGCAGTCCTGTTTTCGATGAATTTCATGAATAATATGTCAGACTAATGGGGTGCGGGTTATCAGCCAGTGCCTCGCATATGGACACTGCATGGTGTTGCGCTGATTGCCGGTGTAACGCCTGAATCAGGCGCGGACAGGGGATCTTCAGGCCACCCGTTCGACAGGAACCGGGAGGAGCCCGACAAATGATGGAGAACCTCGCACAGATCCTCATGCTGCTGAGTGTGGCTGTGACCGTGGTCGTTGCGTTTCAGCACTTTCATATTCCAACCAGTATCGGTTATCTGCTGGTGGGCCTGATTCTCGGCCCGCATACCATCGGCCCCACGTTCAACGTGCCGGAATTCAAGACGCTGGCAGAATTCGGCGTCGTGTTTCTGCTGTTCACCATTGGCCTGAACTACTCCTTGCCACAGCTGCATGCACTGCGCCACCAGGTGCTGGGTCTGGGGACGGCACAGGTGATGCTCGTGACCATCGTGGTGACGCTGGTATTGTGGCTGGCCGGTCTGCCAGCCAGCGCGGCTTTCGTGATTGGCGCGGTGTTCGCCCAGTCTTCCTCGACCATCATCAGCAGTCAGCTGACTGAGCAGGGCGAACAGAGCAGCCCGCATGGGCGCCTCGGTCTGGCAATGTCCGTCTTCCAGGATGTCACGGCAGTCCCGTTTCTGGTCGTCATACCGGTGTTGGGTACGGCGGTGGGCAATCTCGAGCTGGCCGGGGCTCTGGGTTGGGCCGTTGGCAAGGCCGTACTGGCCTTCGCACTGGTATTCTTTGCCGGACGCTGGTTGCTGCGACCGCTGTTCCAGCTGGTT
The DNA here is from genome assembly GCA_947495035.1 of uncultured Granulosicoccus sp. Lineage (GTDB taxonomy): Bacteria > Pseudomonadota > Gammaproteobacteria > Granulosicoccales > Granulosicoccaceae > Granulosicoccus. The sequence continues at coordinate 91,352 of CANLXI010000003.1, forward strand.
ACCCGACGACGGTCTGCCGAGGTGCTGACCCTGGCGGTGTTGCTGGTTGCCTTGCTGGCCGCCTGGACGACCAGTACGCTGGGTCTGTCCCTGGCCTTCGGTGCGTTTCTGGTCGGCATGATGCTGGGGGAGACCGAGTTTCGTTATCAGGTCGAGTCCACGATACGCCCGTTCCGTGATGTCTTGCTGGGACTGTTTTTCGTGGGTATCGGGACACTGATAGATCCGGGTGTGCTGCCCGACATCTGGCATTGGGCTGTGTTGGGGGCCGTACTCATTCTTGCCAGCAAACTGCTGCTGGTAACCGCGATGGTGCGCATGAGCGGCATCGTCACGCAGACGGCCTGGCGCGTGGGCTTGTTACTGGCCGTGGGTGGGGAGTTCGGTTTTGCCCTGCTGGCCATTGCGCTGCAGGCTGATGTGATCGATGTGCGTCTGGGGCAGATTGCACTGGCATCCGTGTTCTTCTCGATGGTCGCCGGCTCGTTTCTGATTCGTTTCAATCAGGCAATTGCAGCGTGTCTGGGTGGCGCTCGGCACGTTGAACCCACAGACCTGCCGGCAGCACTGGACACGGTTGAACCGCGTGTACTGATCGGTGGTTATGGCCGTGTCGGTCACACGATAGCCGTGATGCTGGAGGACAGTGGCATTGCCTTCATGGCACTGGATACCGATATGAAACGGGTGGCTCAGGGGCAGGCGGATGGTCATCAGGTGGTCTATGGTGACATCAGTGATCCCGAACTTCTGGTGGCAATCCAGGCCGAGCGCGCCGCACTTCTGGTACTCAGTGTTGATGATTTCGCGGTGGCCTTGCAGGCCGTGACGCACATGCGCAGCGCGGCGCCACATGTACCGATCATTGCACGTGCGCGCGATCTCGAGTCGAGTTCCCGCTTGCTGGCAGCGGGTGCTGCACATGCTTATCCGGAAACGATTGAAGCGAGTTTGCGTCTAGGTGCGTTCGCTCTGAAGGTGCTTCGCGTGCCGGGCAATGATATCGATCTGCTGATGCAGGCGGTCAGGGATCGGGATTACGAGCCTGTTCTGGAAGAAGACGATACCGGGAAAGAAGGGTCAGAGCCGTCGGGAAAGGGCCAGAGCAGTAGTGAGTGACGAGGAGCCGGGCGATGCTTCCGGCCAACCGGAATCGCGGGTGGCAGGGTTTGCCGTCCTTCATCCGGTTTGCCTGAAACGGCGATCTGCCTGTTCATGCAACAGGGCAGTCATGTCGTGCACGTTCAATGGTCGGGCCAGATAGTAGCCCTGTGCCATATCGCATTGCCGGCTTTTCAGAAAATCCAGTTCGCTTTGCTGCTCGACCCCCTCGGCCACGACCTGCATCTTCAGGCCATCAGCCAGCATCAGAATGGCCGATACGATCTTTTCATTGGGTGAGCCGATCGTCAGATTGGTCATGAAGCTGCGATCGATTTTCAGGGTATCAACCGGCATGGTGGCAATGGTGGACAGGGAAGAGTAGCCGGTGCCGAAGTCGTCCATGGCAATGGCTATGCCACTGGCCCGCAGATCGCTCAAGGTGTTGAACATCTCTTGTGGCGATTCGATGATGCAGCTTTCTGTCAGTTCCAGCTCGAGCGCACTGGCAGGCATGTCGTATCGTTTCAGGACCTCATCGACCAACTGCTGGATGTTACCGCAGGCGAATTGCCGGGCAGAGACATTGACGGCGATGTGTTTCAATTCAATACCGCTGTTCTGCCACTGCTTCCACTGACGACAGGCCTCATCGAGGACCCACGCACCGATCTTGTCGATCAGATCGCGTTCCTCTGCAATTGCTATGAATACATCCGGTGGAATCATGCCTCTATCGGGATGCTGCCAGCGCAACAGCGCCTCGGCTCCCACGATCTCCATGCCATCGACGCAATACTGAGGCTGGTAAACGAGAGAGAGCTGCTCTTTCGGCATGGCCTGCCTCAGATCCAGCTCCAGTTGCAGGCGATCTTCGAGCATCTGCTGGATATCACTGCCATAAGTCCGGTAGTTGTTCTTGTTGAGGCGTTTGGCTTCATACATGGCTGCATCAGCACACTTCACCAGGTCGTCCACATTGTCTGCATGGGTTGGATACTGCGCAATGCCGATGCTGGTACTCACGACAAATTCGTGTTCGTTCAGGGAAATCGGTCTGGCCATGGCGTCCAGAATGCGGGCTGCGGCGGCCTCACCTTCATTGCCGTTATCAGAATGCGGTAGCAGTACGATGAATTCATCGCCACCCATTCGCGCAACGGTATTGTTCTCAGGGCGTGAGGTATGGACACAGTCAGCGCCAGGGGCCGTCTCGGCAAGGCAGTTCAGCAGTCTTTCGCTGACGGTCTCCAGCAGCCTGTCACCGGCCTTGTGTCCCTGTGTATCGTTGATGCGCTTGAAATCGTCCAGATCGAGAAACAATACGCACAGCCCGTGACCCTGTTCCCTTGCCTCCTGGATTCTCAGCTCGGCCATCTGGTTGAACAGGCGCCGGTTTGCCAGCCCTGTCAGAGCATCACGGTAGGCCAGAGTCTCGATCTGCGAGTGGGAGTCCTGCAATTCACTCATGGACAGTTGCAGTCGTTCACTGGTTTCCTTGAAGGCTCTGGACAGATCGCCAATCTCATCGCGTCGTTGCACATCCATGCAGGCATGGGTATTGTCAGGCGGTTCGCGACCGATCGACATGGCGAGATGGCGAAGTCTGATCAGAGGGCGCATGACGAAAAATCGCAATAGTGTGAAAAACGTGGCGATGCCCATGAAGGTGCTGACTGCCGAGACGATCGTCAGCTGATCGGAAAACTCGACGTAGCTGTCCTGCACTGCCGACTCCGGTAACAATGCAACCATGGATAGATTGTCCGTCAGCGGCTTGCGAGTGATGATCGTGGGAACGCCTCGGTAGAGCGCATTGTCGATCTTGCCGGAAGCCGATACTGTGCTGGCATCCTGCATTAGCTCCCTGTCCACGTTGCCGATCAGAGACCGGTCGGCATGCAGGATGATCTGCCCCTTGTCATCGACTGCCGACCAGAATATTTCCCTGCTGATGGATTCGAAGGCTGTACTCAGAGCCAGGTGCTCGGAGTGAGCTTCCTGAAATCGTGCGACAGCGTTCCGCAGCTGTTCCTGCGGGGCGCGAGCCTGTGAGTTCTGCTCGCTGGCAGAGGCATGGGCGCGCTCTGACGGCATACCCGCCAACAGGCTTGCATCGGCATTTGCCGTGGTAATGAATTGCCTGAACTGAAGATCGGCCAGATCCAGTGCAAGGTTCATCTCTGTCAGCAGTTGACGGCTGGTCCTGTCGTGCAGCCCGGCGTTGGTAAAGAGGTAGATCAGAACGAGCGACAGTATTGCGCACGGTGCAACGAACAGAAGAAGTTTTGCTTGTAATCGCATTGTGTGGATATCTGTTACTGATGCATCGAACAGCCTCAATGAGTATGCCCTCGGAGCCAGCCCTGGCACCCGACCTTGCGCAGATTCTGACACTCTCCATGGGGCGGCAAGAACCGGTTGCAATGTCGATTCACGGCATTCGAGAATATCAGTGTGCCAATCCGGTTGTGGATTCCCGGACACGGAGAGTGACAACCTTGTAGGGGGTATCGGCGGATTGCAGCAGAAAAAGACTGAATTCGGATGACAAGATACCGTCAACAGGTTACGCCTGTCGTGAGGCACGCCCGGTTGCCGTCGATGAGGGCGAGCCGGCATCTCTGCGCCAACTTGTATACTGGTAAAGAGAAGCCGCAGTCCATCAATCGGTGGTTCAGTTTGGCGCTTCGGTCTGGAACAGGGGAAACATGCCATGACATTCGACGACGAGCTGACAGGTGATGCCGGCTTGCTGGCGCTTTGCAGCACCGCAGACATGCGCGCCCTGCGCGCAGCAGTGGGTCAAGCGGGCCTGATGGGCGAGAGCATTGCTGCCATGGTGTCACGCATGAGCCCGCATCTCGGATCCACCAGCGACATTCCGGGGCATGGTGAGGCGGGTGGTTACGCGCATAACCAGCACCAGTTCAACTGCCGGGCGTGCGAAGAGGCAGGCACACTGTATCAGTTGACGGGAGAGCAGGGCTACGCGGACTTCGCCGTCGACCTGCTGCAACGCTATGCAGACTGCTATCTGAATCTGGGGTTCCAGAAAGCCAGAAACACCAATCCACCGGGCCGGATATTTCACCAGATTCTCAACGAGAACATGTGGCTGTTGTCGATGTCGATCGGCTACGGCAGCGTCAGACATGGCCTGTCGCAGGCGCAACGGTCTCACATCGAGAGTCGCCTGTTGCGCCCTGTCGTGGACATGATGACGCAGCGTTATGCCCATGACTTCGGCACCATTCACAATCATGGCCTGTGGAGTGTGGCGGCAGTAGGCACCTGCGGTCTGGTCATCGGTGATGAAGGCTATGTGGCGCAGGCTGTCAATGGATTGCAGGGTGATGCTGTTGCGGGTGGCTACCTGGCCGAGATCGCCCAGTTGTTTGCACCGTCGGGCTATTACATCGAGGGACCCTACTATCATCGCTTTGCGTTGCGGCCACTGGTGGTCTTCGCCGAAGCCCTGCACACACACCGTCCGGAACTGGACATCTACAACGTATGCGAACAGCGTATCGGCACCACGATCAAGGCCCTGCTGTCACTGGTATATCCGAATGGTCGCCTGCCGGCCCTGAACGATGCATCACTGAGCATGGGCATTCAGGACGAAGGTCTGCTCATTGCCGCCAGCGTCTATAACGCGCGCTACGGTGATGACCCTGCCGTGCATGCACTGGCGCGGCAGCAGGGCCAGGTCTGGGTTCATCCGAGCGGCCTGGCACTGGCGGCAGAGGCAGATCGGCTGGCTGAGGGCACCCTGCCGTTCTGGCCGAGTGTATTGCTCGGCGAAGGGCCGAATGGCGACAGGGGGGCGCAAGGTTTTCTGCGAGCCAGGGCCGCGGATGGTGATATCAGTCAGGTATCGATGAATCATGGTCAGCATGGCATGGATCACGGACACTTCGATACGCTTGGCATCACCCTGTTCAATCGTGGTGACGAGGTATTGCGGGAATACGGCTTTGCCCGCTGGCTCAATGTCGAGCCCAAGTTCGGTGGACGCTACCTGCCCGAAAACAAGAGCTGGGCACGCCAGACACTGGCACACAACTGTGTCGTCGTCGATCGGCAATCACAGAATGCAGCGGAACTGCAGCGCGCGGACGCTGTGCACGGTTTGCCGCATTTCTTCGTTGATGCAAGACCGGTGCAGGGGATGAGTGCCTTTGCCAACGACCACTACCCTGGCGTGGGCATGCAACGGACTGTCTTGCTGATAGAGGACGAGAGCTTGAAAACGCCCCTGCTTGTCGACCTGTTTCGTCTGAGCAGCGACTCGGAGCACGATTATGATTACCCCTTGCAGTATTCAGGGCAGATCTGCGATACGAACCTGACCCTGGAACCCGGTCTGACCCAGTGGTCGGTTTTGGGGCAGTCCGGTGGTTATGAACACCTGATGGGGACGGCGCGGGCCGGTGTCACCAGCCCGACTCGTATCACCTGGTTGCAAGGGCAGCGCTTCAATACCTGGCTCAGCGCTGCGGATCAGGGCGAGCTGGTGTTTGCCCAGCTCGGCGGCAATGATCCATCGTTCAACCTGCGCCGCGAAACGACGCTGTTGCTGCGTCAGCGTGGCAGCAGTCATCTGTTTGCATCGGCCTTTGAAACGCATGGATTTTTCGATGAAGCAACCGAACGCTGTTCGGGGGCGCGAGGTGAAATCGATGCGATACGAACGCTCGGGCATGACGATAGTGCCAGTGTGATCGAGCTGCAAGGCGAACGATTTCACCGGGTGATCATGGTCAGCAATCGGCCCGATGTCAGGTCCGACAGCGTGAACGAGGTCAGCTTCGCTGGCCAGACCTATCGCTGGACCGGCTTCTTCGCCTGTCAGCCGGTCTGATGCAGTGGCGCCTGCACGGGCACCAGTTCACTGCATTCTGCCTTGTGCACCAGAGCCAGTGAGGCGATGGCACAGCTGCACAGACAGATCGACAGGGGGATCAGCGTCTGGTCGTAGAAGTGTCCGCTGGTCATGGATACCACAACTGCCACGGCGCTGGAGACCGAGGCGATGACCGAAGCTCCGACACCGGCGACGGCGCCCAACGGTTCCATCGCCATGGCGCCCAGATTGCCGAACAGGATTCCGATGGCGAACAGGCTGCCACTGAACAGCAGCATGAAAACCATCAGTGAGGGTGCGCCGCCAAGAGCCGTGGAGAAGCCGAGCAGCAGCGCACCGCTGGCCACCATGCCGATCAGCGCCAGTTTCGAGAGCCGGTACATGCCCAGACGCATGACCAGTCTGCTGTTGGTGAGAGTGGCGATTCCCATGCCCAGTGCCAACAGGGCAAAGAGTGTCGTGAAATAGCTTCCGACAGCATAGATATCGTGGAAAATCGACGCTGCGATCCCGTAGTAGCTGGTCAGACAGCCGAACATCAGCCCGGCGGCGATCGTGGGCGGCATGACACGCGGATTGGCGCAGATTCGCAGCGCGGTTGCCAGTGTCTGACCCCACAGAAACGGCCTGCGATGCTGCAAGGGCAGGGGCTCTGGCTGACGCAGACACAACCAGAGTGCGCCAACCGTTGCCAGCACGCAATAGGCAATGAAGATGGTACGCCAGCTGCCGAGCAACATGACGAGCTCGCCAAGCGCTGGCGCCAGCATGGGAACCATGATCAGCACGGTCAGGATGATCGACATGGCACGAGCCATCGAGGCCCCCTCGTAACGATCCCGAATGGCAGCGCGTGAGCCGATCTTGGGGCCTGCAACGCCGACTCCCTGGATGAAGCGTGCCAGCAGCAATGTCTTGAGATCCTGCGCCGTGACGGCAAGCACAGCGCCGCTCACGAAAATGGCAATGCCCAACAGGATGGCGAACTTGCGCCCACGAGCGTCGGACAACGGGCCAAACACCGGTTCCCCGACCGCCATGCCCAGTACCAGCGCTGAAATGATCAGATGCACATCGCTATCGGCACCGTTGGACAACTCCCGGGCGATGATCGGCATGCCGGCGATGATGGCGTCGATGCTCAGCGCTGTCAGCGACGTCAGGAAGCCGAACAGCGCAATGAATTCGACTTCGCTGGTCTGTCGTACTGGCATGGGCGGGGTATGTCCAGTCTGGGGAGGCGGGGGGACAGGGTATTGTAACGTGCAGTGTGTCGAGGACACACTGCCTTGCCTTGCCTTGCCTTGCCTTGCCTTGCCTTGCCTTGCCTTGCCTTGCCTTGCCTTGCCTTGCCTTGCCTTGCCGGTCAGTGCGGGGCTGGCACGCCGGCATGCTGTCTGCCTGCAGCCCGGTCAGTCACTGCTTCGCTGAGGACTGCCCTGAGCAGGGACCGGCTCCGGGAGTCTGGCGACGATGATGGCCGACAGTGCGATGAAAAAGGCCGAAACCCAGAGACAGGCGGTCAGGCCGTCGCGCTGATACAGCCAGCCTGAGAGCACCGTACCGACGAGCCGGCCCATGGCATTGGCCATGTAGTAGAAACCGACGTCCAGTGACACGCCATCACGCTTGGCACTCTTGACGATCAGAAAGCTGTGCAATGAGGAGTTGATGGCGAACAGCACACCGAAGACAAGCAGGCCGAGAACCAGTGTGTATTCGGTCTGGATGTCCGCGCCGATTGCCAGTGCGATGCCGGCGGGTACCAGTGCCAGCAGCGCTGCCCAGAAGAATGCTCCCTGTCCGTCCGTACGGTTTGCCGTGGATCGACCGGTCAGTCGTGGCGCAATGGTCTGCACGAGCCCGTAGCCAATGACCCACAGGGCCAGATACCCACCCACGGTCCAGTGATCCCAGCCGAGCGTCAGGCTCAGATAGACCGGTAGAGCAACGACGAACCAGACATCCCTGGCGCCGAACAGAAAGAGGCGCGCGGCGGACAGAATGTTGATCGTCGGGCTTTTCGAGAACATGGCGGTGAAAGGCGGCTTGTCGCGTGCCTTGCCCAGATCTCGGCCCAGGGTCATCAGACTGACAATCCAGACCACTGCCAGCGCTGCCGCCATGATCAGCATGGCACCACGAAAACCCACGAGGCTCAACAGTGCACCACCGAGAAAGAACCCGACGCCCTTGAGGGTATTCTTGGAGCCGGTCAGCAGTGCCACCCAGGTATACAGGCGTCCGTGATCTCCATCCGGAACCAGCAGCTTGATGGAGCTCTTGGCGCTCATCTTGTTCAGATCCTTGGCGATTCCGGAGAGCGCCTGTGCCGCCATCACCCAGGCCACACTCAGTGCGCTGACTGGAACCAACAGCATCGACAGAGCGATAATCTGCAGGCCCAGGCCGATGTTCATGGTCCGGTTGAGCCCCAGTCTGGCTCCCAGCCAGCCACCGATGAGATTGGTGACAACCCCGAAGATCTCGTAGAACAGAAACAGCATGGCAATCTGTAGCGGTGAATAGCCCAGATCGTGAAAATGCAGGACCACCAGCATGCGCAGCGCGCCGTCGGTCAGCGTGAAGGCCCAGTAATTGCCGGTGACGATGCCGTATTGCCGGATGGGCTCGGGCAATTGCTTCCAGGATTGCATGCTTGCTGTGTCTCTCAGTTCTGATCGAGACGACCAACCAGTTGTGCCAGTTCCACTGTGCGATTGGCATAACCGAATTCGTTGTCATACCAGGCATAGATCTTGACGTGGGTGTCATTGACCACCATGGTCGATGCGGCATCGATGATGCTGGAGCGAGGGTCGCCCTTGTAGTCTATGGAGACCAGAGGCCTCTCCTCGAAGCCGAGAATGCCGGCGAGTTCCTGCTCGGCGGCCTGCTTGAGCAGTTCGTTGACTTCTTCGACACTGGTCTTGCGACTGGCGTCGAACACGAAGTCGGTCAACGAGGCATTGGCCAGAGGTACTCTGACGGCGTGGCCGTTCAATCGCCCCTCGAGTTCGGGAAAGATCCGGGTTATGGCGGTCGCCGAGCCGGTGGTAGTGGGTATCAGGCTCATGCCGCAGGCTCGGGCGCGACGCAGATCCTTGTGGGCTGCGTCGAGTATGGTTTGCGTGTTGGTCAGGTTGTGGATGGTCGTGATGGAGCCTTGCTCGATGCCGATGTGCTGGTGCATGACCTGGACGACAGGTGCCAGACTGTTGGTCGTGCACGACGCTGCAGTAACGATTCGGTGCGTGCCAGGGTCATACTGCTGGTGATTGACTCCCATGACCACATTCAGCACGGAGTCCTCTTTCACGGGCGCGGTGACCACCACTCGCTTGACCCCCTGATCCAGAAAACCCTGCAACTTCTCGGTCGTGCGCAGGGCACCCGAAGACTCGATGACGACATCGCAATCGGACCAGGGGGTGTCGGCCAGCGCCGTATGGCGAGTGCAGGCCGTATGCTGTCCGTTCACGATCAGTTGTTCACCTTCGGTGGTAACCTGCTGATCCCAGCTGCCATGTACCGAATCGAATTGCAGCAGATGGGCCAGGGTTGCTGCATCGGCAGCAGGATCATTGATACGGACGATGTCGATATCGTCTGCCTGGCTGGCAATGCGGAATGCCAGTCTGCCGATTCTGCCGAAACCGTTGATACCCAGTCGAATGCTCATGGAAATGCCTGTCGGAATGTGAAAATGAGAGGGCAGGTCGCTGTAGGTCGAGTACCTGTGTGAGTTAATATATACGCCAATCCATATGTAGATCAAATGAAGATTTGATGACAGCGAAGCTGCTCGTCCGGGGCAGGCCTTGCCGCTACACTATGCGTTCAGAAACGCCGCGTTGCGGCAGGAGATCCGATCGATGACGCCCACCAGCGTGTTCAAGTGCCTCAGTGATGAAACACGTCTGTTGTGTCTGTTGCTCATTCGTCAGGAAGGCGAATTGTGCGTGTGTGAGCTGACGGCGTCTCTGGCATTGAGCCAACCGAAGGTCTCACGACATCTGGCACAGCTCAAGTCCTGCAATCTGGTGAGGGATCGCAAGCAAGGCTTGTGGAGCTTCTACCGGGTTCATGAGGATCTGCCGGAGTGGGTGCTTACTGTGCTGGATACGACGTTGAGCGGGAATCGGTCCAGTCTGGAGTCCTGCATGGAGAATCTGCGCAGCATGGGCGAACGTCCCGAACGACTGGCCTGCTGCGACTGACGTCGCGACAGTGGCTGCAGCCGGTCCACGGTGCGTGGTTGTCACCTGTCGCAGTGGATTCGATTCTGGTAGCTACCTCATTTCTGGCACTGCTTGCAATAGAAGCTGGCCCGCTGACCGAGCACCTGATGCCGGATGGGTGAACGACAGCTGCGGCAGGGCTCGCCAGTGCGACCATAGACATTCAGCGATTGCGCAAAATAACCCGGGTTGCCATCACTGTTGATGAAGTCGCGCAAGGTCGTACCGCCTTGTTTGATGGAACGTTGCAGAACGTGCTTGATGGCATCGACCAGGGCATGAGCTTCACGACGAGTGATGCGACAGGCGGCACGCCCCGGGCGAATGCCCGCCATGAACAGGGATTCGCTGGCGTAGATGTTGCCGACACCGACCACGACCTTGCTGTTCATGATGAAATTCTTGATGCTGACCTGCCGCTTGCGCGACAGGGCGTACAGGTACTCACCATGAAAGTCGCTCGATAGCGGCTCGGGTCCCAGGTCTGCCAGCAGGGCGTGCGTCCTTTCACCGGCACTCTGCCACAGAAAGCAGCCGAACCGACGCGGGTCGTGAAAGCGCAGGATGGAGCCGGATGCCAATTCCAGTTCGATGTGATCGTGCTTGCGTCGTTCCTCGTCAGCGGGACAGATGCGCAGGCTGCCTGACATGCCCAGATGCACGATGGCCGTTCCCGCCGGCACGTCCACCAGCAGGTACTTGCCACGACGGGTCACCGATTCGACGGTGGCACCCTGCAAGGCCTGGATGTCCGCCGGCACCGGCCAGCGCAGATTGGGGTTGTGTACTCTGACCTGCAGTACGGTCTTGCCGACCAGATGAGGTTGAATGCCACGGCGCGTGGTCTCGACTTCGGGAAGTTCGGGCATCAGGGGAAGACGCTGTCGGGAAGTGACGTTCGGGGCATTATGTAGGCGCAGGCGGCGTTCTCAAAGCGCAAGGCCAGAAAATGCTGGAAATCATGAAGCGTCAGAGGGGTACGCTGTCCGGCGATATCGGCTTCCAGATGTCGCGCGGCGATGGCCGTTTCGCTGTCTGCCAGCGGCCAGCTGACGATCTGCTGCGCACTCAATGTTCTCCATTGTTCCAACGAGTCCGCTGTCAGGTTCAGCGCGGGCAGGGTCATGTCGTCGGTCGGCGATGATAGTGCGCTCAATGCGTCCAGACCCGTTGGAAAGACTTCCAGCACGGCCAGCGCGGATAGCCCACCATTGAGCATGGACAGGAGCCACTCGGGCACGAATTCCACGCGTTCGCCTCGCTGCAGATAACGACGCTCTCCTGACAGATCGGTGCCGCCGAGAACCAGACGCTGTTCATCGAGATACACCACTGCGGCAGGGTCGAGCAGGCCGGCCGCATCCAGATCCACTTCGGAGCTCGCGTATCCGTGGGCTGCGGGTGCCAGGGCGTCGAGCAGTGGCTGCAATCGCTGATCATTGACCGGCAGGGGACAGGGCTCGACAATACGCCACTGTTCGTCTTCCTGCCTGGTCAATGCAATGGTGGCGAATCCGGGGCGCTCGATGCGCAGGCTCTGACCCGAGTAGGCAATTGCCTGCGTCTGTCGAGACGAGTGCTGGTCGGACCACCAGACGAAAGCGATGAGACACAGCAAGACGACCAGCAACAAGCAGCCGGTGTACAGGAGACGTTGAATCTTCTGCGAATGTGTCAGCGAAGGTCCAGGCATGAGTGAGGTGTCATTTGGACGATACCGGTTCGGATCTACTGATCCGCTGGCCGTGTGCCCACTCTATCACCTGCGTCGTCGCCAGCGTACGATCACGGCGATCAGCAGCAGCAGAGCCGGTAGCGCGGCCAGATAGGTCGTGCTGATGATGACGATGCTGCGATTGTCCAGTTGCAATTCGCTATCGAGTGCCTTGTGAGTCACGAACTCCAGAGCATCGGCTTCACCGGTCAGCCACAACAACAATGACTCTGTAAAGGCCTTGTTGCCGCCGTTGTCGAGAAACTGCGAAGCGGCAAAATCGGCATCACCCAGTACAGCGATACGCTGTGTCCCCTGCGCCCGCGGCCGCTCGATGCTGACGCCGAGCAGCAGTGGGCCGGCCACCTCGGTGGTGTCGGCATCAAACTGGATGGCCCCCGACAGTACCCCGGTTTCCGTCCAGCTCGAGGCCGGAGTCTGCAACAGAGGCAATGTTTCCTGACCGGCCAGTGGTGTGACCGACAGGGCAGAGGCCTGGGGCAGCAGGATGGGGCTGGTCAATCTGTCGGTCACGGGGTGAGCCGGGAATCGGTCGAGCAGTACGAAGTCCGGTGACTGGGCATTGAGCGCCTGACTGTTGCTGTCGATCACTCTGCCGGGCAGCGTATCGACACCCAGCTGGTCTGCCAGCAACTGCAAGCCTGGTCCGGCTGGTGCATCGTTCGGCACCTCGCTGAGCCACAGCAGGTTGCCACCGCGCAGCAGATAATCGTTGAGGCTGGCGATTTCTCCCGGGAAATAGGGGCGTCTGGGGGCTGCCAGCACGACAAGGTCGATATCATCGGACAGTCGCGGCTGACTCACCAGGCTCACTTCGCGGCTGACCAGACCAATGGCCTGGAGGTCTGTGGCCATTCGGCTCCAGCCATCGTTGTCGCCGCGTACCGGACTGCGCTCCTCATGACCTGTGATGAAGACGATATCGCGCTCGCCTTCGCGATTGAGCAGACGCAGACTGTCGACCAGGGTTCGTTCAGAGAGCGTTTGCAGGCGTTGCTCTCGACCGGCTGTTCGCAATATGAGTTCACCGCCCGGTGCTGCATCCAGGGCCCGTGCTGCGGCCGGATCGGTTTCGGGATTGATGAATTGCAGCTGCAGATCCGGCTTGATGGCCTGAAAGCGGGACACCAGTGCCCGGACACCGGCCTGTTGCGCAGGATCGGGACCCAGTACCGCGATCAGTTCCACCGGCTTGTCCAGAGACTGCAGAACATCCACGGTCGCCGGCGCAAGACTGTGGCGTTCGTTGGCCGTGACGTCAAAGGCGGTACTGAAACGTTGAGTAAGCCATCCCAGCGAGAGCACGATGCCCAGCAGCAGCAGCCCCAGTGCGAGATGCAATCTGGAACCGTTCATGGGTGTCCCTTCTGTCGGAGTGAATCCAGACGGATGATGGTCAGCCCGAGAAACAGCAGGGTCGTCAGCAGGAAGAAGGCTATGTCGCGAGTCTGCACATAACCCTGAAAGAAGCCGTGCAGGTGTGTGGCAATGGACAGTTCCGTCAGTCCCTGCAATGGCAGAGTGCCGCTGCTGGCGCTGCCGAGCATCCAGGACATGAAGAGCAAGGCCAGGCTGGCCACGATGGCAATCAGGGAGTGGCGGGTCAGTGACGAGAAGTACAGGCCGCAGGCAGCACAGGCCGCGGTGCACAGCATCAGCCCGACACTCGCTGACAGCAGCAATGGCCAGTCAACCGGAATCAGCAGTTGCATGACGCCCAGCATGCCGATGGCGAGAACCACATTCAGCAACAGCACGAAGAACACACCCAGAAACTTGCCCAGTGTCAGTGAGACAGCGCTGACCGGTGAGGATTGCCACAGTGCATAGGTCTGGTGACGAAACTCATCACTGAAACTGCGCATGGCGAACAGGGGCGCTACCAGGGTGAAAGCCAGTGCCAGCGGTTCCAGATAGCGCACACTCATGAAGCCGGTCAGGCCGACAGGGTGATCCTGCAGGGCCAGTCGCGCCTGTACCGACAGGAACACTTCGAGTTGTTTCAGAAACTGAAAACCGAAGAGGCCGGCCAGCAGGGCCATGATGAGCCATACCTGCATGCTGCGCAGCAGACTGGCACCTTCATGGCGAGCAATGATGCCGATCATGACGTCGCCTCCTGAAAAACGGCCGCCAGGTCGTCGCCACTGCAGGGGCGATCCGCGACCAGCCGACCGGAATGAATGATGGCGACCCGATTGCAGGTGGCGGTCACCTCGGCCAGCAGGTGCGTGGAGAAAATGAGGGTCTGATCCCTGCCGACGTCGGCTATCAGCTGTCGCATGCCGTCCATCTGCTGTGGATCCAGTCCATTGGCAGGTTCGTCGAGCAGGACGACAGCCGGTTCATGTATCAGGGCCTGCGCCAGCCCGATGCGCTGGCGAAAACCCTTGGACAGCGTGCCGATGATTCTGTGCTGCACATCCCCCAGGGCACATTGCTCGATGATCTGCGACAGGCGCAATGTTGTTCTCCGCCGATCCAGACCGCGAATGCGACCGGTCAGCGTCAGGTATTCGCGGACTCGCATGTCGTCATACAGCGGTGGCTGATCGGGTAGATAGCCGATCTGAGCGCGAGCCTGCAACGGGGCCTCGGTCAGTGACAGACCATTGACATGAACGCTGCCGGAATCCGGTACCAGCACGCCGCAAAGCAGTCGCAGGGTGGTGGACTTGCCGGCACCATTGAGTCCCAGCAGGCCAATGATATCGCCGCGTCGCAGGCTCAATGAAATATCGTCGACGCCAGTCCCGCCGGCATGACGCAGACTCAATGACTGCGCCTCGAGCAGAGGCGAGCTGATGTCGTCCGGCAGCGTATTGCCTGTCTGTGCGGAATCGGTTGTGTGCAGAGCCATGTCCTGAGGTCAGTCGGAGCCAGAGTATAGAAGAGTGTTGGAGCAAGCTTTGCATCTGCAGCAGTTATGCCGCTTTGCCATTGTCGAGGTCTGGGACAGGAATGGCGGGCGATAGTTGCTCATTGCATGCCCTTGAGACAGCAATGCATGCGGAGCAGTCACCGTTCATCGGACGCGTCACCCCATTGACGAATGGATTGTGTAAGGTGTCCGCAACATTGATTTTTCGAGAGGTAGTGAGTTTGTTTCTACTAGGTTTCTGGGATGTATCTCTCTGGACGCTGGTGGCATGGACGGCAATCAGCTGTCATGTCACGCTACTGTCGGTGACAGTCTATCTGCATCGCAGCCAGGCACATCGCTCCGTCGATCTGCATCCCGTACTACAACACTTCTTCCGCTTCTGGCTCTGGTTGACAACCGGCATGAACACCAGGGAGTGGGTGTCGGTGCATCGCAAGCATCATGCGCGGTGCGAAGGTCCGGAAGATCCGCACAGCCCGCAGATCCACGGTCTCAAGAAGGTGTTGCTGGAAGGCGCCGAGCTGTACCGGGAGGCCGCTGCCGACAAGGACGTACTGGACAAGTTCGGATTCGGAACGCCGGATGACTGGCTGGAGCGAAACCTCTACTCCCGATTCCCGATAGGGGGCGTTGCCCTGCTTGCCGTGACCGAATTCCTGCTGTTCGGTCTGGCCGGCATCGCTGTCTTTGCCATTCAGATGCTGTGTGTGCCGGTACTGGCGGCCGGTGTCATCAACGGACTGGCGCACTTCTGGGGCTACCGCAATTTCGAAACCGACGACGCAGCCACCAACCTGACTCCCATTGCCGCCCTTATCTGCGGTGAGGAACTGCACAACAATCATCATGCCTACCCCTCTTCGGCGCGTTTTTCCCTGCGTCGCTGGGAACTGGATCTGGGCTGGGTCTACCTGCGCCTGTTCAGTTTCCTGGGGTTGGCAAGAATTCGTCGCGTGGCCCCGCGGCCCCGATTCGATGCCGACAAGACCGTCATGGACATGGACACGGTGAAGGCCATCATTTCCAGTCGTCTGCATGTCATGGAAAGCTATGCACGCAAGGTCGTGAAACCGACCCATGCCATCGAGTTGAAAGCCTCAGTCGAGAATCGTCGTACCTTGAGTGAAGCGGGGCGGGACCTGCTGAAGGTGGATCATCTGCTGGATGAGGCGGCACGTGTGCGGGTTGCGGCCGCCCTGTCTACCAGCGAATCCCTCAAGACTGTCTACGAGCTGCAGAATCAGCTGCAGGAGATCTGGCACAAGGCGGGTGCCAGTCAGGAGGCCTTGCTACTCGCCCTGCAGGAGTGGTGCAGGCAGGCCGAGGCAACGGGTATCGAATGTCTGGAAGAGTTCGCCGCCAGATTGCGGGGCTATCACCTGCAACCGTTCAAGGGCTAGCTGCCGAGAACGGCTTGCCGGCATCGCGTCAGGGGTGCTTTCCCAGACGCGATGCCGGCAAGGTCTGCAGGAGGTGTCGTTACCCTGTCACTCCCATGCACATGCCGCCCCTTTAATCGGGTTCGATTGCCGCCGCCTTTTCAGCAAGACACAAAAAAGCCCGGACAGTGCCGGGCTTTTTCGCATACATCCGGAAGGATCGGAAATTACTTGATCTTTGCTTCCTTGTACATGACGTGCTTGCGAACGACTGGATCGAATTTCTTCATTTCCAGCTTGCCTGTCATGGTTCGCTTGTTCTTGGATGTGGTGTAGAAATGTCCGGTGCCTGCTGAGGACACCATCTTGATCTTGTCTCGCATGATTCAGATTCGGTTGGGGCTCGTTTGCAAAGGCGCAGAGCAAAAAGGACGGTGGCTTATACTTTCTCGCCGCGTGAACGCAGTTCCTGGAGAACCGTGTCGATGCCGCGCTTGTCGATAATGCGCATGCCGCTGGAAGATACTCGCAGGGATACAAACCGCTTTTCAGCAGCGACCCAGAAACGATGGGTGTGCAGATTGGGCAGGAAACGGCGCTTGCGCCGATTCTTGGCGTGCGACACGTTATTACCTGACATTGGGCTCTTGCCGGTGACCTGGCAGACTCTGGACATGCGAAACTACTCCGAATAAGGATTGTACTGCGCTTAGCCTGCGAAGTGTAGCGAATACCTGGCCAGTTCTCAAGGGGGCGAGGCCGACTATTTTCACATTAACGGAAATGAAACGTAAAATGGATCGCATATTCATCAGGAATCTGCAGATAGACACCGTTATCGGCATCTATGACTGGGAACGTATCCGGCGTCAGCGAGTGGTGATCGATCTGGAGATGTCGGCTGATGTGGTGCGTGCCGCCAATGCGGAAGATGTGGCATCCACCCTTAACTACAAGACATTGTCGGACGAACTGGTGAACCACATCGAAAACAGTGAATTCCAGCTGATCGAAACCCTGGCCGAGAGCGTCACGCGCATCATCAGAGAGGATTTCGGGGTGCAGTGGGTGAAACTGACCCTGCACAAACCCGACGCTCTGTCCGGCAATACCGATGTCGGCGTCATCATCGAACGGGGGGAGCGACCTGATGACTGAGCTGCCCGAACCGGATGCCACAGCGCTGGCGCACAGTGAACGCCTGCGACAGCAGCTGATCGAGCGCATGCGGCAGCAAGGCATGTTGTCCTTTGCCGAATACATGGAACAGGTACTTTACGAACCGGGACTGGGCTATTACATGGCCGGAGCGGCCAAGTTCGGCGATGAAGGTGACTTCATCACGGCTCCGGAGGTCTCGCCGCTGTTCGGGGCTGCGCTGGCCAACGAGTTGCGAGGCGTGCTGGTGCACACCGGTGGCGGTATCCTGGAATTCGGTGCCGGTAGCGGCAAGTTGGCACTGAGCATTCTGCAGGCCCTGTCCGACGTCGAGGAACTGACCTATACCATCCTGGAGCCCAGTGCCGAGCTGGTCAACCGACAGCAGCGCTTGCTTGGCGATGCGCTGGATGCGTCGCTATTCCGGAAGGTTCGCTGGGTGAGCACGCTGCCGGAATCGTTTACCGGTGCCATCGTGGCCAACGAAGTCATGGATGCCTTGCCGGTGGAGCGCTTTCGCAAGCAGGAAGATGGGGTCGTCCAGCTCTGCGTCGATGAGCACCTGGCAACGGCGGCACGACCCGCCGGTGACGCTCTGCGCGAGGCCGTGCTTGCCATCGAGAATGATCTGGGAGAGCCACTGCCCGATGGTTATCAATCGGAAGTGTGTCTGTTGCTGAAGCCCTGGCTGGCCAGTCTGGCGCAGACGCTGGCGCAAGGCGTGGTGCTGCTGATCGATTACGGCTATCCGCGTCGTGAATACTATCTGCCGGAGCGAATGCAGGGGACCCTGGCCTGTTATTACAGGCACAGGACTCATGACGATCCGTTTCGCTGGCCAGGCCTGCAGGACATCACGGCGCATGTGGATTTCACCGCAGTGGCCGAAGCGGCGGTGCACCAGGAGCTTGATCTGCTGGGCTATGCGTCCCAATCCGCCTTTCTTCTGGACAATCGCCTGCTGGAACTGACCGAGCGTGAAAGTGTGCAAAGCACTGGCGAAATGCAACGCGTCAGCCTGGCTCGAGCGGTCAAGACACTGACCCTTCCTGGCGAAATGGGCGAACGGTTTCAGGTAATGGCGTTGGGTAGAGGCTATGATCTGCGCCTTCAGGGGTTCAGCTCGCAGGATCTGTCCTACCGGCTGTAGGCTCCCTTCCCATTGGCAGTCGCTCATGCGCGGTACGGAACCGGCGCATGACATCAGGGTTCGTCTCACATGGAATTAATGCATATCATCTGGCTGGCTCTGGTGCAGGGGCTGACCGAATTTCTACCGGTGTCCAGTTCGGCCCATCTGATTCTCGTACCGAGTCTGCTTGGCTGGCCGGATCAGGGACTGGCCTTCGATGTGGCCGTGCACCTGGGCACTCTGATCGCCGTGGTTGCCTATTTCCGCCGCGATATCGTCACCCTGTTTCTGGCCTGGGTGGAATCCATGACTCGCCGCCAGATGAGTGCCGAGGCCCGGCTGGCCTGGGGAGTCATCCTGGGAACCGTGCCAGCCGGTCTGGTTGGTCTGGCGTTCAAGGACTACATCGAAGTGTATCTGCGCTCACCGCTGGTGATTGCCACGACAACCATCGTCTTCGGCCTGCTGTTGTGGGTGGCTGACAAGCGCAGCAAGCTGGTTCGATCGGAATACACACTGGGCTGGCAGGATTTTCTGGTCATCGGCGGCGCGCAGGCTCTGGCGCTGATTCCCGGAACATCACGCTCGGGCATTACCATCACGGCCGGGCTGCTGCTGGGCCTGACACGGGAGGCAGCGGCGCGTTATTCCTTCCTGCTCTCCATTCCCATCATCGTGCTCTCGGGGCTCAGCGTGACCAAGGATCTGGTGGAGTCCACCGTGCCCGTCGACTGGCAGGCACTGTTTCTGGGTACGCTGATTGCGGCCATCAGCGCCTTTGTCTGTATCCACTACTTTCTGGCGTTCATCAACCGTATCGGCATGACACCTTTCGTGATCTATCGCCTGCTGCTGGGTGTCTTGCTGTTCTGGGTCTTCGCTGTCGCAGTCTGAACGGACGGCTGACAGGTTCAGGGCATGGTCTTCGGCTTGCGCAAGGCCTGGCCTGGCAGAAGCGACAAAACGAGACTTCATCCGAACACTGCCCTGTTTGCAGGTTCAGGGAGACGGGACTGCCAGTTCGAGGGTCTTGCCCCCCAGGCCATGTACGGAATCATGCGCCTGCAGCCGAATGACGCTGATACCTTCGGGCAATGTCAGTGTCAATGACCGGGTAAAGGGTTGCTCGTTTTCATGGGGATGGGCCAGTTCCCGGCTGCCGAGCACCCGGCCATCGGCAGCCAGAACATCCCAGCGGTCCGCGTAGTGGTCCCAGCCTTCGTCGGCATGCAACACGGTTGCGTCGATTCGGTAACGGTTATCCCCCAGTGCGGTAACCTTGCCGTCGACGACATCGGCTTCTCCGGCGTTGGCTGCTCCGATCAGGGCGGCCAGGCCCAATGCCAGCAAGGCAGGTGCTTTTGCATTTATCATCATGATTATCTGAATGTTTCGTCGTATCCCGAGTCCTAACCCTACCGTATAACCATATCGCCCATGGCAGTCCGATTATTGTAGAGTTCTCGATTTGAGTTCAGTCGTTGTTCGCGGAGGCAAGGCCATCACTACCATGACAAGAAATTTTCTCGGAAATTCAACCGTCGCAGGCCCGGTAACGCAATTTGCCTTGCTGCTGGTGCCTATGGTCATGAGCTGTTTCTTCGTCGTTTACGCCATGGCCGGCTGGGTCATCGATGGTCGAGACCGCTTGAACTGGGCAGTGGAGGCGCTGACAGTCAGTGTATGGGTGGCACTATCCATGTTGGCCTTCAATGGCCTGGTTATCGCTTATACCCGTTGGCGTGGCGGAAGCTGGTGGCATCCTTTGATTGTTTCCAGCATTGGCCATATGGTCTTGTCGGTCCTGATGACACTGTCAGTGTTCATCACCGTCAGATTGTAAGCGGCGTTTCATCCGCTGCGCGCCTTCTGGCGGGCAGAAACAGGCCGGGCCGGACGCGCCCTTCAGCCAAGAGGTAGATGATTACCACATGAGTTTCGATTTCACGCCCAGAGCGATGCTGTCCGTCAGACATCTGCGTTATCGACGGCTGTGGATAGCCGTGGGTGTCGCGCTGATCCTGATGGTCGCCATCGCCTCGATGATCACGATCCCGGCACCGCTCAAGGTGGTGATGATGAAGGACAAGCTGATGCATACCCTGGCCTATGCGGGTCTGATGGGCTGGTTCGCGCAGATCTACCGGCATGACCTGACCCGACTACTGCTGGCAGTGGGGCTGGTGCTCATGGGGGTCGGGATCGAGTATCTGCAGGGCATGACCACCACGCGTCATTTCGATGTGCTGGATATGGTTGCCAACACATCGGGCGTCGTACTGGCCTGGGCCCTGGCCTATACCTGGGTGGGTACCTTGCTGGCGCGATTCGAGGGCCTGTTCAGTCGCTCCACCGTACACTCCAGCAGTTGAGGCAGTTCATTCCGTCCTGCAGGTATCTGTGCTCATTCAATCCTGTGCGTTACTGCCCGGCTTTTGCGTCAGCCACTGACTGATGGCTCGGGTTCTGGCCTCGGTGATTCGCTCGGCAATGGTCGACTTGTCCGTTGTCTCACGGGCAATGGCCGCACTGTCAACTTTCCTGAAGACTTCCGCCACGTTGCGCAGGAAGTCGGCCTGAGGGTATTCACCTTCTTCGTGACCCAGGCGGCCGCGAGCATCGGCCTCACACACCTGCAGGTACTGATCGAATCGTTCGGGCTTGCGTACCACATCCATCGTCTGCATCAGGCTGGTCAGCTTGCCTGGTGTCAGATCGCGAGCTCGGTGAGAATGTGTGTGCCAGCGTGCGGTCAATACGCCCAGGTCTCTTGTCTTGCGCGGAACGCGCAGACGCTCGCACAGCGCTTCGGTCAATGCGGCGCCACGCTTTTCATGTCCATGATGAGAGGGCAGGATATCGACCGGTGTCGTGGCCTTGCCCAGATCGTGGCACAAGGCGGCAAAGCGTACATCCAGTTGCTCGCTGCCGAGTGATGCCTGCTGCAGCACCATCAGGGTGTGAATACCGCTATCGATCTCCGGATGCCATCGAGCGGGTTGGGGCACACCGAACAGGGCGTCCACTTCCGGCAGTACAACGGCCAGGGCACCGCAGTCGCGTAGAGCACGGATGAAGGCATCGGGTGAGCGGGCCTGCAGGGCACCACTCATTTCCTGCCAGACACGTTCGGCGACCAGATTGTCCGTTTCGCCCTCGCGCACCATGTGGCGCATGAGCTCCAGGGTTTCATCGGCAATGGTGAATCCCAGATGACTGAAGCGCGCCATGAAGCGAGCTACCCGCAGAATGCGAACAGGGTCTTCGACAAAGGCTTGCGAGACGTGTCTCAGCACCCGGTTCTCGATGTCCTGTCTGCCATTGTACGGATCCACCAGCTCGCCGTCATCGCGTTGCGCTATCGCGTTGATGGTGAGGTCGCGACGGCTCAGGTCCTCCTCGAGCGTCACGCTCGAATCTGTCGAGAACTCGAAGCCGTGGTAGCCGGGTCCGGTCTTGCGTTCCAGGCGAGCCAGCGCATATTCCTCGTGACTCTCCGGGTGCAGGAAGACCGGGAAGTCCTTGCCGACGGACCTGAAGCCGGCCTGCAGCATTTCGGCAGGCGTGCTGCCCACGACCACCCAGTCGCGATCGATGACTGGAAGTCCAAGCAGGTGATCGCGCACCGCACCTCCAACCAGGTAGTGTTTCATGACGTCGTGTTGCGAATTGCGGGCATGTACTGAATGTTACACTGCCGCCCATCCCCGGAAGCTGCTCGACTTCTCGTAGATGCGAATCAATCGTCTGGTCCCCGCCTGTCTGTTGGCAGCCACTGTTGCCGTACTGGGTGGCTGTAGCAATGTGGGCTACTACTCACAGGCCGTCGGCGGTCATGTCAGATTGATGCTGGCCAGGGAGCCCATCGACAAGCTGCTGGCTGACGCCACCACCTCGGAAGAGCTGCGCGGCAAGCTGCGCACGCTGGTCGATGCACGCCAGTTTGCCGTCGAGCGTCTGCAACTGCCGGACAACGACAGCTATGACAGCTATGTGGAAACCGGGCGTGATGCGGTTACCTGGAACGTGGTGGCAGCCGGGGAGTTTTCCCTGCAGGCCAGAACCTGGTGCTTCCCGGTCGCCGGTTGCGTCAGTTATCGGGGTTATTTCGACAAGGCGGATGCCGAAGCGTACGCCGCGCAATTGGCGGCAGAAGACTACGATGTCTCGGTGGGTGGGGCATCGGCCTATTC
Organism: uncultured Granulosicoccus sp.; assembly: GCA_947495035.1. Classification (GTDB taxonomy): domain Bacteria; phylum Pseudomonadota; class Gammaproteobacteria; order Granulosicoccales; family Granulosicoccaceae; genus Granulosicoccus. The sequence goes on from CANLXI010000003.1 coordinate 114,045, forward strand.
GACACTGGGCTGGTTCGATGACCCGGTTCTGGACACCATGCTGCGGGGCACGGATGTACGCTTTGTGGGCACTCTGTTCCATGAGCTGGCGCATCAGGTGCTCTACGTCAAGGACGACAGCAATTTCAATGAGGCCTTTGCCACCTTCGTGGAGCAGCAGGGTGTGCGGCAGTGGCTGGCCGAACGAGGCGAAAGCGAGCGTATCGAGGCCTACAATGCGTCACAGCAGCGTGTGGTCGACTTTCTGGGCTTGCTCAGACAGACCCGGGACGAGTTGCAGGCGCTGTACGCGCAGGACTTGCCGGATGCGGCGATGCGCACGGCCAAACAGGCTACGTTCGACAACATGCGCGATGCCTATGACTTGCTCAAACAGCAATGGGGGGGCTATGCCGGTTACGACAACTGGTTCCGGCGTGAACTGAACAACGCTCGCCTGGTGGCCGTATCCACCTATCGGCGTGACGTGCCTGCCTTTCAGGCCATGTACGAGGAAGCGGGGCAGGACATGTCTGCCTTCTACGAACTGGCACGGCGGGTTGGCAAGCTGCCGTACAAGGAACGGCGCAGCCGCATTGCGGAATATGATGCCAAGGCGGCCGGCAAGCTTGACAGCCCGTGATGCACTTCCAATAATGGTACAGCGGATGCACCCTGGTGGTGTGTCTGCACGATGTGATGGTTCCCGTCGTCGGCATGACTCGGGATGAAAAGGGAACACGGTGAGGCCTCTTAGCTGTTGGCCAATTCCATGACTGCCCCCGCAACTGTAAGTGGTGAGTTGATCCGAACAATCCCACTGGGTACGGCACCCGGGAAGGGTCGGTAAACGTTGAACCACAAGTCAGGAGACCTGCCATTGCTTGTCAACTCAACCCGGGCGGGGTGCCTCGGTCAGGAGATTTGCGATGCCTGTCAGTTTCTTGCCGACACATCCTGAAATTACCTGTCCGGCCATCCGCCCACGAGCGCGGAGGGCGCCATGCAGGTAATGGATCGGATCATTCTCAGACTTATCGAACCGCAGAAAAACCGCGAGGATGCCGTGCTTCTGGGGCGCCTGGGCTTTCTGGAATGGCTGGTGTCGATTCCCGATGACTGCGATTTCGATGAAGAGCTTCGACTCGCCCATGAGCGCGCCGAACCTCTGAAACTGTCCATGCCGGCAGTGGGTGTTCTGTGCGAGCTGCTGAGCGAGGCTGGAAAACTGGCGGAATCGCCGACTCCGGCCTCGACCTCACTGGTCAGACGCAAGGGGGCTCGTCGTCGACGCTCGCTGCACTAGTCTCGGAAAACCGGATCTCGGGGCGCCTCGTGCTCAGCGACGGGCCGCAGCACGGTTCTGCTGCAATCGACCTGCCCAGTCCCGCTTGCCCAGATAACGGGGTACCACGGCATCCAGTGATGTCGGCTGGCGGGCGCAGTCACTGTCACAGACACTCGGCGTCTGCAGGCTGAGGTAATTGTCTCGGCTGAAGGGTTTGCCGGGAACGAACTCCATGATGCGAGCCTGCAACCTGGCAGCCCAGTCCGGCAGGCCGATGATGGTGCGCGACAGTCCGGCAGTGTCCGCCGTGTATTGCACCAGTTCCCGCAGCGTGTAGTCCTGCGGACCACACAGTTGAATGGTGCTGCCGGCAGCCTGAGGGTCGTCGATGGCGGCAATCATGACATCGCAGACATCGCCGATGAACACGGGGGCCATTCTGGCATCCGGAACCGCCAGAGGAAAAACCGGAAGAGCGCGCAGCAAGCCGGCGAAGCGGTTGAAGAATGCATCGTGCTCGCCGAAGATGATGGACGGCTGAAAGATGGTCCATGTCGTATTGCCTGTGTGGGCGCGTACCCGCTGCTCTGCCTCGCCCTTGGTTCTCAGGTATTCGCTGGAGCCCTTGTCCGCATCGGCGTTCAGAGCGCTCATGTGCAGATAGTGCCTGACCTCGCCGGCTGCACAGGCATTCAATACCTTGCCGGTCAGCTCTGAATGTGCGCTTGAGAAGCTGCCCCTGGACTGACTGCCGCCCTCGTTGAGGATGCCGATCAGATTGATCACGGTGTCCGAACCTGCCAGTGCTGCCGTCAGCGCTTCTGCATCGTGCACATCCACTTCCTGTGCATGAACATTGGACATGGTTCGCAATGTGCGAACCCGCTGCGCCCGTCGGGTGAGAACAACGACTTCATCAAATTTCGTGGCCAGGCGATAGGTCAGCTGAGAGCCGACAAAACCTGATCCGCCCAACAAGGTAACGCGGCGACTGGACATGGGTACTGGATGCTCCGAATGGAAGAACGGGTCGATACGGTGTACGGCAGGTGGATGCCGAGCTGCAGGACGAGCCTCAAGACAGTGCAATGGCATGAGGACCTTTGCACCGTCCTGCGTCTGGTCGACCTGCCAGTGTGTCTGCAATATTCACGGCACTCGGCATGCCTGACAGCCTATTTTGCCTCAAACGAGGCTCAGGCGCAGGGTCGATACTGTCTGTCCTGCTGAGTCTGGAGCTGCGAATCCGCGACAGACCGGGCAGGTGGGCACTGGCACAGGACGCACGATACCGGTCCGACCCCTTGCTTTCGGCTAGATTCCAGACAGGACGGCCACCACGAACCTGAAGGTCACCATCAGCAGAAACAGGCCGAACAGTCTCGACAGCTGCGTCCGTGATCTGGCATGCGCCGCCTGCACGCCATGGCGGGTCATTGTCAGGGCGGCGGGCAATGTGATGAACAGAGCCAGCAGTGACACGTAACCCAGTGCATCCGGCGGCAGGCCGGGTTTGTGCCAACCGACGATGATGTAACCCAGGGTACCGGGAATGGCGATCAGGAGACCCAGGCCGGCAGATGTCGATACTGCTTCATGGATCGGGCGTCCGTGCAGGGTCAGCATCATGGTTGACAGAGCGCCTCCGCCGATCCCCATCAGGGCCGACAGCAAACCGATGAAGGCGCCATACAGAGACAGCAGGCCGCGTCCCGGCAGAGTGTCCGCAATCTGCCAGCCCGCGCCGCCGAGCAGCATGCGCAGCGCCAGAACGCCGGCGACCAGCATGAAGACCGTCTGGAAAACGCGAGCATCAGCCACACTGGCGATGGCGGTTCCAGCGATGACGCCTGAGAGCACCGGCAGAATCCAGGATCGCAGTACCCCGGTATTCAGACTGCCACGTCTGGCATGCTCGCGGGCAGAGACAAAGGCGGTGGGAATGATCATGGCCAGGGAGGTACCGACAGCCAGCGGCATGGCGATGTCATCGGCATTTCCGGTAAACCGGAACACTTCGTAGAACACCGGTACCGAGATCGCGCCGCCGCCCACGCCAAACAGTCCTGCCAGAAAGCCGATGGCTATGCCAGCCAGTACAAGAGCGGCCACGATGAGCAACAGAACGGAAGGGGAGAGACCGGCTGGCATGGCTTGAGCCCGCTGCTGTGAGTGGCGAATTTCTGTGATTTCATGCATGGTACAGCAGCGCCGTGCCCACGCAATCCGAATTCGCACACGATAGAATTTATGGCACCAGCAGAAAAACTTCAGTGGCGTTACCGTCAATTTGTCAGCATAGTGCCCACACTCGACCATTCTCAAGCGACTACAGAAGCGCCTATGTCTGTACTTCCGGAATTCGAAAACCACGCCGAGCAGACCATCAAGACGACGACCTGCTACATGTGTGCCTGTCGCTGCGGCATCAAGGTGACAACCGAGGGCAACGAGATTCGGTTCATTCAGGGCAACCCGGACCATCCCGTCAACAAGGGGGTGCTGTGTGCCAAGGGCAATGCCGGCATCATGAAGCAGAAGTCGCCGGCCAAGCTGACCCAGCCCCTGGTCAGGAAGGCCGGGTCCGAGCGGGGTGACGGCGAGTTCGAACCCATCTCCTGGGACAAGGCTCTGGGGCTGCTGACCGAGCGGTTGCGCAAGATCCGGGCTACCGACCCCAAGCGACTGGCGTTCTTCACCGGGCGGGATCAGATGCAGGCACTGACCGGTTTCTGGGCGTCCCAGTTCGGTACCATCAACTGGGCGGCACACGGCGGTTTCTGTTCGGTGAACATGGCCGCTGGTGGGCTTTACATGACCGGGCAGTCCTTCTGGGAGTTCGGCGATCCGGACTGGGATCATGCCAAGTACTTCATGTTGTGGGGCGTGGCTGAAGATCACGCCTCCAATCCGATCAAGATCGGTCTGGAAAAGCTCAAGCGTCGCGGGGCCAGGTTCGTTGCCATCAACCCGGTGCGCACCGGCTATCAGGCCATTGCCGATGAGTGGGTCGGCATACGGCCCGGCACCGACGGTCTGCTGGCTCTGTCCTTTGCGCATGTCCTGCTGAAGAACGAGCAGTTCGACTGGGAATTCCTGGCGCGTTATACCAATGCGACGCAGCTGGTCATCGAAGCGCCCAACACCTCGCGGCACGGGCTGTTGCTGCGCGACGAGAATGGGGAACTGCAGGTCTGGGACCAGACCAGCGACGGTCCGGCCTCCTGGAACGAATCCAGCCACGAGAACGATGTGGAAGCGGCCCTGTTCGGCGAATACACCACGCCTGACGGCACCCGGGTGAAGACGGTGATGACGCAACTGGCCGAGAAATACCTGAGTGAGGACTACGCACCGGAGAAGGTGGCTGCCACCGTCGGTGTGGATGCCGAGACCATCGAACGCCTGGCCCTGGAAATGGCTCATGTGGCGTTTCAGGAAACCATCACCATCGACACGCCATGGACGGACTGGACCGGCAGGCGTCACGAGAAGTTCATTGGCCGGCCAGTGGCCATGCATGCCATGCGTGGCATTTCAGCGCATTCCAACGGCTTCCAGACCTGCCGCTCCATCCATCTGTTGCAGATCCTGCTCGGCGCGGTGGATTGTCCCGGCTCGCATCTGGCCAAACCTCCGTTCCCGAAGCACATCGCACCGCCGATCAAACCTGCCAGGACCATGGCGCCGGATACACCCTTGTCGTCGCCGCCGCTGGGTTTTCCGATGGGCCCGGAGGATCTCGTGGTGGATGCCGCTGGTGAGCCGCTGAGGATCGACAAGGCCTATTCCTGGGAGGCGCCGATTGCCAATCACGGCATGATGCACATGGTGATCAACAACGCGGTCAAGGGCGATCCCTACCCGATAGACACTTTGATCCTGTTCATGGCCAACATGTCCTGGAATTCAAGCATGAACACGGCTGAAGTGCAGGATATGCTGCGTGAGAAGGATGAATACGGCGATTACAAGCTGCCATTCATCGTCACCAGTGACGCCTTTCATTCAGAGATGGTCAATTTCTCCGATCTGGTGCTGCCCGATACCACCTACCTGGAACGTTTCGATACCATCTCCATGCTCGACCGTCCGATCTCGGAGCCCCACGCTGCCTGCGACTCCATCCGCCAGCCGATCATAGATCCCGATCGTGACGTCCGGCCCTGGCAGGAAGTACTGATCGATATCGGTTCGCGGCTGGAATTTCCGGCGCTGACCAATCCGGATGGCAGTGCCAGGTTCAAGGACTACAAGGAATTCATTACCCAATGGGAGAAAGCGCCAGGCATCGGTTTTCTGGCGGGCTGGCGTGGCGAGAACGGTGAGCAGTCCATGGTCGGGGCACCCAACCCGGATCAATGGCAGGCCTATCAGGACAATGACTGCTTTTTCGAGCACCATCTGCCACCGGAGCAGCGCTATTACCGTTTTGCCAACAAGGACTATCTCGAATGGAGCAAGAGCGTCGGCTTCAATGGTCACAGTGGTCCCATCGTCATGGAACTGTATTCAGAGGTGCTGCAGAAATTCAGACTGGCGGGGCAGGGCTTGTATGACGGGCCGCAGCCGGCTCATGAGGTCGACAGACAACGACTGGTACAGTATTTCGATCCTCTGCCTGACTGGTACGTTCCGCTGGAAGAACAGCGAGTCGATAACGAGCAGTATCCCTTCCATGCGGTCAATCAGCGGCCCATGTTCATGTATCACTCCTGGGATTCACAGAATGCCTGGCTGCGGCAGATCATGGCGCAGAATTATCTGTACATGAATCGGCAGCGCGGCCAGAGCATGGGTATCGAGGATCTGGCCTGGGTCTGGGTGCAGAGTCACCACGGCAAGATCCGTTGTCAGGTCAAACTGATGGAGGGCTGCAACCCGGATACGGTCTGGACATGGAATGCCATTGGCAAGCAGAGCGGTGCCTGGGGGCTGTCCGATGATGCACCGGAATCGCAGAAGGGCTTTCTGATGAATCATCTGATCAGTGAGTTGCTGCCGGCAAGGGACGGAGAGCGCGGACTGAGCAACTCGGACCCGGTCACCGGCCAGGCAGCCTGGTATGACCTGAAGGTCGATATCTATCCGGCCGCACCGGGCGAGACAGGCAGCTACCCGACATTCGATGCCATCAAGCGTTTGCCGGACATGGCCGCAGCGCCGTCCGTGCTGCGGTATCACACCCATGAACCGGTCAATCTCGAGCGATCCCTGCAGGATGCGTTGAGCCGGGGTCATCTTTCAAGTGGAGACAAGCGATGAAGCTCGGTCTGGTCATCGATCTGGATACCTGTGTGGGATGCCATGCCTGCGCAGTCGCCTGCAAGCAGTGGAATACCTCCGGAACCACCGGGCCACTGACCGATTACGAGCCTTACGGCAAGGAGCCCAGCGGCGTCTGGTTCAACCGCATTCGACATTTCGAGGTCGATGACTATCCGAACAGCAAGACCATCAATACGCCGATGTCCTGCATGCATTGCGAGGATGCAGCCTGCGTGACGGTCTGTCCGACCGGCGCATCCTACAAACGTGAGGAAGATGGCATCGTGCTGGTGGATCAGTCCAAGTGCATGGGTTGCAATCTGTGCTCCTGGGCCTGTCCCTACGGCGCGCGTGAGCTCGATGAAGAGGACGGCGTCATGAAGAAGTGCACCCTCTGTGTCGATCGCATTCACGACAAGAATCTGCCCGAGGCGGAACGGCAGCCGGCCTGCGTCATGACCTGCCCCTCGCATGCCCGGCATTTCGGTGACTTTGATGATCCCGATTCGAATGTCAGTACGCTGGTGCGAGAGCGGGGTGGGTATTCGCTGATGCCGGAACTGGGCTACGAACCCACCAACAAGTACCTGCCACCGCGCCAACGTCCAGCGGCTCCAACGGTCGAACGCAAGGCAGCAAGCAGTGGCGATTCGCTGATCGGCAAGTGGATGAAGCGTCAGAAAGATGCCTTCAACAAGCTTGGCAAGGGGGCAAGCTGATGCATCCGGCCCTGTCAGTGATCTTCTTTACCGTGACAGCGGGTGCCGGTTACGGTCTGCTGTTTCTGCTTGGCTTGTTGCACCTGCTGGGCCTGGCTCCGGACACCAGCCCTGACCAGATCGTGGCCATGGGGCTGATCGGCCTGCTGCTGGTAACCGCTGGATTGTTGTCATCGACTCTGCATCTGGCGAATCCGAAGAATGCCTGGCGCTCGTTTACCCGATTCAGGACATCCTGGCTTTCGCGTGAGGCAGTTTTTGCAGTGGCCTTCTATCCGGTGGCACTGCTGTGGTTGCTGTGCCAGTGGTTTACCGGCAATACGGCGGCAACCGTCGTTTTCGGTGTCTTGATGGCACTGCTGGCGACAATGGTACTGATCTGTACGGGCATGATCTACGCGACTCTGAAAACCATCCGCCAGTGGCATACCGCATTGACGCCTGTCAATTTCGTGCTGCTGGGGCTGTTTCTCGGCGCACTGATACTGAGTGTCATGCTGGCTCAGCAGGGACTGATGTTTGAACCGGTAGCCAGGCTTGTTCTGATTGTACTGGTCATCGCAGCTCTGGTGAAGCTGGTCTATTTTCACTGGATCGGTCAGCCTGCCGGGCCAACGATCAATACAGCTCTGGGATTCACGCGTGCCACGGTTCGATTGCTGGATGTGGGCCATGCCAGTGATACCTTCCACAACAAGGAATTCGGCTATCAGGTGGAACGCACCAGAATCATCTGGTTGCGTGTGCTCTGTATCGCACTGGCCTTCGTGCTCCCCCTTCTGCTGATCAGTGGCCTGCTCGGTGAGGTGAGTTTCGGTTTGCTGCTGCTGGCCGTCATCAGCGCTTACGCCGGTGTGTTTGTCGAGCGCTGGCTGTTCTTCGCAGAAGCCAGACATGTGGTCAATCTGTATCACGGCATGCAGCGTACCTGAGTTGCGGTATCCGCCATGAAGGACACCTTGCGACTGGAGCAGCGTGGGCCGATCTGGGTTGGCGAATTCCGCGCCATGGCCAGTCCCTGCGAAGTGCATCTGGAGCTGCGATCGAAGAAGCTGGCTCGCCAGCTAGTGACCCAAGCACAGAATGAGGCCTTGCGTGTCGAGAGACTCTTCAGCCGTTATCGCAGCGACAATGTCGTCCATCGTATCAACACGGCCGGGGGCAAGCCCGTCACCGTTGACGAGGAAACAGCGCGCATGCTGGATTTTGCCGACACCTGTTTTCATGCCTCGAACGGTCTCTTCGATGTGACTTCCGGCGTACTGCGTGAAGCCTGGACATTCGATGGTTCGGACAATGTCCCGTCGGCCGCTCAGATCGAACCATTGCTGGCACGTATCGGCTGGCAGCGAGTCAGCTGGAACAGGCCGCATTTCAGCATGCCGGCCGGCATGCAGATCGACCTGGGCGGTATCGGCAAGGAGTATGCGGTTGATCGGGTTCTGTTGATGCTGCGTGAACGATGTCCCGGTGCCTGTCTGGTCAATTTCGGTGGAGACCTGCATGCCTCGAAGCCTCCTCAGGCGACTGGAGCATGGTCGGTGGGTATCGAGTCGCGTCAGGGGGAAGACGATGCCTCCGCCAGCCTGCAGTTGCAGCGTGGGGCCTTGACCACCAGTGGCGATGCTCGACGCTATCTGCTCAAGGAGGGGGTTCGCTACAGCCATGTTCTGGATCCGATGACCGGTTGGCCGGTCGTCGGTGCCCCGGCAGCAGTGACAGTGGCCGGCAATACCTGCATCGAGGCCGGCATCATGTCGACCCTGGCACTGTTGCACGGGGCCGATGCCGAGGCCTTTCTCGAGCGGCACAAGGCACATTTCTGGGTCCAGCGCTGACCCTGAAACGACGACGGTCGATTCAACTCGTTGAATTTCCCGCCGATACTCTCTGCATGCCGCTCCCGATACCCGTCCCGAGGCCGTCACGCATGCCATGGCAGAATCGCATCTTCCGAGGTCGTTGCAACGCGCCAGCAGTCATCGCCTTGAGCATATTCATGCTGGCTCTGAGTGCCTGTTCCACCACGCAGGACATGTTCGAAGTTACCGAGGTCAAACCCTGGCAGCGCGGGGTGCTGGCACGGGATGACATGCAGCTGATCAACGATGCCATGGAGCAGGCCGTTGATGATCATGTCTATTTCTCGAAAGAAGGGTCTACCGGTGGGGTTGTGGTTCAGGGTGGAGGCTGTGGCTGCAATTGATGAGAAGCCTGCGCCAACAGTTGTCAGCGGCCAGTTGCGCCCTGCTTAGCGTCGGCATGGCACCGGTGGGCACAGCAGCGTCGACGGATGACGTGTCACGGCTCACCGGCAGTTCAGCGAGCTGGGAGCTGGATACCGCCTATCTTTCGTATCGCGAGTCGGATCAGCGAGTATCGGTGAACAAGGCGGTTGCCACGCTGGCGCGCGAGAATGAAACCACATCGATTACGGTCAGTGCCCTGCACGACACCATGTCAGGTGCTTCACCGACCGGTGCCTTGCGCGGCGACAGTCCGGCATCCACCGTGACCAGTGTATCCGGTGGCAACAGCCGCAACCGCCTGGACCATTCCACCAGTGAATTCAGCGATACACGCCGGCAGCTGGGACTGGGCGTGGAGCAGGCGCTTTCGCCGAGCTACACATTGAGTTACGGTGGCGTGGTATCCGATGAATCCGACCACGAGTCGCTGGGTATCAACTTGTCACTGGCGCGGGAGTCGGATGACAGACTGAGCACCGTCACGGCGGGCTTTGGCTGGATCGATGACAGCATTTATCGCAGTGATACCGGAGGTACGCCAGAGCCTCTGGGCAATGTGCAGCAACCGCGTCCGTTCAGCGAAGGAGGGCGCAGCACACTGGATACCCTGTTCGGAATCAGCCGGGTTCTGAACCGTCTGACCGTGGTCCAGCTGAACCTGTCGTTGAGTGCATCCGATGGTTATCACTCGGACCCGTACAAGGTCATCAGCGCAGCGGATGAAGATGGTCGCATCGTTGCCAATTTTCATGACAGCCGACCGGATTCACGACTGCGCACCAGTGTATTCGGCAAACTGGTGCATCAGCTGCGCGATACGCAACATTCACTGCATCTGGGGTATCGGCTGTATCAGGATGACTGGGGCATCCGCTCACACACGGTGGATCTGCGCTATCGTCATCGTTTGAACCGACAACGCTATCTGGAACCCCATGTGCGACTGTACCGGCAGAGCGCGGCCGACTTCTATCAGCGCAAGCTGTCGGTGGATGCCGGCTCCAATCCGCTGCTGCCCGACAATGGCCTCGCCAGTGCCGATTATCGACTGGATGCCATGAGCAGTGCCACACTGGGGCTGAAATACGGCGTCAGGCTCACTCCCGATACCGAGCTGCGTCTGCGTGCGGAATACCTGGATCAGCGCTTCAGTACCGCGGTATTCGATCGCAACTCCGCCCTCATTCTGCAGGCCAGTTTTCGCATCGCATTCTGATTACCGAGCAAGCCCCCGGGCTTCAGGCGATCACGGGCATTCCGAGCGGCGGTGTCCCCTGGCCCCGAGGTTGGCTATACTGGCGGCCAGCACTTTCGCCTTTCCAGCTGCTATCCGGATGCCCATGGCCACCCAACTCTCGGTCAATCTGAACGCCATCGCCCAGTTGCGCAATCGACGTGATCTGCCATGGCCCAGCGTCACGGGCATTGGCCGCATTGCCTTGCAAAATGGTGCGCATGGACTGACCGTACATCCCCGGCCCGACCAGCGTCATACCCGATTCACCGATGTGGCCGAGCTGCGAGCGCTGATCGATGAGGAGTTTTCGCAATGTGAATTCAATGTGGAAGGCTACCCGACCGAGGATTTCCTGCAACTGGTCGAGAAAAACCGGCCGGAGCAGGTGACACTGGTGCCTGATGACCCGGCGCAGGCGACATCGGACCACGGTTGGGAATTCAAGTCGCAGCACAACATGTTGGCGCCGATTGTCGAGCGCCTGCACAGCGGCGGCATGCGCGTGTCGCTGTTTGCCGATGCCGATCCAGAGCAGGTCAAGTGGGCGAAGGATACCGGTTGTGATCGGATCGAGCTGTATACCGGTCCCTATGGCGGCACCTACGATGACGAGGCTGCGATGCGTGCGGAAGTCGAGCGTCTGGGTGCCACGGCCGATGCCGCCAGAGCGCTGGGATTGGGTGTGAATGCCGGGCACGATCTGACCGTGGCGAATCTGCCTGCGTTGGTGGCTCGTATACCTTATCTGGACGAAGTATCCATCGGTCATGGCCTGACGGCCGATGCCGTGCAGTTCGGCATGGCCGAAACGGTAAAGCGGTTCCTGGCAGCCTGCGGCAACTAGCCTGAGGTCGCTCTGGCCGGTGTTTCGGGCTTGCGCTCACGTTCAATGGCACTTCCTTGACAATTCGGAGATGGCTTGATGAAGAAGACACTGTTGTTAGCAAGCTTGCTGGGTCTGTCGGCAGGCGTGACGAGCTCATCGCTGCTGGCCGCCGCCCAGCAGTACTCACTCGATCCGGAGCACACCACGGTTGCATTCCTGATCGAACACGTCGGTTATGCGAAAACGCTGGGATATTTTTCCGATGTGTCCGGCACCTTTAGCTACGATGACGAGACGGGGCAATTGACGGATGTCGTGATTACCGTCAAGACTGACAGCGTCCAGTCAGACCACAAGGCACGTGACAAGCATGTGCGCAGCAAGGACTTTCTGAACACGAAGAAATTTCCGGAGATGAGCTTCACGGCAGACAATATCGCTGTGCAGGGCGATGGAACAGCGGACATCGCCGGAGAATTGCAGCTGCTGGGAACGAGCCAGCCACTGAGTCTGACAGCGACACTCAACAAGGCAGACAAGTATCCGTTCGGGCACAAGCAGTTCACGCTTGGCGTGTCGGCACGTGGACAGCTGCAGCGCAGCGATTACGGCATGGACTACGGGGTAGCGAATGCGCTGGTAGGAGATGTGGTTGAACTGATCATCGAGACCGAGGCCAATCGGCAGCAGTAATTCTCATTCGAACAAGATCGAGAGACTGCCACGCAATGAGGCCATTCTCTGGCTCTGGATACTGTCATCGGGTTGCATGCCGTCGACCCACTGCGCGTCAGGCAGGCGAGCCAGCAGGGACGAGTCTCGACTGATGAAATGAATCGGTACGTCTCCGCTGGCCCCCCAGCCATTGATGATGGGTGGGGGTTGGTGATCACCGACCACGATGATGAGCGCGTCATCGGCAAATTGCGCGGCATACTCTCCGAGTATTTCCAGCGTGTAGTCGAAGGATCGGATATACATGTCCTGAACCCGGTCGCGGTATTTCCAGCTGATCGGTTCTCCGAAACGCTGAGAGCCATCGAACAGGGAGCCATCACCGATAGTGTCCCAATCCACCTTCTGCGGAAGTGGGGTCCATGGGGCATGCGTTGACAGTAATGCAAGCGTGGCCATGATGGGGCCGTCGTGTTGATGTCTCAGGGCCTGCTCGAAATGTGACAGGGTATATTGATCCGGCATGGTGACATAACCAAAGCGTTCACCGGCATAGCCCATGTCGGCAGCAACATGCAGTGATTCGTAGCCGTACCAGGCCCCTTCCGGCCAGGCCAGTTGTATCGCCGGCATGACGCCGATGGTATGCCAGCCTGCTCGCTGGAACAGTCTGCTCAGGGAATTGCGATCGGTACTGATCAGACGATCGAAGCGTGCCTGGTTATCGACTTCCAGCCCGGATTGCAAGGTGGCGTGTGCCAGCCAGCTGCGGCCGCCTCGAATCGGTGATGTCAGCCAGCCACTACGAGCCTTGAGACCAGCCTTCTCCAGTGTGTTTTCGGTGGTTGTCAATCGATTCCGCGCCGCGTCTGCGAAGCGCTCGGCGTCCAGATAACCCCGACCATAGGATTCCACGAAGACCAGTATCACGTCACGTCCCTGCAGGCTGGCGAATGTCGGCTCGCTCCGGTCCAGCACGGTATCCTCTTGCAGTTCGCCGATGAACAGCTGTTGATCCCTGATCGAGGCCAGCAGGCTGGTGATGCGTTGTCTGAATTCAGGTACGACTCGAGCGCTGATCGTGAACGATTCACGGCTCGGTTCGACCTTGTACAACAGGATCGAACCGATCATCAGACTGATCAGGCTCAGCGGAATGAGCAAGCGTCGTGTGCGTCCCCGGGTTTGTGCGATAGTAAGCAACCCGCGATACAGCAAGCCGGCCAGCAAGCCCAGAACCAGCAGCATGAGTAGAACCACCACTGCCGCCTCCAGCGGACCGATTGTTGTCGACGCGAGATTCCAGCCATCTGCCAGCAGGTGCATCTCCAGCAGTGGATTGAAGCGCCGATTGAATGCGAGAAAGGACCCCAGGTCGGCCAGTCGCAACAACAACAGCGATCCCAGTGTCAGGACCAGCACCTTGCCAAGCCAGTATGCGGCTCGTCCTTTAACCAACAGCAAGGCCAGCACGATGACCGGCATTTCGAGCGGAATCTGTCGCAGTGTGTCCCCATCGAATTCTCCGGGGTGTCCCGGAAACAGCAATGTCAGGTAGAGCAGCAGCAGCGAGAGACCGACTGCGATGAGCGACGAATTGCCGGATGCGGATGTGTCGAGTGACAGGCGCGAACCTGAAGTGACACGACCGTCTGGAGCCGGCGATGGCTCCGTGGGCTCGATCCCCTTGTCCCGAAGGCGTGTCTTGCGCATTGTGCTGACGGTCCTGTTATTGTTGCTCATTGCCTGGCTGGTCGATCTTCGAGCGGCAATGCGCCTGTTTGCCGAAGCGCAGTGGCGTTGGGTGCTGATGGGCTTGCTCATTGTCCAGCTGCAGATCGTGCTCTCTGCACTGCGTTGGCAGATCACGGCAGTTCGACTCGGCCAGGGTCTGAGCGTTCCCCGTGCCATTCAGGAATACTATCTGGCAACCCTGGCCAATCTGAGCCTGCCGGGTGGTGTCAGCGGGGATGCGGCCCGCATCTATCGTAACCGGTATTCGGCAGGCGCCGCGGCGTCGGCCAGAAGCGTCGTGATCGAACGACTGGCAGGGCAGCTTGCCTTGCTGCTGGTCGCCATCATCGGCTGGCTCCTGTGGCCCCTGCTGATGCACGATGCGACGCCGGAGGCGACTGCTCGAATACTGCTGGTGGCATTGTTGCTGCTCACAGGGCTGTGCATGATCGCCATCATTCTTCGCAGATTTGCTGGCGCAAAGGTGGCAGCATTGTTCGATGCGATGGGGACGGCCTTGCACCGTGTGTGGGTGGAAGACCGTCAGTGGCAGATTCAGTCCTTGCTGAGTCTGGCGGTGGTTGCGACCTATCTCGCCGTTTTTGCCTGTAGCGCATTGGCCCTGCATCAGGCTTTGCCGCTGGGCGGTATCATCAGCGTGGTACCGCTGGTACTGCTCAGCATGGTCATTCCCCTGTCCATCGGTGGTTGGGGCATTCGGGAAGCAGTTGCTGTCTCGCTGTGGCCGCTGATGGGGCTGTCGGTGGAGGCCGCCATCGGTACCAGCGTGCTGTATGGCCTGATATCCACTGTCGGTAGCCTGCCCGGGGCATTGTTGGTTCTGCGATCAACCGCGAGTGAATGACAACAGCCGGGTTGTTCATGAGGGCCGTGTGAGCAGCCAGTGCGTGTCGCGGACGAAGGAGGCTGAGAGAAGCAGGCAGGCAACCATGCCCAGAGCGGTGGACCAGGGAGGGGAAACCCATGGCGAGAGTATTGCGCATAGCGTGGCCAGCTGGACGACGCAGATCAGTTTGCGTCGAAAGGACGGGAACAGGGGATTGTCCAGCGCAGTGCATACGACACCTGCCAGCACGAAGCCGTAGCGCATGAGACCCAGCAGCAGAATCCAGATGCCGGTTTTGCCCGATTGCCATACCAGGACGCTGATGACCAGCGTCAGCAAGGCGTCGATTTCCATGTCGAAACGTGCACCGAATGCCGAGGCAAGGTGGGTACGCCGCGCCAGATAGCCATCCAGGCCATCAAGGGTCAGCAGCAGGACCGAGCACAGGGAGAGCAATGCCAGACCAGGCGGTGGCAGTTGGGACACGACCGGAATCCAGCCGGCAAGCAGCACGGTACCCGCTGCCCTGTACAGGGTCAGGACATTGGCTGCACCGAAACGCGCATGAGGATGATCAGGCAGTCCTTTCCAGGATAGCCAACAGATGACAAGCCATGGCAGCAGTGTCATCAGGATCATCTGCGCCAGGTTTGTCTTGTCTGCAGGATCTGCGATCAGTGACAATTCGACCCACAGGATGATCAGCATGCACAGAGAGGCAAGGCAACAGTGCTGAAGTAGCTGACGAGACAGGGTTGGAGCGGCAACCGCCACCTTCGACTCCTGAGGTGTCCTGTCTGTGCGGCGTGTCCGCACGGGTACTGCTTTCACACAAGGGACTCGACCAGACTATCCCCGTGCAAGAGGTGGCCTGCGCGTGTCCGTTTGGTTTCCAGATAGCGTGCATTGTGCATGTTCACCGGCGTGTGGGACGGCAGGCGGTCAACGACATCGATGCCCTCACGCTGCAGTGCCTCGATTTTCAGCGGGTTGTTGGTCATCAGCCGAATACGTTGAACATCCAGAGCCTTGAGCATGGTGGTGGCTGCCTGGTATTGTCGGTCATCTTCACCGAACCCCAGATGTTCGTTGGCCTCCAGGGTATCCAGACCCTCATCCTGCAACTGATAGGCGCGCAGCTTGCTGGCCAGCCCGATACCGCGACCCTCCTGGGACAGGTAGAGGATGATGCCGCCGCCTGCCGATGCCATGCTGTGGATGGCGCTGCTGAGTTGTTCGCCGCAATCGCAGCGCAGACTGCCGAGAATATCACCGGTGAAACAGGATGAATGCAATCTGACAGTGACTGCCTGACTGCGGTCCGGACGACCGACTGTCATCGCCACGTGTTCAGCCGAACCGTGACGTTCGCGGAAAACCGCCAGCTCCACACTGTCGGCACCGGCCAGTGGAATGCGAGTGCGGCTCAATGCCATCAGCTTCGAGGTGTCGGGTTCATGCAGCAGCGCATCGTCGACACTGGTACTCAGGATCGATCCTGGTCCCACCGGCAGGGCATAGCTGAGCAATGCCGGTAGAGTATGCGCCTGCCGAGCCAGACGCAGCGCCGCCAGCGAGGAATCGGCTGCAAGGTGCCACTGATCCTGCTCCGGTACGGACCGCCTAAGCGTCTCCAGCCCTGCCAGTTGCCGTACGGTGTGCAGTGGTGCCTTGGCAGGTAGAGACAGCACAGCCGCCCTTGAGCGAGCGGTGTGTCCAAGCACCTCGGCGCGGTTGGCAGAGAGGATCAGTTGGCACGGCCCTGCCTGTTGAATGGCTGCCAGCATGTCCTGGGTCAGGCTCTCGACCAGGGTGATTGCCCGGTTGCCGGCGGGGTCGGTGAGGACCACTTCGCGGCCTCGTTGCAGCTCAACGATGCACCGTTCTACTGCCAGTGGATCAGTCATCTGTTTGTCTTGAGTTCTGGAGCAGGTCATCCGTCTGGTTGCTGAGTCCTTGTGTTGAACACTATACGGTGAGACCGGAGAATTGGGTTACCAGGGTAAGGATTTACCCGATCAGTCAGCTTCTGATCATGCTTTCAGGCAACAGTTCCGAAACGTTCTTCGAGTGCCTGCCGTGTTGCTCTCAATGACCGATCAAGGTGCTCAGCTCCGGAGGTTTGCCTCCTATCAGACTGGTAACGCGAGCAGTCGATGCCATCAGCTCCGTGGACCATCCCTGCAACTCGCTGAGCGGGCAACGCTGATGCAGGCTCCATATGTTCAGGACAGCGATGGGTTCCGACAGGTAATTGAAAATGGGTGCCGATATGCCGACGAAATGGTCATATTCCTCGCGATCGTTGACCGCGAATCCGGTCTTGCGGACTTCCTTGAGTGCCTTGAGGTATTTGCTTGCGGAGGTGATCGTGTTGGCAGTGTATTTCTCGAAGTGATGTCCATCGAGTTTGGTCTTGATGGCGCTGTCAGGGCGAAATGCCATCAGGGCCTTGCCTGAGGCGGAGCAATGGAAGGGCTCGCGCATGCCCGGCTGTGGAATCGGGCCGATGGACTGCGGTGCTTCCAGGATCCGCAGATAGACGGTATCCGAACCGACGGGCACGCCGATGGTGACATTCTGGCGCACCAGCTTGTGCAGGCGCATCATTTCGTTCAGTGCCAGTATCTGGATGTCATAACCCTGGTAGGCGTTCTTGACCAGATCGAACAGTTTGGGACCCAGCAGGTAGGTCTTGCCTTTCTCGTCGTACTGGAGCACCCCATATTGCAATCCCAGTGCCAGCAGTCGATGCAGAGTGCTCTTGTGCAGGCCGCTGTCGGCAACCAGCTCAGAGAAGGTTCTGGGCTTTTTCGACTCACTGACCAGTGTCAGGACATGCAGTAATTTCTCTACTATCGAGCTTTTCATATTGTTGTATATCGCTCATTGTTCTGGTATCCACGGTTCGCGATATCCGGGCGCCCGGGATGTTCTACCGGCGCAGCTCATCGGTTGCATGGCACCACCTGACCAAATGCCAGGAAGTCGCCCGCTGGTGTGGTGATCGGGCAAGGTCGCCGGGTTGGTCAAACCGCCTGTTTCTCTGCCTCCTGGCAGATTCCCCGCTTCGATGAAAGGTGTCAGTGGCATTGACAATCCTTCGCAGGTGGTGTTCGAGGAGTCTCCTTACGCCAGCATTGTTGCTGCAGGGGAGGTCGAGTAATGCACTGCGGGTTGTCGCTGACAACCCGCAGTCTTGCAGACGTGATCAGCCCTTGCCTTTCCAGGGAACCAGAATCCTCTCGGCCCAGCGCATCAGCATGTCGATGCCGAAGCCGATCACGCCAATCAGGATGATGCCCATGATGACGATGTCGGTATTCTGGAACTTGGAGGCGGTCATGATCATCATGCCGGCACCCTGTTCGGCGGCAACCAGCTCGGCCGCCACCACGGTTCCCCAGCACACACCCATGGCCACACGGGCTCCGGTGAATATCTCGGGCAGGGAGTTCGGAATGATGACGTAGCGCATGATCTGTTTCTTGTTGGCACCGAGCGAGTAGGCGGCGTGAACCTTGGAAATCTTCACGCCGGAAACACCGGAACGCGCGGCAATGGCCATGATCCACAAGGCTGCCAGAAACAGCAGGATGATCTTTCCGGCTTCGCCGATACCTGCCCAGATGATGACCAGAGGAATCAGGGCAAGTGGTGGAACCGGTCGCATGAATTCCACGATCGGATCAAACCAGCCGCGAAACCAGTTGCTCAGTCCCATGGCATAGCCCAGCGGTATCCCGACCAGAGCGCCCAGCAGGAAACCGACAATAACCCGGAACAGTGAGTAGCCCAGATGCTCGGCAAGGGTGAAATTCCTGAATCCTTCACTGGCGATTTTCACGGTGCGCTCCCATACCTTTTCGGGGGCCGGCAAGTACAGCGGTTCCATTTGCCAACCGCGCGTCGGTTCGAAGTTCGGCGTTCCCTTGTCGGAGAGTGTCACGGTACCGCCGTCGACATCGACGCTGGCGCCGGGACTGATGGCCTGGCCGTCGATGGCAACGACTTGCAGTTTGTCGCCATCTGATGCTTCATCGTTCCTGATGACATTGATCAGCTTCGTTCGCCATTGGGCAACACTGGTCGAATCATTGAGGGCGAAGCCCTCACCCGGTTCGATTTCCGGCGCGCTGGCAGAGGCTTCGCGAGGGTGTACCAGAACGGTGACCGTCGCATCGTCGGTTTCCCGAGCCTGGTTTTGCGCTGTATAGGTGAAAGTGGCGGTGCCTTCGAATGGTGCCGGGGCATGCAGGGATGCCGGCAGCAGCGTCGAGCCGGTGAATATGCCCCATAGCAGAAACAGCGTTGCGATGGAAATCACGCTGGCAATGCGGTTGGGTCGTACGGCGCTCTCGTCGCCGAAGGTCACGGTTTTTCTTGAAGAGAAAACCCGTTGATGCGCACCTGCAATGAGTTTGGTGACGATCAGGTAAGCGACAGTGAATATGGAGACGTAAATCAGTAGAGGGATCATTGCGCGGCCTCCGTTGTACCCATGATTTCCTCTTCCATGTCCCAGATCATGTTCAGAATCTCCTCTCTGGTTGATGCAAAATCAGGGTGCTTCTTCACTTCTCTCAGGTCCGATTCCACGCCGAGTTCGGCAAATGGCAGCTGGTACTCCTTGTGTATTCGGCCTGGTCGTGGTGCCATGACGATCAATCGCTCACCCAGCAGCAACGCCTCTTCCACCGAGTGCGTGATCAGAATGATGGTCTTGCCGGTCTCCTTCCACAGCTTCAGTACCAGGCTTTGCATCTTTTCGCGGGTCAGTGCATCCAGTGCGCCCAGAGGCTCGTCCATCAGGATGACATCGGGGTCATTGGCAAGGCAGCGAGCCAGGGCGACACGTTGCTGCATGCCACCGGATAATTCATAAACCGCCTTTTCCTTGAACTCGCGCAGGCCGACGACATCGAGCAGATGATTCACCACAATGGCCTTCTCCTTTTCCGGAGTGCCTTTCATCAACAGCCCGAAACCCACGTTCTCCCTGACTGACATCCACTCGAACAATGCCCCTTGCTGAAATACCATGCCGCGTTCGGCATCGGGTCCCACGATATCGTGATCGTTCAATACCAGCCGCCCTTCGGTAGGGGCAAGGAAACCGGCAACGATATTGAGCAAGGTTGTCTTGCCACACCCGGATGGGCCGAGCACGCTGAGAAGTTCCCCTTTGTTAAGCGTCAATGAGACGTCCTTCAGTGCATGCACTGTCTCGCCGTTGGGGATGTCGAAGCGCATCGACAGATGTTCCAGAATCAGTTTACCCACACCAATCTCCCTTGACTGCCAGAGTCAGAGCTCTGTTACTCGTGTTCATCGAATGAAGAAGTGACCGGCGCCACGAATGTGGCGCCGATGGCAGAGCCTTGTTTACATGTCGTGGGCTGCCTGCAAGGGACCGATATTGACTGCATCGACATAGCTGTCGAGAGCCGAGTCGATCGAACCGGCTTCGACGAAGACATCGGCAACACCCTTCATGAATTCGGCCGCATTGCCACCCAGCCATTTCTCGGACAGCTGTTCTTCGACGGACGGGAATTTCATGGTCGAGATGGCACTCTTGGCGGCCTCGAGATCCATGCCGGACCCTTCAGCGATGAGTGCCAGCATGTCCTCATTCTGATTGGCGTTCCAGTCTTCGTTGGCGGCCGCAGTCACGGACAGGAACTTCGCCACCAGCTCACCGTTCTCGGCGATGAAGGATGCTGGTGCCGTAGTGACATCGAATACCAGTATGCCAAGTTCTTCCTTTTCTTCACCTGTCAGCAGTGAGTTGCCATACTCTCTCATGCGGGTCAGACCACCGCCGTAACCACAGGCAAAATCCACAGCGCCCTGCCCCAGTGCGGCAGCGCCTTCCGGTGGTGCCATGTCGACAATCTGCAGGCTGGCCAGGTCGATACCGAAGTGGTCCATCTGACGCAGAAAGCCATAGTGGGCAGCGGTACCCAGCGGTACGGCGACTTTCTTGCCGGCCAGTTCACCGGCGCTGTCCTTGTCGATTTCAAGGTCTGCATTGATGATGCAGTTGTCGTTGTCCGAGTAGCTGACTGCAACATCGAGTACTTGCAGATCCTGCCCACCGGATGCGGCTACCACGAAGGGAGGTACGCCCTGTGAGACAGACAGGTGAACATCACCGGATGCCATTGCAGCACTCATGGCGGTGCCGGTTTCGAAGGATACCCATTTTACCGGTATGCCCAGAGCCTCATCGTAGGCTCCGGAGTCCTTGGCAGCGATCATCGGCATGGGCCATTCCAGAAAGTATCCGACGGTCAGTTCGTCAAGGTCCTGAGCCATGGCCACTTGGGTGGACAGGGCTGACACCGTGCCCACAATCAGTGCGCGTGTAATACGAAAATTCATATCTTTCTCCTAGCGAGGTCATTAGCTGGCCTTGGGCCGAAGCTTTCATCGTTGTCGCATCAGCACGATATACAGGTTTCATATGACAGAACTTGAATATCGCAATATGAGGCTAATGGTGAATGCCCAGTCAGGTCAATGTTTTTCTCCGAATCAGACCGGTTTCCTGTCTGTTACGAGAAGTGTCGGGCGAACACGCATTTTCATGCCTCGAGGATCTCATTGACAGTCATACGGGTCTGTATTAAGTTTTAAATCAAGGAATATGAGTTTTATAATATAGAACTTTTTTTGGAGGTGCTTTCAGGTGAGCAACGATCCGGTTCGGGAGATTCACTGGCCGACAACAGCGACGGCCAGACCGCCTTGCTCGCGCCTTGAAGAGGATACGACGGCAGATGTCGTCATCATCGGTGGAGGTCTGACCGGCTGTCGCACCGCACTGGGACTGGCCGAGGCAGGCCTTTCGGTGGTTCTGCTGGAGGCCCGAGACATCGGTTGGGGAGCCTCGGGGCGCAGTGGTGGACAATGCAACCCTGTCTGGCGCCAGACCCCGGATGAGCTGGCAAGCCGCTTTGGTGACGCGCGTGCAGAGCTTCTTGTCAGAACCACATTGAGTGCGGCAGATGATCTGTTTCACGATATCGAACACTACGATGTCGAATGCGATGCGGTTCAGAACGGTTGGGTGCAGGCGGCGCATACCCGTCAGAGCAGGCGATCTCTGGAGCATCTGCAGGCCGGCTGGTCGCAGGCAGGCGCCCGAATCGATCTGCTCGAGGCAGAGCAGGTCAAGGACATGAGCGGTTCACCAGCCTATCGCTTTGCCCTGTTTCATCAGGCGGGCGGGCATGTGCATCCACTGTCACTGACGCGTGGTTATGCGCGTGCAGCGCAGGCGCGTGGCGCACGGATTTTCTGTGAAGAGCCGGTGCAATCCATGGAGCGGCGAGACGGGAAATGGAAGGTCAGCACAGTGAAGGGCAGTGTGACAGCCGAACAGGTGGTGCAGACAACCAATGGCTATACCGGAACCTCACCGTCACCGGGTTTGCAGAAGACGTTCTTGCCGCTCGTGAGCATTGCCCTGGCGACAGAGCCCCTGAGTGAGTCGCTGCGAGCAACCGTGCTGCCCGGTTCGGTTACCTTGTCCGATACCCGCCTGGCCATCTATTTCTGCCGATATGACCGCGATGGTCGCCTGATCTTCGGTTGTGTCGGGAGCTCCGAGCACGTAGGCAAGCTGGCCATTGCTCGTTTGCAGAAGGGGCTGCATACGGTCTTTCCGCAACTGCGGGGCACGGCGTTGGAGCGTACCTGGGGAGGGCGTATCGCGGTCACGCCGGAGATGATGCCGCACATTCATGAGCCAGCACCGGGGCTGACGTCTGCTCTCGGTTTCAGTGGTCGCGGTATTGCCATGACCTCGGTCATGGGCCGTGCACTGACTCGCAAGGTGCTGGGAGAGCCCGAGAGCAGTCTGCCATTTCCCGTACAGCCCGTAAGCGCCATACCGTTTCATGGTCCATTGAAGGCCATGATCCCCATGGCAGCCCCCGCCATGAGCGTCAAGGATCGTCTGGATTCGATGATGGGAGGGCTTTGAACCGACAGTGGCATCATGACGTCTTTTACTGCATGATTCGAATGTCCCTGAACCTGTCATGATGTGATATCCGGCGTGTCTGAGCAATTGACCGAATCTCCAGCCGAGCAGCAAGCCTGGGCTTTGCTGATGGCAGCACGCTCGCTGATGGATGAGTGGCTGGCCAATGATGTTTCCCATGGCTCGTCGAATGCCGGTGACATTGCGTTGCGCTATTCGCATGGGGATGGCTCGGTATCCAGAGTGTCTGCCAGCGAAGGGCAGGTACACCTTCGCCTGCAGGCAGATAGTGGTTGGCATCAGGCAGATGACCTGCCTGTCGAGACACAACACCTGCTGGAGCTGTACCTGCCCATTCTGGGCACACCGCTGCAGCCAGCGCATGTCGTTGCGCACCTGGGGCAGAGTGTCGATGCCAGGATCGCGACTTGCAGTGGCGATGCCTTCTTCGTAACCGGCGAGGAAAACCGCAAGCATCTGCATCGTCTGCGTTCCCTGTGTCAGGCAGTGGTGGTCGGGGCCGGTACCATCACGGCAGACGATCCGCAGCTGACCACGCGCGCGGTCAGAGGTGAGAGTCCCGTGAGAGTCATCATCGACCCGGCCGCGCGTGTGCCTGCGGATACGCGGATTCTCAATGACGGCCAGGCTTCCACCTGGCTGTTGCATGACAGCAAAACCGATCTGTCGGCCTGTCCCGAACTGCCTGGCTGTCGCCGAATAGCCGTTGAGTCGGACGGGAAGGCGCTGGAGCCTCGCGCCATACTTGCCGTGCTGGCAGATCAGGGAATCAGGCGAGTCTTCGTGGAAGGTGGTGGGGTAACGGTGTCGCGATTCTTCAATGCGCGCTGTCTGCATCGTCTGCAGATTGCAACGGCTCCGGTGCTGGTCGGTGACGGCGTGCCGGCCTTGCAGATTCCGGGTGCGCAGAGCATGTTGCAGGCACTGCGTCCGGCCTACAAGCTCTACAGGATGGGTGAGGATGTCATGTGGGATTTCGAACTCGATGACAATCTCTGGGAGGGCAGGGCACACGAAGCAGAGGTGTCTTCGGCAGCCAAGGGTCCGTCGGTCACGAGGTTGTGGGCGGGGCGCTGAGAGGCAGCGACAGGATGTCGGTATGCCCCACGTCGAGTGACGATTCCATGCTTGCAATATGATCGAGGCGATGCGCATGCCATTGCTCGAGAGCATCAGCTTCTGCCGGGGCCAATTCTTCGGCCGCTGCCAGCCAGCCAGCGAGCAGGGCTTGTTGCAGGGCCTGTTGGCGAGGACCGATCTGCCAATCGCTGCGCTCGACCTGACATTGCTGATGTCGGCTCAGCAATTTCGCCAGAGCCTGTCCTGCCTGCGGTCCCATTGCCGGTCCGAACCCCTTGTTGCCGAGCTGGTGCCTGTTCAGCAGAGCCATGGTTCGTACGTCGTATTGCTCTTCGGGCTGCCAACTGATGCGCCCATCGTAGTTGAGCACGAACAGAGAGGCACACTGATGGCTGATGCATTGTTCGGCCAACTGCTGTAGCCAGGCCTGTGAAGTCAGATCCAGCAGGGCAGAGGCTGTGATCAGCTGAGCTGACTCGAAGGGCAGGGTATGCAGCTCGTTGGCAAGATCCGCCTGTTGCCAGCGTAGACGGGCACTGAAATTCATGCCTGCAACCTCGATGGCATTGGCGCTGGCGCTGACGTCAAGCCGCCTCTGGCCAGCCCATTGCCGTATCGAGATCGGCAGCTGCGTCAGGAGCATCTCGTCGTGATCGAACAGCGTCCACTCCTGCCCATGTCCAAGGTGAGGACATAGAAACCGAAAGTTGGAACCGGTGCCACAGCCCATTTCGATGACGGTCAAGCCGGGTTGCGCGCAAGCCCAGTCTGCCAGTTGTCGCGTCAGGCTCTCCGACCTGGCGTCGTGATCAGCCGGTTCGCGCAGCGTCAGCCATTCGCTACTGAATCCGGCAGGATTGCCGTTCGTCACCTGGTCTACCATTGCAGGGCCTCATTGAATTCCATGGCTGCCTGTGACCAGCTGCGGAGCCGGCTTCTCGCCTCTCTGGCCGCTGTTTGCAGGTCAGACCGAGTCTCCGGGTGTTCCAGAAACAGGCGCAATGCGGCGGCCAGCGCCTGGGTGTCGCCGGCTGTACACAGCAGGCCGGCGTTGGCAGGCACGGTGGCTGCCATGGCTCCGGCATCGCTGGCGACGATCGGCAAGCCGCGTGCGATGGCTTCGTCGAGCACCATGCCATAGCCTTCGTGAAAGGAGGCCAGAACGAACAGATCGGCTTCATGGTAGAGCGCACTCAGCGTCTTTTCGTCCACTTCACCGGGAAACCGTACCCGATCCTGCAGGGCCAGTGCCCGTGTCTGGGCGAACAACGCCCGGGCGACAGTCGTATCACGCTCGGCGCTGCCGGCGCAGACCAGATTCCACGGAAGGTCACGAAGACTGGCCAGCGCATCGAGCAGAACGCGGTGTCCCTTGCGCTGCGTGAGCGTCGCAACGCACAGCAGTCGAGGTGTCCCGGTGCCGGAGCCTGCGGCCAGTGGCGCGCTGTCTGTGCCGGGGCAGACGGTGACTATCGCTGTATCGGGGACACGGTAGTCGCGCAGTGACAGAGCTGTGGTTTCACTGGTCGTGATGATTCGGTCTACCTGAGCCAGGGCAGCGGACTCCTCCTGTTTCAGCTGTCTGGCAGTGTCGACGTCGATGCCGGTCTCCAGTGCCAGCGGGTGATGTACCAGTGAGATCAGACGCAAGCGGCCTGCCTGCGTTGACAAAGGCTCCGCCAGGACGCCACCAGCCAGACCGTCGATCAGCACCAGGGCGCCATCGGGAAGACCCGCCAGGCAGGCTTGCGCATGTGCCCTGTCGCGGGCATCGGGAAACGGAAAACTCTCACCAAGGGTGATCAGCTCTACGGGTCTGCCAAGCTGGCGCAGACCCTGAATGATGCGCCTGTCATAGCGATAGCCACCCGTGAGCGTGTCGATGTCACCGGGGATCAGGAAATACAGCGTGTCGATCGAGCGTCTCAAGCGGGCAGATCACCTTCGAAGGCTGCCCAGGCAATATGGGATTCATGCAGAGTCACCTTCATTGTGGTCAGCCCCCTGGCCGCTGGACCCAGTTCACCGGCGCTGATGCGGGCGGCAATTCTGTCGAAAATGACAGCCGCCAGAAATTCGGTGGTTGTATTCTTGCCAGCGAATTCGGGGACTTCGTCCAGGTTCTGGTAGTTGAGGTCGGCCAGAACGGCAGCCAGTTGCTGGCTGGCCAGACCGATATCCACCACCAGTCCGTCATCATCGAGCTGCGGGCGACGCATTTCAAGGTCGACCACATAGGTAGCTCCGTGCATGCGTTGTGCCGGCCCGAATATCTCACCCTTGAAACTGTGGGCGATCATGAAATGTTCTCTGACGTTCAGACTGTACACAGGCAGGTATCCGGTTTCAGGTGGTTTTACGATGGTATCTGATACGATGGCACAGCACATCCCGACCACCATTCATCAGAGTGCCGAATACCTCGGGTAGTTCGGCAAAATCACTTTCTCCGCTGATCAGTCTGTCCAGTACCTCGTCGTCCAGCAGACGGATCGCCAGAGACAGACGGCGGCGGTAGTCCCAGCGAGCGCGCTGAGTCGAGGCAATCTGCCCGACCTGTGACGAACGAATCTGCAGGCGGCGGGAATGGAATGCCTGGCCAAGAGGCACCTTGACCGGACGGTCTCCATACCAGCTCAATTCCAGTACGGTGGCCTCGAATCCTGCCAGCGCCAGAGCGGTCTCCAGTCCTTGCTCGCTGGCCGAGGCATGCACCACCAGATCGCGTTCCGTCTGCGCCCGCTCAGGCAGGCTGAAGCTGGCCCCCAGTGCCCGTGCCAGCGTTTCCCGGTCAGCATTGATGTCGACCAGCTCGACCTCGCAGCCGGGTATGGCCGCGGCCAGCCAGGCCACCAGACAGCCGACAACGCCTGCACCGACCACGCTGACCTTGTCACCGATGGCAATCCGTGCATCCCACAGGGCATTGATGGCCGTTTCCAGATTGGCGCACAGAACCGCCCGGCCGGCGGGTATCTGCGATGGAATGGGAGTGACAGCGTCTGCCGGCACCACGTATCGGCTCTGGTGCGGATACAGACAGAACACCTGTTGACCGAGCAAGGACGCCGGTCCGTGTTCGACAAGGCCGACATTGATGTATCCATACTTGACCGGCCAGGGGAAGTTGCCTTCCTGAAACGGGGCCTTCATGCGCTGATACTCCCCCGAAGGTACCGCACCGTTGAAGACGAGCGATTCGGTGCCGCGGCTGATGGCCGAATAGAGCGAGCGGACGGTAACCTCGTTCGGCCCTGCCTCGGGCAATGCGGTGCTGCGTATCTCTCCGGATCGTGCTCCGGTAATCCAGAAGGCGTCGGCGTCCATGGGGCTCTGAGTGTAAAAGGGCGAGTATAGCGTCAGCGGCCGGGTGCGAGGTGAGGAGCCCACGCCTTACAATGTCGGTAGACTTGGCCTATAGTAACCGCCCCCTCGCAGCCGCCAGCATCTCCAGTGAATCCGGTCAAAGGCATTATCCTCAAGGTCCTGTCGGTCGGCCTGTTTGTCATGATGTTCTCCTGCGTCAAGGCCTCTGCTGATCATGTTCCTTCGGGGGAGGCGATGTTCTTTCGCTCCTTTTTCGCCATTCCGGTGCTGTTGGGCTGGCTGATGTTTCGCGGAGAATTCCCCGGCAAGCTCAGGGCCGTGGACCCGATGGGGCATGTGTGGCGTGGCATGATGGGAAGCTGCGCCATGGGGCTGGGATTCCTGGCCGTGGGTTTGTTGCCCCTGCCTGAAGTGGTGGCCATCGGCTATACCGCCCCGTTCATGGTGACCATACTGGCCGCCATGTTTCTCGGCGAACGCATTCGGGCGGTCCGATTTGCCGCGCTGCTGCTTGGCCTGTTCGGTGTCTTTCTGGTCGTGTTGCCGCGATTCACCGACATGGACTTCGCCACTTCCAGCCGCCTGGAAACCATAGGTGCCTTTGCTGCACTGATGGCGGCGGTGTTCTCGGCATTGGCGCAGGTGTTTGCTCGCAAGCTGGTGGCAACGGAAAGTACGGGTGCCATCGTCTTCTATTTTTCCTGCATGTCTTCCCTGCTGGCGCTGCTGACTCTGCCTTTCGGCTGGGTATTGCCATCGGCGCATTCCTTTGCGCTGCTGGTGGCGGGTGGATTGCTGGGTGGCGTTGGCCAGATTCTGCTGACGGAAAGCTACCGCCATGCCGAGGTGGCCGTCATTGCGCCCTTTGAATACAGTTCGATATTGCTGGCACTACTGATCGGCTATTTTGTGTTCAGCGAGGTGCCGACGCCGTTGATGCTTACCGGCGTGTTGCTGATCATCATTGCCGGTGTTGTCATCATTCTGCGTGAGCGACGGCTGGGTATACA
Source organism: uncultured Granulosicoccus sp. (assembly GCA_947495035.1). Classification (GTDB taxonomy): domain Bacteria; phylum Pseudomonadota; class Gammaproteobacteria; order Granulosicoccales; family Granulosicoccaceae; genus Granulosicoccus. The sequence continues at coordinate 142,298 of CANLXI010000003.1, forward strand.
GAGGACACCCAAAGCCAAGGGCGCGGTACCCAATCAGGGCTAGCCGCAGCGGCGGCGTCCGGTGTGCGCCCGGGTCAGCCACCCCCGGGCTTGCATGGCTCAGCCCGATCGGCCCCTGCCGGGAGGTTGCTGACCTTTCAGGTGGTGCAGCGTGGCCATCAGGGCTGCAGCATTGAGCTGGACAATGACCTTGAGCAGATTCATTACCCGGTTGCCGGTGCCGGGCATGTTCAGGTAGCTTGCGGCCACCAGTACGTAGAAGATCCACTGCAGCGCGAACATGATATCGAGGAAGGTGCCCTCACCGAGCAGGGCGCTGACAAACGCGGTGATCAGTGCATAAGGCACCAGCAGGCGGAACAGCTTGTGAGACAGGAATTGCCACCAGACCGGGTTTCTGGATGGCTGGAACAGCCAGGGATTTGCCTGGAACGATTGCCAGTTGCCGGCCAGATTGCGCACCTTTTTCTGAAATTCCTGCCGGATATTGTCCGAGGCCTTGTCGTAGGCATGCGCGCCAGCCACGAACAGCGTGCGCTTTCCCTGTTTCAGCAATCTGACCGGGGTGTCGAATTCGTCCAGCAGCGTGGCGTTTCGATTGGGCTTGAAGTCACGCCGGCGAATGGCGTACAAGGCGCCGGTGACCCCCGTCGTCGAATACAGGCGACTCTCGTTTTCGCGAATCCATTTCTCGTAGCGCCAGTAGAGGCCGAAGTTTCCGGCAGCCAGGCTGGTTGGATCGGACAGGACCAGTTCACCGCTGACGGCACCCACCTCCGGGTACTGCAGATAGGGCACCAGCTTTTTCAAGGCATTGCCTGATACGGGCAGGCGTGCATCCATGAACACGATGATGCGGCCGCTGGCCAGGGCAACCCCCTGTTTGATGGCGCTGCTCTTTCCAACCGGCGTTGCCAGATGCAGATACTTGCGATCGGGATAGCCGAAGAATGCACTGTGCAGCCAGGCCTCTGTGCCATCGGTGGAGCCATTGGACACGAAGATCCATTCGACCTTCGACGCCGGATAGTCCAGTGCTGCCAGGTTGTTCAATCTGGCCGGGAGAAAACGGGCTTCATTACAGGTGGGAATCACGATGCTCACCGAGGGCCAGTGCTCCGGGACCACGGTACTCAGTACCGGCTGCGACCGTGCGCGCAGGTGCAGCAGCAGTGGAAACACCGCGTAGGTATAGGCAATGAAACCCATGGAAACCAGGAATAGATAGATCATGTCCGGAGATGCAGCACACCGCGATTGAGAGGTGGAACCCGCGCCATTAAAGCATGCCCACAGGTCACTTCTGTAACCCTGTTACCTAAAGTTCGCGCAAATGCCTACAGTCGCCCGAGTCATGGCCGACTACCTGAAGATTGGGGTTCGCCGGTATTCGGTGCTGCCACTCAACGGATAATGGATGGATCAATGCTTCGAATAGTGGATTGTCTGACTCTGGATCATGAGCTGAGTCTGATTCTGCTGGCAGGCCTCATCTGTCTGCTGGGTTGCACGACCTGCATGATCGTGGGTGGTCGGGTCATGTCCGCTGAACGGTCCCTGCTCTGGATGTCGCTGCTGAGCCTGTGTGCTGGCTGTACCGCCTGGTCCACACATTTCATTGCCATGCTGGCGTATCAGACGAGTGTGCCGATCAGCTATGATTTTTCGTTGACCGTTCTGTCCTTGCTGGTCGGTACCGTGGTTGTCAGCATCGGTTTCCTCGTTGCCTTCAGGCTGCGTGGCCAGCGACTCTTTCGTGCCATGGGGGGTGTGCTGGTCGGATCCGGTGTGGCCGCCTTGCACTACATCGGTATGGACGCACTTCGATTTCCCGGATCCTTGAGCTACGACATGGACCTGGTTGTCGTCTCCCTGGTCGCCACCACCTTGTTCGGAGCACTGTCCGTCGACATCCTGTTCGATCGTTCGAAGGCCAGCTGGAAACCGGCGGCAGGGGGCCTGATGCTGCTGATGATACTGTCATTGCACTTTGTGGGCATGTCGGCCACCCGCATGGAGCTTGGCTTCTTTGATGCCGAAACCGGAGTATCGCGTACCTTTCTCATTGCCGGGGTCACACTGGCATCGCTGACCATTCTGACGATCGGCATCATTGCGGCGATTGTCGACCAGCGTGTATCCGGTCAATTGGCAGCCCAGGCGGAACGCTTCAGAGTGCTGGCTGATGGCGCTTTCGAGGGGCTCATCGTGCACCGCGACCTGACCATTCTGGACACCAATCTGGCCGCTCGCAAGTTGCTGGGTCTGGATGACAACTTCAGCGAAAGGTGCCTTTCCGACTGGTCCATCGAAGCGCTGGAAAAGCTGCAGATGGACGATGATGCGGTCATCCAGGAGATTCAGGTTCGCGGTGACAACGGCACCGACTTTCCGGCGAAACTCTGTCGTCGCGCCATCATGCTGCAGACTGGCGAAGTGGGGGAGATGATTGCCATACGCGACCTGACTCAGCGTCGTCAGAGCGAGGCCAGAATTGCCCACCTTGCGCTGCACGACACGTTGACAGATCTGCCCAACCGGCGCCTGTTCAACGAACTGGCGAACAGTGCCATAGCAAGAGCCCGGCAGATCAACGGATCCTTTGCGCTGCTGGCCATGGATCTGGATAATTTCAAGACGGTCAATGACATGTATGGGCATGCCATCGGCGATGAGTTGATACAGCTCGTGGCCAGACGCATGAGTGCCTTGCTGGGAGACGGTGATGTGGTTGCACGACTGGGTGGGGATGAATTCAGCCTGTTGTCGATCTCGGCCAATCAACCTGAACAGGGCATGGCACTGGCGAATCGCATTCACGACATCTTCAAGTCCAGCATTGAACTGGAAGGGGCGCAGTTGCTGGTCGAGGCATCCATCGGTATCGCCGTATATCCGATGGACGGTGACACCCTTGAAGATCTGATGCGCAATGCGGATACCGCGATGTATGAATCCAAGGCAGAGGGCAAAGCCACGACGAGATTCTTCGAACCGCGCATGAATGTGCAGCTGGACGCGCGGCGCGCCTTGGAGTCGCGCCTCAGACAGGCACTGGAACTCGATGCTCTGACACTGAACTACCAGCCTCTGGTCAGTTGTTCAAGTCGCTCCCCGGTCTGTTTCGAAGCCTTGTTGCGGTGGACGGATGCAGAGTTGGGGAGTGTATCGCCGGTGGACTTCATTCCGGTGGCAGAGCAGACCGGTCTCATCGTGCCCATCGGAGAATTCGTTCTCCGTCAGGCCTGTCGGGATGCAGCAAGCTGGCCGGAACACATCCGGGTGGCCGTGAATCTGTCAGTGGCTCAGTTCGGCAAGTACGACATCGTCGGAATGGTCAGGGATGCGCTGGAATCAAGTGGTATCAGCGGCAAACGCCTGGAACTGGAAATCACCGAATCGCTGCTGATGGAAAATCAGAACGAGGTATTGGCGGCTCTGGATGAACTCAAGGCACTGGGCGTCCGAATAGCCATGGATGATTTCGGTACCGGCTATTCTTCCCTGAGTTATCTGCAGAGTTTCAGTTTCAACAAGCTCAAGATAGACCGGGCCTTTGTATCCAATCTGGAGAACAATCCGCAGAACGCCAGTATCGTCGAGGCCGTGGTGTCCATGGGCAAGAGCCTGCAGATGCGAGTGGTGGCAGAAGGCGTGGAAACCAGTGCGCAGGCCGATATCCTGTCAGCGCTTGAATGCGATGAGCTGCAGGGGTATCTGATCTCCAGGCCAATGCAGGCGGCGGATGTTCAGGCCTTTCTCGACGGCGTATCCCCGTACACGGGAGAGGATGATTCCCCGTCGCTGGCTGCCTGATGGACCCTGTCAGGATCAGCGCAGCCCGGAGACGTGGCGTTGCGATTGCTCAAGCCAGGCCGGAGCCGGTTCTGCACCCCAGCCCGGTCGGTCCGTGACCGTCGCCTGTCCGTCGACGATGTCGTAAGGCGATTCCACGAAAAGCGCGTCCTGCCAGGGGTAGTAGTCGAGCCCTTCGATCGAGAACTCCAGGTACTTGCCGGCATTGGGGATGGCGCGCAGCAGGTGCATGGTGAACAGCGTGACCATCGACAGATTGGCACAATGAGGCGTACAGGGCAGACTTGCCTTGTCAGCCATGGCGGCTACCTGCAGCGTGCGTTGCAGACCGCCGAGATAGCAGATATCCGGTTGGACGATGTCCACGACGTGCTCGCTGATCATGCGCTGCCAGCCGCCGAGTTCGCAATCCTGTTCGCCACCGGTCACATTGATGGAAAGCGCCTCGGTGACCTGTCGGGTCTGCTCGTATTCCCAGTAGGGACAGGGTTCCTCGAAGTGCTCGATATTCTCGTCCATCAGCAGTTGCCCGACTTCAATGGCTCGGGCGGGTGAATAACAGGAGTTGGCATCGACCAGCAGGCTGACATCCGGGCCGAGCGTACGACGTATCAGCGGGACGATTTCCTCGGTTCTGCCAGGCCATTCATCCCTGTCATGGCCGTATTCCGAGCCGATGCGGAACTTGAAGGCGTCAAAACCCTTGTCAACGGCCAGTCGTTCGAGGCGGCGGGCCTCATCGACAGGTCGGATTTCGCGCTGCATGGAAGAGGCATAGGCGCGCACCGTACCCGGTGTGCCGCCCAGCAGGGAGCACACGGGCAGGTTCTCCAGTCGACCATGCAGATCCCACAAGGCGGTATCGAGCCCGCCGATGGCGCGGTACAGGTGCGAGCCGGGAAACTTGTGCTCGCGTTCGCGTACCAGTGTCACCAGGGCGTCGATGTCCGTGGCGTCCTGCCCCAGCACATGAGGCGCAACCTGACGATGCAGGATCAGCGAAGTGATGTCGGCATGATAGGGGGCTACCTGCCGCCAGCCGAAAGCCCCGTCGTCGGTGATGACCTTGACGAAGCAGACGAATTCGTTATAACAGGTCTCGAGGGAGGCGATTTTCACGGCCGGCTTCTCCAGGCGACATTCATGACAGGGTTATGACAGAATGCGGTCAGATGGAAGGATAAACCATTTGCATGCAGACGCCTGACGCGATACTTTCTGAAGGCTATGATCGACTCTGCCATGTCAAATCGCCTTGTGGCTGTCCGATTTTCTGCGGGAACCGCAATAACCTAACTGGAAAGAATGGACCATGCAAATGAAATCCGTATTATCCGCCATTACTGCATCTGTGGCACTGAGCCTGGCATCCGGCGCTCAGGCCGAGACGTTGCGCCTGCTGACCTGGGGCTCCTACGCGCCCGATAACGTCATCGAGATGTTCGAGGAAAAATACCCCGATATCGATGTCGAGGTCACCTATTCCAATAACGAGGAAATGATTGCCAAGCTGCGGGCTACCGGCGGAGCCGGTTTCGATCTTGCGCAGCCAAGCCATGACCGCATCTACGCAGCGCAACTGGAATTCGACATCTACAAACCGCTGGATCTGTCGCAGATCGACACATCGAACATGACGCCCAAGCTACTCGACGGTGTCAAGGAAAATGCCACTATCGATGGGGAAGTCTATGCTGTTCCGCATCAGTGGGGAACCACCGGCCTGATGGTGAATACTGCCGAAGCGCCTGATGTCAAGAACTGGGGCGATCTGTGCGATCCCGCCTACGAGGGCAAGACCTCCATGCGTCTGAAGCGCACCATTCTGCTGGCAACTGCCTACTCGCTGGGTGAGGACCCGTTTGCTGCCTACTCCGATCTGGACAAGTATCAGGGCATCCTGGACGATGTCACCACCAGATTGATCGAATGCAAGGACAACATCAAGGCCTACTGGCAAGGGGGTGATGATCTGTCGGCGATGATGCTCTCCGGAGAGATCGTAGCCGCCGAATCCTGGGATTCCACAGCCTACAAACTGTTCGGTGAGAACCCCGACATCAAATTCGTACCGCCGGCAACCGGTGCACTGGCCTGGATCGATACCTTCGTGCTGCCACGCAAGGGTAAGGCCGATGATGCAGCCTACAAGTGGATCAACTTCGTGCTGCAGCCGGAGATTGTCGAGCTGATGTCTGCCAGTACCGGCGCCATCGCATCCATCAACGGTGCCGCAGACTTGTTGCCGGAAGACAAGAAAGCCGCCGTCAATGCTGCCTTCAGCGATGCCGATATCGACAACCTCAAGTTCTTCGCCAACATTCCACCAGGCGTGGAGGACATGGAAGGCAAGGCGCTGGAAAAGATCAAGGCTGCCACCGGCGGTTGATGGTGTGCCCGGCCTGTATTGCTGCATGCGGACAACAATGCCTGCATGCCATACAGGCCGGACCATGACCTTATTGTGAGGCCTATCGAGAAAACGATGACAGAACACGCGTTTGACCTGGAATGCATCGATGTTTCCAGACAGTTCGGGAGCGTACGCGCGGTCGATAACGTATCCCTGAGTATTCCCCGGGGCAGTTTCTTCTCGATTCTCGGTCCTTCCGGGTGTGGCAAGACCACACTCATGCGCATGATCGCAGGCTTCGAGAAACCGGATCATGGCGATATCCGGATCAAGGGAAAGTCGGTTCTCAAGGCCGCTCCCAACAAGCGCAATGTCAAGATGGTCTTTCAGCATCTGGCCCTGTTCCCGATGATGAACGTACACGACAATATCGCCTATGGCTTGCGATGCGCCGGCGTACCGGCAGCGGAGATCACCCGGAAGGTACAGGACGTTCTGGAACGCGTGGCGTTGCCGGATGTGGCCAAGCGTGATATCCAGCAGCTCTCGGGAGGCCAGAAGCAGCGCATTGCCATTGCCCGCTGCATGGTTCTGGACCCGGACGTCCTGTTGCTGGACGAACCTCTGGGTGCACTGGATCTGAAGCTGCGCGAAGCCATGAAGATCGAGCTCAAACTGCTGCAGCATCAGTTCAACACCACCTTTGTCTATATCACGCACGATCAGTCGGAAGCCCTGGTGATGTCTGACCAGGTTGCCGTCATGAATCAGGGGCGCTTCGAGCAGGTCGGTACGCCACAGATGCTTTATCAGCAACCCGAAACGGCCTTCGTGGCAGGTTTTGTCGGTGACTCCAATCTCTGGCATGGCACGGTGGAATCCCTGACAGAGCAGGGAGCCATGCTACGTACCGCCGCCGGCCAGTCGATACAGGCGCGACTGTCGGGCAAGACGGCCGGTCGCGTCGGTGATCGCGTCAGCATCTATACGCGACCGGAATTTCTGACGGTGGAACCGCAAACCGGTTCGGCTGACGTCGCGGATGTGGCGGGGACGCTGAATTCGCTGGAAGGCCGTGTCGACAGCGTCCTGTTCAACGGCGCCAACAGCCGTTTGCTGGTACGCACCGCAGAAGAGGCGCTGGTGGAAGCGGATGTGACCCTGACCGGTGGCAGTGACGATATCAGACCGGGAGAGAACGTCAGGTTGCAATGGTCGATGCAACAGACCGTCTGTTTCCCTGAATCCGCGACACAGGCGGGCTGATCGCCGTGGGCTCCGATATTCGCAAGCTCTCCCTGCTGCTGCTTTTTCTGCCTTTCAGTCTGTGGATTCTGTTGTTGATCATATTGCCGCATGTGGGCATGGTGATATTGTCCCTGCGGGAGAAAGTGGCGCCACGAGTCTATGAGTTCGGTTTTGGCAATTACATCGACTTCTTCATGGAGCCCATCTACTGGAACACCCTGATTCGTACCGGGCTGATGTCTCTGCTGGTGACATTCCTGGCACTTCTCATCGGTTTTCCGGTGGCTTACTACATAGCCAAGCTGGCTGGTAATCGCACCAAGGGCATGCTGTTCATGCTCTGCCTCATTCCGCTGTGGGTGAGCGATCTGATTCGCGCTTTCGGCTGGATATTGCTGCTGCGCGAATCGGGCATCATCTCCAGTTTTCTGGTGAGTAGCGGCCTGATCGATACGCCCATCGAATTCCTGTACACCGATGCCACGGTGATCATGGGGTTGGTCTACACCGTCATGCTGTTCATGATCGTGCCGCTGGTCTCCACGCTGGACGGCATGGACAATGCCATGATCGAGGCGGGTTACAACCTGGGTGGCAATGGTTTTACCGTACTGCGTCGTATCATCATTCCCTACGCCATGCCGGGTATCGTGTCCGGTTGCATCGTGGTCTTCATGATGACGGCGGGCAGCTACCTGACTCCGATCCTCATGGGTGGCAAGAATTCCAGCTGGTTTACCGAGCAGATCTATGATCAGTTCATCAGTCGCTACAACTGGGAATCCGGTGCCGCTTTCGGTTTCCTGTTGCTGGCATTTACCTCGGTGGTTGTCTGGCTGGGCCTGAAACTCTCCGGGCAGACGCTCTCCAGTACCGTGGCGAAAAGCTGATGAGACTCCACTACCGCAGGATGACCTCATGTTGATTCGTGGCACGGGCAGCGGCGCCGCATCGGCCTTGTTCAGGCTTTACGTACTGGCGTTTTTCATCTTTCTGGCCGCGCCCCTGCTGGCTGCCGGCATGTTCGCCTTCAACGATTCGCAGTTTCCCTCCCTGCCATGGCAAGGCTTCACGCTGGACTGGTTCTTCAACGACACCGAGCCGAAGCTGGGCATGTTTCACGATCGTCGTCTGCTGCGTGGTCTCAATGTCTCCTTCATGATTGCAGTGGCAGTTGCCGTGTTGTCGGTTTTTGTCGGTACCTGCAATGCCTTCCTGTTTGTGCGAGGCAACTTCCCGGGCAAGAATTTCTTCTACATACTGATGGTTTTGCCTCTGGTGATTCCTGGTGTCATTCTTGGTATATCCATACTTGCGCTTGCCAGCAATGTGGCAAACGGGGTCGAGGAAGCCTTCAGCCTCGAACTGGAATTTCTGCGCCCCGGCCTGTTGCTTGTCATCCTCGGGCAATTTTCCTTCATCACGACCATTACCTCGCTGGTCATTACCGCCAGGCTCAAGAAGTTCGATATCTCTCTGGAGGAGGCGGCATTCAATCTGGGGGCCAGCCGTGCCGGTGTACTACGGACCATCACACTGCCATTCCTGCGACCCGCCATGATTGCCGCCGGTATAGTGGCCTTTCTGGTGTCCTTCGAGAACTTCAATACCACCTTGTTCCTGGTGGGCTCCGATGCGCCACTGACCATCACGATGTACGACCGCATGGTCAAGGTCGGATCGACACCGGTGCTCAATGCGGTGTCTGTCTTTCTGATGCTGGGTTCGGGCGTACTGGCACTGATCTCCTTGCTGGTACAGCGGGACAAGCCGAAGACCTGAGGCGGAGGTGTCTGTTCAGGGCAGGCCTGCCAGTGACGGTAATGGTAGCTGGCAGGAACTGGTGCGGCTCAGTGTGCCGTTGCCAGGCGTGAGGCCGGATCAGGAAAATATCGCTGACTGCCGCTCAGGTCGTAAGCTCAATGGCGGCGCCTGATCGTGACGAGGATTCGATTGCCGCGATCAGTCGGTGAGCGGCAAGTGCCGCACGACCGCTGACCAAAGGCGCACGACCCTGCTGTACTGCCTCGATGAAATCATCGATGATTCCCTGATGCCATTCATGCTTGACCACGACCGGCCCCTGCTCAATGGTGACTGGCGGTGTGCTTGCTTCTCTGTCGAAGCGGCCATCACGCCAGAAAATCTCCAGGGCATCGGCACCAATACGCATTGAACCGTGTTCGCAGTGCAGGGTGATGCTCTCGCGACCATGCGGAAAGGTGGCGGTGCTGGCGACCAGTGAGCCGACGGCACCGGAGGAAAAGTGCAAACCTGACACAGCCAGATCCTCGGCTTCCATCGTGTGCAATGGGGTGGTGGCTGTCATTGCCTGTACCCGGGTGACGGGGCCGGTCATGCTCAAGGCCAGGTCGATGGTATGTATGGCCTGCGTCAGCAGCACGCCGCCGCCATCGCGCTCATAGGTACCACGACCCAGTTCGTCGTAATAGGATTGAGGGCGCCAGAGCGGTACGGCAATCTCGATGTGACCCGCTTTGCCCAGCGCGCCGTCGGCCAGTCTTCGGGCAGCTGCCATGGATGGGGCACGCATGCGATGCTGGAACAGGACGCCGAGTGTCACGCCTGCGCGTTCGCAGATGTCAACGACCTGTGTGGCCTCGTCGAGAGTGCGTGCCACCGGCTTTTCCAGCAGGATATGCTTGCCAGCCCGCGCAAGCGTCTCGATCAGTTCGATGCGCACACTGGGTGGTGTGGCAACGATCACCACCTGTATGCCCGGGTTCTCGGTAACGGATGACAGCTCGCTGGTGAACAGGGGAGCAGGTCCTGCGTAATACTCGGCCAGGTATTGCGCGCGTTCCGGACGTCGCGACACGATGGCTTCAAGCCGGACACATGGACGAGAGGCAGAGAGCGCCGCCACATGCGTCTTTGCGATCATGCCTGCGCCAATCAGCGCAATGCCCGTGGATGACAAGTTGTCTGCGTTGCTCATTCGGTGTCTGTTCCGTCTGCCTGTTCACAGCATACTATGACCGTTCGGGTGATCCTTCTTCAAAGATGGTTGCGCCCTCGGGCAGCACTTCCCAGGTAGCCTTGGAGCCCACGAATATATGCCGTTCGATCTCGACTCCGGGATCACCATTGATGCAGCCCAGCGTCACACCATGCACCTGACCGTTCATGACGCCACACAGTGCGGAGCCGCACCGACTGCAGAACATGAGGCCTTCACCGTGTACACCGGTGTACGTGGTCAACAGCTCCTCACCGCTCAGCCATGTGAATTCAGCAGGATCAACTTCTGCGTAAGCCGAGGCCTGGGAGCTGAACGCCTTGCGGCAGCGCGAGCAATGACAGGACCGGGCATTGTGTAGTGTTCCCGACACCTCGTAACGCACGGCGCCACAGAAACATTCGCCGGACAGGTGCATGGCAATCTCTCCAGAATGGCAATGGGTTTAGTGTAGTCTGAAGAGAGCCGCCAGAGGTGAAGTTGACGTTGGCACAGCCGGTCTGCTTCACTGCCGAGTTTCGTGAATCCTGATGAGAAACCGATATGACTTATCCTGAAAGCAATGACGTCGGTGATCTGTTCCAACCTTTCGAACTGCCGTGTGGCGTGGTTCTGAAAAACCGTATCGTCAAATCAGCCATGTCCGATTCCCTCGGCGATGGCTGCGGTAATCCCAGCGATGCACAGATGCGCCTGTATGAGCGCTGGGCCGATGGCGGTGTGGCTGCATCGATCATCGGGGAAGTTCAAGGTACACCGCATTTTGCCGAGAAGCCGGGAAATCTTGTCTTGCGTCAGGACGCCGATCTCCCGCGCTTCAGGGAACTGGCGCGCAGAGGTGCGGCGGGAGGTACTCAGCTATGGCTGCAACTGGGGCATGCCGGCGCAATGGCTCACCCACCCATCAGTACGCCGAAGGGGCCGAGTGCCATCGATATACCCGGTCTGACGTGCGACGCTCTGACACTGGATGAAATCAGGGCACTGCCTGCCGAATTCGCGCGCACTGCATCTCTGGCACAGGATCTCGGCTTCGGAGGTGTGCAGATTCACGCGGCTCATGGTTTTCTGCTGAGCCAGTTTCTCTCGCCCTTGTTCAACAAGCGTGATGATGCCTATGGCGGCAGCCTGAGTTCACGTATGCAGCTGTTGCTGGAAGTGGTCGAGGCCGTACGCGACGCCGTCGACCCGGGCTTTGTGGTGGCGGTGAAGCTCAATGCCACGGATCAGCTGGAAGAAGGCTTTGCCGAAGACGAGTCTCTCGAGGTGGTTGCGGCACTGGATGGCACCGGTATCGATCTGATCGATATCAGTGGTGGCACCTATTTCCCGGGGGCGAAATCCGCCTCTGACAGTGCGGGTTCAGGTCCGTATTTTCTTCACTTTGCAGCACTGGCACGGGAGCGGACATCGAAGCCTCTGATGGCTACCGGTGGTTTCAAGACGCGACAGCAGGCCGTCGATGCACTGGTGTCGGGTCATGTGGATCTGACCGGTATTGCGCGCGGGTTCGTACTGGATGCCGCTCTGCCGAAGAACTGGCAATCGCCCGATACCGTCGACCCGGTATTTCCACGATTTTCATCGACGCCTGTTGGTGGTGTTACTGCCTGGTACACCCTGCAGCTGACACGAATCGGCGAGGGCCGGGAAATCGCAGAGATGCCGGATCTGGAGGCGGTTGTCCGCGATTATGATGAGCGCGACCGGCTTCGGTCGGACAAATGGATAAAGCATTTTTCCTGAGATGCCGGACAGGTAGTGATTGCGGTTTGCAGTCCGGCGAACTCGGGCGGCAATCAAGACGGCAAGATCTGAGTCGTGAGTCGTGAGTCGTGAGTCGTGAGCCGTGAGTCTGTGAGTCTGTGAGCCGTGAGTCTGTGAGTCTGTGAGCCGTGAGTCTGTGAGTCTGTGAGTCTGTGAGTCTGTGAGTCTGTGAGTCCGTGGCTCGAGGGCAAGCCAGACTCTCAAACCTGCTCTCGACGCCCACGCTGAGCCAGTTTCCGGCGGCGCTGGGTGAATTGCTCGTGGGATTGTTCCGTACCATCGTGGAACGATCCGAATACCTTGTCCCAGGGCACCTCCAGACTGCCGTAGTTGCATTCGAAGTAGCGATGATGCATCTGGTGGTGAAAGTTGCCCAGAGCCATTGCCTTCCTGTGCCTGAGCAGCATGGCTTCGAATCCGGCGTGTGACGTTGCAGCAGTCAGTGCCTGGTGCTGCATGTGAAACAGGATATGGACGGGGTGGGCGGCCACAAGCCAATGGATCAGAATCGAGCTGAAGAACAGGATATGCTCGAGCGGGTGCATGGACAGGCCTGACCATGGACCGATGTTGGTGTTCCGATGATGCAGGGAGTGGGCCATTCGGTAGAGCGGTGGCCAGTGCAGAAAGCGGTGGATCCAGTAGAAGTGAAAGGATATCCACAAGGGCGTCAGGAAAAACAGGGCAATGAACCACAGCGGATTCTGCGTCCACAGCAACATGGGTGCATGGCCGTTTGCCATGGCCCAGAGCATGAGGACTTCATAGGCAGTCCAGAAGAAGACGCCACTGCCGAGCGTCCAGACCATGTTGTCACGCAGCTGGCTGTGGAATGTGAACCGACGTCCTCTGGCATTGACTTGTTCGGGGTCGAATTTCAGGCGATCACCCTGTGTCCTGCGGGTATGCAGGAAGAAATGCAGCCCCCCGGCGACGATGACGATCAGCGCGGTGTTGCGCAGGAACATCAAGGCGATCCAGGTGAACTCGAGACTCTTCGTGATTTCCAGCGACGGTTGCAGGCAGTACCAGGTCAGCATGGCCAGGCCGGCGATGATCACATTCTCTCCGAGCACCAGCCAGCGAGCTGCGAACCAGTGGCCGATGGCTGCCGGGTCGAGAGGCCATTGAAAGAGCGGAGAAGTCTGAATTGCCCCTTCAGGACGGTAGTTCCATTGACGGGAAAAGCGACTCTGCGAAGTCTTGCCTTTACCTGGCGAGGTATCGTGGTTCACGTTCCATGCTCCTGACAGAGACTCTACGCAACAAGGTGCCGAATTCTCAATGATTTGAAAAACTGATTTTTTGAATCATGATCCTCTGAAAATCAGAGGAAGCATCGGCATGCGATTGTCCATCAAGGTTATGCATTATTTTCTGACGGCTGTCGACCGTCGTTCCATCGTCCAGGCAGCACAGGACAGAAATGTTGTTCCTTCCGCCATTTCAAACGCGATTGATGCGGTGGAAGAGGAGTTCGGTCTGAAGCTCGTTCAGCGTTATCCGGCCAAGGGCATTCAACCGACCTCGGCCGGCATGCTCATTGCGCAGAAGATTCGCCGGCTGATCGAGGCGCCGCCCTACCTGCTGCTGCCACCGACACATCCTCTGGCCAGACGACGGTCCGTGTCGTTCCGGGAGCTTGCCGGACTGGACATGATATTGCTGGACTTGCCATTCACGACCCGCTATCTGCGCGGCTTGTTCGACGACGCCGGATTCGAGCCGCAGATCGTGGCCACGGCGTCGAGTTCGGAGATGATCAGGAATCTGGTAGGTGCAGGAGTGGGGTGTTCGATACTCAACATGCGTCCGCTGGCAAGTGCAACCCAAAGCGGCAAACCGGTGGTCGAAGTGGCGATCAGACCACCGATGCAATCGCTGCGTCTGGTGCTGGGGTCTCTGAATGGCAAACCGCGTCGTGTTGTCAGTGCCGTGAGAGAATCCATTCTGGCGTATTTCGATACGCCGGAGGCACGCAGGCTGATAGTCCCTTATCGAGGACGACAAGGGACATAGAGCCCCGAACGAGCCATCAAGCCGCTGGCATTTCCTCATCCAGATAAACCTGGATGATGTCGTCAAACGAGGACTCAGCCTCGAAACCCAGGGCAATGGCACGTGCCGGATCGAAGTCCTCGGCCCAGTTGGCGACAATCCCGCGGATGATGGCATCCGGTTCACGCTTGATCAGTTTCACCGCATCGCTGCCGACGACCCGGCCGAGTGATTCGATCTGCTGCGCCACGGTCGCGCTGAGTCCCGGCAGATTGATGTTGCAGCGTGAGCCCATGTCGTCGCGGCTCAGTGACGCAGACTTGATCAGAAAGCCGATGGCGGCCCGGGGGCTGGCAAACCAGTGGCGCACGGTATCATCAACCGGCAACACGGCAGGTTTGCCATTGATGGGTTCGCGCAGAATATTGGAGAAGAAGCCCGAAGCGGCAAGATTGGGTTTGCCCGGACGAATGCAGATGGTTGGCAGACGCAAGCCGATTCCCTGCAGAAAGCCGCGCCGGTTGTAGTCTGCCAGCAGCAGTTCGCAGATGGCTTTCTGTGTGCCGTAACTGGTCATGGGGGCATGCAGGAATTCGTCGTGAATCCTGTCGGGAAAGGGAGCACCATAGACCGCAATCGAGGAGGTGAAGATGAACTTCGGTGTGTAGCCGTTCTGCTCATGGCCTGCCCGAATGGCTTCCAGAAGGTCACGCGTGCCATCCAGATTGATGCGATATCCCTTGTCGAAATCCGCTTCGGCCTCGCCGGACACGATGGCAGCCAGATGGTAGATCACATCAGGCTGCTCGGCGATCAGCTGCTCGGCAACGCCGTTCTGCGTGAGGTCCACTGCCTGCGTGTGCAGGGTGATGTCGGCAGTCTCATCAGCTGGCTGGATAGCGGGCTCCACAATGTCCACCAGAGACAGTTGCGTGATCCGGTGACCGTCGAGTTGTCCGTCATTCAGCAGGCGACGAGTGAGTTTTGCGCCAACCATGCCTGCAGCGCCGATGATGAGAATCTTCATGAAACAAGGTGGATTTGCTCGAAGGGCTCACCAGAATACTACGGGCGAGGCCCTTGTGCGACTCTTGCGACATTGATGGACGTCGGTGCACAGCGCGATGCCATCTCGCATCGGGAATCGTCAATGTCGCGATCAGTCCTGGCCGGCCATGCTGGCTGGCGACGGATGCGCATTCAGAAAATCGATGACACGGTGCAGATCTTCCAGAATCGTGTGGCCGAAGGTGCGGAACTCGGCATCGGGTTGTACCAGTGAAGGTATCTGAATGACCTGCATGCCGGCTGACAGGGCAGCTCTGACCCCATTGGGTGAATCCTCCAGCGCCAGACAATGAGCTGGTTCGACCCCGAGTCGTTGCGCCGCCTTGAGGTAGATGTCCGGAGCAGGCTTGCCTTGAGCCACCTGGTCGCCGCCGGTGACATGGGCGAATCGATGCAGGATGCCTGAATTGCGCAGCTTGCCAATGGCGTGATCCGTGCGCGTGGAGGTTGCCACCGATCGGGCCATGCCGATCGCGTCCAGATGGTCCAGCAGCGCCAGTACGCCAGTCATCAGCGGAACCGCAGTACTGGTCTGTTCTACGTACAGCCCCGTCCAGGTCTGCATGAACTGATCAACCTGCAAATGCGCCGGCAGTCTCTCCTGCAGAATGCTCTTCGAAGTTGCATCGGTGGTGCCCAGCAGCTGCAGGTACAGCGCGAACTGATCTCCCAGCTCATGCTGATCGCAAACATTCTGGAAGGTGCTCAGGGCAATGCGTTCGCTGTCAATCAGCAAGCCATCCATATCGAAAATCGTTGCAGCTATGTTCATCGGGGGATCCATCGGGGTTGGCGCTGGCTGATGCAGTCCGCGAATGGTACCGTGGCATCCGTCCTGATTGAAACCGGAATGAAGCGCTGCGCATGAACGACCACGTTTCCCATGCAGAGTCGACCAGTGTGTCGGATGCCGTTGCCACACGGCGCTCTCTGCGAGCCTTTCTGCCCGAGCCGATTCCGCGGCAGACGCTGGAAGCACTGTTGCAGAAAGCCGCACGGGCTCCCAGTGGGACCAATATGCAGCCGTGGAAGAGCTATGTGCTGACCGGCAGGCGTCGGCAGCTATTGTGCGAAGCCGTGTGTGCCGCCTTCGACGATCCGTCTGTCGAAGCCGTCAGCGAAGTCGACTACTACCCGACGCAATGGTTCGAACCCTATCTGTCCCGGCGGCGGCAAGTGGGTTGGAGCCTGTATGGTCTGCTGGGTATCGGCAAGCGGGATCGGCAGCGCATGCATGCTCAGCATCGCCGCAATTTCCAGTTCTTCGACGCGCCAGTGGGGCTGATCTTCACGGTGCACCGGGATCTGGCTACCGGCAGCTGGCTGGATTACGGCATGTATCTGCAGAACATCATGTTGCTGGCCAGGGAGCAGGGGCTGCATACCTGTCCGCAGGCCGCCTGGGCGGATCATCACGCGGTGATACGCCGCGAGCTGTCTCTGCAAGACGATGAGATCGTACTCTGTGGCATGGCTCTGGGTCATGCTGATCCGGAGGCCATCGAGAACACGCTGGTGACGGAGCGTGTGCCGCTGGCAGAGAACACGACCTTTCTGGACTGACAGACCTACTGACACGGACTGAGTGCCTGAGCGACCGGAATAACCGACATGATCGAATTCAGCAAGGAAGAGACCGACCGACTGACTCGCAAGATCCAGTTGTACTTCAATGATGAACTCGACCAGGACATCGGTCAGTTCCCTGCGCGATTCCTGCTCGATTTCTTCAGCGAGGAGATTGGTCCCTACTATTACAACCGGGGTCTGATGGATGCCCAGCAGGTACTGGAAACCCGCCTGTCGGAAGCCATTTACGAACTGGAAAAACCGATCAGCGACTGAGCGGTAGTGGTATCGTAAGCGTTTACAACGAAGCGGGATGAAACCTCATGAGCGGACTTCTGGACAACGTTGATCCTGATGGCATGCTGGAGTATTCGGTTGTCTATACGGATCGCTCCGTCAACCACATGTCAGCGCAGTTTCAGCAGACGATGCGAGACATTCACAGGACGCTGACGGACGTCTATTCGGCGCACCGGGCGGTCGTGGTGCCCGGAAGCGGCAGCTCGGGCATGGAAGCGGTAGCCCGCCAGCTGTGCAAGGACAAGCGCTGTCTGGTGATCCGCAATGGCTGGTTCAGTTTTCGCTGGTCGCAGATTTTCGATGCTGGCGACATTCCGTCCAGCCATGATGTCGTCAAGGCGCAGCAGGTCGAAGAGGGTCCACAGTCACCGTTCGCACCCGCGGCCATCGATGATGTCGTGGCGGCCATTGCCCGCGACCAACCCGACGTGGTCTGTGCACCGCATGTGGAAACCTCGGCGGGGCTGATTCTGCCGGATGACTACCTGAAAGCGGTAGCTGATGCCGTACACGCCTACGGTGGGCTGTTTGTCCTGGATTGCATCGCCTCGGGCACCATCTGGGTGGATATGCAGGCATTGGGAGTCGACGTGCTGGTTTCCGCGCCGCAGAAGGGCTGGAGTGGTTCCCCCTGTGCCGGCCTGGTAATGCTCGGCGAACGGGCCTACGCCATGATGCAGGAAACCGGCAGCGACAGTTTCACGCTGGATCTGAAGAAATGGTCGCAGATCATGGAAGCGTATCTCGACGGCAAGCACGCCTATCACGCCACCATGCCGACCGACGGTCTGATCGTGTTCAGAAACGTCATGAACGAGATTGCCGGGCTGGGTTTTGCCACGGTCAAGGAGAGGCAGGCCGAGCTGGGACAACGTGTCAGATCCTTGCTGGACGAGGCCGGCTTCGTCAGTGTGGCAGCTGAGGGTTTTCAGGCACCGGGTGTCGCGGTCTACTATACGGACAATGACGACATACACAGCGGCAAGGCCTTCGCGGCAGCCGGCATGCAGATAGCCGCAGGCGTGCCTCTGCAGGTCGATGAGCCGGCAGGCTTCAAGACGTTTCGCATCGGATTGTTCGGCGTGGACAAACTGAGCGATGTCGATGCAGCGGTCGAGCGGTTTGCCAGGGCTCTGCAACAGGTACGCAGCAGTACGGAGTCGGCTTCGGCCTGAGCGCGACCCGCAGCGCCTGCCACCTGCAGATCATGTCAGAGCAAACGCCAGCCACGACGTCCGGATCGCAGGCTGCATCGCAAGGTGACGTCGCTGCGGCGTTCTGGCGCAGGCGGCTGCGTGGGAGTTCCGGACTGCTGCTGGCTGGCACGATACTGGCCGTACTGCTGGCCTGCCTGCCGGTGACCGATACCGTGGGTCAGTCGCATGTGGATGCCGCCTTCAAGCGAGCACTGGTCGGTTATGCACTGGCCCGCGGACTCAATGGTGTGATCTCGGTGGCTCAGGGCACCGAGATCGCGATTCAGCCAGCCGGCATCGGCCTGAATCTGACGCCGGGGGAAATTCTCGATCCGGTCAACGATCTGGTAGAGCGCTTTTCCTGGATCATGATGCTGGCCAGCAGTTCACTGGGCGTGCAGAAGGTGCTGTTGTCGATGAGTGCCTGGCAAGGGCTATTGTTGGCCGTGGCGGTCACAGGTCTGCTCCTGTGCCTGTGTGTACTGCTTCCTCGTCTGCAGAACGGTCGACGGCTGGCGCAACGATTGTTTCTGTTCGTGCTTTTGCTGCGCTTCATGATGCCCGCAGTCAGCATCGCCAATGACTGGGTGTACCGTACCTTTCTGGAAGCGGATTACATTGCAGCCTCGGCCACACTCGATGAGGCACAGCAGGCCATAGGCCGGATCAATGAAGAGGTGATGGCGGAGCAGCAGGAAGAGCCGGCATCGATGATGGAACGCGCGCGGGCTCTCTACAACAGCGCTCTGGCGCAGATGGATATCGACCAGCGTCTGCAGCGCTATCGCGACGCGGCCGAATCGATCAGCGAAAGCACCATCCGGCTGGTGGTCGTGTTTCTGATGCAGACACTGGTTTTCCCGCTGGTGTTCCTGTTTGTCATGCTGGGGCTGATACGCCGGCTGGCCAGACCCTGGAGCGGCTAGCCGGCGCCGATTCGACTCGCAGGAGCGTGTGATCGCCCCGCGATCGGATCAGACCAGCACGTCAATCTGTTCCATGTTGTCACCGCCGAAGATGGAGCGATAGCGTGCAATCTCGTCGGCAGGCCCGGTGGCCTTGTCGAAATTGTCGGACAGCTTGACGGTCGGCTTGCCATTGGCATGGGTGACCTTGCAAACCAGTGAAATGGCTTTCATCTGCGGGTTGTTGACGGTTGCGCAGTCGCTGAAGTCATTGGTCAGGTGGGTGCCCCAGCCGAAGCTGAGTCGCACGCGGCCGTTGAATTGCTTGTAGACCTGTTCGATCGTATCCACCGTCAATCCGTCCGAGAATATCAGCAGTTTCTCCCCCGGGTCCTGGCCGCGTTCCACCCACCACTGGATCAGTTCTTCACCGCCGGCGATCGGTTCCTTCGAGTCGATGCGAAAGCCACTCCATTCCGCGACCCAATCCGGCGCTTCCTTCAGAAAGGCCGTCGTGCCATAGGTGTCCGGCAGCACGATCAGCAGATTGCCGTCATAGGTGCGGCTCCAGTGCTTGAGTACACGATAGGGGGCCTTGCGCAGTTCTTCATCGTTGTTCGACAGGGCCGCTTCCACCATGGGCAGCTCATGCGCATTGGTACCGATGGCATCCAGATCCAGATTCATGGCCATCAATACATTGCTGGTACCGGTGAACTTCTTGCCAAGGCCTTCCTTCATGGCCGCAATGCACCAGCGCTGCCACAGGAAGCTGTGACGTCGGCGTGTTCCGAAATCGGCGATCTTCAGGTCAGGCAACTGATCGAGGCGCAGGACCTTTTCCCACAACTTGGCCTTGGCTCGGGCGTACAGGACATCCAGCTCGAAGCGGCCGACGCCGTGCATCGCGGCACGGGAGCGCAACTCGCTGATGATGGACAGCACCGGAATCTCCCACAGCGAGATATCGGCCCACTCGCCTTCGAAGTCGATCAGATACTGACCATCCTCCACGCGCAGCGTGTATTCCGGCAGGCGATAGTGACGCAGCCAGCTGAGAAATTCCTTGGTGAACAGGCGCTCGCGGCCATAGAAGGTGTTACCCGTGAGCCAGATCAGTTCCTTCTTGGTGATGCGAATGCTGCGCGCATGATCCAGTTGAGCACGCAACTCTGCTTCGTCGATCTCGTCGGCCAGACGCACGCTCTGAGTCCGGTTGATCAGGGAAAACGTGACAGGGACATGTCGCCGCTCCTTCCAGATGGTTTGCAGCATCAGGAGCTTGTAGATGTCCGTATCGAGCAGGCTGCGAACTATAGGATCGAGCTTGAAATTGTGATCGTAGACACGCGTGGCGATGTCCGGCATGGGGGTTTGAACCATGAAAGTCTATCCCTGTAATGCGATTGTCAAGGCAGCGCAGCTACGCATGCCCACGGTGTCCAGGACTTACGTCAGAAACGTGTCGATACGCTCGATGGCGCGTTCGATATTCTCCAGTGAATTGGCGTAGGACAGGCGGATATAGCCTTCGCCATGTACGCCGAAGTCGGGTCCGCCGATCGTGGCCACCCCGGCATCCTCCAGCAGGGCGCTGGCCAGCGGTTTTGCCTTCCAGCCGGTCTCGGTGATGTTGGGGAAAGCATAGAAGGCTCCGGTGGGGGTCACACAGCTGACTCCGTCGAGCGCATTGAGCCTGTCAACCACCACGCGCCGACGCTCATCGAAGGCTGTCATCATCTGGCCGACGGCGTCCTGTGGGCCGACAAGTGCTTCCAGTGCGGCATGTTGCGCAGCGGCATTGACGCAACTCCAGCAATTGACCGCCAGTTTGCGAACCGAATCGAACAAGGCATCCGGCCAGATGGAATATCCCAGTCGCCAGCCTGTCATGGCGTAGGTCTTGGACCAGCCGTTGAGCAGGATGAGACGATCACGAATCTCCGGATAGCCCAGCAATGTCACGTGTTCGGCACCATCGTAAGTCATCTGGTCGTAGATCTCGTCTGACAGAATGGTTACCTGCGGGTGCTCGGCCAGGCCGGCAACCAGTTTGTCGATTTCCTCTCGGGGGGTCACTCCACCGCAGGGATTGGCGGGTGAATTGATGATGAGCAGGCGGGTCTTCGGCGTGATCAGTGACAGGGTTTCCTCGGCGGAAAAGGCAAACTGATTGCTTTCCCTGATGGGGATGGGGATCGGCGTGGCGCCTGTGAATTCGATCATCGAGCGGTAGATCGGAAAGCCGGGGTCGGGATAGAGAATCTCGGCACCGGGTTCGCCGAACATCACGATTGCCGCATACATCGTGACCTTGCCACCGGGCACGATCATCACATTGTCGGGACTGACGGTAACGCTGTAACGTCGGTCGAGATCGGCGCAGACAGCTTCGCGCAGCGGTGCGATTCCGACCGCCGGGGTATAGCCGTGTTGCCCGTCCCGCAGGGCCTTCACGGCAGCCTCGACGATATTCTCCGGTGTCGGAAAGTCGGGCTGTCCGATACCCAGATTGATGATGTCGCGTCCACTGGCTGCCAGCTCTCCGGCACGGGCCAGCACCGCGAAGGCGTTTTCCTC
Source organism: uncultured Granulosicoccus sp. (assembly GCA_947495035.1). GTDB lineage: Bacteria > Pseudomonadota > Gammaproteobacteria > Granulosicoccales > Granulosicoccaceae > Granulosicoccus. The sequence continues at coordinate 164,078 of CANLXI010000003.1, forward strand.
GCCTATTCGACTGAAGCCGGCAACAGGTGAAATGCCGGTGGAGGTTTGCGGTGTCGGTACTTGGCTCATGGTTGTGGTGTCGCGCAGGATGGCACTGTGGGAACGGGGTGAGGAGGAGGTGGTGTGTTACTGTCTTTCCGGGGTTTCGATGGTATGACCGTCGAGTTCGGGCTTGACGATCAGCTGGCAGCTGAGACGTGAATGCTCTCGGCGTTCAGCGGCCACGCCTTCCAGCATGTCCAGTTCCATGTCTTCCGGCTCGTCGAACAGGGCCGCCGTGGCTTCGTCCAGATAGACATGACAGGTTGCGCAGATCAGGCTGCCACCACATTCCGCGACGACCTCGTCGATGTCATTCTGCACGGCGGTATCCATGACGCTGTCGCCAACCCGGGCATCGACCGTGCGAACGGTACCGTCAGCTGATTTGTAGTGAAGTATGATTTCCTGCGTCATTTCTCTGCGTGTTCTTGAAGGGTTGAACCCGTGATGGTATCCAAGTCGCGAGCCGACGTCACATTCCATGCTCCAGCGGGGCCCATGCAGTGTTCTGTGGCCGGAATGGCACCAGTGCCCGGTACGCGTTCTCATTTATACACACCGAGCAGTTCGGTAACACGACTCCAGCCTGGCATGGTGGCATACTGTGGCTCGAAGGGCATACATGGACGTGCTTCGATGGAACTAGAGCGCAAGATTTATCACGAACAGATTCGGCTGATCTACAATCAGGGGCCAGTGCTGGTGGCAGGTGCCACTTTCTGTGCGGTGTTCATCACCCTGTTTCTCTGGCGGCATCTGCCGCAATCGACCCTGCTGTTCTGGCTCGGCGCCGTGGGCGTCACCTCTCTGCTGCGTGTCTGGGTCATCAGCGTCTATCTCAAGGCTGACAGCCGTACCCGCGAACAGCATGTCTGGGGCCCTTTCTTCTGGCTTGGCACTCTCACCGCCGGCATGATTTGGGGCGTCTGGCCGCTGATGTTCTATCAGTTGTACAGCACCGAATACCTGTTGCTCATCTCGACGATCTTCGCCGGCATGGTGGCCGTCAGTGCCGCCTCGGGCTGTGTCTATCTGCCTTCCTTTCTGTCCTTTTCCATACCGCTGATCCTGCCACTGGCCATCACGCACATTCTCTCCGGCAACGACTCTCTGGTGCTGACAGGCCTGCTGCTCATCATGTTTCTGGCGGTCAATTTCTTTCTGGCCGTACGTGGGCAGAGACAGTATCGCGAGCTCATCCGGTCCCAGTTCGAGAATCAGGAGCTGATGGAAAGGCTGGCCGGAGAGAAGCGCATTGCCGAGCGTGCCATCGTCGCCAAGAGTCGTTTCCTGGCCGCCGCCAGCCACGATCTGCGGCAACCACTGCACGCCATGGGTCTGTTCCTGAGCGCCTTGCGGCGGCGAGAACAGGAACCATCGAAGATCGAGATCCTCGATGACATGGGAAAATCGGCAGAAGCACTGAATGGTCTGTTCAACAGCCTGCTGGATGTGTCACGTCTGGATGCGGAAATCATCGATTTCAATCCGTCGCATCTGGTGGCCAGCGACATGTTCGACGGTCTGCGAGCGCAATTCGCGCAACAGGCGGAGGAAAAAGGCATCGTGTTCAGTGTCGATGCCAGATCCCATGTCTTCTTCTGTGATGCCATCCTGCTGGAGCGAGTACTGCGCAACCTGGTGTCCAATGCCATTCAGTACACCAACCACGGCATGATCACCATGCGTTGCGAGGAGCATCTGGAAGGCTCCAAGATGGTGATCCTGCGCGATACCGGCATTGGTATACCGCCCGATGCCACCGAAGACGTGTTTTCCGAGTATTACCAGCTCAACAACCCGTCGCGGGATCGGAACAACGGGCTTGGGCTCGGGCTGGCCATTGTCCGTCGCCTGTGCGAACTGATGGACATGCCGCTGGAGATGGAGTCGGTGGAAGGGCAGGGAACGGTGTTCAGACTCATCGTACCGGGTGGTGACCCGGCCCAGCTGAGTGCCCAGGCAGACAAGGAAGCGTCACCGCTGCAGGCCGCTGGCAGGCAGGTGCTGGTCATTGATGACGAGGTGCAGGTGTTGCAGAGCATGCGTCATCTGCTGCAGAGCTGGGGCTGTGAAGTCATGCTGGCAGAGTCTGCACGTGATGCCCTGAAAGTCATGGCGCTGACGGATACATCACCGGACCTGATCATCTCAGACTTTCGCCTGCGCGATAACAACAATGGCGTCGATGCAGTCGAAGCCGTTCGGGAATCACTGGAAGTTCCGGTTCCGGCCATCATCGTCACCGGTGACACTTCCCCGGCCAGGCTTCGTGAAGTGTCCGATACCGGCTTGCACGTCATGCACAAGCCGGTCAAGCCGGACGAACTGCGGGCGCTGATGCAGTGTCTTCTGGAGAGTTCGGGTGGCTGCGCCGTGGAGTGTGATCAGCCCGCATCCGGCAGTCGGCAAGACGCCGGTGCAACACTTGTCCCCAATTGGGAGGAGCGGGAGATCGAACTGGCCTGAACTCAGTCGATGGTCGGGTTGACGGCCGTGGCCTTGACCAGTCTGCCGATGGTCAGGCCTTGCAGCAGGATCGAGATCAGCACGATGACATAGGTGACCGATACGATCAGATCACGCTCGGGGCTGGCCGGTATCGACAGGGCCAGAGCCACCGAGATGCCACCGCGCAAACCACCCCACGTCAGAATCTTGACCGCATGAGGGTTGAAATCCCGTCCCAGCTTGCGCATGACGAAAACCGGTCCACCGACTGACACGAAGCGGGACAGCAGCACCACGAAGGCCATCACCATGCCGGCTACCCAGACTTGCAGGTCATGGCTCAGGATCATGACTTCGAGCCCGATGATCAGAAACAGGACGGCATTGAGTATCTCGTCTATCAGCTCCCAGAAGGTGTCCAGATGCTGCACGGTGGTATTGCTCATGGCGTCACGGCGACCATGATTGCCGATCATCAGCCCTGCCATGACCACGGCAATGGGGGCGGACAGGTGCAAGCCGGCCGCAGCCGTGCTGCCACCGGCAACCAGAGCCAGTGTCAACAGCACTTCCACCTGATAGTTGTCTACCCGCTTGAGCATCTGCAGAGCCAGCCAGCCGCAGGCGATGCCGAACAGGGCGCCGCCGAAGGCCTCCTGCACGAACAGCAGCCCGATATGCTGCATATCGAAGGCATCACCATTGACGGCCATGCCGAAGATGGCGAGAAAGATGACGATGGCCACGCCATCATTGAACAGCGATTCCCCGGCGATCTTGATCTCCAGTGATTTGCTGGCACCCGCCGTCTTCAGGATTCCCATGACGGCGATGGGATCGGTGGGTGAAATCAGCGAACCGAATAGCAGGCAGAAGATGAAGGGCACGCTGAATCCGAACCACTGGAACACATGGTAGGCACCACCGGCGACCAGAAACATGCTGCTGATGACTCCGGCTGAAGCCAGCAGGCCGATGGTCCATTTGTGCTTGAGCAGCTCGCTCAGATTGATGTGCATGGCGCCGGCAAACAGCAGAAAGCCGAGCATGCCATTGAGCAGGGTCTCGTCGAAATCGACCTGACGAATGACGTTGCTGGCCAGTTCCTCGGCCTGACTGAACCCCAGATTGCCCAGCAGGACCAGTGTGAGCGAGAAGATCAGGGAGATCACCATGATGCCGATCGTGTTCGGCAGCTTGAGCGTTCGGTAGTTGACGTAGGCAAACAGTGCAGAGACCGTGATCAGTATGCTGGTGATGGACAGTAGGGACATGAGTGCCGAGGGCTCGGAAAACGAAGACCCTAGCGTAGCTCATGCACTGCAGACCGTGGCCGCCATGAGCTGTGATCATGCCGAGATAATCCGTCGCCGACCTTGTTCCGGTACACTGCCGATCGTGTTCCAGCCCGTTTACCGTTATTGATCCATCACTCACGTGTCCAGCAAAGCTGCTTCAACGTTGTCCTTGCCGGACTATCGGATCCGGGTGTCGTCACGGGCACGTCGCCTGAGTCTGCGGGTGGAATCCGGTCAGGGGGTCATCGTGACGATCCCACGGGGTTTCTCGCCGCAGCGGGTGCCCGCTTTCATTGCCAGGCACCGTCAATGGATCGAGGCACGTCTGGCAGAGGCGGCTCAGCGCACACCCGAGCGTTTCAGGCAGTGGCCGCCGGAGCAGCTGGCCTTGCCGGCGGTCGATCTGGTACTGGAGTTGTCCTATGCGGCACGTTCGGACAGGGACGCCAGACACGCTGCAGCGCCGACAGCGGGCAATCTGGGCAGAACGCGACAGCTTCGGGTCAAGGCCGACAGCGCTGATCGTGCCGCCGTGGTAGGAGAACTGCGGCTGGCTCTGAAGGCACTGGCCAGGCAGTACTTCTGCGTGCGTCTCGAGATGCTGGCAGAGCGTCATGGTCTGACCTACCAGCGAATCCAGATTCGCGGGCAGCGTACACGTTGGGGCAGTTGCTCCTCGACAGGGACAATCAGCCTGAATTACAAGCTGCTGTTTCTGTCTCCCGAGCTGGTGGATTACGTGCTGCTGCATGAGTTGGCCCACACCCGGCACCTGAATCATTCGCCGGCTTTCTGGCGTCAGTTGATCACCATGCTGCCGGATGCGCGGCAGCGCGATGCGATGCTGGATCAGGCTGGACGTGAAGTTCCTCCCTGGATGGAACTGAAAGCCGGCTGAAAACCAATCCGGCAAATGCAGGAAAACGCATCTTTTCTTTGCATTTTCAACCGTCTTGAGCTACCGCCAGATCAGTGAAATCCGACTTTAACCTTCTGAATATTCTGCTACTCTTTTTGGACTATTCACTTGGGCAACACGTTTTCACCTTGGTGACAAGCCCTTACTCATACAACGTCAACCCTAATCGTGTCACTGACGACTTCAGAAGATTCATTCGTGCGCAAACAACACAGCGTTGAAGTCTGGCAAGTCATCCCGCTGATTCTGGCGGCGGCCTTGCTGACCATCGGCCTGGCCATGTTTCTCAGCGGTACCGAAAAGCTGGTGGACGTGGTACAGCCAGTCATCGTGGTGTTTGGCGGCGCGCTGGCCAGCCTGCTGTTGACCTTTTCGCCCTCACATATCGCACAGGCCCTGCAGCTGGCGCTGACACGCGGAGTTCGCGGTGGCACGGCGCCGGAGCAGATGATTCGGGCCATGCTCAAGGTCTGTGACGTCAGCCGACGAGATGGTCTGCTGGGCGTTGCCGATATTCGTTCCAATTCCGAACAAGTGGAGGAAATCTGCTTCCTGATCGGTCAGGCAGCCGATGACTCGACCATTCGCTTTGCACTGGAAAGGCGTCTGGCCAACGAGCATCTGCAACACAGGATGACAACGGATGTCTTTCTGTTCGCGTCGATCTATGCGGTTCTGATCGGCACACTGGGATCACTGCTGCTGTATGTTTCCAGACTGGATCCGGCCGTGCTGGGCAACACGTTTCTGCCATTCGTCTGTGGCGTCAGTCTTGCAATTCTGATGTGTATTCTGCTGGGACGACTGCGTGCGTCACATCTACGGGAACTGATCATGACGGAAATTGCCTATCGTGGTGCAGCCATGATTCTTGAAGATAACAATGTGCAGAGACTGAGGAGTCGCCTGGTCATGCTGGTGCCCCCGGGACTGCGACGTTAAGGTATGAGACGATGAGCGACATTGCGGTCAAGGCCGTGGTCAGTGGACGTACGGCCTATCAGGTGGTTCCGGATCCGGATGATCCGATCATTCTGCAGATAGACGGAAAATTGAGTCGGGTGCTGGATATCAGTGCCAGTGGGTTCACCATGCCACCGGCCATCGTGAATGCCGGACGGCGATATCCATTCAGTCTGGATCTGCCGACGGCCAAGATCCCGGTGGCGGGCTATGTCGATGCCTTGCCGGGGAAGCCGGACGAGAGTATTCAATGCGTCTTCGTCAATCTCAGTGCCGAGGAAGCTGACGCCATTCATCACTATGTGCTGATTCGTCAGAAGGATGCGATTCGTTCCATCCGGTCCTCGGGATCCTCCAGCTCGGGTTTCTAGGCCATTCCATGCCGCTTTCACGTTATGAAGAGGAGGTGCAGGCGGGCATACTTGCCCCCGATGCAGAGCAGCGAGCCGTCATGCTGCGGCTGGAGGCCATTGGTGATGAGCTGATCAGGCGACGTGCCTGGCGCGAACCGTCCCGTTCCCTGTTTGCGCGCTGGATCAAGCCGACGGACAATCAGGTACACGGAGTGCGTGGACTGTATCTGTGGGGCGGAGTGGGGCGCGGCAAGACACATCTGTGCGATCTGTTTTTCGAGGCATTGCCGCTGGAGCGCAAGATACGTCTGCATTTCCACCGCTTCATGCAGCAGATTCACACCGATCTGCGCGCCCTGGAAGGGGTCGAGGATCCGCTGGATCGGGTGGCGGACGACTGGGCGTCACGGGCCAGGCTGCTGTTGCTGGATGAGATCCACGTCAATGACATCACGGACGCCATGCTGTTGGGTGGGCTGCTCACCGCCCTGTTCAAGCGCGGCGTGACCCTGGTCACGACTTCCAATGTGGCCCCGGAAGGGCTGTATCGTGATGGCTTGCAGCGGGCGCGATTTCTACCCGCGATAGCGCAGATCTGCAATCATACCGAGGTGCTCGAGATGGTTGGCGTGACGGATTACCGTCTGCGGCATCTGCAGACCCAGCCGATCTACACGGTCAGCCCGTTTACCGACGGCAGGGCACCGACCCGTACACGGCAGATCATGCAGTCGCACTTCGACCAACTGAGTACGACAGCCGACTCTACCGCCACGGCAATCACGCTCAATGGTCGGGAAATTCCGGTGAAGGGGGTATCAGCTGACCTGGCGTGGTTCGACTTCGACACCTTGTGCAATACGCCGCGGTCCACCGCTGACTACATCGAGATCGCCAGTCGCTATCGAACGGTCATGATCAGCGACGTACCGGTCATGGACAGCCGGACCGATGATGCCGCGCGACGGTTCGTGAATCTCGTGGATGAATTCTACGATCGGCATACCAAGCTGATCGTTTCTGCTGAAGCCCGAGCGGACCAGCTGTATACCGGGTCGCGACTGGCGTTCGAATTCGAGCGAGCGGCCAGCCGCTTGTTCGAGATGCAGAGTTCGGAGTATCTGGCGACAGAATGACCCTGAATGCAAAGTGCTGCCGAATCTGCCGGGATCCTCGGGGGGAGCGCCCGGCCGTTTCGAAGCGCCCCCTGATCAGTTGCGCAGAGCAGGGGCGAGTGGTCCGGGGCTGGCCAGCAGCCAGCTCCGGATCGCAGGCGAGAACTCAGCTGGCCTTGGGCTGGCGTGAGACGCGCTTTCGATCATTCTCGGTCAGATGTTTCTTGCGTACCCGGATCGATTCCGGCGTGACTTCCACCAGTTCATCGTCATCGATGAATTCGAGCGCCTGTTCCAGGCTCATGTCGATGAATGGCGTGAGCTGGATGTTCTCATCCGTACCTGACGCCCGTACGTTGGTCAGTTGCTTGCCCTTCAGGCAGTTGACGGTCAGGTCGTTGTCACGCGAGTGAATGCCGATGACCTGGCCTTCGTAGACCTGCACATTGGCGTCGACGATCAACTTGCCGCGTTCCTGCAGGTTCCACAGAGCGAAGCCCGATGCCTTGCCCGTGCCGTTGGAAATCATCACGCCATTGCGACGTGAGCCGATATTCAGATTCAGCTGTGGGCCGTAATGATCGAACACCGAGTAGATCAGGCCGGTACCGGAGGTTGCTGTCAGGAATTCGGTGCGAAAGCCGATCATGCCGCGAGCCGGGGCAACGTAGTCCAGACGGACGCGACCCTTGCCATCGGGAACCATGTCCTTCAGCTCGGCACGACGCTCCCCCATCTTCTCCATGATGGCACCCTGATGCTGTTCTTCCACATCAATGGTGATCTGCTCATAGGGCTCTTCGGTCTTGCCGTCTTCGCCCTTGCGCGTGATGACGATGGGGCGACCCACACCGATTTCGTAGCCTTCGCGACGCATGTTCTCGATCAGTACGGACAGATGCAGTTCGCCGCGACCGGAGACTTTGAAGGTTTCACCCTGTTCGGTGCGTTCAACGCGCAACGCAACGTTGTGCAGCAGTTCTGTCTGCAGGCGATCCCAGATGTTGCGGCTGGTGACGTACTTGCCTTCCTTGCCGGCGAACGGTGAGCTGTTGGGCTGGAACATCATGCTGATGGTGGGTTCATCCACGGTCAGGGGCGTCATGGCTTCGACATGGGCCGGATCACACAGTGTGTCGGAGATGTTCAGCTTGTCGATACCCGTGATGCAGACGATGTCGCCAGCCTGTGCCAGTTCGGTCGGGACGCGTTCCAGGCCATGGAAGCCCAGTACCTGCAGCACCTTTGCCGAGCGCTGACTGGCGTCGGCACTGACCACGCGCACCTGCTGGTTGGGGCGCAGCTGGCCACGCTGGATGCGCGCGATACCGATGACACCTACGTAGCTGTTGTAGTCCAGTGAACTGATGCGCATCTGCAGAGGGCCGTCCGTATCGACATCAGGAGCCGGCACTTCCTCGATGATGGTCTCGAACAGCGGTGTCATGTCGCCTTCGGTAACGGTGGGTTCCAGGCCCGCATAGCCGTTGACCGCCGAGGCATAGACCACCGGAAAATCCAGTTGCTCGTCAGTGGCGCCCAGGTTGTCGAACAGCTCGAAGGTCTGATCCAGAGCCCAGTCCGGGCGCGCGCCTTCGCGGTCGATCTTGTTGATGACGACGATGGGTCGGAAACCCATGGCGAATGCCTTCTGGGTGACAAAGCGCGTCTGTGGCATCGGACCTTCGGCGGCATCGACCAGCAGCAGAACCGAATCGACCATACTCAGTACACGTTCAACCTCGCCACCGAAATCGGCGTGGCCCGGGGTGTCGACGATGTTGATGCGGTAGTCGTTCCAGCGAATGGCCGTGTTCTTGGACAGAATGGTGATGCCGCGTTCCTTCTCGATCGCGTTGGAGTCCATCATTCGTTCGGTCTGCTCCTTGCGCATGTCCAGCGTGCCGGACTGCTGCAGGAGCTTGTCTACCAGAGTGGTCTTGCCATGGTCGACGTGGGCGATGATGGCAATGTTGCGGAGTTTCTGAATCACGGGTAAAGTCCTTCGGTGCACGGCTGGCGCGGCTGTCAGTCACCCGTTTTTCAGGGTGTTACAAACGATTATGGGGATGCGCATCAACTGTACGGGGTGCGCAGACTATAGATAACGCACCAGTATAACGGACCTTCGGCCGATTCGGGTGCCGGCTGGTCAACACTACGGTGCCGTACATCTCCTATTGAGACCTGCCTGGCGGGTGTGCTCTGGTGACGACAGATTCATGGCGCACAAACCGTGCCAGAGCGTTCGTCAATACCCGGAACTGGCCCGTCCCCCCACGTTTCACCTTGTCCTGCCGTGGCAGACCCCGTGCCGTGACATCCGGCACGAGGTTCTTGCGACGACATGGGGCAGCTAGCCGGTAGCCTGCCACTCGGGGGCAGGCCTGTTCGCGCGCGATTGACCGTTCAGGCGCGTAGCCGGGCTCAGCTGGGCAGGTATTCCCGGCTCCAGCTGTCACTGATCGTGCCGTTGGCCAGCAATTCTTCGATACGCTCGTCCTCGTAGCCGAGTTCCTGCAGGATACTGCGAGTGGAGGCGCCGTACTTCTCGGCCGGTGGCAATGCCAGTACGCGCCCGCGCAATGGACGTACCGCATAGGGGTCCAGTTGCGTTACCGTGTGGCCACTGGGGTGATCCTCGTAGACGGAAAAGGAATAGCTGCCGCGATCAGTGCCCGGGTGCCCGTCAGTCGGCCGGCTGTTGTAGGTACGGATGGTGTCGATGTTCTCGCAGATGGCTGCCCCGATATCGGCATTCTGCAGCCGTTCAACCCAGTCCTCGGCACGGGCAGTCATGAAGGTCTCTGCGAGAAAGGCTGCGCGATCTTCCACTGGAATGGATGCAAAGCCTTGCAGGCCTTCCACCTGTTCGAAGCGCTCGGTGTCGCTCTCATAGGCGCTGAGCAGCAGGAAGGTGTCGGAGGAGGTGTAGTAGAAGCGGGACAGATCGTCATAGCCCACCACCTCGCGACCCGCTGGTTCATCAAACAGCTTGCGCTTGCCGAAATCGAAACAGAAGGGCATCTGCGCCAGGCCGCTGAGTGCGGACAGAGAGGTGCGTGGTCGTCCGGTACGACCGGTCTTGAGCTTCTGGTAGAGGGCCGTGGCCACACCCAGTGCGCCGCCGAACCCGCACATGACATCGATGGTGCCGACATGGGCGTGCTCTTCCGGAGTCTCCATGGATCCGCCGAAGCGCGTCATGATGCCGGTGGTCGCCTGTACCAGGTCGTCGTAACCCAGATAGCCGCTGCGTGGCCCTTCGCGCGGACCGCTGAAGCAATCGAGCTTGCAGAAGATCGCATCGGGATTGAGTTTCTCGAGTGATTCGAGGTCCAGTCCCATGGCTCTTACCTGCCTGTCGGGCGCGTTCCAGACAATGACATCGGCCGTCTTGACCAGTTCCTCGAATATGTCACGCCCTTCCGGCGAGCTGATGTCGGCCAGCAGGGAGCGCTTGCCGCGCATGTGAGACAGGCCGAAGATGACCGTGTTCCAGCAATCGTAGGTGGGTGTGGATGGATCCAGCTTGATGACTTCGGCGCCGAATCTTGCCAGATAGGCAGCTGAGTGCGGCCCTGCGATGACATTGCACAGATCCAGTACGCGGACACCGTCCAGCCAGCCGTCGCGTGCATTCTTTTCCCGGACGCGCGGCAGTTTGGTCTCCATGGCGGACAGAGACTTCAGGGCGTGTTCGAAGGAGACATGACGGCGTGGCGTCGGATGGATCATCTGCGCACTGCTCTCTTCGAGCCACACGATGGGGCCGGGCTGGATCATCGTGCCGAACTCGGGGTCTTCCACCTCGACCATCAGGCCAGCGGTTTCGGCATGATCATCGTTGATCCACTCCTGCAGCCAGCGATGCGGTGCACCGGGGAACTTGCCCCGACCGAAGATGCGCTCCCATTCCTTGGAGGTGCGTGTCATGAAGACGGCCTTCATGCGCTCGGCAATCAGGTCCGCCCACTCCTTGGGCAGTGGGTAGACACCCAGAGACACGTCCGACTTCCATTCACTGACGGGCAGATAGGTATCCTCTTCCTCTGTCAGGCCTTCCTCGACGAGCTCATCATAGAGTCCGAGCGTCTGCAGACAGCGCTTGGCATGCTGCTTGTGACTGGGGCAGACGACATAGAACATTCGTCCATCCTTGCATTTGTAACTGCGATAGAAGGGGTCGAGCAGCTCCTGCAGGTCTTCGTAACCGAGGTTCATCGGCAGCCCTTCGGTGCGCCGGCGTTCGATTTCCTGTTCGCGCTGCGTCTTGTAACGCTCGGGATAGTTGTCGATCTTGATCGAGTTGTAGCACAGCCCTTCCATCACGGCAGCAGCCAGAGGCACTTCGATCTGGTCACCCAGTCCCGTGCGCTCGCGGGCCTGCAGTGCCAGTACGGTCGCCGAGGCAGCCAGCATGGTGCCATAGGCAGATGACAGGGGCAGTGGAGAAAATGACGGGTTGATTCCCATGAGTACACGGTTCAGGCCCATGTCGGTGAAGACGCCCGAGTTGGCAGCAATCACGCTTTCGTAGGCACGCCATTCCCGGCGCAATTCATCGTTCGAGGCAAACCCGGGAATGGATATCGTGATCAGTTCCGGCCGTTCGCGGCGCAGCTCGTTGAAATCGATGCCGAGCCTGGACATGACGCCAGGCCGGAAACTCTCGACCACGATATCCGTCTCTTCGATGAGTGCCAGGGCATTCTCCAGCCCTTGTGGCGTTTTCAGGTCGAGACTGATGCTCAGCTTGTTGCGGTTGAGCGTGGCATTGGCAGGACTATCCCACAATGGCCCTCCCGGCGGATCGATGTGTATCACGGTTGCGCCGAAATCGGCCAGAATCATCGCTACCGCCGGGCCCGCCATGTACTGACCGAAGTCAACGACCTTGACACCGGCAAGCGGAAGTGGAGCTCTTGTATTATCAGCCATTGTGGGTCTTCCTGAATCAGTCTGTGGTACGAGCCTGTGCTCTAGTTGACGCTCTGCGCGCTGGCAGGTGTGGAGGTGGTTGGTGCTGGCTGATCATCGATCAGCAGGTGATCATTCTTCGCCTGTTCGCCAAAATCCGCTTTCAGCCAGCGCAGCAGGGACAGCGTCAGAATCACCAGAACCGGGATGAGGGGCAGGGCAACCACGATGGTGGACGTCTGTACCGGTTTGAGACCACCCAGCTGAATCAGCACGATGCCGACTGCCGCCAGAATCAGAGCCCAGACGATACGGATCACTCGCTTGGGTTCCTGGTAGCCGGACAACTTGCGGGAGGTGACAGAGGCCAGTACATAGGCAGCGGAATCCAGCGTGGTGGCCAGGAAGATGAAACACAGCACGATGAACACCACGGTCACCAGACCGGACATCGGCATGGTGTTCAGTATGGCCATGACCGTGGACGGTATGCCCTCGGCGGAGAGAATCGCTGATACATCAAGCTTGCCACTGATCTGCAGGTCGAGTGCATAGCCGCCCCAGATGGCAAAGAAGACCCAGCAACCCAGTGAACCCCAGACCAGTTCGGCCACGATCAGTTCGCGAATGGTACGTCCGCGCGAGATGCGCGCGACGAACAGGCCCATCATCGGTGCATAGGCAATCCACCAGGCCCAGTAGAAGATGGTCCAGTCCTGGGGAAAGGTGGAATGGGAAATCGGGTCGGTCCACAGGCTCATGGTGACGAAATTGCTCAGCATCTGACCGATGCCGTTCACCCAGCCGTTGATCATGAACAGGGCAGGGCCAACGATGGCGGTGAAGACCAGCAACAGGATGGCCAGAATGACATTGGTATCGGACAGTATGCGGATACCCTTGGAAAGTCCGAACCAGACACTGATGCCGAAGATCATGGTCCAGATGGCGAGAATCGACAGGTCGAGTCCCAGTGAAGGTTCGATGCCCAGCAGTGAGCCGGCCAGCTTCGACACCAGCGGAATGGCCAGTCCCAGAGAGGTACCGACACCACCGACAACACCGAAGACGACGATCGAGTCCAGGGTGACACCGATCCAACCGTCGGAATGTCGTCCCAGCACGCCGCGGGCGGCTTCGGACAGACGGACACCGGACTGACGGCGAACGAACATGGAATAGGCAATGGGAATGGCGGGCAGGCAGTAGAAGGCCCAGGGCGTCAGCCCCCAGTGAAACTGACCATAGGTCAATGCCCACTCGGCAGCTTCTGCGCTCTTGGGTTCAACACCGAACGGAGGGCCGGTGAAGTAGTAGATGGGCTCTACCCAGGCCCAGTTGACGATGGCAATGCCGATACCACCGCAGAAGATCATGGCGATCCAGCTGAAGTAGGAGAATTCGGGCGTGTCATCGGGTCCGCCGAGACGTACATTGCCGTATTTGCTCATGGCCAGACCGATCAGGAAGACCACTGCCGAGAAGCCTGCCAGCATGTAAAGCCAGCCGAACTGGCCGGTGGCAAAGCTGAAGGCAGCGTTGATCATGGCCGGTCCCGATTCGGGAAACAGTATCAGTGGTGCAATGACGGCGGTAAGCACCGTCATCGACAGAATGAATACTCTCGGATCCAGGCTATCGCCTGGTTTGGTATGAACGCTCATTTCTGGTTTTCCTCCTTGGGTGGGTCATGGAACCGATGCGTTGGTGAAACGCCGGTGGCAAATCGTGGGGTTGTGGGTATCGTTGTGGGTCAATCGTGTGTGGGCGCGATGGCGAACCGGTCAATCAGACCGATTCGCGTATCCAGCGTGCGGCTTTTTCTGCAATCATCAGCGTGGGCGAATTGGTATTGCCGCTGGTAATGGTCGGCATGACACTGGCATCAACGACGCGCAGACCTTCGATGCCGCGCACCTTGAGGCGCTCATCGACAACGGCCATCGGATCACTGGCCGTTCCCATCTTGGCGGTTCCCGCCGGGTGAAAGATCGTATTGGCAATGTCCCCTGCCAGCTTGGCCAGTTCTTCGTCGGTCTGGAACTGGACACCGGGTTTCCATTCCTGCGGCTTGTACCGGGCCATGGCCGGCTGCGCCACGATCTCGCGCACTTGGCGCAGACTGTCGGCAGCAACCTGGCGATCATCCTCCGTGCTCAGATAGTTGGGATCGATGGATGGGGCATCCTCGAAGCGGCCTGAATTGATGTGTACGCTACCGCGGCTCGAGGGATTGAGATTGCAGACGCTGGCGGTGAATGCCGGAAACGCATGCAGGTCTTCACCAAAGGCGTCCAGGCTGAGAGGCTGTACATGGTATTCGAGGTTGGCATGCGGTTGCTCCGGGCTTGACCGGGTGAAGGCGCCAAGCTGGCTGGGTGACATGCTCATGGGACCGGATCGCTTCAGAGCGTACTCCAGACCGATGCAGGCCTTGCCGTACAGACTGTTGGCTATGGTGTTGAGCGTTCGAGTACCTTCGACCTTGAACACGGCGCGTATCTGCAGGTGGTCCTGCAGATTCTCTCCGACACCGGGTGCGTCGAGCACCACGTCGACACCGTGTGATTGGAGCAGTCTGGCAGGACCGATACCTGACAGTTGCAGTATCTGTGGGGAACCGATGGCGCCAGCTGACAGGATCACTTCCGATGCTGCGGTTACCGACTGGCTGTGTCCCTTGCGATTCACTACAACTCCGGTGCAGCGCTGCTGTCCGTTGTCATCGGTGCCGAAGAGCAGGCGTTCGGCCTGGGCACCCGTCCAGACGGTCAGATTCGAGCGATTCCTTATCGGACGCAGAAAGGCCTTGGCGGTGTTCCAGCGCCAGCCCGATTTCTGGTTGACTTCGAAGTAGCCGACACCGGCATTGTCCCCTGTGTTGAAGTCATCGGTATGTTCGATACCGGATTCCTGTGCAGCGTCCGCGAAGGCTTCGAGAATCTCCCATCGAAGACGCTGTTTCTCGATGCGCCATTCACCGCCATTGCCGTGAAAGTCCGAGAACGGTTGATTGTTGTGACTGGCCGGGTTCGCACCATCGTCCAGTCGGTAGTGGTTTTCATGGGCCATGAAGTCGGGCAAGGCGTGATCCCAGTTCCATTCCGAATCGTCCAGCAATTCAGCCCAGTGGTCGTAGTCACGTTTCTGACCGCGCATGTAGATCATGCCATTGATGGACGAGCAGCCACCCAGTGTCTTGCCGCGAGGATAGCGCAGCGTTCTGCCATTGAGCCCTGCACAGGGCCGGGTCTGATAGAGCCAGTCGGTACGTGGATTGCCGATGCAGTAGAGGTAGCCCACCGGGATGTGAATCCAGGGATGGTTGTCCTTTGTGCCGGCTTCCAGCAGAAGCACCCGCTTTGACGGATCACTGCTGAGGCGGTTGGCAAGCAGACAACCGGCAGTGCCGGCTCCGACGATGATGTAGTCAAATGATTCTGGTGACATGGTGTGTCTTCTCCTTGGCAAGCAGCATCCAGCTGGCGATCGGGCAGTTCTGTCAGCATCACTGGCAAGCATCGGTGCTGCGCTTGTGGAACTGATCGGCGCACATTACGATCGGGCGTCAAGGAAATCCAATCATGTCGACTGGAAACCATTATAATCCTGGCTTATGAGGCACCTTCCAGAGCTCAGGACCGTCCAGTGTTTCGCCACGGTTGTTCGCGAAGGCAATGTCACGCGGGCCGCCGAGAAACTGCATCTGTCCCAGCCGGCGGTCACGCAGCAGCTCAAGAACCTGGCAGAGAGAACCGGGCTGACCCTGTTTACCCGCACGGCGAAGGGCCTGGAGCTGACACCCGACGGGGCGATTCTGGCGCAGAAGGCCGAGCAGGTGCTGGCCGTGCTGGATGAGTTCCGGCAGACCGCACGGGATCTTGCCGGCCAGGTCAGAGGCAGCCTGCGGATCGGCACGATACTCGACCCGGATTCCATCCGGCTGGGTGCCTTCTTCAATGCGCTGGTTCGCAGAGCCTCGGGCATTCGAGCCGAGGTCACCCATGGCATGAGCGGCAACGTGGCCGAAGGCGTACTGCGGGATGAACTGGATGCCGGATTCTATCTCGGCAATGTCAATGAATCGCTGCGCAGCGTCACTGGCAGCAAGTCCGAAGATGAATCCCTGTTTCATCGTACGGTTCTGGATACCTTCACCTACTGGGTCATTGCACCGCCAGGCTGGGAGACGCGCCTGGCGGGACGTAACTGGGACGAATTGGCCACGCTGCCCTGGATAGGAACCCCGCCGGCATCGGTACACTGTCGGCTGCTCGAGCCCTTGTTTCAGCACTATGGTGTCACGCAGAATGTCATCACCGTGGTTGACCAGGAACCGTCCATGCTGGCCATGGTTCGTTCGGGGGTCGGCCTGAGCCTGTGCCGTGATTCCATTGCACTCAACGAAAGGCAGGCCAGGGGCATGGTCATCTCCGACACGGTGGAGTTGACGACGACACTGGAATTCATCTGTCTCAAGGCACGTCGACAGGATCCCGTGATCAGTGCAGCCCATGAACTGTTGTCGCCGGTCTGGGAGCAGGCCAGGCAGGCTCAAGATCCGGGTTTCATCGACAATCGCGTGTGATACAGATCAGCAGAAGGAGAGAGAAATTGACCAGACTTGCAGAATGGAGTGCCAGTGCCGCATCCCTGGTGGATGTTGCCACTGGGCGAAAGCCGGCTGATACGGTTGTCCGCAACGGTCGCTGGGTCAATGTGCATTCCGGTGAGATCATCGCCGGCACCGATATCGCCATCAGTTGTGGGCGCTTCGCCTATGTCGGCCCGGATGCCAGTCATGCCATCGGAGAACAGACGACAGTCATCGACGCCGAAGATCGCTATCTGGTGCCCGGTCTGTGTGATGCGCACATGCATGTCGAAAGCGGCATGGTCACGGTTACCGAGTTTGCCCGGGCAGTAGCGCCTCACGGGACGACGTCGATGTTCATCGATCCGCACGAGATCGGCAATGTGCTGGGTCTGGATGGTGTGCGTCTGATGCATGATGAGGCGATGAATCTGCCACTGAACATCTTCGTGCAGATGCCCAGCTGCGTGCCCTCGGCACCGGGTCTGGAGAATGCCGGAGCCGAGCTGGGCGTCAGTGAGGTACAGGAGGCCATGAAGTGGCCGAACATCATCGGCCTGGGTGAGGTCATGAATTTTCCCGGGGTGTCCGGCAACGACCCGAAAATGCTGGGCGTGATTGCGGCCACGGTCAATGCCGGGAAGACTGTCGGTGGGCACTATGCGTCCAGTGATCTGGGCTTGCCGTTTCACGGTTACGTGGCTGGTGGCCCTGCCGATGATCACGAAGGCACTCGGGTAGAAGATGCCATTGCGCGGGTCCGTCAGGGCATGCGTTCCATGTTGCGGCTCGGCTCAGCCTGGTATGACGTGGCGCCACAGATAAAGGCGGTCACCGAACACGGCCTGGATCCTCGTTATTTCATTCTGTGCACGGACGATTCTCATTCAGGCACGCTGATCAACGATGGCCACATGAACCGGGTGGTAAGACATGCCATCGCGCAGGGCCTCAAACCTGTCACGGCGATCCAGATGGCCACCATCAATACGGCCGAGCACTTCGGGCTGGAACGCGAGCTGGGATCCATTACCCCGGGCCGGCGAGCGGATCTCATCCTGTCGTCGGATCTGGTGAACCTGCCGGTGGAACTGGTCATGGCTCAGGGGCGGGTACTGGCGGAGGCGGGTCGACTGAGCTTCGACATTCCACCAGCGAGTTACCCGGCGACGGCCAAGAACACGGTCCGACTGGGCAAGACCCTGCTGGCCGATGATTTCCTCATTCCGGCGCCCGCCGCAGCGAGGGAGTCGGTCGTCGCGAGGGTCATCGGCGTGATCGAGAATCAGGCACCGACGCGGGCCTTGCAGGCTCGGCTGGCCGTTGCGCAGGGGCAAGTGCAGATGGACAGGGACAATGACATCTGCCAGATTGCGCTGGTGGAACGACACCAGGGCACCGGCGGTGTGGTCAATGCCTTCGTCTCGGGATTCGGCTACAACACGGCCTGCGCCATGGCGTCCACCGTGGCGCACGATTCGCATCACATGATCGTGGTTGGTACCAATCATGAGGACATGGCCCTGGCGGCCAATCGGCTCGGCGAGGTCGGTGGCGGAGTTGTGTTGTTTGCCGACGGCAAGGAGCTGGCACTGGTGGAATTGAGCATCGCTGGCCTCATGTCCGAAGAGCGGGCCGAGATCGTCGCCGAAAAGGCGCAGAAGCTGGTCCATGCCATGCGGGAATGCGGTTGCGAGGTCAACAATGCCTACATGCAGCATTCACTGCTTGCATTGGTGGTCATACCGGAGTTGCGCATTTCGGACATCGGACTGGTGGACGTCACATCATTTTCGCCGACATCACTGTTTGTCGAAGAGGCCGATGCCGAAATCTGAACGCCGTTCATTGCACTGAGCGGCGGCCTGGCTGGCCGCGGCAGCCATTCGACAGGGCTTATCCCGCTCTGGAATCCGTGATAGCCTTGAATGTCATTACGGGTTATAGGGAAGGTGTCCATCATGCTGTACCAATCATTGTTTGCCGTATGCTCGGCGACGCTGCTGGCCAGTTGCACGTCGATCGAGGAAGTCAGGAACAAGGTTGCGGACGCCGGAGACGGGGACAGGATACGCAATGTGATCGTCATGATCGGCGATGGCATGGGGCCGCAGCAGGTAGGTCTGCTGGACTCCTATGTGCGCTATGCCTCCAACCCGGTACTGGACTCCAGCGCGTTTGATCGCATGGCCAGAGAGGGTGTTGTCGGCATTTCGCGTACCGAATCCCACAAGGTCCTGGTGGTCGATTCAGCGGCGTCGGCGACTCAGTTTGCCAGCGGCAAACTGGCCGGATCGGAGATGATCGGTGCAGATTACGAGGGAAACCGGGCAGAGAGCATGCTGGAAGTGGCGCAGGCCAGGGGCAAGGCCGTGGGGCTGGTGTCGGATACCCGCTTGACCCATGCCACACCGGCGGCCTATGCCGCTCATCAGCAGCATCGGAGTCTGGAAAACGAGATAGCGGTCGAGATGCTGGAAACCGGTGCCGATGTGATGCTCAGTGGTGGCATCCGGCATTGGCTGCCGCAGGGCGTCAACGAAGAGGGCAGTGCGGTTCGACAGGAGCTGGAAGCGCTGACCGGAGGCAACGTCAGGATGAGCTCGAGACGCAAGGATGATCGCAATCTGCTGGCAGAAGCCAGGGATGCGGGCTACGACCTGTCCTTCAACCGAACGGACATGGCTGCCAGTCACGGTAATCGCATTCTGGGTCTTTACGCCTCTTCAGGCATGCTGGATGGTATTGCCAATACACAGGCCGGTGACGGTGCGGAGCGGGTTCAACCCAGCCTGACCGAGATGACAGCCAAGGCACTGTCGGTGCTGGAAAACGATGAGGATGGCTTCTTCCTGATGGTCGAAGGCGGGCAGATCGACTGGGCGGCTCACAACAACGATGCCGGTACCATGCTGCACGAGATGGTCAAGTTCTCCGAAGCCATCGACGTGGTTCTGGACTGGATGAAGGGACGTGACGATACCTTGCTGGTGGTATCGGCCGATCATGAAACCGGCGGGTTCGGCTTTGCCTATTCCCGTAACGATCTGCCGGCAGGTCAGCCGCTGGACGGCGATGTCTTTCATGGCGACGAGTACAAGCCCAACTGGAATTTCGGCCGCGTGGAGACGCTGGATCGCCTGTATGAGCAGAAGCTGTCCTACGATGGAATCTTCAGTGAGTTCGACAGCCTGGATGACGCCGAGCAGACACCGGAGAACCTGCGCAGCATCGTCAACGCCAATACGGCATTCCCCATCACACTGGCGCAGGCGAAACGCGTGCTGGAGACCGAGCTCAATGTGTACTACGTTGCCGACCACGGTACGCTCAGTGCGGAACGCTTTCCGCTGATGCATGAACGCAAGGCCTTCTATGTCTATGGGTCCGGTATTCGCAAGAACATTCTTGCCTCGGTGGTTGCGGAACAGTCCAATGTCGTCTGGGCCAGTGACAATCACAGCAGCACGCCGGTCTATCTGTTTGCCATGGGACCTGCCGAGACGACGGACGCCTTCAAGGGAATATTGCACACCACCGAATGGGCCAGGGAGATCATCGACGTTCTGGATTGAGGCCAGGTATTCGGAAGCCCCGGCCGCCGACATTGCCTGCGCGGCAAATGCGGTCGGGGCACTCAAGGAATCCGCTGTAGCGGTCGATAGCAGTGCGTGACTTGCTACAAGTCGCACGAACGACTGGCTGATCTGTCAGTGAATTCGATGGACACAATGACGGACTGATTGCCGTCATCCCGAGTCATGATTCGAGTTCCTCGTGTTTTTCGCGGCAGACACTGGCCGGTAGCCTGTTACCGTTTTCCTTTCGAGCCACGAGGCCGATCTTGACTGACAGTACTGCACCACGGCAGAAGCAAGGTCATACCGCCCCCTCCATGCTGAAGATGCCCTTCAGTGTCTGGATGTGGGTGCTGGCCATCCTGTTGCTCGGCTCCGTCGTGACTTTCGTCATCAGCAACGTCATACAAGATCGTACAACGCAGCTGGCCTTGAAGGAGTTCAACCGGCAGGTTGATGTGGCCACCAATCAGCTGGAAAATGCGATCGAGAAGGACAAGACTCTGACCGTCGCCCTGCAAGGGATGTTTCATGCCTTCGGGACGGTTTCTCGTGAAGAGTTCAGCCGTTTCGTGGCTGCCGTGGATATCGAACGTCTGTTCCCCGATACCAAGGCTCTGTCATGGAATGCGCTTGTGCCTGTGAAGGATACAGTCGCATTCGAGCGTGCCGTACGCCTGGATACCTCACTGCAAGCCGAGGGCTATCCCGACTTCGCCATCAAACCGGCCGGGGCTGTCGAGCCCCAGTACGTTGTAACCTATATCGAGCCGATGGCAGGCAACGAAGGTGCTTTCGGCTTTGATATCGGATCGAACCCGACTCGGCGGCGCACGGTGGAACTGGCACGTGATCGCGCCGAGGCACGGGCTACGGCGCCGATCACGCTGGCTCAGGAAACCGGAACGCAAAAGGGTTTTCTGCTCATGATGCCGGTATACCAGAGCATCACTCCAGGCAGCATTGAAGCCAGAAGAGAGCAGTTTCGAGGAGTTGTCGTTGCTGTGTTTCGTATCGGCGATCTCATCGAGGGCTCCGGTGATCTCGGCTTCTCGGCGCTCAGGGTTCGCGATGTCACGGATGCCGACGAAAGCGTCGATGTCACGCCGGAGGTCATCTACGAGAAGGGGCTGCAGGATCTGCCTGCCTCGCATGAATCACTCGTTCGCAGAATCGATGTCGCCGGCAGGCGCTGGGAAGTCGTCTACAGTCAATCGACACAGGCGCTGAGCAGCGATGGCGTGTTGAGTCGGTGGGCCGTACCGGCACTGGGTGGTTTGTCGACGGCACTGGCCGCGATGCTGATCGCCTATCTGGCGACTTCTCGACAACGCACGCTGGTGCGGGCTGAACTGCTGACCATCGATCTGCAGCGGGCAAATGATGAACTCAGTCAGTCCAACAACGACCTGAGTCAGTTCGCTCACGTCGCTTCACATGATCTGCAGACTCCGGTTCGCAATATCATGGGCTCGGTATCGATGCTGGAGGATGCCATTGGTGAAAATCCGGATGACGACATCGAGCGCTATCTGCAGTTTCTGAAGGATTCCGCCCTGCGGATGAAAACCCTGATCAGCGATCTGCTCACGTATGCGGAAAGCGGGCAGTCGCTCGACCACCAGGAGATTGATCTGAACACCACGCTGGAGCTGGTGGCAGCGGTGACGCGGGACATATGCGAGTCGCAGAATGCCAGTCTGCAGATCGCAGAGATGCCCCGTGTGCCGGGCGACGAGCAGCAACTGGAACGGGTGTTCACCAATCTGATCACCAATGCGCTGAAGTACTCGAAGGCGGATGAGCCGCCGCGGATCGATGTCAGTGCGCGGCAAGCCGGCCAGTATCATGAAATCAGAATCCGTGACAACGGCCTGGGCATCGACCCGGCCTGTCACAAGAGCATTTTCGAGCCTTTCAAACGACTGCATCGGCAGAACGACATCGCTGGCACCGGGCTGGGACTGGCGATCTGTCGTCAGATCGTCGACCGGCATGGTGGCACCATCGGCGTGGAAGAGTCATCGGAGCAGGGAACCACGATATTGTTGCGGTTGCCAGGCATCACCTGAGCGAAGCGCCGGAATGGCGCAAACCGCTTCCATTCATGCCAGTTCAGTGCCGCTGCAGCAGCTCCAGCAGATCATCACGCCACTGTATCCAGCTGGCCGCATCCCGCGGCCAGGCAGGCCGGTTCTCACCGCTGGCCACAGCCTCGCCCAGTGCCCGAGGTATCAGGGCGTTGATCAGTGCTTGCGCTGCTTCGGGATGGCGCTGGTGGGCCAGGAAATACAGCTCCGCGTCCTGCAGCCCCCGGTGCCAGGCCTTGAGTCGCATGGAGGGAATCGGACCTGCGGCAGCAGGGTAGCCGATACGCGGAAGCTGGAATCCGGGGTAGACCATGACGCCATTGCCAACGCGATCATCATCCGGCTTGTAACTGGGTTGCGCGAAGGGCAACTCGTCGCTGCCCAGGTTGACTGACCACATCAGTTGCCCTTGTATGCCGTAGCGGGCACCGATAACCCCCCAACTGCGCATGTCACTGCCAGGCAGGTTGATGCTGTGTCCACCCACGGCCGGATGACCGCTGTGATAGAACCAGCTGCGTTCACCCATGGCCATTCTGTCTTGCAGGAAATCGGTATTGGCCGCATGGGCGTTGGGAGCCCACAGACGCACCCGGCCGGTCAGCGTGGTGTCAGGGTCATCAAGCCAGATCGTCGGATCGGAATGGCTGGTCCACAACAGGTCGATTGGCGGCGTTGCCGGATCAGAAGCGGCCGAGGTGCCACGGTCGATGGCCTGTTGAATGGCTGCCATGTCGCCATGGACTCTTGCAATGTAACGATGCCGGTCCGGATCCGTTTCCGCTTGTGGCACCGGGCCATCAACCTCATCGAACGCGTAGGCGAAGTAGCGTGTATCCAGCCAGTGGTTTTGCCGAACGATCCTGCTCCAGCGGCCGGCCATCTGTGTATAGGCCTGCAGTTGCTGATCGCTGAGTGCCGCCTCGACGATCACGTCATGCTCCTGCGGCCAGGGTGTGCGCCACACGCTCACGGCTGTATCCCGCCCGGTGCCGGTGTATCCTGCTTCCCGACTGAACAGCTGACCATCGAGAATCGGCGCATAGGTGTCCAGGTAGTCCTGCCATTGCGCCGGACCCTGCGGTTCTTCCGGGTTGCGCTCGATGAATACCATGCGGTGCTGATGCGCCATGACCTGGTAGCACTGCGCCATCTCCTGCCAGCGTGTGCTGCTGCGTTCTTCGCCGACGCCCTCCAGTCGATAGGAGCGATAGATCTCGCCAACAGCATCGATGGATGGGCGATGCGGGAGTGTGGCATCGATGACGGTCAACGAAACCTGCAGGTCGAAGGCATCGGAAGACAAGATCTGCTTCGAATCGTTGGCAGACGGTATCAGTCGCAGGTGCTGCTGATAGTCGCCGGGCGTCAGGTCGTCGGGGATGTACATCTCGACCCAGACACTCTGGTTGCGACCGGCACGCGGCAAGGCAATCTGGTCGAACAGAGTGGTTTCTGTCTGAGCGCAGCGGTGCTGTCGGGGGATCAGTGCGTCGGGGTAGGCCGCCGGGTAGGGCAGTACAGCGGTCTTCGGCCCCCAGCGATAGCCACCGTTTCTCACCTGCAGATAGTGCGCCTGATACAGGGACGTCCGAATGGCACTGTCTGCGACGTCCAGCGTGACGTGACTGGTATCGTCACGATCCTCGGTGCGCAGAATCAGCTGAAAGGCAATGGTTTCGTTGCGCGCAACGGTCCAGTGCAGTCTGTCCGGATTGTCGGATCGCAGATCGAAACGGGGGTGTTCCAGGCGACTGATGCCTTGCCGCGTGATACGCGCCATGTCGCTGGCAGCACAGACTGACAAACCCCCCGACGTGCGCAGACAGGATTCGTCCAGCAGTGCGTCAGGTTCATGCAGCAGGCCGGCCACCCCCAGTAGCAGCAGCGGCAGGGCAAGCAGAACCTGACGCCAGCGACGCACTGCAGGGGAGACGACGACCGGCATCAGGGAGCGCTGGCCGCTTTTTCACGCAAGCTGTATTTCTGTATCTTGCCCGTGGAGGTCTTCGGCAGAGGACCGAAGACAACTCGCCTGGGAACCTTGAAATGTGCCATGTGATCGCGACAGTAGGCGATGATGGCCTGCTCGTCAGCACCACCGGCCTGGTGCAGGGTGACGAAGGCGCAGGGGCTCTCCCCCCAGGTCTCGTGCGGCATGGCAACCACGGCGGCTTCCAGAATGGCGGGATGCCGGAACAGTACTTCCTCGATTTCCAGGGTGGAGATGTTTTCGCCACCGCTGATGATGATGTCCTTGGCGCGATCCTTGATCTCGATGTAACCATCATCGTGCATCACCCCGAGATCCCCGCTGTGAAACCAGCCACCCTTGAAGGCTTCAGCGGTGGCGGCGGGATTCTTCAGATAGCCCTTCATGACCGTGTTCCCCCGAATCATCAGTTCGCCGATGGTCTTGCCATCGTTGGGCACGACAGTCATCGTGTCGGCGTGCATGACGGCGGCATTCTCCAGGGTCACATAGTGCACGCCCTGTCTGGCCATCCGGGCGGACCGCTGCTCGGTTGCCAGGCCCTGCCAGTCATCCTGTGGCAGGCAGATGGTTGCCGGGCCGTAAGTCTCCGTCAGGCCGTAGAGGTGGGTGACGTGGAAGCCGATGGCCTCCATGGACTCGATGACCGATGAAGGAGGCGCTGCGCCACCGGTGGCCAGTTCCACCGGCTGACTGGCACGACGATGCAATTCGGCCGGCGAGTTGGCCAGCATGTTCAGCACAATGGGCGCACCGCACATGTGGGTGACATCCTCTGCCTCGATCAGCTGGAAGATCAATGCCGGGTCGACCTTGCGCAGACAGACATGGGTACCCATGGCGGCGGTAACGGCCCAGGTAAAGGTCCAGCCGTCGCAGTGGAACATCGGCAAGGTCCAAAGATAGCGTGATGCATGCGTGACCCCCATGGCCGACATGTTGCCCAGTGCATTCAGATAGGCGCCGCGATGGTGATAGACACAGCCCTTGGGATTGCCGGTGGTGCCGGAGGTGTACAGCAGCGAGATGGCCTGCCACTCATCGATGATGCCCGGCACGGGCTCCGTGTCGGCACCGCTTTGCAGGAAGGATTCGTAATCGGTTTCACCGATCAGCTCGCCACTGTCTGCCAGCACGTCATCGATGTCGATGACTGGTATTGCTTGCTTGAGCAGAGCCAGTGCCTGTTTGACCACCGGCGAGAATTCCCGATCGGTGATCAGCAGCCTGGCTTCGCCGTGCTCCAGGATGAAGGCCAGGGTTGCTGCATCCAGGCGGGTGTTCAGGGAATTCAGGACTGCACCGATCAGCGGCACGGCATTGTGGGCTTCCAGCATCTCCGGAGTGTTACAGGCCATGATGGCGACGCAATCGCCTCGCCCGATGCCGCGCTTGTTCAGTGCGCTGGCCAGCAGGCGGCTGCGCTGCCAGAACTGGGCGTAATTGTAGCGTCGTTCGCCGTGCACGATAGCCAGTTGTTCCGGGCGGACGGTGGCGGCCCGCTGCAGAAAGCTGACCGGCGACAAGGGCTGGTAATTGGCCTTGCTCTGTTCCAGATCCAGCTCGAATATGGACATCTCGACTCCTGCGGTAATGGTGTATGTCGGTATTCCGGCGGCGCGCCGTTCATGCGGCGGCGTCGTACGGACCATCACGATGTTACAACAGATGTCCGGACTCGCCACGCAGTGCCGCTGACGATCGGCTAGCGGACGCAGTTCTCAGATTCGTACCCTCCCGATGCCAGCGCGGGCTCCGATGCTCAAGTGTCGGTCCGAGGCTCCGCTAGGTGTAGTTGGCCGACTACCACATTCCCGCTTGATGAACAGTATTCCGCTAAGGTTCAAGTTTGCCTTGCTGCCAGCCGTGCTCGTTCTGGCGCTTGTCACAACCTGCCTCGCCGTTATCGACAGTATCAGGCTGCAGCGCGAAGATGCCGTGCTGGTGGATGTGGCCGGTCGTCAGCGCATGCTCAACCAGCGCTATGTCAAGGAGGTGCTGGTGGCTGCCTACAGCAATGGCGATGCACGACAGCAGTCTGTCGATGCCAGTGTTCGCAGCCTGGATCTGTTCAATGCCACATTGCTGGCGATTCGTGACGGCGGTGAGCTGGTGGTCAATCCGCTGACCGGTGAAAGGCGGCAGTTGTCGCCCCTGGCTTTGCCGGAGATCGTCGCCCTGCTGGATCGCAACAGAGCGTTGGCCACACAACTGGCCAGTGAAGCGGCAGCTCTGCTGATTGTGTCTTCCCGTGGCGGCACGCCAGATCCGGCAAGGCTACTGCAAGTATCGGCCGAACTGCATGGGCAGGCCAACCGCGTGGTCAAGGAGCTGGTGGCAACGGCGAACGAGAAGATCGAGGCGTTGATACGCACCTGCCTCTGGATCAGCGGTATCGCCGCATTGTTCGGTCTGTTGCTCAGCTGGAGTATCGGCCGCAGTGTCATCGTGCCGGTGATGCGTTGTCGCAAGGCGCTCAAGCGCATGGCCTCCGGTGATCTGTCCCGACCTTACAACATGCGCCGTGGTGATGAGTTCGGTGACATTACCCTGGATCTGGATGTATCGGTACAGGCCATGAGCACTGCTCTGGGCAGTGAGCAGGTGGACTGGGAGGAGGTGGGTACCTTCTTCAGGGATCTGCGTGATGAACTGCAACAGATGAGCGCCATCATCACGCAGTCGCGGGTGCCGATGCTGCTGCTGGGGCAGGATGGTCGAATCACGTTTGCCAACCCTGCTGCGGTGGCCGAACTGAAGGAATTGCATGCACAGGGGCACCTGGCGGAATGCCTGGTCAGCGGCAGTGCACTGGCCAGTGGCGGGGAATCGATGGCGGAGGTGGTACGTCTCGCATCAGATCCGGAGCGGCTTCCTCGTTCGGTTCGGACGGTCGTGGGAACGCAGGTTCTGCAGATGGATATCGAAGCGATCCGGCGAGGTGACAGTGAACAGTCTCTGGCCCTGTTGAGCTGGAAGAACATCACGCTCGATCTTGCCATGCAGCGCGATCTGAGTGCCAAGACAGAGGCGGATGCTCGCTATACCTGTCATCTGAATGATCTGGTGGAGCAGATCAGTGACGTGGTGCAGGCGGCCAGTGCGGGAAATCTCAGTGGCAGCATTGCCGCGAACGAGAACGAATCATTGAATGGCATTGCCGACACCATCAACGAATTTCTGGCCATACTCAACCGGGATTTCATCGCCATTCAGCGGCATGCGGATGAGCTGGTGACACGAGCCATGGAACTCAGAAGCAGTTCCGGTCAGATCGAGAACAGTGCGGGAGAATCCAATACCCAGTGCATGGATGTCGCCGAGAATGCCGAGAGCGTCAGTGGTCTGATGCGCGGCGCATCGGTCACGACCGAAGAGATGAATGCGTCGATCAACGAGATCTCCGCCAACACCAGCCGGGCAGACAGGATGTCAGGCGAGGCCGTGTCCCTGGCCAGCGGTACACACGAGGCGATGCAGCAACTCTTTGCTTCCAGCAATGGCATCGGCAGTGTGCTGAAGATGATCACCTCCATTGCAGAGCAGACCAATCTGCTGGCGCTCAATGCCACGATAGAGGCCGCTCGGGCTGGTGAAGCCGGCAAGGGCTTTGCAGTGGTTGCCAATGAGGTCAAGGAGCTGGCGAAACAGACGGCCAATGCCACCGACGAGATCGGCGAGCGGATCGGCAGCATTCAGGACAATAGCAACTCGGCGGTCAAGGCGATCGCCGGTATCCATGAAATCATCCATGAGATCAGTGAGTATCAGACGACCGTTGCCACGGCCATGTTGCAGCAAAGTGCGGCTTCCAGAGAAATGAGCAAAACGGTGCAGCGTACTGCCGATACCAGCGACACCATGCACATGGGGCTGCAATTGCTTGTGGAGAAGTCACGACATTCTCTTGATACTGCACGCGACAGCCTCGCGGTCAGCGAGGAACTGGAATCACGCGCACGCAGGCTGCAGAGTCTGTTGTCGCGGTATCAGCTGGCAGACAGCTGATACCGCCGTCATCGTTCGCTGACTAGCGAAGTATGGAAAAGCTGATTTCCGGGCGTTTGCCGACGCGAGGAGACAGATTGAGAATGCAGAAAGAGTTGAGATTGACCTGGCGATTGGCTTCGAGGTCGTCCAGTACGGAGCGGGCGAACTGGTCGGCCCATTCCGGTAACTCTCCGAACATGATGAACTGGGAAAATACCAGCGTCAGATCTTCATCATCCGCGCGATCGCCAAACCAGGCCAGGTATGCTTCGCTGAATAATTTGAATTCGCTGATATTGAGTAGGTGCGCTGCTTTCGAAATCGTGTGCATGAGGCGTGTCTCTCTTGGCGATCGTTGTCAGTCAAACTCCAATGGCTACCCAGCCAACGTTGTTACACAAGACACCAGGCAGATAACAGTGGCACGCTACCTGTTGCTTGCGCCGGCGTTGAAGCGATCTCCTTGTCGTTCGACGTCGGGGGGCACGAATCGTTCGATCTACTACAGGACTAACGGCAGCGCCGTGATAGCCCTGACCCTGAAAGTAGCAGTTCTGTAACGGAATGTGTAATCAGACTTTCCGCCGCTTGAAATAATTGCATGAAAAACTGTAAACGAACACAGTTTTCGCTTGTCTGATTCGATAGCAGACAGCATCTTGTTGTATCCATACGCGCATCAATGACCCCGAGAGAACGTTGCATGATCCGAACCGGACTCCGATACCTGATAACGCTGGCAAGTGTCATTGTGCTCAGTGCCTGCGCCATTTCCCAGCCCTCACCACCAGCGGGTGATGCGCCGCTGGCCGGTATCACGGTATCGCAGGCCATCGAGAGTGAGCGCCTGACAGAGCTGGATCAGATCGTTGCGAACCCCGCGACCACTGATGAGCAGCGTGTACGCTGGGGAGGCTCGATTGCCAGTGTGATGAACCGGTCTGACGGAAGCACCCTGCTCGAAATCGTATCCAGGCCGCTCCACAGCGGCGGACGTCCGATTCATGATGATCGCTCGGACGGACGTTTTCTGGCGCTTCTCGACGGTTTTCTGGATCCGGAGATCGTGAAGGTCGGTCGAGACATGACGGTTGTGGGGCGTTTGTCGGGCAAGGCCGCCGGCAAGGTCGGCGAGTCTGATTATCTCTTTCCGGTGGTGCTCATCAGCGATTACCGTTTCTGGAAGCCCGTGGTCACCATACCGCCCGGGCATTTTTCCCATTGGAACCGTTATCCGCCGTTCGGCCACGCTGACCCATTCAGACGCGACTGGCCTTTCGGTTCTCGATTGAACAGGCCGGGCAGACGTTAGCGATCAGGTTTCCTGCTGCTGGTCGCCTGGCGGGCTGCAATCTCAATGAACTGTAATGAAAATCGGCGTCAGAATTCTGGCTTGCTTGACACAAGGGGTTGGCAGGAACTCATGTTCAATCAGTAAGTTGTTGAACAGTCTTGTTTTTATCGTCAGGAACGCGCAGAGGGTTGCGTCATTAATCCGGCATTGATGGCGCGTCCAGTTGCCGGTTGCTGCGATAGACTCCTGCGTAGCCCGATGCAGCGTCTGCCGAGGGCAGCTGTGCGCTGCTGCTGAAGGTCGGCAGAGTGGGCTGGCAGGCCGCAAAGGCCAACTTTGTTGACTACCCCACATTGCAGTCTGTCGTATTGACAATGAAGGTCAACCGTTGAGTTTCATCGTCGATACTTTTATCAGGACTGGCCTCAATGGCCAGCGGAGACCTCTCGATGACCGGTGCCATGACCAGAGCGGGCGCCCTGGCGTGTGTACTGGCCACGATGGCCATTCTCATTCCGGTGGCCCTGGCAGAACGATCAAGTGAAAGCAGCCTGCGCACGATGGGGCAGGCAGGCTGGGACATGCCATTACTGCAACCCCTTGCGTCGCAGCGAGGACACAGTTGTACACAGCCGGATGACGGTACGCTCAGCGCCATTGTGCCGGTTGCCACCGATCATGGCAGTTTCGCCAGCGGTGTGGTGTTCGACATCAATCGTGTGCTGACCGCGGCACATGCGGTGCAGGGCGGGCAGGAATTCTTCGTGCGGGTCGGCGAGGTGTTTCAGCTGGCCGACTTGCTGATGGTCGATCACGTCAATGACCTGGCCGTGCTGGCCGTGGATACTCGCACCATCAATCCGTTGATCATCGCCGGATTCGACCCTGCAGAAGCGCAGACAGTCTGGGCGGCGGGTTACCCGCGTGCGCAGGCGATGATGACCTCCAGTGGAGTTCTGCAGGCGACCCGGGAAGGGGACTTGCACAGCAGCGCCACCATCGATTCAGGGCAGTCCGGGGGCGGTCTGCTCGGTTGCAACGATGGCGCCTGGGAGATGCTGGGCATGTTGCGTGGTTACGGAACCTATCTGCAAGGTGATCGCTATGTGAAGCTGCCCAATCACTCGGTGTCCGTGGCAGCCGCCACGATCAACGAGTTCCTGAGCTCGCAACACTGAACGTGCGGCGGTGAGCTAAGGCTTCCCTTCGTCGGCAAGGTCACGCGCCGTGCGAGCCGTGGCCTTCGCGGCATAGCGTGGTGGTTCGCTGGGCAGGGACTCCACCATCGCCAGACTGCGTGAGCCGGCATGGTGGATGAGTTCGGCAATCAGCGGGGCTTCGGGCAGATTCTTCCAGTACTTGACAGGCATTTCCGAGCGCATGGCTTCGGTTTTCAGTCGCGCCGGGTTGAAGATATTGGCAAAGTAGGTTCTCCACAGCTCTTCCATGATCTCCGGGGCCGCACCCTCCTGGCGTCGCCCGCCTGGCCCGAATTGCAGCTGCTGTCCATTCCAGTGAGCACTTTCCTCGGGTGTCACGATTGACCAGTGCATGTTGGCAAAGCGTCTCACGAAGAAGTCGCTGGCAAGGCGCAGCGTATGATGCTCCGGTTCGAACCAGGCACTGAAGTGCTCGGGTTCGGCTCTCGGAGTCTGGCGAAAGCGCACGAAGGCGTGCATCTTGTGGCGCTCTCTGGCAACGCATTTACCCAGGCCATGCAAACGGTGCATGTCCGGATCAGTTGCCCAGTCGAGCACTCCGGGTTCACCGTGACAGCTGCGCCACAACACGCGGTACAGCAGAGCATGGCGATCCGGCGCGCGGTGGCAGACCACGCATCTGGCCAGCTCGATGAAACGGCGCGATACGGTGGGCGTGGGGGCTGCGACGGGTGCCGGAACGGCCGAATCGAGCCGAGGATCGGGCAAGCTCTCGTCGCTGAACAGGTCAGCGGTGGCTTCGCCGATTTCCCAGACCAGTGATTCAGGGGGTGTGCCTGCGGCCAGGTGTTGCCGGGCAATGCAGCGCCAGCCTTCGAAATCGTCGGGCCGCGCCAGGCGCACCGTGTGGAGCCTTTGGTCCCGTTCTCTACCGTCCGTCATCAGAGGCTCAGTCGAACAGCGACAGCTGCGCGCTGCCTTGCAACAATTGCGCTCGCAATCCGCCTGCATCGAGCAGGGAGGTCGGCCGCCAGTCGCGTGTCACCACGAAAGGTCGAAGGCGACTGACCGAGCCGCAGATTCGGCCCAGGTCTGCCAGTGTCAGACGCTGCAGACGACGGCTGGCCAGTATTCGTTCGACACCTCGAACACCCAGCCCCGGAACGCGCAACAACCCTTCGCGTTCCGCCTGGTTGACATCCACCGGAAAGCGTTCGCGGTGTTTCAGTGCCCAGGCCAGTTTCGGATCGAGCGCAGGGTCCAGCATGCCATTCTCGCCACCGGCAACGATTTCCTCGACGGCGAAGCCATAGAATCGCATCAGCCAGTCTGCCTGGTAGAGGCGGTGTTCGCGAGTCAGGTCGGGTGGTGCCAGCGGCAGGGCGGCGCTGGCATCGGGGATCGGACTGAATGCGCTGTAATAGACCCTCTTCAGCCGATAATGGCTGTACAGTGATTCGCTGCAATCGAGCAGCTCGCCATCGCTGGCAGCATCAGCGCCGACAATCATCTGGGTGCTCTGTCCCGAAGCGGCAAATCCCGGCGCCGTTCGTCCTGAATGGCTTCTGTCACGGCTTTCGTCGAGCTTGCCGCGGATACCAGCCATGGCGCGTCGAATGCCGCCCGCCTCCTTCTGAGGCGCAAGTGTCTCCAGACTGGCAGAACGTGCCAGTTCGACATTGATGGACAGACGGTCGGCATAGCGACCGGCTGATGCCAATAGCTCAGGGGTGGCCTCGGGAATGGTTTTCAGGTGGATGTAGCCGCGAAAATCGTGAACTTCCCGCAAGCGCCTGGCGACCTCGACAATCTGTTCCATCGTGTAGTCGGGATCCCGGATGATGCCGGAGGACAGAAACAGGCCTTCGATGTAATTGCGCTTGTAGAAAGCGAGTACCAGATCGACCAGTTCATCGATCTCGAATCGGGCACGCGGCACATTGCTCGAGACACGATTGACGCAGTACAGGCAATCAAACGTACAGAAATTGGTCAGAAGCACCTTGAGCAACGAGATGCAGCGTCCATCGGGTGCATAGGAATGGCAGATACCCATGCCTTCGGTACTGCCGACACCGCGGCCATCCAGTGAGTCTCGGCGAGATGCGCCACTGGAGGCACAGGATGCATCGTATTTGGCGGCATCGGAAAGGATGGCGAGTTTGTTCATCAGTCGGATCGGCACACCATCGGTCACGGGTGGCGAGGAGGCTGGGCTGGTTGGATGACTGTTCATGCATACAGTATACGGAAAGCCGTGTTCAGTGACAATGAGCTCCTGATCGGGATGAGCCGAAACCGCCCAGCCCACGATCGTGGCCGATCGCGTTCAGTCCGACACCTGTGTTCAGCGTTCGCTCCGCAGTCTCTCGAAAGAGCGGTGCATGTCGTTTCGATCCGTCTGCTGGCCGCTTGCAGAGCAACACGATCCGGGTGGAGTGCGTAGAGTGTGTCGGCTCTGGTATCACGAATTGCGAGTGTCGGCGTATGGCAATCAGTGTCTTTGATCTGTTCAAGAGCGGGATCGGTCCTTCGAGCTCGCATACCGTGGGGCCCATGGTGGCGGCGCGACGCTTTGCCATGGCCTTGCAGGAGAGCGACCAGAGCCGGAAAGTGGTGCGCTGCAAGGTGGAACTGTTCGGTTCACTGGGCGCTACCGGCAAGGGACATGGCAGCGATACCGCCGTGCTGCTGGGGCTGGAAGGCGAACATCCGACGACGGTGGACGTCGAGTCCATACCGGCGCGGCTTGAACGGATTCGTGAACGACGTGAAATCTCGCTGCCCGGTGGACATCTCATCACGTTCGACGAGAAACGGGATCTGGTCATGCACAAGCGACGGGCACTGCCGTTCCACCCCAATGCCGTGCAATTCGTGGCCAGTGACAGTGATGGTGAGGTCCTGTCGAAACGCACGTATTACTCGGTGGGGGGAGGTTTCGTTCTGGATGAGAGCGCCGCCGATGGCGATCCCGTCGTCAAGGCGGATGCCACCATCGTGCCATACCCCTTCACCACCGGTGATCATCTGCTGCAACTGTGTGCCGAACATGGCATGACCATCAGTCAGTTGATGATGCGCAATGAATGTGTCTGGCGACCGGAGGCTGAGGTTCGTCGGGATCTGCTGGCGCTGTGGCAGGTCATGCAGGAGTGTGTCCGCCGGGGTTGCCAGGTGACCGGCATCCTGCCGGGCGGCATGAAGGTCAGGCGGCGTGCTGCCGAGTTGTATCAGAAGCTGAGTCAGAATCCGGAAGCGTCAATGCGGGATCCGTTGACGGTCATGGACTGGGTGAATCTGTATGCCCTGGCTGTCAACGAAGAGAACGCGGCCGGCGGGCGTGTGGTGACCGCGCCGACCAATGGGGCAGCCGGGATCATTCCTGCGGTACTGCACTACTACTACCGTTTCGTGCCGGGAGCGAACGACGAGGGCGTGGTCGACTTTCTGCTGACTGCCGGTGCCATCGGCATCCTGTACAAGGAGAATGCGTCCATTTCCGGGGCGGAAGTGGGCTGTCAGGGAGAGGTCGGCTCGGCCTGCTCGATGGCCGCCGGGGCACTTGCCGCGGTACAGGGAGGCAGCCCGGAACAGGTGGAGAACGCGGCCGAGATCGGCATGGAACACAATCTGGGGCTTACCTGTGACCCGGTGGGTGGACTTGTCCAGGTGCCGTGTATCGAGCGCAATGCGATGGGATCGGTCAAGGCCATCAATGCCGCTCGCATTGCCCTGCGAGGAGATGGCAAGCATTTCGTGTCACTGGACAAGGTGATCAAGACCATGCGTGACACCGGTGCCGACATGAAAACCAAGTACAAGGAAACGGCTCGCGGCGGACTGGCGATAAACGTGATAGAAGTGCCTGTGAGTTTTCCTGATTGCTGAGCACCCTTTACACGATGAATGCATTAGCCATAGCACTGCACGGTCTGGCTGCCGTTGTCTGGATAGGCGGCATGTTCTTCGCCTATGTTGTTCTGCGCCCCAGTGTCGCCTTGCTGGAACCACACCGGCGACTCGGTCTGTGGGCTGCCGTGTTCCGCCGCTTCTTCCCCTGGGTATGGATGTGCATTGCCGTCCTGCTGACGAGTGGCTACTGGCTGGTGTTCAATGCCTTTGGCGGCTTTGCGACCAGTCCGGTCTACGTCCACCTGATGCATGCACTGGGTCTGCTGATGACGGCGCTGTTCGTCTATCTGTACTATCGCCCCTACCCGGTGCTGAAAGAGACCGTGGCCCAGGAAGACTGGCCGGCAGCCGGCGTGGCGCTGAATCGTGTCAGGCACATCGTGCTGGTCAATCTCGTGTTGGGGATGGTGCTGGTGCTACTGGTTCTGGCAGGTCGTTACGGCCTGTTCCGCTAATCGCAACGCGGCGCTCCGCCCCGGGGAGAATGGATTTACCCGTCCCCCGGGGCGGCCTTCAACAGTCAGCAATGCAAGGCTGACCTACTCTGCCTTGCTCAGGCGCTTTTCTGGCTGGCCTGCGTGATCCAGGACAGAACCGTATCGGCATCCGAACGTTCGAACGGGTCATTGCCGGCATTGTCGCCGAACTCCGGTTCAACGAACATCTCTTCGATCTGGCCATCGTTCACCACCATGGCATAGCGCCAGGAGCGAGGTCCGAAGCCGAGGTTTTCCTTGTTGACCAGCATGCCCATCTTGCGGGTGAATTCGCCATTGCCGTCAGGCAGCATGCGGACCTTCTGGATACCTTGAGCCTTGCCCCACTGGTACATGACAAAGGCATCGTTGACGGACAGGCAGATGATGTCATCGACCCCGGCTGCCATGAACTGCTCATGCAGTTCTTCGTAGCGAGGCAGGTGAGTGGAGGAACACGTCGGTGTGAAAGCGCCCGGCAAGGCAAACAGCACAACCCGCTTGCCCTTGAACAAGTCGCTGGTGGTGACGTCCTGCCATTTGAACGGGTTGTCGCCACCCAGGGACTCATCACGAACGCGTGTCTTGAAGGTGACGTCCGGTACGGTGCGCATGAAACTCATGAAGGCATTCTCCTGATTCGTTGGGTTGGAAGGATCGCTGTTGACCATACGGCGAAGTTGGGGGCGAGTTCCCTGAATCTGCGGAACAGCTTTCATGAATGATATTGCGTGAGGGGGATTGGGGGATTGGGGGATTGGGGGATTGGGGGATTGGGGGATTGGGGGATTGCGGGATTGCGGGATTGCGGGATTGCGGGATTGCGGGATTGCGGGATTGCGGGATTGCGGAATTGCGGAATTGCGGAATTGCGGAATTGCGGAATTGCGGAATTGCGGAATTGCGGGAGTGCGGGAGTGCGGGAGTGCGGGAGTGCGGGAGTGCGGGAGTGCGGGAGTGCGGGAGTGCGGGAGTGCGGGAGTTCGGGAGTTCGGGAGTTCGGGAGTTCGGGAGTTCGGGAGTTCGGGAGTTCGGGAGTTCGGGAGTTCGGGAGTGCAGATTGCGAATTCGCTTTCTGCCGACAGTGGTCTACACTTTGTCAGACTGGCTGCTGCGCCCGGCTTTCGACAGATCCGTCTGGTTCACCGCCGCTCTACCGCTCTACCGCTTGACCGGTTGACCGGTTGACCGGCCGCACGGGATATCATCGCCAGAGTAGTGCAGGATTCGGTGCCAGATTACCCCTGAATGTGCGCAATGTCGCATTCGTCGGCCTGCATTTCAGTTTCGTTTAAGCATTGTTCGGTAATGTTCGACCTGACCGCTGCTGCCCGACAGTAGCGGGTCGTGAGTGCTCGTGCAGAAGACATGAGCCAGAGGAGTCGAACCAGTGCCTGCATTGCCAGAAAAATCCGTCATTTCCTCGCCATTCATGGTCCCCCATGATGGCCGGTTCACGGTGGCTGACAGTCCTGCAGGACCCGGCAAGGATGTCGCCGGCAAGAAGGCGCTGGAAAAGCAGCTGGCGGATGCAGTGGAGGGCATCAGCGAATTGCAGCGAAAGCTGTACGCCGATGACCGCTATTCACTCCTGCTCATCTTCCAGGCCATGGATGCCGCTGGCAAGGACGGCACCATTCGCGCCGTCATGAGCGGGGTCAACCCGGCGGGCTGTCAGGTGTCATCCTTCAAGAGCCCCTCTGACGAAGAGCTGGAGCATGACTGGCTGTGGCGTACCACTCGGCGTCTGCCCGAGCGCGGCCGTATCGGCATCTTCAACCGCAGCTACTACGAAGAAGTGCTGGCGGTGCGAGTGCATCCCGAATATCTGCAGAACCAGCGCTTGCCCCGGCATCAGCATGAGGCTTTGTGGCAAGAGCGCTTCGAATCGATCCGCGATCACGAGAAGCACCTGTCGCGAAACGGCACTGTCGTCCTGAAGTTCTGGCTCAATGTGTCGAAGGATGAACAGAAGAAGCGTTTTCTGAAGCGCCTCACGACACCGGAGAAATACTGGAAGTTTTCCGACAGCGATCTGGTGACACGTGATCGCTGGGATGAATACATGCAGACCTACGAAAGCATGTTGAACGAAACTTCGACCACGTATGCGCCGTGGTTTGCCATTCCGGCCGACGACAAGCGTTACATGCGAGTCTGTGTGGCGGAGATCATTCAGCAGACACTGGAGGCTCTGCCACTGCGTTACCCGGAAAAGGCTCCGGAAGAGATTGCGAAGTTCGAGGAATACATTGCTCGTCTTGAAGGCGAGACTGATTAGAACCGCCATGTTTTCCATTGATGACAAGGTGGTCGGAGTCTTGCGTAGTCACTGTCGTCAAGCGAGTGCAGGGTGTGAGAACATAGGACCTGACCAATGAAGCAGTTCAATGTAGAGCAAGCCGATACGTTGACACCGTTGCCCGATGGGATGACGGTATGCGCAACAATTGACGAATCGGGAACCGAACACGAAATCACGGAACTCATGATCCGACGTGCCTGCGAGCAGATGGACGCCGATCAGTTGTGGCCCTATGCCAGCCACAAGCTCTGTGCAACGGTCCGACCCGTACCCGCTGGTGGGGCTCGCATCATCCCGTTCAAGCCGCGCAGCGTCAATTGAATCAACTTCCTGCAACTGCTCACCGCCGGCTGTGCCCGGTGGGCAGCACGCTTGACGCTGTTGCCGGCGTCCGGGGCAGGGTAGACGGGGCTATCTGACGGGCCGCCAACCGGTCAGCGGCAGAATCTGTTCGGGGCCGCCACCAACGGCCCGTGAAATCAGTTGACCAGCTGGTTCATCTCGAAGATCGGCAACAGGATACCCAGCACGATCGTCAGTACCACACCACCCATTATCAGAATGACCACCGGCTCGAACAGACCGAGGAATACCGACATCAGCGAGTTGAGTTCGCGTTCCTGATGAGCTGCTGCTTTCTCCAGCATGCTGTCCAGTTGGCCGGAAGATTCACCACTGGCGATCAGATGCAGCAGCATCGGCGGAAAATAACCGGTTCTCTCCAGCGCGCCACTGAGCGTTGAACCTTCGCGAACCTGAACCGCGGCGTTGTTCACCGCCTTGCGCATCGGCCGGTTGGTGATTACCTGAGAGCCGATATCCAGTGCTTCCAGTACCGGCACACCACTGGCCGCCAGGATGCTCAGCGTTCTGGCGAACTGCGCCGTGTTGAATCCACGGATCAGTCGCTTGAACAGCGGCAACTTCAGCAATCCGCTGTGAATTCGTGTCTTGAAGGCCTCGTTGCGCATGGCACGCTTGAACGCAACGAGCAGTACAAAGCCCACACCGAGCACCACCACGCCATACTGCCGCACGAAGGCGCTGGCGGACAGCATGGCCTGAGTGAGGGCGGGCAGTTCCTGATCCATGCCTTCGAAAACCTGAACCACCTGCGGAACCACATAGGCCAGCAGAAAGCCCACGATGAGAATGGAGGCCACGACCAGTACGCTGGGATAGATCAGGGCCTTCTTGACCGTGGCATTGGCCACCTGTCGCTCCTCGGTGTAGTCTGCCAGACGCTCCAGCACGGCATCCAGGTGGCCGGACTGTTCTCCGGCGGCAACGGTTGCCTGATAGATTTCAGGGAATACCTTGGGGTAGTCGGACAGGGCGGCGGCAAAACTGTGCCCTTCGAGGACCTTGGCGCGAACCGACAGCAGCAGAGACTTGATGCGTGGTTTCTCGGTTTGCCGGCTGACCGCAGACAGGGATTCTTCCAGCGGCGTGCCGGCAGCGCTCAGCGTGGCGATCTGCCGCGTCAGCAAGGCCAGATCGTTGGTCTTGATACCGCCACGGAAGGTGGGCGTCGAATTGCGTGGGCCGGCCTTTTCACCCGCCTTGCGCTTCTTGCGGTTGCGTCCCGAGGTTTCCGAGACTTCCAGCGGGGTCAGGCCTTGCTGCCGTAACTGCTGGCGTGCCAGACGGGCCGTATCGGCTTCCAGAACTCCCTTTTTTTCCCGCCCGCGCGCATCCAGCACCAGGTATTCAAAAGCGGCCATCAGCCCTCTCGAGTCACACGCAGGACTTCTTCGAGAGACGTCTTGCCTGCAAGCACCAGACGCATGCCATCTTCCGTGATCCCCGAGCTTCTGGTCCGGGCATAGCGTTCCATCTCCATCTCGGACTCGCCATCGTGGATCATGCCGCGAATGGTTTCGTCCACCAGCACCACTTCGTAGATGCCCTGGCGTCCCGCATAACCGGTATGACCGCAACGATCACAACCGTGGGGTTCGCACATGTGATGCGCCTTGTCAGCGGTTGTCTTCAGTGACTCGAGTTCACCCTTGGTGGGTGTGTGTGGACGCTTGCACTCGGGGCAGAGCAGCCGGACCAGTCGCTGAGCGACAAGGCCGACCAGACTGGAGGAAAGCAGAAAAGGCTCGACACCCATGTCACGCAGTCGGGTGATGGCGCCGATGGCGGTATTGGTATGCAGAGTCGACAATACCAGATGGCCCGTCAGTGAGGCCTGAACGGCAATCTCGGCTGTCTCGGTATCTCGAATCTCACCGATCATGACGATATCCGGATCCTGTCGCAGAATGGCGCGCAGACCGCGCGCGAAATCCAGGTCCACCTTGGTATTGACCTGAGTCTGACCGATGCCGTCGATGTAGTATTCGATGGGATCCTCGACGGTGAGGATGGTGTACTTGCTGGTGTTGAGTTTGGCCAGGGCCGCGTACAGGGTCGTCGTCTTGCCCGAACCGGTCGGGCCGGTAACCAGCACGATGCCATGCGAGAGCCCGAGGCTTTTCTGCATGTCCTGCAATGCCTGGGGGGGCATGCCCAGATGCTCCAGGTCGAGACGTCCGGCCTGCTTGTCCAGCAAACGCAGCACGACGCGTTCGCCATGGCCCGATGGCAGGGTCGATACCCGCACATCGACCGGACGTCCCGCCACACGCAGGCTGATGCGTCCATCCTGGGGCAGGCGACGTTCGGCAATGTCCAGCTTGGCCATGACCTTCAGTCGGGAAATGACCATGGGGGCAATGGCGCGGGGTGGCTCCAGCAGTTTCTGCATGACACCATCAACCCGGTAGCGCACGGCCAGGCGTTTTTCGAAGGGTTCGATATGGATGTCCGAGGCCTGCTTGCGTACGGCCTCTGTCAGCATGGCATTGATCAGGCGGATGACCGGGGCATCATCGGTGGATTCCAGCAGGTCTTCGGGCTCGGGCAGGGCCTGAGCCAGTTGCGCCAGATCCATGTCGTCGTCGAAGTCATCCATGATATCGATGGCCTGACCGGTCTCGCCTTCATAGTGGCGAGTGAGGCGCGCATCGAATTCATCAGCGGTCACGGGATCCATGACCAGGGAGCGACCAGCCTTGCGACGGGCTTCGGTCAGCGCACTGAGCGGGACACCGGGCCGGTGGACCAGCAGCAGCTCACCCTTGGCATTGAGCTCCAGGATCACGCCATGGCGTTTGGCAAAGGTATAGGGAAGATCAGTGTATGTCAGCTCGACACCGGTCTCCAGTGTCATGCTACCCAGACTGCGGGTGGCATCCTGATCCGTCTCTTCGCCAATGAGCGTGCTGTCGGATGGATCGCCGACATCAATGAAATCCGCTGAAGAAGTCACCATGTCTACCGTGATGTCGTGTCGGTCTGTGAAGTCCGGCCAGCAACATCGGTACCAGAGTCCAGGCTGGCCTGGCTCGGCAGTGCTGCAGTTCCCGACTGTGGATTGATAACACCTGTCGCATCGGAGGTCGGCAGGATGGTGTTCAGATCACCATCACGTGTATCGACACGCCGACCCTCGAAATACAGGTGCAGGTCTGGCAGAACGGGACGTCCGTCGCTGATGTAGGACTCATCCTGTTCGAACTGGCCAAGTTGTGCCGCTCGCAGATCGTCGTACTTGCTGCGACTGTAGAAGTCGGCGGTTTCCGGGTTGCGCAGTATCGTCGGGTGCAGGAACACCATCAGATTACGCTTCGACTTGCTGTTCGTGCGGTAGCGGAACAGGCTGCCAAGCAGCGGAATATCACCCAGAAAGGGCACCTTGCTGCGAGTGTCATTGATCTGGTCGTCCATCAGGCCGCCCAGCACCAGAGTCTGGCCGTCTTCCACGAGTACGGTGGTCTTGATGGAACGTTTGTTGGTGGTGATGTCGGATGCGCCGGTGATCGCGGTGGCGCTGACGTCGGAGACTTCCTGCTCGATCTCCATCTTGATGTTGTCGCCTTCGTTGATCTGCGGTTTCACCTTGAGACTGATACCCACGTCCTGACGCTCGATGGTCTGGAACGGGTTGTCGTTGGCCGAGGACAGTTGCTGGCCGGTCACGAAGGGAACGTTCTGACCCACCACGATTTCCGCTTCCTGGTTGTCCATGGTGACAAGCGTCGGTGTGGACAGTATGTTGTTGTCGGTATCGGAAGCAATGGCGGAGAGCAGAAATCCGAAGTTGACGCCGTCGGACCCGAAACGCCCCAGAGCGAGGGAGAGACCCTGGCTCAGACTGGCACCTTCACTGGCAATGGTTCCGATCAGTGCCTGCGTGGCCCCACCGAGATTGGTGTAGGCGACCGGACGATCGCTGTCCGTACCGTCCACCGCAAAGTTCACACCCAACTGCGAGCTGTTGTCCGTGGTCAGTTCGGCGATGATGGCTTCAACCAGAACCTGCGCCCGGCGGATATCCAGCTGTTCGACAACCGCCAGAATGCTGCGCATTTCGTCAGGCGGTGCCGTGATGATCAGGGCATTGGTATCTTCATCGGCCTGGATATCCACATTCGGCCGATCATTGTCCTGGGTTGCCCGGCGGATCAGCGATGCCGTGGGCACCTGAGGTGTCGGTGCGCCGCCGGCATCTGTCTGCGGTGCGGCCTGCGGTGTAGCGGTGTTGCCACCGGCATCCGCACTACTGGTACCGATGAGCGCCTGTCCAGCGGAGACGCCGGTGAGGATGGCCAGCAGATCGGCCGCATTGGCATAGCGCAGGTAGACCACGCGCGTATTGCCGCCGGATTCGACAGGGGTGTCCAGATTCAGGATGATGCCGCGGGTGCGAGCGCGCGCGGAAGGGTCACCACTGAGCAGTATGCTGTTGGTTCTCTCA
Source organism: uncultured Granulosicoccus sp. (assembly GCA_947495035.1). Classification (GTDB taxonomy): domain Bacteria; phylum Pseudomonadota; class Gammaproteobacteria; order Granulosicoccales; family Granulosicoccaceae; genus Granulosicoccus. The sequence continues at coordinate 206,341 of CANLXI010000003.1, forward strand.
TCGGCCGCAAAGCGTACCGCTCCCGGCGTGCCATTGATCTGCCCGCCGCCACTTTGCAGCGATTGCATGATGCGAATGATCTCGCTGGCAGAGGCATGGCTCAGGCGAACCACTTCCACTTCGTCATTGTCGGGACGGTCGATACCCTTGATGATATCGATCAGGCGCTGGATATTGGAGGCTCTGTCCGTCACGATCAGGGTGTTGGAGGAGGCATAGGCTGCCAGATGGCCTTGCTGCGGCACCAGGGGACGAAGGATGGGAACCAGCTGTGCGGCCGGCACGTTTTCCACCTTGATGACTTGTGTAACCAGTTGGTCGGAGGCGCTGTTGTCGGAGTCGAAGGCCGGGACCGGGCCCTGTTTGGCATTGACGTCAGGCACGATCTTGACCAGGTCGCCACTCGGCACGGCGGCATAGCCGTGGACCTGCAGTACTGACAGAAAGGTTTCGTACAGTTCCTCGGCATTCAATGGCGTGCTCGAGATCACCGTGACCCGGGCCTTGACCCGTGGGTCCACCACGAAATTCCGGCCCGACTGGCGGGAAACCGTCTGAATCAGCGAGTGTATGTCCGCGTTTTTCAGATTCAGGGTGAATGTGCCTTCCTGGGCCCGCACCGGTGTCGCCACGCCGGTCAGGGCGAGGGTTGCGGTGAAGGCTGCCGAGGTCGCCACGATGGAGGCGCGCAGGGCCAGAGCCGGTATCAGTTGAGGATTGGACCGCTTAAACATTGTCATTGAGAGCCGGAAGCTGTTCGCTGAGTGTAGCCGTAAAGACGCATGGGTGGTAATTCAGGGACGTCAAGGCTCTATTGAGCCAGCGAGATCGAGATGGGGACTTCGACACCATCTCGCAGGATCGTGACGTCGAGACTTTCCGCCTTGACCGCATTGCGCAGCGCGCGAATGCCCTGTTTCTGACTGTTCAGCTGGATATTGTTGACGCTGGTGATGACATCACCGGCAACAATTCCCTGTGCTTCCAGTATTTCGGGGTTCTGCTTGGGGGTAATACGGTAACCGACCAGCTTGCCATTCTCCTGATAGGGCTCTGCTGCCACGACCCGTCCCAGCATGGAGGGGTTACGTGCCAGGGTGTCGCGCAAGTCGCGAGGGTTGCTGGGCAACTCGATCGGCTGGTCAGCGTTGGCATTCTGGTTCTGACTGCGAGCGCTGCTGGCACTTTCTACCGGACGGCTGGCAATGGGTTGCACGTTTTCGGGCAGCATCAGTTTTTCAAGCTTGCCCCGATTGCGCAGTACGACGTGATCGGCATAGACCGCCTCCAGGGAGGTTTCACCGCTGATCTTGTCACCGATGCCATAGGCGTTCTGCTCGGCAGAACCGGCACTGATGATGGCAATGGCATTTTCCGCCGGTTCGTAGGCAAAAACACCTGCCAGCTGCAGATTGAGACTGGTGTTCTTGATGGGCTCCTGTGGCTTGGGTGCCTCGACGACAACCGGCTTCTTGCTGGCATCACCGAACAGATGAATCGAGGCGATGGCTCGCGCCAGTTCGGTTGGCCCGGGGGCATTGCTGCTGGTCACGGTAACAGGGCCGACGTCCGCCAGAGGCGCAGGTTCGGGTTGCGGTAGCAGTTTGACAGTGATCGCAGCCAGTGCCACGCCGACGCCTGCAACCAGCAGGGTATTGGCCATGCGCGGTAAACGCGTACTCTTGCCGGGCATCGCCATTGATGACGCAGTCGCACTCATGATAGTGGATCCTGGTGGGGTTCTGAAAGAAGGCGGTTTGCCGCAGACGAATCAGATGTGGACAAATTGACCTCTTTTCGAGCGCAAGGTTCGATGGAACAGGGAAGGTGTGCGCAGTGTAACGCCTGACGTCGCCGTCGCGAGTCGGTGTACACGGAAACACTAACAATATTGAAGCCAACAGTCGCATCTGTCTTGTCAAATTGATGACGATACGGGAAGGCAAGGCGCTCTCTGAGGGGAGCGCTGACTGATGACCGGGGAGGTAGGCGCCGGAGGATCAGGGCTGGGGGCCGACAGGGACGTGGCTGGACGGCTGCGAGCATCTTCATCGCAGTGCGACCCGGACAGACAGGCGTCCGGGCCGATGAGTGTCTTCGGTAACCCGTTACACCATGTCCTTCAGGTTTTTCAGAGGAGTGACCTTGACGACCTTGCGGGCCGGCTTTGCCTTGAAGGTAGTCTCCTCACCCGTGAACGGATTGATTCCCTTGCGGGCTCGAGTAGCTGGACGCTTGTTGACGCGGATTTTCATCAGGCCGGGAACACTGAAAGTTCCTGGTCCACGTGGCTTGAGGTTTTCCTGGATCAGATCGTTCAGGGCGTCGAATACGGAGATGACCTGCTTGCGGCTCAGCTCGGTTGTTTCGGCGATGGAGGCCAGGATTTCGGATTTGGTGGGTGGCTTCTTCACACCACCGGCAACGGCAGGAGATGCCTTCTTCTTGGCCGCGGGAACTTTCTTCGCGACGGGGACTTTCTTGGCGGTTGCTTTCTTGGCAGTCGCTTTCTTGGCGGTTGCCTTCTTGGCAACGGCTTTTTTGGCAACGGCTTTCTTTTTCGCTACCGGTACTTTCTTGGCTACTGCTTTCTTCTTTGCCGCCATGTGTGATTCCTCTGCTTGCTGTTGACTATGAAAGTTGATGTTCATGCAATGGCATGTCACGGCGTTTCCGCGATCCATACCGTTGTTCAAAACGCGCGAAAAGTAACACAGTTGGCGCGTCATAGTCAGCATATATAGACCAATAGACGCAAAAAACCCTGTATTTACAGCAGAAAATATCAGTTAGAGACAAAAAAAGCTGTATTTACAGGGTAATTCGGGCCGGGTAAACGCGATTTCGGTCGAGTTGTCAGTGCGGGCTCGTCGTCACCTTCGGTTCGTCGAGCAGCTCCACTTCCGTCATCGGGCAAGTGTTCTGATCCGCGAATGCAAATCAGACACCGAACAATTGTTGCAGGGTTCCCAGCAGAAAGATGCGTAGCGCGAACAGCCCGATGATCGTGAAAAACACGGTCAGATCCAGTCCGCCCATGGGGGGCAGGACTTTGCGAAGTGGACGCAGTACCGGTTCTCCGATGGAGGTGACCAGTGAATGCACGGGGTTGCCCGCTGCACCGGGAATCCAGCTCAGAACGGCCTGGATGATCAAGGCAAAGATGAAGACATTGAACAGCTGATGGATGAGATCGAGCAGGGCGAGAATCACCAGTTTGGCAACCGGTGCTGCACTGACCAGGATCGATTGTCCGAGAGCTGGAACATAGCCTAGGCTGAGCAGTTTGAAGATCAGCAACTTCAGCAGCAGTATGCCGAAGCAGAGTACCAGGGATGCCGTATCGTATCGTTTGATGCTGGGAATCACACGACGCAGGGGCACCAGCAAGGGATCGGTGATTCGCACCACGCCTTGAGCCAGGGGGTTGTAGTAATCGGCGCGAACTGTCTGCATGACAAAGCGCACGGCCACGACAGTGGCATAGAGGTTGAACAGAATGCCGAGGATGAAGCCGATGGCATTCAGTGCAGGATTGGCCATGATGGAAAATTCTCCGAAAGAGTGTCAGTTACATTGAGCAAGGGAGTTGTCCGCACCGGATTCGAGCAGGCAGCGGAGCAGAATACGTCATGCAAGCGCTGCGTCGTTCGAATCCGGGCGGACAGGTCAGACGGTTACTGCGGTGCGAGCTGGTCCCCTAACTCCACGGCACGATCATGTGCCGCCTGCATCGCCTCGCGAACGATGGCAGGCGTATCCCGAGCATCGAACACCTGTAGAGCAGCAGCAGTTGTGCCACCTTTGGAGGTGACATTCTCGCGCAGTTGTCCCGGAGGCAGTTCGCGCGTGCGTGCCATGCTGGCTGCCCCGAAGGCGGTTTCCATGGCCAGGGTTTCTGCAGACTCCGCATCCAGCCCCAGTGCCTGAGCAGCAGCACTCATGTGTTCGATGAGGTAGAAGAAGTAGGCGGGTCCACTACCGGAGACCGCCGTCACGGCATCCAGCATGGACTCCTTCTCCACCCATAGCGTCACGCCTGCGGTATCGAGCAGCTCGCCTGCCTGCTGTCGATGCTGTTCCGAGCATTCGTCGGATGCGAACAGCCCGGTTACACCAAGACCCAGCAGTGCCGGAGTATTGGGCATGCAACGGACCACCGCAGTTCCCCCTGGTAGCCAGGCCTGCATGCTCGATGCCCTGACGCCAGCGGCAACCGAGATGAACAGCGGCGCCAACCGTTGCTGCGTGCCGGCATCGAGCTTGCCGAAGGCATCTGCAAAATCCCGGCAAACCGGTTCGACGATATGTGGCTTGACCGCTATCACCAGACCCAGTGCTTCGTCCGAGGCTGCCTCGAACAGGTCTGCAAAGGATGCCGCCGACCGAATGCCGAAGCGTTCCACGACACGATTGCAGGCTTCGGCGTTCGGATCGATGACGGTGACACTGGCAGAGTCAGCGCCATTGTTGATCAACCCGCCTATGAGACTGCTGGCCATGTTGCCGGCACCGATGAAAACCCATTGCATCAGCTGGCTACCGTTTGCCGCTTTTCAGCCAGCACATCCAGCAGACGGCCGAAGGCTTCTTCGAAGGAGGCGATGCCGGCGCGTTCGAGTTCGTCGGTAATGTCATTGAGCGATATGCCAAGCTCGTTCAGTGCGGAGATTTCCGAATGAGCTGCGGAGAGGTTCTGTGTCAGTCTGGACTCTGCCACTCCATGATCCTTGAATGCATCCAGTGTGGCAGGCGGCAGCGTATTGACTGTATCGGGGCCGATCAGTTCCTCTACATAAAGTACATCGGAGTAGTCAGGATTCTTCACGCCGGTGCTGGCCCAGAGAAGTCGTTGCGGGCGAGCTCCCTGTTCCTTCAGTTTGCCGAACTGTTCACTGCCGAAGAGATTGACGAAGTGACCGTAGGCGACCTTGGCATTGGCGATGGCAATCTTGCCCAGCAAGGCCTTGGCCGCGTCACTGCCGTTCTCGCTCAGTGCCTTGTCAGCACTGACATCGACACGGCTGACGAAAAAACTGGCTACCGAGGCGATGCGATCGATGTCGTGGCCATCGGCAAGGCGTCTTTCCAGACCACGAATATAGGCCTGTGCAATTTCGCGATAGCGCGAGATGCTGAACAACAGGGTGACGTTGACGTTGATGCCCAGAGCCGTCAGCGCTTCGAACGCCTTGACCCCTTCGGAGGTGCCCGGCACCTTGATCATGAGGTTTGGGCGATTGACCCGTTCATGCAGTTCGACGCCCATGGCGATGGTGCCTGCAGCATCATGCGCCAGATCGGGGGTAACCTCGAGACTGACCATGCCATCCACACCACCGGTCTGTTCGTAGGTGTCTGCAAATGCATCGGCGGCTGCCTGGATATCGGGAATGGCCAGCTGATTGAACAGCTCCAGCTGGGTGATGTCGGGTGAACCGGCAACGATCTCGCCAATGGCTTCGTCGTATTCGCTGGTCTTGGCAATGGCCTGTTCGAAAATGGCAGGGTTGGACGTCAGGCCCATGATCCTGTCATCACGGATCATGGCCTGCAGGTCGCCGTCGAGCAGGCTTTTCTGGATGTAGTCGAGCCACATGCTCTGACCGATTTCGTAGGCGGCGGCCACCGGGTTGGAAGTGCTGTTCTGTTGGCTCATGATGATGTGTCCTTATTGAGTATGAGTAGTCTACCAAGATTGCCTGTTGTACTGAGGCTGCTTGAATGAGTGATGAATTCTGTCTGTCGAAGTTCGCCTGGTGCCTGCGTCGTCAGTTGTCACGTTGCCCGAATATGGCCGTGCCGATACGCACCAGCGTGGCCCCTTCGGCAATTGCCGCTTCCATGTCAGCACTCATCCCCATGGACAGGGTGTCCATGCCGGGGTGGCGTTTCTGCAGCGATTGCAGGCATTCATGCAGGCGGGCAAAGACTTGTCGCTGTTCTTCGAAGTCGCTTCGTGGGGCGGGGATGGCCATCAGACCACGCAGTGTGAGGCCTGGCAGTTCGGCGCACTCGTCAGCCAGTTGGTCGACCTCATCGAACTCGACGCCGGCCTTCGCGGATTCATTGTCGGTGTTGACCTGCAGGCAGATGTTCAATGGGGCCATTCCCGCAGGACGTTGTTCGGACAGACGTCTGGCCACCTTGAGCCGGTCGACACCATGAGCCCATTGAAAGTGCTCGGCAATACTGGCGGTTTTTCGCGACTGAATGGCTCCGATGAAGTGCCATTGCAGAGTTGCATCATCGAGTGCCAGGATTTTCTCGACGCCTTCCTCCACGTAATTTTCGCCGAAGGCTCGTTGGCCTGCCTGTATGGCGGCCTGAATGGCAGACAGTGGCTTGCGTTTGCTGACCGCCAGCAGTTGCACGCTGCCGGGTGATCTGGCATGACGGACTTCATGAGTCCGGATGTCCTGTTGCACCTTCTGCAATACCAGGACAATGTCCGAGGTCTGGCTGTCGTTCATCTTGGATGTGTCTGTGTTCACGTTATGAAGTCTCGGCGGACGGGTTTTTCCGTCATCAGCAGTTGCCGTGTGGCCGACAGGCTAACAAAAACAGGGCAGCGGCCGACACTATGAAAGTAGAGCAGACTCGACCGTGCTGGTCAGCTTGCTCCGATGCTTCTGTTGCAGTCATTGCCTGCACCTCGAATAGACAAGGTTCAAGATTCATGGATATCGCTCAACTTCTGACATTCGGCGTCAAGAACGGCGCCTCGGACATGCATTTGTCAGCGGGTCTGCCGCCGATGATACGCGTCGATGGCGACATGCGTCGGGTCAACGTACCCGCCCTGGACCATGCGGCTGTTCAGGCCATGGTGTACGACATCATGAACGACAAGCAACGCAAGGACTATGAAGAGAAGCTGGAGACGGATTTCTCCTTTGAAATACCGGACACTGCCCGATTTCGTGTCAATGCCTTCAATCAGAACCGGGGTTGTGGTGCGGTCTTCCGAACCATCCCGTCTGAAGTGCTGACACTGGAACAGCTGGGTGCTCCCCGCATCTTTCAGGAAATCTCGGCCTTGCCGCGCGGTATCGTTCTGGTCACCGGACCTACAGGCTCCGGCAAGTCCACCACACTGGCCGCCATGATGGACTACAAGAACGAGTCCGAGCTCGGGCATATCCTGACCATCGAGGATCCGATCGAGTTCGTGCATGAAAGCAAGAAGTGTCTGATCAATCAACGCGAGGTGCATCGCGATACCTATGGCTTCTCCGAAGCCCTGCGTTCTGCGTTGCGTGAGGATCCGGATGTGATTCTGGTGGGGGAAATGCGAGACATGGAAACCATCTCGCTGGCTCTGACCGCGGCCGAGACCGGGCATCTGGTCTTCGGCACCCTGCACACCAGTTCCGCAGCCAAGACGGTGGATCGAATCGTCGATGTGTTTCCCGCAGGAGAAAAACCCATGGTTCGCTCGATGTTGTCGGAGTCATTGCGGGCAGTCATATCGCAGACTTTGTTGAAGAAGACCGGAGGCGGTCGAGTTGCGGCACACGAGATCATGATCGGCACACCCGCCATTCGCAACCTGATCCGTGAAGACAAGGTAGCGCAGATGTATTCCGCCATTCAGACAGGTCAGGCGCATGGCATGCAGACGCTGGACCAGAACCTCAAGGAACTGGTCAATCGCGGCGTGGTGGATCTGGCCGAAGCGCGCAAGAAGGCGCAGAACCCCGACAGTCTGATGTAGGCAGTCACGTGTCGGCGTCGCCAGACGCCGTTCATTGTTACCCGGGCGACAGGCCGCTGATGCTGGCGCCGGCAGAATCTGCCATCGGGCAATCGGCATTCTCGGTCTGAGGAACAAGTTATGGATTTGAAGGTCGCCAAGCGATTCATGGACGAGCTGCTGGTCAGTCTGTACAAGAAAGGCGGATCTGATCTGTTCATCATCGCCGGCGCTGCGCCTTCCATGCGTATTCACGGCAAGGTGACGCCGGTCATGGACAAGAAGCTGACCGCCGAGCACACCCTTGCTCTGGCCCAGTGTCTGATGACGGATTCGGAGCGTGAGGAATTCAAGCTGCACAAGGAGTGCAATTTCGCCATCGCGCTGCCGAAGATCTCACGCTTTCGTGTCAACGCTCTGGTTCAACGCGGTAGCGCAGGGCTGGTGGTGCGGATCATTCCCAACGACATTCCCAGCTTTGCCGATCTTCACATGCCGGATATCCTCTCGCAGGTAGCCATGACCAAACGCGGTCTTGTCATATTCGTCGGCGGAACCGGTTCGGGCAAGTCGACCAGTCTGGCGTCGATGATCGATTACCGTAACGAAAACTCCAACGGCCATATCATCACCATCGAGGATCCGGTGGAATTCGTGCATCACCACAAGGGCTGCATCGTGACACAACGCGAAGTGGGTACAGACACCGAATCGTTCGAGATCGCCCTGAAGAACACCTTGCGCCAGGCACCCGATGTCATTCTGATCGGCGAGATCCGGGATCAGAAAACCATGGAACATGCCATCGCCTTTGCCGAAACGGGGCATCTGTGTCTGGCAACGCTGCATGCCAACAATACCAATCAGGCGCTTGACCGGATCATCAACTTCTTTCCCGAAACCCGGCACAAGCAGTTGTTGCTCGATCTGTCACTCAACATCAAGGCATTCATATCGCAGCGACTGTTGCCAACTCCCAGCGGCAAGGGGCGTCGAGCTGCCGTGGAAGTCCTGCTCAACACACCGCTGATGTCCGACATGATCATGAAGGGCGAAGTGCACGAGATAAAGGGGCTGATGAAGAAGAGCAAGGATCAGGGAATGCAGACCTTTGACCAGGCGCTGTTCGAGCTGCTCAATGAAAATGCCATCACCATCGAGGAGGCCATGCGCAACGCCGATTCGGTCAATGATCTGCGATTGCGCATCAAGCTCGAAGGTGGCAGTTCGTCGGCGGTCGATGACATGATAGCCAGCACCATGAGTCTGGAAGACGAAGAGGATGGCGATCAGCGCCTGGCCGGGTGATCGAGTCGTTTGTCCGAGACGAATCTGCTGGCGCGCATCGGCTCCGTTGCCGTAGTTGCCAGCAGCGATTTTCCAACCGGCAGCCTCAGACAGGCTAGAATGCGCGCTTTCCCAACGTTTGCCCGTACCCGCTTGTCATGCCGCACAGCTCCTTGTATGCCAGAGACGTCGATGATCTGATCGCTGAATCGTTGAGTCATGCCGCCGAACTCACCGGAATCAGTGATAGTCCGGAAGTCGTTGTCTCCCCGTATCGCTTCAACCCGATCGGCGCGCATATCGATCATCAGGGCGGCACCGTGCTGGCGCGTTGCCTCAATCAGTACACCATCCTGGTGTTCTGGAAAAACACTGACAGACGCAGTATGGTTCATGCCAGCCTGCAGCCGGGGCTCTGGCAAAGCTGCGAGTTCAGTCCGGATGAACTGAGCGACGAACACGGTTGGGACGCCATGGCTCGCGCTTCGGTAGCGGCCTTTGCCGACTACCGCGAGATGCGCTACGGGGTGACAGCAGTGGTCAGCGGCACGCTTGTCAGCGGCGGCTTGAGTTCATCGGCGTCGGTCATACTGGCCTATCTCAGTGCACTGGCCCGGGCCAACGATGTGCAGCTGAGCCCTGCGGAACTGGTAGAGCTGTCGAGGCGGGTCGAGAACGACTATCGCAGACTGAATAACGGTATCCAGGATCAGATGTCGATCGCTTTCGGCAGGCGTGACCAATTGTCCATACTGGACGTCGAGGACGTTCAGGCAACGTATGTGGGCGACCCGGTGGACAGTTCCTCGGTCTGCTTCCTGATGTGCTACTCCGGTGTGTCCCGCGATCTGGGTGGCTCACCCTTCAATACACGCGTGGCAGAGTGCCGGGAAGCTGCCAGATTGCTGCATGACAAGGCGGAGCATCTGGGGCAGGTGCCGATCGACAGACGTCTTGGCGCCGCTCTGGCAGCTCTGCCCGATATTCCGGCACGGCGGGCAGCACATGTCTATTCCGAGATGCAGCGCGTGCACGATGGAGCGAAGGCCTGGCAGTGTGGTGACTGGCAGACCTTCGGACGGCTGATGAACGAGTCCTGCCAAAGCTCCATCAATGATTATGAAAGTGGCAGTGAGTGGTTGATTGCCCTGCACGAGATTGCGCGTGGGCTCGATGGCGTCCATGGCAATCGCTTCAGTGGTGGTGGTTATGGTGGCTGCCTGTTCATGCTGGCTGACGTGGATGCAGTCGACCGGATTGCCGAGTCTCTGCTCGAGCAATACCTGACACGCTATCCGAACCTGAAAGGAGCCGCTCGCATCGTGATAGCCGAGTCGGAGAGCACCGTCAGAATCGTCAGTCCGGATGCCTGTCAACCGGTTTCCGTTCTGCAGGAGAACCGACTGTGAGCGGCTCGCCGGTTCGTCGAGCCGTGCTTCTGGCAGCCGGACGGGGGTCACGCCTGCGTCCCCATACGGATACCACACCCAAGCCATTGCTGGTACACCGGGGCAAACCGACTCTGGATTATCTGCTGGATTCGCTGCAGGCAGTGGGGGTCGACGACATCGTGCTGGTCACCCATCATCTGCACGAGCAGGTGGAAACCTATGCCGAGCAGCGCGCTGCGTCCCATGATCAGCGTGTGCGCTGTGTCCGGCAATCGCATCTGTTCGGAACCGCCCATGCCTTGCAGGCTGTCATCGAGGCAACACCGGATATCGTGGCAGCACCGTTCGTGCTCAGCGCCACCGACTACATCGTGCCGCGGGATTTCTTCGTCGAACTGCTGAATTTTCATGCTGCCCACGACGGACAGTTGAGCGTCAGTCTCAAGCAGCTGGAACTTGCGGAACTGGCAAAACGGTCGAGCGTGCGATTCAATGATGATCAGTCGCTGGCAGAGATCGTCGAGAAGCCCGAGCCGGGAACGGCGCCCAGTTCCATCGGTGCGAATCTGACTTTCGTGCTGCCGCCCGACATCACGCCCTATGTGCTGGAGGTTCCCATGTCCTCCCGCGGCGAGCAGGAAGTCCAGCACGCGATCAATCAATGGCTAGCCGACAAGGGCAGGGCCTATGGGCTGGTGCAGGCGATTCCGCCGGAATGGCAGATGCCGGCCTGAGCCTGTCCTACTGATTGCCCAGCAGACGCTGTGCGGCCGTTCGCTTCAGGAGTTCACCACCAGCCAGCCATTTGTTCAACTGTGTCCCTGGTCGACGGTGTCTGCTGCCATGACCCGAATCGATCAGTGAAGCCAGAGAGTTGCCAACGGTATTGAACAGGGTGTCGGGTGCATAGTTGTCGAGCCAGGCTTGTCTGGCCTCTTGTCCACGATTGTCCGCTTCGCCCTCCATGGCCGATAACAGACCCGGAATCGAGCGGATGCGACGCTCTTCGACCTGAATGGCGAAGCTCCAGTCGGTTTCGGGCGGTGGGGCCCATTGGTCCGAGATGATCACCGGGACGCGTCCCGCTTCCAGCGTCTCGTATAGCCTGATCGACGAGGTGCCGATGCCGCGCGGACAGAGCACGAAGCGACTGGCAGCGAGCGTGCTGGCATATTCTCTGCCCCGCACTTGCATCTCGGCGGGTTCGCTATCCCAGACGTTGAAGTCCGAGGTGTCTCTGAGCAGGGCATCGCGGTGTTGCAGTTGCATGATGGTGCGTCTGCAGCCATGGCTCATCGATCCCATGAACGAGAACAGATAGCGTGTTTCCCTGTCGCTGGAGTAGATATTGCTGACATAGGGGTTGGGTGAATACAGATACGCAAACGGTCGGTGCCGAGTCGGATCGTGATGTCGTCTGGTGAGACAGCAGTAGAGTCCGGGCAGCACGTCCCATGGGCGATCCATCTCGTTGTACATGTAGACCTTGTCGGGGTAATCGGCCACCAGGACGTGTTGCAACAGCTGACGGAAAAGCAGGTCGTCGAAGTGGGTGTTTTCGACAAACAGAATGGCATCAGCCTCTGCAGGGTCTGCACAGAGCTCGTGTTCACCGACTCGGTCGAGAAGAGCAACGCCAGTCAGGGCATCGAGACCGGTATGCGTGTCATAGGCTGAGGTGAGGTGGAGTTTCATGGTAGGTACACGCGGATGCCTGCGTCCCTCGGTGTGGCAGTCGGAGTGCCAGTGGCGGTTACTTGTTTATCGACGGTACGCCTCGGATGTTTATCGAAATGGCAGCCGATCGGCAAAATGTATCTACCGAGGTCGGTAGTCGGTGCATTCTGTGATGTCCATCTGACTCTGTTGCGCCATGGCCGGACATCACGTCGCCGCGATTGGGGGGCATGTCTCAATTCCGGCATGTGAAGGCCATTGTCGCCCCTGGCCGGGCCTGATGTGGCTGTCACTGCGTACATAATCCGGACTGGATACTCTCTTTCATCTGATCCGGGTCGCCCATGTCTTCTTTCCGTTTTTCTGTTGTCGTGACACTGGCCCTGCTTGCCGGCATGCCGATCAGCTCGACGCTGGCCGCCACCGTCACGGGGTCGTTGTACAAATGGCACCCCATCGAGATCGACTTCAACGGGCCGCTTGCCGATGAAAACGACACGGCGCCCAACCCGTTTCTCGATTACCGGTTGAGCGTGGATCTGACCAGCCCGGCGGGTGTTGTCACACGAATACCGGGGTTCTTTGCCGGTGATGGCGAAGGGCATGGGCGAGGCAATGTCTGGCGTGCCAGGTTTTCTGCCGATGAAACAGGCATCTGGAGCTATCAGGCCAGTTTGCAGCGGGGCAGCGAGCTGGCCGTGAACCTGAACATGGACGACGGAGACGCGGTACAGCTGGAAGGTGCCGGCGGCGAATTCCTGATTGCTCCGGCACCCTTCGATGCCCCCGGTTTTCTCGGGCAGGGGCGCCTGGAGTACGTCGGGAATCATTACCTGAAGTTCCGTGATGGTTCCTACTGGATCAAGGGAGGCACGGACAGCCCGGAGAATCTGCTGGGTTTCGGCGGTATTGACGGTACCTTCGATCACGGTGGTCAGGCGGACAGTTTCGTGCATGACTACGCGGCACACCGTGGCGATTTTCGTGAGGGTGATCCCCTGTTCACCCACTCCCTGACCGGTGCTGATAGTCGCGGCCTGATAGGCGCCCTCAATTACCTGGGGGAACAGGGAGTCAACTCCGTCTATTTTCTGCCCATGAACCTGGGAGGGGATGGACAGGAGACCTATCCCTTTGTCGGTGCGTCCAACAATGCGCATGACAAGACGCACTACGACATCAGCAAACTGCATCAGTGGAACCGCGTATTCGCCCACGCCCAGCAGCAGGGAATCGCCTTGAATATCGTTCTGAGCGAGACCGAAGACGCCAATGAGCGCTGGCTGGACAATGGCCAGTTGGGTGTGGAACGCAAGTTGTTCTTCAGAGAACTGGTGGCTCGCTTTGCCTATGTGCTGGCAGCCAAGTGGAATCTGGGCGAGGAGAACGACTTCCCTCGAGTCGAGCTGGACAAGCATGCCGACTTTCTGCAGGCAATCGACTGGAGTGACAAGCCGATTGCCGTGCATACCCACATCAATCAGTTCTACCGCTATGGAGAGATCGTTGGCGATGCCCGCTACAGCGCCAGCTCCATCCAGTACGACGAACAGTTCGCTGGTCAATTCGTCGAACAGTGGCGCAGCAATTCTGCCAATGCAGGCCGCCCCTGGGTGCTGGACATGGACGAGAATACCAATGGACTGAACGCCGAGTCGACGGAGGAGCGACGCAAGCAGATTCTCTATGACGTGCTCTTCAGTGGTGGCAATATCGAGTGGTATTTCGGCTACGAACCACTACCGGTGGGTGGTGATATCGATGCCGGTGACTTCCGTCAGCGCGAAGGCATGTGGCAGCAGATGCGACTGGCGCGCGAGATGATGCAGCGCGAGCTGCCTTTCTGGCTCATGGAGCCCGCGGACTGGCGAATCAGTGGCGAGAGTGATGCCTTCGGTGGCGCCGAGGTGTTTGCGCTGCCGGGTCAGGTCTATGCCGTCTATCTGCCCGCCGCCAACGGTTCGGAATCGCTCAACACTGGCAGGGTGGCGGGACGCTTCGGGCAGCGATGGTTCGATCCGCGTACCGGACAGATGATCCAGGGAGCTGAGAATCTGCTGGCCAGTGACAGCCTGCCTCTGGGTGCGCCACCTTATGCCGCGGGGGACGACTGGGTCGTGCTGATCACTCGCCTGGATCAGGTGCAGGGTTCAGTCGACGAAGTCGGTGCCGGCAATGTCGCGCCGCGATTCGACACGATCCCCGGGCCGGAGCTGAGTGTGGGCGAGAACTTCACGCTGGTGCTGAACGCCAGTGATACCGACGGTACCTATCCCAGTGTGACGGTCGGTTCCATTCCTGCGGGCATGCGGATCCGGGGTCTGGGTAACGGGCAGTTGGAGCTGACCTGGCAAGTGCCTGACACGGCAGCGGCAGAGTCTGTTGTCGAGCTCGTTGCAATCGATGCGCTGGATGCAACGCTGCGCACGACTCAGACCATGACCATCTCGGTGCGTGGCCGTGATGGTGGGGGAGAACCTGTGAATGGACAGATTCCCGTCGCTGATGATATTCCGGCTGATCGGCCGGGCAACGAAGGCCATGCTCCTGTCTTCCGACCCATTGCCGTGCAGCAGGCACGGGCGGGTGATCGGGTGGCATTGCCTATCGCCGCGAATGATGCTGACGGAGTACCTCCCGGTCTGATCCTGCTGGACCCGCCAGCCGGCACCAGTCTGGATGACAATGGTGATGGCACACGCACCTTCAGATGGCAGGTACCTGTCGATGCCAGGGGGTCGTACAGCTTTACCTTCATGGCGCGTGATCACGATGTGCCCGATCTGACTGCCACGCTGAGAGTCGACTTCCAGATACTTCGGTGAAGCCATGAAGCCATGAAGCCATGAAGCCATGAAGCCATGAAGCTTTAAGGCGGAAAGGCGGATTGGCGGATTGGCGGATTGGCGGATTGGCGGATTGGCGGATTGGCGGATTGGCAGATTGGCAGATTGGCAGATTGGCAGATTGGCGGTGCATGGGGCGAATATCAATCACGCCAACGGGTTCACAGTCGGCTTCACCGTGATGCTCCGGGTTTCACACTGCCAATGGATGACGGCTGCCGATAATGGGGCATGAAGATCACGATATCAGTGCTGGCAGCTGTGCTGCTGAGTCAGGTGTGTTCATCGGCCGGAGCCGAAGAGCCGAGTGCAGAGCCACAATGGCAAACCTTGCAGAGCAGTGACGGTTCCACGCTGACGGCCCGACACGAGGCAGCGGGTGTGGTTGTCGGAGAGGCAATCTACCTGATTGGTGGACGACGCAATCGTCCGGTCGAGCGGTATTCGATGAGCAGCGGTCAGTGGGAAAATCTTGGCCTTGCACCACTGGAAATGCATCATGTGCAGCCTGTGGTGCTGGGCACCGATATCCTGTTGATGGGCGCATTCACCTGTTGCTACCCGGAAGAGCCGACGGTCGCCGAGATACATGTCTTCGACACGCTGACCGATACCTGGCGAGTGCAGGGAAGTCTGCCAGCCGACAGGCTTCGTGGCAGTGCGGCAGCCGTGGTTCATCAGGGGCGTGTCTATCTGCTTGGTGGCAACACACGCGGCCATTCCGGAGGCGCGGTTGCCTGGTTCGATGAATATGACCCGGTGACCGGAATCTGGCGACAACTACCGGATGCGCCCAATGCCAGAGATCACTTTTCAGCCGTGATGATCGGTAACGAACTGGTTGCGGCTGCCGGGCGACAGACCGCGCTGCCGAATCCGGCAGACAATCCGGTAAAGGCCGTGGACATCTATGATTTCGATACCGGTCTCTGGCGCAGCGTCTCCGCCATCCCGACAGTCAGGAGCGGGGCCGTGGCCGTGGCACACGGTAGTGACGTCATCGTCGCTGGTGGTGAGATCAATACGTCGGATGTGGCACTGAATGTCGTGGAAGCCTATGACGTGGGCGCCGATCAATGGCGCAGTCTGAGCCCGATGATCACGGGGCGTCATGGCAGTGGCGGCGGTGTGATCGGCAATCAACTGTTCATGCTCTCCGGCGCCGTCCGCATCGGCGGCTCTCGAGAGGCGTCAGATGCAGAAACGTTGTCATTGCCCGACATCGCTACAGAGATCGAGCCACAGGAGCCGGATACCGGCGAGCCCGATCCTTTCGAGCCGGTTGCTCCGGAGCACCCTGACAACGGAGACGGAGACGGAGACGGAGACGGAGACGGAGACGGCGATGGCGATGGCGATGGCGATGGCGATGGCGGGCTGACATCTGCCTCCGGCAGTCGGGGAGGCGCGAGCGGGCCGTTACTGCTGCTGACACTGTTGCTGCTCGCCAACAGGCGATCCCGCCAGATGCGATCATGGACGCAATCACGGATGCCATCGCGGATGCCATCCCGGATGTGACAGCCTGCTTGCACTGCGCAATCGCTCCGTTTAGGGTGGCTGCTTCCCTTGAACCAGTGAGCCATCCACCGCCGTGTTGAAATCCATCCATCCTTTGTTGAATGCCGACGTCCTGCATGCCCTGGCCGCCATGGGGCATGGCGATACCCTGGTTCTGTGCGATGCCAACTTTCCGGCCGAGAGCGTTGCTCGTCAGACGACGCTGGGCAAACTGCTGCGAATCGATGGCGCCTCCACGCCGGACGTGGCCGAAGCCGTGCTGTCGCTCATGCCACTCGACACCTTTGTCGACGATGCCGCGAAATGCATGGCGGTTGTCGGTTCACCTGATGAACGTCCTGCCGTACAACAGGAGGTGCAGGCGATCATCGATGCCAGTGAAAGCGAATCGTTCCCGCTGGTGCCGGTGGAGCGCTTTGCCTTCTATGAACAGGCGAAACAGGCCTATGCCGTCATTGCCAGCGGAGAGCCACGCTTCTTCGGTTGCTTCATCCTGACCAAAGGCGTCATTGCGCCCAGGGACTGATTGCACCATGGCTCAGCTCTATTTCTACTATTCGGCGATGAATGCCGGCAAGTCCACTTCGTTGCTGCAATCGGCACACAATTACCGGGAACAGGGCATGCAGGTGAGTCTGTATACCGCTGCCATTGACGACCGCTATGGGCGCGGCTTCATCCGTTCACGTATCGGTCTGCAGGAGAACGCCTTGCTGTTCGATGCGGATACCGGCTTTCTGAGCGCCATCCGTGAGCAGCATCAGGCCGGATCGCTGTCCTGTGTGTTGATAGACGAGGCGCAGTTTCTATCCCGTTCCCAGGTGGATGAACTGGCCAGAGTGGTGGATGATCTGGATATTCCGGTTCTGTGCTTCGGCATACGTACCGACTTTCAGGGAGAGATGTTCCCGGGCTCGTCGCGATTGCTGGCGATCGCCGACAAGCTGCAGGAGCTGAAGACCGTTTGTACCTGCGGTAGAAAGGCGACGATGACCGTCAGACTTGATGCGTCAGGGCAAGCGGTGGCCGCCGGAGCGCAGGTCGAGATCGGCGGCAACGATCGGTATGTGTCCAAGTGTCGTCGGCACTATCGGCAGTTGATGGATGCCGCAGCCAATCCCGTATCGATCAGCTGAGCGTCTCGTAGAGACTGCGAGTGAAGGCGGACAAGCTGGATCGCTGCATGAAGATCATCGGCTTGTCCTGCTTGGCACACAGCGTCCGTGCCTTTTGCATGGCGCTGTGACTGATGCAGTCCGTGGGGCACATGACGACATCCGCCTGACTGACAAGCTCGGAAATGCGATGAGGGCAGGTTTCCCGTCCTCCGTCATGGTGCAGGAAGCGTCCCTCGCATGATTCGACCAGGGCCTGGAAGTGTCGGCGTTGCTGCGCCTTGCCACCGAGATACAGGACACATTGGCCGCACAGTTTCAGATCGCGGGCGGCCGGGCAGTCGGCAGGCGGCACGGTGTCGATGTCCGGGGGCAGTGTCTGGCCCAGACGTGCTTCCAGCAATTGCTCCAGACGTTGTACATCCAGTTGCAGATGATGCCTGTCGGCTCGTTCTGCGATGAGCAGGTCTTGCAGTACTTCCACTTTTTCCTGCAGCTGAGTGGTCTGCAACTGCGTAGCGGCTTCTCTGGCGCGATTGCTCGCATGCGTGGTCTCATCCGATGGTGCTGTGGACTGCGGCAATTGCAGTTGTGCCTGCAGCTTGCGGTTCTCGATCTGCAGGGCATCCGTCTGACGAGTCTGATCATGCAGGGCCTGGCTGGTCTGTTCATGGCGCAGGCGCAATGACTGCAGGTCCTTGTTGAGCGATGCCAGTTGTCGCTCCTGTTCCTGCAAACGTCCACGATCCACACAGGTGCTGGCACCGGACAGATGCGACATCATGTGAACCTGACCGAAGACTTCCAGAATGATGGCCCGGGTCGCCAGCGGATGGGTGATCAAGGCCCACAGGCTGGCCGGTACCTGACCGGATGTCCAGCCGCTTTCCCACAGCGACGTCAGCGCAGCTTCATCTCTGGCTGCGCGGAACTGTTTCACCGTCACGGTGAATTTCCGCTCCAGCAGCTTCTGCAGACGTTGCGACAGAGGATGTTTGCCGTTTTCGGCGTTCTCCACCGCCAACTGGTGAATCTCGTAATCCGTGGCATCCTTGACAGGCAGGCCCGCCTTGCCCGCCTGCTGCCTGACTTCGGCGAGCGTCAGACAGGTCCCCACCACCATGCAGTGCCAGCAACTCTGCAGCTCCCAGAGTCTGTATCGCGTACTACGCACCTGGGTCTGCAGGAAATCCGGCCGCGGCTGCTGAGTCAGGGGAAAGACCGGCGCTTGCGGTACAGTCGACTGAGACGTCAGCAAGTGTTTCATGGCATTGTCCGGCGGTGGTTGGGCTGAGTCTGTCGTGCGTTCCGGTACTCGAGATCAGTGAATCATCGGCGTTTCGTTGAAATGTTCACAGTCCCGATGCAGCGATTCCCGGGCTCGCAGCTCGCGGATATCCCATTGACGATTTGGCAGGGCTGTACCGATCTGGCTCAGTATTGCCTGAAACTCGGTGCTGCGTGTCATCAGACGATCGACCGAGTCCGATGGCAACCATTCACTGAGCTGGCGCTGTGCCCGTTGCGTATCGCCGGTAGAGAAATCGGCCAGTGTTCCCAGGAACATCGCTTCGAAGGCGGATATGTCGGGGCAACACAGACACTGGATGGCCGGAGGCTGGGCGCTGTAACGGATGGATTCCACCAGCACGGCATCCACCACGCTCTGCAGTTCCGGCAAGGCCACATGATGGCAGAGCAGTGGAACCACCTGAGCGCCAAGACCGACATAGGACAGCGTTCTCTTGCGCAGTCTGAGTGCATTGAGCAGCACGGCTTCGCCCAGCGACAGATCACTGGTGAGGGTGACCGAGCGGCTCTCCAGCGGACCATTGTGTTCCGGCATGCCGCGCCAGCTGGGTGTGAATACATGTTCTCCACCCCGGCGAAAACACTCGGCACTGCACAGCGCGGTTGCGGCCTTGCTGAAGGGTTCGATCGAGGGTGCAGCGAGACAGTGTCGGGCCAGGTTGCGGGCTTCTTCGGCTTGTCCAGCGTGGATCTTGCACAACAGGCAGAGCACCAGATTTTCGTTGTCCGACAGCCATTGCGACGCCGTGCCGTCTGGCTGCTCGGGCCGACCGGGTGAATTCAGCAGTATCTCTGCCAGCAGGTTGACGGCTTCGATGGTGTGCTGGCGTTCTGCACCGGCATCGATGATCCTGCCTAGCGTGTCGAGTACATAGCGAGCGGCGATGGAAGCCTTGGGAGTACGCCCGCGGGCGCGGGGTACTGCCAGCAGCAGTCTGGCTGGCAGGGGCAGGTCCTGAAACCGTGTGCGGGTGGTAAATGCCGACTGAATCGAACCCGACTGGGCAAGTTCGCGAGGCTCTCTTTTCAAGGCTTCAGTGGAGATGATGACTGGATTCATGCGTACGCCTCTGTAAAAATGGTACTAACAATAATCATTCTCATTAACATTCTAGAATAATTCATGCTGTCTGTCAGCTTCATTCTCCATGCCTGAAACAGGCGGGCAATCTGTGCCTCGATGGGCGGAACAAGCATCGCCCGCAAGGGCGCTGGCTCATGGACAGTCTTCGCTTCGGTGTGACGGGGACGTTCGCGGGGAGTACATTCGGGTTTTGCTGATGCCTGTCGAAGAGAGGCGGCAGGGAGTATCGTGTTGGGCATCGCAGCGGGGCAGTGTCTGTCTTGCGTCTGTCCACTGTACAAGGTGAGCCTGAAATGTCTGAACGTGTGAATGAATTGCAGCAACCCATCGGCGAGGAAGTCGTGGGGTGGCAGTCGCTGGAGATGCCTGCCCGTACGCCGCTGCAGGGGCGCTACTGTCGAGTCGAACCGCTGGACATCCTGACGCATGTCGATGAGCTGTACGAGGCCTTTGCTGCTGACAGGGAAGGTCGACTCTGGACGTACATGCCCATGGGACCCTTTGCGTCCGCCGGTGAACTCAAGGACTGGATGGACGGTGCCTGTACCGGAGAGGATCCCCTGTTCTACGTCATCATCGAGGCAGACAGCGACAAGGCTGTCGGTTTTGCCAGTCATATGCGGATCAAGCCCGATATCGGGGTCATGGAGGTGGGTTACATCGCCTACTCTCCACAGTTGCAAGGAACCCGGACTGCCACGGAGGCGATGTATCTGCTGATGTGTCGTGCGTTCGATGAACTGGGATATCGACGCTATGAATGGAAATGCGATGCGCTCAATGCCGCTTCACGATCGGCGGCCCTGCGTCTGGGTTTTACCTACGAAGGTACTTTCAAACAGGCAACGATCTACAAGGGGCGAAATCGGGATACAGCCTGGTTCTCCATGCTGGATCGGGACTGGCCGAGCAAGAGGAAGGCCTTCGAGTGCTGGTTGGCCGAGGGTAATCATGATGAGCAGGGCAGGCAGAAACACCCCCTGCAGCACTTTGCGGATCTGGCCTGACTGGACCCGATCCGGCCTTGCTGATTCGACTTGAGCGGACGGTCTGCTTCAGCGGGTATACATGGGGTTTGCCGCTGCCGACTATCGTGCCCAGGTCTGATAGTGCTTCTGCAGGTAATCAACGCCGTAGCGCACGATTTCCTCGAGAACACCGATGTCGATATCGTCCAGCTTGTTGACATACAGACAGCTCTTGCCGATCCTGTGTTTGCCGAGTCGCTGCAGATAATCGTCCAGCTCATGATAGCCGGGCATGATGTAAATGCTCAGGCTGGCCTTGCGGGGTGAAAAACCGGTCATCATGCTGTCGCCACTACGGCCGCTGTCATAGACATAGTGGTATCGCCCATAGCCGACGATGCTGGTACCCCACATGACCGGTGGGAAGCCGGTAACCTGTTCGAACCAGGCAAGCAGATGGTCGGCATCCTTTCGGCGCACCGGATGCTCGACCCTGGAGATGAATTCGACAGCCGGCAGGGGTGTCGGTATTGTCTTGTTATTACTCGATTTCGAGCTCATGTCCGGTGCTGTGCCTGATCCTGTTGCGGGGGAAGTGATACGTTCTGTCCGACTCGATCAATATGATCGAGTCGAGGCAGTTGGCAGATGTGTCTTCTCAGGCTTGCAATACTTCCTTCAAGCAGGCATTGCCTGTCGCTCGCCCAGTTGCTCGAGAATCAGTGTCAGCTGCATTCGGGCAATGGTGTCGATCGATACCCTGTCGGTATTGCAGACCAGGTCGTAGTGTTCGGGATCGGCACTGTCGATCTGGTAGTGCGTCTTCCACAACTGCCGTCGATCGCGGTCTCGCTGCTGAATCTCACGCAGCGTGTGAGCTTCATCGAGCTGCAGCACCGGTGTCATGCGCGCGACCCGTGCAGACAGTGGCGCCACGAGCCTCAGGTGATTTCCACCGGCAAGCCCGAGTGTGGACATGGCGCCACCGTGGCCTAGAATGATGACCTTGCCCAGAGAGGCGACGGTGCGAAGAAAACGGGACAGCCGCGCATAGGCCGCGTTCTGCATTCCCTGGTCACCAAAGATGCCCATTACCAGTTCTGCAATCTGCGAATGGTATTTTTCATCGAGCAAGTCGTTCATGGAGGTTGCAAGATGCTCTCGTGTGAGCACTTGCTGACACATGCTCTTGTCGAAGATCCGCCAGCCCTTGAGCGCCGGATTGTCGGAGTCACAGTGGTCGATGTGTTCCAACAGCTTCTTCGCCAGAATATTGCCACCTGCCCCTGACTGGCTGGTGATGGTGACAAAGGGCAGGGTTCCCGGTGGCAGGCGTTTTCGCTGGCCGACGAGCCGGGATTTCGTGTCAGAGATGAATTGTTCAACTCTTGCGTTGCTATCCATTGTTCTTCGCTCCCTTGGTTGCTGAAGTGGACTACACACAATTCGAGACGATGAATCGGTCCCCGAGTTCCGGAGAGGGCCTCTGATTGTTACCTTGCAGTACTGCCAATGCCTCCGCATTGATATCCGTCAAGCTCCTGCGGGATGTGTCGCCTCTGTGTGCCATGATGCAAGGAGGTTCAATCCCGTATGAAAAGTGTTGCCGGGCGTTCCAGAAAGGCGCGAATGCACTGAATGAACTGCGCCGCCATATACCCGTCGATGATGCGGTGGTCAAACGAGGAACTGAGGTTCATCATCTGGCGATTGACCACCTGCTCATGCCGAATGACGGCTCGAGGAACGATGCGGTTCACTCCCACAATGGCCACCTCCGGCTGATTGATGATGGGAGTACTGGCAATTCCCCCCAGAGCCCCCAGGCTGGTGATGGTGATCGTGCTGCCACCGAGTTCTTCCCGGGCGATGCGTCCCTGGCGAACCGCTGCCGCGAGCCGGCCGATTTCCGCGGACAAGGCCCGGATACCCAGGCGCTCTGCATGGCGCAGGACCGGCACCAACAGTCCCTGATCGGTCCGGGTGGCAATACCGATGTGCCGGGCAGCATGCCGATGCAGTGTGTCTGTCTCTTCATCGTAGAGCGCGTTGATGTCCGGGAACTGCTCCAGGCTTCGAAGCGTTGCCAGCACGATGAAGGACAGAGGTGACAGATTTGTATTATTATCTGGGTTTGTGGCGTTTCCCGTACGTTGGCTTGCCTGAGTCGTGCCCGTGTTCAGCTCGTGACGCAATGACTCCAGCTCGGTCATGTCGATTTCTTCGATATAGCTGAAGTGTGGAATCCGGCGACTGGCCTGTTCCATTCTGCGCGCCATGGTACGTCGCACGCCGGTCAGGACGATACTGTCGATCCTGTCCGCACTGTCCGCACTGTCCGCACTGTCCGCACTTCCCGCACTTCCCGCACTTCCCGCACTTCCCGCACTTCCCGCACTTCCCGCACTTCCCGCAGCGTTCGAACCGCCCGAGAAGGTCTCGCGATCGGTCCTGGCGGCTGTCGGTGAGATCGCTGCCGATTCATCGAACAGGTAGTTGTCGAGATCGGCATGCGTGATACGGCCATCGGTACCCGAGCCTCTGACCTTGCGCAGATCAACTTCTCGTGTTCGTGCTCGCTGACGAACAGCCGGAGCCGCCAGCACGCGAACCGACTCTGAGACATTGTCCGAGGCATTACCTGCAGCTGGCTTGGTAGCAGGCTTGACGATGTCGGGCTGCCTGACGGATTCTTCTGCAGCAGGTATCTCTTGCGTTTTTGCATCACCGGCAACTTTTTCACTGGCTGTCGTTCGGTTGTCGGTGGACGCTGATTTGCCGTCGGTGTCAATGCGGGCCAGTTCGGCTCCGACCGCCAGCACATCGCCGGCCTGGCCGCTCAGCGAGATGACGATGCCTGCGGCCGGCGAGGGAATTTCCACGGCTGCCTTGTCGGTCATGACCGCACCGAGGGTCTGGTCTTCTTCGATGGTGTCACCGACGCCAATCTGCCATTCGACGATTTCCGCCTCCGTCACACCCTCGCCTATATCGGGCAATCGAATGATGAGCGTGCTCATGACACTGCCTCGCCAAGACCGTCGAGTGCCCGTCGGATGCCCGCTTTCAGGCGCTTGGGGCCCGGAAAGTAATGCCACTCCTGGGCGTGAGGATAGGGTGTATCCCAGCCGGTCACACGTTGCACCGGAGCTTCCAGCGAATGAAAGCACTCGGCCTGAACCAGGGCTGCCAGTTCGGCGCCGAAGCCGGAGGTGAAGGTCGCCTCGTGTGCTATCACACAGCGACCGGTCTTTTGCACCGAGTTCCGGATTGCCGCAAGATCCAGTGGCAACAAGGTGCGAAGGTCCAGCACATCGGCGCGGATGCCCAGCTCGGCGACGGCCGCCAGAGCGACATGTACCAGTGTGCCATAGGCGAGAATCGTCACCTCGTCACCTTCGCTGAGCCGGGCCGCCTTGCCCAGTGGAACGAGATGACGGCCCTCGGGTACTTCGCCCAGTGGGTGGTTTTTCCAGGATGACAATGGCCGGTTGTGATACCCGTCGAAGGGCCCGTTGTACAGGCGTTTCGGCTCGAAGAAAATAACCGGGTCAGGGTCTTCGATAGCAGCGGTCAGCAGGCCTTTTGCATCCCCGGGATTGGATGGCATGACGACCTTGAGCCCTGCCACATGGGTAAACAGAGCCTCTGGTGACTGACTGTGGGTCTGTCCGCCATGTATGCCACCACCACAGGGCATGCGGATGACCAGTGGCGCGGTGAAGTCGCCGGCGGAACGATGCCGCAGACGGGCCGCTTCGGAGACGATCTGATCGTAGCCGGGGTACACGTAATCGGCAAACTGGATTTCGGCGATGGGACGCAGACCATAGGCCGCCATGCCGATGGCCACGCCGATGATGCCGCTTTCATTGATGGGCGTATCGAATACCCGGGATTTACCGTACTTTGCCTGCAGGCCCTGCGTGCATCGGAACACACCGCCGAAGTAACCGACGTCTTCGCCGAACACGACAACCCGCTCATCAGCGTCCATCGCGACATCGATGGCATCGCGGATGGCCTCGACCATGCTCATTCTTGCCATCAGCCACCTCCCAGCAAGGCGCGCTGCCGTTTCAGGTGTTCGGGCATCTCGGCATAGACCCCCTCGAACATGTCACTGACGCGTGGCATCGGTCCACTGTCCAGAGTGCCAAAGGTTTCTGCCTCCCTGGCGGCCTCGCGGATTTCCTGCTCGAGTGCCGTTTGCGTTTGCTGGTGCTGTTCCTCGCTCCAGTGGCCGCCGGCTATCAGGTAGTTCTTCAAGCGCTCGATGGGATGGCCCAGAGGCCAGGCTTCATTCTCCTCGCTGGGTCGGTACTGGCTGGGATCGTCCGAGGTCGAGTGGGGGCCGACCCGATAGGTCAACCACTCGATAAGGGTCGGACCCAGATTGGCTCGCGCGCGACGTTCCGCCCAGCGCGAGGCGGCCTGTACGGCCAGGAAATCATTGCCGTCCACGCGCAGCGAGGGAATGCCGTAGCCATGTGCGCGTTCGGCATAGGTGGCCGACTCACCACCGGAAACACCCTGAAAGCTGGAGATGGCCCATTGATTGTTGACCACATTGAGTATGACCGGTGGCCGATAGACCGAGGCAAATACCAGTGCGCTGTGAAAATCCGACTCGGCGGTCGAGCCTTCGCCTATCCAGGCCGATGCGATGCGATCGTTGCCCTGAATGGCTGATGCCATGGCCCAGCCAACCGCCTGCACGAACTGAGTCCCCAGATTGCCCGACAGAGAAAAGAAACCGTATTCCCGCGATGAATACAACACCGGTAGCTGCCTGCCGTGCAGGGCGTCTCTGGAATTGGAATACACCTGACAGATCAGGTCCAGTATCGGAAAGTCCTGCGCGATCAGCAGACCCTGTTGGCGATACGTCGGAAAGCACATGTCTCCCGGTTCCAGAATCAGTCTCTGACCCACGGCAATGGCCTCTTCACCCTTGCATTGAATGTAGAAGGAGCACTTGCCCTGCCGTTGTGCCAACAGCATGCGATCATCAAAGGCGCGCACCTTCATCATCGCTCTCAGCCCCTTCAGGCAACTGGCGGTGTCGCTGTCCCCACGCCATGGCCCGACAGCACGATGCTGCTCATCGAGCACGCGGATGACGGTGCGAGCCAGGTCATGAATATCACCGGCAGCGGCATCTTCGGCGGGGCGGTGTGCGTCGCCGGCCGGCGGAATGTGAACATGGGAGAAGTCGGGTTTGCCGCCGGGTCGCACGAGCGGTTCCGGCACGTGCAATTCCAGCCTCGACTGCGGAGCAAGGTGACGTTGGGAGGGTGCGGTGTCGTTAACATGATCACTGTTCATGCCGGCACCCCTGACTGCAGTGACAGTGGCAGACTGCACAACACTTGACGACCTCCTTCACGGCTACTGCCGTGCTGGTTGACCTTCAGTACCCTGAAGATACTCAAATACGGCCTGTCACGTCAAAGATTGTCTGTATGCTGCAGCACGGAATCCGCAAGAAAGACAGCGATTCGGTCACAGTTTCCCGATAGCGGGCAAGCTGTCTGCATGGTGATGAAACCAGCTGTTTCCGGAGTTCATGGGGCTTGCAGCTGTTCATTACCGTTTACAGGGTGAAGTGGCCTGTCAAGCGGGTGTGCAATAATGGAGCGGACGGATATTCGGGAAACGACGGTACGAGAGCAGAAGACAACTGATACAACCATCGCATTCGAGGTAAATGGATATGACTGGACAATCGATTGAAGGCTATCTGGCGACTCATGACTTTTTCGAGGGGCTGGATGAGCGGAGCAAGAAATTTCTGGCAGATTCCGCGGTAGTGCGTGAGCTGAGTGCAGGGGATATCCTGTTCAGTCAGGCAGAGAGCGCAGACAAGTTCTATCTGTTGCGCAGTGGTGAAGTCAGTGTTCAGGTCCCTGCCTTGATGGGGCCGGCTCTGCAGATACAGAAACTGAAGGAAGGTCAGATTCTTGGCTGGTCCTGGATGATTCCACCGTATCGCTGGAATTTTCAGGCATTGGCACTGGAGGACGCGACCGTGCTGGAATTCGATGGCAGCATCATTCTGGCACGCTGTGAGCAGGAACCGACTTTCGGATATCAGTTACTCAAACGGTTTGCGGCACTCATGTCGGAACGACTGGATGCGGCACGCCAGAAAATGATGGATCAATGGGATCCACCCGGATTTGCCTGATACCGGAACGGGAATTGTCGGCTGATTGAACTCATGAACTGGATATTTCTCTCGGCGGCGATTTGCGCTGAAGTCATCGGTACGTCTGCACTGAAGGCATCGGATGGCTTCACCAGGCCAATACCTGCCATCATCTGTGCGGTGGCGTTCGGCATCGCTTTCTACTTTCTGTCTCTGACTCTGAAAGTGATGCCGATCGGTATCGTCTACGCCATCTGGTCCGGTGCCGGTATCGTGCTCATCTCGCTCATGGGGTACTTCATCTTCGGGCAGACACTGGATCTGCCAGCCATGGTGGGTGTGGGGCTGATCATTCTGGGTGTTGTCGTGATCAATACCCTGTCCGGTTCAACGACTCACTGAGTGGGTCCGGCATCTGCCAGCAAGGCATCGACATCCAGAGCCGCTTCCAGTCCGTCAGCCAGCTTGTCCAGTTCCAGTTCCACGGTTGCCTCGTAGTTCAAGGAGCCCGCTGAACCGGGCTTCAGGCCATTGAGCCACCAGGCCCGGTAATCATCGTTGCCGAATATGCCGTGCAGATAGGTGCCCTCGATCTGACCGTCCTGGCTGACGGCGCCATCAGGATGATCGGCAAGGACGGTCATGGGCGAACGCGTATCCGGCCCCGTGCTGGTACCCACGTGTATCTCATAGCCACTCAGCCGGCAGCGGCTTCGAGGGCAATGACCGTCGACCTTGCGAGTCTGCTTTGCGGGATGCATATGGGTCACGATATCCAGCAGGCCCAATGCTTCGGCACTACCGGGAGGGCCATCGATACCCTGTGGATCGTGAATCGCCTTGCCCAGCAGCTGATAACCGCCGCAGAGGCCACTCACTCGGCCGCCTGCGCGGGCAAAGGCGACGATGTCGTGATCCCAGCCCTGTGCGCGCAGGAAGGCGAGGTCGCCAATGGCGGATTTGGTGCCAGGCAGGATGATGGCATCGATGTCGCGCGGCAGGGGGTTGCCGGGAGGCACGAAGCCCAGTTCCACACCGGGCTCCAGGCGCAGGGGATCCATGTCATCGAAATTGGCGATGCGGGACAGCATCGGTACGGCGATCCGAACCCTGGCACCGGCCTTGTCGGCGCGGTGTCTGCCCTGCTCGAGAATCACGGCATCCTCCTGTGGCAGTTTCAAGGCACTGGGCAGCCAGGGGACGACGCCTCGACAGGGCCACTGTGTCCGCTGTTCGATGGCAACAACACCATCATCGAACAGTCTCGGATCACCGCGGAACCGGTTGATGATGAAGCTGCGGATGAGAGCGGCATCCTCCTTGCTGATGACTGCCCTGGTACCGACGATGGATGCAATGACACCGCCGCGATCGATATCACCGATCAGGCAGACAGGCACGTTCAAGCGCTGTGCAAAGCCCATGTTGGCAATATCGCGTTCCCGCAGATTGATCTCGGCGGCGCTGCCAGCACCTTCCACCAGTATGAGGTCGTATTGTTCACCGAGCCGCGCGTGACTTTCCGTCACGGCCTGCATCAGATGCTGCCGACGTTCGTTCATGTAATGGCTGGCAGATAGCGTGTCGAGCACCTTGCCGTGCACCACGACTTGCGCCGTGCTGTCGCTCTGCGGTTTCAGCAGAACCGGATTGAAATCGACCTGCGGCTCCAGATGACAGGCCCGCGCCTGCAACGCCTGTGCCCGGCCGATCTCGCCACCGTCGAGACAGGCAGCAGCGTTGTTCGACATGTTCTGCGGCTTGAAGGGTGCGACACGTATGCCCCGGCGAACAGCCAGCCGGCACAGGCCGGCCACCAGTGTGGACTTGCCGACATCCGAGCCGGTGCCCTGGAACATCAATGAACGAGCGGACATCGGCAGGCAGGGTCAGCCCTGCGAGATATCGACAATGGCACCGCGGTGCTGCACCACCAGGCTGGCGCAGTCGTGACCGGCCCTGGCAGCCTGTTGCGGGGTGGCGCCATCGAGCAGGCGAGCAAGATAGGCGCCGTTGAAGCTGTCACCGGCGGCCGTGCTGTCTACCACCTGGTCTACCGGCGTGCAGGCCGGAGAACTCGCCGGATCACCCAGATCCAGCGGACCACTGGCGCCGCGCTTCAGAGCGCCGAGTGTCAGGCCGTATTGCTGCAGCCGTTGCAGGGCGGCATCTTCGTTCTCGTCGTTGAACAGATCCATTTCATCATCGATCGATGGCAGGGCGATATCGCATTGACGCCAGGCTTCTGCAATGTATTGCTGGGCTTCTGCCTGAGAGGCCCACAATCTGGGGCGGTAGTTGGAATCGAAGGCGACCCGTTTACCGGGCATGGACCGAAACTCCATCAACAGAGACAGGAAGCGATCCCGGGCCTCTGCCGGCAATATGGCCAGCGAAATGGCGGAATAATAAAGCACATCGAAGTGGCGCAGATCGTCAAGAGTGGGGCCGATCTCCGGACTGAACAGCAGTCGTGCGGCGGCCTGGTCGCGCCAGTAGGTGAAACTGCGTTCGCCGTTTTCATCGGTCTTGATGGCATAGAGTCCCGGCACCCGATCTGGTGTGCGGGCGATGCCGCTGACATCGATCTGCTCGGCAGCAATGCGCTCGACAACCTGATCGGAAAAGCTGTCGGTGCCCAGCACGGTCAGGTAGGACACCTCGTGGCTGGCTACCGTGCGTTTCAGATAGACCGCCGTGTTGAACGTATCCCCGGCAACACCCACCAGTGCTTCCCTGCTGTCACCCATCAGTGACAGTTCGATCATGACTTCTCCGATGCATGCGATCTTCATGAGCGCTTCTCCTCGCAAGCGGCAATGGCCATTGCAAGAGAGTCACTTGGCTTGACAAGGAGGAACAGGGCGTGATGTCTGCAGTGTGTGGATGCCATGGTTTACCTGATCTGATAACGGGTGGACAGGAATATTCCATGGAGGAGTATGCCCTGTAATGATCGGAATCAGAATCATTATAAGACGACAGGGCATCTGGTATGTCAGTAGATTTTCCAAGGCGCTCAGTCGATCATGTGGCCCGGCTCATGATGCTCTGCCCCCGATCTGTCCCGATCGGCGGCAGTACACCATCGAATCCGTCTTGTCTCGTTACTGGCAGAGACCGGAGATCATTCACCTTTCCAGATCTTCAGATAGGCCGCCTGATAACCATTGTCCGGATCGAAGCGGTTATCCGGGCCACCGTCGAACTCGATATTGTCGGTGGTCACGACATGCAGCGGGGAGACATAGCCTGACCAGGGTTCGCCGGCAAGCGCACGATTCATCTCGTCAACCAGTTGCCAGCCTTGCAGGTTCAGAGGCTCCGCCACGGTGACTTGCTGGTACTGCTTGCTGCGGATTCTCTGGTAGGCCGATTCCGAACCATCACCCGCCGACACATTGACCGGGGCGCCATCGCCCTTGATGCCGGCAGCCGTCAGAGAAGGTCCCATGAAATCGAAATAAAGGTCGTTGATGGCCAGGGAATGGGTCCACTTGGCACCGTATCGCTGCAACAGTGACGTGGTCAGTTGCGGCATGCGCTGCGAGGTTTCGGCAATCGGTGTGTCGACATACTCCAGAACCGTGCCGCCCAGCTCTTCGATGACCGCTTTCATCCTGTCCGCCTTGTCGATGGCAATCTGGTAGGTGGAGTCGGTGAAGATGATGACACCCGGCTCGCCATCGGCATCGGCGAAAGCCCATTTGGCAGCAGCTTCGGAGACCAGCATGGGGTCTGTGGTGACATTGGCGAAGATGCCGACATCATCCATCGGACCGATGGCAGCGCCGGCATGCCAGGAAACGAGCGGGATGCCTGCATCGGCGGCGGCCTGCATGCCCTGAGCCTGCTCTTTCGAATCGAAGCCGTTGATGATGATGCCATCGGGCTTCAGTGCCAGCGCCTGTCCCATGGCCGAGGTTCTGCCGGAGATGGTGCCGCCACCGTCCAGTACCCGTACGTTCCAGCCGATCTGCCCGGCGGCCTCTTCCATGCCGGCTGTGGCGCCCAGTATGCCACCGTTCTTCAGGTCACCTGCCAGCACCACGATGGTCTTGTCAGCCAAGGCCAGGGGGCCGCTGGTCGGACCGTCCCAGGTGTCGACCCTGGCGGCGTAACGATTGACGAATTCCATGGCGTCGTCCATGGCGTCAGCCTGAACCGATGCACTGAGCAGTGTGCAGGCGACGGCACTGCCTGTCAGCGTGGTCTTCAACAGGGTCATTCTCTTCATTTCTCTTCCTCGTGGTGATACCGCACGGATGTGGTGATGCGGTGGTTGTCCTGGTGATGCAGTTGAAAAACGATGGTCGCGGTGGCAGTGGATACAAGTCCGGTCTTGCGTGACAGAGATGCGCGGGTTCAGGCCGGTGGTGTACCACCAGGTGGAGCGGGCGTCGTGTTGCGAACCGGCTTGACGACACCACCGCGTTTTCTCTGTGCGTAGCCGGCTATGCCGATGGCCACCAGCAAGGTCACACCATTGAACAGGGGTTCCACCCAGAACGAACCGCCGAACTGCTGGATTCCGGAGATGCCGACGGCGAGAATGATCACACCGATGAGCGTTCCCCAGACGTTGACGCGACCCGGCTTGATGGTGGTCGATCCCAGAAAGGCACCCACCAGAGCAGGCAGCAGATATTCCAGGCCGACGCTGGCCTGTCCGATGCGCAGTTTGCTCGCCAGCAGAATGCCGGCCAGAGCCGTCAGAGTGCCCGATGCGATGAAGGCTCCCATGACATAGCGGGGGACGGGAATGCCGTTGAGTGCCGCCGCCGTCGGGTTGGCACCGATGGCATACATGTAGCGACCGATGGGCAGGTATTCCAGGATCAGCCACAGCGCGATGGCAATGGCCAGAACATAGAAGCCGGTGATGGGCAGGCCAAAGACGAACGTGGCATTCAGCGCATAGAAACCATCGGGCAGCATGGCAACGATCTGGCGTCCGCCGGAATGCCACAGTGCCAGAGCATAGAGTACGGTGCCGGTGCCCAGGGTTGCAATGAAACTGTCGATGCGAGCCACTTCGACCAGCAGACCATTGAGCAGTCCGGACAGGGCGCCCAGAGCCAGTACGATCAGGCAGGCAACCGGCCAGGGGAGACCGAGCGTCTGCAGGCTGATGGCAAGGATATGCCACAACACGATGCCGTAGCCGACCGTCAGGTCTATCTTGCCGGTGACCATGGGGATGGTGGCCGCCAGTGACAGAATTGCAATAATGGCCTTGTCGGAGACAATCGATCGCAGATTCAGCAGGGTCGGAAAGGTGTCAGGCAACAGGATGGTGAACAGCAGAATCAACAGGATCGTCAGTATCACCAGTCCGTAGACCGGAGCGAGTCGCGTCAATCTGCCGCCCAGCGACAAGTCCTTGATCTCGTCTCTGGTGGGTTCGAGTGCGGATGCCTTGATGGAATTCATGCCTGTGCCTGATAATCGCTGGCCGAAGCTGCCTGAACCAGTGCTTCGGTGGTCAACTGGATGCCTTGCAACTCCTGGATGCACAGGCCGCGGTTGAAGATGATGGCGCGATTGCAGAGTGTTGCCACCTCCTCGAAATCGGTGGAAATGACAATGACGGGTACGCCGCTCACCACCATTTCATTGAGCAGGGTGTAGATTTCCGCCTTGGCTCCCACGTCCACGCCGGCGGTGGGGTCCTCTGCTATCAGTACCTTGTTGTTGGTCGTCAACCAGCGACCGACGATGACCTTCTGCTGATTACCACCCGACAGTGCATCGATCGGCAGGTCGGGGTTGTTCGGACGCAGCCCGACGTCTACACCGGCCTCGATGGCCTTGTGACGCTCTCGGCTTCGAGTCATGAACGAGAGCAGCCCACGCCCCAGCGCACCCGGATTCAGATAGAGGTTCTCGCGAACGCTCATGCCAGTGGCGACCGACTCCACTACCCGATCGCGTGGGATCAGACCGATCCCCCGGCGCATGGCATCCTGCGGGGACTGCGGCTTGAACACCGAGCCTTCCAGCGTGATCTCCCCCTCGAAGGTGGCCGTGCCGAAGAGGCAGCGGCCGATATCTTCCTGGCCCGCACCACGCAAGCCGACGAGTCCGAGCACTTCGCCATTGTTCACGTCCAGGGAGATCGGACCGGTGTGCTCGGTGCACAGATTGCGGATGCTCAGCAAGGGCGTCCTGTCAGTGGGGGCGAGTTTGTCGAAGGTCTTGGGTTTGCTGCCAACGATCAGGTCTACCAGTTCCTCGGGAGAGGTATGAGCGACCGAGCGCACACCCACGGTTTCGCCGTCACGCAGTACCACGACCCGATCGGACAGCTGGAAGACTTCGTCGAGGCGATGTGACACGTAGATCATGCCGACGCCGTCGTCGCGCAGATTCTGCAGGACCGAGAACAGTTTTTCGACATCATCGGCGGGCAGGCTGGCGGTAGGTTCGTCCAGCACCAGAAAATCACAGTCCACGGCCAGTGCACGGGCGATGGCCACCAGTGATTTTTCCGCCCTGGTCAGGCGACTGACCCGCATGCTGGGGCTGAAATCGCAGCCGACTCGCTGCAGGGCTGTTGTCGTGTGTCGTTCGCAGGCCCGCCAGTCGATGAGCCCACCTCGACGCTGGAAGCCCTGAGCCAGCGCCATGTTCTCGGCGATGCTCATCCATTCGATCAGGCCCAGATCCTGATGGATGAAGGCGACTGCCTGCCGTACCTGGGTGCTGCCGGGTGTGTGCCGATAAGGAGTGCGATCGATGACTACCGAGCCACTGTCCGGAGTGTGGATGCCGCCGAGTATCTTGATGAGTGTGGACTTGCCTGCTCCATTTTCGCCCAGCAGAGCCACGATTTCACCGCGACCGACGTTCATGGTGACATTGTTCAATGCCAGCGTACCGCCGAAGCTCTTGGTAATCTGGTGAAAGAACAGCCCGTTGGGCAGGGCGGGTGGCTGTACCTCTGCTTCCATCTTGCCTCTGCCTGTCTGAAGGTGGAAAGAACCGTGGTGATGACAACCTTCACGGGTTGCGTTATCGGTAACGTTACACGCAGAATAGAACCTCAGGATGAACCGTGTCAATGGCGAAAAGCAGCTCAGGGTCGAAAAGGAAGGTTGTCTCGCTCACCGAAATCGCGCTGGAGGCCGAGGTGTCCCGCATGACAGCCTCGCGCGTGTTGCGCGGTGCTGACGGGTACTCGGAAGCTACCCGCGACAAGGTGCTGGCTGTTGCACAGCGGCTGGGCTATGTGCCCAACCGCATAGCCGCCGCACTCGGTTCCGATACCGCTACCAGCCTGGTGGCCATTGCCTTGCCAACCATCGGCCGGGAACTCTACAACCAGATCCTCGAAGGCTTGGAGAGCAAATTGACGTCCATGGGGTATCAACCCATTGTGGGGGTGGTGGGTTATGACGATGACGTGGAATACCAGTGGTTGAATTCGGCGCTGGCCTGGCGACCCTGTGCGCTGGTGGTGGCCGGCAGAACACGCAGCAACCGCAATCGCACTCTGTTGCAGAGCCTGAGCATTCCCGTGGTGGAGCTCTGGAATCTGGGGCGTGAGGATACGGTCCAGCAGCGTTCGGACCCGTTGCGTGTCGGGCTGGACCATCGTGCCGTGGGCTTGCAGATGGGGCAGTATCTGCGTAGTCGCTATCGGGGCAAGGCAGGCTACGTCGGGGTCAAGGTGGGTGACCATGCTCTGGGTGTCGACAGACTGGAAGGCTTCGAGGAGGGCTACGGTCAGAGCTTGCAGCGACTGCTGCTCAAGGATCGCTCATCGTTCTATGCCGGGTATTACGGAACCGAGCAGCTGCTGTCCGCCGAGCCGAACCTGCGGGTGCTCTACTATCTGGATGACAACATGGCGGTTGGCGGCCTGATGTTCTGTCAACAGAAGGGCATCAAGATACCGGGCGATGTCGCCATTGCCGGATTCGGCGGGCTGGATGTCGGTTCGATTCTACCGGCGACGTTGACGACCACGAACGTCAGGCGACTGAGGGTGGGAAAACTTGCTGCACAGAATCTCATCAAGCGTGTGAACAATGAACCGGTCGTGGTGGTGGAGGATGTCGGTTTCGAACTGCTCAAGGGGGAAACGTCCTGAGCCATTGCACATCGGCATGGTTCAGTGTGTCTCAGGCTGGTGGTCCGTCGGGGCTGCCAGGCGTCGGTCACGTGCTCTGGACAACAGGTACTGCAGCATGATGGCGCACAGGTAGAGGCCGACGACCGTCATCATCATGATCGGCAGATTCGCTGCGGCCAGAACCGCGAGTAGCAGCGGGGTGCCGATGATATTGCCGATATTGCCCATCTGCGCCATGGTGCCGTAGGCAATGGCCTGATCTTCGGCGCGGACATTGAGCTGCGGGATGGCGGCGTAGCTGGCTCCCTGGACCAGTCCGAGCGAGCCCGTGAGCGCAATCGCTATCCATGAAGTATCCGGCAGCACGACAAATGCGATGGCCAGTGCCATGGCGAGAGTGAAGCCGAGTGCAATCACCCGTATCGCCGGCACCCTCCTGAGCAGGAATACACCAAGCGTCATGGAGACGGCGATGGCGGCAAGCGGCATGATGCCGGCAACCAGGGCGCGTTCGCTGGCGGGCATGAGAGTAGGGAGAACCGTCAGCAGAGCGACGAATGTCGCGGCATAGAACAGCCAGGCGCAGGACGGCGCGGCAACGAAGGGAGAGCCATAGGCTTGCCGGTGACGCTGCAGACCAGCGCGCAGCGGGTGCTGCTGTCCGTTCGCAGCCATGTTGCAAGCCGCTCGCTCGGCGCTCGGCAGCAGAACGCCGAGCAGGCAAGCCATGACTGCCATGTGACTGGCGTGCAGCAGAAACAGCATGTCGACACCGTGCTCTCTGACCAGTGGTATCCCCAGCCAGGCTGTCAACGCGAACGAAACACCGAAGAAGGTGCCCCAGAGTGACATTGCCAGGGGCTGCCAGCGAGACGAGGTCAGGGTGCTCATCAGCGTTGGCGCTGCCACGACAATGCCCAGGTGCGACAGTCCTTCGAGAATGCGGGAGCCGAGCATGATGGAGAAAGCGGGCAGCAGGCTCTGGAACAGCGAGACGGCTGCGCCCAGCAGCAGCGACAGGATCAGTGTCTGTCGAGCACCGATGCGGTTCAGCAGGATACCGGCGCTCAGGCCGAGTACCACACCGACGAAGCTGACCATCGACACCAGGAATCCGATGGACGCACCACGCTCCGGATACAGTGCGGCAACTTCGGGCAGGATGACACTGAACTTGGAAAACTGCCCGGCAGCTCCCAGTCCGGCCGCCCAGAGAAGCAGTATCAGAAGTGGTTGTCGGCCAGGGGCTGGCATGATGCAGGCTGTGAGTGGAAGCGGGACTCATGATACCTTGAGCGCATGCCGTGAAAGCCGACATCAGTCCTGTTCCCGATGACGATTTTCCGTGACGATCCCTCAAGCATCCATGCATCATGACCGAATTGCCGACACTGCTCGAAAAGGTGCGCAACTGCACGATCTGCGCAGAACATCTGCCTCTGGGGCCGAGGCCGGTCGTGCAGCTGGGTGCTCGTGCCCGCATTCTGATAGCCGGTCAGGCCCCGGGCAGAAAGGTTCATGAATCCGGCATACCTTTCGACGATGCCAGTGGTGATCGGCTGCGACGCTGGATGGGTGTGTCACGAGAGGTCTTCCATGATGCAGACAGGGTGAGCATTCTGCCCATGGGATTCTGTTATCCCGGTTCCGGCAAGTCCGGTGATCTGCCACCCAGACCGGAATGTGCACCACAGTGGCGCGCCAGGCTGCTGTCTCGGCTCGACAATCTGCAGATGACTCTGGTGATCGGACACTACGCGATGCGTTATCACCTGCCCGGGAAGAGCGTCTCGGTCACGGAGGCTGTCAGGCAGTGGCGTGACAGCTGGCCCGGTGTCGTGCCGATGCCGCATCCGAGCCCGCGCAACAATCGTTGGCTCAAGGCCAACCCCTGGTTTGAACAGGAGTTGGTGCCAGAGTTGCAATCAAGGATTGCCGGATTGCTGAAGACAGGCGGCTGAGCGCCTACCGGCCGTCAGTCGTTGTGGGCTGGCTTCTCGCCCGGTACATGCATCTGCCCGTTGCTGAAGACATGCGTGACCCTGCCCCGCAGCGGTTGCAGTCGCAGATCCCTGGCGTCATGAATATTCAGTGGGTGGTTGTGGCCTGCCAGTGTCGATGCCCGGATATCCTGCTCGATGGAATGATCTTCTGTCAGCAGAAAGAAATCGGCTGCAGCGCCTGGCTGCAACCCCGCTTCCGTGCTGCCATTGATGATTCTGCGGGGTGCATCGCTGAGTTTGCTGATGACCTGTTGCAAGGGCAGATCAAGCATGTCGGGCAGTTGAAGAATCAGCGGTATTGCCCATCGATACGCTGCCAGGCCCGGTTCGGTAGCCGGAAAGGGGGCCAGGCTTGCGTCGTGGTCATGCGGTGCGTGATCGCTGCAGATGGCATCGATGACACCATCGACCAGTCCCTGGCGCAATGCATCCCGGTCGGCATGACTGCGAAACGGCACGGCACTGTGGAAAGATGAATCGTATCCTGACAGGTGTTCATCAGTGAAAAAGAGATGATGCAGGCCCACATCGCAGCTGACGGGAAGTGCCTGCTGCTTGGCGGCGGCGACCATCTGTACCGCTCTGGCAGAACTGATTCTGGAAATGTGCAGGCGGCAGCCTGTCTCACTGCACAGTTCCAGCAGTCTGGCCAGGGCTACAGTTTCCGCGGCTACCGGAATACCGGGCAGGCCGAGCCGGGTCGCCATTGCACCGGCATGAGCACAGCCACTGGCTCCCAGTTGCGCGTCCCGTGCCGTCATGAACAGAGGCATGTTGAAGGAGGCGGCGTACTCCATGGCACTGTGCAGCACGGTAGTGCTCTCCAGCGGGTGATCGGCCTGGCCAGCCACCGGGCAACCGGCGGCCTGCAAGGTGGCCAGCTCACTCAGTTGTTCTCCCTGCAAGCCGACTGTCAGAGCGGCCATGGGAATGACGCGGGCACCATTGGCGACCTCTGCACGGTGCTGCACCAATTCGACTGTCGCCACGCTGTCGATTGCCGGCTGGGTGTCGGGAGCGCACAGTACACAGGTAAACCCTGCGGCCAGAGCGGCCTGCGATTCACGGGCAATCGTGCCCTTGCGTGTCAGGCCGGGTTCGCGCAGGCGTGCGTACAGATCGATCATGCCGGGCAGGGCTGTCATGCCGGCGGCATTGATCTCGATACTGTCTGCGGAGTATTCGGTCTGTCCATTGGAAGACTGATCGAGGCTCTCCACCCGTCCGTCTTTCAGGACGATGAGGTGGGGGGTACTGTCACCGGGCAGGCGGACATTGCGAATGATGACGGACTGCTTGGCAATATTCATGTCACCGCCTCCGAACGGCGCAGACTCTCGGCGTTGCCCATCACGATGGACATCACTGCCATGCGGACGGCAATGCCATAGGTCACTTGCTCGAGTATCACGGACTGGGCTCCATCGGCCACGCTACCGGCGATTTCCACGCCGCGGTTGGTTGGTCCCGGGTGCATGACCAGCGCATCGGGTTTTGCCAGCGCCAACCGTTCGGGAGACAGTCCGTAGGTCCGATAGAATTCACTGCTGCTGGGAACCGTTGCACTCAGCATGCGCTCCTTCTGCAGACGCAGACCCATTACGACATCGGCTCCCACCAGGGCCTTGTCCAGGTTGGGGTAGACCGTCACGCCCAGCGATTCCACATCGGCCGGAATCAGTGTGCGCGGACCCACCACCCGGATCTCTCCGGTGCCCAGTTTTGCCAGCGCCGATATGTCCGACCGGGCAACCCGTGAGTGACGGATGTCGCCGATGATGACCACGCACAGATTGGCGAAGTCTCCCTTGTGGCGACGGATCGTGAACATGTCCAGCATGCCCTGGGTGGGATGCGAATGCTGGCCGTCCCCGCCATTGATGATATTGATACCCGGCGAGACATGCCGGGCAATGAAATGCGCTGCTCCCGAATCGCCGTGGCGTACGATGAACATGTCGCACTGCAAGGCCTCGAGCACATGCAGAGTATCGAGCAGGGATTCTCCCTTCTTGGTGGAAGAGGTCACCAGGTCGACATTCAGGATGTCGGCACTGAGCCTCTTTGCCGCCAGTTCGAAGGCTGTGCGAGTTCGGGTGCTGTTCTCGAAGAACAGATTGGCGACCGTCTTGCCTCGCAGCAGGGGGACCTTCTTGACCGTCCGGTCACCCACCCCGGCGAAGCCCTCGGCCGTATCCAGAATCTGCGTAAGCAGAGAACGGTCCAGTCCGTCCAGATCGATGAAATGGTGGAGTTTTCCCTGGGTGTTGAATTGCGGATCCGGCAGACTCATGCTTTTTGACCCACGTTGAGCTGCATGTTGTCGGCATCCAGATCAATGTACTGGTTCGACTGCACCGTCATGGTCTGACCCGTGACATCGGCGCGGATGGGCAATTCGTGACCATCTCGCTGTACCAGTACTGCCAGCGAGATCCTCGCCGGGCGTCCGTAATCGAATATCTCGTTCATCGCTGCGCGCACCGTCCGACCGGTTCCCAGTACGTCGTCGACCAGCAGGATATGTCTGTTGTCGACATCGAACGGCACCTGAGAGGGACCCACCACCGGGTGCAGCCCGACCGAACTGAAATCGTCCCGGTAGAAGGCGATATTGAGCTCGCCCAGCTCCGCATGGACCGGGGCGCCGGCCAGGGTCAGCTTGTCCAGCAGATAGCGACCAACGTCCACTCCGCCTCGGCGGATACCGATCAGCGCGGTGGATGAGTCGTTGCCGATCAGGCTCATCAATGGTTCAACCATGCCATCGAGCCAGCCGGTGACGGTCGGCGTGTCATAGAGGGTACTGGGCAATTCTGTCACTGACTTATTCTCTCAAGCTGAACCAGGACTCAAGTATAAGGGCCGCGGCGACCTTATCGACATCTCCGTGTCGAGTCTTGCGACGTCTTTGTCCGCTGCGCCGTTGCTGACGGATGACCTCCTGCGCCGCCATGGAGCTGAAGCGTTCGTCACACAGGTGCACTGGCAGTCCGAAGCGCTTCTTCAGGCGTTTGACGAATCCACGTACATGGTGGGTGATGGTCTGTTCCTCGCCATCTTCCGTCAGTGGCCAGCCAACGACCAGATCGCTGGGTTGCCATTGTTCCACCAGTGAGTCGATCGTCGTCCAGTCGGGTGTGCCATTGGTGTTGATGACGACTTCCAGCGGCCGACTGCTTTGCAAGCGTGCTTCGCCAATGGCGGTGCCGATGCGCTTGCTGCCATAGTCGAAGCACAGGCAGGTGCCGACTGCTCCGGAGGCTGCGCCCGATGCCGGCTCGGGGGCAGGAGGGTGGTCAGGCATGGCCGGACTGTCCGACGATCTGTGTGATATCGATTCCCAGCAGCTGACCCACTGCCTGACGTCTCTCGGCCAGCGGGGTGTGGAAAATGATGTCGGTATCGGCAGGGGAGGTGAGCCAGGCATTGGAGGCAATCTCCATTTCCAGCTGTCCGGGTGCCCAGCCGGAATGCCCCAGCAGGGCAAGATAGGTGTGGGGTTGATCGCCTTTGGCGAGTGCTTCCAGTACATCGCGTGAACTGGACAGGGAAACGCCGATGTCGAAATCTCGTGTCAGTTCGAATCGAGGGCCGGGCGGGTGCAGTACCAGTCCGTGGCCTTCGTCGACCGGGCCACCGCGCATGACATCCTGTTCTCTGATGGCAGCATCATCACAATGGATGGCCATTTGCGAGAACACCTCATCAAGGCTCATTCCCAGCACGTGATTGATGATGACGCCGAAGGCACCGTGTTCACCATGATCGAGAATGTAGACCACGGAATCGCGGAAATCCGTATCTTGCATCTGAGGCATGGACAACAGGAAGTGATGCGTCAGATTCATCAATTGGCCAGATGCCCCGTTCAGTGGTGTCAGTAGCTTCGAACCGAGCTGCTCTCGAATTCCCAGGTTCGTACTATATACAGAATATCGGTTTCTTCGGCCAGGGAGCCTGTCATGGCTTCGAATGGTGCCGCCATTTCCACGATACGGACAGCGGCGTCATCCAGTAGCTTGTGGCCGGAGGATTCGTCAACGGTAACACTTTCTATATCGCCGTTCTTGTAGATGCCCACAATCAGTATCAGGGATCCGGTCATCTTGTTGCGGCGAGCCGCATCGGGGTAATTCAGGTTTCCGACGCGCTCCACCTGCTTGACCCATTTGTGCATGTAACTGGCAGCGGCGGTCTCGGTGGTGCGGGCATTGATGTGTTTCTTCTTCGGACGCTTGGCGAATTCCTGCTGCTGTCGCTCGATTTCGGCGGCCAGGCGGGCGATGTCCATGTTTTTCTCCACCACCACCGAGTCCTCGGCCGCGTCGGACTTTTCATTGTTCTCGCTGGTCTCCTCGGTCTTGACCGAGTCCTCCGAGAATACTGCCGTCACGACTTCTTCGGCACTCTCTTCGCTGGGCTTTGGCGCGCTTTTCAGGATCGGGGTAGCGGCCAGACCGTCCGAATCGACATCCAGAGAGCTGGCAAAGGGGGAGGAAGGACGCGTGTTTTCCTCCGACTCACCGCCACCATCCTGCGAGAATGTCGACAGATAGGCAGCTTCCTCCGGCTTGTCGCTGTTCGATTGCTCGACCAGAATGACTTCCAGCGATGGTGGTGTCCGCATTTCATCCAGAAACGGATTGAAGCTGACGCCCAGCAGCACGATGGCATGCACCGCTGCCGCAATGAACAGGGCAACGGTCAGCACATCCGGATGATGCCTGGTAACGGGAACGGCATGTTCGCTCATGAATGATTCATTGCCGCCTCCACGGCGTCCAGATACTTGTCCGCAATTCCGGGAACATGGTCCTTGCTCTTGGCGTTTCCGGTCTCTTGTGTATGCATGAATGCGTCCAGTTCTCGCACGCAGGTAGGACTGGTCACGTTTATCTCGGTCAGATAACTGCCAATGACGTCCAGCCCGACGAACAGCAATCCGCGTTCCAGCAAGTACGGTGCCACCGCCTCGACAATGCGTCGCTCGCTATCGCCAATGGCGACCGGGACTCCTCGGCCGCCAGCTGCCAGATTGCCGCGGGTTTCTCCCTGGGCCGGAATGCGAGCCAGCGCATAGGGCACCGCCTCGCCATTGACCACCAGCACGCGCTTGTCGCCGTCCTTGATCTCGGGCACGTAACGTTGTGCCATGATCTGGCGGGTATCGTTCAGCGTGGAATGCTCGAGAATGATATTGATGTTCGGATCATCTGGCGTGAGTCTGAATATGCCGGCACCGCCCATGCCATCGAGCGGCTTGATGATGGCGTCGCCATGTTGTCTTATGAAACCCTTGAGACGTTCCGAACTGGTTGTCACCAGTGTCGGCGGGCAGAACTCGCTGAACCAGGAGGTATAGAGCTTTTCGTTGACGTCACGCAGGGATCCCGGACGATTGCTGACATAGACACCTTCGACTGCGGCACGTTCGAGGATATACGTGGTGTAGATGAAGTCCATGTCGAATGGCGGATCCTTGCGCATCAGGATGATATCGTGTTCGGACAGCGGGGCATCCATGGGATCCTCTGCATCGAACCAGTGCTGATTGTCGTCGTACACCTGTACCTTGCGGCGACGGGCAAAGGCCCGGCCCTGATCCAGATACATGTCTTTCTGGTCGATACTGTGGACGGTCCAGCCGCGGGCCTGGGCGGCCAGCATCATGGCCAGGGTCGTGTCCTTGTAAGGGGTGATCGACTCGATCGGGTCCATCACGACACCAAGAGTAATGCTCATAAGAGTGCTTCTGATACGGGCTAATCGTTAGTCCAAGTATCGCATGGTCTAATGGCCGTGCGGGTTTATCGTCCGTATCGCGTGACGCTGAGGCATCTAATCGGATACCCTTGACACGGTACACGGTTGCGTCGGCAAGAGCCTCTGCATGAAACATTCAGACAATGGACATAGCGCCACCGAAGCGACAGGCGAGATGACAGCGCCTACCGTTCTGCTGGTCGATGACAGCAAAACGGTCCGCCAGTCTGCGCAGGCAATCCTGGAGTCCGAGGGCTATCGGGTTGTCACGGCCGTCGATGGTTTCGAGGCGCTTGCTCTGGTGGTCGAGCATCGTCCGGCTCTGGTGCTGGCAGACATCATGATGCCGCGTCTGGATGGCTACCAGACCTGCGCACTGATAAGAAACAATGCCGATCACAAGGCAATCCCGGTTGTCATGCTCTCCAGCAAGGACGGCCTGTTCGACAAGGCACGTGGTCGAATCGTCGGCAGCAATGCGCACCTGTCGAAGCCCTTCACTGCCGAGAGTCTGCTGGCTGCCGTGCGTCGCCATATCCCGATACCGCTGCCAGCTCGCGATGTGCCGGTAGCCACGGCCAGCAAGGCGGATGAGCCTGCTGAAACCAGTGACGCCTGAAGTCTCGTGGCTATACGACACCTGTTGTTCGAAG
This sequence comes from uncultured Granulosicoccus sp., assembly GCA_947495035.1. GTDB lineage: Bacteria > Pseudomonadota > Gammaproteobacteria > Granulosicoccales > Granulosicoccaceae > Granulosicoccus. Next base: position 249,887 of record CANLXI010000003.1, read on the forward strand.
CCGGTGGCCTGGCCCTGGCTGCGCCAGCAGAGCTGATCAGCTCGGTTCACGAACAGCTGCGTGTGCAACCGGTTTCCGGTACTCAACGCTGGTTTCGCGGACTTGCAGTAGCGCATGGCAAATTGTTGCCGGTGACCGATCTCGGTGCCTTTTCAGGGCGTCGCTCATCCACGGGTCATACACTGGAACTGACAGAGTCGATCGGCAAGGGTGGGCTGCAGGTCGATACCGTGTTCGGTTTGAGTGCCACACCGCTGAGCGAGGTACCGTTGGATCAGGAGGACGCCGTATTCTCCAGTGACGGAAATCTGGCACTGACGACGCAGGCAGTTGTCCAGCAGGACCGCGTGCATCGTCTGCTGGACATTGCCGCGCTGTTGCAGTCTCCTGTATTTCTCAATATTGCGGAAACCGATAATTGATGTCTGCTGTTGCCTACACCTCGCGTGAAAGGAAACTGTCCGTACCTTTCGTTCTGCTGATTCTGTCGATACTGGCCCTGCTGGTGTCGCTGATGGGGCTGGCTCGAACCTCCGCTCTGGCCAGCGAGCGCATGGCCGACCTGCAAGTGGCCTGGGAGGCTGTGCAGGATGGCTCCGTGGAAGGCAGCGAGCTGGTTGCAACCGATCGGCTCATGGGGCGATTGCGCATGCCCGTGCCGGCCATGCGCAACGCTGCCTACTGGAGTCTCGGGCTCGCCTTTCTCAGTCTGCTGCTGTTCTGCTGGTTACTCGTGTCATCACGTCGCTCGGTCGAGCAGGAAGAGAGCAGGCGAGGGATTGAAGACAGCCATGAACAGGCTGCCGTGTTGCGGCTCATGGATGAAATTGCACCACTGGCCAGTGGCGACCTGCGCGTACGTGCCACGGTCGGCAACAATATGACGGGGTCTCTGGCCGAAGCCTTCAATTACTCCATCAGCGAATTGCGTTGGCTTGTCGGCACCATGGGCCATACCTCGGAGCAGATCAACGCTGCGATCCTGCGCTCGAGAGAGTCGGCGGAATCGGTCTCCATGGCCTGCACCGAACAATCTGCCGAAACCCTGCGTTCATCCAATCATCTGTCCGCGCTGGGTGGAGCGATGGCAGAGATTTCCAGCGACGCGGCGGAAACTGCCACAACGGCCCAGGCGGCTGTGGCTCAGGCAGAACTTGGAGCAGAGTCGTTGGCGATCACGCTCAATCGCCTGTTTTCGATACGTAACGAGGCGGACGTCACTACCCGGCTCATGCATCGCCTGGTGGAAAACGTCGCGGCTATCAATGAGCGTGTGGGTGTCATTCGTGAGGTGGCGCGACGTACTGATCTGCTGGCACTGAATACCACCATTCGCGCATCGGCAGGTTCACGTGCCAGTTCCCCGGGGGATGCCGCCGCGGATCTGGGCCGCCTGTCGGATGAAGTTGCGCAACTGGCCGAAGTGCTGGGGCGTACCACTCGGGATATAGATACACTGACCAGCACCATCGCGCAGGATGCATCTGATACGGTGCAATCCATGGAATTTACCAGCGTGGAACTGGCCGCCGGTGTCTCCCAGACAGAAAAGGCGACAACATCACTGCAGGCCATTCGGCAGGATGCAGACACCCTTCGGCAACGTGCCAGTACTCTGGCGCAGCGAACGACAGCGCAAACCGCGCTGGTGCGTACCTTGTCGGAGAACATGGATGTGATCAACCGCATCACCCGACAAACCGATGATGCCGTTACCGGCAATGTCGATTCACTGAGTGAGCTGGAAGAGCTGGCCAGCGAGTTGCGTCAGAGCCTGGCAGATTTTCAACTGCCACCCAGACCTGCCGCCGAGTCGGGTGCCGGTGAAGAAGGCTCGGTCGTCAAGGCAAGTCAGGCCCGTCGGGCTGCAGAACGGGCTGCCATTCATGGATGAATCCGATGACGATAGTGTCTCAGAGGATTCCTTGCCTGCTCCCGATTTCTCGCACGAGGCCCTGGCACATCTGCGGGTGCAAGCCGATGACTTCGCCCTGCATCTGCAGGTATATCTGGACAATCGCGATGCATCGACCCGACAACTGCTATGCGATGATCTGAAGCGATTTCGCAACACCCTGGTCCTGTTGGACAAGGGTGCGGCTGTCTACGTCGCCGAGGAATTGCTGGCCTTGCTGGATGCCGACCAACAGGGGCAGTCGGCTGATGAGGAAGAACTGGGCAGGGTGCTGTTGCTGGCCAGCGATCAATTGAGTGAGCATGTCACCCTGTTACAGGGTGATATCACGATAGACAACGCCCTGCCGTTGTTGCCGTTGGTCAATGACAGCCGGGCATGTCGCAACGAAGCGCTGTTGTCCGACGTGCTGGTGCTGGCTGCCGGCATCGAACTGCCGCAACCCGGCTCGGGGTCCGTTGCCGTGACCCGCGGCAAGGACGAGGCCGGCAGCGACTGGCCTGCCCAACGCCAGGCCTGGGTGGATCGTGCCTCTGCGGCTCATGCCGGTCTGGCGCAGCGCTTGCTGGACTGGTGGAGAAACGCTGACGACGACGATCTTCGAGCCCACAAGCTCCGGCTGGTTGCTCACGAAATCGATGCGCTGGCAGACTTCTGCGAATCCCGAAAACATCTCGACATTCTGCTGCCATTGTTTCAGGCCGCATCGCTGGTTGCGCGTGCAACCGCAGACGGGCAACTCACGGATGGGGCGGCACTGCGCAGTCTCTACGCGCAGCTCGAACGCAGCCTGCATCGTTGTGCAGCCGTGGCGAATCCCGAGGATCTTCTGCCCGGCGATCTGCTGCGCAACTTCCTGTATTACGTGGCACAGACCGAATCGGAAGATCCTGCGGCGATTGCGCTGCGCAGGCGCTTTCGGCTGGATCGCATCCGGCAGGCTGCGCGCGCCAATCAGAGCCGAAACACACCGACCATCGGTGTGGGCTACCATCTGTCGCGAGCCATCCGCAACAGCCTGGCGGCCGAGACACATGAGCTGCGCCAGTGGCTGGAAAGCGACATCGATGAGAACGGACGACAGCAGCCGAAGCTCATTCGCCTGCGGGTCAGGTTGAGCCAGCTTGAGCCGGTGCTCACCCTGATGGGGGCCACTCAGGCATTGTCCTGTCTGCAATCGATCAATGCGGATCTGCGGTGTCTCGACGAACAGGCAACTGATCAAGACCTCGGTCGCACGCCCGATGACACTGGCGACACCGTAGCGAAAACACCGTTTGCGCCTCCGGCAACGGGCGAGTCGGCCAATGACAGCAGTGCGGCGGAAACACCGGCGCAGCGTTGTCAGCGGCTGGCCGAATCGCTACTGCTGCTGGACACCTTGCTGGACCAGAATGCCAGAGACAGCATCCGGCGAAGTACCTCGTCCGGCGTTCAGGTGGGTGACCAGAATGAGCAGGTCTATGTCGATATGGCCATCGACGCCTGCCTGCGTGAAGCGCGGGGAAGTCTGCACGCCGTCGCCGACTCCCTGACCGAGATGTTTCATGCGCAGCCACTGGCAAGCGATGAGTGTCAGACTGTTGCCCGGCAACTGGAGCAGGTGAATCAGGCCTTGCAGATTCTGCCGTTGCCGGAAGTCACGCCATTGCTTCGAGGTTTGGTGGATGTTCTGACACATCTGCAGGTGCAGGGTGGACGGCAGGTCTCATTGCATGAAAATCGCTCGATGCGGGCCGTGCACGAAGAGATCGCGACCCTGCTGGTCTCGATGGACTATTACCTGGGTTGCGTTCTGCAGCCACAGGCCTCTGCCGGCGTGTTGCTGGTCGATGCCGAGGAGGCGTTGCTCAATGCGTGCAATCTGCTGGGTGAGACGCCGCAACCATCGCATGCCGTGGCTCGCGACAAGGATGTCGAACGCAGTGTCTTCCGGCTGCTGCCTTTCTGGGACGCCCTGGGCGAAGCCCTGGTGCAATACCGGGCGAGTCCGTCAGGCTCCCCTCTGGCAGCCATCGGACAGGCGTTGGGATTGCTGCTGAATCAGGCAAGGCAGGGGGGCTCTCCGGCCATTGTGCAACTGGCAGGATCAGCCAGCGACTGGTTCGAGCGGGGGCCGGTGATGCAGCAGGTACTGGAAGAGGATCAACTGTCGCTGCTGGAAGAAGTGCATGGTGTGATTCCGCAACTGATCGATCAATGGCTCAGTCACGGCGAAAACCCGAGAGGCTTCGCTGATCTGCTGTCGCGACTGGATGCCGTGGCGGAACCGTTCGATCTGCACGATACCGGCGGGTTGACACTCAATGTCGATGACGATCTGCTGTCCGATACGCTGGATGACTCCATCCACGCAGCGCTGGACAATACGCTCGAACATGTCTTTCACTTCGAGTGTCTGGGGCATCTGGACGACCTGGAAGCATCGGTCAGTTCCGCACTCCAGCCCAGTGCCGACCTGTCCCTGCGTCTGCCTACCGAACAGATGCTGCGTGCCTTGCATACGATGGCCGGCAGTGCGCAGACGGTAGGGGCGACCGGTATCACCGCCATCGTGCAGCCTCTGCAGAGAGTTGCCCTGACCCGACAGCGTGAAGGAACATCGTTCGACGCGACGGAAACGCGTTACATTCGCGAGTTGCTCAGAGCCTTGCGAGCTCGTTTGCACAGCCTGGCTACCGGTGAGCCGGTCACAGCGGAAATCGTGGAAATAGAAGCCCGTTTGCCGGGTTTCATGGCAAAGGTCATTCCCGGCAGTGATACACAATCGGCGGGACCTGCTCTGTCTGCCAACATACGTTCGCTCCATGATGTGTTTGCCGAGGAGGCACGCGAGTTACTGGACCGCCTGCGTCGTGCTGCCCACAGCTCGCCTGCGGACGGCACTCACATCGACGCCGCGCTGGCTGTATTGCATACACTCAAGGGCAGCGCGCGCATGGCCGGGCGCATGAGTATTGCCGAGCACGCGCATTCGCTGGAGCGGCAGTTGCAAGCCGCCGCGGAGAACTCCGAAGCGCAACAGGAAGCCTTGAAAGATGGCCTGATGATATTGAACAGCCTGGTCTTTCAGGCCTCTGCCCAGGCAAGTGTGGCCGACGCAGACCAGCTTGAAGAGTCACAGGGTTCGCAGTCACCGTCATCCGAGCCACTGTTGGTCAGCGATGCGGCATTTGACGGTTTGCTGGAGCTGGCAACCGATGTGACGGTCAATCAGGCCCGCCTGAATCACGAACTGGGCAGCCTGCGCGAGATCTGTCAGGATATCGAAACCACTTCGGCTCGCTGGCAAGCCTTGCCGCAGGCGGAACAGTTTCGCAACACACCGGCGATGAACGAAATACTGGCGGACCTGGACGCGGCGCACGACAGCATGCGTCTGGCACTGCATCGCGCCGAACGCGAACAGCAGCATTCCTCGCGCGCTGCAGCCAGTCTGCAACAGGGGCTGATACGCACCAGGCTGGTTCGGGTGGATGAAATCGAGGAGCGGCTCGCCCAGGCTGTACAGGATGCCGCAGATCTGCTGGGGTGCCGGGCCTGCATTCGGATCAGTGGAGGTGAGGTGACACTCGATCGGGCGCTGTTCCGTCAACTGCAGGCACCGCTGGAACATCTGGTGCGCAATTGCATCGTGCACGGGATCGAAAGCGAGGAAGAGCGTCTGCAAGCGGGCAAGCAGGCCATGGGCACCGTGAGTCTGCTGGCCAGTGTCGATGGCACTGATCTGGTCATCGAGGTCCATGATGATGGTCGTGGCATCGACAGGGCAGAACTGAATCGAGTCCTGCAGGCAAGAGGTGAAGCGCCGATTCAGACGCATGAACAACTGCAGGCCACCTTGTTTCGCTCCGGTTTCACCCGAATTGCATCGCCCACACCGGTAGGTGGTCATGGTCTGGGCCTGGCCGCCGTCGACGCCAGCCTGAGGCAATTGCGTGGTCATGTGCAGATTGCGACACAGCCGGGAGAGGGGACGCGGGTGTGTCTGCGCATTCCGCAGCACATTGTGGTCAATCAGGTGGTACTGGTGGAAGAGGCTGGCGTACTGTTTGCCATGCCTGTCAATCAGGTGGATTCGGTCAATACGCCGCGTACCCGGGTGGAAGCACCGGAGCGGTATCGTCCGATCAGCCTGTCCCGGCTGATCGCACCCATGGACGGTGGTGACGCTTCCGGACAGCCGGTCGAGCGTGCGGCGGTGCTCGTCAGTGTCAGTGGCCAGCAGCTGGCGCTGGAAGTGGATCGGGTCATCGGTTATCGAGAGCTGGTCACTCAGGCGCTGGGATCACAGATGGCCAGCCTGAAATGCTACTCGGGCGGTAGTGTGCTGGCTGACGGTCGGCAGGTACTGATTCTGGACCTCAACCGAATCGTCGAGATGCCGAGGCCGGACACCGATGCTCCCGGCAGAGCTGCGCGATCTTCCCGGCGACCGGTAGCACTGGTGGTTGATGATTCATTGACAATGCGAGTGGCCACCGACGACATGTTGCAGCAATCGGGCATCGCGGTCCGGCAATGTCGCGACGGCGTCGAAGCGCTGGAGAGCATGGCCTCGGCGCTGCCGGACCTGATCATCCTGGATCTGGACATGCCGCGCCTCGACGGGCTCGGATTTCTGCGACAGATTCGCCGGCGCTACGCCGAAGCCTGCCCACCCGTCATCATCATCAGCAGTCGTGATGATGAAGCCAACAGGCACCTGGCCGAAAGCCTGGGAGTCGTTCGATTTCTACCCAAGCCGTATGATGCAGAACAGCTACAGGATGCCATTCAAGCAGCCGGATTCCTCCTGCCGGACCTCACCATCGCCTGACGGTAAAACTTGACATGGCACCTGTTTGACTTGATTCAGGCTTGCCTTTGGTCGCTACAGGAGTATGATTGGGATATTAGTCCCAAATGGGCCGAGGGGAGGAAAATGCGCATGAACGCACGAATCACGGTGGTTGCCGGTCTTGTCAGCGCGGTATTGCTGGCTGCCTGCAGCTCTGACAGTGACACATCCGTCGAACCACTCGGTGATCGCAAGCTGCGAACACTGGGTAGCGGCGATGCATTTCTGGATGCCGTCAGGGAGGGCCTGATTGCGCAGAACACGGCCTCCCAGGGCAACCCTGACTATTTATCGTCCGAGTCCGGCGATCAGGATTCGGCGCCCGTGAGTGGCGATGGCGCGGCGTCGGGGGAATCCGGTGGTGATACCGGTGGTGAAAGTGGCGGCGAGGGGGGTGTCGATGATTCCTCAAGTGGCAATGAGGTCACCTCGACCAATGTGCAGGAGCTGGGTGTGGACGAGCAGGACTGGGTCAAGGTCAATGCAAGCGGTGACCGACTCTATCTGCTGAACAGTGCCTACGACTACTACTACGGTCCGGAGGATGGTTTTATCGGCGATACGCTGCCCGGAGAAGAGCCTCTTGCGGCCGGCACGACTCTGCGCATCCTGCAACTCGACGCTGACGCTCCCGATGCCACTGGTCTCCGGGACTTGCCGCTGTCGCTCGATGGTCGTTACGCGGAAGGATTCTACCTCTACGAGAAGGACGAGCAGACGCAGGCAATAGTGAGTGCCTCGGGTAACAGTTTCTGGGCTTACTGGTCAGAACCTGCCATGTTCGGCGGGCGTGACAGTCTCATCACACGCGTGGATGTCAGCGATGCCGCCAATGCCTCGGTGACCGCCACACTGAACCTGGACGGGCAGATCGTATCGAGCCGGAGAATCGGCAAATACCTGTTTCTGGCTTCACGCTTCTACCCGCAGTTGCCCGACGTGCAGTCATACCAGGTCAGCGCGGACCAATGGCGAGAAGCCGTCAACAGCGCATCAGCGACCGATCTTCTGCCGCAATACAGCCTCGATGGCGGTGCGAACCGTACGGCGCTGATCGATCCCGGCAGCTGTTTCGTCTCGGATTCTGCCAGTAGCGACCACTATTATTCACCCGATATCATTACCTTGTCCGTGTTCGATCTGGAGGCCTGGCAGTTCAGCGACAACGAGTGTTATCTCGGGGCGACGGAGACGCTGTATGCCTCGCCACAAGCCGTTTTCCTGGCTACCACGCAATACGACTATTCCTCAGGTCCGGTTGCCGAGAACGGTGGTTCCCTGTCCGTCGATGATGGTAGTTTTCCGGTGGATATCGAATGGCATGATCCCCGTGTGGATACCGATATTCATCAGTTCAATATCGACTCTGGCCAACTGCTCTATGCCGGGTCGGGCACTGTCCAGGGGCATCTCGGCTGGAATCCTCTGCGCAAGCCTTTTCGCATGAGTGAACGGGACGGCTACCTGCGCGTGGCAACCTTCAATGATCGGCAAGGTCTCGATGAAAGCCCCATTCTGCTGAGCGTATTGCACGCCGATGGTGGCGGAGAGCTGGACACGGTTGCAAGCCTGCCCAATGCGTCGGAGCCGGGTTTCATCGGCAAGCCGGGTGAGCAGCTGTATGCTTCGCGTTTTCTGGGCGATCGCGCCTATCTGGTGACATTCCGGCAGACCGATCCACTGTACATCATCGATCTGGCAGATCCGTTGCAGCCGGCCATCGCCGGAGAGTTGCAGATTGATGGTTACAGTGATTATCTGCATCCCATCAGCGCGGACTATCTGCTGGGCATCGGCAAGGACGCTGTGGCAACACCGGGCGACATCGGTGACGGACGCGGCGCACTGGTTCAGGGCGTGAAATTGTCCCTGTTCAATGTCAGCAATCCGGCCGCACCAACCGAAGTGCAATCCATGCTGGTCGGTCAGCGAGGCACCGAGTCACGCGCGCTCAGCGATCATCGAGCCATCGTCGTGCAGTCCGCCACGGATGATCATCCTGCACGCGTCGGTTTCGGTATCGATGTCCATGGACAGGCTTCACCGAGCAGTTCGCCCACCGGGCATGAGGCCACTACCTATCATGGCTGGAATTATTCGGGGTTTCACGGTTTCGAGATTCGTACCGGAGCCGATGCGGGTATTACCTCACGCGGTGCCATGGTGGTCGAGTCATTCGGGGACGGTGGCGATTACTACCACAGTTACGCCGATGATCGCGCCGTGATGGTCAATGACTCGGTGTTCTACATCCGTGGCGACAAGGTCCATGCTGCTCCCTGGGATGACCTGGCCAACCCGATGCCTGCTCGCTAGTGTTGTGCGGGCCCGGATCATGCACGAGTGATTCCGGGTCCGCGCGACTGTGCAATAATCGTTCGCTGAGGAGCGCAGACAGCGCTTGGTTAAAGTTTGAAGGCAGGGAACAATCACGCACATGCGAATCGGGATCATTGGGGGTTCAGGCTATACCGGAGTGGAATTACTGAGATTGCTGTCGGTTCGCGACGACATCGACATCGTCTTCATCAGCTCCCGTGCGCAGGCCGGTACTCGGGTCGATGCCTTGTTCCCGAGCCTGCGCGGTCATGTCGACCTGCTGTTCTCGGACCCTGACGACGTCACGGACGCTGACTGCGATCTGGTGTTTTTCGCCACGCCCAATGGCACAGCCATGAAGCAGGCTCCGGCGCTGCTCGAAAAGGGTATCCGTGTCGTTGATCTGTCGGCCGACTTCCGATTGAAGGATGTGCCGGTCTGGGAGCAGTGGTACGGCATGCAGCATGCCAGCGCCGAGTGGGTGGAGCGAGCCGTCTACGGTCTGCCGGAGATGAATCGCGACAGCATTCGCGATGCCTTGCTGGTGGCCAACCCGGGCTGTTATCCAACCACTGTGCAGTTGGGCTTCCTGCCATTGCTGGAAGCGGGCATCGTGGATACCGAAACGCTGATTGCCGATGCCAAATCCGGAATCACCGGCGCGGGTCGAGGGGCCTCTGTTCCCAACCTGCTGGCAGAATCCGCCGACAGTTTTCGTGCTTATGGGGTTGCCGGGCATCGGCATCTGCCGGAAATCGAGCAAGGTCTGGCCGCGATGAGCCCTGGTCCCGTGAGTCTGACGTTCACACCTCACCTGTTGCCGATCATCAGAGGCATTCATGCCACCCTGTATGCCCGGCTCACGCAGAAAGTCGACCTACAGGCACTGTTCGAGGAACGATTCGGGGACGAACCCTTTGTCGATGTCATGCCGGCCGGTGCACACCCCGAAACTCGCTCCGTGCGCGGCACCAACATGTGTCGCCTGGCGGTGCATCAACCGCAAGGACGGGACACGGCCGTCGTGCTGGCCGTGGAAGACAATCTGGTGAAGGGGGCTGCCGGTCAGGCCATTCAGAACATGAATCTCATGCTCGGTCTGCCTGAAACCCGTGGTCTGCAACAACCGGCATTGATGCCCTGAACGGTATACCGATCAGGGAGCGACCATGATTTCCCGCATTCCAGGCAAGGCCTTCCTGCTGGTTGCGCTGTCTCTGTGCATACCGGCAGCCTGGATATCGGGACGCTTTCAGTCACAGGCATTGTCCCGGGAGCAACTGCGGCTTCTTCAAGCCAGTGCCGAGCAGGAGCAACTGCAGTTGCAGAACAGGGTGGAGTCGCTGCAATCCGATCTCAGGCAACAGGCGCTGTCTCTGGAAGTGGCTGAAGCCAGGGCCGCATCCCTGCAGGTCAGGCTGGACGACAGCGCGAAACAGTCGATGGACGACAAGGCCGAACTGGCCTTGTATCGTCGTATCGAAGGTACCGAGAGCGAGTGGACCATTCGGGTGGACGAATTGACCCGGACGAGTGCCGCGCCGGAAGCCCTGTCGATCACGCTGGTTCAGGCTCGTGGACGTGAACGAGCCTCCGGAGCCATCGCTGTGACCCTGCTGGCCAATCAGGCAGGCGTGGATCAGCGCTGGATACTGACTGACAGTGAGCTCGACCCGTTGGTCAGGGCCGCTGTGCCACAAGCGCCGAGCAGTGGAGAGTGGCGAGAGGATGAGCTTCTTGCATCGTCGCTGAGTGACGATGTCGTCAAGGTGGCTTTCTTTGATCTGCGTTTTTTCCAGACACTCTTGGTTAAGGCGAAGAACATCACTACCATCAACCCCGACTACGTCGAAATATGGATCTTGCCTGAAGGCAAGCGACTGAAGCCGCACGTGCAGCGTTTCCGCTGGTCAGAGATCGCGTTCGATCAATGAAGAATAGTTGACTAAAACGCTAGGTCAAGTAAACTGCCTAGCAATGAGAATGAGAGGAATTTCCAATGAGTGCTGAAGTCAATTTTGACGACTTCGAGATGCCTGATCCCCTGGTCTTTACCGAGGCGGCGGCATTGAAAGTCAAGGAACTGATCGTGGAAGAGGGAAATCCCGACCTCATGCTGCGTGTCTTCGTTTCGGGTGGCGGCTGCAGTGGGTTCCAGTACGGCTTCACTTTCGACGAGGTCATCAACGAAGGCGATACCGAGGTGAAGAAAGAAGGCGTGAAGCTGCTCATTGACCCCATGAGCTTTCAATATCTGACGGGAGCCGAAATCGACTACACGGAAGGTCTGGAAGGATCCCAGTTCGTGATCCGCAACCCCAACGCCACGACCACCTGTGGCTGTGGTTCGTCTTTCTCCGTATAGGGACAGATATTCTCGATCTGATCAGGCAACTAGGAAGGGCCTGGCGAGCCCCGTGAACTACCGGCCCTGATGGCCGGTCAGTTCACGGGGCTTTTCTCATGGCTGAGTGGGTGTCGTGGAGCTGCTGACGATGGCATTGTTGGCCGAGGCAACCTGCTGGTCGCCGGCAGGCAGAACACTTCTCATCTGGGCCGTCATTTCGTCGGATAGAGCCTTGAGCTCGGCAAGATACTTGCCCTCGATGGGTGGTGCCGCAGGCAATTCGACTTTCAGCGGATCAATCTGCATGTTGTTGACGCGGAATTCGTAGTGCAGATGGGCGCCGGTCACTCGTCCGGTCTTGCCGACATAGCCCACGACATCTCCCTGCCTGACCCGCGCGCCGGCTGCCGCCTTCTCGGAAATCTTCGACATGTGCGCATACAGCGTGCTGAATTTCTTGCCATGTTGCAGAACAACAGTGTTGCCATAGGCGCCCTTCATGCCGGAGTAGGTCACCTTGCCATCCGCTGTGGCGTAGATGGGTGATCCGATCGGGGATCCGTAGTCGACACCTCGGTGTGCGCGAATCTGATGCAGTACCGGGTGAAGTCGATTGGGGTTGAACCGGGAGGTGATTCTGACAACATCAACGGGGTGGCGCATGAACGTGCGACGCATGGACTTGCCATCAGGAGAGTAATAACCGGTTGAGCCATCATCCGTCGTGAAACGAATGGCGCGGTAGTTCTTGCCACCACGAATGAACTCCGCTGCCAGGATGTCGCCATCGCCGATATAGCGACCATCACGGTACAGTCGGTCGTAAACAAGGCTGAACTGGTCTCCCTTGCGAATGTCCTTGGCGAAATCCAGCTCCCACTGGAAAATGTCGGCCAGTTCCATGATGGTCGACTGCTTCAGATCGGCTTGCTGGGCTGCCAGATAAAGAGATTGCTGGATGGTCCCTGACGTCACCACGCGTTCCTTTTCAAGTGGCAGGTCGATCGAGACCACTTCGAAGTTGCTGTCGGAGCGATTGATCGTGATTCGCTTGTCATCGCCTACTCGAGTTGTCAGGCTCTGGAAGTTGCCGTCGGGGAGCTGCTGAATTTCCAGTTCCTGACCGATTCTGAGATTGGACAGATGCTGTTTGACGGTATCGTCCGTCAACAGTCCCGGCATCTGGTCGATGTTCACTCCATGCTTGTTGAGGATTCCCGACAAGGTGTTGCCCGGAGCCACAGCCACCACGATGGTGCTGGTGTCTTCCGGTGTGTCGGCATCCTCCAGAACGGCTGTCAGGGCAGGGTGGTCAACCAGAGGAGACAGCGTTTTCGTGACCGCGGTCTCAGTGGTTTCCATCAGGGGGTGCAAGGGGTCGCTGGGCGCTGCGGAATTCGTCAGGCCTTGATCTGTCGGCTCGGCAAGGCTTGCCGGGCGAGTGATGGCGACCTGTTTGGCAGTGTCGATGGGGGCCGCAAATGTCACGGCGGCAGCCTCCGGCTGCTCCTTTTCGCTGGAAAAGTGAGCAGTCAGCGCATCGACGGCATCGTCGAAAAAGAAAGTCGGTGCCGGCATACTTGCCCGGACAACTTCCTGCGCATTCGCCGGGTTGCCGGTGCTTGTTTCTTTTTCGACGGTTGTCCAGACAATGCCACCGATGACCACTGCCAATGCTGTATAGAGCTTGGTTCGGTGACTCATGTACGGTCGTGGTTCGACACCAGCGGGGCTGGAATCGAGTCTGACGGCACCCGTGCGTCGCCCCGACGTGGCAGATCCGCGAGTCGTGGATTTCGATCTGACTCGTGATGATCGACCGGCAGCCACAGCGCTTGAACCACGCGACTTGTCAGTTCGTGTATTTCCGGTGCTGCTGAACGCGCCGGGTGAAAAGTCCACACAGTGCGGACGGTAGTGAGCGTTTTTAGTAGTCAACGCGAGTGTCCGTTCGTAGAATTGGATTGTGAATGAATGGCGCCTGTTTTCGTTTATAGTCGCGATTACAATCGTCAGCGCTTTATCAAGTGTAGAGCAATTGTATAAAAAGTGAATGTCAACCGGGGTGTGTCTGATAAACCGGTTGATTTTCCCTTGATCATCCAGCCAGTTGTTGGCTCATCACGTGGAGCAATTCATCAGTCATGCCATCGGAGAAATCCATTAACAGTCACGATATAGAAGAACAGATTGCTCTGATATCGAGAGGTACCGATGAGGTGCTGGTGGAAAGCGAGTTGCGTGAGCGGTTGAAAGAAGGTCGACCTCTGCGAATCAAAGCAGGATTCGATCCAACTGCCCCCGATCTGCACCTTGGGCATACCGTGTTACTGAACAAGATGCGCCAGTTTCAGCAGCTGGGCCATCAGGTCATTTTCCTGATCGGGGATTTCACTGGTCGTATCGGTGACCCCAGTGGCAAGAGTGTCACGCGTCCGGCTCTGGATGATGCGGCCGTGCTGGCAAATGCTCAGACCTACAAGGAGCAGGTGTTCAAGGTTCTTGACGCCGAGAAGACCGAAGTACGCTTCAATGCGGAATGGTTCGAACCCATGTCAGCCAGTGATCTGATCCGACTGGCTTCTCGTCAGACTCTGGCTCGAATGCTGGAGCGCGATGACTTCGCCAAGCGTTATCGCGAGCAGCAACCCATCGCCTTGCATGAATTTCTGTATCCCATGGTGCAGGGCTACGACTCGGTTGCCCTGGAATGTGATGTCGAGCTGGGCGGGACCGATCAGAAATTCAATCTGTTGATGGGGCGCGAATTGCAGAAGGGCAACGGACAATCGCCGCAGATTGTCATCACGATGCCATTGCTCGAGGGGCTGGATGGCGTGCAGAAGATGTCCAAATCACTGAACAATTATGTGGGTGTCGACGATGAGGCCGATGAGATGTTCGGCAAGCTCATGTCCATTCCGGACAGCATCATGTGGCGTTACTTCGAATTGCTCAGTGCCAGGACGAATGCCGATATCGACGGTTTGAGGAAGGCCGTTGATGAGGGACGCAATCCGCGAGACGTCAAGTTCGAGTTGGGAATGGAGATTGTGGATACCTACCACGGTGTCGGTACCGGAGAGTTGGCGAAAGACGCTTTCATCAAGCGGTTTCAGCAGGGGCAGTTGCCGGAAGATATCGAATCCGTCCGTGTGGAAGCCGGCAATGAAGGGCGAGCTCTGGCCAATGTGCTGGTGGATGCGGGCCTGACGGAAAGTACTTCGGCAAGTCATCGCATGATCAAGCAGGGTGCGGTCCGTATCGATGGCGAGCGGGTGGAGGATGGACGACAGCTGCTTCAATCAGGTTCTGAAGTGGTTCTGCAAGTCGGTAAGCGGCGTGTGGCCAGGGTGTCGTTGGTCTGACCGGAAAAGGGGCAATCGCTCGGCAGGGGTGGTGACCGGGTTTTTCGGATAGCGGACGGCTGCACCGATTCACCGTCGAAGTCGATCATCGGCGTCACGTCTGCCGGGTGGTCAATGAGTGTGGAAGCTGGCAGGTTTGTGCGCCAGGTTGCAGATTGTTGACCAATTGTTGTCATGGGAGAGTCAAGTGCTGCGAGTGATGGACGCTAACTTGAGTCCTGCAAGGCATGGCGCAGGGTGGCCTGATGATCTGTTCTGACACATCACGGGAGCAAATTTGAAGTTTTTGAAAAAATAGTTGCTGAACCCCGTTGCCTTTTGCCAGAAAGTCCGTAGAATTCGCCTCCTCGCAGCGATGCAGGGACAGCTCTTCGGAGCGGTTCGATCGGGGCGGGGCGAGGCAGGGAAAAGGTTGAAAATAATTTCCCTGTGTCGAGAAGGACGCGCTAAGATAGGCGGCTCGGTCGGACGGAATGATGTTTGATCGGTGTGTCTGGGAGGGGCGGAAAATGATGCAAATTATTTTTCCACTTTTCCAGAAACAATGTTAAAGTAGACGGCTCGGTCAGGCGATACACTGCTTCACTGAGACGGTGGTAGCGGGAAGCGATGTAAAAATCATTTCCCACCAGTTGAATAGTTCGTGGTACACTCCTCGGACTCAGCCAAGCGGAAGCAAGTACTTCCCTGGTACGCTCTTTTACAATTAAATCAAGTAATTTAAATGGGTGCTTGGATTGCATTGGTTGCTTCTGGCAATAGATGTAAACGAAGTACCTGGCTTAAGCTTTAATTGGCTGTTTGCAGCTTCGCTCTTTAATGAGACTGGTTGTAGATGGTTTAGCTTGGGTTCGGACCTTCGTTCAAAAAGTTAGTGTGCTGAAGAGCACTCTGTGGATCCTTTCGAGGGGATGCAGAAACACTATATTT